>NZ_CP021648.1:0-1305000 GCF_002176815.1 Acidovorax sp. T1 | reverse complement strand
AGCGCATCGAGATTCGTGACATGCACACCCGTGCCTTGCTGCGCACCCACGCCAAGGCCGAGCGTCCCGGCACGGTGATTCTGCCCATGGAGGAGCGGGTGTTCAATCCGTCTCGCGAGACCCGCCTGATCCTGCGTCAGGCCGGCGAGATTGGTGAGCACGCCAGCCGGCTGTGTGAGCTGCTCTTTGCCATCGAGGGTCGTGTCGGGCAGCGCAAGCTCTGGGGCATTGTGGGACTCATGCGCCGTTACCCGGCGCACTGCATCAATGCCGCCTGCGCCCAGGCCCTGGAGCAAGGGGTCTACAGCTACAAGCGCGTGCTGGCGCTGACCGAAGCCCTCTTTGCCCAGGCGATGGCGGCCATCGAGGCTACCTGCGGCGAAGCACCCGCCGCCGGTGCCCACGCGCTGACGCAGCAGCATGAGCTCATCCGAGACGCTGAGGAGTACAGCGATCTCTTCGCGCTCGCCGCCGCCACGGCAAACACCACCACACCACCACCACCACCACCACCAACCAACAACACCACCAACGCACCGGGAGTTCAGCCATGAACATGATCGAGATCGAACGCGCGCTGCGCGAGCTGCGCCTGTCCGGCATCGCCGAGACCCTGTCCACCCGCGTGATGCAGGCCCAGGCCGCCCAGCAGCCTTTCCTGGAGACCTTCGCCGCCATGCTGCAAGACGAGCTGGACCGCCGGCGCTCTCGCCTGACCGAGCGCCGCTTCAAGCGCTCGGGTCTGGATGAGCGCCCCTCGCTGGCTGACTTCGACTGGCGTTTCAACCCGAAGCTGCCGCGCAGCGCCTGCTTCGAGTTGCACACCCTGAAGTTCATCGGCGAGGGGGCCAACGCGCTGATCATCGGCAAGCCGGGCACCGGCAAGAGCCATGTGGCCAAGGCCGTGGCCTACCAGGCCACGCTGCAGGGCTATGACGTGCGTTACCTGGAAGCCGACACCGAGTTCGCCCGTTACGCGCTGGCCACTACGGCAGAGCGCACCGAGCTGCTCAAGGACTGGGTCGCGCCGGACCTGCTCGTCCTCGATGACCTGTTCCTGGCCAGACGCATCAGCGAGCATGCCGCTGAAGTCCTACAGGCCATCGTGCACCAGCGCTACAAGCTGCGCCGCGCTGTTCTCATCACGTCCAACCGCGTGGTGCAGGACTGGGGCAAATACCTCGGCGACGCCACCATGGCCAGCACCATCCTGGATCGCCTCATGCACCGCTGCGCGATGCTGGAGTTCGAGGGCAAGAGCTACCGCCTCAAGGAGGCCGCTGCACGCATCGCCATCACACCCGAGTCGTCATAATCCGACCGTCCTGCCTGGGGGAATTTGGGGTGGCCAAGGGTGGGGGAATTTGACCTGGCCATCGGGGACTATAGCATGGAAATTCTGGCGAAACCAGCCCCTGCGGAACTATCTTCGCTCAAACCTTCCACTTCTCCAGCAACTTGTCGGGCCCCAGGCTGTCATACCCCTCGAAAGGCTGGTGAATCCACGGATTGGTAGGCAAAAACTCCACCGAGTAGTCCGGCGTGAACATTGACAACCCCTTGGTCCAGATCACGGCGCTGCGCAATTCTGAAATAGGAGCGTAGCTCGTCTTCAACATGTCGATCACCGCGCGCAACGTGTGGCCGGAGTCCGCCAGGTCATCCACCAACAACACTCGCCCAGCGATTTCACCTTTGGGCGTTGTGATGAAGCGCGCGATATCTAGGTGCCCCTGCACCGTTCCGGCTTCTGCCCGATAGGAACTCGTTGACATGATTGCCAAAGGCTTGTCAAAGATACGACTCAGGATATCCCCTGGACGCAGCCCTCCGCGGGCCAAGCAGAGAATGGTGTCGAACTCCCATCCCGACTGATGCACCTTCAGCGCCAGCTTCTCGATAAGGCTGTGGTACTCGTCATAACTCACATAAAGGTGTTTGCCGTCTTCCGTCAACATGTTCGCTCCTGATTTAATAGCTGCTAGCGCACTGTAATCGAGCACGCAGAGAGGTTATGCCACGTAAGGATGGCGCATCAGGATGGTGTGATCGCGATCCGGACTTGTCGAAATCATGGCGATCGGCACGCCTGTGACTTCGGCTATGCGTTCCAGGTATTGCCGAGCGGCCAGGGGCAGCTTGGCATAGTCCGTGACGCCGACGGTGGAATCGCTCCAGCCTGGCAGCGTTTCATAAATGGGCTGGCAACGGGCAATGTCATCGGCCCCCATTGGCAGTAGATCAATCAAGTCTCCGTCGAGCTCGTACCCGGTACACAGCTTCAACTCATCCAGACCATCGAGAACATCCAGCTTCGTAATACACAACCCTGACAAGCCATTGACCTGTGCGCTGCGCTTGAGCAAGGCAGCATCAAACCATCCACAGCGTCGACTGCGCCCCGTCGTCACGCCCTTTTCGGCGCCCACCGTGCTCATGTGATAGCCGGGCGTTCCCGGTTTTTCCCAATCCAGCTCAGTAGGAAAGGGACCGCCGCCCACGCGCGTGCAGTAGGCCTTGGTAATGCCAAGGATGTAATGCAGCATGCCGGGGCCGACGCCCGAACCCGCAGCAGCGTTGCCTGCGACGCAATTGCTGGAAGTGACATAGGGGTAGGTGCCATGATCCACATCCAGCAGGGTGCCTTGCGCACCTTCAAACAGCAGGTTGTCACCTGCCTGGTGTGCGTCGTTGAGCTCCCGCGAGACATCCGCCATCATGGGCTTGAGCAGCTCGGCGTGCCTCATGGCCTCGGTGTAGACCGCATCGAACTGCACTTCGCCATCACGGAGATAAGGCGTAAGAGTGTCACCAAAAACGAATTTGGCAGACCCCAAAAAGGTTGTCAGCACGTGATTGTGCAAGGCAAGGAGTTCGCGCAATTTCGCGGCAAACCGCTCCGGGTATTTGAGGTCCTGTACCCGCAGGGCACGGCGGGCAATCTTGTCCTCGTAAGCAGGACCAATCCCTCTACCGGTAGTGCCAATCTTTTCCGTACCACCTTGTTCACGGGCTGCTTCCCGGGCCACGTCCAGCGCCGCATGGAATGGAAGTATCAACGGGCACGCCTCGCTGATGCGCAGGCGTGAACGCACTTCCACGCCGGCCTTCTCAAGCCCTTCAATTTCCTCGAAAAGCTTGGCCGCAGACAACACCACGCCGTTGCCGATGTAGCACTTGACACCCGGTCGCATGATGCCACTCGGGATCAGATGCAGCGCGGTCTTCACGCCATTGATCACCAGCGTGTGCCCTGCGTTGTGACCACCCTGAAAGCGGACCACGCCCTGCGCGCTCTCCGTCAACCAGTCCACCAGTTTGCCTTTGCCCTCGTCACCCCACTGGGTGCCGACCACGACCACATTGCGACCTTTGGTAACTTTCATCACAGACCCAATTCAATTGTCAGTTGCTTCAATAGCTTGCACGACCCACTGACCGGAGACTGATATCAGTTCTCGGTCGCAATGGAACTCATCAACTTCACTTTCATGCCCCGGCAGTACACAGACCACGGTCTCGCCGCGGCTACGCAAAGCTGCAATGGCAGCATGCACATCACCCGAGTCGCCCCAGGGCGCACGGATGGCGGCCTTGAGCGCACGCGGCGACACCACGCTGACCACCTGCTTGATATCAAGGCTGAAACCTGCCGCAGGTCGGTTGCGACCAAACACGGCGCCCACTTCGTCATAGCGACCGCCACGCACCAATGCGTCACTGGCTCCGGGCGCATAGATGGCAAAACGCGCTCCGCTGTAATAGGCGTAGCCCCGCAAATCAGCCAGGTCAAAACTGACGCGCACGCCTTCCAGACGGGACGCCAGCCACTTCAAATTCAAGAGCACCTCACGCACGCCAGCCGTACGTTTGAGGGCTTTTTCTGCCTCAATCAGAACACTGTCATCCCCATAGAGCTGCAACAGTGCAAGCAGCCCCTCACGGGATGCCACGGGAAAATCGCGGGCCAAAAACGCCAGTTCGCCGGAATCCTTGGTTGCCAATGCTGCATGGATGGCCTGAAGCAACGGGGCATCCACGGCAACGCCTGCGAGCAAGCTGCGAACAATGCGCACATCGGCAAGGTCCACGCTGGCGTCTTGCACATTCGCCACGCGCAAGCAATCCAGGGCCAGCAATGCCGCCTCAAGGTCTGCCTCCAGCCCGGCATGGCCATAAATTTCCGCACCAAACTGCAGGGGCTCACGCGTCGCATGGGGACGATCAGGCCGTGTGTGCACCACCGGGCCGCAATAACACAGGCGAGTGACACCCTTGCGGTTGAGCAGGTGGGCATCAATGCGGGCCACCTGGGGTGTAGTGTCGGCACGCAGCCCCAAGGAACGGCCAGAGAGCTGGTCCACCAACTTGAAGGTCTGCAGGCCAAGCGCCTCACCGGTTCCGGTCAGCAATGACTCCAGGTGCTCCAGCAACGGCGGCATGACAAGCTCATAGCCATAGCAGCGGGCCGTATCAAGCAGCCCGCGACGCAATTCTTCGATGTGCCGCGCTTCGGACGGCAAGACATCGGCAATGTGATCCGGCAGGACCCAAGCAGACATGGAAAAATGGGAAGGCTGTTAAAAACGCGATTCTACCGGCAGGGACGAAACCCACTGAAACTCCGCTCAGGCTCAGGAGGGACGTCCGGCAGAATCAGACAAGCAGCATCGCTATGCCAGACACGATGCACAGCAACGCAAAAAACCGAATCTGGCCATCGCGCAACTGCACCATCTGCGTAAAGACACGGCGCCAGCCAGCGGGTGACACGAACGGCAGCAGCCCCTCAATCACCAACACCAAAGCCAGCGCCGTCCAGAGACTATCGTTCAATTCCACGCTCACTGCCGGGGCGTTATTTGCGTGTCGGCTGCGCAGCAGGGGTAGCCGAGCCGCCCCGAAAAACCTTGAAGAAATCAGACGATGAAGGATCGAGCACCATCACGTCGCTCTTCTTGCTGAAACTTGCCTTGTAAGCCTCCAGGCTGCGATAGAACTGCGCAAATTGAGGGTCGCGGCCAAAAGATTCGGCATAAATGCGCGCAGCCTCGGCATCCCCTTCACCCTTGACCTTCTGTGCGTCACGGTAGGCATTGGCGATGGTGATCTCGCGTTGGCGATCGGCATCGGCACGGATCTTCTCCCCCTCCGCGCCCCCCGTCGAGCGCAACTCATTGGCCACGCGCTTGCGCTCCGCCTCCATCCGGCGATAAACGGATTCGGTGATTGCCTCGACATAGTCCACCCGGGTGATGCGGACATCCACCACGTCCACGCCCCAAGGCTTAGCACCGCGGACGGTTTCCAGCACCTCACGTTTCACGTCGGCCATCAAGTCCTCTCGCTTGAGCGATAGCAGCTCCTTGACGGTTCGCTTGTTGACTTCTTCCTGAAACGCATTGCGCACCACGCGATTGAGCTGCATTGCCCCAGCATTCTCATCCAGACCAACGTTGCGGATGTATTCAGTGGGCTCGGAAATGCGCCAGCGCACATACCAATCAATGACCACGCGCTGTTTTTCGGCCGTCAGCATGGGCTCGGTGTCGGTGCTGTCGAGCGTCAATAACCGCTTGTCGATATAAGACACATTCTGGAAAGGCGGCGGCAGCTTGAAATTCAGCCCGGGCTCCGTGATGACCTCCTTGATCTGCCCCAAGGCATACAAGACGCCGAACTGGCGCTGGTCCACCACAAAAAGCATCGAACTCATCAATGCGAGCACTACCAAAACGGTAGAAGCAATAAATCCAACTCTGTTCACAAGCTGCTCCTAGCGGGTTTCGCGGTCACGCGTACGACTGCTGTCACGCGCACGGGAATCGTTCGACGAACTGCCAGCCGGCGCCAATGGCGGCACGACCGCCGCCGCACCACCACTGACAGGAGCTTCGACGGCTCCAGGTGATTGCGCGACGTTCTGCATGATCTTGTCCAGCGGCAGGTAGAGCAGGTTGGAACCCTGCCGCGACTCCACCAGCACCTTGGTGACGTTGCCGTAAATCTGCTGCATGGACTCGAGGTACATGCGGTCGCGCGTTACCTGGGGGGCCTTCTGGTATTCGGCCAGAACAGACGAAAACCGTTGTGCATCGCCCTGGGCCTGGGCCACGATGCGGGCCTTGTAAGCATCCGCCTCTTCCTTCAAGCGGGATGCGGAACCGACGGCACGGGGGATGACATCGTTGGCATAGGCCTCGGCTTCATTCTTGGCCCGCTCTCTCTCCTGCCCTGCCTTCAATACATCGTCAAACGACGCTTGCACCTGCTCCGGTGGACGCACGCCCCCTTGCTGCAGATTGATGCCGACCACCTCCACCCCGACCTTGTAGCGGTCGAGAATCGTCTGCATCAGTGCGCGTACCCGCGGAGCAATCTGGTCACGCTCTTCGGCCAGGGCCGTGTCCATGCGCATCTTGCCCACCACTTCGCGCACGGCGGTTTCTGCCGCCTGCACCACCGCATCTGCCGGATTCTTGCTTTCGAAAAGCCAGGCCCGGGCATCGCTCAGGCGGTACTGGACGGCGAACTTGATTTCGACAATGTTTTCATCTTCGGTCAACATGGCCGACTCGCGCAGGCCCGTGCTCTTGATGACATTGTCCCGCCCCACGTCGGCAGACCGGATCTGGGTCACAAAGACCAGTTCATGGCGTTCGATCGGATAAGGAAGGCGCCAGTTGAACCCCGCCCCCTTGGTGCTTTGGTACTTGCCAAACCGGGTAATGACGGCCTGCTGACCTTCCTGAACGATGAAAATGCCGGTTCCCATCCAAATCACAAAAACGATACCCGCGATGAGTCCGATGCCCACGCCAGCATTCTTCATGTCCGGTTGAAAACCGCCGCCATTGCCGCCACTCGGACCACGCGAGCCGCCGCCTTTGTTACCGAACAGCCCCGCCAGTTTGCGATTCAGGTCGCGCCACAATTCGTCCAGATCAGGGGGCTGTCCGGAAGAGCCGGAATCACGCCCGCGGCCTCCCGAGGGCTGCGTTGGTGGACGCTCCGGTTCAGGACGATTGCCATCCTCGGGCTTGTCCTCGCCGCGCCCCCAACGTGGATCGTTCAGGTTGAACATTCCACGGATGCGTTCCGGCAACATGGCCCAGCGTGGGTTACGGTCTTGGAAATTCATGCGCAAAGTCTCTGGTTCTCTGGTGACATCGATTCAACCGGCATTGTGCCCAATCAAGGCGCCTGGATCGGGAATTCAGCGAGAGTGCCTGGGGTCATGTCGGACTGCGCCGCCAACACGGTCTGGGCCAATTTCTGCCGCAGCACATCCAGCCCCTCCCCGGTCCGCGCACTGACAAACAGGCGGTCGACCGGTCGTCCATCCAGCTCGTAAACATCCTGCAACATGGCGGGACGCTGCTCCGGTGGCACCGCATCCAGCTTGTTGAATACCAGCAACTGGGCGATATCTGCGGCGCCGATTTCGTGCAGCACGCGTTGAACTTGATCGATCTGCTCGGGAAAGTTGGGGTTGGACGCATCCACGACATGCAGCAGCAAATCGGCATCTACGGCCTCTTGCAGTGTGGCCTGGAAGGCATCCACCAATCCGTGCGGCAAGTCACGAATAAAACCGACGGTGTCTGACAGCGACACGGATCTACCGGCCTCCCCGAGATAAAGCTGCCGCGTCGTGGTGTCCAGGGTGGCAAACAGCTGGTCGGCGGCATACGCCCTGGCCTTTACCAAGGCGTTGAACAGGGTAGATTTGCCCGCGTTGGTGTAGCCCACCAAAGAAATGTTGAAAGTATCCCGCCTCTCACGCTGACGCCGTTGCGTCGAGCGCTGGCGCTTCACCTTGACCAGGCGCTCCTTGGTGCGCTTGACAGCGTCGCTGATCATGCGGCGATCCAGCTCGATCTGGGTTTCGCCCGGCCCTCCGCGCGCACCAATCCCGCCGCGCTGGCGCTCCAGGTGCGACCACCGACGAACAAGGCGTGTGCTCAGATACTGCAGACGCGCCAACTCCACCTGCAGCTTGCCTTCGTGGCTGCGGGCGCGCTGGGCAAATATTTCCAGGATCAACAGCGTGCGGTCGTTGACCGGCAACTCCAGATGGCGCTCAAGATTGCGTTGCTGTGCCGGACTCAATGACTGGTCAAAAAGCACCTCCACAGCACCGTGCATCTGCGCAAGCGTGCGGATTTCATCTGCCTTGCCAGAGCCGACGAACAGCGCCGCGTCCGGTGCCTTGCGCTTGCACGTCAGGCGTGCGACAGGCTCCAGACCAGCGGTCTGCGCGAGCAGCCCCAATTCTTCAAGATTGGAGTCGAAATGAGGAAGACCAAAATCGACTCCCACCAACAGCACTGGAGCGCGGGGAGCGTTGATCGAATCAGAGGAACTCAAATGAACCGGCCCATCTTCTTGGCGGGCCGTTGCAGGCCAGCCGTGCAGTGACACCGCAAATCAGGCGCCGCTGTTGTCAGCATCCGGGGTATCAGCTGTCGAGAAATTGACCGCACGACCCGGCACAATGGTGGAAATGGCGTGTTTGTAGACCATCTGAGTCACCGTGTTACGAAGTAGCACGACATACTGGTCAAATGATTCAATTTGCCCCTGCAGCTTGATACCGTTTACGAGATAAATGGAAACCGGCACATGTTCCTTGCGCAGGGCGTTAAGGAAGGGGTCTTGCAGAAGTTGACCTTTATTGCTCACGATATTCTCCGTGTTCAAGTGTTGTTGTAAACCAGCACCTTACCACAGCGTGCGCCGCAGTCAGGGCACACCCCCGCCAAATCCCTCCGGAATTCACGCTCTTGATTCAACTGTCGTCTTTGTCGGCAAAGGGGTTGTGAGAGGTCTTCATTTCGATACGCAGGGGGGTTCCCACCAGATCGAATTCCTTGCGGAAACGCCCTTCCAGAAAACGCTTGTAGGCATCCGTCACATGTTCCAGAGAATTACCGTGGATCACGATGACCGGTGGATTCATGCCGCCCTGGTGGGCGTAGCGCATCTTGGGTCGGAACATGCCTGCACGCTTGGGTGCTTGAAACTGCACCGCCTCCAGCAGCACGCGCGTGAGCACTGGCGTAGACATCTTGCAGGTGGCCGCCTTGTGCGCCTGGGCGATCGAGGTCCAAAGTGGACCCAGACCTTGCCTCTTTTTTGCGGAAATGAAATGCATGGCCGCAAACTTCAGAAATGCCAGCCGGGTTTCAATAGACCGCTCCAGCAATTGGCGCTGGTAGTCATCCACGGCATCCCATTTGTTGACGGCCAGAACCACCGCGCGCCCACTCTCAAGGATGTATCCGGCAATATGCGCGTCCTGGTCCGTGACACCCTGGGTGGCATCCAGCAACAGCAAGACCACATTGGCGGACTCGATGGCCTGCAGGGTCTTGACCACCGAGAACTTCTCGATGGCCTCAAACACTTTCCCCTTGCGACGCAAGCCGGCCGTGTCGACCAGCTCAAAACGTTGGCCATTGCGCTCAAAAGGCACCGTGATGGCATCGCGGGTGGTGCCCGGCATATCGAAAGCCACCAGGCGCTCTTCACCCAGCCAGGTGTTGATCAGCGTTGATTTGCCCACATTGGGGCGGCCAGCCACAGCCAACTTGATCACGCCCTTGTCGATGTCCTGCTCGGCATCGTCCGGCTCTGGCAGATGCAGCGGTTCCAGGGCAAGATCGACCAGCCCGCGAATTCCCTGCCCGTGGGCAGCGGACACGGGGTAAACGTCACCCAGGCCCAGTTCGTAGAACTCAGCCAGTTGGATACCCTGCAGCATGCCCTCCGCCTTGTTCGCGACCAGAACACAGGGCTTGCCAAGGCGGCGCAGGTAGTTCGCAATATCGTGGTCCTGCGCCGAAACACCCGCACGGGCATCCACCACAAAAATCACCACATCGGCTTCCGCCACAGCCTGCTGTGTCTGTTTGGCCATCTCGCGGTAGATGCCACTGGATGCGTCCGGCTCAAACCCCCCGGTGTCAATCACGATGTACTCGTGCTTGCCTTGCTTGCCGTTGCCGTAGTGCCTGTCGCGCGTCAACCCGGCAAAGTCGGCCACGATGGCATCCCTCGACTTTGTGAGGCGGTTGAACAACGTGGATTTTCCGACGTTCGGACGCCCCACGAGGGCGATAACTGGCTTCATTGAAAACAACCCATCAATCAGGACGGAAGCCGTATATCCCGCCATTGCGGGTGACAGCCACCAAAGTATCTGCAGCGACAACCGGCGCGGCGGCGATGCCGGAGGCATCTGTGGTCAAGCGGTTCAAGGGACTGCCATCCTCGCGGGACAGCAGATGCACGAGCCCGGCATCATCCCCCACGACGACCGACCGCCCCAACAGCAATGGCGCCGTGAGCTTTCGAAATTTGAGCCGATCCGATGTCCAGGCGCGCGTGCCATCGGCTCGTCTCCAGGCCAGCAGCGACCCATTGCTCTCAGCCCCGAAAATAAGTTCGCCGTCGCCGTGGATGCCCTCGATTCCCGCGGCAAGCTGCGTCCATGCCACGGTGCCGCGCGCCGTATTCACGCATCCGACCGCTGCCTGGAATGAACGCGCACAAACACTGTCGCCGACACGCGAAACACGTCCCACCAGATCCACCAGGCGCTCTACATCGTTCGTGCCCCGAGCACTGGCCAGGGGTGCTTCCCATCGCACGCTGCCATTGTCAGGATTGAAACCTACCAATCGGCCCGACAAGCCGACCACCAGCGTATCACCAACCGCCAAGAGCACCCCGGACTGACGCAATACCAGCGGCTCACCTGGGCGGGACTGAATCCACAAACGCCGCCCCGTCGCCGCATCATAGGCAGAAACCGACCGATCAGCTGACAGCACAAAAATGCGGTTTCCTGCAACCAGCGGGGCGGTGAAGGTCTGCGTCTGCAACGGCTTGCGCCACAGCTCACGCCCGGCCTCCATAGCCACCAGCATATTGCTGCGGGAAACAACGGCAGTCCACTTGCCGTCACTGCCAACACCTGCCGACAAGGGTTCACCCAGCGATGTGCGCCATAGATCCGCCCCCGAGCGGGCATCCAGAGCGACCACAACGCCATCCGCCGAGGCTAGTGTCACGACGTGGCCCGCGGCGTGAATATCCAGCGGCAACCCTGCAACGCTCCCGATACGCGCTGTCCAAACCTGGCGGACACCCAGAACGGGAACATTAGGCCCAAGATCCGCAGGCACTGGCTTGGAACTCCCACCCCAGAGAGAGCAGCCACTCAGAACAACCCCAATCAAAAGTACAGACACCACATGCTTCGCACGCGATATCCACTGTGGGGGAAACGGGGCTAGGGCGAATCTCATTTCTTGACCTCATCGGATACAACAACAGCCATGGCAGCGCCTTGTGGATGGACTCCCAATGCGTTGAGCTTGACCTCTACCAGGCGGCGATACTCCACACGGTCATCTAACGCCTTGAATGCGCGCCTGTACTCAGCGACGGCTTGGTCCTGCTTCCCCTGCAGCATCAATATGTCGCCCTTGCGATCAGCGACCACCGCCTCGAACTCTGCAGGAAATGATCCCGAGACCTGTTTGAGCGCTTCATCCAGCTCATTCAGATCCATCAGCACACTGGACAGACGCAAGCTGGCAAGCGCCTTGTAGCCATCATCATTGGCCTTTTCAGCAACCCAAGCCAAAGCTTCCCTGGCACCCTTGATATTGCCGGTGTCGAACATGGTTTTGGCAAGAATCAGCCCGGCTTGGGCTGCCTGGGTCGTTCCTGAATATTTGGAGCGAAGGTCACCGAATGCCTGTTCCATGCGCGCCTGGTCACCAGTGCTTGAAGCCACATCCACGGCATCAAAAAGTGCCGCAGCCTGCGTTGCCTGGCGATTTTGCCAATACTGGTAGCCATTCCACGCTGCTACTGAACCAAATACCAGCAGCGCCAAGCTACTGATCAATGTGCCCCAGGTATTCCAGAAATGCTTGAGTTGATCAAGCTGCTCTTGTTCTTCGAGATCGAGATGATTGGCCATGAATATGCTGGGGATTAACGGGAAATTTGGAGGGTGCTGGCCCACTCGGAAACATTATCAAGGCGGTGCTCAATCTGCGAACCACTGCCGTCTCGCAACGATTTGCACAAGACCATGCCACGCGCCAATTCATCGGATCCAAAAATCAGCGCGTGCCGGGCACCACTGGCGTCCGCTTTTTTGAACTGGGATTTCATGCTACCCATGCCTTCACCCGACGCTGGGGCACCATGCATCTGGACGCTGACGCCATGCGCCCGCAACTTCTCCAGCGTTGCAACGGCCACAGGCAAAGTGGTCACATCCGGGATGACGGCATAAACATCTGGTGATACTGGGGGAATGGCGCTGCCCTGCTCTTTCAGAAGCTCCAGCACGCGCTCCACCCCGAGCGCCCAACCTACTGCAGGCGCGGCCTTGCCACCAATCTGTTCAATCAGGTAGTCATACCGCCCACCGCCGCAAATGGTGCCCTGGGAGCCCAGCTGGTCGGTGACAAACTCAAACACGGTGAGATTGTAGTAATCCATGCCACGAACCAACCGTGGATTGACCTGCCAGGAAACTCCGTTGGCATCCAGGATGGCCTTCACTGCATTGAAGTGGCCCAGGGATGCCTCACCCAGGAAATCGATCAATCGCGGCGCCGCCTCGACAATCGCCTGCATGGCCGGATTCTTGGTATCCAGAATCCGCAGGGGATTGCTGTGCAGGCGCCGACGCGCCTCCTCATCCAGAGCATCCACATGACGCTCCAGATAGGCAATCAAGGCAGCGCGGTGCGCCTTGCGCTCGTCTGGCTGCCCGAGGCTATTGAGTTCAAGGCGCACATTTTGAAGGCCCAGTTCTTTCCATAACGCATTGGCCAGCAAAATCAATTCCGCATCCAGTTCCGCGCCCGGAAATCCGAGCGCTTCCGCACCAATCTGGTGGAACTGGCGGTACCGTCCGCGTTGCGGACGCTCATGCCGGAACATGGGCCCCATGTAGTACAAGCGTTTACCACCGTCGTACAGCATGGAGTGTTCAGCCACCGCACGCACCACGCCCGCCGTCGCCTCCGGCCGCAAGGTCAGCTGCTCGCCATTGAGACGGTCCTCAAAGGAATACATCTCCTTCTCGACGATGTCAGTCACCTCGCCCAGCCCGCGCACAAACAACGGCGTCGGCTCGACGATGGGGGTGCGGATGTTGCGATAGGCGTATCGCTCCATCAGCGCCCGCACCTTGCTTTCAAGCCACTCCCACCGCGCGGATTCGGGCGGCAATATATCGTTCATGCCTTTGACGGCGGTCAGCTTCTCAAGCCTCGCCACAGGGGTTCCTTTTTCAGTACTCACTGCGATATTTTTCTTTATGGACAGGGGAAGACAAAAAATAGGGCGCCCCCATGAAAGACAGCGGCGCCCTGAATAGGGGATATGGCCAGTCCTAGGCAGTTGCAGAAACTGCACCGAATCGCTTTTCTATGTAGTTTTCAACGATCTGGTGGAATTCATTGGCGATGTTGTCGCCCCGCAGGGTGAGGGCTTTTTCACCATCAATGAAAACAGGGGCAGCCGGCGCTTCACCGGTTCCAGGCAGGCTGATGCCGATATCCGCGTGCTTGCTTTCACCCGGGCCATTCACGATGCACCCCATGACCGCCACCTTGAGGCTTTCCACACCGGGATAGCGCACACGCCACACGGGCATCTGCGCACGAAGGAAATCATCAATCTGTTTGGCAAGGTCCTGGAACGTGGTGCTGGTGGTGCGGCCACAGCCTGGGCAGGCCGTCACGCTGGGCACGAAAATCCGCAACCCCAGCGACTGCAAAATCTCCGAGGCGACCACCACTTCCTGCGTCCGCGCTTCACCGGGTTGGGGCGTGAGCGACACGCGAATGGTGTCGCCGATGCCCTCTTGCAGCAGTATGGACAAGGCCACCGCCGAAGCAACCGTTCCCTTGGTCCCCATGCCGGCCTCCGTGAGCCCCAGATGCAGCGCATAGTCGCAGCGGCGCGCCAGTTCACGGTAAACCGAAACCAGGTCCTGAACGCCACTGACCTTGCACGACAGGATGATCTGATTGCCATCCATGCCCATATCTTCGGCGCGACGGGCCGACTCGACCGCGGAGGTAATCAACGCCTCGTACATCACCTGGCGCGCATCCCACGGAGTGGAGCGGCGGCTGTTGGCATCCATCAGGCTGGCCAGAAGCTCCTGGTCCAGGCTACCCCAATTGACGCCGATGCGAACCGGCTTGTTCCAGCGCATGGCCGCTTCGATCATCTGACCGAACTGTCGATCCCGCTTGTCACCCTTGCCGACGTTGCCCGGATTGATGCGGTATTTCGACAATGCCTGCGCACAATCCGGAAAATCCGTCAGAAGCCGGTGTCCGTTGTAATGGAAATCACCGACCAGGGGGACGCTTTCCCCCATGCGGTCCAGTTGCTCCCGAATGTAGGGAACCGCCGCTGCAGCCTCCGGCGTGTTGACGGTGATCCGGACAAACTCCGACCCCGCCTGGGCAAGCTCCTTCACCTGGATGGCCGTGCCGATGGCGTCCACCGTGTCCGTATTGGTCATGGACTGGACCCGCACAGGCGCATCACCCCCTACCGTGACAATGCGGGATCCCCACACCACCTGCGCTTGCCTGGAGCGGCGAGGTGCCGGTTTTGCCACATTGATCGGAGCGTTATCGCAAACCATGTTTTCCACTATTTCACCTCGAAGCGAGCGACGTTTTCACGGGACACGGGGCCGAGCGCAAAGGGCTTGCCGTGCACAAAAACTTCGGTAGCATCGGCGCGCCCAACCACTACCGCCAACGGTAACGCGCCAGACACAGAAACCGTCTCATTGGGTGCCAAATTGCGCTGCAACACCACGGCCCCCGTCGCCTCACGGACCTGTATCCACGACTCGCCGCGCGCCTTGAAAGCGAGAACACCGGCGGGCGCATCGGCAGCCGGCAACTCGGCAGTCGATGCCGCGACGAACGGCAAAGCAGCGACAGGCGCAGCGCCCAAAGCGGGCTCCGTCGGCTCACTGGCAGCAACCGCGGCTTCCACACCCGGTGCAGAAGCAGGGTTCACCGGCGCCGGCGCTGGAGCCACGGCTGCAGGACGGTCCTGCGCCCCATCTGCAACGGGCGTCGAAATCGTTGTGCGGGTCTCTGCCTGCTTGAACCAGGCCGACAAATCAGCATCCAGGCTGCGGGGCAGGAAAATCATCAGCGCCACCCCCACCAAGAGCAGGCCCACCGCCCACACCAGCGGTCTCGGCCCGGCAACGGCAAACGGCGCAGACGATGATTTACCCGTGAATCCCTTGACAGGCGCACTCAGGCTCGTATCCCCACTGGAAAGTCTCGGACCTTCTCCTTGGGGAAGCAGTGCCAAAACCGGCTGGGGGTCGATCTTCAGGGTGCGGCAGACACTGGATGCCAGCGCGCGCACAAAGACGATGTCCGGCAGTGCCGAAAAATCGTCCGACTCCAAGGCTTCGAGCTTGCCCACAGGAACCTTCAAGGCAGCGGCCAGAGCGGCAATGTGCAAGCCTGCGGCCTCTCGGGCATCTCGCAACAACGCGCCCGCAGTCACTCCCTGCACCGATGGGCCAGGCGATTCCGCCACCAGTTGCGCAACCATCGACTCACTCATTGAATGCCCCACGTTCAAAAGCACCCCACTCCCGTGAATCAGGAAACCGCTTGCGCAACTGATCGGCAAGCTGCCTCAAAGCCACGGTGTCACCCAAGGCACGCTCTACTTTGATCCCCAACCACAGGGACTCGGAATTGGCGTATTCGCTGTTATTAAGGCGCCGGATATAAAACTGCGCCCGACTCCATTCATTGCGTCGGAGCAGCAATGACGCCAGGTGGTACCCCACCACGGGGTTGGCAGCGTCCAGCTCGTAGGCCTTGATCAGGGATTGCTCGGCCTCGGCATACTGCGCAGCGCTGACTTGGCAAAGCCCCTTTGCCATTAGCGTCTTACTGCGGGCAAGGTAAGCGGGATTGTTCAGCGCACGGACAAATTGCTGATCCGCTTCTGCATACTTTTTCTGCTGACACAAAAGCCAGCCAAAGTTGTGCAACACATTGGAGTCACCAGGACGCAATGCCAGCGCCCGGCGAAAGCTTTCTTCTGCCTGCGCAAAATCATTGAGGCGCAAATAGATAAGGCCGCGCAGGTTATGGGCGTCGGCATAGGTCGCATCGGATGCCAGCGACTGCTTGACCTCGTCCAGGGCCACCGCGGTTTGCCCCATCTCGAAATAGTTCGCTGCCAGTTCCAGGCGGATTCGGGCGCGGCGCCGCGCCTCGGGCTCGTCGGATGGTGTGACCAGGTCTGCCGATGACTCCGTCGCAGAAGCCCCGCCGTTCGCCGCACATCCACCCAGCGCAAAAAAACAAGCCAGGGCACCACATGCCATGAGCGTCCAGCGGCCATATTGCCGCCAGCGTCCAGTCGATCCCACCATGTAGCGCCTCCTTCAAAAGTGGCGACCTAAGTCACCTGTTTGAGCACGATTGTGCGTTGCTTTGCCATGCGCTCCACCGCACGCGTGCGGTCTTTCACATCGCCCGCCAACTGGCCGCAGGCGGCATCGATATCATCCCCGCGCGTCTTGCGCACTGTCGTGACAATTCCCGCGTCGCTCAGCACTTTTGCAAAAGTTGCCACTTGCACCTGGGAAGAGCGCGTGAGACCCGATGCGGGAAATGGATTGAACGGAATCAGATTGAATTTGCAGCGAATCCCGCTGCCGCGCGATGGCTTGACCAGCTCGATCAGCTGGTGGGCGTGCTCGATCTGGTCGTTCACACCATCCAGCATGCAGTATTCGAAGGTAATGAAGTCCCGTGGCGCATGCTCGAGATAGCGGTGGCAGGCATCCAGCAATTCCCGGATCGGGTATTTGCGGTTGAGCGGAACCAGGTAATCGCGCAAGGTATCGTTGGGCGCATGCAAGGAAACGGCCAGCGCCACCGGACAGTCTTGTGCCAGGCGGTCCATCATGGGAACGACACCCGAAGTAGACACCGTAACGCGCCTGCGCGACAAGCCGTAACCATGGTCATCCAGCATCACCTTGAGCGCCGGCACCAGGGCTGAATAGTTCTGCAGCGGCTCACCCATGCCCATCATCACCACGTTGGAAATGATGCGGGACGATGTTCCAAGGCGCTTGCGCAAGGCGTGCTCGGCAAACCACAGCTGCGCCACAATTTCACCCGTGGTGAGGTTGCGGCTGAAACCCTGGTGCCCCGTTGAACAAAACCGGCAACCGACCGCGCAGCCTGCCTGAGACGATACGCACAGGGTTCCCCGGTCATCTTCGGGGATGAACACGGATTCGACGGCATTGCCGCCACCCACATCGAACAGCCATTTGACGGTGCCATCGGCGGACACATGTTCACTGATGACGGGCAGGGCCTGCACATGCGCACAGCCCTTGAGCTTGGCGCGCAAGGCAACGGCCAGATCGCTCATGTCATCGAAATCGCTGGCGCCCCGCTGGTGAATCCAGCGGAAAAGCTGCGTGGCACGAAAACGCTTTTCCCCGAGCTGCCCACAAAATTCGGCCAGCCCGTCGAGGTCAAAATCGAGAAGATTGGTTGTCATGGTTGCCGCGCCCGGAACAGGTCGCAGCCGTCCCCAGCACTTGCTTTCTCCAAGGAGATTGGAACGAGCGTGGGGACGATCATGTCAGCGCGCGTAAACGTTCATGCCGGCGAAGAAGAAGGCGATTTCCACTGCAGCGGTTTCAGGGGCGTCGGAGCCGTGCACGGCATTGGCATCAATGCTGTCTGCAAAATCGGCGCGAATGGTGCCGGCCTCGGCCTTCTTCGGATCCGTTGCGCCCATCAGCTCGCGATTCTTCAAAATAGCGTTTTCACCTTCCAGCGCCTGGATCATGACGGGGCCGGAGATCATGAAATCCACCAGATCCTTGAAGAATGGACGCGCCTTGTGCACAGCATAGAACTGCTCTGCTTCCAGACGAGAGAGGTGCGCCATGCGGGCAGCGACCACTTTCAGGCCAGCGGCTTCAAAGCGGGCATAAATCTGGCCGATGACATTCTTGGCCACTGCGTCGGGCTTGATGATGGAGAGAGTACGTTCGATAGCCATGTTGATTTCCTGGTGTGATGTTGCTGTATTTTTTGCCCGTCGGGCAAAGCTTTTGATTCTAACCGGGCAAGCAATCCCCGGCCGCCTTAGCGATTTCCTCCGCGACGCGGCCCGCCCCCCCCGGCACGCCCGCCGCCGCCCGTGCGGCGCTGATCCTGGCGGTGGCGCGAGAGGCTGTCCACACCAATGTAGCCCACCGATGTTTTCATGGGATCAGGCTGTGCGGTGCCGCGCTGGCGATCCGGATTGCCGCTTCGCGCACCTGAAGCATCGGATCGGCGAGGTGCCTGGCCACGGGGCCCACCCACCCCACCACCGCTGGCGCCCGGCGGACGCTTGCGGCCATCGCCCATGCGTTGACCGCCGCGACCGCGATATCGATTGCCCCGGTCTGCGCTGGCAGAACCCTCCTCGCCGCGGACTTCAGTGGCTTGCGGGCGCCCGGCGCCGGCGGCCTGCACCAGTGCGCGGATATCGCTGTCATCGAGCTCCAGCCAGGCACCCCGCTTCAGGCCACGGGGCAAGACCATTGCACCATAACGGATGCGAATCAGACGGCTGACGGCGTGGCCCACGGCCTCCAGCATGCGCCGGACCTCGCGATTGCGGCCTTCGGAAATGGTGACGCGATACCAGCAATTGGAACCCTCGCCGCCGCCGTCCTCGATGGAGCCAAACGCAGCCATGCCATCGTCCAGCCGGACGCCGTCCAGCAGTTGCTGCTTTTCTTCGTTGCTCAAGGCGCCCAGGACACGCACGGCATATTCCCGCTCCAGCCCAAAACGGGGGTGCATCAGCTGGTTGGCCAACTCGCCCGAGCTGGTGAACAGCAGCAAGCCCTCGGTGTTCAGATCGAGCCGCCCGACCGACTGCCATTTGCCCTGCTGCAAGCGGGGGAGCTTGCGAAACACCGTCGGCCGGTTCTGCGGGTCATCGTGGGAAACCACTTCGCCGACGGGCTTGTGGTACGCGATGACACGCGCTGGCGGTGGATCGATGCGATAGCGAATCGGCTTGCCATTCACCTTCACCTGATCGCCAAACTGCACGCGCTGACCGATGTGCGCAGGCTCGTTGTTCACCGAGATCCTGCCCTCCAGAATCAACTGCTCCATCTCCAGACGAGAGCCCAGTCCTGCCTGCGCAAGGACCTTGTGAAGCTTGGGCGTTTCCACCTGGGGCAACAAGACGCGCTTGGGGGGCACTGCCTCGGCGCTGACTTCATCGGCATCAAAACGGCCCGAAATGACGTCTTCGAATTGGTAGCCACCTGCGGCAGGTGGGGATCGCTTGCCACGCCCAGCGCCCTCGGCGTGGCGTGGCTTCGCCTGGGGCCTGGCGCCGGGCTCGCGATGGTCATCCGTCGACGGCGACTGTGCGCTGCCGGTGTCCGATGGCAAGTCGGCACCGTTCGATGAATCCGTGAATGCCACAGCGGGCACGGGATCCGTCGGCAGATTCGCCAGCGCATCCAATGCCTCGCCATCTCCGGGCAACACCGCCGAAAGCTGGGGCGCCACTTCCCCGACGGCACCAGCCATTGGCTCGGCTTTCTTGCGCGGGGTTTTGCGTGCCGCAGGTTTTTTTGCGGGCACCGCGCCTTCGGAATTCACCGCCGCGTGCGGTATGTTCTGAGGATCGGAAGTGGAATCGTTCATAAATTATTTCCCGGGACACCCCCTGGAGCATCCTCTTGTTCATCACGGAGATCCTTCTCCGCACTTTGCTTGGCCCGCATCTCCTGCGGCACCGCTTGGGGGGCCAACCCCGGCAACCCTTCGCTCACCGAGGCAAGAATGTCCGGGGTATCGCTTGCGTGCATCTCCAAGGCACCCTGCCGGCTTGCGACCGATGCCATGGCATCCAGAACCATGGCACTGCCCGCGGGGTCATCCAGCACCGGCAACTGGTCCAGCGACTGCAACCCCAGATCGTCCAGAAACTGTCGCGTGGTGGCAAACAACGCGGGCCGGCCCACTGTTTCGCGATGCCCGATAACCTCGACCCAACCCCGGTCCTCCAACTGCTTCACGATCAGGCTATTAACCGTGACCCCCCGGATATCTTCAATATCCCCACGCGTCACCGGCTGGCGGTACGCAATGATGGCCAAGGTTTCGAGCGTGGCCCTGGAGTAGCGTGGCGGCTTCTCCGGGTGAAGTTTGTCCAGGTATTCGCGCATTTCGGGGCGGCTTTGAAATCGCCACCCGGAAGCCACCTGGACCAGTTCGACACCCCGCAAAGCCCAGTCCTGCTGGAGTTCCTGCAAAAGGACTTTCAGCGTGTCCGACCCCAGCGCATCATCAAAAAGTACACGCAGCTCCCGCACAGCCATGGGCTGCGCAGCGCAGATCAGGGCGGTTTCGAGGACCCGTTTGGCATCCACCGTATTCATGGTTCAGCGATTCCGGGAAAAATTGGGCCACGCGTCGATTGCGGGCACTACACCAACTGCAGGAGTCAATCCATGGCGCACCAGGAAGAAACTCTGGAGCGACGCACCGGCTGGCGGGAAACCGCCTTCGGGCGAACACGGTCTGGCAGACCGTCAGGGCGGATTGTAGCCCAGGCCCCACTCAGACAGCGCTTGCCTCATATCGCCTGGCACTGGCGCATGGAACTCGAGCGCCTGACCCGAGACCGGGTGCGCAAAAGACAGCCGGTACGCGTGAAGCGCCTGGCGCTCCATTCCAGCGGCGACAGCCCCCCCGTAAAGGACATCGGACACCAGCGGATGCCCCAGGGATGCCATGTGCACGCGAATCTGATGGGTGCGTCCCGTGTGCAGCGTGCACTCCACCCAGCAACCGAGGTCGTTGCCCACGAGCCAGCGCACATCCGTGCGCGCGGGTTTGCCAGCCTGGCTGTCGAGATTGACCACGGCCATGCGCAATCGGTTGCGCGGGTCGCGTCCGATGGGCGCCTGCACCGTGCGGCTGCGAGGCCCTGTCCACGGCCGGTGCGCCAGCGCCAGGTATTGCCGGTGCACAGATCGCGCGGCGATCATGCGCACCAGTGTGTCCATCGTGGACCGGTCCCTGGCGACCACCATCAAACCACTGGTGTCCTTATCCAGGCGGTGCACGATGCCCGCGCGGGGCACCAACTGCGCCTTTTCGTCGCGCGCCAAAAGCCCGTTCAGCAGCGTTCCACCCCAGTTGCCCGGCGCGGGATGGACGACCAGACCCGCCGGCTTGTTGATGACCAGCAGATGTTCGTCCTCGTAAACCACGTTGATGGGCAACGACTCGGGACGAAAAGCCTGGCTTTGTAGCGTCGGGCGCATTTCGATCACCACAACTTCGCCTGCCTTCACCCGGACAGATGCCTTGGTCGCAGGACGACCATTCAGCGATACCAGCCCCTGCAACAAAAGCTGCTGCAAATAGTTGCGGGAAAATTCGGGCACGAGTTCGACCAGTGCGCGGTCCAGGCGGGCCCCATGTTGGGCTACACCCACCTCCACTTGCCGCAGTTCGGATTCCGCCTCGGCGGGGCCACTGAATTCGTCCGCCAGGTCTAAGCCGTCAGCACCGTCTGCCGAGCCCACATCCTGACCTGCCTCGAGTGCTGGTCTTTCGTCGGGACGGCCCTTATGGGAAGCACCAGGCACGGCGGGCAGCGCGGCAGTGCGCACGCTCAACGCGCCGGCAAGTAACGGACAGGGTCAACGGGTTTGCCCTGGCGGCGAATCTCGAAGTGGAGCTTGACGCGATCCGCGTCCGTACTGCCCATTTCCGCAATTTTCTGCCCCCGCCGCACAGTCTGGTCTTCTTTGACCAGCAACGCCTGGTTGTGCGCGTAGGCGGTCAAAAAGGTGTTGTTGTGCTTCAGGATGACCAGATTGCCATAGCCCCGCAAACCGGCGCCTGCATAGACCACCCGCCCATCGGCGGCCGCAAGGACAGGGTCACCGGCCTTGCCTGCAATGTCGTAGCCCTTGTTGCGGGCCTCGTCAAACCCCGCCAGCAAGGTACCGGAGGCGGGCCAGATGAAAGGCACTTCATCTTCCGATGAAGCAGTTGCTGGAGCGGGTGTAGGGGCCGGGATGGGCGCGGGCACAGGTGACGCAGCCGCCGCGCTGGCGACCGGTTTGGGCGCACTGGCGGCCGACGAAGGGCTGACGGCCGACGAGGCGACAGGACGCGTCACCACGCCCGTTTCCGTGGCGGACGCTACGGCAGTGGCCGAGGGTGACACCACGCGCAGTACCTGCCCCACTTCGATCAGGTTGGCATTGTCGAGATTGTTCCAGCGCGCAATGTCCTTCCAGCCCTGACCATGTTCGAGGCCGATGCGAATCAGCGTATCTCCGGCCTTGACAGTGTAGTAACCCGGTTTTCCAGCGTTCTCGGCGCCCGGCAGTGGCTTGATAGGTGCCCCCCCCCCGAGAGACGATGAAGGCGCCGAAGATGTTCCACGATCCTCCACGGGAGCCTTCGTCATCCGGGTTCCGCAGCCGGCCAACACCAGCGCCGTCAACGTGACGGAAATCCCAACAACAAGACTACGCGATACCAACATAAGCAATCCCTTCAGGCAATCCCCGATTTTAGAGGGACAAAATGAACCGGCTCGAGAACGCTTTGTTTCAATCCGTGCGCGGTTTTGTCGATTACAAGCAACACTTGTTGCCCGCCCGCAAGCGCCATGGGCGCCACGAGACGCCCCCCAGGTGCCAGCTGATCGCACCAGGCCTGCGGCACGGCTTCGCCACCGGCGGCTGCGATGATGGCTGCATAGGGTGCGCCCTTGGCATAGCCTTGCATGCCATCGCCAAACAGCAAATGCACATTGGCCAGCCGCAGATGGCGCAGGTTGTCGCGCGCCTTTTCGTGCAGACCGCGCAGACGTTCGACCGAATACACCTCGCGTGCAATATGACTGAGCACCGCGGCCTGGTAGCCGCAACCGGTGCCGATTTCCAGCACCCGGCCCAGCCCGGCAGCGCGCGCGCCGTCGGCACCCAGCAGCAATTCGCACATGCGCGCCACCACGCTCGGCTTGGAGATGGTCTGCGCCAGCCCGATGGGCAAGCTGGTGTCTTCATACGCCTGGTTCACCAGCGCGCTGTCAACAAAGCGATGCCTTTCCACCGCCGCCATGGCGTGCAACACCGCCGGCGAGGAAATACCCCCTGCAGCCAGTTTTTGCACCATGCGGGCGCGCACCGCCGCCGAATCCAGCCCGACCCCCTGGGGGACTGCAGGCACCGCCGCCGAGCGCACGGACAGCGGAGCCACCCTGGAGGTGGCGCCTGCCGGAACATCCAGACGAGCAGGAAAACCGGGCCTACGCTGCATCACCGCTGCGCAGGCACTGAACCTGCTGCCACCAGGCGGGACGCGGTCTGCGCCCAATAGCCAAGATTGTCGTGGTCCGTGAGGTCCACCTTCAAAGGGGTGACAGACACATGTCCCTGGGCCGTGGCGTGAAAATCGGTGCCTTCAGCATCGTCCTTGGCCGCACCGGCGCCGCCAATCCAGTACATCACATCACCGCGCGGGCTTTCCTGCACGATCACTCGCTCGGCCGCATGGCGGCGCCCCAGCCGACACAGCTTCAGCGGGCGCAACGCGTCCAGCGGCATGTTCGGAATGTTGACGTTAAGCAGCCAGGGCGCGTCGGCCACCAGGTTCTGCGCCATCATCTGCGCAACGATTTCGCGCGTCTTGAGCGCCGCGGCCTCGATTTCGCCCCAGCCTTTGTCCACCTGGGAAATCGCCATGGCCGGAATGCCGAAAAGATACCCCTCCATGGCAGCGCCCACCGTGCCCGAATAGATGGTGTCATCGCCCATGTTGGCGCCATTGTTGATGCCGGACACCACCAGATCGGGGCGGTATCCGAGCAGCCCCGTGAGGGCAATGTGCACGCAGTCGGCCGGCGTGCCGTTCACATAGCGAAAGCCGTTGGCGGCCTGGTGCACATACAGGGGCGAATGCAGGGTCAGGGCGTTCGACTTGGCACTGTTGTTGTGCTCGGGCGCCACCACCTCCACGTCGGCGATGGTCTTGAGCGCTTCGTATATGGCCACGATGCCCGGGGCCTGGTAGCCATCATCGTTGGATAAGAGGATCTTCATGGTCACTGTGCGGATTGCAACCGATTGTAGGGGCCCGCCGGCCGCAACCTGCCCGTCGCTCGTGGGACATCGGGCGCCCGGGGGCCACCCCTATCATGCAGGCCACCATTGACAGGAGACACCCCATGCACGCTTGGCTTTGCACCAACCCCACCGGCGTTGACGCACTCACCTGGACCGAACTACCCACGCCCACGCCCCAAGCGGGCGAGGTGCTCATCGCGATCAAGGCCGCCAGCCTGAATTTTCCGGACCTGCTGATCGTGCAGAACAAGTACCAGATGAAGCCGCCCCTGCCCTTTGTGCCCGGCTCGGAATATGCCGGCGTGGTGCAGGCGGTGGGCGAAGGCGTCACGCACCTGCAGGTGGGGCAGCGCGTGGCCTGCCTGTCTGGCACCGGCGGCTTTGCCACCCACACCATTGCTCCGGCGGCCTTATGCATGCCGCTGCCCGAGGGGTTCTCGTTCGTGGATGCGGCGGCCTTCATCATGATCTACGCCACCTCGTACCACGCGCTGGTGGACCGCGCCCAGCTCAAGGCCGGAGAAACCGTGCTGGTGCTGGGCGCCGCCGGTGGCGTAGGCACGGCAGCCATCCAGATCGCCAAGGCCATGGGGGCGCGGGTGATTGCCGCCGCCTCCAGCGCCGAGAAATGCGCGCTGTGCACCTCGATTGGCGCCGACGCCACCATCAACTACAGCCAGGAAAACCTGCGCGAAGCCATCAAGACCCTGACCAATGGCAAGGGGCCGGACGTCATTTACGACCCCGTGGGCGGCGACTTTGCCGAGCCGGCCTTCCGCTCCATTGCGTGGCGCGGCCGCTATCTGGTGGTGGGCTTTGCCTCGGGGCCCATCCCGGCGCTGCCGTTCAACCTGGCACTGCTCAAGGGCGCGTCCATCGTGGGTGTGTTCTGGGGCGACTTTGCCAAGCGCGAGCCCAAGGCCAATGCCGCCATGATGGCCGAGCTGGCCCAGTGGTATGGCCAGGGCAAGGTCAAGCCCGTGATCGACCGCACCATGCCCATGGCGCAACTGCACGCGGCCTACACCCACATGGGCTCGCGCGGGGTGATGGGCAAGCTGGTCATGGTCAACTGAAATCGCGCCGCAAGGGCGGCGGGTGCGCGTTGCCTGGCGCCCGCCACGCTGTGTCACACTCGTGCACCACAGCCCCCTGACACGGATGCTCGCACATGGCGGACCGACAACCCTCTGAAATTGCCCGTGAAACGCTCAAGCAACTGGCTGTCCGCCGGCTCGCTCCCACACCAGACAACTATCTGGCGCTGTACGAAGAAATCGCCGGCGTCCGCACCCCGCCGGCTTTCCCAGAGGGGCCGCTACAGCACATTCTGAGAGTGCTGCCGGGCCAGACGCCGGCGCAAAAGCGGCTGCTGGGCCAGCTGGAGCGGGCCGTGGAAAACAAGGACTGGTCCGCCCTGCAAAGCGTTCTGGTGGGCTACGCCAATCTGGGGCTCAACCCGGCCACCGCCGAACCCGTGGTGGCCCAAACCACTGTGTTAACCATCCTGCCCGAAGACCTGGCAGAGCTGCTGGCCCGCCTGATCGACAACACCCTGCCGGCGCTGGGCGAAGAAGATGCCCGCGTGCATGAAATGGCCCGGCAGCTGACCCAATTGCTGCGCGAACCCGCACCGCCCGCCTCCACCGTGCAACTGATGCTGAGCAACTTCACCTACCGCCTGTCGTTTGCCACCGAGGACCAGGCCGCCATACGCGCCAGCCTGCTTGAGCTGCTGCACATGGTGTTCGAGAACATCGCCGCGCTGAGCGTGGAAGACCGCTGGCTCAACGGCCAGGCCGAGGCCCTCATGGCGGCCGCCACACCGCCGCTCACCCTGCGCCGGCTGGACGACGTGCAGCGGCGCCTGAAGGACGTCATCTTCAAGCAGACCGAGGCCCACGCCCGCGCCATGGAGGCCCAGGAGCAGATGAAGGACATGCTGTCCACCTTCATCGAGCGCCTGGCAAAGATCACCGACTCCAGCACCACCTACCAGGACACGATGGAGCGCTGCGCCGACCTCATCGGCAAGGCCAGCACCCTCGAAGAAATTGCCCCCGTCCTGCAGGAAGTGATGCAGGCCACCCGCTCCATGGCACTGGACAGCCGGGCCGCCCACGATGAGCTGCACGAATTGCGGGAGCGCACCGAACTCAAGCGCGCACAGGTCGCGCAGCTGCAGCAGGAGCTTGACCGCGCCAGCGCCCAGGCACGCCACGACCCGCTTACCGGCTCGCTCAACCGCAAGGGACTGGAAGAGGCCATGGAACGCGAGCTGGCCCGAGCAACCCGCACCGGTGCGCCGCTGTGCGTGGCTTTGCCCGATATCGACAACTTCAAAACCATCAACGACCGGCTTGGCCACAATGCCGGCGATGCGGCGCTGCTGCACCTGACCCAGGTCACCCGCGAAGTCATGCGCCCCCAGGACCTGCTGGCCCGCTATGGCGGCGAAGAATTCGTGCTGGTCTTGCCCGACACCACCGCTGCCAACGGCGTCGCCGCCATGACGCGCCTGCAGCGCGAGCTGACCACCCGCTTCTTTTTACAGGGCAAAGAAAAAGTGCTGATCACCTTCAGCGCCGGCGTGGCCCAGCTGGGCGAAGGCGAAACCAGTGCCGATGCCATCCGCCGGGCCGACAAAAGCATGTACCTGGCCAAGCGCTCGGGCAAGAACCGCGTCATGGCCGCGTGATGGCCGCCTGATCCACCCACCTGCCCCGCCCCCGCACCGTGACACCCCTGCAACGCCGCGCCTTCCTGCAGCGTGCAGCCCTGGTGGCCACTGCCGGCGCCCTGCCCCGCTGGGCCTGGAGCACCAGCCCGCTGCAGCACGACCCTTTTGCCCTGGGCGTGGCCAGCGGCGACCCCACACCCGACGGCGTGGTGCTCTGGACGCGGCTGCTGCCCACGCCGTCCGGCCCACTCACCACACCGCTCACGGTGCACTGGGAGCTGGCCGACGACCCGGCCTTCCGGCGCATCGTGCAGCGCGGGCAGGCCACGGCGCTGCCAGCCCTGGGCCACAGCGTGCATGTCGAGCTGACCGGGTTGGCCCCGGCCCGCTGGTACCACTACCGCTTCATGCTGGGCGACGCGGTTAGCGCCACGGGCCGCACCCGCACCACGCCCGCAGCCGATGCCCTGGACAGCCATCTGCGCCTGGCCTTTGCCTCGTGCCAGCGCTGGGAACACGGCCACTACGCCGCGTGGCGCCACCTGCGCGCCGACCAACCCGATCTGGTGCTGTTTTTGGGCGATTACATCTATGAATACGCATCACCGCCAGCCAGCACGGGCCTGGCCCGCGTGCACGCGCTGCGCCACGCCAGCACCCTGGCCGACTTTCGCGACCGCTACGCGCTGCACAAGAGCGACCCCGCCCTGCAGGCCGCCCATGCCGCCTGCCCCTGGGCCGTGACCTGGGACGACCATGAGGCGCAGAACGACTACGCCGGCGGGCAAGGCAAAGGCAGCCAGGGCGACCCGGCGGCTTTCCTGGCCCTGCGCAGCGCGGCCTGGCAGGCGTTTTACGAAAACATGCCCCTGCGCGCCGCCAGCCTGGTGGCGCCCGGCTTTGGCGCCCTGCAGGTGTACCGGCGCCTGCGCTGGGGCCGTCTGGCCCAGGTGCACCTGCTCGACACCCGCCAGCACCGCCAGTGGCAGGCCTGCCGCCCGGTTGACGCGGGCGGGGCCGCGGCCGTGCGCCCGCACGACTGCGCAGCCCTGGCCGACCCGCAACGCACCCTGCTGGGCGCCGCCCAGGAGCAGTGGCTTGATGCGGGCCTGGCCGCCGATGCCCAGCACGACCGCACCCGCTGGAGCGTGATCGCGCAGCAAACCCTGTTTTCGCCCCGCCGCTACCCCTCGGGCGTGGTCGCCACCGACAGCTGGGACGGCTACCCCGGCGCCCGCGCGCGCCTGCTGCAGTCGCTGGCCCGCCATGCGCCGCGCAACAGCGTGCTGCTGGGCGGCGACATCCACCAAAATTACGTCTGCCAGGTGCTCGCCGATGCCGGCTCAGACGGCCAGCCGCCTGCCGGGCCGGTGATCGCCAGCGAGTTCTGCGGCACCTCGATCAGTTCGCGCGCGGGCACCACGCAGGACAAGGTCGATGCCATCGCCCGCCACAACCCGCATGTGCTGCTGGCGCGCAGCGACCAGCGCGGCTACGGCCTGGCCGACATCACGCCGCAGCGCTGGACCACCACCTTGCGCGTGGTGAACGACCCCTTGCGCGCCGACAGTGGCGCGTCCACCCTGGCGCGCTTCGTGGTGGAAGACGGGCAGGCCGGGCCCGTGCCGGCATGAACCGATTAGCTCACTCATTGATAGCTATCAGCGCTTATCGGTAAAGCGCCGGAGGCCAAAAAGCCTCAAAACCAGCAGCACTGTTCCGCGATGTAACAAACACCGGGGGCCAGCCGCCCGCCCGCTACCATGGGTTCCCGCCCACCCCATGGAGAACGCAGGATGCCCAAGACCACACCCCTTCGCATTGCGCTGATCGCTGCAGCCGCCCTGCTGGCCGGCTGCAACAGCGCCCCGCCGCTGGCCTACACCGTGCCCAGTCAGCCCGAGGGCTCGTCGGGTACCACCGAAAAGCCGGGCTGGGCCACCGAGAAGTTTGCCGTGGCCGCCGCCAACCCGCTGGCCACCGACGCAGGCTACCAAGTGCTCAAGGCCGGCGGCTCGGCCATCGACGCGGCCATTGCCGTGCAGATGGTGCTGACGCTGGTGGAGCCCCAGTCCAGCGGCATTGGCGGCGGCGCCTTCCTGCTGCATGCCGCAGGCGCGCGGGTCGAGGCCTATGACGGGCGCGAAACAGCGCCTGCCGCGGCCACCGAAAAACTGTTCATCGGCGCAGACGGCAAGCCCCTGCCCTTCAACGACGCCGTGGTGGGCGGCCGCTCGGTGGGCGTGCCAGGCACGGTGCGCATGCTGGAGCTGGCGCACCGCGAGCACGGCAAGCTGGCCTGGGCGCAACTGTTCCAGCCCGCGATCCAGCTGGCCGAGGGCGGCTTCAAGGTCAGCGCCCGGCTCAACACCCTGTTGGCCAACGACAAATTCCTGTCGCAAGACCCGGTGGCCGCCGCCTACTTCTACGACGCCGCCGGCAAACCCTGGCCCGTGGGCCATGTGCTGAAGAACCCCGAGCTGGCTGCGGTGCTGCGGGCCATCGCCCGGCAGGGCTCCAAGGCGCTGCTCGAGGGCGACGTGGCCCAGGCCATCGTGGCCAAGGTGCGCACGCACCCCACCAACCCGGGCCAGCTCAGCCTGGCCGACCTGGCGGGCTACCAGCCGAAAAAACGCGAAGCCCTGTGCAGCAGCTACCAGGTCGCGCCCCACAACTACCGCGTGTGCGGCTTTCCGCCACCGAGCTCGGGCGCCATTGCCATCGGCCAGATCCTGGGCATCCTCAAGCACACCAACGCGGCCACCCTGCCGCTGCAGGACGGCCTGAACGGCCCCGCGCCCGGCGCCGACTGGCTGCACCTCTACACCGAGGCCGCGCGCCTGGCCTTTGCCGACCGCGCGCTCTACGTGGCCGACCCCGATTTCGTGCAGCCCCCCGCTGGCAGCTGGATGAGCCTGCTGGAGCCCGCCTATCTGGCCAGCCGCGCCCAGCTGATCGGCGCGCAAAGCATGAAGGTGGCGCAACCCGGCACACCGGGCGCCGTGCGCACCAGCTTGGCCCCCATGCCCGACCAGCCCGAGTACGGCACCAGCCACATCAGCATCGTGGACGCCTTCGGCAATGCGGTGGCCATGACGACCACCATCGAGGACCAGTTCGGCTCGCGCCAGATGGTGACCACCAACGCCGCGCGCAGCGGGGGCTTTTTGCTCAACAACGAACTCACCGACTTCAGCTTTGCCCCCACCGACGCGCAGGGCCAGCCCATTGCCAACCGCGTGCAGCCGGGCAAGCGCCCGCGCTCGTCGATGGCGCCCACGCTGGTGTTCGACCAGGCCAGCGGCGAGCTCTTGATGAGCGGCGGCAGCCCCGGCGGCGCGGCCATCATCCACTACACGGCCAAGACACTGTATGGCGTTTTCAACTGGGGCCTGATGCCCCAGCAGGCCATCAACCTGCCCAACTTCGGCTCCATGAACGGCCCCACGCTGCTGGAAGAAAACCGCTTTCCGCCCGCCACGGTGCAGGCCCTGCGCGCACGCGGCGCCGAGGTACGCGAGATGAACATGACCAGCGGCCTGCAGGCCATCACCCGCGGCCAGGCCCATGGCCAAAAGATCTGGCTGGGCGGCGCCGACCCACGGCGCGAAGGCGTGGTGATGGGCGACTGAGCGAGTTTTTTTAAGGCAAATGAGGCTCCAGCGCTTTCAGAGCAAGCGCTAGAAGCTATTGAAAAAATAGCAAAACCCGCAACCACCCCACCAAAGTCACCAGAACGCACCGGGGGCGACAACCCCGCCCCTTATGCGGCTTGCAGCAACGCCAGCGCCTGCGGCAAATGGGCGGCAATGGCGGCGGGGTGCGGCTCTGGCAGGCGGGGCACATGGCCCAGGAAGGGCGCTTGCAGGCCGGCCTCCAGCGCAGCCAGGTTGTCCGCCACATGCGGCATGGCGGCATCGACGGTGTTGGCCACCCAGCCGGCCAGGCGCAGGCCGCGCGCACGCACGGCTTCGGCGGTGAGCAGCGCATGGTTGATGCAGCCCAGGCGCAGGCCCACCACCAGCACCACCGGCAGCCCCAGGTCCACCGCCAGGTCGGCGGTGTCCCAGCCCGGAATGAGCGGCACGCGAAAGCCGCCCACGCCTTCGACGAACGCCATGTCGGCCCGCGCGGCCACGCCGCGCACGGCGGCCAGCAGCGTCTCGCGCACGATAGCGCGGCCCTCCAGGCGCGCGGCGATGTGCGGCGCGCAGGGCGTGCGCAGCTGCAGCGGGCCGACCTCGTCGTCGCGCAGGTCCATGTTGCTGGCCGCGCGCAGGCGCAGCACGTCTTCGTTGACCCAGCGGCCGTCCACGCAGTCCTGCCCCGCCGCCAGCGGCTTGATGGCGGCCGCACGCAGGCCCGACTGCGCTGCCAGGTGCGTGAGCGCGGCGGTGATGGCGGTCTTGCCGATCTCGGTGTCGGTGCCGGTGATGAAAAATGCCCCCCACGCTCCGCCGCTTCGCGGGTCGCTGCCCCCCCGAGGGGGTTGCTTTTCATCTTGGGGCGGCCCGGCGATGGGAAAGGCCCCCCACGCTCCGCCGCTTCGCGGGTCGCTGCCCCCCCGAGGGGGTTGCTTTTCATCTTGGGGCGGCCCGGCGCTGAAAAAGCCGTTTGTCATGCCAGCTCCTGCGCCGCATCGGCCAGTGCGGCCAGCAGGCGGTCGATGTCGGCCGCGCTGTGCGTGCCGCACAGCGTGATGCGCAGGCGCGCCGTGCCCGGGGCCACGGTGGGCGGGCGGATGGCCGGCACGCGCAGGCCGGCGCGGTCGAGGATGGCGGCCACCCGCAGCGCGGCGGCGTTTTCGCCAATGATGAGTGGCTGGATGGGCGTGTCCGACGCCACCAGCCGCCAGCCCAGGCGCGGATGGCGCGCCAGCAATTCGTCCACGCCAGCGCGCAGCTGCGCCTGCAGGTGCACGAGGTTGGCGCGGCGCTGCGCGCCCTCGTCGCCCGCCATCAGCGCCAGGCTTTGCAGCAGCGCATGGGCCACGGCGGGCGGCGCGGCGGTGGTGAAGATGTAGGCCCGCGCGGCCTGGATCAGGTATTGGATGACGGTGGGGTGCGCCGCCACAAAGGCCCCGGCCACCCCGGCGGCCTTGCCCAGCGTGCCCACCATGATCAGCCGCTCACTGCGCAGGCCAAAGTGCGCCAGCGTGCCGCGCCCCTGCGGCCCCAGCACGCCAAAGCCATGGGCATCGTCCACCACCAGCCAGGCGTCGTGCCGTTCGGCCAGCGCCAGCAGGGCATTGAGCGGGGCCACGTCGCCATCCATGCTGAACACCGCATCGGTGACGATCAACTTGATGCGGGCCGTGCACGCGCCCAGCAGCGCGTCAAGCTGCGCCACGTCGCAGTGGGCGTAGCGCTGCACCGGCGCCTTGGCCAGGCGCGCGCCGTCGATCAGCGAGGCGTGGTTGAGTTCTTCCGAAAAAATCACCGCATCGGCATCGCCCAGGGCCGTCAGCACCGCCAGGTTGGCCATGAAGCCGGTGCAAAAAAACAGCGCCTCGGCGTTCGGAATGGCGGGCGCCACCGTGGCCGCCAGGGCACGCTCCAGCGCCGCATGCGCACTCGAATGCCCGCTGATGAGGTGCGACGAGCCCGAGCCAGCACCATACAGGCGCGCGCCCTCGGCCAGCGCCTCGGCCAGCGCGGGGTGGGCGGCCAGGCCCAGGTAGTCGTTGCTGCAGAACATCAGCAGCTCGCGCGATTGCCCATCGGCACCGCGCACACGCTGCACCGGCGCGGTGGCGCTTTCGGCTTCGCGCAGCACGCGTGTCAGGTCCTTGGCGGCGATGGCCTGCAGTTTGTAGTTCAGGTGGTCAAGCAGCATGGTCGATTACCTCCGCCAGCGTGGCCATCACGGCCTGAAAAAGGAACTGCGCCGTGGGCGCATCGATGAGATAAGGCGGCATCAGGTAAACGGTGGCGCCGATGGGACGGATCAGCAGTTCGTGCGCACGGGCCGCCAGGTGAAAGCGCTCGGCAAACCGCTCACCAGGCTCGCGCACATCGAACGCCAGGATCATGCCGCGCTGGCGCAGGTGGTGCACGCGCGGGTCGGTGGCCAGCGGCGCGAAGGCCTCGGCCAGCAGCCGGGCCTGCACACGGTTCTTCTCCAGCACCTGGTCGGCGGCAAAGCGGTCGAGCACGGCATTGGCCGCCGCGCAGGCCAGGGCATTGCCGGTGTAGGAATGCGAGTGCAGAAAGCCGCGCCCGACCTGCTCGCTCCAGAAGCTCTGGTACACCGTTTCGGTGGTCAGCACCAGCGACAGCGGCAGCGTGCCGCCGCTGATGCCCTTGGACAGCGTGATGAAGTCGGGCCAGCCGCACGCGCCCTGCTCAAACGCAAAGAAGCTGCCGCTGCGCCCGCAGCCCACCGCGATCTCGTCGGCGATGAGGTGGATGCCGAACTCGTCGCACAAGGCCCGCACGGCGCGCAGGTACGAGGGCTCGTGCATCGCCATGCCGGCGGCGCACTGCACCAGCGGCTCGATGATGAGGGCGGCCACCTGGCCGCGCCGCTCGGTCAGCACGCGGCGCAGGTCGGCCAGCGCGCGGGCCTCGGCGTCCGGGCCCTGGCGCGTGTCGGGCGAATCGACGATGTGAGCGCGCATCAGCAACGGGTCGTAGGCATCGCGGAACACCGCCACGTCGGTCACGGCCAGCGCGCCGATGGTTTCGCCGTGGTAGCCGTTGCGCAGGCAGACAAACTCGCGCTTGTCCGCCTGGCCCCGGTTGCACCACGAGTGAAAGCTCATCTTCAGCGCGATCTCGACGGCCGAGGCGCCGTCGCTGGCAAAGAAGGCGTGGCCCAGCGCGCCGCCAGTCAGGGCCGAGAGCTTTTCCGCCAACTCGACCGCGGGCGCATGGGTGCAACCGGCCAGCATCACATGGGGCAGGGTTTCGAGCTGCTGCGTGATGGCGGCGCGGATGCCGGCATCCGAGTGCCCGAACAGGTTGACCCACCAGGAGCTGTTGGCGTCGAAATAGCGCCGGCCTTCCAGATCGAAAAGCCAGGGGCCCTCGCCCCGGGCAATGGCCAGCGGCGGGGTGACGGCGGCGCGCGCCATCTGGGTGCAGGGGTGCCAGACCGCAGCCAGGCTGCGGGCAGCCAGTTCAGGGGAGTTCAGGGACTTCAATCAACAACTCACTCGCCCGGGCAACCGGGCACGGATGGAGGGCAGGCGCAACCCATGGGCGCAGGGGGATGAAAAACCGCGGCAAGTATCGCACCCGGTCTTCACGGTGCTTGCGCAGCGTGATCCGAGCACCCGGGCAGGCGGGGCAAAATTTGAACGAAATAGGGCTATAGCCCTTATGCATAAAGCGCTGACAGCTATATAAAAAAGAGCACCCAACGGTGCTCTTTGCGAGGTCGACCGAGCTGGCTCGGTCAGACGTTGATCGCCGTGGCCGAGCCGGCCTGCTTGCGCAGCTCGAACTTCTGGATCTTGCCCGTGGCGGTTTTGGGGATTTCGCCAAACACCACGGCGCGCGGCACCTTGAAGCCGGCCAGGTGCTTTTTGCAGTGCTGCACGATGTCATCGGCGGTGGTCTGCGCGCCGGCTTTCAGCTCAACGAAGGCGCAGGGGGTTTCGCCCCACTTCGCGTCGGGCTTGGCCACCACGGCGGCGGCCAGCACGTCGGGATGGCGGTAGAGCACGTCTTCGACCTCGATGGACGAGATGTTCTCGCCGCCCGAGATGATGATGTCCTTGCTACGGTCCTTGATCTTGATGTAGCCGTCGGGGTACTGCACGGCCAGATCACCGCTGTGGAACCAGCCGCCGGCAAAGGCTTCTTCGGTGGCCTTGGGGTTCTTGAGGTAACCCTTCATGGCAATGTTGCCCTTGAACATGATCTCGCCCATGGTTTCGCCGTCCCAAGGCACGGGGTGCAGGGTTTCGGGGTCGAGCACCTGCACATCACGCTGCAGGTGGTAGCGCACGCCCTGGCGGGCATTGAGGCGGGCGCGCTCGCCGATGTCAAGGTCGTTCCACGCACCGTGCTGGGCGCACACCGTGGCGGGGCCATACACCTCGGTCAGGCCATAGACATGGGTCAGATCGAACCCCAGTTTTTCCATGCCCTCGATCATCGAAGCCGGCGGCGCGGCACCGGCCACCATGGCTTTCACGCCCGAGGGCAGGCCCACTTTCAGGGCGGCGGGCGCGTTGACCAGCAGGCCGTGCACGATGGGCGCGCCGCAGTAGTGCGTGACGCCATGGTTGCGGATGGCATCAAAAATCGCCTGCGCCTCCACCCGGCGCAGGCAGACGTTGACACCGGCGCGCGCCGCCACCGTCCACGGAAAACACCAGCCGTTGCAGTGGAACATGGGCAGCGTCCACAGATAGACGGCGTGCTTGGGCATGTCCCACTCCAGCACGTTGCTGATGGCGTTGGTGGCCGCGCCCCGGTGGTGGTAGACCACGCCCTTGGGGTTGCCGGTGGTGCCGGACGTGTAGTTGAGGGCAATGGCATCCCATTCGTCGGCGGGCAGCTGCCAGGCGAATTGCGGATCGCCGCCGGCCAGAAATTCTTCATACGTGCGCTGACCCAGGCGCTGGCTGGCGGGGCCATACAGCGCGTCTTCCACATCAATCAGCAGCAGCGGCACCTGGCTCTGGCGCAGCGCCAGGGCCTTGGCCATGGTGCCCGCGAACTCGGGGTCCACGATCACGGCCTTGGCCTCGCCGTGGTCGAGCATGAAGGCGATGGCCTCAGGGTCGAGCCGGGTGTTCAACGCGTTGAGCACGGCCCCCGCCATAGGCACGCCAAAGTGCGCCTCCACCATGGGCGGGGTGTTGGGCAGCATCACGGCCACGGTGTCGTTCTTGCCAATGCCCGAGCGTGCCAGCGCGCTGGCCAGCTGGCGGCAGCGCGCGTAGGTCTGGGCCCAGGTCTGGCGCAGATCGCCATGCACGATGGCCAGGCGGTCGGGGTAGACCTCGGCGGTGCGCTCGATGAAGCCCAGGGGCGACAGGGGCGCGAAGTTGGCCTCCGTGCGGGGCAGGTGCTGGTCGTAGATGCTGGTCATGATGGGCTCTCCGATTCGGAACCCTCGCACTGTATCCGCCCTCTGATCGGCCGGCGCTGGGGAAGACCTCGAGACCACGGATATGGACGCTATCGTGCGCGTGCGCCGTCGCAGACCCTGCGGCTGAGGCGCGCGGGCCGGATCGTTCAAAATACCCGGGTGTCCATCCCCCAATCTTTCATCCAGGAACTGCTCGCCCGCGTTGACGTGGTGGACATCGTGGGCCGCTACGTTCAGCTCAAGAAAGGCGGCGCCAATTTCATGGGGCTGTGCCCCTTTCATGGCGAAAAATCGCCTTCCTTCAGCGTCAGCCCCGCCAAGCAGTTCTATCACTGCTTTGGCTGTGGCAAGAACGGCAACGCCATCAGCTTTCTGATGGAGCATGCCGGCATGGGCTTCGTCGAGGCCGTGCAGGATCTGGCCCAGCAGGTGGGCCTGCAGGTGCCCGACGATGACATTTCCCCCCAGGAAAAAGAGCGCGCCGCCGCCGCCCGGCAAAAGCAGGCCACGCTGACCGATGTGCTCGAAAAGGCCGCCGAGGCCTATCGCCAGCAGTTGCGCATATCGCCCCGCGCCGTGGCGTATTTCAAGGGCCGGGGCGTGTCGGGTGCGGTAGCCAAGCGCTATGGGCTGGGCTATGCGCCCGAAGGCTGGCGCAGCCTGGCCAGCGTTTTTCCGCACTACGACGACCCGCTGCTCGAAGAAAGCGGGCTGGTCATCGTCAATGACGATGACGGCGGCAAACGCTACGACCGTTTCCGCGACCGGGTGATGTTTCCCATCCGCAACGTCAAGGGCGAGTGCATCGGCTTTGGCGGCCGGGTGCTGGGCGATGACAAGCCCAAATACCTCAACTCGCCCGAAACCCCGGTGTTCCACAAGGGCCGCGAGCTCTATGGCCTGTTCGAGGCGCGCACCGCCATCCGCGAGCAGGGCTTTGCACTGGTGACCGAGGGCTACATGGACGTGGTGGCGCTGGCGCAACTGGGTTTCCCGAACGCCGTGGCCACGCTGGGCACGGCCTGCACGCCCGAACATGTGCAAAAACTGCTGCGCTTCACCGAATCGGTGGTGTTCAGCTTTGATGGCGACGCCGCCGGCCGCCGGGCAGCCCGCAAGGCACTTGACGGCGCCCTGCCCCATGCCAGCGACACGCGCAGCATCAAGTTTCTGTTCCTGCCACCCGAGCACGACCCCGACAGCTTTGTGCGCGCCCATGGCGCCGACGCCTTTGGCCGCCACATTCGCGATGCCGTTCCGCTGAGCCGCTTCCTGATCGAAGCCGCCAGCGAAAGCTGCGACCTGGGCACGGCAGAGGGCCGCGCGCACATGGCCAGCAATGCCCGGCCGCTGTGGAGCGCCCTGCCCGAAGGCGTGCTGAGGCGCCAGGTGCTCACCGAGCTGGCCCAGCTGGCCCAACTCGACGCCCACGACCTGGCCGACCTCTGGAGCAAGACCGCCTCCCAGGAGGCAGCGCGCCAAACCGGCGCCAGCGCCTCGCAGCGCCATGCTGCCGCCCCAGCGGATGAACCTCCGTGGGGCGTGCCTGCCGAACCCGGCTGGCAGACACCCGGCGGCGGCGCATACGCCTCGCCCCAAAAGCCGCCCTACCGCAAAAGCGGCGACTGGAAGGGCGGCAGCTGGAAAAAGAAGGACGCCGCGCCCTGGCCGCCCCAGCCGCGCCTGCCGCGCACGCCCACCGCCAGCCGCGCAGACCACGCCGCACGGCTGCTGTTGTCGCATATGGCATTCCTGGACGACCTGACGCACGACGACCAAGCCGCGCTGTGCGCCCTGCCCGCCCCGCATGGCCCGCTGTTCAGCTGGCTGGAAGGGCAGTTTCACGAGCACGGCCCGCTGGCCTGGGCCCTGCTGCGGGAAAGCCTGCGCGGCCACCCCTGTGAGGCCCTGGCGGTGAAAGTGATGACCGGCGCGCACGCGCAGACCGAGGGCGATCTGCACGAATTGCGGCTGGAGCTGCGCGATCTTCTGAACCGCATGCTGATCGAAGACATCAACGCCCAGCAAAAGGCCCTGATCCTGCTGGCGGCACAAGACCCCACGGCGCTGGAACGCTACCGCGCCCTGGAACAGCGGCGCAACGCGCTGCAGGGCATATTGCCGCGCGCCCCTTGAAATCCCGTGCCGTCGGTATAATGTAGGGTTTTTCGGCAAGAGCGACAGCAGCACCTCCGAGCCGGGCCACGCATACAGCCGCGCACCTATGCGCTGATGGGCCCACTTATCGCAAGGACTGCACACCAAATGTTCGCCCAGACATCTTGCCCCTGAGGATCACTCCTCCAACTGCAGCAGCTTTGCTTTTGCAGTGCCACCCGCGCCGGGATCTGTGGCGCTTGCGTTTTCTTTGTGTCCGTTTTTGACTCCGAGGTTGTTCCATGCCTGCTCAAAAGTCCGCGAAGCCACTCAAGTCCGCTCCAGGCACTGCCGCAAAAGCTGTCTCCAAAACCGCTGCCAAAGCACCGGCCAAAGCCGCACCCGCCAGGGCTGCTGCCGCCGCCCCTGCCCCGGCTGCCAAGAAAGTGAAAAACGTGCCCGTGAAAAGTTCTGCCGAGTTGATCAAAGCTGCCGATGAATTGCTGAAAAAGAAGCCTGCCCGCGCTGCGGCGGCCCCGTCCGACGGCGACGAAGCCCCCAAAAAGCGCCCTGGCCGCCCCGCCAAGGCGGCCGGCACCGCCGAGGCCAAGGCCCCGGCCAAGCGCGGTCGCAAGCCCAAGGCGGGTGCCAGCGAAGCCAGCGGTGACGACGCAGACCTGTCCGACATCGAAGCCGACCTCGAAGGCGAAGTCGAGCCAGAAGCAGAAGCCGCCACCCCCACGGCCGAGAAGGTCAAGCCCCTGCGCATGAAGATCAGCAAGGCGAAAGAACGCGCCTTGATGAAGGAATTCGGCCTGGACGAAACCGTCCTGTCGGAAGAAGACATGGCCAAGCGCCGTGCGCGCCTGAAGACCCTGATCAAGCTGGGCAAGACGCGCGGCTACCTCACGCACGTTGAAATCTCCGACCACTTGCCCGACAAGCTGGTCGATGCCGAAACCCTCGAAGCCGTCATCACCACGCTGAACGACCTGGGCGTGGCGGTGTACGAGCAGACGCCCGATGCCGAGGCGCTGATCATCACCGACAACGCCCCCGCCGGCGCCACCGAGGAAGAAGCCGAAGAAGCCGCCGAAGCCGCCCTGTCCACCGTGGACAGCGAATTCGGCCGCACCACCGACCCCGTGCGCATGTACATGCGCGAAATGGGCACGGTCGAGCTGCTCACGCGCGAAGGCGAAATCGAAATCGCCAAGCGCATCGAAGGCGGCCTGATGGCCATGATGGAGGCGATCAGCGCATCGCCCGCCACCATTGCCGAGATCCTGAACATGGGCGAGGAAATCCGCGAGGGCAAGGTCGTCATTTCGACCATCGTGGACGGTTTCTCCAACCCCAACGAGGCCGACGACTATGTGGCCGAAGAAGACTTCGACGAATTCGACGAAGCCGACGATGACGACGGCAAGGGCGGCTCCAAGGCACTGACCAAAAAGCTCGAAGAACTCAAGAAGCAGGCGCTGGAGCGCTTTGACAAGCTGCGCGAGCTGTTCGAGACAGTCCACAAGATCTACGACAAGGAAGGCTACGGCACGCCCGCCTACGTGAAGGCCCAGGCCGCCCTGTCGGAAGAGCTGATGACCATCCGCTTCACGGCCAAGACCATCGAGAAGCTGTGCGACATGGTGCGCGGCCAGGTCGATGATGTGCGCAAGAAAGAGCGCGAGCTGCGCCGCATCATCGTGGACAAGTGCGGCATGCCCCAGGAAACCTTCATCAAGGACTTTCCGCCCAACCTGCTCAACCTCAAGTGGGTGGAAAAGCAGGCTGCGGCCGGCAAGCCCTGGTCGGCCATCATGGCGCGCAACATTCCGCCCATCCAGGATCTGCAGCAAAAGCTGACCGACCTGCAATCGCGCGTGGTCGTGCCGCTGGCCGAGCTCAAAGGCATCAACAAGCGCATGAACGAGGGTGAATCGACCTCGCGCGATGCCAAGAAGGAAATGATCGAGGCCAACCTGCGCCTCGTGATCTCCATCGCCAAGAAGTACACGAACCGTGGCCTGCAGTTCCTCGACCTGATCCAGGAAGGCAACATCGGCCTGATGAAAGCGGTGGACAAGTTCGAATACCGCCGCGGCTACAAGTTCTCGACCTATGCAACGTGGTGGATCCGCCAGGCCATCACAAGGAGCATTGCCGACCAGGCGCGCACCATCCGCATCCCGGTGCACATGATCGAAACCATCAACAAGATGAACCGCATCAGCCGCCAGCACTTGCAGGAGTTCGGCTTTGAGCCCGATGCGTCCATCCTGGCGGCCAAGATGGAGATCCCCGAGGACAAGATCCGCAAGATCATGAAGATCGCCAAAGAGCCGATCTCGATGGAAACGCCCATCGGCGACGATGACGACAGCCACCTGGGCGATTTCATCGAGGACGGTGCCAACACCGCCCCCATCGAAGCCGCCATGCAGGCCGGCCTGCGCGACGTGGTCAAGGACATCCTCGACGGCCTCACGCCCCGCGAAGCCAAGGTGCTGCGCATGCGCTTTGGCATCGAGATGACCAGCGACCACACGCTGGAAGAAGTGGGCAAGCAGTTTGACGTGACCCGCGAGCGCATCCGCCAGATCGAAGCCAAGGCGCTGCGCAAGCTCAAGCACCCCAGCCGCTCGGACAAGCTGCGCAGCTTTATCGATTCGCTGTAAACCGCATCGCTCGGCCCCTGGCAACAGGGCCTGCCGCAGGCGCCCCAGCCACCCTCACGGTGCTGGGGCGTCGTGCTTTGGGGGAGACACGATGGAGCTCGGTTCTGTCAAAAAATTGCGCGAAATAGGCCTCAAGCGCTTGATGGATAAGCGCGACATGCTATTTAAAAATGAGCATTCAGTCCAGCTTGAGCCCGGCCTGCTTCACCAGCCGGGCCATGCGGCTGGCTTCGCTGCGAAAGAAGGCAGCCGTGGCATCGGGCGGCGGGCTTTGCAACGGGTAGCCCTGTGCCAGCAATGTTCTTGAACACACTGGGGTTGACCACATGGTTGCTGGAGACCATGCCGAGCACCAAGCCGTCCTGGGGCGCCTTGTCTCCATCGTTGTCATTGGGTCGTTGTTCCATGGGCGCCGTGCGAAGCCCCCAAACCGGAGCGCTCAGAGGCTGAGCGTTTTTCGGCCGTGCCCGAAAGGCGCGTCAAAACGCGCCGGGTCTAGGCGCAAAACACAGCCATAGCTCGGGCTATGGCGAGTATTTGCAACGACGAGCCGGTGTGTTTTGGCGTGCAAGGCGGGCATGGATCAAAGACTCTCAGCCTCTCAGGCCACGGCGCCTTGCGCCTGCAGGGCCTGCACCTGCTCAAGGCTGTAGCCCAGCTGCTCCATGAGTTCGGCGGTGTGCTGGCCCAGCACCGGGGGCTGCAGCCGCACACCCAGCCGCTGGCCATCCATGCGCAAGGGGAACAGCGTGGTGCGCGCGGTCTGGCCGGCGCGCTCGCCATCGGGCAGCGTGATGTCGGCCAGGCCGCCGGTGGCGTTGAGGTGCGGGTCGTCAAACAGCTGCTCGGGCCGCAGGATGGGTGCAAAGGGCAAGCCATTTTTCTCGAAGATAGCGGCCAGCTCGGCAGCGCTGTGACGGGCCAGCCGCTGGCGCAGTTCGGGCAGCATCGTGGCCCGCGCGCGCACCCGGTCGTTGTTGGTGGCCAGCAGCGGGTCGGCCTTGAGGTCGGCATAGCCCATGGCATCGCAGAAGGTGATCCACTGCGCATCGCTCACAGCGGCCAGAAAAATCTGCTCGCCATCCTTCACACTGAACACGTCGTACAGCGCCCAGGACGAGATGCGGTCGGGCATGGGCGCGGCGGGCTGGCCGGTGACGGCGAACTGCATCATGTGCTGGCCCACCAGAAACACGTTGTTCTCGAACAGGGCCGAATCCACCTCTTGCCCGCGCCCGGTGATGCCGCGCTGCATCAGTGCCGCCATGGCCCCGATGGCGCCAAACATGCCGCCCATGATGTCGTTCACGCTGGTGCCCGCGCGCAGCGGGTCGCCGGGGCGGCCGGTCATGTAGGCCAGGCCGCCCATCATCTGCACCACCTCGTCGAGCGCGGTGCGGTGCTCGTAGGGGCCGGGCAGAAAACCGGTGTGGTTCACATAGATCAGGCGCGGATTGAGCGGGCTGAGCGCGGCGTAGTCGAGGCCGTATTTGCCCATCACGCCGGGTTTGAAGTTCTGCGCCACCACGTCGGCCGAGGCTGCCAGCCGGCGCGCCACCTCCAGCCCATCGGGGCTGCGCAGGTCGAGCGCAATGCTCTTCTTGTTGCGGTTGAACATGGGGAAAAAGCCCGCGCCTGCGCCCAGCAGGTGGCGCGTGCGGTCGCCATCCACCGGTTCGACCTTGATGACTTCGGCCCCCAGATCGGCCAGCACCATGCCGCAGGTAGGGCCCATGACCATGTGGGTGAACTCGACCACGCGCAAGCCCGCCAGGGGCAAGGGGCGCGATGCGGGATCGGGGGTGGCAGAAGAATCGGGGGCAAAAGAAGCAGGGGCAGAAGTCATGGGGCTCACGATAAGGGATTCAGAGGGGCCAAGCTGCCACGCCAGCGGGCACACAGGCAGCAGCGGCCGCCTGCGGTTTGGGCAAGCCGGCCTGCCACAGCGTGCCATGCAGGGTTTCACCGGCCAGCCAGCCGGCCACGCGCTGGCGCAGGGCCAGCAGCGCGGGCACATCAAGGCCGGTGTGGACGCCCATGCGTTCGAGCATGAAGACCAGGTCTTCGATAGCCACGTTGCCACTGGCGCCGGGGGCATGCGGGCAGCCGCCAATGCCGGCCAGACAGGCATCGAAGCGCTCGATGCCGGTCTGCCAGGCCGCATAGGCATTGGCCAGCCCCATGCCACGGGTGTCGTGAAAGTGGGCGCACCACAGGCACTCACCCACCAGGGCGCGGGCTTTTTCAAACAGGCTCTGCACGCTGGCCGGGTCGGCATAACCCACGGTGTCAGCCAGGCTCACGCGGTCGGCGCCGGCGTCGAGCAAGGCCTGCATCAGGCGCAGCACCTCGCTCTCGGCCACTTCGCCTTGCAGCGTGCAGCCAAAGGCCGTGCCCACACCGCCCTCGATCAGGGTCTTGCGACCCAAGGCGTCGCGCTGGGCACGGATGCGCGCCACCTCGGCCACTACCTCGTCGGGCGTCTTGCGCAAGTTGGCCAGGCTGTGGGCGTGGCTGGCCGACAGCGGCACGATCATCAAGTCGGCCCCGCACTCCAACGCCCGCTCGGCGCCCTTGAAGTTGGGCACCAGCACCGAGGCGAACAACCCAGGCAGGGTTTTCGCATGGGCCAGCACCTCGGCGGTGTCGGCCAGCTGCGGCAGCAGACGCGCGGGCACGAACGAGCCCACCTCGATCTCGCGCTGGCCAGCGGCGTAGGCCGCATCGATCCATTCCAGTTTGCGCTCGGTGGGCAGCGCGGTGGCAATGCTCTGCAAGCCGTCGCGCAAACCGACCTCGCGGACAACAGCCCGCGAGGGGCCGCGAACCAATGGCGGGGGGGATGACGGGGCGTGGCTCACGGAATGTCTCCAGGGTGCGTTTGCCCGATTTTAGAAATTCCCGCGCGAAGTGGCCGAGCCTTTTGCCCTGACGGCGCCGGTACGCATCGTCCCCCTGAGCGATGCCTGGGCCCAGCGGCGCTTTGCCGTGTGCTTTCGCAGCAGCCATGCGCTACCGCCCTGCGCGCGGCTGCTGGTGGACCACCTGGCACGCGCCGGTCTGCCTGCTGGCGGCTGAGACGTGTTCACGGTCTGAGTAGCGCCAGCTGGCACAGCCCTGGGGAACCCCGAAAAAATGCCTCTTGCAGGCACTGATGGGTGCGCTGAAAGTGCCCTTCCCGACATCCATCGCGTTCGTGGCCCGCATGCAACACTTTGAATTGATTTAGGGCTTTTTAAGAGTCAGGCGCATGTGTACCGTGCCTTAAGAGCTACCAAACTTGTAGCAAAACAGGTTCCGCGCTATAGTCGCAGCGCCCCTCGGACATGGTGCCTGTGGCGCCACCCCGAACTTTGACCCAACACTCGCGCGAGGAGAAGCATCCATGAGCTCCAAAGAAAATGCCGCCATCAACCAGCTGTTTGAACGGCTCGAATGCCGTTACGCACTGCGCGTGCTCTGGGCCCTGCGCGATGGCCATCCCCAGACCTTCCGGCTGCTGCAAGACAGCGTCGGCGGCATCACACCCAACACGCTGAACACCCGCATCAAGGAATTGCGCGAGGCCGGCTTTGTCGACCATGGCAGTGACGGCTACACCGTCACCCCCTCGGGCTCCGACCTGCTCAAGCGCCTGAGCGACGTGCAAGCTTTCGCCACACGCTGGGTGGCTGGCCGCGCCAAGAAATAAAAAGCGGCACGCCGTGCCTGCACCGGCCCCGCCCGGGATGCCGGATAAAATCTTTATCTAAATAGCTTCTAGCGCGCTACAGTAAAGCGCCAGAAGCTATATTTTTAATAGCAATCAAGGAATTCCCATGGCATTGACCACCACCGCATCCGGCCTGCAATACGAAGACACCAACGTGGGCGATGGCGCTGAAGCCACCAAGGGCAGCCAGGTAACGGTGCATTACACCGGCTGGCTCTACAACAACGGCGAACAAGGCGCCAAGTTCGACTCCAGCCACGATCGCAACGACCCCTTCGCTTTCTCGCTGGGCGCTGGCATGGTCATCAAGGGCTGGGACGAAGGTGTGCAAGGCATGAAGATCGGCGGCCAGCGCACCCTGATCATCCCGGCGGCATTGGGCTATGGCGCGCGCGGCGCCGGTGGCGTGATTCCCCCGAACGCCACGCTGAAGTTCGATGTGGAATTGCTGGGCGTGCGCTGAAACAGCACCCCACCCTTCCTTTTCAGCAAGCGGCCTGCGGGGCCGCTTTTTTGTTTTTTGATCCCGCCTGGTTGAAACCAGGCCAGCGGGCCAGCCAAGAAATACAGCGTCAGCTGAACAAGGCCTTTTCCAGTCGGGCGAATTTGGCATCGCCCACGGCATCCCTGATCTTCGGGGCCAAGGCCGCGAGGTCGTCAAAACTACCCGCACCTTCCAGGGCCAGATTCAGGCGAAAGCCACGCAGACCCAAGCCAGAGGTCAGCTCGGTGGCGATGAGATAGGCGCTCTGGTAGCGCTCCACGTCCGACCGACCGCTGATCTCTTCCGACAGCTCCAGCGACGACAAACCATCACCCCCACCCGTTGACAAGCGCGCAGCAGTCTGCCCGGCAGCAGGCGCCAGCAAACCCTGCACCAGCATGGCCTGCACGTCGTCCTGCGTGATCCCCATCGCAGCGGTGGCTGCAAGCACTTCGGCGGTCGATCGTTTGCCATCAAACAGAATGAATGCCGTACGCTGGCGGGACGTCAACCCCCGTTGCCGATCCTTGAGCGCCTCTTGTCCGGCTTGCGTCTTGACCAGTAACATGTTCCTACTCCAAAAGTGGGAGCTACGCGGCACCAGCGGTGTACGCAACTTTTCGAAACAGTCTCGCAGGTATGCCGGGCGCTGGGTATTCGGGTTTTTCCACATCACCCAAGTCAGAACGCCTTGACAAACCTGCCGTGGCCAGCCGGTCACTCCTTCACCGAGCCAACGCAGCAGGCGCTCACATCTCGGAGCGCACCCGGGGCAGCGCGGGCGCCGGCCGGGTGATGCGGCTCACCACGGCGGCCACGATCAGCCCCACCGGCACTCCGAACACCCCTGCAGAAATGGGCTGAATGCCGAACCACAGGCCATCCGCCAGCAGCCAGCCCGCCCAGGCGCGCAAGACCGGCGTATGGGAAAGCATGTAGTACACCGCAACGCCCAGCCCCGCCAGCATGCCCGCCACGGCCCCCTGGCGCGTGGTGCCGCGCCAGAAAATGCCCAGCACCATCACCGGCACAAAGGCCGACGCGGCGAGGGAAAACGACGCCGACACCAGCGGCAAAATCTCGGCCGGCTTGAGCGCGGCCACGAATGCCGCCGCCAGCGCCACGGCCAGCAAGGTGAACTTGGTCAGAATCACGCGCTGCTCGGGCGACGCCTCCCGCGGACCACCGCGGTAATAGAGGTCGCGCACCAGCGCATTGCTGATGGTCAGCAGCAGCCCGTCGGCCGTGGACAACGCCGCCGCCAGCCCGCCCGCGGCCACCAGTCCCGAGACCACGTAAGGCAAGCCCCCCAGCTCTGGCGTGGCCAGCATGATGAGGTCGGCGCCCAAGCGGATCTCGCCAAACTGCACCAGGCCGTCGCCATTCACATCCTCCACCGACAGCAGCGAGGCGTCCACCCGGGCCCATTGGGCCATCCAGTGGGGCAGGTTCTCGAAACTGCTGCCCACCAGGTTCTGCATGACCTCGAACTTCACCAGCACCGCCAGCGCCGGCGCGCTGAGGTACAGCAAGGCGATGAAAAACAGCGACCACGCCACCGAAGACCGCGCCGCAGCCACCGAGGGTGCGGTGTAGTAACGGGTCAGCAGATGCGGCAGCCCCGCCGTGCCCACCATCAGGCAGAACATGAGCGCCAGAAAATTGCGCCGCGTCAGCTCGTACTCCTGCCGCTCATGGGGCGTGCCGTCAGGGTTGCCTGCGAAGGCCTGGCTGTGCAGCGGCAGGCCGCCCAGGGGCTTGGCTCGTTCGTAGTTCTCGCGCATTTCGCGCGTCCAGCGCTCGCGTGCGGATGCCGCATCCCTGGGCAGCGCAACCAGCTCGCGGCTGGCGGAAACGATGAGGCCCACATCGGCATTCTGGGCGCGCAGAGTGCGGACGCGTTCGCGCCCCTTCTCGCGCTCGCGTTCGAGTGCGCCTTCCACGTCCTGCAGGCGCGCCTCATAGTCCTGAGCGCGCCGCAGGTAGGCCCCCACCACCTGGTGCTCTGCCGGCGAATCGAGCAAATGCTCTTCCAGATCGGCAATTTTGCTCAGTTGCGTGCCATAAACCAGGGGCGCCAGCGGATTGCCCAGCTGTTTGTAGGCCAGCCACGACACCGGAATCAGAAACGCCAGCAGCAGCACCACATACTGCGCCACCTGCGTCCAGGTGATCGCGCGCATGCCCCCGAGGAACGAGCACAGCAGCACGCCGCCCAGCCCCAGCATGATGCCGATCTCGAACTGCACACCGGTCAGACGGGACGCAATCAGGCCCACGCCATAGATCTGGGCCACCACATAGGTGAAGGAGCACAGCACCGCCGCCAGCGCGGCAATGATGCGCGGCCAGCGTCCGCCAAAGCGCACATGAAAGAAGTCTGGCACCGTGTAGAGACCCATGGCACGCAGATGCGGGGCGATCAGCATCGCCACGAGGCAAAAGCCGCCGGTCCAGCCCAGCAGGTAGGCCAGCCCGCCGGCCTGCCCACGGGCGCCAGAAAAACCCTGCAGATACAGCGCACCCGACAGGCTGATGAACGAGGCCGCGCTCATCCAGTCGGCTGCCGCCGCCATGCCGTTGTACATGGGCGGAATGCGGCGCCCCGCCACGTAATACTCTTCAGGATCGGTGGTGCGGCCATACACACCGATACCGGCATAGACCATCACCGTGAGAAACAGAAAGATCGGGCCGATCCAGTGCCGCGACAGCCCCTGCTGCTCGGCCCAGGCCATCAGTGCCAGAAACGCCACCACCCCCACCACATAAAGGGCAAAGATGCGGTGCAGGCGCCAAAGGTAGGCCTGGTCATCCGTTCCGTGGCCAGCAGCCCCGGGCTCAGCCATGGGGTTGGGCCTGTGCGGTGGCCAGCGCAGCAGTCGCCCGTGCGGCATCCTGGCGTTCAAACCGGTTCATGGCCCAGCAGTAGGCCACCACGATGGCAATGAACATCAACATGGCTCCCTGGGCGGCGATCCAGTAACCCAGGGGCCAGCCCGCCACGACGAACGCTTGCAGATCGCGGGCAAAGAACATGGCCACAAAAGACACCAGCGCCCACACCAGCAGTAGCCCCGCCTTGAGCCAGAGGTGGCGCACATCGTGCAGGTCGGGCGGGAAGGGGCCCGCCAGTTCGGGCTCGTGGTTTTTTGTCAGGGGCCGCATCCAGGGTGCTCACTACCGTGGGTTGGACAAGGGCGGCCCCTGCGCACTCAGCGTGCGAGTTGCTGCCAGGTGGCGATCACGCTGTCGGGATTGAGCGAAATCGACGAGATGCCTTCCTTGGCCAGCCACTGCGCAAAGTCAGGGTGGTCGCTGGGGCCCTGGCCGCAGATGCCGATGTACTTGCCCTGGGCCAGGCAGGCCTTGATGGCCTGGTGGATCAGTGCTTCCACGGCCGGGTCGCGCTCGTCAAAGTCTTGCGCCAGCAGCTCCAGGCCCGAGTCGCGGTCCAGGCCCAGGGTGAGCTGGGTCAGGTCGTTGGAGCCGATCGAGAAGCCGTCGAAGAACTCCAGAAAGCGCTCGGCCAGGATGGCGTTGCTGGGCACTTCGCACATCATGATGACCTTGAGATCGTCCTTGCCACGCTGCAGGCCGTGCTGGGCCAGCAGCTTGGTCACGCGCTCGGCCTGGCCCAGCGTGCGCACAAAGGGCACCATCACCTGCACGTTGGTCAGGCCCATGTCGTTGCGCACGCGCTTCAAAGCCTCGCACTCCATGGCAAAGGCTTCGCCGAAGTCTGCGCTGATGTAGCGCGCCGCGCCGCGAAAGCCCAGCATCGGGTTTTCTTCCTCGGGCTCGTAGCGGCTGCCGCCAATCAGCTTGCGGTATTCATTGCTCTTGAAGTCCGACAGGCGCACGATGACGGGCTTGGGCCAGAAGGCGGCGGCGATGGTGGCCACGCCTTCGGCGACCTTGTCCACGTAAAAAGCGCGCGGGCTTGCATGGCCGCGGGCCACCGATTCCACGGCCTTTTTCAGGTCGTTGTCGATGTTCGGATAATCGAGGATCGCCTTGGGGTGCACACCAATGTTGTTGTTGATGATGAACTCGAGCCGCGCCAGGCCCACGCCCTCGTTGGGCAGCTGGGCAAAGTCAAACGCCAGCTGGGGGTTGCCCACGTTCATCATGATCTTGGTTTGGATGGCGGGCATCTCGCCGCGCTGCACCTCGGTGACCTCGGTTTCGAGCAGGCCGTCGTAGATGCGGCCGGTGTCGCCTTCAGAGCAGCTTACCGTGACCAAGGTGCCGTCTTTCAGGCGCTCGGTCGCGTCGCCACAGCCCACCACCGCCGGAATGCCCAGCTCGCGCGCAATGATGGCGGCGTGGCAGGTGCGGCCACCGCGGTTGGTGACGATGGCGCTGGCGCGCTTCATCACGGGCTCCCAGTTGGGGTCGGTCATGTCGGTCACCAGCACATCGCCGGGCTGCACCTTGTCCATCTCGCTGATGTTGTGCACGATGCGGACCGGGCCGGTGCCGATCTTCTGGCCAATGGCACGGCCTTCGGCCAGCACGGCGCCATGGCCCTTGAGCTTGTAGCGCAACTCGGCCTGGCCCTTGGCCTGGCTCTTCACCGTTTCGGGGCGCGCCTGCAGGATGTAAAGCTGGCCGTCGGTGCCGTCCTTGCCCCACTCGATGTCCATGGGGCGGCCATAGTGCTGCTCGATCACCACGGCATAGTGCGCCAGCAGCTCGACATCGGCATCGGTGAGCGAATAGCGGTTGCGCTGCTCGGTGGGCACGTCGATGGTCTTGATGAGCTTGCCGGTCTGCGCCTTTTCCTCGGGCGTCGCAAACACCATCTGGATCAGCTTGGAGCCCAGGTTGCGGCGGATCACCGACTTTTTGCCCAGCTTGAGCATGGGCTTGTGCACATAGAACTCGTCAGGGTTCACGGCGCCCTGCACCACGGTTTCGCCCAGGCCGTAGCTGCTGGTGATGAACACCACGTCTTCAAAGCCCGATTCGGTGTCGATGGTGAACATCACGCCGGCCGCGCCCAGGTCGGAGCGCACCATGCGCTGCACGCCGGCCGACAGGGCCACCACGTCGTGCGCAAAACCCTTGTGCACGCGGTAGCTGATGGCGCGGTCGTTGTAGAGGCTGGCAAAAACCTCCTTCATTTTGTGCAGCACTTCGTCGATGCCATGCACGTTCAAAAAGGTTTCCTGCTGGCCGGCAAAAGATGCGTCGGGCAAATCTTCCGCCGTGGCGGACGAGCGCACGGCAAAGCTGGCTTCGGGGTTGCCTTCGGACAGGGTGGCAAAGGCTTCGGCTATGGCCTTTTGCAGGTCGGCCGGGAAAGGCTGGGCCTCGACCATGGCACGGATCTCGGCGCCCACGGTGGCCAGGGCACGCACGTCTTCGGTGTCGAGCGCGGCCAGCTTGGCGCTGATCCGGTCGGCCAGGCCCTCAAAGGCCAAAAATTCGCGGAACGCGTGGGCCGTGGTGGCAAAGCCCGTGGGCACGCGCACGCCGTGCGGCAGCTGCGAGATCATTTCGCCGAGGGAGGCGTTTTTGCCGCCTACCGCCTCGACGTCGGTCATTCTCAGGTTTTCAAACGGAACGACCAGGGCGGTCGGGCTGAAAAGTGCAGACATGGGAAAGCTCCAGAAGTTAAAACCGGGTCTGCGCGCCCGCCCGAGAGGAGCAAGGGGCGAGCGGCCATGCACGGGCTGCAGCTTTGTGGTTGTGGTTGTAGGCCGACCGGGTGCATGGTGAGAATTGGATAATTGACACAATTGTAGGCTTGCCGCTGTAGCGACAGGCACACGCTCTTGAAAAGGCCCCCATGCACTCACGCACCGTATTCTTTGTGTCAGACGGCACCGGCATCACCGCCGAAACCTTCGGCAACGCCATCCTGGCCCAGTTCGAACTGGCACCGCGGCGCGTTCGCCTGCCGTTCGTGGACACCGAGGACAAGGCCCACCAGGCCGTGCGCCAGATCAACCACACCGCCGAGCTGGAGGGCAAGAAACCCATCGTTTTCACCACGCTGGTGAACATGGAGGTACTCAAGGTCATCCAGGAGGGCTGCAAAGGCATGCTGCTCGACATGTTTGGCACCTTCGTGCACCCGCTGGAACAAGAGCTGGGGGTCAAGTCGCACCACCGGGTTGGTCGTTTCAGCGACGTGAGCCGCAGCAAGGAATACACCGACCGCATCGAGGCCATCAATTTCAGCCTGGCGCACGACGATGGTCAAAGCCATCGTGACCTGGCGGGCGCCGACGTGATCCTGGTCGGCGTAAGCCGCAGCGGCAAGACCCCCACCAGCCTCTACCTGGCCATGCAGCATGGCCTCAAAGCCGCCAACTACCCGCTGATCCCCGAAGACTTCGACCGCCGCCAGCTGCCACCCGCACTGATGGAGTTTCGAAAAAAGATTTTTGGCCTGACGATCAGCCCTGAGCGGCTGTCCGAGATCCGCACCGAACGCCGGCCCGACTCACGCTACGCCAGCCTGCAGAACTGCCGCCACGAAGTGGCCGAAGCCGAGGCCATGATGCGCCGCGCGGGCATCCGCTGGCTGTCCACCACCACCAAATCCATCGAAGAAATCGCCACCACCATCCTGCAGGAGCTGCAGCCGGACCGGCTGGTGTATTGATGCATTTGCACCTCGGAGGGGCGCCGGCTGACGAGGGGGCGTGGTGCGAAAAAACAGCTTGCTGCGCGTGTGAGGCGCCCCCTGTGAAAACTCTGGAGAATTTGGATCGAATTCGGCCCTAGCCAAAATCCTTTAAGCGTCACCAGCTATCAATAGAGGAGCATTTTTAATACTCCGCGCCTGCTCCTGACGCAGCGTTATTGCGAAATCAGGTGATGAGGGTGACATGTTGGTCAATCGGCTGTAGCGCTGCTTTCGACCCAAATCAAGCGTTGCCGGATGTGGAACTGCTTTGGGAAAGCGCGCTCTACTTCAACCGCACCTCGACGTGGACGAAGCCTGTGGAGTCCGCCGTGTCGGCTACCTCAACAAACGGCTGAGCGCGTACAAGCTCATTGAGTTTCTTGAACCCATAGTTCCGAGGATCAAACGAACTGTGTGTTTTGCCAATCAGACTACCTACCGTGGCCAGGCGCGACCACCCGCTCTCTCGAGCGGTCTCGCGGATCGCATGCGAAAGTAGCTCCTTCAAGTCAGGCACATCTGGTAACTGCAGTGCGGGCGCTGCAGCGCCTGTCGGCTTCTTCAGAACCTCAAAGAATATGAACTTGTCGCATGCTGCAATGAATGGCTCTGGTGTTTTTCGTTCACCAAGACCGAAAACCGTCTTACCGGCCTCGCGCAACCGAGTCGCTAGCCTCGTGAAATCACTGTCGCTCGAAACCAAGCAAAACCCATCCACATTTCCTCCATACAACAAATCCATCGCGTCGATGATGAATGCCGAGTCCGTCGAGTTCTTGCCAGTGGTGTAAGAAAACTGCTGCACAGGCTGGATCGCATGGCGATGAAGGCATGCTTTCCACCCCACCAAATTCTGAGTGGTCCAGTCGCCGAAAGCTCGCTTCACAGTGGCCGTCCCGTACTTCGCCACTTCCTCTAGCAACTCCTTCGCCACGGTCGCAGAAGCGTTGTCGGCGTCAATGAGCACCGCTAGCCGTGGAGCATCTGAATTCGCCAAGTCTGTTTACCTCCGAGTTGCAAGTGCATGATTAGCAAGCCTGAGCTCGCAGAAGACAAATTATGCTTGGTACTTTCCGTGGAAACGAATTCCGCTTCTGGCCGAAACCTAGCCTTTTCTGAATACAAAACAAAAGCGGCGGAGCTGCTTTCCACAGCCCCGCCGCTTTCAATTTGATAGCTGCTAGCGCTTGTTCTATAAGCGCTATCGCCCTATTTGGCTTAAAAAATCAAGCCGCTACGCCGCTGCGGATCAGGTGATCAAACGCGCTCAGCGCGGCCGTGGCGCCGGCGCCGGCGGCAATCACGATCTGCTTGTAGGGCACGGTGGTGCAGTCGCCGGCAGCAAACACGCCGGGCACGTTGGTGTGGCCCTTGGCGTCGATCTCGATCTCGCCAAACTTGCTCAGCGCCACCGTGCCCTTGAGCCAGTCGGTGTTGGGCACCAGGCCGATCTGCACGAACACGCCTTCCAGGGGCACCAGGTGCTCTTGGCCCGTGGCGCGGTCCTTGAACTTCATGCCGTTCACCTTGCCGTCGGCACCGGTGATTTCGGTGGTCTGCGCGTTGGTGTGGATGGTGACGTTGGGCAGGCTCTTGAGCTTGCTCACCAGCACGGCGTCGGCCTTGAGCTGGTCGGCAAACTCCACCAGCGTGACGTGCTGCACCACACCGGCCAGGTCAATAGCGGCCTCAACACCCGAGTTGCCGCCGCCGATGACCGACACGCGCTTGCCCTTGAACAGCGGGCCGTCGCAATGGGGGCAATAGGCCACGCCCTTGTTCTTGTACTCGGCTTCGCCGGGCACATTCACATTGCGCCAGCGCGCGCCGGTGGACAGGATCACGCTCTTGGACTTGAGCGAGCCGCCGTTGGCCAGCTTCACCTCGATCAGGCCGCCAGGTTCGGTGGCGGGAACCAGCGCTTCAGCGCGCTGCAGGTTCATGATGTCCACGTCGTAGGCGCGGGTGTGGGCTTCGAGGGCGGCGGCAAACTTGGGGCCATCCGTCTCCAGCACCGAGATGTAGTTTTCGATACCCAGGGTGTCGTTGACCTGGCCGCCAAAGCGCTCGGCGGCCACGCCGGTGCGGATGCCCTTGCGGGCGGCATACACGGCAGCGGCAGCGCCTGCGGGGCCGCCACCGATGATGAGTACGTCAAAAGCGTCTTTGGCGCTGAGCTTGGCGGCCTCTTTGGCGGCGGCGCCGGTGTCCAGCTTGGCAACGATTTCTTCGAGCAACATGCGGCCCGAGCCGAACACTTCGCCGTTCAGGAACACCATGGGCACGGCCATGACTTCGCGGCGGTTCACTTCCTCCTGGAAGGCGCCGCCTTCGATCACCGTGGTCTTGATGCGCGGGTTGCGGATGGCCATGAGGCTCAGCGCCTGCACCACGTCGGGGCAGTTGTGGCAGCTCAGGCTCATGTAGACCTCGAAGTTGAAATCGCCTTCGAGCGCGTCGATCTGGTCCAGAACGTCCTGTTCGGCCTTGGGCGGATGGCCGCCCGTCCAGAGCAGTGCCAGCACGAGGGACGTGAACTCATGGCCCAGCGGCAGGCCGGCAAAACGCAACTGGCTGGTGCTGCCCACGCGCTGCAGCGTGAACGAGGGCTTGCGCGCGTCGTTGCCATCGGTGCGCAGGGTGATCTTGTCACTGCGCAGCGACTGGATGGTTTGCAACAGGTCCAGCATTTCGCGGGCGGTGTCGCTGTCGTCCAGGGATGCCACCAGCTCGAACGGCTGCTGCACGCGTTCCAGGTATGCCGAAAGTTGGGTCTTGAGTTGTTCGTCGAGCATGGTGGTGTCCTTGTAGATTCGAGTTGTGTGGGATGGGTGCTGTGGGCGCTTTTGACGCAGTCAGCACAAAAAAAGCAGGCGTAAAAAAGCCGGACGGCATGGCGCGGGCGCCACAGCGTGGTCCGGCTTGGGAGCGCCTGGAGGGCGCTCCGCCGTATGACGGCTTTGCGGCTTAGATCTTGCCGACCAGGTCCAGCGAGGGAGCGATGGTCTTGGAGCCTTCGTTCCACTTGGCGGGGCACACTTCGCCAGGGTGAGCGGCGGTGTACTGGGCAGCCTTGAGCTTGCGCAGGGTTTCCTTCACGTCGCGGGCGATTTCGTTGGAATGCACTTCCATGGTCTTGATCACGCCATCGGGGTTGATGATGAAGGTGCCGCGCAGTGCAAGGCCTTCCTCGTCGATGTGCACGTCAAAGGCGCGGGTCAGCTGGTGCGTTGGGTCGCCAACCAGTGGGAACTTGGCCTTGCCCACGGCAGGAGACGTTTCGTGCCAGACCTTGTGCGAGAAATGCGTGTCGGTGGTGACGATGTAGACCTCGGTATTGGCCTTCTGGAACTCGGGGTAGTTGTCGGCAGCGTCTTCCACTTCGGTGGGGCAGTTGAAGGTGAAGGCGGCGGGCATGAAGATCACCACGGACCACTTGCCCTTGAGGGACTGTTCCGTCACTTCGATGAATTTGCCGTTGTGGAAAGCCTGGGTCTTGAAAGGCTGAACTTGCGTGTTGATCAGGGACATTGCTGTTTCCTTTGTGGTTGGTTGACTGAACAGGACTGAAGTTTAGGCTTTTCAAACCAATCAATCCAATTAATTGAATTCATTGAATCAATTGAACATTACTATTTTATGACAAGGCCGCAGACCCGCTTCGCCGCCTGGCACCAGCCCGCAAGGGCTTGCGTTGCGCAAGCGGTGTGGGGCAACGACAATCACAGCCGAACCAACACACCAAGGAATCCACCATGAAGGGTGACGCACAAGTCATTGGCCATCTGCAGGCCCAACTCAAGAACGAACTCACGGCCATCAACCAGTACTTTTTGCACTACCGCATGCTCAAGCACTGGGGCTTCGACAAGCTGGCCAAGAAGGAATATTCCGAGTCGATCGGCGAGATGAAGCACGCCGACTGGCTGATGGACCGCATCTTCATGCTCGACGGCCTGCCCAACCTGCAGGACCTGGCCAAGATCCAGGTGGGTGAAGACGTGCCCGAGATCCTGGCATGCGACCTGCGCGCCGAACAAGGCGCCCAGGCCACCATCAAAGACGGCATTGCCCACTGCGAAACCGTGCGCGACTATGTCTCGCGCGATCTGCTGCAAAAGATTCTGGACGACACCGAGGAGCACATCGACTTCCTCGAAACCCAGATCGACCTGATCGCCAAGGTGGGGCTGCAGAACTACCTGCAGTCGCAGATGGGCGAAGTGGAGTAACCCTAGAAACGGCAATTGACCGCTTTGCATCCTTGGCAAAGCCGCATGAAATCGACGCTGGATGGCTTCGATGGCGCTCACCGGGTGGATGAGAGCGCTATGCACCTGCCGTTTCTAACGGTAACGCGGCGACTGCATGACTGATGCGGCGCGTCGATTTTTAAGTGTTTTAGGCCTCTAGCGCATACACAGCAAGCGCCAGTAGCTATTAAAAAAAGAGCATTTCTACAGCAGGGTGCCGGCCGTGGAGCGCGCAGATCCAGCGCCCAGCGGCCCATGCACCCGCCCGCAAAGTCACCCGCGCGCTCAGCTGCGCTCGCGCAGCGCCCGCTCGATGCGGTTGCGCTGCACGGTGGTCTTGGGCACCTTGAAGGGGAACCAGCTGCGCACGTCTTCTTCCAGCCCGATGCCGTGCATGTAGTTGTAGATGGCTTTCTTGAGCGCTCCGCCCAGCGCGTCGTGGTCCACGCCCGTGGGGTCGTGAAAGCCGATGTCGTTCTTGGCAAAGCTCACGGGCGGCAGGGGCTGCAGGGTGACACCGTAGTCTTCGGGGTGCTGGCCTACGGGCGAGTGCACGGTGCAGGCAAAGCGGTGGAAAAACCCGCTCTGGATGCAGCCATTGGCAAACAGCTGGCGCACGTATTCGAGCGCGTCCACGGTGTCTTGCACGGTCTGCGTGGGAAAGCCATACATGAGGTAGGCGTGCACCAGAATGCCCGCATCGGTGAAGGCCCGCGTCACGCGCGCCACCTGGTCCACCGACACGCCTTTTTTCATCAGCGTGAGCAGCCGGTCAGAGGCGACTTCGAGCCCGCCCGAGATGGCGATGCAGCCGCTGTCGGCCAGCAGGTTGCACAGCGCGGGGCTGAAGGTTTTTTCAAAGCGGATGTTGCCCCACCACGATATGCCGGCATTGCGCGCGATCAGTTCGGTGGCCAGCGCCTTCAGGGCCTTGGGCGGCGCGGCTTCATCGACAAAGTGAAACCCGGTCTGCCCGGTTTCGTGCACTATTTGTGCGATGCGGTCGGCCAGCACGGTGGCTGACGCGCCTTCGTAGCGGCCGATGTAGTCCAGGCTCACGTCGCAAAAACTGCACTTCTTCCAGTAGCAGCCATGGGCCACGGTGAGCTTGTTCCAGCGCCCGTCGCTCCACAGCCGGTGCATGGGGTTGAGCATGTCCAGCAGCGACAGGTAGCTGCCCAGCGGCAGGCCATCCCAGGTGGGCGTGCCCACCTCGGCAAAGGCGATGTCGGCCTCCATCATGTTGATGTACTGCACGGCGCCCGCACCATCGCCACCCTCAGCGCCATCTTCAGCGCGCACAAAGGTGCGCACCAGCCGCTGGCGGCTGCGCTGGCCCTGCAGGTGCTCCAGCAGCGCCAGTAAAGGGCGCTCGCCGGCGTCCAGCGTGACGTAGTCAAAGTAGTCGAACACGCGCGGCTCGGTCAGCTCGCGCAGCTCGGTGTTGACAAAGCCACCGCCCAGCACCGTGACGATGTGCGGGTGCTGCGCCTTGAGGGTCTGCGCAATGCGAAACGCCGCATAGGCCGCGCCCGGGAACGGCACCGACAGCAGCACCACGGTGGGCGCATGGCGCTCTACCGCGGCCAGCGTCAAATCGCGCAGCGTGTCGTCCACCAGATTGGGCGGCGCCGCCAGCGCCTGGGCCAGCGGCTCGAAGGTGGGCTGGCTGCCAGCCAGCGATTCGGCGTACCGCACAAATTCAAAGCGCGGATCGACCGCGTCGCGCAGCACATCGGCCAGGTCGTTCAGGTACAGCGTGGCCAGGTGCTTGGCGCGGTCGTGCAGGCCCAGTGCGCCAAAGGCCCAGCCCAGCGGGTCGCCACCCTCGTCATCCACATAGACATCCAGCGATGCAAAGCGCGGCCCCTCCGGCAAAAAGTTGCGTCCCACGATGCGGTGCGCCAGCGTCGAATCGCGCCCCTGCAAAAAGGCAATGGCGGGCCCAATGGTGGCCAGGTAGCGATCGCGCTGCGCCGTAAACTCCTGCATGGCGGGGCTGTGCTTTTTGGCGGGCACCGCATCCACCCGTGCCGCCACGGCGCGAAGGCCTGCGGGCGACAGCAATTGCAGCACCAGCGCCAGCGCCAGGTCTTCCTGCATCGCAGCAACCCCGCGCGAGCGCAAAAACCCCGTGAGGTACGCAGTGGACGGATAAGGGGTGTTGAGCTGCGTCATCGGTGGGATGACGGACAGGACGCGAAGAGGAGGCTGGGCGGGCATGGGAAATGGACAGGGTGACCGCCAATGCAAGGCGGGTGCTGAGGCGGATGCTGACGGGTCGTGATTATGGGCGCCCGCTCCCAACGGCGCTGCCTTGGCCCGCAATCGCCTTATGCTTGCGGCCATGAACGCCCAAGAGCCCCGCCCCACCCCAGCCCCTGAAAACCCAGCAACCCAGAACGACAAGGCGCCCCCCGCTGCCCGCCCCGCGCAACCCCACAACCCCTTGCACGGAGTGACGCTGGAGGCCATGGTGGTGGGCCTGGCCGACTATTTTGGCTGGCAAGGGCTGGGCGAGCGCATCCCGGTGCGCTGCTTTCAAAGCGACCCCAGCGTGTCATCGAGCCTGAAATTCCTGCGCAAGACGCCCTGGGCGCGCGAAAAGGTCGAGAGCCTCTATCTGTTCATGCTGCGCGACCAGCGGCGCAACGCCCAGGACTCCAACTGAAGCGGGCCGAGAGCCTTTCGGCCACGGCAAAAAACGTTCAGCCTCTTGCGCCAGCGCTCACATCCGGGTGCAAAAACCAGGTGCTTCAGTCGCCCGCAGCCACCAGGAAGTCGCGGCTGATCCCCCCGCCCAGTTCGTTCACCCGGTCGAGAAACTGCGTCAGATAGGCGTGCAAACCTGTGGCCAGGATTTCATCGATGCGCCCATATTGCAGCTCCGACAGCAAGCGACCGGCGCAGCGCTGCGTCTCGGCCGACTGCTCGTTGGCCACAACCGCCAGGTTGTCCACCACCTCGCGCAGGCTGGCGTGCAGCGAGCGGGGCATGTCGCGGCGCAGGATCAGCAGGTCGGCCACGCGCCCCGGGGTGATCACGTCGCGGTACACCTTGCGGTACACCTCGAACGCTGAAACGCTGCGCAAGATGGCGCTCCAGTGGTAGAAGTCGTTCTCCTGGTTGCGCTCGCTGGAGCGGCCAAAAAAGTCGTTGTTCACGGCATGGAACTTCACATCCAGCAGGCGCGCCGTGTTGTCGCTGCGCTCCAGAAAAGTGCCCAGCCGCAAAAAATGAAAGGCTTCGTCCTGCAGCATGGTGCCCAGCGTGACCCCGCGTGACAAGTGCGAGCGGTACTTGACCCATTCAAAGAACTGGCCTGGATCGCGCTCGAAGGAGCCACCTTCGAGGCCTTCGAGCTGCCGGGCCAGCTCCAGCCAGGTTTGGTTCTGCGTTTCCCAGACTTCGGTGGTCAGCGCACCGCGCACCGCCCGCGCGTTCTCCCGCGCAGCCCGCAGGCACGACAGGATGGAGGACGGATTGTCGCCATCGCGCACCATGAATTCGAGCACCTTGGCAGGGGTGACATCCCCGTGCTTTGCGGTGTAGGCGGGAATCAGCTCGCTGATCGACAACAGCCCCAGCCAGCCCTCCTGGGCCATGGCGGCCGACTGCGGCAGCAGCGATGTCTCATAGCTCACGTTGAGCATGCGGGCGGTGTTCTCTGCCCTTTCCGTATATCGTGACATCCAGAACAGATGATCGGCAGTGCGGCTCAGCATGGTTCACCTCCTTCTTGTCCCAGCACCCAGGTGTCCTTGGTGCCGCCGCCTTGCGACGAGTTGACGACCAGCGAGCCCTCCTGCAAGGCCACGCGCGTGAGGCCGCCTGCCACCATCTGCACCTCGCGGCCGCTGAGCACGAAGGGGCGCAGGTCAATATGGCGCGGGGCGATGCCGCTGTCCACAAAGGTCGGGCAGGTGGACAGGCTGAGCGTGGGCTGGGCGATGTAGCCCGCCGGATTGGCCAGCAAGGCGCGGCGGAATTCTTCGATTTCGGCCCGCGTGGCGGCCGGGCCGATGAGCATGCCGTAACCGCCGGCGCCGTGCACTTCATTCACCACCAGTTCAGACAGGTGCGCCAGCACATACTGCAGGTCGTCGGGCTTGCGGCACATCCAGGTGGGCACGTTGTGCAGGATCGGCTCTTCACCGAGGTAAAAACGGATCATCTCGGGCACATAGGGGTACACCGATTTATCATCGGCCACGCCCGTCCCCACGGCGTTGCAGATGCCCACATTGCCCGCGCGGTAGGCGTCCATGAGGCCCGCGCAGCCCAGCGTGGACGTGCGGCGAAACACTTGCGGATCGAGGAAGTCATCGTCCACCCGCCGATAGATCACATGCACCCGCCGCAAGCCGCGCGTGGTGCGCATGTACACAAAGCGGTCCTTGACCACCAGGTCCTGCCCCTCCACCAGCTCCACCCCCATCTGCTGTGCGAGAAAGGCGTGCTCGAAATAGGCGCTGTTGTGCATGCCGGGCGTGAGCACCACCACTGTGGGTTCAGCCACCGTGGCCGGGGCACTGGCGCGCAGGGTTTCGAGCAGCAGGTCGGGGTAATGCGCCACGGGCGCCACCGCATGCGCGCTGAACAGCTCGGGGAAAAGCCGCATCATCATCTTGCGGTTTTCCAGCATGTAGGAAACCCCCGAGGGCACGCGCAGGTTGTCTTCCAGCACGTAGTAAACGCCCTCCCCCTGCGCATTTGCGGCCCGCACGATGTCGATGCCGGCGATGTGCGCATAGATGTCTCTGGGCACCTGCACGCCGGCCATCTCGGGGCGGTACTGCGCGTTGTTCAGCACCAGATCGGACGGAACAATGCCCGCACGCAAAATGTCCTGCCCGTGATAGACATCATGGATGAAGCGGTTGAGCGCCGTGACCCGCTGCACCAGGCCGCGCTGCATTTGCGCCCACTCATGGCCGGGGATGATGCGGGGAATCAGGTCGAACGGAATGAGCCGCTCGTTGCCGGCCCCGCCTTCGTCCTTGGCGCCATAGACCGCAAACGTGATGCCCACGCGCCGAAAGATCATCTCGGCTTGGGCCCGTCGGGCCTGCATGGCATCAGCGGGCTGGCGCGCAAGCCACTGACCGTAGCGCTTGTAGTGCTCGCGCACATTGCTGCCATCAAAGGGCAGCATGGCGTACATCTCGTCGAATTTCTGCATGAGCGGGCCTCCTGGGATCAGGATAGCAAGTTGCGCGCCCACCGTCTTGTTCCATGGCAAGCAACAACCCGGGCCACAGACCCCGGCACCAGCGCCCGCTATGGCGCCATGTGGTGCTGCCAGTAGCGCTGCCCGGCTTCCCGCTCGCAACGCACCTGCAGGGGCTGCGCCGAACGCCAGGTGGCCGCGCCGCAGCGCGCGGACTCCACCACCCGAATCTGCCGCTCCTGGTAGCGCCCCAGTACCTCGGGCGCCGGGTGCCCAAAACGATTGCGGTAACCGGCCTGCACCAAGGCGGTGCGTGGTTGCACGGCATCCAAAAACGGCGCGCTCGATGAAGTCTTGCTGCCGTGGTGTGGCACCAGCATCACATCGGCGGCCAGCGGTGCCGCACCCGCCACCAAAGCCTGCTCCTGCACCTGCTCGATATCCCCCGCCAGCAAGGCCACCGCGGGCGCAGGCCCCTGGGTTGCAATGCGCAAGACGCAGCTGGCGGCATTGGTGTGTGTGGCGGGCGCGGGGCGTGCGGTGCCTGCGCCATCGCCCGCTGCCGGGTGCAGCACCTCGAAGGCCACGCCATCCCAAACCCAGCGCTGCCCCGCCACGCAGGGCGTGGCCGGGCGCAGCACCTGCAGTTCATGCGCTGCTTCGATCGATCCCGTCAGGGCCGCCTGGGGTTGCTGTGCCAGCACGGCGGCCGCGCCACCGGTGTGGTCGGAATCCCGGTGGCTCAGCATGAGCAGATCCACCCGCTCGCCCAAAGCGCGCAGCAGGGGCACCAGCACGCGGTGGCCTGCATCGCTTTCGCGGCTGAAGCGTGGGCCCGCGTCGTACAGCAGCGCATGCGTGGCGGTGCGCACCAGCACGGCGTTGCCCTGGCCAATGTCGGCCGCCAGCAGCTCGAACTGGCCCGGCACAGGCCGCGCCGGCTGCCACCACAGCGCGGGCAGCAGCAAAGGCAACGCCAGCGCACGCACCGCCCAGGGCACGCGCATGGCCAGCAGCGCGCCGCCCACCACCGCCGCCACCCCCGCCCACAACGGCGCCATCGGAACAAACGCCACGGCCAGAGGCCAGGCCGCAAGCCACTGCAGCAAAACGACCAGGGGCTGCACTGCCCATGCCGCCAGGCTCCATAGCGGCGCCCACAGAACACCCGCCAGCGCCAATGGTGTGACCACCAGCGTGACCCACGGAATCGCCAACAGATTGGCCGCAAACCCCACCAGAGACACCTGACCAAACAGCAGCAGGGTGAGCGGCGTCAACGCCAGCGTGACCACCCATTGCTCTCTCAAAAGTGCATAAAAATGGGCTTTAGCGCTTATCCCATAAGCGCTACCAGCTATGTTATTGGTAGCAAATAACACCGCCACCGCCACAAAACTCAACCAAAATCCCGCCTGCCACAGCGCCCACGGGTCCACCGCCACCACCACGGCGCAGGCCAACAACCACACCTGCGGCCAAGGCCAGCGGCGCCCGCTGAGCTGCAGTGCGGCGATGGTTGCCAGCATCAGCACGGTGCGCTGTGCGGGCACGCCCCAGCCACTGAAAAGCGCATACAAGCCGGCCAGCAAGACGCCTGCAAGCAAGGCTGCAGTGGGCGCCGGCAGCGCCAGGCACAACCGCGCCGAACGGCACCACAGCCGCCGAACCACCAGCGCGGCCAGCCAGGCAAACAGTGTGATATGCAGGCCCGAGATGCTCATCAGGTGTGCCACGCCGGTGGCGCGGAACACGTCCCAGTCGGCGCGGTCAATCGCACGCTGGTCGCCCGTGACCAGGGCCACCACCACGCCGGCAACACGCGCCGGGCCATCCTCGCCGACTGCGGCCCTGCCGGCGAGGCGGGCCACGATGGCGTCCCGCACCGCCTGGCGCGCACGCTCGACGGGGTGACGCCAGGTGCTGGCAAGCCGCACCGGGGGTGCATCGTTGGCGCCGGTGCGCACATAGCCCGTGGCCTGCACGCCCTGCTCCCACATCCAGAGTTCGAAATCGAAGCCATGGGGGTTGCGCGCACCATGGGGCGCCTTGAGGCGAACCGTCATCTCCCAGCGCTCGCCGGCCCGCAGCGTGGGCGGTTGCCGCGATGCGTCGGCAGGCTGGGCCATGTCGAGCGCCGCATCGCCGTACCACGACACATCCACCAACGGGGGCAACGCCACCGCAGTGCCTTGCCACAACGCAGACTCGATCTCCAGACGCAGGCGCACGCCCGCTTCGTTCACCTGCGGCATGGCGGCGATCACGCCGGTCACGCGCAGGTCGCGCCCCTCCAGCCCCGGCGACAGCGCATGGGACGCATAGGCACCGGCGCGCAGCCCGCACAAGGCAAACAAGGCCATGGCCCCGGCGCAGGCAGCAAAGCCCAGGGCCCCGACATGGCGCCAGCGTCGCCCGGCAGCCTGAGAGCGATGCGCCACCCACGCCCGACACCAGCCGCTGGCCAGCCACGCGACGCCCCCCAAGGCCAGCAACACGCCATAAACCGGCCAAGGCCACAGCACGGGCTGCTGCAGCTGCAGCGCCGCCCCCACCAGGGTCCCCAACAAACACGCCGGCATGCGCCATGCACCCAGCACGGCCCGCTCCTCGTGCGGGTCCGACGCGGCAGGATGGAATGCGCTGGAGGCTATGGGCGGCATGGGCACATGCTAAACCCACCCCGCGATGCCGAAATGGGCAACTCGCGCGCGTGCATGTGTAACACTGGCGACCTCTGCACCGGCACCCGGGCGCGGCGCTTTTGCCCGCGCCTGACCGGAAATTTCTCTATCCCCTTCAAGGAAACCATGAGCGTTTACGACAAGCTGAAAGAACTGAACATCACCCTGCCGCCCGTGTCCGTGCCGGCCGCCGCCTATGTGCCGTATGTGCAGACTGGCAATCTGGTGTTCCTGAGCGGCCACATCGCACGCAAGGACGGCAAGCCCTGGGCCGCCCAGTTTGGCCGCGATATCACCACCGAAGAAGGCAAGGCCGCCGCCCGCGCGGTGGCCATTGACCTGATGGGCACGCTGCACGCGGCTTGCGGCGGCGACCTGAACCGCGTCCAGCGCATCGTGAAGGTAATGAGCCTCGTCAACTCCACCGGCGACTTCACCGAGCAACACCTGGTGACCAATGGCGCCAGCGAACTGCTGGGCCAGGTGTTTGGCGAGAAGGGCGTGCACGCACGCAGCGCCTTTGGCGTGGCACAGATTCCCATGGGTGCGTGCGTGGAAATCGAATTGATCGCCGAGCTGGCCTGAAAGCCGACCGGCACCCGCTTTTTAAAAAGTTTCCCAGTCGTCATCTCCACCCTGCGCCACGGCGGCCACACGGGGCGCTGGCACGGGTGCGGATGACTTGCGCGGCTGTGGGGCAGACGGCGCTGCTGCAGTGGGCTTGGTTCCAGCGCCCGCCAGCTGCTGTGCGGAAGGCTTGCTCACCACCACAGTGCGTTGCGCCCGGGCTGCGGTTCCAGCAACGCCGGCCACCGGCGCCGGCACGGCGCGGGCCATGGGGGCCTGCACGCCATAAGCGGCCGCGTTGACCTTGAACACCGACACCATCTGCGCCAGCTGCTCGGCCTGCTCGCGCAGGCTTTGCGCGGCAGAGGCACTTTCTTCGACCAGCGCGGCGTTTTGCTGCGTCATCTGATCCAGGTTGCCCACCGCCTGGTTGACCTGGGCAACACCCACACTTTGCTCGGTGGATGCGGCGGTGATCTCGCCAATCATGTCGGTCACGCGCTGGACGGACTGCACGATGTCGGCCATGGTGCCGCCGGCATCCGCCACGAGCCGGGAGCCGGTGTCCACCTTTTCCACCGAGGCATTGATCAGCTGCTTGATCTCCTTGGCGGCCTCGGCGCTGCGCTGCGCCAGGCTGCGCACTTCGCTGGCCACCACGGCAAAACCGCGCCCCTGCTCACCAGCGCGCGCGGCCTCCACTGCGGCATTGAGCGCCAAGATGTTGGTCTGGAAGGCAATGCCATCGATCACGCCGATGATGTCGGCGATTTTCTTGCTGCTGTGGTTGATCTCGTCCATGGTGGCGACCACTTGCGTCACCACCTCGCCGCCCCGGCGCGCCACGCCGGTGGCGCCCACGGCCAGGCTGCTGGCCTGCTGGGCGCTGCTGGCGCTTTGTTGGATGGTGCTGGTGAACTGCTCCATGGCGGCCGCGGTTTCCTGCAGGTTGCTCGACGTCTGCTCGGTGCGGGCAGACAGGTCGTGGTTACCGGTGGCGATTTCGGCGCTGGCCGTGGCAATGCTGTCGGTGCTTTGGCGCACCTGGTGCACCACACGGCCCAGGGCGTCGCTCATGGCGTATTGCGACCGCAGCAAGTCACCGAATTCATCGCCACGCGTGATGGTGGCCTGCATGCTCAGGTCGCCCGCGGCAATGCGGGCGGCGAGCTCATTGGCCTGGGCCAGGGGCTGCTGAATGCTGCGGATCAAAAAATAAGCCCCGCCAATGATGGCCAGCAGCAAGACGGCCACCGCCGTGGCGCCGATCTTCACGGTCAACATGCGAGAGGCGGCCATCTCAGCCAGGTTCGTTTGCGCTGTCTGCTGCTGCATTTGCACAAAGTCGCGCAATGTCTGCAGATAGGCGGTGACCGCAGGGTTGTAGGCTTGCTTGACCAGGGCCACCGCCTGCTCGGCCTGCCCATCGGCCTTGAGTTGACGGGCCTGCACCCGCAGGTCAGTCATGGTTTTTCGCGCCGCCGCAATCTTGGCCATCTGTGCCTTGTCCTGCTCCGACAAAGCCATGCCTTCCAGGGACTTCTGCACTTCGCTGATCTGCGCCGACGTGGCCGCGATGACGTCCTTGAACTCCAACTCCACCGCCGGATCGCTGCTGACGATCAGCGCCTGCGTGCGCGCAGCATTGGTCTCGGTCAGGCCCGCCCAGCGGATGGCCGAAGAGACCCGGGCCCCCATTTCCTTCGCCGCCGCGTCGGCCTGCACCTGCACCTTGGCGGAGCGGTACCCCGAAAAAACCACCACCGCGATCAGCATGACCACGATAAAGGCAACCGCCAGCCACAGCTTGTGGGCAATGCGAAGTTGGTTCAGCATCATTTGTCTCCCGTACTCAGATTGTTTGTCACCGATAGTGCGTGATATTTCATTTTTCTACAAATCCCGAGCATCCCCCAGGGACGCCCCACCTGCGCAGAGAATGCCGGCGAACGGCAGCGCGGATGCCGACACAGCAACTATTCGACGCGCGCCACGGATGACGGCTTGAACCCCAGGTCTGCGACCTTGCCCTTGCGGCCCCGGGCTGCACGGGCATTGTTGAGCGAGCGGATCTCCAGCGTTTCTTCGCGCGCCTTGCCGCCCCGGCCCACGCCCTCGATACGGATGCTGCGCGTGTAGGCGGCGGCACCCGCGAGCTGGTCCTTGGGCTCCAGGTCGATCAGCACCAGGCCGCGACCGCCGTTGGCCAGGGTCTTGAGCTCACTGATCTCGAACGTCAGGATGCGACCACCCGCCGAGGCACAGGCCACATGCGTGGCGGCAGGCAGCGGTTGCCCGCCGGTGCTGCCCGCCGCATGGGAAGGCGGGCACACGGTCTCGCCCTCGCCCAGGGTCAGGAAGGACTTGCCGCCCTTCTGGCGCGAGACCAGGTTGTCCACGCTGGCCAAAAAGCCATAGCCGCCCGAATTCGACAGCAGCAAGGTGGCGCTGGCCGGGCCCGCAAAGTAGTGCAGCAGCTGCGTGCCCGATTCCAGTTCGATCAAGGTGGTCACCGGCTGGCCGTCGCCGCGCCCGCCGGGCAGCAGCGCCACCGGCACCGAATAAACGCGGCCATTGCTGCCAAACGCGATGAGCTGGTCCACGGTGCGGCATTCAAACGTGGCATAGAGCCCATCGCCCGCCTTGAAGGCGAAGCTGGCCGCCTCGTGGCCGTGGCCGTTGCGGGCACGCACCCAGCCTTTTTGCGAAACCACCACCGTGACGGGCTCGTCCACCACCTTGACCTCGGCCACGGCCTTCTTTTCGGCCTGGATCAGCGTGCGGCGCGGGTCGGCAAAGGTCTTGGCGTCTGCCTCGATTTCCTTGACCATGGTGCGGCGCAGCGAGCCGGGGTTGTTCAGGATGTCTTCGAGCTTGCCCTGGCTTTCGCGCAGTTCTTTCAGTTCCTGCTCGATTTTGATGGCCTCCAACCGCGCCAATTGGCGCAGGCGGATTTCCAGAATGTCTTCGGCCTGCCGGTCGCTCAGCGCAAAGCGCGCAATCAGCGCCGCCTTGGGCTCGTCGGCCTGGCGGATGATGGCAATCACCTCGTCGATGTTGAGCAGCACGGTCTGCCGCCCTTCAAGGATGTGGATGCGATCGAGCACCTTGGCCAGGCGGTGCTGCGTGCGGCGCGTGATGGTGGTCTGGCGGAAGGCAATCCACTCTTCCAGCATCAGCCGCATGGATTTCTGCACCGGCTTGCCATCGAGCCCGACCATGGTGAGGTTGATGGGCGCGGACGTTTCCAGGCTGGTGTGCGCCAGCAGCGCGGTGATCAGCTCTTGTTGCGGCGTTTTGCCCGTCTTGGGCTCGAACACCAGGCGCACCGGGGCGTCTTTGCTGGATTCGTCGCGCACCACATCGAGCACGGCCAGCATGCTGGCCTTCAGTTGTGTCTGGTCCTGGCTCAACGCCTTTTTGCCGGCCTTGACCTTGGGGTTGGTGATTTCTTCGATTTCTTCGAGCACGCGCTGCGTGCTCACACCGGGCGGGAGCTCGTTGACCACCAGTTGCCACTGGCCGCGCGCCAGCTCTTCGATCTTCCAGCGCGCCCGCACCTTGAGGCTGCCACGGCCGGTGCGGTAGGCGTCGGCAATGTCGCCGGGGCTGCTGATGATCTGGCCGCCGCCGGGGTAGTCGGGCCCGGGCACCAGCGCGAGCAACTCCTCCTGGCTCAGCGACGGCGTCTTGATCAGCGCGATGCAGGCGTCGGCGATCTCGCGCAGGTTGTGGCTGGGGATTTCGGTGGCCAGGCCCACGGCAATGCCGCTGGCGCCATTGAGCAGCGCAAACGGCAGGCGCGCGGGCAGCTGGCGGGGCTCTTCGGTACTGCCGTCGTAGTTGGGCATGAAATCGACCGTGCCTTCGTCGATTTCGTCGAGCAGCAGGCTGGTGATGCGCGACAGGCGCGCCTCGGTGTAGCGCATGGCCGCAGCGCCGTCGCCGTCGCGGCTGCCGAAGTTGCCCTGGCCGTCGATCAGCGGGTAGCGCTGGGCAAAGTCTTGCGCCATGCGCACCAGCGCGTCGTAGGCCGACTGGTCACCGTGCGGGTGAAAGCGGCCCAGCACATCGCCCACCACGCGGGCGCTTTTGACGGGCTTGGCCGCCGTGCTGCGCGTGGGGCCGCTGTAGCCCAGGCCCATGCGGTCCATCGAATACAGAATGCGCCGCTGCACGGGCTTGAGGCCATCGCACACATCGGGCAGCGCGCGGCCCTTGACGACGGACAGCGCGTATTCCAGATAGGCGCGCTGGGCATAACCGGCCAGGTCCAGGGAGTCGCCGTCGTCGCCGGCGGTGGTGAAATCGAGAGTGGGTTGATCGCTCATTCGTTGGGGTTCGGTTCAGTCACGTTCTGGGGCAGTGCCCGAGAGTTCCATGCGCACGCGGCCGGGTGTGGCGCGCTGGGCCAGCGCTGATGCTGGCGGTTTGAGCTGGGCGTACAGGCCGAGCACGGTGCGCACATAGTTCTGGGTTTCCTTGTAGGCCGGAATCCGGTTGCCCGCCCGTTGCACCGCGCCCTCGCCCGCGTTGTAGGCGGCCAGGGCCAGGTCCAGGCGGCCGGGAAACAGATCGAGCAGATAGCGCAGATAGCGGGTGCCGGCAGACACATTCACCGCCGGGTCCACCAGCTTTTGCGCCACCGTCCGGCGGGCGTCCGCCGCCACGCCGAAGCGTCCTGCCGTGGCCGGCATCACCTGCATCAGGCCGATGGCCCCTTTGGGTGACACGGCGCTGGCGTCAAACCCCGACTCGGTGGCAATCAAGGCCTGCAGCAGTTCATAGTCCACCCCCTGGTGGCTGGCCGATGCGCGCAGGTGGTGCTTGACGCGCTTGTAGTCGGGCGAAATGTCAAAAAAAGCCAGCAAGCGCGCGCCGGCCACGGGCAGCGCCACCGGAGACGGCAGAGCCTGCTGCGAGGACTGCAACGCACCCTGCGCCCCATCGCGCGACGAATCAAACTGCGTGCCGCGAAAAAACAGCTGATAGCGCGCATCCGTCTGCTCTGCAGCGAAGTGGGTCACGCCGCGCTCGTCCACAAAAGCCCACAGGTCGGCATGCGCTGACTGCTGCGTTATCAATAGCAGCAGGGGCACAGCCAGCAAGCGCAAACGACCGAAAAGGCCTAAAAATCGAAGGATCGTGGACATGGCAGGCACCGGCAGTGGGTGGTCAGAATATCCGAGGTCAGATATCCACTTCCACCGCGTCGCCATGCAGCTCCATCAGCTCGCGGCGCGAAGCGGCCTCGCCCTTGCCCATGAGCTTGGTGATGAGCCCTTCGGTGGCGGCAAAGTCGGTGCCGCCCAGCTGCACGGGCAACAGGCGCCGGGTGTCGGGGTTGAGCGTGGTCTCCCACAGCTGCTCGGCGTTCATCTCGCCCAGGCCCTTGAAGCGGCTGATCTGGCATTTTTCGCGCGGCACGCCATCTTTCTCGCATTTGTCGAGGATGGCGGTGAGCTCGCCTTCGTCCAGCGCATACATCTTGGCCGCCGGCTTTTTGCCGCGCGCGGGCACGTCCACGCGAAACAGCGGCGGGCGCGCCACATAGATGTGGCCGGTCTCAATCAACTTGGGAAAGTGCCGGAAGAACAGTGTGAGCAGCAACACCTGGATGTGCGAGCCATCCACGTCGGCGTCACTCAAGATGCAGACCTTGCCATAGCGCAGGCCCGACAGGTCGGGCGAGTCATCAGGGCCGTGCGGGTCCACCCCCATGGCCACCGAGATGTCGTGGATTTCGTTGTTGGCAAACAGCCGGTCGCGGTCCACCTCCCAGGTGTTGAGCACCTTGCCGCGCAGTGGCAGCACGGCCTGGTTCTCCTTGTCGCGGCCCATCTTGGCGCTGCCGCCGGCCGAATCGCCCTCGACCAGAAACACTTCGTTGTAGGCAATATCGCGGCTCTCGCAATCGGTGAGCTTGCCTGGCAGCACGGCCACGCCCGAGCCCTTGCGCTTTTCGACCTTCTGGCCGGCCTTCTGGCGCGTCTGCGCGGCCTTGATGGCCAGCTCGGCCAGCTTCTTGCCGTATTCGACATGCTGGTTGAGCCAGAGCTCGAGCGCCGGGCGCACAAAGCCGCTCACCAGCCGCACCGCGTCGCGCGAGTTCAGGCGCTCCTTGATCTGGCCCTGGAACTGCGGGTCCAGCACCTTGGCTGAAAGAACATAGCTGGCCCGCGCAAACACGTCTTCGGGCATCAGCTTCACGCCCTTGGGCAACAGGCTGTGCAGCTCGATGAAGCTTTTGACGGCATTGAACAGGCCATCGCGCAGGCCGCTTTCGTGGGTGCCGCCGGCGCTGGTGGGGATCAGGTTGACATAGCTTTCGCGCACGGGCGGGCCGTCTTCGGTGAAGGCCACGCACCACGAGGCGCCCTCACCCTCGGCAAAGTTGTCGTTGCCACTGTCGGCAAAGCCATCGCCCTCGAACAGCGGGATCACCGGCTCGCCGTTGAGCGTCTGCTGCAGGTAGTCGCGCAGGCCGCCCTTGTATTGCCAGGTTTGCGTATCACGCGTCTTCTCGTTGACCAGCGAGACCTGCACGCCGGGCATCAGCACCGCCTTGCTGCGCAGCAGGTGGGTGAGCTCGCCCAGCGGCAAAGTGCTCGATTCAAAGTATTTGGCGTCGGGCCACACGCGCACCGTGGTGCCCTGCTTGCGCTCGCCCGCCTCCAGGGCGCGGGTGACCAGGGGCTCGACCACGTCACCACCAGAGAACACCAGGCGCGCCACTTGCCCTTCGCGGTGGCTGCTGGCCTCCAGGCGCGTGGCCAGCGCGTTGGTCACGCTCACGCCCACGCCATGCAGGCCGCCCGAGAAGCTGTAGGCGCCGCCCTTGCCTTTGTCGAACTTGCCGCCCGCGTGCAGGCGGGTGAAAACCAGCTCGATCACCGGCGCCTTTTCTTCGGGGTGCATGCCAAACGGAATGCCGCGCCCGTCGTCTTCGATGCCCACCGAGCCGTCGGCGTGCAGCGTGACCTTGATCTTTTTCCCGTAGCCGGCCAGCGCCTCGTCGGCGGCGTTGTCGAGCACTTCCTGGATGATGTGCAGGGGGTTGTCGGTGCGGGTGTACATGCCCGGGCGCTGCTTGACGGGCTCCAGGCCCTTGAGCACACGGATCGAACCCTCGGAATATTCGCTGGCGGACACAGAAGTCGGTTTGGCAGACATGGGGCGGATTGTAGTGCCGCAGCGCCGCAGGAACTGGATAAATACCCAGCCATCCTCCATGGCGCCATCCCGGGTCATGCAGGCGTCAGGCAACGGAGTGAAAGATTGGCTACATTTCCCGCATGCCTACGAACCCTCCCAAACTGTCGATGTTCCAGGTGCTGGCGTGCGGTGCCGCCATCGTGACGCTGTCCATGGGCATTCGCCATGGCTTCGGCCTGTGGCTGCAACCCATCACCCAGGAAATGGGCTGGACGCGGCAGTCGTTTGCCCTGGCGATTGCGATCCAGAACCTCTCGTGGGGAATCATCGGCATCTTTGCGGGCATGGCCGCAGACCGGTTTGGCGCCTTTCGCGTGCTGATGGGCGGGGCGGTACTGTATGGACTGGGCCTGGCCGGCATGGCGCTGTCGCCGACGCCCACCGTGTTTGCCCTCACCGCTGGCGTGCTGATCGGCGCGGCCCAGGCCGGCACCACCTATGCCGTGATCTACGGCGTGCTGGGCCGCCAGATTGCGCCCGAAAAGCGCTCGTGGGCCATGGGCGTGGCGGCGGCGGCCGGCTCGTTTGGCCAGTTCCTGATGGTGCCGGTGGAAGGCTGGCTGATTGCCGGGCTGGGCTGGCAGCAGGCGCTGCTGGCGCTGGCGCTGATGGTGCTGCTCATCATTCCACTGGCTTTTGGCCTGCGCGAGCCGGGGTTTCACGGATCGGCCCCTGCCCAGCGCGACCAGTCGATTGCGCAGGCGCTGGGTGAAGCGTTCCGCTACCCCAGCTTTCTGTTGCTGACGGCAGGGTATTTTGTCTGCGGCTTTCAGGTGGTGTTCATTGGCGTGCACTTGCCCAGCTACCTGCGCGACCACGGCCTTTCGCCCCAGGTGGCCAGCTATGCGCTGGCGCTGATCGGGCTGTTCAATGTGTTTGGCACCTACATTGCGGGCACGCTGGGCCAGCGCATCCCGAAGCGCAACATATTGGCCTTCATCTACTTTGCGCGGGCCGTGGTCATCACCGTTTTTCTGCTGGTGCCGCTGTCGCCGCTGTCGGTGTATGTGTTTTCGGCCGTAATGGGGGCGCTGTGGCTATCCACCGTGCCGCCCACCAATGCCACGATTGCGCAGATTTTTGGCGTGCAGCACCTGTCGATGCTGGGCGGCTTTGTCTTCTTCAGCCACCAGGTGGGCAGCTTCATGGGGGTGTGGCTGGGCGGCTATCTGTATGACCGCACCGGCAGCTACGATGTGGTGTGGTACATCGCGATCGGGCTCGGCATCTTTGCCGGGCTGGTGAATCTGCCCATCAAGGAAGCCCCCATCCAGCGCGCCACGCCGCAGCCCGCCTGACAGCCATCAACACCATTTTCGCAACGGCCATGCCCCCCCCCTCTGCGCGCTTCACATCCCGCCCTGCCCGGCTGCTGGGCTGGGTGGCCGCCGTGCTGATCTTGCTGGCGGTGTTTGCGCTGTACACGCAGTCAAGCTTCATGGTCATGCTGGCAGACCAGCTGTGGGCATGCTTCTGAGAAGTTCAAGCCTTTTTGGCCGTTAGCGCTTATACACAAAGCGCAAGCAGCTATTGTTTGTATAGCAACACACCCCATGCACGGCACTGAAGCCCCTTCCGACTGGGTTCGCCGCTGGTCACCCCTGGCACCACCGGGCAGCACGGTGCTGGATGTGGCCTGCGGCGCGGGCCGCCACCTGCGCTGGATGCACGAACACGGCCATCCCACCGTGGGCGTGGACCGCTCTACCGATGCCGTGGCGGCCTGCGCCGCCTGGGGCGACATCCACTGCGCCGACATTGAAGCAGGCCCCTGGCCTTTTGCTGGCCGCCAGTTTGGCGCAGTGATCGTCACCAACTACCTCTGGCGCCCGCTGCTGCCCACCTTGGTCAACAGCGTGGCCCCTGGCGGCGTGCTGATCTATGAAACCTTCGCCAGCGGCAACGAAACCGTGGGACGCCCCGCGCGCGCCGACTTTCTGCTGCAACCGGGCGAACTGCTCGCCGCCTGCGCGGGCCTGCGCACAGTGGCCTACGAAGACGGGTTTCTGGGGTCACCCGCACGTTTCGTGCAGCGCATTGCCGCCGTGCGCGAAACCCCGCACCCAAGCCAGCCCGTCCGATACCGCCTGGACCTTGCGGTCTAGTTAGAATGCCCTTTTACCGTTTTCACTTGCGGACATGACCTCTTCTTCCGTCCCCCTTACCGGCAGCATCGTCGCCCTTGTCACCCCCATGCACGAGGACGGTAGCGTGGACTACCCCACCCTGCGCAAACTGATCGACTGGCACATCGCCGAGGGCACCGACTGCATCGGCGTGGTGGGCACCACGGGCGAGTCGCCCACGGTCAATGTCGAGGAGCATTGCGAGATCATCCGCGTGGCCGTGGAACAGGCGGCCAAGCGCGTGCCCATCATGGCCGGCTGCGGCGCCAACTCCACCGCCGAGGCCATTGAACTCGCCAAGTTTGCCAAGAACGTGGGCGCCGACAGCCAGCTGCAGGTGGTGCCCTACTACAACAAGCCCACGCAAGAAGGCCAGTACCAGCACTTCAAGGCCATTGCCGAAGCCACGGGCGACCTGCCCATCGTGCTGTACAACGTGCCCGGCCGCTCGGTGGCAGACATGCTGCACGACACCGTGCTGCGCCTGGCCCAGGTGCCCGGCATCATTGGCGTCAAGGAAGCCACGGGCAACATCGAGCGTGCCCAATGGCTGATCCGCGATGTGCCAAAGGGCTTCGCCGTGTATTCGGGCGACGACCCCACCGCTGTGGCCCTGATGCTGTGCGGCGGCCATGGCAACATCAGCGTGACCGCCAACGTGGCGCCCCGCCTGATGCATGAATTGTGCGTGGCCGCACTGGCCGGCAACGTACAACGCGCGATGGAAATCCAGTTTCAGCTGATGCCGGTGCACAAAAACCTGTTCATCGAAGCCAACCCCATTCCCGTCAAATGGGCCATGGCCCGCATGGGCCTGTGCACAGGCACCATGCGCTTGCCCATGACCCCCCTGAGCCAGGGCCACGAAGCCACCGTGGAAGCCGCCCTGCGCGCCAGCGGTCTGCTGTAAGCCGACTGCCCTGCCACACCCCTAGACACTCTGAGGATTTCCGCGTGAATCACACTGCACGATTGGGCCTGCTGGGCCTTGCCATGGCCCTGTCCGCCTGCTCCGTACTGGAAAACGACAAGATCGACTACAAGAGCGCCACCCAGGGGGCCACGCTGGAAGTGCCCCCCGACCTGACGCAGCTATCGCGAGAAAATCGGTACGCAGTGCCCGGCACCGCGGTGTCTGCCGCAGCCTTCCAGGCGGGCCAGAACACGAAGACATCCACCACCTCCAGCGCAGCAGCCACCAAAATCGGCGATGTCCGCATCGAACGCAACGGCAACCAGCGCTGGCTGGTGATTGACCGGCCTGCCGACCAGTTGTGGGAGCCCGTGCGGGAATACTGGCTGGAGAACGGCTTCAACCTGGCCATCGATCAGCCCGATCTGGGCATCCTGGAGACCGACTGGGCGGAAAACCGCGCCAAGCTGCCCCAGGACATCATCCGCTCCACCATCGGCAAGGTGTTTGAATCGCTGTATTCCACCGGCGAGCGCGACAAGTTCCGCACGCGCCTGGAGCGCAATGCGGCCGGTGGCACCGAAATCTATATCACCCACCGAGGCATGGTCGAGGTCTACACCAGCACCGCCAAGGACAGCACCATCTGGCAGCCCCGCGCCGCCGATCCCGAACTGGAAACCGAATTCCTACGCCGGCTGATGGTCAAGCTGGGTGTGAGCAAAGAGCAATCGCAGGCCGTTGCAGCAGCACCGGCCTTGAAGGCTGCCACGGTGCGCATGACCTCGGCAAACAATGTGCCCGTGATGCAGATGGATGAAGGTTTTGATCGAGCATGGCGCCGCGTCGGCCTGGCCCTGGACCGCACCGGTTTCACCGTGGAAGACCGCAACCGCAATGACGGCCTGTATTTTGTGCGCTACGTGGCACCAGGAACCGACAAGAAGGAGCCCGGCTTCTTCAGCAAACTGCTGGGTGGCGGATCTGCCGCCACACCGCCTCTGAAGTACCGCGTGTTGGTGCGCAGCCAGGGTGAAGCCACCACGGTGTCCGTGCTGAACGAGGGCGGAGCTCCTGAGTCGTCTGCCAACGCCGAACGCATCCTGCGCGTGCTGGCCGACGACCTGAAATAAAGCCAGCCTACCAATGCTGCGCTTTCGCAGCTTGGGCAGCGGCAGCTCAGGCAATGCCACCGTGGTGGAGGCTGGCGACGGATTGCATGTCCGTCGCATGCTGGTGGACTGCTGCTTCGGCATCCCGCTCATGATCCGGACATGCTCAAGGCATCCGGCTACCCCGCTTTTCTGAAGCGACGCATTACGGGTAAGCATAGACATCTCGCCAACCACGCCGCCGGCATCCTGGCAGCCGTTCGGCACCCAGGACTGAACCGCGTGGTGACGGCCCACCTCAGCGCGCAGAACAATCAGCCCCGACTGGCATAAGAGGCACTTGCACATGCGATGGAATGGCCCAATCACGACGTAGACATTGCATTGGCCACCGTTGGCACAGACTGGATCAATGCGGCACAGCCGCTGTAGTTGGCGCCACATGCAAGCGGCGGCTGCGCCGCCAACAAAAAAGCCCCGCACCTGTGACAGGCCGGGGCTTTCAAACCTCAGGAACTCCAGCAAAGCTGGCAGCCCCTGAAATTCATGCGTGCTTTACTTGGCAGCAGAAGCAGCGGTGGCTGCAGCGGCAGCAGCAGCGTCCACAGCAGTCTTGGCTTCGGTTGCGGCGGTGGCAGCAGCGTCGACAGCAGTCTTGGCAGAGTCAGCAGCAGAAGCAGCTGCTTCAGCGGCAGGTGCTACTGCTTCAGCGGCAGGTGCAGCAGCAGCTGCAGGCGCTTCGACAGGAGCGGGGGCAGGAGCAGCAACAGGCTCTTCCTTCTTGCCGCAAGCGGCGAGGGCGGCAGCAGCGATCAGGGTAGCCAGAACGAGGGATTTCTTCATTTCAATTTTCCTAGTTGGACAGACAAAAAACCGGAATTGCCACCACGACCGGCTTCTGAGGCCATTGACGCGTTGGCGGAATGCATTTGCATGCGTTTCAGCGCAGTCAGCAATTATATTGGGGTTTCGTCAATCCCGACTAACGCTGACTTGTCGCACACACCGCATTTCATTTTTCATGCATTAAGCACTATCAACGTTACAACCCCAAAGTGGTTGACGGAAAACCCGGTGAACTTTTGCTTCGCAACCATTCATTGAGCGATTCCCGCAGCAAAACGCGCCGCTCCGGCTCAACGCCGGAAACCCCCACGCAACGCAAGGGATCAAGGCGGTGCAGCACCCAGGCGGGTGACCACAAAGCACTGAGAAGGTCCAGCGGGTCTGCCGACGGACTGCGCCGGCAGGTGATGATGTGATCCCATGTGCTGCGCCATCGAACAAAGCGCGCGTGCCGCCGAATGACTTCATCAAACGTGCAAGCCAGCATGGTGAATCGCCGGCCACTGTGCGCCCACTGCTGCAACGACTCGATCACGGCAAGTTCGCCCAGCGGCCAGTCATGGAAATTGGCGTCACTCACCACAATTTCCGACCAGCCATCGCGGGCCGCCGTGGCCAGGCCATCGCGCACCAGCTGCATGAACGCCTCCCGGCCACTGAACCGACCAGAAGGCAAGTCGGGCAGCGGTTGCGCTGCGGGTGGCGCATCGGTCATGGGGTTTCCTGGGAATCCTTGCGGGAATGGGCCCAGCCAGCGTCGCACCAGGCAGACAGCAACTCCAGGGCATCATCGCTTGCACGCGCCAGGTCGCGGCTGCGCAACCGGCGCTCATCCGCCAGGCGCCGCATCAGCGTCGCATCGCGGCCTGCCGCGCGGTAGCTTTCGCCATTGATGAAGACATGGTGTGCGTCGTACATCATGCGGGTGCGTCGATCGAGTTCCACCCCCTCCAGCATCACGCCCGCGCCATGGGGCTCAAACCACACGCTGGGCTTGGGCTCGGTCAGGTATTCACCCAGCGCCCGCTCCAGCACCAGCGGCTCGCTCAATGCGCGTTGCAATGCCTCACGGGCAAAGTCGTGCAGCCGCTCCGGGATGGCTGCGGGCTGCTCCACGGCGTCCTGGCCCGCGTCACGGTAGCGAACGGGCGCATCGTCCTCGCCCGCATCCTCTGCCACCCGCACCAGGAGTTCCTGCGCCAGCTCGGCGCGCGCCGGTGCCCGGAACCCGATCGAATAGGTCATGCATTCCCCTTCGGCCACGCCATCGTGGGCGTAGCGGGGCGGCAGGTACAGCATGTCACCGGGCTCCAGCACGAACTCTTCCTCGGGCTCGAACTGCGCCAGCACCTTCAGCGGAATATCGTCCCGCAAGCTCAGGTCTTTTTGCCGACCGATGCGCCAGCGGCGGCGGCCATGGGCCTGCAGCAAAAATACGTCGTAGCTATCAAAATGCGGGCCCACACCGCCACCATCACTGGCATAGCTGATCATCAGATCATCGAGCCGCGCCTCTGGAACAAACCGGAATTGCTGCAGGATGGCGTGCACCTGGTCGTTGTGCAGATCAACACCCTGCACCAGCAAGGTCCAGTCGGGCTGCTGCAGGGCCGGCAAGGCCCGGCGCGAAAAGGGGCCATGGCGCAGCTTCCAGACATCCTTGACCTGCTGCACCAGCCGGGATTCCACGCCCTCCTGGGCAGCCAGCGCAAACAGCCCGGCGCGCGACACGGGCGGCGTGAACCGGGGGATGGCCTGGCGCACCAGCAAGGGCTTTTTCTGCCAGTGCCGGCGCATGAACTGCGCAGGGGTCAGGCCGCCGAGCAGGGTGAGGGGTTGCTGGATATCCATGAAAACCTGTCCGCCCCATGACAGGGCCATTGATCAAACTGCGACAATTCTCCTATGGAAATTACCCAACAATGTGTGGTCGCACTGACCTGGACCCTGAAAGACACCCTTGGCGAAGAACTGGACGTGCTCGACGACCCGGTGGAATTCTTGGTGGGTGGCGACGATCTGCTGCACCGCATCGAGGAAGCCCTGCAAGGCCACGGCCCGGGCGCCACGCTGGCGTTGCACCTCGAGCCCGAGGATGCCTTTGGCGACTTCGACGACCAATTGCTGTTTCTGGAACCGCGCAACCTCTTCCCTGCGGAAATCGAGGAAGGCATGACGTTCGATGGCAGCGCGCTGCCCGAAGGCGTCAACCCCTCGGCGCCCCGCAGCGGGCTTTACACCGTCACGGAAATCTATCCCGAGCACCTGGTGCTGGACGGAAACCATCCGCTGGCCGGCATTGCCCTGCGGCTGCAACTGACAGTGCAGGGCGTGCGCGAAGCCACCGAAGACGAGATTGGCAAAGGCACGGCCGGCACCGGTTTCTTTCGCATTCAACCCCAGGCACCCGGCAACTCGCTGCTGCATTGAAAGGGCGGCCCTTGCAGGCCACCCATTGGCACGATCGGGTTACTGACGGGAAATCTGACCGTTGTACAGACGCACCCGGTCGCCTGGGCGCAGATCGCCCGGATTGCTCACGTCGTAGGAACGGTAGCCGCCCTGGTCGAGCTGGATCGAGATGCGGTACCCCTGCACCTCGCCGCCGCCGGTGTTGTTGCGCCCTTCAATGGCGTTACCCGCCAACGCGCCACCGATCACGCCGACCGCAGTGGCCGCAGTGCGGCCCGAGCCTCCACCCACCTGGTTGCCCAGCACGCCACCCACCACGGCGCCGAGCACGGCACCTGCGCCAGTGGTTTGCCCTTGGGTGCGTCCCTGCAGCACCTCGATATTGGCAACGCGGCCGTATTCGGTGCCCATGGGCTGGTTCGAATAGGCCGGCGCATTGCTTTGGTAGCCGCCGGAGGAATATCCGCCCGACGGATATTGCGCTGGGGACTGGGTTGGGGACTGGGTTGGGTATTGCGAGGGGTAGGGCTGCTGCGGCGCGCAGGCTGCCAGCGCTCCCAGCAAAAGGACAGAGCCCACCAGGGTGGCGGAACGTGTGATTTGGCGCATATCAGTTCTCCTTCAATATTTCAGTGGGTGCGGTGCCATGGCGCAGTCGCTCACTGCACCGCCGAATGAATCAATTGAAGCACGGGCCCGAGGCTCCCCAGGACGGCGAAGCACGAACGCACAGGTCGGCACCGGGCGCGCCGCCTTGTAGGAACGCGCCGACACGTTAGCGCAGAAACCCGCCCCCAAGCCCGGTGCCGTCGCCTACCCCTTGCCCGTGGAGCCGTAGCCGCCCTCGCCACGCTCGGTGGCCTCGAACTCAGCCACCACATTGAACTGCGCCTGCACCACCGGAACGATCACCAACTGGGCCAGTCGCTCCAGGGGCTCCAGCGTGAAAGGCACGGTGCTGCGATTCCAGGCACTGACCATGAGCTGCCCCTGGTAATCGCTGTCGATCAGGCCCACCAGATTGCCCAGCACGATGCCGTGCTTGTGTCCCAGACCCGAGCGCGGCAGGATGAGCGCAGCATAGCCTGGGTCTTTGATGAACACGGCAATGCCCGTGGGCACCAGGTGCCAGGCGTTGGGCGCCAGCACCAAGGGCGCATCGATGCAGGCCCGCAGGTCCAGGCCCGCACTGCCCGGCGTGGCATAGGTCGGCAACTGATCCGCCATGCGCGGATCAAGAATCTTCACGTCAATCTTCACTTTTTGCTTTCTCAATGCGCTGCATAGCGCGCGAAATCGCCATCGGGCGGCGTGCCGCACTCGGGCCGCGCCTGATGGAACATGCGGCGGCTCTTGAAATGCCTTGGTCAGTCGTGTTGACGCGGCAACCGCGCCGCGATCTCGGCAATCAGCTGGCGGGCCAGCACGCGCTTGGAGGCCCTGGGCAGCTCGCGATGCCCCTGCGCATCGACCAGCAACAGTGCGTTGTCGTCCTGCCCGAAGGTGGCGGGGCCAATATTGCCCACCAGCAAGGGCACGCCCTTGCGCTGGCGCTTGGCCGTGGCGTGCTGCAGCAGATCGTGGCTTTCGGCCGCGAAACCTACACAGAACAAATCGCCCACCAGCGCATGCGGCGACTGGGCCACGGTGGCAAGGATGTCGGGGTTTTCGACAAAGCCCATTACCGGCGTCTGGCCCGAGCCATCCTTCTTGATCTTCTGGGTGGACGGCGCGGCGGGCCGCCAATCGGCCACCGCCGCTGTTGCTATAAAAATGGAAGCTATCTGCGCACGCTGGTCAACGGCTGCAAGCATTTCCTGTGCCGATTTCACATCCACGCGGTGCACGCCACGCGGCGTTGGCAAATGCACCGGCCCGGCCACCAGGGTGACCTCGGCGCCGGCCTCGCGGGCTGCGCGCGCTATGGAAAAACCCATCTTGCCGCTGGACAGATTGGTGATGCCGCGCACCGGGTCGATGGCCTCGAAGGTCGGGCCGGCCGTGATCAACACCTTGCGGCCGGACAGCAGCTTGGGCGCAAAAAAAGCCACCAGCTCTTCCAGCAACTCCAGAGGTTCGAGCATGCGCCCGTCGCCCGTCTCGCCGCAGGCCTGGTCGCCGTTGCCCACGCCCAGCACCACAGCGCCATCCTGGGCCACCTGGGCCAGGTTGCGCTGCGTGGCCGGGTGGGCCCACATCTCGCGGTTCATGGCGGGCGCCAGCAGCAAGGGCACGCGCTCTTGTGGCCGCGCCAGGCACAGCAGGCTGAGCAGCTCATCGGCCCGCCCCTGCGCCAGCCGCGCCACAAAGTCGGCGCTGCAGGGCGCGATCAGAATGGCGTCGGCCTCGCGGCTCAGGTTGATGTGGGGCATGTTGTTGGGCTCGCGCGCATCCCATTGCGAGCCATGCACCGGCCGGCCCGACAGCGCCTGCATGGTGACTGGCGTGATGAACTGCGCGGCCGCCTCGGTCATCACCACCTGCACGGTGGCGCCCTCCTTGATGAGCTGGCGGCACAGATCGGCCGCCTTGTAGCAAGCCACGCCTCCGCTCAGACCCAGAACAATGTGTTTGCCAGCAAGCTCATTCATGGGCGCGAATTTAGCAGACGAAGAAAGCCCTGCCAGACAGGGCACTTGCGGGGGGCCATCTATAATCCCAATTTCCCACCACCAAAAAAGACATGACCAAATTTGTCTTCGTCACCGGCGGTGTGGTGTCTTCCCTCGGTAAGGGAATCGCCTCAGCCTCCCTTGCCGCGATCCTCGAATCGCGGGGACTCAAAGTCACCCTCATCAAGCTTGACCCCTACATCAACGTAGATCCGGGCACCATGTCGCCGTTCCAGCACGGCGAGGTTTTCGTGACCGACGACGGCGCAGAGACCGACCTGGATCTGGGCCACTATGAGCGTTTCATCGAAACGCGCATGAAGAAAACCAACAACTTCACCACGGGCAAGATTTACCAGTCCGTGCTGGAGAAAGAGCGCCGCGGCGACTACCTGGGCAAGACCGTGCAGGTCATCCCCCATGTCACCAACGAGATCCAGGAATTCATCCAACGCGGCGCCGGCGTAGGCACACCCGATGCCGTGGATGTGGCCATCGTCGAAATCGGCGGCACCGTGGGCGACATCGAATCGCTGCCGTTCCTCGAAGCCGTGCGCCAGATGAGCCTGCGCATGGGTCCCAACAACGCGGCTTTCGTGCACCTGACCTATGTGCCCTGGATTGCTGCAGCGGGCGAGCTCAAGACCAAGCCCACCCAGCACACCGTGCAAAAACTGCGCGAAATCGGCATCCAGGCCGACGCCCTGCTGTGCCGCGCAGACCGCCGCATTCCGGATGAAGAGCGCGCCAAGATCTCGCTGTTCACCAACGTGCCCGAATGGGGCGTGATCAGCATGTGGGACGTGGACACCATCTACAAGGTGCCCCGCATGCTGCACGAACAGGGCCTGGACGGCCTGATCTGCGACAAGCTGCGCCTGAACACCCCGCCCACCAGCCTCAAGCGCTGGGACGACCTGGTGTTTGAGACCGAGCACCCTCAAGGCGAGGTCACCATCGCCATGGTGGGCAAGTATGTGGACCTGTCCGACAGCTACAAGTCGGTCAACGAGGCCCTGCGCCACGCCGGCATGCGCAACCATGTGCGCGTGAAGATCGACCATGTCGACTCCGAAACCATCGAGGGTGCCGACGCCGCCGCCAAGCTCGCCAAGTACGACGCCATCCTGGTGCCCGGCGGCTTCGGCCAGCGTGGTGTGGAAGGCAAGATCGCCACGGCCCAGTTCGCCCGCGAGCAAAAAGTGCCCTACCTGGGCATCTGCCTCGGGATGCAGGTGGCCACCATTGAATACGCCCGCCATGTGGCGGGCCTGGCCCACGCCAACAGCACCGAGTTCAACCCCGCCACGCCCCACCCCGTGATCGCCCTGATCACCGAGTGGAAGGATGCGGACGGCACCATCAAAAAGCGCGATGAAAACTCGGATCTGGGCGGCACCATGCGCCTGGGCGCGCAAAGCTCGGATGTGGCGGCCGACACGCTGGCGCACAGCATCTATGGCGATGTGGTGACCGAGCGCCACCGCCACCGCTACGAAGCCAACGTGAACTACCTGGACCAGCTGCGCAAGGCAGGCCTGGTGATTTCGGCGCTGACGCAGCGCGAGCACCTGACCGAAATTGTCGAGCTGCCGCAAAGCGTGCACCCCTGGTTCATCGGCGTGCAGTTCCACCCCGAGTTCAAGTCCACGCCCTGGAACGGCCACCCGCTCTTCAACGCCTTCATCAAGGCAGCGGTCGAGCACCAGCAAGCCGCGAAAAACGCATAAGAGGACCCCACCATGCAGCTGTGCGGATTCAACGTTGGCCTCGACCAGCGCTTCTTCCTGATCGCGGGCACCTGCTCCATTGAAGGCCTGCAGATGTCGCTGGACGTCGCGGGCCAACTCAAGGAAGCCTGCACCGCTTTGGGCATTCCCCTGATCTACAAGGGCTCGTTCGACAAGGCCAACCGCTCGTCGGGCACCAGCCAGCGTGGCGTGGGGCTGGATGCGGGCCTGAAGATCCTGGACGAGGTGCGCCGCCAGCTGCAGCTGCCCATCCTGACCGACGTGCACGACGCATCCCAGGTCGCCGAGGTGGCCAGCGTGGTCGATGTGCTGCAAACCCCCGCCTTTCTGTGCCGCCAGACCGACTTCATCCGCGCCGTGGCGCAGTCCGGCAAACCGGTGAACATCAAGAAGGGCCAATTTCTGGCGCCCTGGGACATGAAGAACGTCATCGACAAGGCCCGCGCTGCAGCGGCCGAAGTCGGCCTGTCGGAAGACCGCTTCCTGGCCTGCGAGCGCGGAGTGAGCTTTGGCTACAACAACCTCGTGGCCGACATGACCAGCCTGGCCGAGATGCGCAACTCCGGCGCACCGGTGGTGTTCGACGTGACCCACTCGGTGCAAAAGCCCGGTGGCCTGGGTGCCGTGAGCGGCGGCGCCCGCGACATGGTGCCGGTGCTGGCCCGTGCCGGCGTGGCCGTCGGCGTGGCGGGCCTGTTCATGGAAACCCACCCCCGGCCCGCCGAGGCCTGGTCGGACGGGCCGAACGCCGTGCCGCTCAAGCACATGCGGGCCCTGCTCGAAACGCTGGTGGCGCTCGATGACGTCACCAAGCAAAGCGGGTTCCTGGAAAACAGCTTCAGCGCCTGATTCGCAGTATATTTTTGATAGCTAACAGCGCTTATTCCATAAGCGCTACAGGCCAAAATGGCTTGAAAAATTTAAAACTTCCCACCAAAGGAAAACCATGAGTGCGATTGTTGACATCGTAGGCCGTGAAGTGCTGGACAGCCGCGGCAACCCCACCGTTGAATGCGACGTGCTGCTTGAATCGGGCGTGATGGGCCGCGCGGCCGTGCCCTCGGGCGCCTCCACCGGCTCGCGCGAAGCCATCGAGCTGCGCGACGGCGACAAGAGCCGCTACCTGGGCAAAGGCGTGCTCAAGGCCGTGGAACACATCAACACCGAAATCAGTGAAGCCGTGCTGGGCCTCGATGCCTCCGAGCAGGGCTTTCTGGACAAGACCCTGATCGACCTCGACGGCACCGACAACAAGAGCCGCCTGGGCGCCAACGCCATGCTGGCCGTGTCGATGGCCGTGGCCCGCGCCGCGGCCGAAGAATCGGGCCTGCCCCTGTACCGCTACCTGGGCGGCATGGGCAGCGTGCAGTTGCCCGTGCCGATGATGAACGTCATCAATGGCGGCGCGCATGCCAACAACAGCCTCGATCTGCAAGAGTTCATGATCATCCCTGTGGGCGCGCCAAGCTTTCGCGAAGCCGTGCGCTGGGGCGCCGAGGTGTTCCACGCGCTGAAAAAAATCATCCACGACAAGGGCATGAGCACCGCCGTGGGTGACGAAGGCGGTTTTGCGCCCAGCGTCGAAAACCACGAAGCCGCCATCCAGCTGATCCTGCAGGCCATCGAAGCCGCTGGCTACACGGCCGGCGAGCAGATCGCCCTGGGGCTCGATTGCGCGGCCAGCGAGTTCTACAAGGATGGCATGTATGTGCTCGAAGGCGAAGGCGGCCTGAAGCTCACTGCCCAGCAATGGACCGACATGCTGGCATCGTGGTGCGACAAGTACCCCATCATCAGCATCGAAGACGGCATGCACGAAGGCGACTGGGACGGCTGGAAGATCCTGACCGAGCGCCTGGGCCACAACGTGCAGTTGGTGGGCGACGACCTGTTCGTCACCAACACCAAGATCCTGAAGGAAGGCATCGACAAGGGCATCGCCAACTCGATCCTCATCAAGATCAACCAGATTGGCACGCTGACCGAAACCTTCGCCGCCATCGAGATGGCCAAGCGCGCCGGCTACACCGCCGTGATCTCGCACCGCTCGGGCGAAACCGAAGACAGCACCATTGCCGACATCGCCGTGGGCACCAACGCCGGCCAGATCAAGACCGGCTCGCTGTCGCGCTCGGACCGCATCGCCAAGTACAACCAGCTGCTGCGCATCGAGGAAGACCTGGGCGAAATTGCCCACTACCCGGGCCGCGCCGCGTTCTACAACCTGCGCTGAGCCATGCCGTCATCCACCTGGCTTCGCTGCGCTTTCCTCACGCCTGCCTGGCGGCGTGGGGTGGCGCGCCAGCGGCTGGGTGGAACGCAAAACGCGCTTGCGTCTTGCGGGCGCAGCCGTACCATTTAGGCCATGGTGTCCCGTCTTGTGCCCGTTGTCCTGCTGGCTTTGCTGGCAGCCCTGCACGCCCAGCTCTGGCTGGGCCGGGGCAGCATTCCCCGCGTGCAGGAAATGCAGCGCCAGCTGGCCGCGCAAACGGCGGCCAACGACCAGGCCCGCCAGGCCAACGAGCGCCTGAACTCCGAGGTGCACGACCTCAAGGAGGGGCTGGACATGGTGGAAGAAAAGGCACGCAGCGAGCTGGGCATGGTCAAGCCCAACGAGGTTTACGTGCAATACACGCCCCGCTGACCCGCCGGGCCTGGCCTCTACCCATCTACCCACGCTCCCCACCGTGCCTGCGCAGCAGACCATTGCCCTGCTGGGAGCGCCCGGCACCGGCGCCCCCGAGCTGGCCGAAGCCATCAACCGACGGCTAGAAAACTTCGCGATGACGGCGCAGGTGATTGCCGTGACTGCAGTGACTGCAGTGACTGCAGTGACAAACGCCACGCAGCTGCCCACCGAAATCCGCGACACCCTGCACCGCGCCGCCACCACCTTGCTGATGGGGCTGGATACGCCCTGCCCCGCGCCCGAACAAGCCCGGCGCGAGGCCTTTGACACACAACTGCGCACCATGCTGGCACATGCCGGCGTGCGCTATCTGGTGGTGTACGGCCAAGGCGCCAAACGGATCGCAAACGCCTTGAAAGCTATTGAATCAATAGCTAAACCCGCATTACCGGCAAGCGCTTGCGACCTGCTGGAGCAAAAACCCCTGCGCCTGCGCGCCTGGGATTGCGAGAAATGCAGCGACCCCGAATGCGAGCATCGCCTGTTCAGCGCCCTCACCGGCCGGGGCGCGGCCAGCCGGGTCGGCCGGCTTACTGGATGACAGGGGGCACCGGCGGCTGGCTGACAGTGGGCGAGACAAAAATCTGCGCCGCATCCACCGCGTCAAAGCGGTATTGCTGGCCACAGAACTCGCAACCCACCTCGACGTCATCGCGCTCGGCCAGGATGCTTTCGATCTCGTCCCGGCCCAGGCTGCGCAACATGTTGCCCACGCGCTCGCGGTTGCAGCTGCAGGCAAAGTGCGGGCCGGTGGCACCCACCTGCGGCTCGAACCGCAGCAGTTTTTCTTCCCAGAAGAGGCGGCGCAGGATGGTGTCCACATCCAGGGTCAGCAACTCTTCGCGGGTCAGGCTCGATGCCAGGTGGGCAATGCGGTTGTAGTCCTCGTTCCGGCCGATCTGGTCTTCGTTTTCGCGGTGCGTCAGACCCCCAGCCAGGTTGCCCTCGCCCTTGAGGGGCATGCGCTGGATCAGCAGGCCGGCCGCCACGGTGTCGTTGGCGGCCAGCACCAGCACGGTGTCAAGCTGCTCGGATTGCAGCATGTAGTGCTGCAGCACGTCCGACAGGCGCTCCAGCTTTTCGTGGTGGTCGCCATGCAGCGGCACCACGCCCTGGTAGGGCTGCTGGCCCGGGTGCCGGTCCTTGGGGTCGAGCGTGATGGCGCAGCGCCCGCCGCCGGCCACATTGAGCATCTGGCTCAGGCGCGCATCGTCGGCCACGGGGCCGTTCACCGTGGCGGTGGCGCGCAGGCTCAGGTCAGACTGCACCTCGGCCACCGCCAGCTTGACCGGGCCGTCGCCAAACACCTGCAGCACCAGCGCGCCGTTGAACTTGATGTTGGACTGCATCAGCACGCCGGCCGCCGCCATTTCACCCAGCAGCTCGCGCACGGGCGCGGGATAGGGGCCGGTGGTGGTGTTGCTGGCGCGGCGGTGCAGGATGTCGGTCCAGGCCTCTGTCAGGCGCACGAGCATGCCGCGCACGGGCATGCCATCGAAAAGAAACTTGTGGAGTTCAGACACGCAGGGGTTCCAGAAGAAATAAGGGGCCGTAGCGGCGTTCAGCCGATTTTGCGCAGGCCGGATTGGAAGCGGCGCGCGTTGTCGATGTAGTGCTGCGCGCTCTGGCGCAGGCCTTCGATCTGCTCGGGGGTCAGTTCGCGCACGGCCTTGGCGGGGCTGCCGATGATCATGGAGCCATCCGGAAACTCCTTGCCCTCGGTCACCAGCGCGCCGGCGCCCACCAGACAGTTCTTGCCGATTTTGGCGCCATTGAGCACGATGGCGCCGATGCCGATCAGCGTCTCGTCGCCAATGGTGCAGCCGTGCAGCATGACCTGGTGGCCCACGGTCACGCGCTCACCCACCACCAGCGGCTTGCCGAAGTCGGCATGCAGCACGCTGGCGTCCTGGATGTTGCTGCCCGCGCCGATGGTGATGGCCTCCGTATCGCCGCGCACCACGGTGCCAAACCACACGCTGGCATCCTCGCCCAGCGCCACATTGCCAATCACCTGCGCGCTGTCGGCCACCCAGGCCGAGACCGCCACGCGCGGGGCCGCGCCATCGAGTTCGTAAATCGCCATGCACCACACTCCGTAAAAAAGGGATCTGCCTGTTGGTTACAACGCCGATGCTCTGGCCTTCAGCCCAACCCCACGCAGGGCCTAGAATTGTAAGGATGGAGCTTCGCCAACGTGCACTGCAGGTCTTGTGCCTCACAGACCCTGAACAAAAAGCCGCTGCAGCGCTTTCCCTTCAAGCGCAAGCAGCTACGCTTTCAATAGCAGAACAAGCCCCCACAATCCCGCCGGATGTCGGCGCCCTGCCCGGCCACCCCGAGCGACCCACCCTGCTGCGCCACACCGAGGTCGCCCGCCGCTCCCCGGCCACCGCCGAAGGGCGCGCCGTTCTCATCCATGCCATCGCGCACATCGAGTTCAACGCCATCAACCTGGCCCTGGATGCAGTCTGGCGCTTTGATGGCATGCCGCAGGCCTATTACCTCGACTGGCTGCGCGTGGCGGCCGAAGAGGCCCAGCACTTTGGGCTGCTGCGCGAGCACCTGCGCCACCAGGGGCATGACTACGGCGACTTCCCGGCCCACCAGGGCCTGTGGACCATGTGCGAGAAAACGCAGCACGACATCGTGGCCCGCATGGCCCTGGTGCCGCGCACCATGGAAGCGCGCGGGCTGGACGCCACGCCGCAAATACAGCGCAAGCTGCGCCAGGTGGGCACGCCCGATGCGCTGGCGGCGGCCGCCATTCTCGACACCATCCTGCACGACGAGGTGGGCCATGTGGCCATTGGCAACCACTGGTACCGCTGGCTGTGCGCGCGCCAGGGACTGGACCCCGAAACCCTGTACGGCCAGCTGGTGCGCCAGTACGAGGCGCCGCGGCTCAAGCCCCCGTTCAACGAAGCCGCCCGCCGCAGCGCGGGTTTTACCGAAGCCGAATTGCGGTGGCTGCAGCAGGGCTGATGCTGAGCACTGGTTCACGATCTGACACCCGCACTGCCCGATTTTTCTACAATCAATCCATGCCGTCATGGCTTTTTGGCACGCCGAAAATAGACCCACCATTCATGCCCACACACCCTGACAGCAGCGCCTCCTCGCCCCCACCGCCCCAAAGCCAATCGTCCGTCGCCATGATTGCGCGGCAGGCGATCGTGAACGCCCAGCACGTAGTGGTGGGCTATGAGCTGTTCAACCGGTCTCGCAGCGGCACTGGGCACACGGCCGCCACCGATGTCATTTTGGTGTTTACCGCCCTGTCCCATGCGGGCACCGAAGAGCTGGTGGGCAAGAAGCTCATCTTCGTCAATTGCACCCATGAAAGCCTGGCGGGCGGGCACCTCGAATTGGTGGAACCGGACAAGGTTGTCCTCGAAATTCCGCCGCTGGGCCACACCGCCGGCGCCGAGGTGGTGGCCCGCCTGCCCATTCTGGCGGCGCTGCGCGAGCGCGGCTTTCACCTGGCGTTCAACCACACGGTGCTGGAATCGGCCTACGCCCCCTGGCTGCCGCTGGCCGACTACATCAAGCTCGATCTGTCGGTGCTCGCCCTCGACCAGCTGGCCGTGCTGATCAACTATGCCGGCCGCCACTCGCAGGCCGAACTCATTGCCGAGAAGGTTGAAACCGCGCAGCAGTACGACATGGTTTCCAGCCAGGGCATCGAGCTGTTCCAGGGTTACTGGTTCGCCCGCCCCGCGCTCATCGAGGCCAAGCTGCTTCCCGCCGCGCAGGCCAGCATCATCCAGCTCATCAATCTGGTGCGCAAGCAGGCCAGCACCGATGACATTGAGGAAGTGTTCAAGAAAGACGCAGGGCTGGCATTCAACCTCATGCGGCTCATCAACTCGTCAGGCTTTGGCCTGAACCGCGAGATCACATCCTTCCGCCAGGCCGTGATGCTCATGGGCCTGAAAAAGCTTTTCCGCTGGGCGGCCCTGCTGCTCACCACATCACGCACAAGTGGCACGCCTTCATCGGTGGGCCAAACGGCCGTGGTGCGAGGACGGCTGATGGAACTGCTGGCACTGGAAACCCTGCCCCCCGAAGAGGCCGACCTGGCCTTCGTGGCGGGCATCTTCTCGCTGCTGGACGTGATGCTGAACATGCCCATGGCGTCGGCGCTCGGCCTGCTGAGCGTGCCCGATGAGGTTTCGGATGCCCTGCTGCACCGCACAGGTTTTCTGGGTGATCTGCTCACGCTCGCCGAGGCCTGCGAATCCAGCGACGACTCGGTGTTTGACCGCGCAGCCGGCACCCTGCACCTGTCCAGCCAGCAAATCAACTTCGCCCATCTGCAGGCACTGGCCTGGGCTGACCAGATCACGGACTGAGAAGGCGTGAAAACCCCGACATGCCCGCGCATCCCGCCAAAGCGCTCCCGTGCGCAGGCACGGGTCTAAAATGACCCGGAGCCCCCCAACACCCTTCACAGCGAATTCATGTCGAGCACACCAGAACCAGACACCCCGGAAGCCTGCGTCGCGGCCCCCGAGAGCATGGAGGCCGACAATCTGGCCATCATCGCGCGCCAGGCCATCGTGGATGCGAACCGCACTGTCTATGGCTACGAGCTGTTCGACCGATCCACAGCAACCGACTCCCACACCGCCGCCAGCGATGCCGCCCTGCTGTTCAATGCCTTGTCGTATGCCGGCACCGAAGCTTTGGTGGGCAAGAAGACGGTTTTCATCAACTGCACGCATGAAAGCCTGGCAGGCGGCCACCTGGAACTCATCCACCCCGACAAGGTGGTGCTGGAAGTGCCCCCGCTCGCCGACGGCGCCACGGTCGAAGACATTGAGGCCCGGGTTGCCACGCTGGATGCCTTGCGCACGCGCGGTTTCCGGCTGGCGTTCGACCAGAACGTGCTCAAGCGCAGCTATGTGTCGTGGTTGCCACTGGCAGGTTTCATCAAGCTCGACATGCAGGCCTTCAAGCCCGAACTGGCGAGCCCGCTGGTCCAATTTGCCGGCACCAACAGCCAGGCCACGCTGATTGCGGAGAAGGTGGAAACCCACGAGCAATACCAGCTGATGGCGGACCTGGGGGTCAAGCTGTTCCAGGGCTACTGGTTCGCCAAGCCCGCGCTGGTCAAGGCCACCACCATCCGCCCGTCGCAAGCCACCATCATCCAGTTGATCAACCTGGTGCGCAAACAAGCCAGCACGGCCGAGATCGAAGAGTTGCTCAAGAAAGACCCCACGCTGTCTTTCAACCTGCTGCGCTTCATCAATTCCTCGGGCTTTGGCCTGTCGTGCGAGGTCACCTCGTTCCGCCATGCCGTGATGATCCTGGGCCTCAAGAAACTGTTCCGCTGGGCCGCCTTGCTCATGACCACCTCGCGGGCCGGCGGCGCCCCGCCAGCGGCGGGAACCACTGCGGTGGTGCGGGGCCGCCTGATGGAATTGCTGGCGGCTGAACTGCTCCCCCCCGAGGAATGCGACAACGCCTTTGTGGTGGGCGTTTTCTCGCTGCTCGATGTGATGCTGGGCGTGCCGCTGGAAAAAGCCCTGGCATCGGTGGCACTGCCCCAAACGGTGACGGACGCACTGCTGCATGGCACCGGTGTATTTGCACCGTTTCTCGAACTCACACGCGCTTGCGAAAGCGGCGACGAAGTGGCCTTTGCCAAGGCAGCAGAGGCGCTGCACCTGTCCAACCGCCAGGTCAACTGGGCCCACCTGCAGGCCCTGACCTGGGCCGAGAGCCTGGGCGAGGCTTAACCCGGGCCCACTCACCCCCGCGGATGGTGGCTTGCGTGCAGCGCCTTCAGGCGTTCGCGCGCCACATGGGTGTAGATGGTGGTGGTGGAAATATCCACATGGCCCAGCAGCAGCTGCACCACCCGCAGATCGGCACCATGGTTGAGCAGGTGGGTGGCAAAGGCATGGCGCAGCGTGTGCGGCGACAGGGGCACGGTAATGCCCGCCACCGCCGCCCACTTCTTGACGATCATCCAGAACATGACGCGCGTCATGCCCGCTCCGCGCTGGGTGACAAACAGGTCCTCGGTCTGCTGGCCGCCCAGAATCACGCCGCGCGATTCGTGCAGGTAGCGATCGATCCACAGCCGCGCTTCCTCACCAAACGGCACCAGGCGCTCCTTGCTGCCCTTGCCCATCACCCGCAGCACGCCTTCATTCAGGCCAAGCTGAAAGGTCTTGAGCGTGACCAGCTCGGTCACCCGCAGCCCGCTGGCATACATCAGCTCCAGCATGGTGCGGTCGCGCAGGCCCAGCGGGGTGCCCACATCGGGGGCGTTCAGCAGCGCCTCCACCTGTGCCTGAGACAGGGTTTTGGGCACGCGCAGCGGCTGGCGTGCCGCCTGCAGCCGCACCGTGGGATCGGCGCTGATGCGCCCCTCGCGCAGGGCCCAGTGAAAGTAGCGCCGCAGCACCGTCAGGCGCCGGTTGGCCGACGTGGCCCGCGTCTGGGCATGGCGCTCGGCAAAGTAGGCCTGCAGGTGGTGCTCGGCCGTGTCATCCAGTGCCAGCCCAGGCTGCTGGCCGGCCAGCCAGGTGGCATACAGCGTGAGGTCGCGCCGGTAGGCGGCCAGCGTGTTGCGTGCCAGGCCGTCCTCCAGCCACAGGGCGTCCACAAAGGTATCGATGGCGGTCAAACTGGCAGCAAGCATCTAAAAACGATAGCACGTAAAAAAGCCGCCCAGATTGCGGGCGGCTGGCGTGGCAAGGCGTGCAGTTAATCCAGCGTGAGCTTTTGCTTCGCCACCACATCCTTGTAGACCGCGTATTCGGCTTTGATCTGCGCGGCAAACTGGTCGGGGGTGTTGCCCACAATGAGCGAGCCCGTGTCTTCAATGCGTTTTTTCACGGCCGGATCTTCCAGGGCCTTGCGCACGGCGGCGTTGACCTTGTCGACGATGTCCTTGGGCAAGCCCTTGGGGCCCACGATGCCGTAGTAGGCCATGCGGTTCACCGGCTCCAGGCCCAGCTCCTTGAAAGTGGGCACATTGGGCAGGGACGGCACGCGCTGGGATGCTGCCACCACGATGGGCACCAGGCGGCTTTCCTTGATGAAGGGCAGCGCCGAAGGCAGGTTGTCAAAAATCATGGGCACCTGGCCGGCCACGGTGTCGTTCAGGGCGGGGCCTGCGCCCCGGTAGGGAATGTGCGTCACAAAGGTGCCCGAGAGGTTCTTGTACAGCTCCATCTGCAGGTGGCCAATGCCGCCGGTGCCCGAGGACGAGTACGAGTACTTGCCGGGCGACTTCTTCAGCTCGGCCACGAAGGCCTTGTAATCCTTGGCCGGGAAGCTGGGATGCACCGCAATGATGTTGGGCGTGGCGGCGATGTTGATGATGGGCGTGAAATCGGTCAGCGGGTTGTACGGCGTCTTGGGGTTGATGGCCGGATTGGCTGCCGTGGTGGACACCGTGGCAATGCCAAGCGTGTAGCCATCGGGGGCCGACTTGGCCGTTTCATTGGCGCCCACGATGCCGCCGCCGCCCGATTTGTTTTCCACGATCACGCTCTGGCCGAGCGCGCGGCCCAGCGGGTCTGCAATGACGCGGGCGATGATGTCGGTGGTGCCGCCAGGTGCAAACGGCACCTGCAGCTTGATGACCTTGGTGGGATAGCCCTGGGCCGCGGCGGCGCCCGTAGCGGCCGCAAGGGTGAGAGCGAGCCATTGACGACGGTGCATTCGATTCTCCTTTTTGGGGGTTACAAGTCTCCATGTTATGCGCATTCACCAGCCGTCCTGTCCAAAGATTCCCCATAGGGGCTAACCCGCAGAAAGCAGCGCCGTCAGGTATTCTCGGCTCCGTGAATTACGCCCAACTCCTCCTCCCCGACTTCACCCTCATCCTCTTCGGCTACCTGGTCTGCCGCTACACCGCCCTCAACCGCTCCGTCTGGCAGCCCGTGGAGAGCCTGGTGTACTACCTGCTGTTTCCCGTGCTGCTGTTCCAGTCCATCGTGAAAAGCCCGGTGGACATCCGCGCAGCGTCGGGCCTGATCAGCGCAGGCGTGCTGTCGGGCCTGGCCGGCATTGCACTGGCCTACAGCCTGCCGCACTGGCCCTGGCTGGGCCAGCGCATCGACGCCCGCGACCACGCCGCCAGCGCGCAGGTGGCATTTCGCTTCAACTCCTTCATCGGCCTGGCTCTGGCCGAGCGCCTGGCCGGCGCGCAGGGCCTGCTGATGATTGCCGTGCTGATCGGTGTGTGCGTGCCGCTGTTCAACGTGGCCGCCGTGTGGCCCATGGCGCGCCACGGCCAGCACGGCTTTGCGCGCGAACTGCTGCGCAACCCCCTGATCGTTGCCACCGCCTCGGGGCTGGTGGCCAACCTGCTGGGCTTTCGCATTCCCGATTGGCTGGAACCCACGGTAAGCCGCATCAGCGCGGCCTCGCTGGCGCTGGGCCTGATGGCGGCGGGCGCGGGCATGCAGTTCGGCCTGCTCACGCGCAGCAAGACGCTGAGCATCGCCGTGCTGTCGATTCGCCACCTGGTGCAGCCGCTCATCGCCTTTGCCATGGCCCAGCTGTTCGCGCTCAACCCGGTGCAGACCACCGTGCTGCTGGCGTTTTCGGCCCTGCCCACCGCGTCCACCTGCTATGTGCTGGCGGCGCGCATGGGCTACAACGGGCCGTATGTGGCGGGGCTGGTCACGCTGTCCACGCTGCTGGGCGTGGTGAGCCTGCCTTTTGCGCTGGGGTTCTTGCGCTGACGCCTGCCGCCAGCGACGCAAGCACTATCAATTAAATAGCTACCAGCGCTTATACACAAAGCGCCAGAGGTACTTTTCACTCCAAATCAAGCGCCCACGTCACATGCTCGCGCACCAGCGCACTGGCGTCCTCGGCGCGGGACTGCAGCGCCGCGCGCACCCCGGCATCGCCCGTGGCACGCAGCGCATTGCCCAGCGCCACCGCGACGTTGCGCAGCCAGCGTTCATGCCCGATGCGGCGGATGGGGCCGCCCTCGGTCATGCGCAAAAAGGTGGCCTCGTCCCAGGCAAACAGGTGCACCAGCTGCTGGCCCGCCAGCCCCTTGCGCTCGTCAAAATCCGGCAGGCGGCTGACCTGCGCAAACTTGTTCCAGGGGCAGATCAGCTGGCAATCGTCGCAGCCATAGATGCGGTTGCCCATCAGCGGGCGCAGCTCCAGCGGAATCGGCCCGGCGTGCTCGATGGTCAGGTACGAGATGCAGCGCCGCGCATCCAGCCGGTGCGGCGCAATGATGGCCTGCGTGGGGCACACGTCCATGCAGGCGCTGCAGCTGCCGCAGTGCGCCGTGACGGGCTCGCTGGGCGGCAAGGCCATGTCCACGTAGATCTCGCCCAGAAAGAACATCGAGCCCGCTTCGCGGTGGAGCACCAGCGTGTGCTTGCCGCGCCAGCCCTGCCCGCTGCGCGCGGCCAGTTCGGCCTCCAGCACCGGCGCCGAATCGGTGAACACGCGGTGGCCAAAAGGCCCCACGGCCTCGCCAATGCGGTCGCTGAGCTTTTGCAGGCGCGCGCGCAGCACCTTGTGGTAGTCGCGCCCCCGCGCATAGACCGACACAATGCCCTCTTGCGGGCGCGAAAGGCGGGCCAACTCGACGGCCTGCCAGCCGCCTTGTGCCTGCTGGGGCGCTGGTGTGAAAGTGTCGCGCGGCAAATAATCCATGCGCGCGGTGATCACGCTCACGGTGCCCGGCACCAGCTCGGCCGGGCGGGCGCGCTTGAGGCCATGCGCAGCCATGTAATGCATGTCGCCATGGAACCCTTGGGCCAGCCACTGCATCAACCCCGGCTCGGCGGCAGACAAATCCACCCCCGCCACGCCAATTTGGGAAAATCCCAGTTCACGGGCCCACTCCCGCATTTGAGGAACGAGTTGACTGTTGCACCACATATCGGCCGGATTGTAGAAACCTCCGCCCCACAAGCGCCTGCCGACGGCGCCCGCGTGCTGACCTGGCACAGCGAGGACGACACTGCGGCGTTTGCCAGCGCCTTGGCCGCACAGCCCCTGCTGGCCAATGCCTTCCTCACGCTGCATGGCGATCTGGGCGCCGGCAAGACCACGTTGGTGCGCCACCTGCTGCGTGCACTGGGCGTGCAGGGCCGCATCAAAAGCCCCACTTATGCCGTGGTCGAGCCGCACGAGGCGCCGGGCCTGCCCCCCCACGCCACGACGGTGTGGCACTTCGACTTCTACCGCTTCGACGACCCGCGCGAATGGGAAGACGCGGGTTTCAGGGATATTTTTGCCAGCCCGGGCCTCAAGCTGGCAGAATGGCCCGAGAAGGCTGCAGCGCTTACCCCGCCTGCCGACCTTGCTATACACATTGAAGCAATTGACGAAACCGAAAGGCAAGTCACGCTGCTTGCCCACACGCCCCTGGGCCGCAGCCTGCTGCAAGGAATGACCGCATGACACCCGCCCCAGACCGGCCACGGCACGCAACACCGTCCGCAACGCCGTCCGCACCCTCGCGCCGCACCCTGCTGCAGGCCGGCAGCCTGGTGCTGCTGCTGGGCGCGCAGCAGATTGCGCGGGGTGCCACCATTCTGGCGGTGCGCGTGTGGCCGGCGCCCGAGTATTCGCGCGTCACCATCGAATCCGACGGGCAACTCACCACCAAGCCATTTTTTGTCACCACCCCGCCGCGCCTGGCGGTGGACATCGAAGGCATCGACCTCAGCCCCGAGCTGCGCGAACTGGTGGCCAAGGTCAAGGCCGATGACCCCAACATTGCGGGCATCCGCGTCGGCCAGAACACGCCGGGCGTGGTGCGCCTGGTGATCGATCTCAAACAGGCCGCCAAGCCCCAGGTGTTCACGCTGGCGCCCGTGGCCGCCTATGGCCACCGGCTGGTGCTCGACCTGTACCCCGCCGAGCCCGTGGACCCGCTGGAAGCCCTGATTGCCGAGCGCCTGCGTGATGCGCCCGCCGCCGCCACCACCACCGCCCCCCCTTCACCCACCGTGGCCCCAACGCCTGCCAGCACCGTGGCGGGCGCGCCGCCAACGGCCACGGCCGCCCTGCCACCCGCCGACAAAGACCCGCTGGGCGAGCTGATGGCCCAGCGCGCCACACGCGCGCTGCCGCCCGAGGCCCCGCAGGCCGTACCCGCCCCGGCAGCAGTCGCCACCGCCGCCGCGGCACAGGCACAGCCCCCCGCACGCAGCCCGGCCAGCCCCCGGGCCACAGCCACCCAAACCGACCGCATCATCATCGTGGCGCTGGACCCGGGCCATGGCGGCGAAGACCCCGGCGCCATCGGCCCCGGTGGCACCCGCGAGAAAGACGTGGTGCTGCGCGTGGCCCACCTGCTGCGCGACCGCATCAACGCCACCACCGTGGGCGGCAACCCCATGCGCGCCTACCTCACGCGCGATGGCGATTTTTTCGTGCCGCTGGGCACCCGCGTCGAGAAGGCGCGGCGCGTGCAGGCCGACCTGTTTGTCAGCATCCATGCCGACGCCTTCACCACACCCGCCGCGCGCGGCGCCAGCGTGTTTGCGCTCAGTCAAAGTGGCGCCTCCAGCACGGCGGCGCGCTGGCTGGCAAACAAGGAGAACCAGGCCGATCTGGTGGGCGGCATCAACGTGCAGTCAAAAGACCAGCATGTGCAGCGCGCCCTGCTCGACATGAGCACCACCGCGCAGATCAACGACAGCCTGAAACTCGGCACGGTGCTGCTCGGCGAAATCGGCAATGTGGGCAAGCTGCACAAGCCGCGCGTGGAGCAGGCCGGTTTTGCCGTGCTCAAGGCCCCCGACATCCCCAGCGTGCTGGTCGAAACCGCCTTCATCAGCAACCCCGAGGAAGAAGCGCGCCTGCGCAGCACCGCCTACCAGGTGCAACTGGCGGATGCGCTGATGCGCGGCATCACACGCTATTTCGCCAAGAACCCGCCGCTGGCGCGCAGCCGGTCGGTGTAGGGATGATCCGTTGACCAGGCTGCACAGGAGACCCCATGGCACTTACCCACACCCCTTCTGGTCAGGTCGTCAGTGTGCTGCCCCTTGGCGACCGCCTGGCACAAGCCACCACCAGCGCCCTCCTCAAGGCGGGCCAGCTGGAAGTCATGCGCGTGGTGCTGCCCGCCGGCAAGCGCATGCGCGAGCACCAGACCCCCGGTGAGGTGACCGTGCAATGCATTGAAGGCACGGTGGAGTTCAAGGCCGGCGGGGCCACGCACCTGCTGCATGCGGGCGACCTGGTGCACCTGCAGCCACGGGCATTGCACGCGCTGACGGCCGTGGAAGACGCCTCGCTGCTGGTCACCATCTGCCTGGCGCCGGGCTGAGAGGCTGAGAGTCTTTCATCCATGCCCGCCTTGCACGCCAAAACACACCGGCTCGTCGTTGCAAATACTCGCCATAGCCCGAGCTATGGCTGTGTTTTGCGCCTAGACCCGGCGCGTTTTGACGCGCCTTTCGGGCACGGCCGAAAAACGCTCAGCCTCTGAGCGCCAACGCGCCCCACGGGCCCCTGTGCCGGGCGCGCCCTGCTCGCCTCTCTGCCTTCTGTCCTACGCCGGCTGGCCGGTGCTTCCTACAGCGCCCCATGCGATAGCGCGCGATAGTGGACCTGTGCCCCGTGGCGGCCCTGACTGCGTTGCCAGTCCCGGTCGTGCCACACACCATCCAGCCAAAGGACCCCTACCATGAACATCCGTCTTACCGTTATCGCCTCTGTCATTTGCGCCGCCACCCTGGCCCTGGGCGGCTGCGCCTCCAATCCTTCCAATGCCCAGATCGGGACCGGCGTGGGCGCCGTGGTGGGCGGGGTTGCCGGCAATGCCGTGCTCGGCGGCACGCTGGGCACCGTGGGGGGCGCCGCAGCCGGCGCCCTTATCGGCAATGAAATCGGCAAAGACCGCGATCAAAGCCAGCCCCGCCGTTAAGCCATCGGCTTGAAAAGAAAAAAGCGTGCCTGGCGCGGAATCACTCCGCGCCAGGCACGCTTTTTTTTACTGTTCAGGCCGCGTTGGCCTTGCGGCTGGCGCGCCAGGCGCCAAACGCCGCGATCAGGCCGGGAATCAAGACCAGCGCCAAAATGATCTGGCCCAGGTTTTCCTTCACCCAGGCAAAGTTGCCAAAGAAATACCCGGTGGAGCAGAGCCCCAGCACCCACAGCAAGGCCCCGCCCACATTGAAGGCAGTGAACTTGCCCCGCCCCATTTGCGCCACACCGGCCACGAACGGCGCAAAGGTGCGAATGAACGGCATGAAGCGCGCAATCACGACGGTAATGCCGCCATAGCGCTCGTAAAAATCATGGGCCTGGTTGAACGCACGGCGGTTGAACCAGCGCGAGTCTTCCCACTGGAACACCTTGGGGCCGAAATACCGGCCAATCGAGTAGTTGCACTGGTCGCCCAGGATCGCCGCCGCAATCAGCACGGCGCAGGCCAGCGGAAAACTCATCATCCCGGCCCCGCACAGCGCGCCCACGATGAACAGCAGCGAGTCGCCCGGCAAAAACGGCATAACCACCACGCCAGTTTCCACAAACACAATCAAAAACAACAGGGCATACACCCAGGCCCCATAGCTGGCGACAAAGGCTTCGAGGTATTTGTCGACATGCAGGATGAAGTCGATCAGAAAGGTCACTAATTCCATGGGGGGGGTTCCGGCAAGACAAAGGCAGCGTGCATTATCCCCACCGGCCCGCGTCGGCCCGCGCGATGCCCCTTCTCGCCCCCGCCCTAAAATCGCCCGGTGAACGACGCCTTGACCTCCCCACCGCCCCGCCGACCCATCCGCGACCTGCCCGACGAGCTCATCAGCCAGATCGCCGCCGGCGAAGTGGTGGAACGCCCCGCCTCCGTGGTGCGCGAACTGGTGGACAACGCGCTCGACTCGGGCGCCACACAGATCACCGTGCGCCTGCTGGCCGGCGGCGTGCGGCTGATCGCCGTGGAAGACGACGGCTGCGGCATTCCGCACGATGAGCTGCCCATTGCCCTGCGCCGCCACGCCACCAGCAAGATCACCAGCCTGAACGACCTGGAAACCGTGGCCACCATGGGTTTTCGGGGCGAGGCGCTGGCGGCCATTGGCTCGGTGTCGGAGATGGCGCTGCTGTCACGCCCCGCGCACCAGACTGGCGCCTTCCTGCTGGATGCCCGCAGCGGCGAGCTGCGCCCGGCGGCGCGCGGCACCGGCACCACGGTGGAGGTGAAAGAGCTGTTTTTTTTCACCCCGGCGCGCCGCAAGTTCTTGAAGACCGACGCCACCGAGCTGGCCCACTGCATTGAATCGGTGCGCCGCCATGCGCTGGCGCGGCCCGATGTGGGCTTTGCCATCTGGCACGAGGGCAAGCTGGTCGAGCAATGGCGCGCCACCTTTGTGCCCGGCGATGCCAACATGCAGGACGCCCTGGCGCGCCGCCTGGCCGATGTGCTGGGCGAAGATTTTGTGGCGCAATCCGTGGCCGTGCAGCACCGCGCCGGGCCCGTCACCGTGACCGGCCGTGCGGGCCTGCCCGACGCCGCCCGCTCGCGCGCCGACCAGCAATACTGCTATGTCAACGGCCGCTTCGTGCGCGACAAGGTGCTCACGCACGCGGCGCGCAGCGCCTACGAAGACGTGCTGCACGGCCACAAGCAGCCCGTGTATGCGCTGTATGTCGAGATTGACCCGGCGCGCGTGGACGTGAACGTGCACCCCACCAAGATCGAGGTGCGCTTTCGCGACAGCCGCGAGGTGCACCAGGCCGTGCGCCACGCGGTCGAAAACGCGCTGGCCGCGCCGCGCGCCGCAGCACTGGCCGCCGCCGCTGCCCCCCCTGTGCAGACCGAGTTAGGCACAAAAGATTTCAAGCAAAAACAGCCTCCAGCCCAAGCGTGGCAAGCGCAGGCAGCTATCAAATTTGAAGAGCGCGGCCACCATGTGGCGGACCTTCAGGCACTGTGGGGCCACACGGCAATGCCTGCAACGCCGCCGACAGAGCCCCAGTGGGCACCCCATGCGCCCGCAGCGGCGTGGATGCACGCAGCGGCATCCACCGCCCCGCCTGCAAACACTGGCGGCCCAGACGGCACCCCGGCGAGCGCCGCAGCAACCCAGGCGACAGGCAGCCACACCGAGGCCACCTGGCCCTTGGGCCGCGATGGCAATGCAACCGCTTGGCCCCTGGGCCGCGATGGCAATGCAACCGCTTGGCCCCTGGGCCGCGATGGCAACGAAACCGCTTGGCCCCTGGGCCGCGCGGTGGCCCAGCTGCATGGCGTGTACATCCTGGCCGAAAACGCGCAGGGGCTGGTGATCGTGGACATGCATGCCGCCCACGAGCGGATCGTCTACGAGCGCCTCAAGGCCCAGGTGGACAGCGGCGCGCGCATTGCCAGCCAGCCGCTGCTGATACCCGCCACGTTTGCCGCCACGCCCGAAGAAGTGGCCACCGCCGAAGAATCCGCCGAGGTGCTGGCCACGCTGGGCCTGGAAGTGGTGCCCTTCTCGCCCAAGACCCTGGCGGTGCGCGCCGTGCCCACCACACTGGCCACAGCGTCAGGTTTTGGCGACGCCGTGGAACTGGCCCGCAGCGTGCTGGCCGAGCTGGCCGCCCACGACGCCAGCACCGTGGTGCAGCGCGCGCGCAATGAGATTTTGGGCACCATGGCCTGCCACGGCGCGGTGCGCGCCAACCGCAAGCTCACCATCGACGAGATGAACGCTCTGCTGCGGCAGATGGAAACCACCGATCGCTCAGACCAGTGCAACCACGGCCGCCCCACCTGGCGCCAGCTCTCGATGAAAGAGCTGGACGCGCTGTTCCTGCGCGGACGATAGTCGGCCACGACACAAAGAGAAAGGCCCGCAATGCGGGCCTTTCTCTTGATCTTCCACCGAAAACAGCTCAGTTGTCGCGCGCGGCCTTGGCGTTGTCCGGGAAATCGCTGAACACTCCATCCACACCCAGGTTGTAGAACAGCTTGTATTCGGCCTTGGGGTCGCCCTTGAAGTCCGATGCCAGGCGCTTGGCCTCGCTGCGGAAGGTGTAGGGGTGCACCATCAGGCCGGCGGCGTGGGCGTCTTTGACCACGTTGGTGGGCGCCATCGCGCAACATGCACGCGCACCAAAACAGATCACCAACACGCACCAAAAACTGGCATTTCGCATGAACAATGCCCCACCATCGTGCGCAGTTATGCATGAGCACATGTCTTTTTGACATAATTCGGGGCCGCAACGCCGCATTCTTCGTTTTTTTGCACAGAAAGTCTCTTTTCCATGAAGTACGAGTCCGTCGACAGCTTCCTCGCGCAGGTCGCACAGCGCAACCCTGGCCAACCTGAGTTTCTGCAGGCTGTCACCGAAGTCATGGAAAGCCTGTGGCCCTTCATCGAAAAGCACCCCCGCTACGCCGAGCACGGCCTGCTGGAGCGGCTGGTGGAGCCCGAGCGCGTGGTGATGTTCCGCGTGTCGTGGGTGGACGACCATGGCGCCGTGCAAGTCAACCGCGGCTATCGCATCCAGCACAGCATGGCCATTGGCCCCTACAAGGGCGGCCTGCGCTTTCACCCCTCGGTGAACCTGTCGGTGCTCAAGTTCCTGGGGTTCGAACAGACCTTCAAGAACGCGCTGACCACGCTGCCCATGGGCGGCGGCAAGGGCGGCTCCGATTTCGACCCCAAGGGCAAGAGCCCCGGCGAAGTCATGCGCTTTTGCCAGGCCTTTGTGTCGGAGCTGTTCCGCCATGTGGGCGCCGACACCGATGTGCCAGCCGGTGACATTGGCGTGGGTGGCCGCGAGGTGGGCTACATGGCCGGCATGTACAAGAAGCTCAGCAACCGCGCCGACTGCGTGTTCACGGGCAAGGGCCTGTCGTTTGGCGGCTCGCTGATCCGCCCTGAGGCCACCGGCTACGGCACGGTGTACTTTGCGCAAGAGATGCTCAAGACCCGCGGCCAGTCGTTTGATGGCAAGACGGTGTCGGTGTCCGGTTCGGGCAACGTGGCGCAATACGCCGTGGAAAAGGCCATGTCCCTGGGTGCCAAGGTGGTGTCGGTGTCCGACTCCAGTGGCACGGTGTACGACAAGGACGGTTTCACGCCCGAAAAGCTGGCCATCCTGATGGAAGTGAAGAACCACAAATATGGCCGTGTCAACGACTACGCCCAGCTGGTGGGCGCAGAGTTCCAGGCCGGCAAGACGCCATGGCATATCCCCGCGGACGTGGCCCTGCCCTGCGCCACGCAAAACGAGCTCAACGCCGCAGATGCCGCCACCCTGATCAAGAACGGCGTGCTGTGCGTGGCCGAAGGCGCCAACATGCCTTCCACCATCGAAGCGGCCAAGGCGTTTGAAGCCGCTGGCGTGCTGTACGCACCCGGCAAGGCATCGAATGCCGGTGGCGTGGCCACCTCGGGCCTGGAAATGAGCCAGAACGCGGCCCGCCTGTGCTGGCCCGCCGAAGAAGTGGACGCCCGCCTGCTGCAGATCATGCAAGGCATCCATGCCGCCTGCCTGAAATACGGGCAGCGCGCCGACGGCACGGTCAGCTACATCGACGGCGCCAACATCGCCGGCTTTGTGAAGGTGGCCGACGCCATGCTGGCACAGGGCGTGGTGTAAGCCACCCACGCGCATTCGCGCACCCAACCCAAGGGGCTTCGGCCCCTTTTTTATTGCTCGGGGGTGATGGCAGGCTATGCTCCCATTCGATACAAATTGCCACAAGTCACGGGATTCACAGTGGAAATATTCAGCTTTCTGAACGCCATGGTCGAAAAGGGCGGTTCCGACCTGTTCTTCAGCGTGGGTGCGCCCGTCAACCTCAAGATTGAGGGCGTCACGCATCCGCTGAAAATGCCTGCGCTGCACCCCGGGCAGGTCAAGCAGCTGGCCTATTCGGTCATGAACGAAAAGCAGATCAGCGAGTTCGAGGCCAGGATGGAGATGAACCTCTCCATCTCGGCCGAAAACCTGGGGCGCTTTCGGGTGAATGTGTTTGTGCAGCGTGGCGAAACCGGCATGGTGATTCGCTACATCAAGAACAAGATTCCGCCGCTGGCCGCGCTGGGCCTGCCGCCGATCCTTGAAAAACTCGTGCTGCGCAAGCGCGGGCTGGTGCTGGTGACCGGGGCCACCGGTTCGGGCAAGTCCACCACACTGGCCTCGATGATCAACTACCGCAATGAAAACGTGACGGGGCACATTCTCACCATCGAAGACCCGCTGGAGTTTCTGCATGCCCACAAGCGTTCGGTGGTGGACCAGCGCGAAGTCGGCATCGACACCCTGTCGTACGAAGAGGCGCTCAAGAATGCGCTGCGCGAGGCGCCCGACGTGATCATGATCGGCGAGATCCGCGACCGCAACACCATGAAGCAGGCCATTGCCTATGCGGAAACCGGCCACCTGTGCCTGTCCACGCTGCACGCCAACAATGCCAACCAGGCGATGGAACGCGTCATCAACTTCTTCCCCGAAGACGCCCACCACCAGCTGCTCATCGACCTGAGCCTGAACCTGGCGGGCGTGGTGTCGCAGCGGCTCATTCCGGGGCTGCACGAAAAGCTGGTGCCCGCGGTCGAGGTGATGCTCAACTCGCCCTACATCTCCGACCTGATTGCCAAGGGCGAGTTCTCGGGCATCAAGGAGACCATGGGGCGCAGCACCGAAATCGGCATGTGCACCTTCGACCAGGCGCTGTATGCGCTCTACACGGATGGACGGATTTCGCTGGAAGAGGCCCTGCACAATGCCGATTCGCGCACCGACCTGGCGCTGCGGGTGCGGCTGGCTGCTGGCGTAAACACATCGGACGCGGGGGAGTTGTCCATCGACACGTCCACACCCTTCCAGTCGGCGTCGCGCCTGTCCTGAGCACGCCATCCGGCGGTGTGCGCCGGGGCCTGGCAAGGCTCTGGCCCGCCCTGGCATCTGATACCCTCCCGCGCATGTCTGACGCTTCCACTGCCCCGGCACGCACGGGCGCTGCGGCCATGCCGGCCTGGCTGGTCATTGCGCTGCTGGCGCTGCTGCTGGGCCTGCAGCCGGTCACCACCGATCTGTATCTGCCCGCGCTGCCTACCCTCAAGGCGCAACTGCAGGCCAGCATGGCGCAATCGCAGCTCACGCTCACGGCGTTGCTGCTGGCGTTTGGCTGCTCGCAACTGGTGTGGGGGCCGCTGTCGGACCGCTGGGGGCGCCGCCCCATCCTGCTGGCGGGGCTGGTGGCCTATGTGCTGGCGGCGCTGGGCTGTGCCCTGGCGCAATCGATGGAAGCGCTGATCTTCTGGCGCGCCGTGCAGGGCGCCGCCATGGGCGCCGGCGTGATGGGCGCGCGCGCCGTGGTGCGCGACCTGTATGCCCCGGCGGAAGGAGCGCATGCCATGTCGCGCGCCCTCACGGGCCTGGGCATCATTGCCTGCCTGAGCCCACCGCTGGGCGGCCTGCTGGCGGGCCACCTGGGCTGGCGCGCCACCATGGCGGCGCTGGGCTGCTTTGGCGGTGTGGCGCTGCTGCTGATTTTGCTGCGCTTTGAAGAAACCCTGGCCCGCCCCAACCCGCTGGCGCTGCGCCCCGCGCACCTGCTGCGCACCTGGGCGCAGATCCTGCGCCACCCCACATTTCTGGCTTTTTCGGCCATCACCACCTTCACCTATGCGGGCCTGTTCACCTACCTGGCGGCCTCGTCGTTCACTTTCATCCAGGTGCTGGGCTGGAGCCCCACGGCCTATGGCTTGCTGCTGTCGGGCAATGCGGCGATGTACATCACCGGCACCTTTTTGTGCCGGCGGCTGCTGGTGCGCTGGGGCCTGCGCCGCAGCATGGCGCTGGCCGGCCTGCTGAGCGCCACGGGCGGCACGCTGATGGGCGTGGCGGCACTCGCCGGCGTGCAAAGCGGCTGGGCCTATGCCCTGCCCTTTCTGCTGTTCCAGATGGCGCACGGCATCCACATGCCCTGCGGCCAGAGCGGTGCCGTGGGCCCGTTCCCCCAGGCGGCCGGAACCGCCGCTGCGCTGAACGGCTTTGTCATGATGCTGGTGGCGTTTGGCATGGGCCAATGGCTGGGCCAGCGCATGGACGGCACGGTGCTGCCACTCGCCCTGGGCGTGTGGTTCTGGAGCCTGTGCCTCGCCCTCGCCGCCTGGACGCTGGTGCAAAAATTCGGGGGGCCCGCCAAGGCATGAACACCCCCCTGCCCACCATCGCCATCGCGGGGCCCACGGCCTCGGGCAAGACAGCCGGCGCCCTGGCATTGGCCGCCGTGCTGGCGCCGCGCCTGCCGGTCGAGATCATCAGCGTGGATTCGGCCCTGGTGTACCGGGGCATGGACATTGGCACGGCCAAGCCCACGCGCGCCGAGCTGGCCGCCGTGCCGCACCACCTGATCGACATCCGCGACCCGCTGCAGGCCTACAGCGCCGCCGAGTTCGTGCAGGATGCCGAGCGGCTCATTGGCGAGATCCGCGCGCGCGGCGCCCTGCCGCTGCTGGTGGGCGGCACCATGCTGTATTTCAAGGCACTGTTCGACGGCATCGACGACATGCCCCCCGCCGACCCCGCCGTGCGCGAGCGTCTGGAAGCCCAGGCCGCGCAGATCGGCTGGCCCGCGATGCACGCCGAGCTGGCCCGCGTGGACCCCGCCACCGCCGCCCGCCTGGCGCCCGCCGACAGCCAGCGCATCCAGCGCGCGCTGGAGGTGTGGCACGTCTCCGGCCAGCCCATCTCGCACTTTCACACGTCAAAAAAGAGAGCAACCAGCGCTTTCCCCATCAGCGCTACCGCCCTTTTTTCCTTGGAACCCGACGACCGCGCCTGGCTGCACGAGCGCATCGCCCTGCGCTTTGACGCCATGCTGGCGCAAGGCTTTGTAGACGAAGTGCGCCAGTTGCGCGCGCGCGGCGACCTGCACCCCGATCTGCCCTCGATGCGCTGCGTGGGCTACCGCCAAGCCTGGGAAGCGCTCGATGCCCAGGCGGCGGCCGGCCCCGGGGCGCCGCTCGACCTGGCCGGCCTGCGCGAGCGCGGCATGGCCGCCACCCGCCAGTTGGCCAAGCGCCAGATCACCTGGCTGCGCAGCATGCCCCAGCGCCACGCTATTGCCTGCGACCCGCCCGATGCCACCGCGCGCCTGGTGCAGGCGGTGCTGCAGCGCCTGGAGGGCACCGCGCCATGAGCGGCCCGCTGCGCGTCGAGGCGCTGGCCAAGCACTACGGCGGCACGCCGGTGTTTGCCAACGTGCAGTTCACGGTGCAGCCGGGCGAATTCGTGGCCATCGTGGGCGACTCGGGCGTGGGCAAATCCACCCTGCTCAACTGCATGGCGGGGCTGGACCGGTGGGATGCCGGGCGCATCGTGCACGGCGACACCGATCTGGCGCCGCTCAATGAAACGCAGCGCGCCCTGTGGCGGCGCGCCCATGTGGGGTTTGTGTTCCAGGCCTTCCATGTGCTGCCCCACCTCGATGTAGCCCAAAACGTGGCCTTGCCGCTGATGCTGCTGGGCCGCACCGAGCCCGATCGGGTGCAGCACATGCTGGCGGCCGTGGGCCTGGCCGACCTGGGCGAGCGCCTGCCGCAGCAACTGAGCGGCGGCCAGCTGCAGCGCGTGGCCATTGCCCGCGCCCTGGTGCACCGCCCCGCCCTGCTGCTGGCCGACGAGCCCACCGGCAACCTCGACCCCGGCACGGCCGCGCGCGTGCTGGACCTGTTGCTGGCGCAAACGCGCGAGCACGGCGCCTCGCTGGTGCTGGTCACGCACTCCGACGCCGCCGCCGCGCGCGCCGACCGGCGGTTGCGGCTCACGGCCGAGGGCATCGCCGGCTGAGCACGCGGCCGGGCCGGCCACAGTCAGCTATTCAATGCTGAGCCGCTGCGCGCTGCCGCCCTGCTTCTTGGGCAGCGTGAGCGTCAGCACGCCGTTGTCGTATTTGGCCTTGGCCTGGGCGGCGTCCACATCGACGGGCAACTGGAAGCTGCGCGCCACCGAGCCAAAATAGCGCTCGGAGCGCAGCACCTTCTCGCCCTCGGTCTTCTGGTCATGCTGGCGCACCTCGGCGCGCAGGCTGACCACATTGCCTTCGATCGAGACCTGGATGTCTTCCTTGGGCACGCCCGGCACCTCGGCATGCACGGTGTAGCCGCCATCGGTTTCCTTCACGTCCACCTTGATCTGCGCGGGCGATGGAACGCCTTCGCCATGCAGTGGGCGCACATAAAAACCGGGGGCGATGTCCTTGAAGAAGTCATCGAACAAACTGCCACGGGTAACCAGAGAATTCATGGTGAAGCTCCTGAACGTGAGGGTTGGACAACCGGGCCGGCAAGGAAGCGCTGGCCCCATCATCAAGATACGAACAGCCCCGTCCCATTTCAAGGGCAGTGGTGGCGGCGGTTGATCTGCATCAACCGCCGAGCCTGCGGGCGCCGCCCCCCCCACAATCGGGCCATGCTTGCTCTGCTTCGCACCTTCTCCTGGCAGGAGCTGCGCCACCACCCCTGGCGCAGCGCCGCGGCGGTGGCCGCCGTGATGCTGGGCGTTGCGCTGGCGTTTGCCGTGCAGGTGATCAACAGCTCGGCCCTGGACGAGTTTTCGCAGGCCGTGCGCGCGGTCAACGGCCAGCCCGATCTGGAGCTGCGCGCCATGCAGGGCCCGCTGCCCGAAGCGCTGTACGGGCACCTGGCCAACCACGCGCAGGTGCTGCGCGCCAGCCCGTGGCTGGAGCTTTCCACGCTGGCCCAGGTGGCTGCTCCAACGACCACATCACCAGGCGCTGCACCAGTCCGCGTGGTGCTGCGGGTGGTGGGCGCGGATGCGCTGCTGCTGCCGGCCGTGGCGCCCGCGCTCATGCCACGCGCTTTTGCATCCAGCGAGCGGCTGGCCATGCTGGCGCCGGCTACGGTGTTTCTCAACGCGGCGGCCTTGCAGGCCCTGGGCCTGGCGAGTGATGGCAGTGGCGCGGCAACGCTGTTGCTGCACACTGGCCTGCAAAGTTCGACATCGACTTCGCACATGGTGCGCGTGGCCGGCACCGTGGCCGCGGGCGGCGCCCCCCTGGCCGTGATGGACATCGGCGCAGCGCAAGACCTGTGGGGCAAGGCGGGCCAACTCAGTCGCATCGATCTGCAGTTGCAACCGGGCACCGACCGTGCCGTGTTCCGGCAAGCGCTGCAATCACTGCCTGGCTGGCCCGCCAACGCCATGCTGGCCGAGCCCGGCGATGCGGTGCAGCGCATCGGCAACCTGTCGCGCGCCTACCGCGTCAACCTCACGGTGCTGGCGCTGGTGGCGCTGTTCACGGGGGCATTTCTGGTGTTTTCGGTGCTGGCCCTCAGCGTGGCGCAGCGCGCGCCCCAGTTTGCTTTGCTGGCGGTGCTGGGCGCCACGCCACGCCAGCGCCTGGCACTGGTGCTGACCGAGTCGGCCCTGCTGGGTCTGGTCGGCAGCGCCGCCGGCATTGCGCTGGGCACGGCGCTGGCGGCCACGGCGTTGCAACTGCTGGGGGGCGACCTGGGCGGTGGCTACTTTGCCGGCGTGCAGCCAGCGCTGCAATGGAGCGCCCCGGCAGCGCTGCTCTATTGCGCGCTGGGCGTGGCCGCCGCGCTGGTGGGCGGCTGGTGGCCGGCCCAGTCGGCCCGCCATCTGCCGCCAGCGCAAACGCTCAAGGGCCTGGGTGCCGCGGCCGGCCGGGGCCCGGGTGCCACGGTCGGTATTATTTTGATAGCTGCTGGCGCTTTACTGGCAAGCGCTCCACCCATTTTTGGCATTGCATTGGCTGCCTACTTCGCCATTGGCCTGCTGCTGGTGGGTGGCATTGCCCTGCTGCCCTGGGGCATGGCCTGGCTGCTGCAGCGCCTGCACCCGCTGGTGGCCGGCCGCCTGCTGCTGGTGCTGCCCCTGGAGCGCGCGCGCCGCATGCGCGGCACGGCCGCCATTGCCGTAGGCGGCGTGGTGGCCAGCCTGAGCCTGGCCGTGGCGCTGACAGTAATGGTGGCCAGCTTTCGCGGCTCGGTCACCGAGTGGCTGGATACGGTGCTGCCGTCCCCGCTGTATGTGCGCTCGGCCCTGAGCGCGGCCGGGGGCGAGGCGGCCCTGTTGCCGCCCGGGTTCGACGAGGCCGTGGCGCAACTGCCCGCTGTGGCCCGCGTGCAGCCCCTGCGCGCCAGCCCGCTGCAGCTCGATGCCAAGCGCCCCGCCCTCACGCTGCTGAGCCGCCCGCTGGCCAGCGACCCGGCCCGCGCGCTGCCCCTGGTGGGCGCGGCGCTGCCGGTGCCCGCAGGCCGCACGGGCATCTACATCAGCGAAGCGGTGGTGGACCTGTATGGCCTGCAGCCCGGCATGGACTGGCCTGCGCTTTCAAAGTCTTTTAGCCCGCTAGCGCAGGAAGGACAAGCGCAACCAGCTATATTTTTTATAGCGGGCGTATGGCGCGACTATGTGCGCCAGTCGGGCGCCGTGGCGATGGACCGCGCCGACTACCTGCGCCTGACGGGCGACACACGCGCCAGCGACCTGGCGCTGTGGCCGCGCGATGGCGCCGATCTGGCGCAGCTGCAGCAGGCGATTCGTGCGCTGGCCGAGCCCGGTGCGGCAACCGATACAGCAACAGGTGCGGGCGCAGCCGGGCTGGAGTTTGTGTCGTCCGGCGCCATCCGCGAGCGCTCATTGCGCATCTTCGACCGCAGTTTTGCCGTCACCTACTGGCTGCAGGCCGTGGCCATTGGCATCGGCCTGTTCGGCGTGGCAGCCAGCTTCAGCGCGCAGGTGCTGGCGCGGCGCAAAGAGTTCGGCCTGCTGGCGCACCTGGGCCTGACCCGCCGGCAGATCCTGGCCGTGGTGGCCGGCGAAGGCGCGGCATGGACCGGCGTGGGCGCGGCGGTGGGCGTGCTGCTGGGCCTGGCCGTGGCCTGGGTGCTGGTGCATGTGGTCAATCCGCAGAGCTTTCACTGGACCATGGAGCTGCGCGTGCCCGCCGCCCGCCTGCTGGCACTGTGCGCCGCCGTGGTGGCCTCGGGCACCCTCACCGCCTGGCTGGCGGGCCGGGCGGCAGCGGGGCAGGATGCGGTACTGGCGGTGAAGGAAGACTGGTAGCGGCAGCCCGGAGGCCCCCTCAGCCCCTCGGCCCGGTCCGTCGGCGACGCAGCCATTGGGACACAATCGGCGCCATGACTGCGCAGCCACCCTCTTTCGCCCCCCACGGTGCGGCCTGCGGCCTGGCCCTCTGCACCCGCCGCCAATGGCTGGCGCTGACGCTGGGAGCGGGGGCGACGCTGGCGCAGGCGCTGCCCGCGCGGGCGCTCGACTTTCCGCGCGACCATGGCAGCCACCCCGATCTGCACACCGAATGGTGGTACCTCACGGGCCATGCGCAGGCCGCGGGCCGCCTGTGGGGGTTTCAGGTGACGTTCTTTCGTTCGCGCGTGGACGCCACGCAAGGCCTGCGGTCGGCCTTTGCGGCCAAGCAGTTGCTGTTCGCCCACGCGGCCCTGACCGACGTCAAAGGCCAGCGCCTGCACCACGACCAGCGCATTGCCCGCTCCGGCTTTGGCGTGGTGCAGGCCAGCGAGGCCGACACGGCCGTCCGGCTGCGCGACTGGTCGCTCACCAGGACCGCGCTGCCCACCAGCACCCGGCGTGCCGCACCCGACAGCAGCGCCGGTCCAGGCCCGGCCACTACGGGCAGCCGATACGCCGCGCGGGTCGAGGGCGATGGCTTCGGGCTCGACCTGCAATGCGATACCGCCCAGCCACCGCTGCTGCAGGGCCGCCAGGGCCTGTCCCGCAAAGGCCCCGAAACCAGCCAGGCGAGCTACTACTACAGCCAGCCGCAACTGGCGGTGAGCGGCAGCATTGTGCTGAATGGACGGCGCATGGCCATCGAAAGCGGCAGCACCGCAAGCGGCAGCACGGCCAACCGCGCCTGGCTGGACCATGAATGGAGCGACGCGCTGATGCACCCCGACGCCGTAGGCTGGGACTGGATTGGCATGAACCTCCACGATGGCGGCGCGCTCACGGCGTTTCGCTTGCGGCGCGCCGATGGCTCAACGCTGTGGACGGGTGGCTCGTTCCGCCCGGCGCGCCAGCAGACCCAGGTATTTGCCGACAACACCGTGGTGTTTGCCGCACAACGCCACTGGAGCAGCCCCTTGAGCGGCGCCCGCTATCCGGTGCAGTGGCAGGTGACAACCTCCGCTGGCCAGTTTGGTGTGCATGCGCTGCTGGACGACCAGGAGCTCGACAGCAGCAGCTCTACCGGGGCGATTTACTGGGAAGGCCTGTCCGAGTTGCGCAATGGCGCGGGCGAAACAGTTGGCCGGGGCTATCTGGAAATGACGGGATACAAAAAGCCGCTGCGCCTGTGACGCAGCGGCCTTTACAAAGCGCGCAAGAAAACGTGAAACTCAGCCCTTGCTGCCGGCCTTGCGGCGGGCCAGCCAGGCAATGATTTCACCCATGATGCCGCGGCGGAATGCCAGCACGCAGACCACAAAAATCAGGCCTGTCACCATGGTCACCGACTCACCCAGAGTGTTGAACCACTCCACGCTGGTCAGCGTGGCCAGAAAACCGCCAATCTCGCCCAGCTTGTTCTCCAGCAACACCACCACGGCCGAACCCACCAGCGGGCCCGACAAGGTGCCCAGGCCGCCCACCAGCGTCATCAGCACGACGTGGCCCGATGCCGACCAGTGCACATCGCTGAGTGTGGCAAACCCCAGCACCAAGGTTTTAAGCGAGCCGGCCAGCCCCGACAGCGCAGCCGACAGCACGAAAGCCAGCAGCTTGAAGCGATTGGTGTCGTAGCCCAGCGAAATGGCACGCGGCTCGTTTTCCTTGATGGCCTTGAGCACCTGGCCATAGGGCGAGTGCACGGTGCGCACGATCAGCAAAAACGCCGCCACCACCACGATAAACACCACGTAGTACATGGCCATGTCGTTCTGCAGATCCAAAACGCCAAACAGCTTGCCGCGGGGTACGCCTTGCAGCCCGTCTTCACCGCCAGTAAAGGGCATCTGCAGGCAGATGAAAAACAGCATCTGTGCCAGGGCCAGCGTGATCATCGTGGAGTAGATGCCGGTGCGGCGGATGGCAAAGAAACCCACCACCAGACCCAGCAAGGCGCCGCTGGCCGTGCCCAGCAGCAGGCCTATTTCGGGCGTAAAGCCCCACACCTTCATGGACTGGCCCGCCACGTAGGCCGAGCCCCCCAAAAAGGCAGCATGGCCGAAAGACAACATGCCGGTGTAGCCCAGCAGCAGGTTGAAGGCCGCAGCGAACAGCGCGAAGCACATCAGCTTCATCACGAATACCGGGTAGGCACCCAGCAACGGCGCCACCAGCAGGCCAATGAACAACAGGCCGTAGCCAAAAGCAGTAAGGTTCTTGGAATTCATGTGAGCAGCCCCTTATTTTTCTTTGCCGAACAGGCCGGCGGGGCGAATCAGGAGAACGATGACCATGATGACGAACACCACGGTCGAGGATGCTTCGGGATAGAACACCTTGGTGAATCCTTCGACGATGCCCAGGCCCAGCCCGGTCAGGATGGAACCCATGATGGAACCCATGCCACCGATCACCACCACGGCAAACACGACGATGATGAGGTTCTGACCCATCAGCGGGGACACCTGGTACACCGGCGCGGCCAGCACACCGGCAAAGGCCGCCAGACCGGCACCAAACGCATAGGTCAGCGTGATCATCAGCGGCACGTTGACGCCAAACGCCTCCACCAGGCGCGGGTTCTCGGTGCCCGCACGCAGGTAGGCGCCCAGCTTGGTCTTCTCGATCACGTACCAGGTGGCAATGCACACCGTGATGGAAGCCACCACCACCCAGGCACGGTAGTTGGGCATGATCATGAAGCCCAGGTTGGTGGCCCCTTCGAGCAGCTCGGGCGTGTCATAACCCAGGCCCGAAACGCCATAGATCGAGCGAAAGATCCCCTCGATCAGCAGCGTCAGGCCCAGTGTCAGCAGCAGGCCATACAGATGGTCCAGCTTGTAGATCCAGCGCAGCAGCAGCCTCTCGATCAAAACCCCGAACACCCCCACCACCAGCGGCGCCAGCACCAGCATCAACCAGTAGTTGATGCCAAAGTAGTTCATGGCCATCCAGGTAATCACGGCCCCCATCATGAACAGCGCACCGTGCGCAAAGTTGATGACGTTGAGCAGGCCGAAGATCACGGCCAGCCCGAGGCTGAGGATTGCGTAAAACGAGCCATTGACCAGCCCCAACAGGAGCTGGCTCAAAAGGCCCGGCAATGAGACACCAAAAATTTCCATGGCAGGCGGCAGAGGGTGAGGGTCAGGTCAGGAGCTTATTTCCACAGAGCGCACTTGCTCTCGGCCTTGGTCGTGAAGATCTGGTCGCCCGGAATCTTTTTGACGACCTTGAAGTAATCCCAAGGCTTGGTCGACTCCGAGGGCTTCTTCACTTGCAGCAGGTACATGTCGTGCACATAGCGGCCATCCGGGCGCAGCGTGCCGGAGGCGTAGAAGTCATTCATCGGCATGGCGCGCCACGCGGCCATGACCTTGTCGGCGTCCACACTCTTGGCTGCCTGAACGGCCTTGAGGTAATTCATGGTGGCCGAGTAATCAGCCGCCTGAATCGAAGTGGGCATGCGCTTGGTCTTGTCGAAGAAACGCTTGCCGAACTTGCGGGTCTCGTCGTTCAGGTCCCAATACCAGCTGCTGGTGAATTGCAGGCCTTCGGTGTTCTTGAGACCCAGGCTGTGGATGTCGGTAATGAACAGCAGCAGGCCCGCCATCTTCATGGTCTTGTCAATGCCGAACTCCTTGGCGGCCTTGATGGCGTTGATGGTGTCGCCACCCGCATTGGCCAGACCGAGAATTTGTGCCTTGGAGTTTTGTGCCTGCAACAGGAACGACGAAAAATCTGATGCATTGAGCGGGTGACGGACAGAGCCCGCAACCGTTCCGCCCTTGGCCTTGACGGCGGCAGAGGTGTCCGCTTCGAGTGCCTGACCAAAGGCATAGTCAGCTGTCAGGAAAAACCAGCTCTTGCCGCCCGCATCCACAATGGCCGAGCCGGTGCCGCGGGCCAGCGCCACGGTGTCGTAGGCGTAGTGCACGGTGTAGGGGGTGCATTGCTCATTGGTCAGGGCCGATGAGCCGGCGCCACTGTTGACATAGACACGCTTCTTTTCCGCAGCCACCTTGGCGGCAGCCAGCGCCGTGCCCGAGTTGGTGCCACCGAACAGCATGGTCACGCCCTGTGTGTCGATCCATTCGCGCGCCTTGGAGGCGGCGATGTCGGCCTTGTTCTGGTGGTCCGCGCTGATCAATTCGACCGGCATGCCCAGCACCTTGCCGCCAAAGTCGTCGATGGCCATCTGAATCGCCACGGCACCGTTCTTGCCCTCCACGTCGGCATACAGGCTGGACATGTCGGTGATGAAACCGATCTTGACTTTGTCCTGCGCGTGGACGGCCGAAGTGGTCAGGCCGGCTGCGCCGAGCATCAGTGCGAGTGCCTTGAGCTTGTTTTTCATGAATGTCTCCTGTTGTGGTGATAAATGTTGCAAAAACACGGGACGTGGTCGTCCGCCCGCTCAGACGCCGAGAAGGTTGTTGAGCACCGGCATCTTTTCTTCCAGCTCGCTGGCGCCGAATTTTTCGACGATGCGGCCATGCTCCATCACATAAAAACGGTCAGCCAGTGGCGCAGCAAAGCGGAAGTTTTGCTCGACCATGACCACCGTGTAGCCGCGTTCGCGCAGCATGACGATCATGCGGGCCAGCGCCTGCACGATGACGGGCGCCAGGCCCTCGGAGATTTCATCGAGCAGCAGAAGCTTGGCACCAGTGCGCAGGATGCGCGCCACGGCCAGCATCTGTTGCTCGCCACCCGACAGGCGCGTGCCCTGGCTGTTGCGGCGCTCGGCCAGGTTGGGAAACATGGCGTAAATTTCGTCGATCGACATGCCCTGCGTTCCCGTCTTGAGGGCCGGCGGCAACAGCAGGTTTTCTTCGCACGACAGGCTGGAAAAAATGCCCCGCTCCTCAGGGCAGTAGCCCACGCCCAGATGGGCGATGCGGTGCGTCGGCATGTGGATGGTCTCCACACCGTTGATCTTCACGGATCCCTTGCGGGCGCCCGTGAGGCCCATGACGGCACGCATGGTGGTGGTGCGCCCGGCGCCATTGCGCCCGAGCAAGGTCACCACTTCGCCGGGCTGCACCACGATATCCACGCCATGCAGCACATGCGACTCGCCGTACCAGGCTTCCAGGTTGCGAATTTCCAGCGCGGGGGTATTGGAGGCAGAGGTAGCCATGTCAGTGGGCTCCCTGCAGTTGGCCGTCGGTCGTGCCCATGTAGGCTTCCATCACTTGGGGGTTGTTCGATACTTCGGCGTAAGGCCCTTCGGCCAGCACGGCGCCACGCTGCAGCACGGTGATGCAATCGGCAATGGTGGATACCACTTTCATGTTGTGCTCCACCATCAGGATGGTCCGGCCGGCCGACACTTTCTTGATGAGCTGCGTGACACGGTCCACGTCCTCGTGGCCCATGCCCTGTGTAGGTTCGTCGAGCAGCATGAGCTCGGGCTCCATGGCCAGCGTGGTGGCAATTTCGAGGGCGCGCTTGCGGCCATAGGGCAGATTCACTGTGAGCTCGTCAGCCAGGTCTTCCAGACCCACTTCGGTGAGCAGCTCCATGGCCCGTGCATCGAGCTGGCGCAGGCTACGCTCGCTGCGCCAGAAGTGAAACGCCGTGCCCAGCTTGCGCTGCAGCCCGATGCGCACGTTTTCCAGCAGCGTCAGGTGCGGAAACACCGCCGAAATCTGGAACGAGCGGATCACGCCACGTCGTGCGATTTCTGCGGGCTTCTCGCGGGTGATGTCCTGGCCGTTGAAACGGATCGACCCCGAGGTCGGCTCCAAAAACTTGGTCAGCAAGTTGAAGCAAGTGGTTTTGCCGGCGCCATTGGGCCCGATCAGGGCGTGGATAGAGCCGCGGCGCACCGACAAGGTCACATTGCTGACCGCGGTGAAGCCTTTGAACTCTTTGGTCAGGCTTTGGGTTTCAAGAATGACGTCGCTCATTGCGCCTTGATCGCTCCATGGGGATGCTGAGGAAAGAGCCTTGCCACAAGGTCTCGGTGGGTGCGTTTTGTTGCAATGCATCGTAAGTGCCGCGATAGGGGCCAGATACTGGGACAAATGCCTATGTATAAATGCCTACGTAAGAACGATTCCTTTCTCGCTGCGCCACTGCGTCCGGCAAGTCGGAATGCGCGCAAGCCGACGGTGCATGCACTTCAGTGGACGCCTACACTGCCCTGATGACAAAAAACCACTCCCAGGCCGCGCAGGGCCCCGATGGCCAGGTCAAATTCCCCCACCCTTGGCCACCCCAAATTCCCCCAGGCAGGACGGTCGGATTATGACGACTCGGGTGTGATGGCGATGCGTGCAGCGGCCTCCTTGAGGCGGTAGCTCTTGCCCTCGAACTCCAGCATCGCGCAGCGGTGCATGAGGCGATCCAGGATGGTGCTGGCCATGGTGGCGTCGCCGAGGTATTTGCCCCAGTCCTGCACCACGCGGTTGGACGTGATGAGAACAGCGCGGCGCAGCTTGTAGCGCTGGTGCACGATGGCCTGTAGGACTTCAGCGGCATGCTCGCTGATGCGTCTGGCCAGGAACAGGTCATCGAGGACGAGCAGGTCCGGCGCGACCCAGTCCTTGAGCAGCTCGGTGCGCTCTGCCGTAGTGGCCAGCGCGTAACGGGCGAACTCGGTGTCGGCTTCCAGGTAACGCACGTCATAGCCCTGCAGCGTGGCCTGGTAGGCCACGGCCTTGGCCACATGGCTCTTGCCGGTGCCCGGCTTGCCGATGATCAGCGCGTTGGCCCCCTCGCCGATGAACTTCAGGGTGTGCAACTCGAAGCAGGCGCTGCGCGGCAGCTTCGGGTTGAAACGCCAGTCGAAGTCAGCCAGCGAGGGGCGCTCATCCAGACCCGAGCGCTTGAAGCGGCGCTCGGTCAGGCGAGAGCGCCGGCGGTCCAGCTCGTCTTGCAGCATGGCGGCGAAGGTCTCCAGGAAAGGCTGCTGGGCGGCCTGGGCCTGCATCACGCGGGTGGACAGGGTCTCGGCGATGCCGGACAGGCGCAGCTCGCGCAGCGCGCGCGTTCGATCTCGATCATGTTCATGGCTGAACTCCCGGTGCGTTGGTGGTGTTGTTGGTGGTGGTGGTGGTGGTGGTGGTGGTGTTTGCCGTGGCGGCGGCGAGCGCGAAGAGATCGCTGTACTCCTCAGCGTCTCGGATGAGCTCATGCTGCTGCGTCAGCGCGTGGGCACCGGCGGCGGGTGCTTCGCCGCAGGTAGCCTCGATGGCCGCCATCGCCTGGGCAAAGAGGGCTTCGGTCAGCGCCAGCACGCGCTTGTAGCTGTAGACCCCTTGCTCCAGGGCCTGGGCGCAGGCGGCATTGATGCAGTGCGCCGGGTAACGGCGCATGAGTCCCACAATGCCCCAGAGCTTGCGCTGCCCGACACGACCCTCGATGGCAAAGAGCAGCTCACACAGCCGGCTGGCGTGCTCACCAATCTCGCCGGCCTGACGCAGGATCAGGCGGGTCTCGCGAGACGGATTGAACACCCGCTCCTCCATGGGCAGAATCACCGTGCCGGGACGCTCGGCCTTGGCGTGGGTGCGCAGCAAGGCACGGGTGTGCATGTCACGAATCTCGATGCGCTGGGCGTAGATGCGCACCAACACCTTGGAGCCGATGTTCGCCGGGCGAGCGGCGTAGCTGCTGTGATCCACCCGCACACAGCTGTCGTCGCAGACGGTGCGCACCGCCTCGTCGAAATACTGCATTCCCAGCACTGGCAGGGGTTTGAGGTGGCTGCGCTCTTCCTCGAACATGGCCTGCACCTGGCGTCGCTCGGTGCCGTGGATGCGCTTGGATGCCCAGCTCTTCTCCCAGTGCGCCAGGAACTCGTTCTGGGCCTCGATGGACTCAAAGCGCCGGCCCTTCAAGGCCGTGGCCTGGGTATGGCCGATGGCATGCTCCACCGTGCCCTTGCGGTTGGGGTCTCGCACCCGCGCCGGGTCGGCCACCACGCCGTAGTGCGCCAGGGCGGCGGCGTACACCGGGTTGAGATCGGGCTCGTACAGGTCGGGCTTGAGGACGCCTTCCTTCAGATTGTCCAGCACCACGTACTGGGGGCAGCCCCCGAAGTACCGCAGGGCCCGCTCGTGCAGCTCGGCCCAGATCTGCTGGCTGGACTTCCAGACCACGCACCGGAAACTGGCACGGGAATACCGCAAGGTGGCCACGAACAGGCGGGGCTTGCGGTACCGGTCGCTGCCGGGCACGCGGGTGGGCGCGCCCTCGCCGTAGTCCACCTGCATCTCCTCGCCGGGCAGGAAGGACAGGCGATCGAACTGCTCGGGCTCCTTGTGCCGCAACTTTGCACAGAAGCGTTTGACCGAGTTGTACTGGCCATCAAAGCCGTGCTGGTCGACCAGGTCCTGGTAGATGGCCGTGGCGTTTCGCTTCAGCCGCAGCTGGGCTTCGATGAACTCGCGCCAGGGTTCGCACAGGGAGGTGGCCACCGGCCCAGGAGCCGGTGGCCAGGGTGGGGGAATTTGACCTGCCGAGCCGGTGGCCACCCCGGGGGAATTTGACTGCAGTTGCTCCAGCCAGCGCTGGTGGTAGCTCCTGACCGTCTTGCGGTCGATGCCCGTGATGCGGGCGATCTCGCGTTGCGATGTGTTGCGCTCCAGCAGTGTCTCTATGGTGGCGCGTTGGTTGGACTTCAAGACATTCACTCCTTGGCCTTCCCTCGGGGAAGACTGGATCAATGTCCTGCCAACAGGTGCCGACGACGCCGGCGTTAAACCCCTATCCCCGATCAGTTCAGGTGGGGGAGTTTGAGGTGGCCATAGACGGGGGAATTTGGGTGGCCATCAGGGCGCAGGGCTCACCCCACTCGCTGACCGGTCTGCTTCTTTTTCTCAGGCCCTACCGCGCCCGCATTGCCTTGTCTGTTGTCTTTCTGGTGCTGGCCGCTGCGGCCACGCTGGCCTTTCCCCTGGCGTTACGCAATCTGATCGATGCTGGTCTGATGGCGTCCAATCAAGGTAGCCAGGCGATGGCACTGCGCGGGCATTTTCAGGCGCTGTTTGCCGTCGCCATTGCACTCGGGGGTTTTTCGGCAGCACGCTTTTATATGGTGAGCTGGCTGGGAGAGCGCGTTACTGCCGACCTGCGCAACGCCGTGTACTGCCATGTGCTGCAGCAAAGTCCGCAGTTTTTTGAAACCACGCAGACCGGCGAGGTTTTGTCACGCCTCACGGCAGACACCACCCTGGTACAGACGGTGGTGGGCTCATCGTTCTCCATGGGGCTGCGCAATGCGGTCATGGGCATCGGTGCCCTGGCCATGCTGGTGTGGACCAACCCCTATGTCATGGCGGTGGTGCTGCTTGCAGTGGTACTGGTGGTGGTGCCCACGATGTGGATTGGACGGCGCGTGCGGCGCCTCTCGCGCGACAGCCAGGACCGCGTGGCTGACTCGAGTGCCATTGCCGCCGAGGTGCTGAATGCCGTTCCAGTGGTGCAGAGCTATACGGCAGAGAAGCGGGAATCCCTGCGTTTCGCCCAGGCCACCGAAAGCGCTTTTCAGACCGCCGTGCGCCGCACGCGAGCGCGCGCGTTTCTCGTGGCGTTCATCATCAGTGCCAACGCCGGTTTGCTGCTGTGGGGGCTTTACCGGGGCACACAGGCGGTTCTGGCGGGCCAAATGACGGCGGGCCACCTGGGGCAGACCGTGGTGTATGTCATCTTGCTGGCGGGCGCAGTGGCGGTGCTGGGAGAGGTCTACGGCGACCTGTTGCGCGCCGCGGGCGCCACGGAGCGGCTGATGGAGCTGATCGCGGGCGAATCCCCCGTGAAAGAACCGGAGCACCCCAAGCCGCTGCCAACGGGCGACCAGGGCCTGAAGGTGGATTTTGAAGGGGTGAATTTTCACTATCCCTCCAGACCCGATCATTCGGCCCTGCACGACTTCACGCTCCACCTCGAACCGGGTGAAACGGTTGCCCTGGTAGGTGCCAGTGGAGCAGGAAAGACCACGGTGTTCCAGTTGCTCCAGCGCTTCTATGACATCGACCAGCGTCCCGACGCAGCAACGCGCGGCCGCATTGCAGTCAACGGCGTGGACATACGGCAACTGGCGCTCAAGGAATTGCGCGCCAATATTGGCACCGTGCCGCAGGACGCCGTGATCTTCTCGGCGTCGGCTTTGGACAATATCCGCTACGGCCGCCCCGATGCCACCAAAGAAGATGTGATCGCCGCAGCCCGGGCAGCCTTCGCCCACGACTTCATTGAAGCACTGCCCCAAGGGTATTTGACCTTTTTGGGAGAGAGCGGCGTTCGCCTATCTGGCGGACAGCGCCAACGCATCTCGATTGCACGCGCAATGCTGAAGAATCCGCCCTTGCTGCTACTGGACGAAGCCACGAGTGCACTGGATGCGGAGAGCGAGCGCATGGTGCAGGCCGCACTGGAGATAGCCATGCAGCGCCACACTGGCCGCAGAACCACCCTGGTCATTGCGCATCGACTGGCGACGGTGCAGAACGCAGACCGGATCGTGGTGCTGGAAAACGGACGTATCGTCGAACAGGGAACCCATGCCGTGCTGCTCACCCAGGGCGGCGTCTATGCCCGCCTGGCAGCATTGCAATTCACAGCATGACCGTTGCTGCGCATCGCCTGCCGCGCAGTCCACGTCACCTGCGCGGCGAGTCCAGCCGGGCACGTTGCTTACTGCAAGGTTTCCTTGGCTGCCTCGGGCAACAGAAGTGGCAGCACTGCAATGCCTTCGTCGAGCAACTGCATGGTTTCTTCAGCCGACGCCCGCCCTCGTATGGCCCGCTGCTCTGCCTCGCCATGGTGGATGCGCCTAGCTTCCTGAGCAAACTGTGGGCCCACGTCCTCTGTAGTGGCCAACACCTTGCGCGCCAGCGACAACCATGCTGCCTGCTGATCCACACCCGACGCTTGCGTTGTGCTGTTGACTGAAGGCAACGGCGCAACCGGTGCAGACGACTCTGAGGCGGGTTGCCGTGCACCCAGGTTCAACCGTGGCGCACTCAGTCTTTTGGAGATGTGGACGTCGGCGCACAAGGGGCATTGCACCAGCGCATCGCGCAACTGCCCCTGAAAATCGTCTTCCGAGGCGAACCATCCCTCAAATACATGGCCCTGCCGACAATGCAGGTCAAGCACCTTCATGACGGAAACCTCGGCAAAGCCACGTCAACCGTGGCGACGCAGCAGATAGCGGTAGACAAAACCCGGAAAAGCCAGCGTAAGGAACAAGGTGCCCGTGACAGCATAGAACTCCCAACCCTGTGGAGCAATTTGCCCGGCACGCCGCTCCAGCAGGAGCGCCATGGCCCCCACCAGCAGGTACAGCACTACCAGCTCCACGAGCCGAACCAACAGGGCCTTCTTTGGCTGGGCCAACGGACCAATGGCCATCAACCGATGGTTGATGAAGGGAAGATTGGCCGCAATAAACGCGGCCACGATGACGAGCCAGATCGACCCAGTTTGAGACACAGAAATATTTGGATGGAGTTCAGGTGGCCAGGGCTCGCACGATGGCATCTGCACACAGCGCCATCAAGCCACCGGGCAACAAACCCAACACCAGCACCAGCGCGCCATTGACGGTCAACACCACCCGGACATCCAGGGGCGCTGACACACTGGTTGCGGTCAGGGGGGCATCAAAATACATCACCTTCACCACGCGCAGATAGTAGAACGCACCGATCAGGGACATGATGACCGCAAACACGGCCAGTGCAATATAAAGCCCTTGTCCCGATGCCATCAAGGCCTGCAAAACCGACAGCTTGGCATAAAACCCTACCAGCGGCGGAATGCCGGCCAAGGAGAACAGGCAGACCGCCATCACGCCCGCATACAAGGGGCTGCGCTGATTGAGACCTGCCAGATCGGCGATCTCTTCGCTTTCAAAGCCTTCGCGGGCCAGCAGCAAAATCACGCCAAACGCGGCCAGGGTGGTCAGGACATAGCTCACCACATAGAACATGGCAGAGCTGTAGGCGCTTTCCACCGCAGCGGCATCCACATTGCCGTTGATCACACCCGACAACAGGCCCAGCAAGACAAAGCCCATTTGAGAAATGGTGGAGTAAGCCAGCATGCGCTTCAGATTGGTCTGGGCAATGGCGGCCAGGTTACCCACAAGCAGCGAGCCGATGGCCAGCACCGCCAGCATCTGCTGCCAATCGATCGCCAGCGGCAATAACCCATCCACCAGCAGACGAATGGTGATTGCAAATGCGGCGAGCTTGGGTGCTCCACCGATCATCAGCGTGACGGCAGTGGGCGCACCTTGGTAGACATCGGGAATCCACATGTGAAATGGCACCACACCGAGCTTGAAAGCCAGACCTGCGACCACAAAGACCAAGCCGAACACCAGCACCTGGTGCCGGATCTGGCCAGAATTGACGGCCTTGAACACTTGCCCGATGTCCAGGGAGCCCGTGGCACCGTACAGCATCGACAGACCGTAAAGCAGAAACCCGCTGGCCATCGCACCCAGCACGAAATACTTCATGGCGGCTTCCGTGGCCGTTGCGTTGTCGCGCCGCAATGCCACCAGGGTGTAGCTGGAAAGGGTCAGCAGCTCCAGGCCCAGGTAGATCACCAGAAAGTTGTTGCCGGAGATCATGATGGACATGCCCAGCAAAGCCAGCATCGACAGCGTGAACAACTCACCACCCCGCAACATGCCTCGATCAGCGGCATAAGGGCGCCCGTAAACCAGCGTGACCATCATGGCCACGGTGGCGAAGCATTTGAGCCAGTTGCCCATGGCATCACTGACCACCATGTTGCCGAAACCGTAGAACGTGTTTCCGCTGCTGGCATACACACCCTGCAGGACAGCAACCACGGCCAACGTGAGCATGGTCAGGACGTAGGTACCGGTACGGCGTGGACTGTGGACCCCCAGGTCCACCAGCATGATCACGCAGGCCATGGCCAACAGCACGATCTCGGGGTAAATGGCAAGCCAGCTGATGTTGTCAATCATCTCGAATCTCTCAGTTCAGTCTGGTCAGTTCAGCTTCGACAGGGCCACATGCTTGAGCAACTCCGCCACAGAGGTGTCCATCACGTCGGTGAAGGGGCGTGGATAAAGACCCATGGCCAGCACGGCAATCGCCAGCAGCGACATCACGAGGAATTCACGACTGTTGATGTCGGTAAGCTCCTTGACATGGTCATTGGCAACGGGACCCAGATAGACACGCTTGAACATCCAGAGCGTATAGGCGGCACCGAAAATCAGCGCCGTGGCAGCTGCGCCGCCTATCCAGAAATTGGCCTTCACGGCACCCAGGATCACCATCCACTCGCCAACGAATCCGGCGGTTCCTGGAAGCCCACAATTGGCCATGGCAAAAAGCAAGGCAAATGCCGTGAAATTCGGCATGGTGTTGACCACGCCGCCATAAGCGGCAATTTCGCGGGAGTGCACCCGGTCGTACAACACACCAATGGACAGGAACATGGCACCCGAAACAAAGCCATGCGCGATCATTTGCACCAAGCCTCCCGAAACGCCCAGATCGTTGAAGATGAAGAAACCAAGCGTCACAAAACCCATGTGAGCGACGGAGGAGTAAGCCACCAGTTTTTTCATGTCCTTCTGGACGATGGCCACCAGGCCCACGTAAATCACGGCCACCAGTGACAGGGCAATCATGAGCCACGCCCACTCACGCGACGCATCCGGAGCAATCGGCAAAGAGAAACGCAGGAAACCGTAGGCCCCCAGTTTGAGCATGATGGCCGCCAGCACAGCGGAGCCACCTGTCGGGGCTTCCACGTGCACATCCGGCAACCAAGTGTGGACTGGCCACATCGGCACCTTGACGGCAAACGCCGCAAAAAAAGCAAAGAAAAGCAAGGTCTGGGCAGTGGAACTGAGCGGCAACTGGTGCCATGCCGCGATGTCGAAACTGCCGCCCGACTGGTTGTACAGGAAGATGAGCGCCACCAGCATCAGCAGGGAGCCGAGCAAGGTGTACAGGAAGAACTTGAACGCCGCATAGATCTTGTTGGGCCCACCCCAGATGCCGATGATGAGGTACATCGGAATCAGGGTGGCCTCAAAGAACACATAGAACAGCAGGCCGTCGAGGGCGCAGAACACACCGATCATCAACCCCGAAAGGATCAGAAAGGCGCCCATGTACTGGTTAACGCGCTCGGTGATCGACTCCCACGAGGCAATCACCACAATGACCGTGATGAACGCTGTCAGCGGCACAAACCAGAAAGAAATGCCGTCCACGCCCAGGTGGTAGTGCACATTGAAGCGCTCAATCCAGACGGACTTTTCAACAAACTGCATCGCCGCGGTACCCAGCTGGAAGCCATCGTACAGAGGCAGCGTTACCAACAAGCCGATGACGGCGCCAATCAGGGCGATCCAGCGGACAGCACGGGCATGCTCATCGCGCCCCACCGCCAGCAGCAAAACACCAAAGACGATCGGCGTCCAGATTGCAAGACTCAACAGACCCATTTTGTTCTTTTCCTTATTTGATGAGCTGCAGGAAATAGTCGCGCCAGACAAACCAGGTCATCAGCGCAAACACACCCAGAATCATCACCAGGGCATAGTGGAAGATGAAACCTGTCTGCATCCAGCGCACGACGCCGGAAACCCAACGCACCAGCTTCCACGATCCGTTGACCAAGGCACCGTCAATGATGGCCTGGTCTCCCACTTTCCACAGACCGGTGCCGAGCGCCCGGGCACCACGCGCCAGGATGTTTTCGTTGATCCAGTCCAGGTAGTACTTGTTTTCCAGCAACGTATACAACGGCTGCACACGCGCCTTGATGGCCGTTGGCAACGCGGGATTGACCATGTACATGTAGTAGGACAGCGCCACACCCGCCAGCGCCAGCCAGAACGGCGCCGTCTGCAGCCCATGCAACGCCATTGCCCAGGCACTGTGAAAGTGCTCAGCCATCTGTGCCATGGACGGATGCTTTGCCGCATCCACAAAAATCACATCCTTGAAAAAATCACCAAACAGCATCGGCTGGATGAACATGAAGCCCACCACGACAGAAGGGATCGCCAGTAGCACCAGCGGCACCGTGACTACCCATGGCGATTCATGAGGCTCATGGTGATCGTCATGACCGTGACCATGATCGCCCGCATGGTGGGCGTCCGGGTTCTGGTCATAGCGTTCCTTGCCGTGGAACACCAGGAAATACATACGGAACGAATAGAACGCCGTGATGAACACACCTGCCAAAACAGCAAAGTGCGCAAACCCTGCAGCAGGCAAGTGACTGAAGTGGACGGCCTCGATGATGCTGTCCTTGGAGTAGAAACCCGAGAACAGGGGCGTACCGATCAGAGCGAGCGAACCGAGCAGCGAGGTGATCCAGGTGATGGGCATGTACTTGCGCACGCCACCCATCCAGCGGATGTCCTGGTTGTGGTGCATGCCCATGATGACCGAGCCCGCGCCGAGGAACAGCAGCGCCTTGAAGAAGGCGTGCGTCATCAGATGAAACACGGCCACCGAGTAGGCCGATGCGCCCAGGGCCACCGTCATGTAGCCCAACTGCGACAAGGTGGAATAGGCGACCACGCGCTTGATGTCATTCTGGATGATGCCCAGAAAACCCATGAACAAGGCCGTGATAGCGCCAATCACCAGGATGAAGTTGAGTGCCGTATCCGACAGCTCAAACAACGGCGACATGCGAGCCACCATGAAGATGCCGGCCGTGACCATGGTCGCCGCGTGAATCAGCGCCGAGATGGGGGTGGGGCCTTCCATGGAATCGGGTAGCCACACATGCAGCGGGAACTGGGCCGACTTACCCATGGCGCCAATAAACAGGCAGATGCAGATGACCGTGATGAGCATCCAGTCGGTGCCCGGGAACGCCAGCCCGCCCAGCTCGGCCGTTTTGCCAAACACTTCGCCGTAATTGAGGGTCCCGGTGTATGCCGCAATCAGGCCGATGCCCAGAATGAAACCGAAGTCACCCACCCGGTTGACCAGGAATGCCTTCATGTTGGCGAAGATGGCCGACGGCTTGTTGAACCAGAAGCCGATCAGCAAATACGACACCAGCCCCACCGCTTCCCAGCCAAAAAAGAGTTGCAGCAGGTTGTTGCTCATGACCAGCATGAGCATGGAGAACGTGAACAGCGAAATGTAGGCAAAGAAGCGGTTGTAGCCGTCATCCTCCTCCATGTAGCCAATGGTGTAGATGTGCACCATGAGCGACACAAAGGTGACCACAACCATCATCATGGCGGTGAGACTGTCGATCAGGAAGCCCACTTCCATCTTCAGTCCACCCACCACCATCCAGGTGTAGAGCGTCTCGTTGAAGCGCGCGCCATCGAGGGCCACGCTCTTGAGCGTCATGGCCGACAGGATGAACGCGACCAGCACACCCAGGATGGTCAGCGTGTGGCTGAGGCGCCGGCCAATCCAGTTGCCGCCAAACGTGGTACCGAAGATACCGGCCAGCAAGGCGCCCGCCAGCGGCGCCAACGGAACCGCCAGAAGCGTTGAAGCAGAGAGGGTTTGACTCATTCTTGAGAACCTTGGGATGACGGGCGACTCAACCCTTGAGGGTGTTGAGTTCGTCCGCGTTGATGCTGGACTTGTTGCGGAACAACAGCACCAGAATGGCCAGACCGATGGCCGACTCGGCCGCCGCCACTGTCAGGATGAAAAACACGAACACCTGACCGTGCATGTCGCCCAGATAGTGCGAGAACGCCACGAAATTCATGTTGACCGCAAGCAGCATCAACTCGATCGCCATCAGCAGAACAATCAGATTCTTGCGATTGAGGAAAATGCCGATCACGGCGAGGGCGAACAACATCGCGCCCAGAGAAAGAAAGTGTCCCAGCGTCAATGTCATGCTTTTTTCTCCTCGCCCGCAGGCTCGCTGGCAACCTCGTGCCCAGGTTTCTGGGTTGCCGCAAGCTTCACGACCTGCAGACGATCGCGGGCCCGCACCCTGACCTGCGTCGAGGGGTCGATCGCCTTGGTGTCCTTGCGTTGTCGCAGCGTCAGTGCAATGGCGGCAATCATGGCCACGAGCAAAATGACGGCGGCAATTTCCACGGGGTACAGATATTCCGTGTAGAGCAATTTACCCAGAGCCTTGGCGTTGGAATAGGGAACCACCTGCCCCGCCGCATCCAGCACCACCGCTGCGACCTTGGGTTCATCCATGCCCCGGAATCCGCCCATGAGCACCGCCGCCATTTCCAGGGCAATCATGGCGCCCACGAAGGCGGCCAGCGGGAAATGCTTCCAGAACCCCTTGCGGATCGTGTCGATGTGGATGTCCAGCATCATCACCACGAACAGGAACAACACCATGACCGCGCCCAGATACACAAGGACCAGCACGATGGCCAGAAACTCCGCCTTGAGCAGCAACCAGATCGCAGCAGCCTGAGAAAAAGCCAGGATGAGGTGCAACACCGCATGCACGGGGTTGCGCGCGGTAATTACCCGGAAGGCTGCAAACAGCAGCACCACCGAGAAGAGATAGAAAAAACCAGTCTTGGCGTCCATGAATCGGTTCTTTGTAGAAAGTCTGGCCTAAGGAAGTCGCAGCAAGACCGCGTTAGCGGTACTTGGCGTCAGCGGCCTTGGCCGCAGCGATTTCACCTTCATAGCGGTCACCCACCGCCAGCAGCATGTCTTTGGTGAAATACAGGTCGCCCCGCTTTTCCCCGTGGTATTCGAGGATATGCGTCTCGACGATCGAGTCGACCGGGCAACTCTCTTCGCAAAAGCCGCAGAAGATGCACTTGGTCAGGTCGATGTCGTAGCGCGTGGTACGGCGAGACCCATCCTCACGCACATCCGATTCGATGGTGATGGCCATCGCAGGGCAGACAGCCTCGCACAGCTTGCAGGCAATGCAACGCTCTTCGCCGTTGTCATAGCGGCGCAATGCGTGCAACCCCCGAAAGCGAGGTGACAAGGGCGTTTTTTCCTCAGGGAACTGCACGGTCACCTTGCGGCGAAAGGCATAGCGGCCGGTCAGGGCCATGCCCTTGAGCAGCTCAACAAGCATGAAGCTCTTGAGAAAGTCTTTGAACGAAAAAGGTGCAGCAGCAGCAACAGCAGTCATTTGTGTCCCCGCTTATTTCCAGATATTCCACGGCGAGAGCAACCACCCGCCAACGATGAGCAGCCACACCAGCGTGACTGGAATAAAGATTTTCCAGCCCAGACGCATGATCTGGTCGTAACGGAAACGGGGGAAAGTCGCCCGGATCCAGATGAACATCGACACCACCACAAAGGTCTTCAGGCCCAGCCAGATCCAGCCTGGAACCCAGTTGAACAATGCGCTGTCAATTGGCGAGAGCCAGCCACCGAGAAACATCAGCGCAGCCAGGATGGACACCAACCACATGCTGGCGTATTCGGCCAGGAAGAAGATGGCGAAACCCATGCCCGAATATTCAACCATGTGACCCGCCACGATCTCGGCCTCGCCCTCGACCACGTCAAAGGGATGGCGGTTGGTTTCTGCCACGCCGGAAATCAGATAGACCAGGAAAATCGGCAGCAGCGGCAACCAGTTCCAGGACAGGAAGCCCAGGCCCATGTCGGCCGCCATGCCGCGCCCCTGCCCCATCACGATCTCGGTCAGGTTCATGCTGCCCGACACCATGATAACCACCAGGAAGCAGAACCCCATGGCGATTTCATAGCTGACCATTTGCGCAGAGGCACGCAGCGCACCCAGGAATGCATATTTGGAATTGGAAGCCCAGCCGGCGATGATCACGCCATAGACTTCGATGGACGTGATGGCCATCACCAGCAGCAAACCCGCATTCACATTGGCCAGGGCAACGTCCGGCCCGAAGGGAATCGCGACCCAGGCCGCCAGCGCAGGCATGATCGCCATGACAGGGCCCAGCACAAACAAGCCCTTGCTGGCTGCGGTCGGCTGGATGATTTCCTTGGTCAACAGTTTGAGTGCATCCGCAATGGGTTGCAGCAAACCCATCGGGCCGACACGATTGGGACCGTGGCGCACCTGCATGAAGCCAAGCAGCTTGCGCTCCCACAGCGTCAAATAGGCGACAGCCCCCATCAATGGCGCCAGGATCACCACAATCTTCAAAAGAATCCAGAGAACCGGCCAGACGATGGCAGTCCACCAGCCATAGCTCAACAGGTTCAGCCCCGCGTTGTGGATTGCATCAATCATGCCGCAGCTCCTTCCTGTGCACGACGGGCATCCGCCGTCAGTTGCAACGAAGTGGCCCGGCGCACCAGTCCATCGAGCTGGTAGATGGATGCCACGGCCGGCTCTCCCACCGCAGGCCCTTCAGCCTGGGGAAGCATGGCCTGGGCGTTACTCAACTGCGCGGACGAAACCGCTGCAACGCCGCCCGCCGGGGTGTTGGTAGCCCGTGCCAGCACGTCCTGGGAGGTCTCGAAATCAATGCCCGGCACGTTCAGCAGATTGGCCAGGACCCGCAGCACCTTCCAGGCAGGACGGGTTTCACCCAATGGCCGGACGACGGCATGGAAACTCTGCAAACGGCCTTCGGCGTTCACGAAGCTGCCCGACGTTTCGGTGAATGGCGCGATCGGCAGCAAGACATCGCTGAAAGCCATGTTAGCCTTGAACGGGCTCAGTGTGACGACCATGTCGGTGCCGGCCAGCGCCTGGCAGGCCGCCTCGCCACCGGCCGCGTCAAAGGCCGGCTCTGTGTTCAGCAAGAGGGCTGCTTTCAGACTACCACCGAGCATCTGGCCGGCATTCAGGCCGCCATTGCCGGGCATGGCACCGGCAAACTGCGCCCCCACCGTGTTGGCAGCCTCCGTGAGGTAACCCACCGTGGCCCCCGTCTGCTCTCCGATCCACTGTGCCAGCGCCAGAATGCGACTGGCATGCGCATGGTGGGCGGCAGCGTTGCCCAGCAAGATGGCCTTGCGCTCGCCTCCCAACAGGGAGCGGGCAATGGCCAGCGCGGAATCACTCACCTGAACCGAGCCATCGGGGACCTGAACGCCTTTTTCCTGGGCAATCGCGGCCGCCACGCTGGCCAAGGCTTGTTCCCAAGCGCTGGGCGGTTGCACCAGCGCCTGCACCACAGGCATGGCCCAGTCATAGACTTCTGAATTGATAGCACTCACCGCACAGCCATGGCGGGCTGCCTGGCGAATTCGCTGGGCAAACAGCGGATGGTCCTTGCGCAGGTTGGAGCCCACCACCAGAACGCGTTGCAAGGTGGACAAGGAAGCAATGGAAGTTCCCAGCCAGCGAATCCCGGATGGAGCAGCGAATTCGGCGTTGCGCAGCCGGTAGTCGATATTTTCACTGCCCAGGCCACGCACCAGCGCGCCGGCCAGATACAGCTCTTCCAGCGTGCTGTGCGGGCTGACCAAGGCACCGATGGCAGCAGCGCCATGGTCATTCTTGATGTTCTTGAGGCCGTTCGCGACGTATTCCAGCGCAGTCTGCCAGTCCACCTCTTGCCAGGTTCCGCCCTGCTTGAGCATGGGCCGGGTCAGGCGTTCGTCGCTGTTGAGTGCTTCGTACGAAAAGCGGTCGCGGTCAGCGATCCAGCACTCATTGACTTCTTCGTTCTCCAAAGGCACGACACGCATGACCTTGTGATTTTTCACCTGAACGATGAGGTTGGCACCGGTGGAATCGTGCGGGCTGACCGACTTGCGGCGCGACAGCTCCCAAGTGCGGGCGCTGTAGCGGAAAGGCTTGCTCGTGAGCGCACCGACCGGGCAGATGTCGATCATGTTGCCCGAGAGCTCGGAGTCGATCGTGTCGCCCGTCACGGTGGTGATCTCGGAGTGCTCGCCCCGGTGAATCATGCCCAGTTCCATCACGCCAGCCACTTCCTGGCCGAAGCGCACGCAGCGGGTGCAGTGGATGCAACGGCTCATCTCTTCCATCGAGATCAACGGGCCCACATCCTTGTGGAAGACCACGCGTTTTTCTTCTTCGTAGCGCGACGACGACGCGCCATAGCCCACGGCCAAGTCCTGCAACTGGCACTCACCGCCCTGGTCGCAAATGGGGCAATCGAGCGGATGGTTGATGAGCAGGAACTCCATCACCGACTGTTGGGCTTTGATGGCCTTGTCGGTCTTGGTGCGCACGATCATGCCCTGCGTGACCGGCGTGGCACATGCAGGCATGGGCTTGGGAGCCTTCTCGACATCGACCAGACACATGCGGCAATTGGCCGCAATCGAGAGCTTCTTGTGGTAACAGAAGTGAGGAATGTAGGTGCCGGCCTTTTCGGCAGCATGCATCACCATGGAACCCTCGGTGACTTCTACCTTCTGACCGTCCAGTTCAATTTCAACCATATGCTTTTCTCGCGATCAGGCAGAGGGCGCGGCCTGAGGGGTCTTGTTCCGGATCAACGCGTCGAACTCGGGGCGGAAGTGCTTGATCATGGCGCGCACGGGCATTGCGGCGGCGTCGCCCAGCGCGCAGATGGTGCGGCCCATGATGTTGCCGGCCACGGAGTCGAGCACCTCCATATCGGCAGGACGCCCTTCGCCGCGGTGGATGCGGTCCACCAGGCGCCAGAGCCAGCCGGTGCCTTCACGGCACGGGGTGCACTGCCCACACGATTCATGCATGTAGAAATACGACAGACGCTTGAGCGACTCGACCATACAGCGCGAATCGTCCATGACGATGACCGCACCGGAGCCCAGCATGGAGCCGGCCTTGGCAATGGAGTCGTAGTCCATGGTGCATTCCATGATGATGGATGCCGGCAACACGGGCGACGACGATCCACCCGGAATCACCGCCTTGAGCTGGCGCCCGGTGCGCACACCGCCAGCCAATTCAAGGAGCTTGGCAAACGGCGTGCCCATAGGCACTTCATAGTTTCCGGGCCGTTCCACATCGCCGCTGACCGAAAAGATCTTGGTGCCACCGTTGTTGGGCTTGCCGCAGGCCAGGTAGGCAGCGCCGCCATTGCGGATGATCCACGGCACCGCAGCGAAGGTTTCGGTGTTGTTGATGGTGGTGGGCTTGCCATAGAGGCCAAAGCTGGCCGGAAATGGCGGCTTGAAGCGGGGCTGGCCCTTCTTGCCCTCCAGCGATTCGAGCAAGGCGGTTTCCTCGCCGCAGATATAGGCACCAAAACCGTGGTGTGCATGCAGCTGGAAGCTGAATTCGCTGCCCAGAATGCCATTGCCCAGATAGCCCGCGGCACGCGCCTCTTCCAGCGCGGCTTCGAAGCGTTCGTAGACCTGGAAGATTTCGCCGTGGATGTAGTTGTAGCCCACGCTGATACCCATCGCGTAGGCAGCAATGATCATGCCCTCGATCACGATGTGCGGGTTGTACATCAGGATGTCGCGGTCCTTGCAGGTGCCTGGTTCGCCCTCGTCCGAGTTGCACACCAGGTACTTCTGACCGGGAAACTGGCGCGGCATGAAGCTCCACTTCAGCCCCGTGGGGAAGCCCGCCCCGCCACGACCCCGAAGGCCGGATTCCTTGACGGTCGCAATCACCTGGTCCTGCGTCAGGCCCGCGCCGCCATCCTTGCCCAAGATGGTGCGCAGCGCCTGGTAACCACCGCGCGCTTCGTAGTCCTTGATGCCCCAGTTGGCACCATGGAGGTCGGCATAAATCTGCGGCGTGATGTGCCGGTCGTGAAAGCAGGTCTCAACACCTGCTGCCTGGAATTGAGAAAGCACCTGGGCTGCCGTGGTCATTGTTTGGCCTCCGCTGCACGCAGGCTGTCTACCAGCTGGTCGAGCTTGTCGTTGCCCATGAAGCTGCACATGTGGCGGTCGTTCACCAGCATGACCGGCGCATCGGCGCAGGCACCAAGGCATTCGCATTGCTGCAGGGTAAACATGCCGTCCGGCGTCGTTTCACCCATGGAGATACCCAACTTGTGCTCCAGATGCTCCAGCGCCTTGCCGCCATCACGCAACAGGCATGGCAGATTGGTGCAGACGTTGAGCTTGTATTTACCCACCGCCTGCTGGTTGTACATGTTGTAGAAGGTGGTGACTTCATGTACGGCGATCTGCGGCATGCCCAGGTACTCGGCAATGCCCGCTTCGCTGGCTTCGCTGACGTAGCCCTGCTCCTGCTGCACGATGGACAGGCAGGCCATAACGGCCGACTGCTTTTGCTCCGCCGGGTACTTGGCCACTTCACGCGCGAATCGCGCCTTGGTCGCTTCGGTAATCATCGATCAATCTCTCCGAACACGATATCCATGGTTCCAATGATGGCCACGGCATCCGCAATCATGTGGCCCCGGGCCATCTCATCCAGCGTGGCCAGATGCGCGAAACCGGGGGCGCGGATCTTCAGGCGATACGGCTTGTTGGCACCGTCGCTCACCAGGTAGATACCAAACTCTCCCTTGGGATGCTCGACCGCCGCATAGGCCTCACCCTCGGGCACATGGAAACCTTCAGTGAACAGCTTGAAATGGTGGATCAGCTCTTCCATGTTGGACTTCATGGATTCGCGATCGGGCGGGGCAATTTTGTGGTTGTCCGTGATCACCGGGCCCGGATTGGCGCGCAGCCAGTCCACACACTGCTTGATGATGCGGTTGGACTCGCGCATTTCCTGCTTGCGGACCAGATAACGGTCGTAGCAGTCGCCGGTCTTGCCAACCGGCACATCGAAGTCCATGCGGTCGTACACGTCGTAGGGCTGGGTCTTGCGCAAATCCCACGCAATGCCGGAGCCGCGCAGCATGGGGCCGGTCATGCCCAGATTCAGCGCTCGCTCGGGCTGCACCACACCAATGCCCACAGTGCGCTGCTTCCAGATGCGGTTGTCGGTGAGCAGGGTTTCGTACTCATCCATGCAGCCAGGAAAGCGCTGCGTGAAGTCGTCGATGAAATCAAGCAATGAACCCTTGCGGTTCTGGTTCATGGCCTCCAGGGCCTTGGCATTCTTGATCTTGCTGACCTTGTACTGCGGCATGCTGTCCGGCAGGTCGCGGTATACACCGCCTGGACGGAAATAGGCCGCATGCATGCGCGCGCCGGAGACGGCTTCGTACATGTCGAACAGGTCTTCGCGCTCGCGGAAGGTGTAGATCAGGATGGTGGAGCTGCCGCAATCGTTGCCGTGCGAACCAAGCCACATCAGGTGATTCAGCAACCGCGTGATTTCGGCGAACATCACGCGGATGTATTGCGCGCGCAGCGGCACCTCGATGCCCAGCAGCTTTTCAATCGCCAGGCAGTAGGCGTGCTCGTTGCACATCATCGAGACGTAATCGAGCCGGTCCATGTAGGGCAGCGACTGGATGTAGGTCTTGTGCTCGGCCAGTTTTTCGGTGGCGCGGTGCAGCAGTCCGATGTGCGGGTCGGCGCGTTGCACGACTTCGCCGTCCAGCTCCAGCACCAGACGCAGCACACCGTGCGCGGCCGGGTGCTGCGGACCAAAATTCAGGGAATAGTTCTTGATTTCCGCCATGATGGATCACATGAGACGCCCAGCGGCTCAGTGCAGGCCTCCGTACTTGTCTTCGCGAATGATGCGGGGCGTGATTTCGCGCGGCTCGATGGACACGGGCTCATAGACCACGCGCCGTTGCTCGGCGTCATAGCGCATTTCCACATGCCCGGACAGCGGGAAATCCTTGCGGAAGGGGTGACCGATAAAGCCGTAGTCGGTCAGGATGCGGCGCAGGTCGTTATGGCCGTCAAACAAGATACCAAACAGATCGAACGCCTCGCGCTCGTACCAGTTGGCAGAATTCCACAGATCGGACACCGAGGCCACCACCGGGAAATCATCGTCAGGGCAGAACACCTTGACGCGCACGCGCTGGTTCAGGCTGACGGACAGCAAGTGCGACACCACGCAATAGCGGGCGCCTTCGTTCACAGCGTCGGCATATGCGGAATAGTCGACACCGCACAGGTCGATCAGCTGCTCGAAGCGGCAGCCCTCGGCATCGCGCAACACGCGCATCGCGTCCAGGTAGTCGGCAGCGGCAACCACCACCGTCACCTCGTCCAGAGCCACCGTGATCTGACGCACCTTGGCGCCCAAGGCCGCAGCAATGTTGTCTTGGAGTTTTTCAGGCCGAATGGCAACAGCAGTCATCATCAACCCTTCAGGCACGAGCAATGGTGTTGGTGCGGCGAATTTTCTGCTGCAGCTGGATGATGCCGTAGATCAGCGCTTCGGCCGTGGGCGGACAGCCCGGCACATACACGTCGACCGGCACGATGCGGTCACAGCCACGCACGACGGAATAGCTGTAGTGGTAGTAACCACCACCATTGGCGCACGACCCCATCGACAGCACCCAGCGGGGTTCGGACATCTGGTCATACACCTTGCGCAAAGCGGGGGCCATCTTGTTGCACAAGGTGCCCGCCACAATCATCAGATCGGACTGGCGCGGACTGGCGCGGAACACCTCGGCACCAAAACGCCCGATGTCGTAGCGCGCAGCGGCGGCATGCATCATTTCGACCGCACAGCAAGCCAGACCAAAGGTCATGGGCCACAGGGATCCGGTCTTGGCCCAGTTCACCACAGAGTCGTAACTCGTGGTGATGAAGCCTTCCTTCATCACGCCTTCAATCATTGCTTACGTCCTTATTGAAGCCCGCTCATTCCCAGTTCAGGGCGCCTTTTTTCCATTCGTAGGCAAAGCCCACGACAAGGATGGCCAGAAAGATCACCACGGCGACAAAGCCGGTCACACCCACGTCCTGCAGCGTCACCGCCCACGGGAAGAGGAAGGCGATTTCCAGATCGAACAGGATGAAAAGAATGGCCACGAGGTAATAGCGCACATCGAACTTCATGCGCGCATCTTCGAAAGCTTCGAAGCCACATTCGTAAGGGGAGTTTTTGGCGGCATCCGGGCGATTGGGGCCCAACACATACCCCAGAGCCAGGGGCACGACACCTACGGCGATGCCAACCAGGATAAACAAGAGGACGGGGAGGTACTGATCGAGATTCATCTGGAGGATGTGCTCACCGCTGCAGCTCTGCCCGCGACAACCCAGGGCGGGTCATGCAGGCAGGCCTATGTTTTGGTGCCGTCGGCGAGACTCGAACTCGCACAGCTTTCGCCACTACCCCCTCAAGATAGCGTGTCTACCAATTTCACCACGACGGCTGATTTTCTTATCTGGATGGCATGAGGCGCCTTGCGGCTTTTGCTTTCCAGACAGTCTTAATTCTACTCCGGAAAAACCCTTCCCCGGAGGCAGAAGCCCAATTAAGTGCGCTTTATTTCGTCGGAATCTGCCCCGCCCCCGAAGCGGCCGGCGCAGGCACCGGAACCGCCGCGCTCGAACCCGCAGGGACGGCATCCACCGGCGCTGCCGGAGCCACGGCCGCCGGCGTTTCCAGCACACTGCCCGAACCGGCCGGGCGCACGTTGCCAAAATAAGCCAGTGCCAGCGTGGCCACAAAGAACACCGTGGCCAGCACGCCCGTGGTGCGCGAGAGGAAGTTGGCACTGCCGCTGGCGCCAAACAGGCTGCCCGAACTGCCGCCGCCAAAAGCAGCACCCATGTCTGCCCCCTTGCCATGCTGGACCAGGATCAGGCCAATCATGCCCAGCGCCGTCAGCATCTGCACACCCAAAATCACATTCACAAGCACATTCATTCTCAATTTACTCCTGATTTAATAGCTTCAAGTGCAAGCCCTTATTGGGCTGCAGCAATAATTTGCAAAAAGTCCTGGGCTTTCAGCGCCGCGCCACCCACCAGGCCACCGTCGATATCGGGTTGCGCCAACAACTGCGCGGCGTTGGCAGCGTTCATGCTGCCGCCGTACAGCAGGCGAATGCGGTCTGCGTGCTCACTGGCCGCAGCCAGTTGTGCCCGCAGCACGGCGTGCACTTGCTGGGCCTGCTCGGGCGAAGCCGTGCGGCCGGTGCCAATGGCCCAGACAGGCTCATAGGCGACCACGATTTCACTGATGCAATGGCCGTTGAGATGGATCACGGCCGCCAGCTGGCGCTTCACCACCACCTCGGTTTGACCGGCTTCCCGCTCGGCCAGGGTTTCGCCCACACACACAATGGGCGTGATGCCTGCCGCCAGCGCCCGTTGCGCCTTGACGGCCACCAGGGTGTCGCTCTCGCCGTGGTACTGGCGGCGCTCCGAGTGCCCCACCAGGACATAGCGCACGCCAAATTCCTTGAGCATGGCCGCCGAGGTTTCGCCCGTGTAGGCGCCCGCTTCATGCACCGAGACATCCTGCGCGGCCAGCGCCAGCACCGATCCTGCAGCGATGCTCTGCACCTGGGCCAGATAGGGCGCCGGCACCGCCACCGCCACGTCACAAGCGGGCTGCCCCATACCGCTGATCAGGGCACGCACCAGCGCTTCGTTGGCAGCCAGACTGCCGTTCATCTTCCAGTTGCCTGCGATGAGTTTCTTTTTCATGATGACCACGTCAAAACAATCTTGCCAGTGTGCTGGTTGGATTCCATCAGCGCATGGGCCTGCGCCGCATCCGCCGCCGCGAACGTGCGGTAAATGACCGGGCGCACCGTGCCCGCAGCAATCAGCGGCCAGACATGCTCGCGCAGCGCGCGCGCAATGGTGCCCTTGAACGCCACCGGGCGCGGGCGCAAGGTCGAGCCCGTGATGGTCAGTCGGCGCCGCAGCACCAGGCCCGCATTGAAGTTGCTCTTGACCCCGCCCTGCACGGCGATGATGACCAGGCGGCCATCCTCGGCCAGGCACTCCACCTCGCGCGCCACATAGTCGCCCGCAACCATGTCTAGCACCACATCCACGCCCTTGCCGGCGGTGATGCGTTTGGCTTCCTCAACGAAATCCTGCGTCTTGTAGTTGATGGCATGGTGCGCACCCAGCGCCAGGCAGGCCGCGCATTTTTCGTCGCTACCGGCCGTCACGATCACCGTGGCGCCCAACGCGCGCGCCAGCTGGATGGCCGTGACGCCAATGCCGCTGGTGCCGCCCTGCACCAGCAGGGTTTCGCCCGCTTGCAGACGACCCCGGTCGAACACATTGCTCCACACCGTGAAGAAGGTTTCGGGCAGGGATGCGGCCTCGATGTCGCTCAGGCCCGCCGGCACCGGCAGGCACTGCTCAACCGGCGCCACGCACCACTCGGCATAACCACCACCGGCCACCAGCGCGCAAACGCGGTCGCCCACCTTCAACCCAGCCCGCGCCAGGGCGGCTGCATCGCCGCTTTCCACGACACCCGCCACCTCCAGCCCCGGCAGATCGGATGTGCCGGGTGGCGGTGCGTAATGGCCCAGACGCTGCAACACGTCCGGCCGGTTGATGCCGCTCGCGCTGACACGGATCAGCAACTCGCCCTCGCCCGCCTGGGGCATGGGGCGCTCGCCCAGGCGCAACACCTCGGGGGCGCCAAAGGCAGTGATTTCTACAGCGCGCATACAGGAACCCTTCGCTCGTCCATCCGAATGATTTTGGCCGCCAGGGCTTGATGGACAAGCGCCAGCAGCTCTTATATCAATAGCAGATCAATCAGCCGTTCAGCTGGCCCGCGTTGCCTTCGGAAGGCGCGGCTTGCTGCTGTTGCTGCTGCTGATCGACGGGCTGGCGATCACGACCGCCATCGCGGCGCTCGCCACCACGGTCGCCGCGGTCACCACGCTCGGCCGGGGCCGGACGATCGCTGCCGCCGGCTGGGCGCTCAGTCAGGGCCTTCAGGGACAGCTTGACGCGGCCCTTTTCGTCGGTCTCCATGACCTTGACCTTGACGATCTGGCCTTCGGTCAGGTAGTCGCCCACGCGCTCGACACGCTCGTGCGCGATCTGGCTGATGTGCAGCAGGCCGTCCTTGCCGGGCAGCAGGTTGATGAGGGCGCCGAAGTCCAGGATCTTGGTGACCGGGCCTTCGTAGATCTTGCCGATTTCGACTTCGGCCGTGATCTGCTCGATGCGGCGCTTGGCTTCGTCAGCCTTGGCGTTGTCGGTGGCGGCGATGGTGATGGTGCCGTCTTCCTCGATGTTGATCTGGCAACCGGTTTCCTCGGTCAGCGCACGGATCACGGCGCCGCCCTTGCCGATCACGTCACGGATCTTCTCGGGGTTGATCTTCATGGTGTAGAGCTTGGGCGCGAAGTTGCTCACTTCGGTCTTGGCTTCGCCCATGGCTTCCTGCATCTTGCCCAGGATGTGAATGCGCGCTTCCTTGGCCTGGGCCAGTGCCACCTGCATGATTTCCTTGGTGATGCCCTGGATCTTGATGTCCATCTGCAGCGCCGTGATGCCGGCAGTGGTGCCCGCCACCTTGAAGTCCATGTCGCCCAGGTGATCTTCATCGCCCAGGATGTCGGTCAGCACGGCAAAACGGTTGTCTTCCTTGATCAGGCCCATGGCGATACCGGCCACATGCGCCTTCATGGGCACGCCGGCATCCATCATCGACAGGCAGCCGCCGCAGACCGAAGCCATCGACGAAGAACCATTGGACTCGGTGATTTCCGACACCACACGCATGGTGTAGGGGAACTCTTCCTTGCTTGGCAGCACCGCCACCAGCGCACGCTTGGCCAGGCGGCCGTGGCCGATTTCGCGGCGCTTGGTGCTGCCCATGCGGCCCACTTCGCCGGTGGCAAAGGGAGGCATGTTGTAGTGCATCATGAAGCGGTCTTCGTACTCGCCGGCCAGCGCGTCGATGCGCTGCGCATCGCGCTCGGTGCCCAGCGTGGTCACCACCAGCGCCTGGGTTTCGCCACGCGTGAACAGCGACGAGCCGTGCGCGCGGGGCAGCACGCTGCTGCGGATTTCGATGGGGCGCACGGTGCGCGTGTCGCGGCCGTCGATGCGGGGCTCGCCCGCCAGGATCTGGCTGCGCACGATGCGCGCCTCGATGTCGAACAACATGCCTTCGACCTTGACGCTGTCGAAGGCAATGCCTTCTTCCTTCAGGTCGGCCATGACCACGGCATAAGCCTCGCGGCAGGCGTGCGTGCGGGCCTGCTTGTTGCGGATCTGGTAGGCCGCGCGCAGCTTGGCTTCGGCCAAGGCAGTCACCTTGGCGATGAGCGATTCGTCCTTGGCGGGGGCTTTCCAGTCCCACACGGGCTTGCCAGCCTCGCGCACCAGGTCGTGAATGGCGTTGATGGCCACATTGCCTTGCTGGTGACCGAAAACCACGGCACCCAGCATGATTTCTTCAGACAGTTGCTGCGCTTCGGATTCGACCATCAGCACGGCCGCTTCGGTGCCTGCCACCACCAGGTCCATCTGCGAGCTCTTGCGCGCCGTCTGGCCGGGGTTGAGCACATATTCGCCGTTGATATAGCCCACGCGCGCAGCGCCAATCGGGCCACTGAACGGAATGCCCGAGATGGCCAGCGCAGCGCTGGTGGCAATCAGGGCGGCAATGTCGGCATCGACTTCAGGGTTCAGCGACACCGTGTGGATGACCACATGCACGTCATTGAAGAAACCTTCGGGGAACAGCGGGCGGATCGGGCGATCGATCAGGCGGCTGGTGAGGGTTTCGTGCTCGCTGGGCTTGGCTTCGCGCTTGAAGAAGCTACCGGGGATCTTGCCCGCAGCGTAGGTCTTCTCGATGTAATCCACCGTCAGCGGGAAAAAGTCTTGACCCGACTTGGCCACCTTGGAGGCCACCACGGTGGCCAGCACCACGGTGTCGTCGATGTTCACCAGCACGGCACCACCGGCCTGGCGGGCGATTTCGCCCGTTTCCATGATGACGGTCTTGTCACCCCATTGGAAAGTCTTGGTGATTTTGTTGAAAATGCTCATGTTCAGCTCCTGTTTTAATAGCTGGCAGCGCTCTGCCAGATTGGCTTGGAGGGCAATTCAGAACACGATGCCATTCCAGTGAACCTGCCCGCCACCTGCGTGGATCAAGGCCATTGGAATGACACAGCTTCGCTCTGTTTTGCGGCTCCGAAGTAAAAAACGCCTGAGCTAGCGGACTAACCCAGGCGTTTTGACATGCAAATCAGATTACTTGCGCAGACCCAGCTTGGCGATCAGCGCGGTGTAACGCTCAGCGTCCTTGGCCTTGAGGTAGTCCAGCAGCTTGCGACGACGGCTCACCATGCGCAGCAGGCCGCGGCGACCGTGGTGGTCTTTGGCGTGCGTCTTGAAGTGAGGGGTCAGTTCGTTGATGCGGGCCGTCAGCAGGGCCACTTGCACTTCTGGGCTACCCGTGTCGTTGGCAGCGCGTGCATTGGCCTTGACAACTTCGGCCTTGATAGAGGATGCGATCATTGATTTTTCCTTGATGGAGACCTGCAGCAAAGCCACAGATCAATAGTTTTTACTTGCGCCAGCAGCTGGAACGGCCGTTGGCGTGCGTCTTGCACCATGCAAAACCGGCGGATTATAACCCGGGCCAGTTTTTGAGCCGCTCCACCCCCTGCACCAGGCGCTGTGGATCTTTGGACGCAAAACACCAGCGCAGCCAGCCCTGCGCCTCGTCGCCAAAGGCATTGCCAGGCGCCAGGCCCAACCCCGCCTCGGCCACCAGGCGCTTGGCGGTGGCCAGCGAATCGCCATGCCCCGGCAGGCGAAAGAACGCATACATACCGCCGCGCGCACTGGCCACCTCCACGCCGGGCAGCGCCTGCAAAAGTGGCACCAAGGTGTCGCGGCACTGCCGCAGGTGCGCAACCACACGCGGCGTGATCTCGTCCGCATGCTGCAGTGCGGCAATGCCGGCCCGCTGCGTGAAAACACTGGCGCACGAGGTATTGAACTCGACCAGCTTACCCATGTGGTGCGTCATCGACGGCGGCATCACCAGCCAGCCCAGGCGCCAGCCCGTCATCAAAAAGCTTTTGGAAAAGCTGTGCGCCACCACCAGGCGGTCTTCGGGCTCGGCCAGGTCCAGAAAACTGGGGGCACAGCCATGGGCGGTGGGCTCGTAATACAGGCGTTCATACACCTCATCGGCCAAGATCCAGGTGCCCGTGGCACGGCAATGCGCCAGGATGGCTTGCTGCTCCTGCGCCGTCAAGGTCCAGCCCGTGGGGTTGTTGGGCGCATTCACCACCAGCAACCGCGTGGCCGGGGTGATAGCAGCCAGCAGCTCCTGCATGTCCAGCGCCCAGGCGCCGCCCGGCTGGGGGCGCAGCGACACGCAGCGCAACGCCGCCCCCATGATCAGGGGCTGCGCCGTCAGGTTGGGCCACACAGGCGTGACGGCAACCACCTCATCGCCCGCATCCACCAGCGCCTGCACCGCCAGCATCAGCGCATTGACGCCGCCCGACGTGATGGCAATGCGGTCAGCGCCCACAGGCCGGTGCAGCCGGCTGGTGTAAGCCGCCACTTCGGCACGCAACTCCGGCAGGCCCAGGTTGTGCGCATAAAACGTTTCACCGCGCTGCAGCGAATCAATGGCCGCCTGGCGCACCACATCGGGCGTGCCCTCGTCACTCTCGCCAAACCAGAAGGCCAGCACATCGCTGCGCCCCATGCCAGCGTTGGCGACTTCACGGATACGGGATTCTTCGAGATTCAGCAAAGCTTGGCGCATGGCAGGATGGGCGTGGAAAATGACAACGCCGCATCGTAAAGGATGCCGACAGCAGACCGCCCGACCAACCTGCCAGCCATGGAGCACTCATGCATAGCAACAATTGCGACAAAAGCCTGCACAACCCACGCACTCAAGGCACAGGCGGTACAGGCGCCGCCGCCATCCTGTGTGCCTGCATGGCACTGGGCCTGCTGGCGCCCTCCCCCAGCGCGCAGGCCGCGCCCCAAAAGAGTGCCGCCGTTACAGGGGCCAGCACCCCCACCAAAAAGAAGGGCTCCGTCAAAGTGAAGCACCAGCGCAGCCCATCAGAAGAAAGCACCGCCGAGCGCGACCGGCGCCTGTACAGGGAATGCAAAGGGTTGCCGAATGCGGGGGCGTGCCTGGGGTACACGCGGCGCTGAACCATGGCGCTAAAAGCATGTTCACAAACTGAGCATGCGCAAACCCGTTGCGCCGCGGTAGCCAAAGACACGGTAAATCCATAGCATGCACGGCAGGCCCCGCACCAACCGCCCCACAGAAAGTTGCCGCCATGCCGTTGAACCGCAAAAACACCCGCCGCCCCGCCCTTGCGGCCAGTGCCAAACCCCGCCCGCTGCAAGGTTTCAGCATGGTAGAGGTAATGATCGTGCTCAGCATCGCGGCAATCCTCATGGGCCTGGCCGTTCCGGCATTTCAGGGGCTGCAGGAATTGCGCCGCCTCGAAGGCCACGCCGCAGAGCTGGCCACCGACATACAGCACATCCGCAGCGAGGCCGTGGCCCGCAATAGCCAAATGCATCTGCGCTTTGGCTCTGACACTGCAGGCACCTGTTATTTGCTGCACAGCGGCAACACCGGCGGCTGCACCTGCACCAGCGCCGGGACTGCGCAATGCACCGACCCAATGAACGCGCCCATCAAAAGCGTGGGCCTGGCCACCACGCAGGGCGTGCGCCTGCAGGCCAACGTCTCCACCATGCTGTTTGACCCGGTTCGCGGCACCACCACCCCTGCAGGATCCATCAACCTGATCGCCGACAGCGGCAAGACCATTCGGCATGTGGTCAACATCATGGGGCGCACCAGAACATGCTCGCCCCAGGGCAGCATGAGCGGCTACGCCACCTGCTGACGGCCAAGGCACGCCAGCACCACAGCACCACTGGCCCCCGCCCACCCCCACCAGAAACCCGACAAGCGGCCCCGCGCAATCGACCAGCGGCACATTCGAAACACTTGTTTCGAAAGCCTTACGCGTCAAAATGTAGGCATGAAAACCTCCACCGCACCACAGGCACGCCGCCAATCCCCCAAGCCCAATGGATTCACGCTGATCGAACTGATGATCGTCGTGGCGGTTGTGGGCATATTGGCTGCAGTGGCCTATCCCAGTTATATGAACCAGGTTCGCAAGTCGAGGCGCTCGGATGCGATTGCTGCGCTGGCTGAAGTTCAGCAGGCGCAAGAGCGCTGGAGGGCTAACAAGCCAAAGTACGCGAGCCACGCAGAGGCGATCGCGACGAAAACGCCGCCCCCTCCCCCACTGACCACACCACCCACACCGCCCACACCACCCGGACTCGGCCTATCAGCAACAAGCCAGGGCGGTTATTACACCTGGGCCGTTTCAAGCAACACGGAAACCGGCTACACCTTGACGGCAACCGCTGTTGATGGGAAAAGCCAGAAAAAAGACACCGGTTGCGATACCCTCACAGTCACGGTGAACAATGGCAGCGCAAGCAACTCGCCCAACACCTGCTGGGGCAAATGATGCCAAGGCAAAAAGGCTTCACCCTTATTGAGTTGTTGGTCACCGTGGCAATTGCAGCCATTTTGGTCACCTTGGCCGCGCCATCTTTTACTACTTTTTTTGCCAAAAAACGTGTCGAAGGTTTGATCAACGAACTGGTCACCGACTTGCAGTATGCACGCAGTGAAGCAGTGCAACGCAATGCCTCAGTCCAAGTGACCCTTGGCACTAATTGCTATGTTATTCACGCATTGGCAACGTCTACGACTACCGCATCTGCCAACACGAGTTGTGTACAGACAGCGGGAACAGCTTCGACCATCGGGTCTGGAGAGACAGAGCTAAAAACCGTCAAGATAGCAGCCGGAAGTTCAGCGTCCTTTTCGCCAAACACTGGAACGATAGTTTTTGATCCAGTACGCGGAATGGCAACCATCAGCAGCGGCGCCGACACAATCACAGCGACTAGCAGTATCGGCTCATGGGACCTGCGTGTAAACATCACTTCGATGGGCCGGGTAAAGACGTGCAGCCCTACCGGGTCCGGGCACATATCGGGCTATTCCACCTGCTGAATAAGGACAAAAAGTGTATACCCCAAAAAAAAGAGCACTACAGCAAGGCCTCTCTGTAATCGAGTTGCTTATTGGCGTGGCCGTCGGATTATTCATCCTCAGCGGTGCATTGATGCTGTTCGGCGACTACATCAACAACAATCGCCGTCTTGTACTCGAAACTCAGGTTAATCAGGACATGCGCGCAGCAGCAGACCTGATCGCCCGCGACTTGCGCCGGGCGGGTTACTGGGGCAACGCAACCGCGGCGGTCGTATCCTCCAGCGCTCCAATTCCGGCCGCTTCGTCACCCTACGCCGCAGTCTACCCAGCCGCCAGCGCAGCATCCTCAACCGCCACCTACAGTTACTCAAGCGCCAAACCCGCCAGCGCCGAGAACAACGCTCTTGATAGCGCAGAAAATTATGGTTTTAGGCTGAATTCTGGTGAATTGCAATTTCAACAAGGAAGCAGCAACTGGCAAGCTATTACTGATATCAAGTCCTTGACTGTCAGCAATTTCACTGTAACGCCAGTGCACAAATGCGTTCCATTGCAGCAGTACTGCACCGGTGGTAGCAGCAGCACTTGCGCTGCATGCACGGTTGATGCCAGCGGTTGCCCGACTGCGGCTTGCGCCACATGTCCGTTTATCAAAGTGCGAAGCTACAACATCGCATTGCAAGGCACATCCACCACTGACCCCACGGTAACGCGCAGTATTCAAGAGACTGTGCGTGTGCGCAACGAAGAACTACTTGGGAGCTGCCCACTATGACCTTATTTACAAATTCAAATCGGTCCACGCGCAATCCAAGGCTGCAGCGTGGTGCGACGACGCTAGTCGTATCTCTGATTTTGCTGTTCGGCATGACTTTGGTTGCGTTCTTCGTGAACAGAAGCATGCTGTTTGAGCAAAAAACCTCAGCAAACCAATTGCGCTCGACAAAAGCATTTGAAGCCGCCGAAGCAGGCATCGAATGGGCAACCGCGATGCTGAACGACCCGCGGTATGTCAACACGACCTGCACCACAACGGGCACCGGCAACACAAAGTCATTTCGAACCAAGTACCTGGGCTACGATGCAGCCGAAGGTTTTCTTGATTCGACGAAATTCCCATCCCCACCGCCGTCGCCAGTTTGCAGAATGAACGGTACCGCCGAGCCCGTCTGTAGCTGTCTTGATACTGGCATCCCAAGCCTCAGTACGACCACCGACCCCACGTTCACTGTGGAGTTAGAGCCTTTTAATGCAACAACCATTGCATTAAAGATGCCCGGCGCAACACCAGATAAGGAAAGCGTACTGGTCACATCCTACGGTTGCACTTCTGTCGGCAGCGGCAATCGTTGTGAGCCAGACAACACCAATAAATCCGATGCCTATCAGAAGATCAGCATTATCGTGAAACTGCGGCCAGCTGTCAGGGCGGTGCCAGCAGCGGCAATTACGACTGGTGGCTCGCTGCAGTTGACCAGTGCCGCCAGTAGTGTTTCAAACACCGACCCCGGCTCAAACGGCATACTTGTTAATGCAGGCGGTGGCATTAATAACACGGCAGTGCCCGGTTGCAACGGGGCATTCAAGGAATTTCAAAACACCTCTACTCTGTCGGGGACACCATGGCAAAACTCAATGATCGCAAATGATGCGTCACTTAGCAGCCTCAGTGCCGACCCCGACCCTGATGCCATGTTTAAGAGTTATTTCGGCACAACAATCGATCTATTTAAATCAGATGTATCGACAAAAATTTTAGGCAATTGCGGAAATGTAACAACTGACTATGCTTCAGCATTTGCCCAAGGTTATCGATCTTTCTACACAACTTGTTATTTTGACGCACAAAGCAACTTAGGCAGCCCAACAGATCCGGTCATCTTTGTAACGACAAACGGCCTGAAGTTCAATGGTGGTGAAAAGATTTACGGACTGGTTTATGGCGACCAAGCAACCTGGGACCAGGTTGGCCTTGGCAACGGTGAAATCAATGGGGCACTTATTGTGCGCGGCAATTATTGCGCAAATGCAAACGCCAATTACAACTACGACGCGGAAGCATTGAAAAAAATTCGCGGAGCAACAGGGTCAATGGTACGTGTACCAGGCAGTTGGAAAGACTTTTGATTTTTAGTCACCCACATAACCCAGAGAAGACCATGAAAGCACATTACAAAAAACCTGCCCATGGATTCGCACTGATCGAAGCCCTGGTCGCCATGATGGTGGTGAGTTTCGGAATGCTGGCTGTGGCCGGTTTTCAGACCACTTTGTCATTGAATGCTGACGTTGCCAAACAGCGCACCGAAGCTACCCGGTTAGCCCAGCAAAAAATGGAAGACCTGCGAACATTCGAGAATCTGACAAAATACGGGACGCAGATGGTGAGCAGTTCTGCCGTGACGCCCGTAACGCAAGAAACCATAACGTCCATTGCAGGTACAACGACTAATGCAACATTTATCCGATCCTGGGGTATCACGAGCGCAGGTACCCCTGACACTGGTCGCTCAGTCGTTGTTACAGTGGCCTGGACTGATCGTGCGGGGAATGCGCAACAAGTCCAACTGACATCCCATGTCTCCGCGACAGATCCACTCTTGGCTGGCAGCCTCTGGTTTCCGTTGCCCGACGGAACTATTCTGCGGCGGCCCAAAAATCGCAACCTAGATATTCCAATACCTTCTGTTGACTTAGGCAATGGCAAAAGCGCAGTCAGATTCAAAGACAATGGCAAATATATTTTGTTTGACAATATTACCGGCGACGTTACAAACACCTGCACCGACAACACATTAACTTCCACATCCACTGCAGATGAGATAAAAAACACCCTAAAGGACCCCAGCACCAGTAACACCGGAATTTGCACAAAAATTATAGGTTATATCGTAGCTGGGTATGTCGATGTAAGTTTAGAAGATGGAGCCAAAACTAGTCCAATCACAATTCCCACAGGATGGAATGCCAACAGCATTGACATTGATCACTCGGGTATTACCTACACACCAGCAACCAATTACTCAACAGAATGCCAGTTTGGCGACGCCAAAGATCAAAATTCTGGCATCACTATCGCTAACTACAAATCTTACATATGCCTGATCTCCTGGCCAGCACCAACGACAAACGGCCCGAACAATCAGACGTACGAATGGAATGGAACCATCAAACTTTCTGGCACTTCAATATGGGAGATCACCGAAAAAAATAAAAAAACAACGCACTATGACTACGTTTGCCGCTTCCAATATGCCAACTCCACGATCGACTCCAACGAACGTAATGAGCGACCATACACAAAAGTCAATAAATCCCTAGACCAGCAAAATTACTTCCTAGCGTCCACAACCGGAACTCCGAGTTGTGCGGGCACCAAAATGAACGTAACAAACATATCTACAGGCGTTCTGCACCAAAACTGCAACGTGGATGGCTGCCCAACTAGAACCAAGTAAACAATGGCCCGGGGCAATCACCTCTGCGCCGCCATGCCCGAGCTATGACTACCCCGTCCCAGCCACAAGCCCAAACCACCATCGAGGACTACCTTAAGGGCGAGCAGCTTGGTGAAGTCAAGCACGAATACCTGGCCGGCCAGGTGGTGGCCATGGTGGGGGCGACTCGCACGCACGCTCTGATCGCCGGCTCCTTGCATGCTGCACTGCTACCTGCGGCACGCCGCAAAGGCTGCCAGTTGTTCATGGCCGATATGAAAGTGCGCATAGACCAGGCCGAAGAGAGCTACTTTTACTACCCCGATGTGGTGCTTTCTTGCGCGACGGCCGACAGGCACCCCCTGTACACCGCGCTCCCTTGCCTGATTGTGGAGGTGCTCTCCCCCAGCACCGAACGCATCGACAGGTGCGAAAAGCTGTTTGCCTACCGCCTGCTGCCCAGCCTGCGCGAATACCTGCTGCTGCGCCAGGATCGCGTGCACGCCGATCTGTACCAGCTGGGCGACGAGGGCCGTTGGCAGCACAAGGTTCTCACCCGGCCCGATGAAGCGCTGGCGCTGCGCTGCCTGGATGTGGCCGTGAGCCTGCGCGATGTCTATGCCGATGTGCCCGTACATCAAGCTGACGGCTGTCGCCGAGCGCATCGTCATACAGTTCAAGGGGAAGTGACTATGGCAACAAAAATGAAACTTTGCGGTGCCTGCGGCGGCAAGACATACACGGCATTCGCGGGCGAGACCTTCGCCATCAGCGCCGATGTACAGGTGCATAACCTTTGCGGCGACCGCTGCGATAGCTGCGGCGAGGTGTACTTTGACCGTGAAAGTCAAGAGCGCTATATCGAAGCCAGCGACGCCTGGGTTTTGGCCGGGCGCGAGCAAGAGCAGCGCCTGCTACAGCGCGTGCGCAAGAAGCTGCGCCTCACCCAGCGCCAGGCCGCGCAGCTGACCGGCGGCGGGCACAACGCCTTCAGCCGCTACGAACGCGGCCAGGCCCAACCCATGCCAGCCGTGGTGAACCTGTTCAAGCTGCTGGACAAGCACCCCGCCCTGCTGGAGGAGCTGCGGTAAGGGTTTGAGCAGATTGCTCAAAATGGCGCCGTATCCAGAAAAATGTGGCGCAGTTCCATACTGCTGCTGCACGCTACTATCGCAGCCGCTATGACAGACGCATCCCCCTTCATCACCCAAGCGCTTGGGCTGGCCGCCCAGGCGCTTTTTTTGTCCAACCCCAATCCGCGCGTGGGCTGCGTGATTGCCGCGCCCGATGGGCGGGTGCTGGGCCAAGGCTTTACGCAGCAGGCTGGCGGTGCGCACGCCGAGGTGATGGCGCTGCGCGATGCGGCCGCCGCTGGCTGCGATGTGCGCGGTGCCACCGCCTACGTCACGCTGGAGCCCTGCGCGCACCAGGGGCGCACGGGGCCGTGCTGCGATGCGTTGATTGCGGCGGGCATTGGCAAGGTGGTGGCCTCCATTGCCGACCCCAATCCGCTGGTGGGCGGCCAGGGCTTTGCGCGGCTGCGCGCTGCGGGCGTGGCGGTAGAGGTGGGCCCGGGCGCGGCGCAGGCGCGCGAGCTCAATATCGGCTTTTTCAGCCGCATGGTGCGGGGCACGCCGTGGGTGCGCCTCAAGGCTGCTGCGTCGCTGGATGGCACCACTGCCTTGGCCAATGGCGCCAGCCAGTGGATCACATCGCCCGCTGCGCGCGCCGATGGCCACGCCTGGCGTGCGCGCGCCTGCGCGGTGCTGACCGGCATTGGCACGGTGCTGGACGACGACCCGCGCCTGGATGTGCGCGAGGTGCCCACCCCGCGCCAGCCGCATGTGGTGGTGGTCGATAGCCAGTTGCAAACGCCGCTGGATGCTCGCCTTTTCATAGCTGGCCGCGCTTGCTACATATACGCTGCAGCCCAAAATGATGCCAAAAAGGCCGCGCTGGAAGCGCGTGGCGCCACCGTGATCTATCTGCCCAATGCACAGGGCAAAGTGAGCCTGCCAGACATGCTGCGCGACCTGGCCCAGCGCGGCGTGAACGAGCTGCATGTGGAGGCCGGCAACAAGCTCAATGGCTCGTTCGTGCGCGAGGGGCTGGTGGATGAAATGCTGGTGTATCTGGCGCCCACTTTGCTGGGGCCGGGCCTGGGCATGGCAAGTGTTGGGCCTCTTGAAACGCTTGCCCAAGGGCTGGCGCTGGACTTCACTTCGGTGGACCGGGTGGGGCCAGATGTTCGCCTGGTGGCACGGGTGCGCGGGCGCGACGCGTTTTGATGATTGGGCAGGCTTTATAGGCGCACTTGACGACGATGGTTGGCGCCCCCACACTGGATTGCGCATTACACTGATTTATGTGTTGCAAGCATCAAAGGATCCAGCATGGCCACCAATGTCAATTTCACGGGTTCCGTGGATCGCGACCTGCTCAAGCGCGCGAAGGTGATCGCGGCCAAGGCGGACACGTCGATCAATGCACTTTTTAATACCGAGCTGCGCTACCTGGTCGAGACATTTGAAGCAGCCGAAAGCAGCGGCAACCAGAACTTCAAAACCCTGCTGGATTTTTCGCTGGGGCGCATTGGCGATGGTGAAGCGCTTGCCGCCTTGGGCATAGACAGCCAGGAAGACCTTTTCTTGCTGATGGCGCAGGCCCATTTGCCCATGCCGCGCATTGCAGACGCCGAGACACAGCACATGGTGGACAGCCTGCACGCACTGGCGCCTTGATCGGCAGGCCGCATGACGACGCACTCAGACATTGTTTTGCTGCCCGACGCAGGGCCGTTGATTACCCTCGCCTACGCCGACGCGCTGGATGTGCTTTTCAGGCCGGGCTGGGCGGTGGCGCTGGTGGATATGGTGCTGCTGGAGGTGACGCGCAACCAGACCCCTACCAGCGAGAAGCTGGCGCATTGGTCACAAGCCAACCATGTGCCCGTTCTCTCCACCCGGATTCATGAACGCTATCAACAAAGCCTGTCCAGCGGTGCTGCGCCACCCCGCAAATCGAATCTGGGTGAACTGGCAATTCAGGAGTCGATGAATCACTTCGCTGTGGAGCAGCCGCCGAAAACCGGTGTTTTTCTTTTTGAAGACCACAAAATAGCGCGCGCCAGCTTTGTCGTGCCAGACAACTGCCGCAAGGTCAGCACCCGGGCTTTCTTGTTGTTTCTGGAACAAAAGGGGTGGCTGGCGTCTGCCGCAGAAGTCGAGCGCAAAGCGGTTCACGCCGGGCGGGCGTTTTCCAACTTGCGCTTTCCCCCGTAACAGTCCGCCCTGCTCAGCCGCAAACCAGCTGGCTGCCCTGCCCTGGCGCCCGCGACTGCATGGCACCGATGGCGGCGGCTGCGGCAAAGCCGGCTTGCGCAAATGTGCCCAGCACGCTGGCCAGCGCATCGGGGCTGCAGCTCACCAGCAGGCCGCCGCTGGTTTGCGGGTCGGTCAGCAGGTGGCGCTGCCATTCGGGCGCACCGGGCGCCCAGGCCACGTCGGCGCCATAGGCGGCCCAGTTGCGTGCGGATGCACCCGTGACCACGCCATCGGCCGCAAACTTGGCTGCAGCTTCAATGACCGGCACCTGGGCCAGATTCACCTGGGCCGAAAGCCCCGAGCCCCGGCACACCTCCAGCAGATGGCCGGCCAGGCCGAAGCCGGTGACGTCGGTCATGGCGTGCACGCCATCGAGCGCGCCCAGCGCAATGCCCACGCGGTTGAGTTGCGTGGTGTAGCGCAGCATGTCGGCATAACCCGCGGCGTCCAGAATGCCTTTTTTGAGCGCGGCCGACAAAATGCCCACGCCCAGCGGCTTGCCCAGCACCAGCACATCGCCCGCCTGCGCATCGGCGTTGCGGCGCACGCGCTGCGGGTGCACCAGGCCCAGGCCCACCAGGCCGTAGATGGGCTCCAGCACGTCAATCGAGTGCCCGCCCGCAATGGGAATGCCGGCCTCGCGGCACACGGCGGCGCCGCCTTCGAGCACGCGGCCAATCACTTCGGGCGGCAGCTGGGCAATGGGCATGCCCACCAGCGCCAGCGCCATGATGGGCGTGCCGCCCATGGCGTAAATGTCTGACAGCGCATTGGTGGCGGCAATGCGGCCAAAGTCGTAGGGGTCGTCCACGATGGGGGTGAAAAAATCGGTGGTGGCCACCAGAGCCTGGCTGTCGTTGAGGCGGTAAACGGCGGCATCGTCACTGGTTTCGTTGCCCACCAGCAGCTCGGGCGGCACGATGCCCTGCGGTGCGCGTGCCAAAATCTCGTGCAGCAGGCCCGGCGCTATCTTGCAACCGCAACCGCCGCCGTGCGACAACTGGGTAAGACGAATGGGTTTGGAATCAACAGTCATGGTGCGCGCGATTGTGCCAGCCGACCGCCGGGCAGCGCGGGGCAAGGGCTTGGCACCATGAGCCACCGCGGCCCCGTGCGCGTGGCAGACCGCCATGCGTTTCACACCCTGATCGATGCGCGTTCGCCCGCCGAATTTGCGCTGGACCACATTCCCGGCGCCATCAACTGCCCGGTGCTCGACGACGACGAGCGCCGCATTGTGGGCACCATTTACAAGCAGCAAGGCGCCTTTGAGGCACGGCGCGTGGGCGGTGCCATGGTGGCCGCCAACCTGGCGCGGCATTTGCGCGAGCAGTTTGCCGACCAGCCCGCCAGCTGGAAGCCGCTGGTTTATTGCTGGCGCGGCGGCATGCGCAGCGGCTCGATGGTGACCTGGCTGCGCCTGGTGGGCTGGGATGCGCAGCAACTGGCCGGCGGCTACAAGGCCTGGCGCCGCCACGTCATCGACCGGCTGGCCGAGCTGGCACCGCAACTGCCCCTGCGCGTGATTTGCGGCCCCACCGGCAGCGCCAAAACGCGCGTGCTGCAAGCCCTTGCGGCGCGCGGCGCGCAGGTGATCGACCTGGAGGCCTGCGCCCGCCACCGGGGCTCGGTGCTGGGTGCCTGGCCGGGGGTGGAGCAGCCCTCGCAAACCGCCTTTGAAACGGCCCTGCTGCATGCGCTGGAGCCCCTGGATCTGCAGCGCACCATCTATGTCGAGGCCGAAAGCAGCAAGATCGGCCGCCTGGCGGTGCCCCAGCCGCTGGTGCAGCGGCTGCGCGCCAGCCCCTGCATCGAGATCGCGGCCAGCGTGCCGGCCCGACTGGATTTTTTGCTGCGCGACTATGCCAACCTGGGCGACGACCCGGCCCTGCTGGCCCGGCAACTGGGCGTTTTGAAAGAGCTGCACGGCAAGCAGGTGATCGCGCGCTGGCAAGACTGGGCCCAGGCCGGTGCGCTGGCCCCGCTGTTTGCCGAGCTGGTGGCCTTGCACTACGACCCGCTTTATGCCCGCTCGCAAAGCACCCACCTGCACCAGTGGGCCACGCGACACACCCTGGCCAGCGACGATCTTTCGGCGGCGGGCATTGATGCCCTGGCCGCCCAGGTGCTGGCGCTCGATTGAGCCTGGCACCGGGCTGGTTCATGCGTGGAAAAGCTATTAAATACATAGCTTGTGGCGCTTACTGGAAAAGGGCTAGAGCCGTTTTTTACCCAATTTTTCGGCATGCCTCCGATGCATGGCGCTTCCATCCGTTCGGGCTGAGCTTGGCCTGACCTGGCCGGCTCAGGGCGGGCGGGGTTGATTGGAGACAAATCACCGGGCCGTGTCCGTGATCTCGGCGCCACGTCTGACATCCACACAGAGCGCAGCCCACTACCCTGTGGCGCATGATGGCGTGGTCCGGTGCTGTCCAGACCCGCCTGACACGCCGGCACCCCAACCCGCTGGCAATGCCCCGCCGCCGGTTCACGCCGCCGATTTTTGCCACTGCGCCCGCCCATGACACTCGCCCTTGTTTCCGGTTTTCTCACCCCGCTGCTGCGCCGGCACCCGCTGCTGTGGGCGGCGCTGCTCGTTCCCCTGCTGGGGGCTTGTGCCGAATTGCCCCAGAACGTGCAGCGCCCCGTGTCAACGGCACTCGAAACCGTTGCCGGCACACCGCTGGCCACGCTGGTGGACGAGCGCCGCACGGCGGCGAATGCGCGCTTTGCATCGGGTTTTTTGCTGCTGGCCGGCCCCCAGGCGGCCTATGGCAGCCGCCTGGCCCTGGTGGAGGCGGCGCAGAAAACGCTGGACCTGCAGTACTACGCCATCCACGCCGATGCCAGCGCCGAGCGCCTGCTGCTCAGCGTGGTGGCCGCCGCCCGGCGCGGCGTGCGCGTGCGCGTGCTGCTGGACGACTTTCACAGCGCGGGCAAAGACGCGCAGGTGATGCGCCTGGCGTTTGAGCCCAACATCGAAATGCGCATGTTCAACCCGGTGGCGGGCGCCCGCGGCTCGGCCTTCTGGCGCATGGTCAGCGCGCTCAGCGATTTCTCGCGCGTGCAGCAGCGCATGCACAACAAGCTGTTCATCGCCGACAACGCCATGGGCATTGCCGGCGGGCGCAACCTGGGCGACGCCTATTTCGGCCACGACGCATCGGGCAACTTTGTCGATCTGGACGTGCTGGCGGTCGGCCCCATCGTGCAGGATCTGTCGCGCAGCTTTGACAGCTATTGGAACAACGAGCGCGCCTATCCGGTGCAGTCGCTGATCACGCAAAAAGAGCTGGACGCCCAGCGCGCGTCGCTTGCCGCCGCCGAAGAGGAACAAGGCGCGCGCACCGAGCCTTCGCCTGCACCCCCGGCCGCCTCTGGCCCTTTGGCAACGGCATCTGCCCCCATGGCGCCAGACGCCGACGCGGCCCAGCGCAGCCGGGTGTGGGACCGCAAGCCGCTCGATCTGACAACCGCCCGCTTTGTGTGGGCGCCCGCCGTGGTGCTGGTGGACAAGCCCGCCAAGATTCCGGCGGAATCTTCTGCCACCACCGAGCCGCTGGCACCCCAGCCCGACACGCCCTCGCCGCGTGCGGCAGTGGCGGCGCAGGGTGCTCCGGCGGCCCACCTGGAGGACAACGAAGACACCGTGGTGGATGGCCTGCTGCAGCTGATGGGCCAGGCGCGGCGCGATCTGCTCATCGTCTCGCCCTATTTCGTGCCGGGGCGCGAGATCACCGCGGCCTTTGCCCAGGCGCGTGCCCGGGGCGTGCGAGTACGCGTGCTGACCAATTCGCTGGCGTCGAACGACGCGCCCATTGCCCACGCCGGCTACGCGCGCCACCGCAAGGAGTTGCTGGCCATGGGCGTCGATCTGTACGAGATGCACAGCGAGACCACTGGTGTGCGCCGTGCCATCAGCGCCACGGGCAGCGGCGGCGCCACCGGCTCCTCGCGCGCCATGCTGCACTCGAAGTTGGTGATCATGGACAACCGGCTGCTCGCCGTGGGCTCCATGAACCTCGATATGCGCTCGCAAAAACAGAACACCGAAATCGCGCTGCTGATCCGCAGCACCGATCTGGCACGCCGGGCAGGCAGCAGCATCGAGCAAGCACTGCGCGATGCCGCCTGGCATGTGGAGCTGCAGGCTGGCGGCGGCCTGATCTGGCGAGCGCCCCAGGGCAGCAACCTGCAGGACGCCACCAGCGAGCCCGGTGCCAGCGTGCCGCTGCAACTGTTGCTGCTGCTACTGGGGCCGCTGGCGCCCGATCATCTTCTGTAGCGCCAGCCCCGCAGGGGTGCGGCCACCCACTTTCAAGACTGCAAGGCAGCCACCCAAGCGGTGATGGCGCGCTGATCGGTCATGGTGCGCACATGCTGGAATGCCAACTCGGCCTCGGGATAACGGCGGCGCAGCAGGTTGAGCCATTGCTTGAGCCGGCCAGCGCGCTGGCGCGGCTCCAGGTCGTTGCACACCAGCTGCCAGAACGCGGCCAACTGCGGCAGCAATGCGGGCCATTCCACCCGGTCCGTGCCCGGCTGGCCCTGGTCGGCAGCGCGGATGGCGCGGGCCAACCCGGGGTCGGCCACCATGCCGCGGCCCAGCATGAGGGCGTCGCAGCCCGACACCGCGCGGCAGCGCTGCGCGTCGGCCACGGTCCAGATCTCGCCATTGGCCACCACCGGAATGCGCACGGCCGCGCGGATCGCCGGAATCTGCTCCCAATAGGCTGGCGGGCGGTAGCCATCGGCCTTGGTGCGGGCGTGCACCACCAGTTCGCTGGCGCCGCCGGCTTCCATGGCCTGCGCGCACTCGCGCGCCAGGCTGGCGTCGTTGAAGCCCAGGCGCATCTTGGCCGACACGGGCAGATGCGCTGGCACGGCGCGGCGCACGGCGGCCACCACCGTGGCAATGCGCTCGGGCTCTTGCAGCAACGCCGCGCCGCCGCCGTGGCGGTTGACCACCTTGGCGGGGCAGCCAAAGTTCAGGTCGATGCCCTCGGGGCCCAGCGCCGCCAGGGCGGCTGCGTTCTCGGCCATGCACACCGGGTCGGAGCCGAGCAGCTGCGCGCGCACCGGCACGCCCGCCAGCGTGCGCCCGCCGTGGCGCAGCTCGGGCAGGTAGCGCAGGAACACCTTGTCAGGCAGCACGGTGCCGGTGACGCGGATGAACTCGGACACGCAGCGGTCCACGCCGCCCACGCGGGTCAGCACGTCACGCAGCACAAAATCCAGAAGCCCCTCCATGGGGGCGAGCAGCAAGGTCATGGTGCGTTCCACACGCCAAGGGCGGCGGTGGATGTCGAAAGAAAATTTACAAGAAAACAGGCAAAAGCGCTTATGCAGCAAGCGCTAGCAGCTACAAAACAAATAGCAAATCAGAACCCGATCTGCTGCCACCGGCAGCGCCCGCCATTGTGCGGCAGCCTGGCGGGCGGGCTGCAGTGCCGGCACGGGCTGCACGGCGGCGTGCCGTGCAGGTCATCACAGCGTCATCGCGCGGTGCTGGAATGCAGGCCATTCCTTTCCGTGATCCGTGCGTCCATGTTGCTCCAACGAACCGATAAAGCCCGCCGCGAACTCTCGCCTGGCGTTCGCACCCTGAGCCTGCGCGAACGCTCGTTGCTGCTGCTGGCCGACGGCAAGCCACTGTCTGAACTGCAGGCCATGTACAACGGCACCGGCGCCCAGATGGTGGAACACCTTGTGCGCGAGGGCTACCTTGCCCAGCTGGCCACCACGCAAGCTGCAACCGAACCCGTTGCCGCGCCCGAACCCGTTACGGCACCAGCGCCCGAACCCATTGCCGCACCGCAAACGCCCCCCGCTCCCAGCGAAGCCCTGCGCTCCCTGGCGAGCACCCGCATGTACCTGTTCGACCTGAGCGAGCGCCTGTTTGCCCGCCGCAACCCCGATCTGGCCCGCAGCTACCACGCGTCCCTGCGCGAAGCGCGCGACCGCGAGAGCATGCTGGCAGTGGGCGAAGCCCTGATTGCCGAGGTGGCCAAGGTGGCTGGCGATGAGCGCGCCCTGGGCATTCGCGAGCGCCTGGAGCAGTTGCAGCCGCCAGACCGGGCGCTGTCTGCCGCCATGAGCGACTGAGAGGCTGAGCGCGCAACGCAGCCCGGCGCAGCGCGCCCTCACCGTCTTAGCAGGAAATGGGATGGGCGCGCATCAGGCCGCAGCCAGGCGCCACAACGATGTGACTTCCGCCGCGCGGGCGGCGTGCAGGGCATCGCCCGCATCGGCCGCCTTGGCGTGGCGCGGGCGAATGTCCGCGCGGCCCAGCACCTGGAGGCCCGCATCGGCAATCCAGCCCATGAGCTGCTCGCGGGTGCGCAAACCCAGGTGCTCGGCCAGGTCCGACAAGATGAGCCAGCCTTCGCCGCCGGGCTCCAGGTGCGCGGCCAGCCCGGCCAGAAAGCCCCGCAGCATGCGGCTGCCCTCGTCGTACACGGCGTGCTCGATCGGCGAGCTGGGACGGGCCGGCACCCAGGGCGGATTGCACACCACCAGCGGCGCGCGCCCGGCGGGAAAGAGGTCCACCGACTGCAGCTCGACCTGCGCCAGCGCGCCCAGGCGCTGCAGGTTGTCACGGGCGCAGGCCAGCGCGCGCGGGTCTTGCTCGGTGGCCACCACGCGCTGCACGCCACGGCGCACCAGCAGGGCCGACAGCACGCCGGTGCCCACGCCGATGTCAAAGGCCAGCGCTTTCGATGGCAGGGCGGCCGCTGCCACCAGGTCCACATATTCGCCGCGCACGGGCGAGAACACGCCGTAATACGGATGGATGCGGTTGTTCGGCGCGGCGCCCAGGGCGGGCACTTCGACGCCCTTCTTGCGCCACTCGTGCGCGCCCACCAGGCCCAGCAGCTCGCGCAGCGAGGCCACCGAGCGCTCGCCCGTGGCCGGGCCCCAGGCTTCAGTGCAGGCCTGGCGCAGGTCGGGGGCGCGGCGCAGGTCCATGCCGTAATCGCCTTCCAAAGGAATCAGCAAGGCCGACAGCACGCGGGCGCGCTGGGCCTGCGCCTGGCGGTGCAGGTGAAACGCCTCGGCCGGCGTGGCCGCCGCAATTTTTTCGGCGGCCTTGGCTGCTGCCTTGGGCGGCTTGCGGTCCACCCGCCGCATGAGGGCCTGCAGCAGCATGCGGGCGTTTTGAAAGTCGCCCTGCCACAGCAGGCCGGTGCCTGCGCAGGCGAGCCGGTAGGCCGTGTCGGCAGACAGCGTGTCGTCGGCCACCACCACGCGGCGCGGCGCAGTGGCCCCGCTTTCGGAGCGCCAGCGGGCTTCGTGGGCTTGGCCCGAGTCGCTCCAGGAGATCATGGGATGGCCTTAGTTGATGGGGCGCTTGAGGCGCACTTCTTCAATCTTCACGCCACCCACCACGGCCGTCTTGGCGGTGGAGAGTTCGCGCTTGAAGCCGGCCATTTCGTGGAAGCGGATGGCGCGCTCGTTGCGCAAGGGCACCCACGCGGTCACGTTGGTGCAGCCTTCTTCGTGCAGGCCGTCGCGGGCGGCGTCCCACAGGGCCAGGCCTACGCCCTGGTTCCAATGGGTGGGCGCGGCGTAGATGGCCCAGATTTCACCGGTGGTGGGGCGGGATTTTTCATCGCGCGAGCGGTCGTAGCCGACGAAGCCGACGATTTTTTCGCCATCGATGGCGACCTGCACCTGCGGCTCGCAATACTCGATGGCCTCGCGCCAGTAGGCTTGGCGCTTTTCGACCGACATGGATTTCAACTGCTCGTCTGGCACCAGACCTTTGTAAGCCTCTTGGGCGGAAACGGTATGGATCTGGGCAATGGCTTTGGCATCGCGAAGTGTGGCGGGACGAACCTGGATACTGGACATGGAAAAACCGAACGAAAACAGGGGGTGAAAAAACAAAAAGGACCGGCATTGTCGCCGCAAACGCTTTTTCACCCCGTGCGGCTGGTTAATCCGCGGGCCTGCCCAGGCCCCTGAAACCGTCCTCAGGCCATTGCCAACGCAGCCTTTTCGTCGCCCGTTGCCGCGCCCTGCGCACGGGCGCGCTTGTTGCGCGGACGGGGCACTTTCACCGCCGGAGGCACCCCGTTGATGGCACCCAGGCCCAGCACCAGCGTCACGCTGTGCGAAGCGTCCTCGCGTTCATCGGGCGCGTAGGGGCGATAGCTGCCGTTGCCGGCGCCATGGCTGCGCTGCACGGCATGCAACACCACGCGCGCGCCATCGCGGCTGGCGCCCGTGCACAGCACGCGCAGACGTGCGTCGCGATCGAGTGCCAGGCCCATGTGGCCGGGCCGGTTGATGAGGTCGGTGCGAATGGCGCGCCAGGTCTGCCCGTCGTCCAGCGAAAACTGCCAGGTGCCCGCCTGCGTATCCAGGTATTCAATGACCACGCCGGCCGATGCCTGCAGCTCGGCGCAGTTTTCTTGCAGCAGATGGGCCACGGTGTTGCCCCCCACGCCCGTCCCTGCGCCATTGGCCATGGAACGCGGGCCGGCAGTGTGTGGACGGTGGGCGGAAAATCCGGCGGCAGAATGGAAAGCGAAAGCACTGGCACTCATGAGGAAACCTCTTTGCAGATAACCAAGTCAGGATCAGTTGCGCAATGCGGTCTAACCACAGACCACCACAACGCCTTGAACAAAGTCTAGGAAACGCACGCCCGCGCGTCCATCGCACAAATGGACTAGACCCGCAGCCCGGCGTTGTGCGCAATACTCGCCCCATGCCCGCCAGTCTGCTGCTTGTTGACGACCACACCCTGTTTCGCACCGGGCTGCGCCTGATCGTGCAGGACCACCCGGCGGTGGACTCCATTTCCGAGGCCGGCACCGTGGCCGAAGCCTGTGCGCTGCAGCTGGACGCGGTGGATCTGGTGCTGCTCGATATCCAGATGCCCGGCATGAGCGGCCTGGACGGCCTGCGCCTGTTGCGCCAGGCCTGCCCCCGGGCGCGCATCGTGCTGGTGTCTGCCAGCGTGGCGCCCGACGCTGTTTACGAGGCGCGCATGCGCGGTGCCGACGGCTTTTTGCCCAAGTCGGCCAGTGGCGAGGACATTCTGGAAGCCATCACCTGCGCGCTGTCTGGCGCGCCCTGCTTTCCCCCCAACAGCGGCAACACCGCCACCACGCGCGGACCGGCAGCGCCCTCGCTGACGGCCCGCCAGCTCGACGTGCTCTCGCTGCTGTGCACCGGCAAGCCCAACAAGGTGATTGCGCGCGATCTGGGGCTGAGCGAGAACACCGTGCGCGTGCATGTGGCCGCCATCTTTGCGCAGCTGGGCGTCAACAGCCGCAGCGCTGCCTTGCTGGCGGCCCAGCGGCTGGGCCTGTCGCTGCCGCCGCTGCACGATGCCGCCTGAAACGCCAGGGGTCGCTGCGCGCTGGCGGTGGCCCTGGCCGTCGCTGCGCTGGGAGCGCGACGAGGTGCTGCGCGAGCAGGTCGCACTGCTGCGCCAGAACTTTCCCATGACCCTGCTGGCCTCGCTGGCCACGGCGCTGGGCACGATGTGGGTGATGGACGGCGTGGCCGACGCGCAGGCCATGACCGCATGGCTGATCGCGCATGTGCTGGTGGTGGCGGTGGTCTATCTCGCGCTGCGCAGCATGGACCCCCACGCCGCCCCCGCCCGCCAATCGGCCTACAAGCTGATGGCCTGCATGGCCGGCATGGGGCTGAGCTGGGGCAGTCTGGGCCTGGTGGTGATGCACTGGGGCAACGCCGCCAGCGTGATCTATGCGATTGGCATCGTCAGCACGGTGTCATCGGGCGCCCTGGGGCTGGGAGCGCCGCTGTACCGCGCCTACCTGACCTACCTGGGCTGCGCCATCGGCGGCGTGCTGCTGGCCGTTGCCCTGGCAGGCGGGCCGGTGCTGTGGCCCGCGCTGTTCCTCGTGCTGGTGTATTTCAGCCTGACCTGCATGCAGGCCAGCACCGCCGACAAGGCCACCCGCCGCAGCATTGGCCTGAAACTGGAAAACCAGCGCCTGGTGGGAGAGCTGCGCGCCGAGTCCCAGCGCGCCCAGGCGGCCCAGCAGATTGCCGAAAAAGCCGACCGCGACAAATCGCGCTTTCTCGCGGCGGCCAGCCACGACCTGCGCCAGCCCCTGCATGCCATGGGGCTGTTTCTGGAGAGCCTGCAGCGCAGCCCCCTGAACGAGCGCCAGCAGACGGTGCTGGACCATGCGCACGCCGCATCCAGCGCCGCAGCCGAAATGCTCACCACCTTGCTCGACTACTCGCGGCTGGAGGCCGGCGTGGTCAAGGTGCGCCCGGCGGCCTTTGCCGTGCAGCCGCTGCTCACGGCGCTGGAGCAGGAGTTTGGCGTGCAGGCCGACAACGCGCGCCTTGTGTACCGCACCCGCGAGACCTCATTGGCCGCGCATGCCGACCGCGCGCTGGTGGGCCTGGTGATGCGCAACTTCATCTCCAATGCGCTGCGCTACACCGCCCGGGGTGGGGTGCTGATTGCGTGCCGCCGGCGCGGCCAGCGGGTGGCACTGGAGGTGTGGGACACCGGGGTTGGCATACCCCAGCACCAGTGGGACGACATTTTTCAGGAGTTCCTGCAGCTCGACAACCCGGAGCGCGACCGGCGCAAGGGCCTGGGCCTGGGGCTGGCCATCGTGCACCGGCTGGTCAACGAGATGGGGGGCACCACCGTCGAGCTGCGCTCAAAGCCAGGCCGGGGCTCGGTGTTTCGCCTCTGGATGGATGCGTGGGACGGCGCACTGGAGGATGACGCCGCGCCGCTCCCCGAAGACCGCAGCCTGGAGGGCCTGCATGTGCTGGCCATCGACGACGACGAGGCGGTGCGCCTGGGCATGCAGTCGCTGCTGCAAAGCTGGGGCTGCCTGTGCACCGTGGCCGACTCGGGCGCGGACGCACTCGAACGCCTGGGCGACGACACCCCCGACCTCATCATCACGGACTTCCGGCTGCGCCACGAGGAAACCGGCAAGCAGGTGCTGCAGGCGCTGCGCACGCACCTGGGCACTGCGGTGCCGGCCATCATCATGACGGGCGACACCTCGCCCCAGCGCCTGCGCGATGCGCAAAGCACGTCGGCCCTGCTGCTGCACAAGCCCGTGTCCACCAGCCAGCTGCGCGAAGCCATGGTGCAGCTCATCACCCAGCCGCAGTCCACCAAAGCGGCAGGCTCCGCGCGGGGGCAGGACGACAAGAGCGCGGCTACAGCCAGCGACGCAGCAGGCCCATGATGCAGTCGAAGCGCGCACCATACGGCGGATAGAGCAGCGCGCCCATGGCCCAGCGCGACTGCACCAGCACCGACTTCTGGTGGCAAAAGCGCAGAAAACCCTGCTCGCCATGGTAGGCACCCCAGCCGCTGTCGCCCACACCGCCAAAGGGCAGGTTGTCGTGGGCGATGTGCATGAGCGTGTCGTTCACCGTGACGCCGCCGCTGACGGTGCGGCGCAGCACATCGTCCCGCACGGCTTCGCTGCGGCCAAACCAGTACAGCGCCAGCGGGCGGGGCCCCGCGTTGATGTGGGCGATGGCGTCGTCGAGCCGGTCATACGAAATCACGGGCAGGATGGGGCCAAAAATTTCCTCCTGCATCAGGCCCATGCCCGACGTGGCGCCAAACACCAGCGAGGGCGCCATCTGGCGGCTGACCCCGTCGCCCAGCGTGCCCACGGTGGTGGTCGCGGGCTTGCCCCTGGCGGGATCGATGGTGTGCACCTCGGCGCCCTGCGTCTGGGCCTGCTGCAGCAGGGTGCGCAGCCGCGCATAGTGGCGCGGCGTGATGATGGAGGCGTAATCGGGGTTGCCCTCGATGCGGGGAAACAGGCGCGCCACCGCCGCCTCGTAGGCCTGGGAAAACTCGGCCTCGCGCCCGCGCGGCAGCAGCACGTAATCGGGGGCAATGCAGGTCTGGCCGGCATTGAGCAGCTTGCCGTGGGCAATCTTGAGCGCGGCGTCCTGCATGTCGCCATCGGCGTCCACGATGCACGGCGACTTGCCCCCCAGCTCCAGCGTGGTGGGCGTGAGGTGCTGCGCGGCCGCCTGCGCCACCTTGCGCCCCACGGCGGTGGAGCCGGTAAACACCAGGTGGTCAAACGGCAGCGACGCCACCAGCGCCGCCGTGGCCGCGTCGCCCTGCACCACGCAAAACTCATCTGCCGCAAAGAACTGCGCCACCAGCAGGGCCAGCTGCGCCGAAGTGTGGGGCGTGAGCTCGCTGGGCTTGAGCATGACGCGGTTGCCCGCCGCCAGCGCCGTGATGGCGGGGGCCAGCGCCAGCTGCACGGGGTAGTTCCACGGCGAAATCACGCCCACCACGCCCAAGGGCTGGCGCGCGATCCAGCCGCGCGCAGGCTGCAAGAAGAGCGGCGTGCGCACCTTCTGGGGCTTCATCCAGCGCGCCAGATGGCGCAGGGTGTGCGCCAGCAAGGTGCGCAGCACAAAAAAATCGGCCACCTCGGTCAGGCGCGGCGAGCGCATGCCGAAATCGGCCTGCACAGCGGCGGCCAGCACGGGCCCGTGCTCATCGAGCATCTTTTGCACCCGCAGCAGGCGCTCACGGCGCACCAGCAGGGGCACGTCAATGTGCGCCCGGCTGGCCTGGTGCTGAAGATGAAAATGGGCGCGGATGTCGTCAGGGGTCATGGCGGTCATCATAGAAGGCCGCCCAGCGCCTGAAACGTAAGAACTGTTTCTTACCCACTTCCGGCTTTACCGCCGTTCGCGCGGTTCCACATCCACCACATCATCAGCGCCGGGCAGCACGCCCGCGCGGCGTGCGGGCGTGTCGGCGGCAGGCGGGGGACGCGCCGCCGACCAGCGCTCGGTGGATCGGTACACCGTGCGCCAGCCCGTGCGCGGATCGACGCGCAGGGTCCAGGGCATGACGGGCCGGCCGGTGAGGCGTGCCCACAACGCACGCAACCCCCAGGCCAGCGCCAGCACCAGCATGGCAGCCAGCAAACTCAGAAACATCACCAGCCCGGCCACCACCAACACGGCCCGGATGAACCAGCGGGCCAGGCCCGTCAAAAAATCATTCAAACAACCTCCTTGGCCATCACGCCGACACGGGTGTGCCGAAGTGGAAAACGCCGGGCTCCAGCACCGGATCGACACCAACCGGGATCACGCTCTTGGGCGGGAAGCGCCCTTCCAGCAGCAGCTTGGACAGCGGGTTCTCGATGCGCTGCTGGATGGCCCGCTTGAGCGGCCGCGCACCAAACACCGGGTCGAACCCCACCTTGGCCAATTCTGCCAAGGCGGCGTCGGACACCTGCAACTCCAAATCCATCTTCGCCAGCCGGGTTTGCAGCAGCTGCAGCTGGATCTTGGCGATCTTGGCGATGTGCTGCGCGTCGAGCGCGTGGAACACCACCGTCTCGTCGATGCGGTTCAAAAACTCGGGGCGGAAATGGTTTTTCAGCTCGCCCCACACCGCTTCCTTGATGTCCTCGCTGTCCTGCCCCACCATGGCCTGGATCAGGTGCGAGCCGATGTTGCTCGTCATCACGATCACGGTGTTCTTGAAGTCCACGGTGCGGCCCTGGCCGTCCGTCAGGCGGCCGTCGTCCAGCACCTGCAAGAGCACGTTGAACACGTCCGGGTGGGCCTTTTCCACCTCGTCGAGCAGCAGCACGCTGTAGGGCTTGCGGCGCACGGCCTCAGTGAGGTAGCCGCCCTCTTCATAGCCCACATAGCCCGGAGGCGCGCCAATCAAGCGTGCAACGCTATGCTTTTCCATGAACTCGCTCATGTCGATGCGGATCAGGTGGTCTTCGCTGTCAAACAAAAAGCCCGCCAGCGCCTTGCACAGCTCGGTCTTGCCCACGCCCGTGGGGCCGAGGAACAAAAAGCTGCCCGTGGGGCGGTTCGGGTCCGACAGGCCCGAGCGCGAGCGGCGAATCGCGTTGGCCACGGCGGCAATCGCCTCGTTCTGGCCCACCACGCGCTCGTGCAGCCGGGTTTCCATCTGCAAGAGCTTGTCTTTTTCGCCCTGCATCATCTTGGCCACGGGAATGCCGGTGGCGCGGCTCACCACCTCGGCGATTTCCTCGGCGCCCACCTGGGTGCGCAGCAGGCGGTTGGGCTGGGCCGCACCATCTTTGCCTTCTTCCTTGGCCTGGGCTTCCTTGAGCTGCTTTTCCAGCTCGGGCAGCTTGCCGTATTGCAGCTCTGCCACCTTGTTGAAGTCGCCCTTGCGCTTGAGTTCCTCGATCTGCTGCTTGACCTGCTCGACCTGCTCGCGCACATGCTGGCTGCCCTGGGCTTGGGCCTTCTCGGACTGCCAGATTTCGTCAAGGTCGGCAATTTCCTTTTGCAGGGATGCAATCTCTTCCTCGATCAGGCCAAAGCGCTTTTGCGAGGCTTCGTCCTTCTCGCGGCGCACGGCCTCGCGCTCGATCTGCAGCTGGATCAGCCGGCGGTCGAGCTTGTCCATCACCTCGGGCTTGGAGTCGATCTCGATCTTGATCTTCGATGCCGCCTCGTCGATCAGGTCAATCGCCTTGTCGGGCAGGAAGCGGTCGGTGATGTAGCGGTGGCTCAGCTCGGCGGCGGCGACGATGGCCGGGTCGGTGATCTCCACGCCATGGTGCAGCTCGTATTTTTCCTGCAGGCCGCGCAGGATGGCAATCGTCGCCTCCACCGTGGGCTCGCCCACCAGGATCTTCTGAAAGCGCCGCTCCAGCGCCGCGTCTTTTTCGATGTACTTGCGGTATTCGTCGAGCGTGGTGGCGCCCACGCAGTGCAGCTCGCCACGCGCCAGCGCGGGCTTGAGCATGTTGCCCGCGTCCATCGCGCCCTCGGCCTTGCCGGCGCCCACCATGGTGTGCAGTTCGTCGATGAAAACGATGGTCTGCCCTTCGTCCTGCGCCAATTCCTTGAGCACGGTTTTCAGGCGCTCCTCGAACTCGCCACGGTACTTGGCCCCGGCCAGCAGCGCCGCCATGTCCAGGCTCAGCACACGCTTGCCCTTGAGCGACTCGGGCACCTCGCCCGCCACGATGCGCTGGGCCAGGCCTTCAACAATGGCCGTCTTGCCCACGCCGGGCTCGCCGATCAGCACCGGGTTGTTCTTGGTGCGCCGCTGCAGCACCTGGATGGCGCGGCGGATCTCATCGTCGCGGCCGATCACCGGGTCGAGCTTGCCCATTCGGGCGCGCTCGGTCAGGTCAATGCAGTATTTCTTGAGGGCTTCGCGCTGGCCCTCAGCCTCGGCGCTGTCCATCTTCTGGCCGCCGCGCACGGCGTCAATGGCGGCTTCCAGACTTTTGCGCGTGAGGCCGTTTTCCTTGGCGATGCGCGCGGCCTCGCCCTTGCTGTCGATCACGGCCAGCAAAAACAGCTCGCTGGCAATGAACTGATCGCCGCGCTTGATGGCTTCTTTTTCAGTGGCCTGCAGCACGCGGCCCAGCTCGGGCCCGCCCTGCACCTGGTCGTTGCCTTGCACCTGCGGCAGCCGCTTGACGGCCGCCTCGGCTGCCGCCAGCAGGCCGGGCACATTGACCCCGGCACGTTGCAGCAGCGCCTTGGGGCCGTCGTCCTGTTGCAGCATGGCCTGCAGCACATGCACAGGCTCGATGTAGGCGTGGTCATTGCCCAGCGCAATGCTTTGCGCGTCGCTCAGGGCTTCCTGGAACTTGGTGGTGAATTTGTCGAGACGCATGGTCCATATCCTCCGAATTGCAGAGCACTTGAGGCAGTGTGTGCCTGATTTCAAGACAGTGCCGCGGCGGCAGGATTGACCTGCATCAGTGAATCATCCAGGCGCCATCGCCGTCGAAACTACTGTTTTGATAGCTACCAGCGCTTTACCAACAAGCGCTTGCGGGCAATTTCATCCAAATTTTCAGTTCGGGGCAGCGATACGGGCTTCAGGCATTGCTCGCCGTGATGCCCCAGCGCGCCAGCGCGGCGTCGTCGCTCACGCGCGCGTCCACCCAGCGGGCGCCCTGCGCGGTCTGCTCTTTCTTCCAGAACGGCGCCTGGGTCTTGAGGTAGTCCATCAAGAACTCGCAGGCCTGAAAGCTCTGGCCCCGGTGGGCGCTGGTCACCGCCACCAGCACGATCTGGTCGAGCGGCTGCAGCAGCCCCACGCGGTGGATCACGCGGGCGCCAAAGATGTCAAAGCGCCCAAAGGCCTCGTCCACCATGGCTTCGATGGATTTTTCGGTCATGCCGGGGTAATGCTCCAGCTCCATCGAGGCCACGGCGTCGCCCTCGTTGCGGTCGCGCACCGTGCCCACAAAGCTGCAGACCGCCCCCACGCCCTTGTCACCACGCCGCAGGGCGTTGAGTTCGGCAGACACATCAAAGTCTTGCGTCTGGATGGATACACGGGGCAGGTTCATGGCAGGCTCAACAACGGGCGAAATCATGGGCGGGACGATCGCATCAGCCATCACGGCGAACGGTGCAGGCGCGGTGCGGCAAGCAGCGCACGCTCTTCCTCCACCACCTGCTGCAGCTGCTGCAGCGCGGGCGATGGCGGCAGCTGGGCCAACAGCCCCTGCAAGCGCGTAACGTCGCCCACGCTGGGTGCCACCTTGATCTGCGCCGAAGCCGCCGCCAGGTTGCCGCTGCGCACCAGCGCCATCACCTTGGCGGGCCATTCACTCTTGGTTCGTGCCATGGGAAGGTTTTTTGAAGGGAAAAGGGATTGTCTGTAGCATTCGCCCGCACTGTAACCCCAACCCGCCCATGGCCACGCAAACCATCACCACCGCCAGCTACAAGCTGTTTCCGTCACCCCGCAACCAGCACCGCAACGCCGTCTTCGAGCACGAAGTGTTTGTGCCCCACCCCTATGCACTGATCGATCTGCCCAGCATGCACCTGGCCGGCAAATACACCCTGTTTGCGGCCTGCCGGCTGTCGGACATGAAGATGGGGCAGTTGGTGACGTTCGAGCTGGCGGCCGATGGGGTGAAATTCGAGCGGCTGTTCACCCCCGACTGAGCATTGCCCATGGACGACGACAACCAGATCCACGTCCCGCCCTCCTTCATGGCGGTGTACAGCGACGCCCGCGGGCGGCTGACTGAAAAGGCCAATGGGGTGCGCACCCGCTATGAGCTGTGCGAAGACCTGGCAGGCCACCTGGTAGAGCACGCACAGACGCTGTACCACGTACAGGCGCCGTCCGAGGCCGAGATTTTGCGGCGCATCCATGCCGGCCTGTGCACGGCCGAATCGGGCGTATCGGCGCCCGAAGCCACCTGGATCGTCACGCGGCTGGCCGAGTTGCTGGCGTGGCCCTGCCCGGAACTGCGGGCGCCGCAGCCAGAGCCGGCAGCAGACGCGCCCCTGCAGCCACCGGCGCGCTAAAACAGATTGCTGTCAGCCGCCCGTCACCGGCGGAAAGAAGGCGACTTCGGCCCCGTCGGCCAGGGCAGCCGACTCGTCGCTGAGTACCTGGTTGAGCGCCAGGCGCACGGCCTTGCCGCGGGCCAGGCTGGCGGCATGGGCACCGCCACGGGCGATGAGTTCGTCGCGCAGCGCGCCCAGCGTGGCGGCAGAGGTATCGACCGCCTCGCTGCCTTGGCCAATGGCCTCGCGGATCGAGGCAAAGTAACGCACGGTAACCTTCATGACAGCAGCTCCGAAAACGCGATGAACCGCACGGTGTCACCGGCGGCAATCGTCTGGCCGGCCGGGTTGTCCACCACGCCATCGCCCCAGGCGGCCGAGGTGAGCACGCCCGAGCTCTGGTTGTTGAACAGGTCGAGCCCGCCCGCCGCGTTGTGCCGCACGCGCAAAAATTCGCGGCGTTTATCGGCCTTAGCCCAGGTGAAATCAGCACGGGCAGCTATGATTTGAGGAGCAACGCTGTGCACGCCCTGCAGCCGCAACACAAACGGCCGCACCAGCAGCGCAAAAGTCAGAAAGCTCGACACCGGGTTGCCCGGCAGGCCCATGAAATGCGCGCGGCCGTTGTCGCGCGGAATCTGGCCGTAGGCAAACGGCTTGCCGGGTTTCATGGCGATCTGCCACAAATCGAGCGTGCCCAGCGTTTCCACAGCGGGCTTGATGTGGTCTTCCTCGCCCACGCTCACGCCGCCACTCGTCAGGATCAGGTCGTGCACGTTGCTGGCCTGGCGCAGGGCGTCGATGGTGGTGTCGCGCCGGTCGGGCACGATGCCGAAGTCCGTCACCTCGCAGCCCAGGCGCAGCAGCATGGCGCGCAGAAAAAACCGGTTGCTGTTGTAGATGGCGCCAGGGCGCATCTGCGCGGGCGGCACATCGCCGGGCATGACCAGTTCGTCGCCGGTGGAGAACAGCGCCACGCGCGGGCGGCGGGCCACCTGCAGCTGGTGCATTCCGATGCTGGCGGCCAGGCCCAGCTCGGCGGGCGTCAGGCGCGTGCCGGCCTGCAGCACCACGGCGCCGCGCGTGATGTCTTCGCCAGCGCGGCGAATCCACTGGCCCGGCCGCGGCACGGCGTTGATGCGCACGCGGCCATCTTCCAGTGCATTGCAGTCTTCTTGCATCAGGATGGCGTCGGCGCCCGCCGGCACGGGGGCGCCGGTGAAGATGCGCGCGGCCGTGCCGGGCTGCAGGGGCTCGCCCGCGCTGCCCGCTGCAATGCGCTGCGACACGGGCAGTTCCACGCCCACAGCCGCCACATCGGCGCAGCGCACGGCGTAACCGTCCATCGCGCTGTTGTCCTGCGGCGGCACATGCAGCACCGAGGTGCAGTCCTGCGCCAGCACGCGGCCGTCGGCATCGAAGGTGGTGACCATGTCGGCGCCTGCCAGCGGCACCGCATGGCCGAGCAGCTCGGTCAGGGCGTCATCGAGCGGCTTGAGCGGCTGCTTCATTGGGGGGCGCATGGCAACAGGTCTCCGTGCAGGTCCCACTGGTAGTCAAAGCGGTCGGCATGCTGCAACAGCCAGTCGACCACCTGGGCGGGCGCGTTGAGGTCGAGCACGGGCCGCTGGGTGGGCACGGGCAGCTGCCCGGGGGCGTCGGTGGCCACGGCCACGATGAAGCAGTCGTTGGGGTAGCGCACCGGCCGGGCCACCTGGCCGGGCTCGGGGGCCCGCCAGACCTCGATCTTGGGCAGATCGCTTTCCTTGAAGCCTTCGACCAGCACCCAGTCCACCCCCTGGTAGAGCTCGGCCAGCAACTGGTGCACGCTGAGCTGGGCGGGTTGCTCGAACTCGCGGATCAGGGCCAGGCGCCGGTCTGACGCCGCCACCACCTCGAAGGCGCCCGCCTCGCGGTGGCGGTAAGTGTCCTTGCCCGCATGGTCGATGTCGAAACTGTGGTGCGCATGTTTGACCACCGACACGCGCAGCCCGCGCAGCCGCAGCTCGGGGATGACCTGCTCGACCAGCGTGGTCTTGCCGCTGCCGGAGAAACCGGCAAAGCCTACAACCTTCATCCAATGCTCCTCTGAATAGCTATGCTATTTATAGCTGCCTGCGCTTTACAGACAAGCGCTAGGGGCATTTTTCATTCAAATCCATGGTGGCCGCTGCACGCTTGCCCGCCGCTCACTGGCAATGCCGTTCGATATACGCCTTGACCAGCAGCACATCGGCCGGCATGACCTGCACGCGCTTGGGCAACGCCTCGATGCCGGCAAACTTTTCGGGCCGCTCGGGCGCATGGCCCAGGGCCTCCTGGATGGTCTCGGCAAACTTGATGGGCAGGGCCGTTTCCAGCACGATCATCGGCACCGCCGGGTTGCCCCGGTGCTCACGCGCCACCTTCACGCCATCGGCGGTGTGGGTGTCGATGGTCACGCCAAAGCGGCTGTAGGTGTCGCGGATGGTGGCCAGGCGATCGGCGTGCGTGCTCTTGCCGCTTTCAAAGCCGTATTTGGCCGCCGCTTCGGCAAACAGCGGGTCGGCGCTCAGATCGAACCGGCCATAGGTTTGCAACGCGGCGCTGAACAAGGCCTTGGTGCGCTGGCCATTGCGCCCGAGCAGGTCAAAAATGAAGCGCTCGAAGTTGCTGGCCTTGCTGATGTCCATCGAGGGGCTCGATGTTTCGTGCGTGTCGGCGCTGCTGCGCACGCGGTAGACGCCGGTGCGAAAGAACTCGTCGAGCACGTCGTTTTCGTTGGTGGCCACCACCAGCTTGTCGATGGGCAGGCCCATGCTGCGCGCCACATGGCCGGCGCAGATGTTGCCAAAGTTGCCGCTGGGCACGGTGAAGCTGACCTTCTGGTCGTTGGTTTCCGTAGCTTGCAGATAGCCCGCGAAGTAGTACACCACCTGCGCCAACAGGCGCGCCCAATTGATGGAGTTGACGGTGCCAATCTTGTATTGGCGCTTGAAGGCCAGGTCGTTGCTGACGGCCTTGACGATGTCCTGGCAGTCGTCAAACACGCCTTCGATGGCGATGTTGTGGATGTTCTCGTCCTGCAGGCTGAACATCTGCGCCTGCTGAAAGGCGCTCATGCGGCCGTGCGGGCTGGTCATGAAGACGCGCACGCCCTCTTTTCCGCGCATGGCGTATTCGGCGGCGCTGCCGGTGTCGCCGCTGGTGGCGCCCAGGATGTTGAGCTGCTCGCCACGGCGCTTCAATTCGTACTCGAACAGGTTGCCCAGCAACTGCATGGCCATGTCCTTGAAAGCCAGCGTGGGGCCGTTGGACAGGGCTTCGAGCCACAGGCCGTCTTCGAGGTGTCGCAGCGGCACGATCTCGCCGGTGCCAAACACTTCAGCGGTGTACGTTTTGGCGCACAGGGCTTTCAGGTCGGCGGCGGGGATGTCGTCGATGTAGAGCGACAGGATCTGGAACGCCAGCTCAGCGTAGCCCTGCTCGTGGTAGGCCTTGCGCAGGCGCGTGAGCATGGCGTCGTCCACCTGCGGGTAATGCTCGGGCAGGTACAGGCCACCATCGGGCGCCAGGCCTTCGAGCAGGATGTCGCAGAAATGCTTGCGGTCGGGGTGGCCGCGTGTGGAGAGGTACAGCATGGCGTTCGTTGTGCTCGTTGTGCTCGTTGTGCTTGCGGCGCTCAGTTCAGCTCTTCCTTGCGGATGCGTGTGATGGGGGCCAGCACCGTGGGCAGGGCCTGCATCTGGGCGATGGCGTCGTTCATGGTGCCTTCGCGCGTGTCGTGCGTGAGGATGATGAGGTCGGTCTGCGTGGAGCCCTCGCCGCCCACTTCGTCGGCCTCGCGCTGCAGCACGGCGTCGATGCTGATGCCGGCACCGGCCAGGATGCCAGTCACCTTGGCCAACACACCGGCCTGGTCGGCCACGCGCAGGCGCAGGTAGTAGCTGGTGACCACTTCGCTCATGGGCAGCACGGGCAGCTCGTTCATGGCCTGGTCCAGCGTGTGCGGCTGGAAGGCCAGGTGTGGCACGCGGTTGAGCGGGTCCACCGTGTGCAGGCGCGTGATGTCCACCAGGTCGGCAATCACGGCGCTGGCGGTGGGCTCGGAGCCCGCACCCTTGCCGTAGTACAGCGTGGCGCCCACGGCGTCGCCCTGCACCACCACGGCATTCATGGCGCCTTCCACATTGGCGATCAGGCGCTTGGACGGCACCAGGCTGGGGTGCACGCGCAGCTCGATGCCACCAACGGCTTTGCCGGCGGCATCGGTTCTTTCCACGCGCTTGGTGATGCCCAGCAGCTTGATGCGGTAGCCCAGTTGCTCGGCGTATTTGATGTCGGTGGCGCTGAGCTGGGTGATGCCTTCGACATAGGCCTTGTCGAACTGCACCGGGATGCCAAAGGCGATCGCGCTCATCAGCGTGACCTTGTGCGCGGCGTCCACGCCTTCGATGTCGAAGGTGGGGTCGGCCTCGGCGTAGCCCAGGCGCTGCGCTTCTTTCAGCACCACGGCAAAGTCCAGGCCCTTGTCGCGCATCTCGCTCAGGATGAAGTTGGTTGTGCCGTTGATGATGCCGGCCAGCCACTGGATGCGGTTGGCAGTCAGCCCTTCGCGCAGCGCCTTGATGATGGGGATGCCGCCAGCCACGGCGGCTTCAAACGCCACCATCACGCCCTTGGCCGACGCGGCGGCAAAAATTTCGGTGCCATGCACGGCCAGCAGCGCCTTGTTGGCCGTGACCACATGCTTGCCGGCCGCAATGGCTTCGAGCACCAGCGCCTTGGCAATGCCGTAGCCGCCGATCAGCTCGATGACGATGTCGATCTCGGGGTTGGCGATGATGGCGCGCGCGTCGCTCACCACGTGCACGCCGTCGCCCACCACCTTTTTGGCGCGCTCCACGTCGAGGTCGGCCACCATGGCGATCTCGATGCCACGGCCCGCCCGGCGGCGGATTTCTTCCTGGTTGCGTTGCAGCACGTTGAAGACGCCGCTGCCGACGGTGCCAATGCCCAGCAGGCCTACTTGGATGGGTTTCATGAGAGTTTTATCAGTCAAAATTGGCTCTAGCGCTTATACAGCAAGCGCTAGCAGCTATCAAAAAAAGAGTATCAGTCGGTGCCGAACCGCTTGCGGTATTGCGCCAGAAAGCGCGCCACGCGAGCAATGGCCTCGCGCAGGTCGGCCTCATGGGGCAAAAACACGATGCGGAAATGGTCCGGAGCAGGCCAGTTGAAACCCGTGCCCTGCACCAGCATGACCTTGGTCTCCTGCAGCAGCTCCAGAAAGAACTGCTGGTCGTCCTTGATCGGATAAATCGCCGGATCAAGGCGCGGAAACATATACAGCGCCGCCTGCGGCTTTACGCAGGTCACGCCGGGAATGGCGGTGATGAGTTCATAGGCCAGGTCGCGCTGCTTGCGCAGGCGCCCGCCCTCGCCCACCAGCTCATTGATGCTCTGGTAGCCGCCCAGCGCCGTCTGCACGGCCCACTGGCCGGGCACGTTGGCGCACAGGCGCATGTTCGAGAGCATGTTCAGGCCCTCGATGTAATCGCGGGCGGGTTTCTTGTCGCCCGACACCACCAGCCAGCCCGCGCGGTAGCCGCAGGATCGGTAGCTTTTGGACAGCGAGTTGAAGGTGAGTGTGAGCACGTCCTCGCTCAACGAGCCGATGGCCGTGTGCTTGGCGCCGTCGTACAACACCTTGTCGTACACCTCGTCAGCAAAAATGACCAGGCCATGCTCGCGGGCGATGGCGACGATGCCCTTGAGCAGCTCGTCCGAATACAGGGCGCCGGTGGGGTTGTTGGGGTTGATGACCACGATGCCCTTGGTCTGGGGCGTGACCTTGGAGCGGATGTCGTCGAGGTCCGGCATCCAGCCGTTGGCTTCGTCGCACAGGTAATGCACGGGCGTGCCGCCCGACAAGCTGGCCGCCGCCGTCCACAGCGGGTAATCGGGCGAGGGCAGCAGCAGCTCGTCGCCGGTGTCGAGCAGCGCATTGGTGGCCATCACGATGAGCTCGCTGGCGCCATTGCCCAGGTAGATATCGCCGAGCGTGACGCCCTTGATGCCCTGCTTTTGCGTCTCGTGCATCACGGCCTTGCGCGCCGCGAAAATACCCTTGCTGTCCGAATAACCGGCCGAATTGGGCAGGTTGCGGATCATGTCCTGCTGGATCTCTTCAGGGGCATCGAAGCCAAACACCGCCAGGTTGCCGATGTTGAGCTTGATGATCTTGTGGCCGTCTTCCTCCATCTGCCGGGCCGCGTCCATGATGGGGCCCCGGATGTCGTAGCAGACGTTGGCGAGCTTGGCGGATTTGTGGACGGTTTTCATGGGCTGACGGTGGAATGCGGTGGGGCCAGAGACCTGCCAGCGCCCGGGGCGCCTTGGCGAAACCTATAATTTGACCACAGATCGACCGCGCCCCAGAGGCCACAGCGCCCCGCAAAGCCCCGCCCCGCGGCCCGCGCCAACCCAACCCAGCCCTCGCATGAAATTCCAGCCCGAACCGTCCACCGCGCAGACCATCCGTGCCTACGGCCCCGGCTGGATCGGTGTGGATGCGGAAAAGATCACGACCAGCATCATCCTGGGCTCGGGCGGCCTGCGCATGGTCTGGCCCTGCGCCCGCTTCGAAGACCTGACGCCAGACCATTTCGCCCAGCTGGCCACGCTGGAAGCGGAACTGATCGTCTTTGGCAGCGGCCTACGCAACCGCTTTCCGCCGCCGGCCTGGCTGCAGCCGCTGATGGCCCGGCGCCTGGGCCTGGAAACCATGGACACCCCCGCCGCCTGCCGCACCTACAACATCCTCGCCAGCGAAGGCCGCAATGTCGTGGCCGCGCTCATCCTGGAATCACCCGGGTCTTAGAGAAGGCCTTGGAGATTGGTCCTGGGGCGTTTTCAGGGTAAAATCACGGGTTGCGGTCGGGGGCACCACCAAGATCAATAACACCCCAGCTCCCCCGGCTTTTCAACGACTACATCCTGAGAGATTGAAGTGCTATGGCGATCGTTGTCAACAAACCCCTCCCTGAATTTGAAGCCAACGCGACCGGCGGAATCAAGGTCTCCAACACCTCCCACCTCGGCCAGATTGTGATTCTGTACTTCTATCCCAAGGACAACACACCTGGCTGCACCACGGAAGCCATGCAGTTCCGGGACAAGTACAAGGACTTCGCGAAAGCGGGCGCTGCCGTTTTCGGCGTGTCGCGCGACAACATGAAGTCGCACGACGAGTTCAAGGAAAAGCTGGAGCTGCCCTTCGAGCTCATCGCTGACACCGAAGAAAAAATGTGCCACATGTTCGGCGTGGTCAAGAACAAGATCATGTACGGCAAGAAGGTCAAGGGCATCGAGCGCAGCACCTTCCTGATCGGCCCCGACGGCATTCTTCAAAATGAATGGCGCGGCCTCAAGGTGCCAGGCCACGTGGAAGAAGTGCTCAAGGCCGTCAAGACCATCAAGGCCCTGAAAAAGGCCGCCTGAAGCTCTACGCTGCAGGCTCCCCCACACGGACTGCGGACACCTTCCGCGGTCCGACATGGTGAATGGGCATAATGGTTCAATGCTTCTGAAAACAGCCACGCTTTTTTCCTCCCCCCCAAGCCGCCTTGGCCTCCAGGCGGCTTTTTGCTTTCTGAACACCCACTGACCGAGGCCCTGCCAACATGCCCCTGCCCCCCGCCCCCAGCCGGCGCGCTGCCCTGCTTGCGCCCGAAGACTACGAAGCCAGCGCGCCCCCCCGTCATACGGAAAATCTGCTCCCCGACGTTGCCATCAAGGCAGAACCGGCCAGCCGCGTCGGCCGCAAGAGCGAACGCAGCCAGGCCGCCGCCGTCGAGCTGGCCGCGGCGCCCGCGCTCATCCAGGTAGAGACCAAGTCACGCACACCGGCACCCGCCCCCGAGCCAGCCGTCGCCCCCGCACCGGCCGCGCGCCGTACCAACCGGACACGCAGCAACGGCTCCAGCAAAACCGCCGCCACCGTGCCCACGGCCCCCGTTGCTTCGCGCAGCAAAAAATCAGCACCACAAGGGCCGACCAAGCTGTTTGTGCTGGACACCAACGTGCTGCTGCACGACCCGACCAGCCTGTTCCGCTTCGAGGAACATGACATCTTCCTGCCGATGATCGTGCTGGAAGAGCTTGACGGGCACAAGAAAGGCATGACCGAAGTGGCGCGCAATGGCCGCCAGACCAGCCGCACGCTGGATGCACTGGCAGGCGTCCATGGTGCCGACATCGCACACGGCCTCAAGCTCGACTCCACTGGCCAGCGCGCCGCCGGCGGCCACCTGTTCTTCCAGACAGTGCCGCTCGACTACAGCCTGCCCACCAGCCTGCCGCAAGGCAAGGCCGACAACCAGATCTTGGGCGTGGTGGAAGCCCTGCGCAAACTGCATGCGCCGCGCGAGGTGGTGCTGGTGTCCAAGGACATCAACATGCGCGTCAAGGCGCGCGCGCTGGGACTGAACGCCGAGGACTACCAGAACGACAAGACGCTGGAAGACGGCGACCTGCTCTACTCCGGCGTGCTGGCCCTGCCCACTGATTTCTGGGTGAAAAGCGGCAAGAACGTGGAAAGCTGGCAAAGCGGCGCGCACACCTACTACCGCATCGGCGGCCCCATCGTGCCGCAACTGCTGATCAACCAGTTCGTCTACTTCGAGGCACCGGGCGAGCCCAGCCTGTTTGCCCGGGTCAGCGAAATCCGCGAGAAGACCGCGGTGCTGCAAACGCTCAAGGACTATGGCTCGGCCAAGCACGCGGTGTGGGGCGTGACCACGCGCAACCGCGAGCAGAACTACGCCATGAACCTGCTCATGGACCCGGAGGTCGATTTCGTCACGCTGACCGGCACGGCCGGCACCGGCAAGACCCTGCTGGCGCTGGCCGCCGGCCTCACGCAGGTGCTGGACGACCGCCGCTACACCGAAATCATCATGACCCGCGCCACCGTGAGCGTGGGCGAGGACATCGGTTTTCTGCCCGGCACCGAAGAGGAAAAGATGGGCCCGTGGATGGGCGCGCTGGACGACAACCTCGAATTTCTGGCCAAGGGCGACGGCGGCAACGCGGGCGAATGGGGCCGCGCCGCCACCAATGAGCTCATCCGCAGCCGCATCAAGATCAAGAGCATGAACTTCATGCGCGGGCGCACCTTCCTGAACAAGTACGTGATCATCGACGAAGCGCAGAACCTGACGCCCAAGCAGATGAAGACGCTCATCACGCGCGCCGGCCCGGGCACCAAGATCATCTGCATGGGCAACCTGGCGCAGATCGACACGCCTTACCTCACCGAAGGCTCTTCGGGCCTGACCTACGCCGTGGACCGCTTCAAGGGCTGGCCGCACAGCGGCCACATCACCCTGGCACGCGGTGAACGCTCACGCCTGGCAGACTTTGCCAGCGAGGTACTCTGAAGATGGCGCTCGGCTGGGTTGCAGCCCTCAAGCTGGTGCCCTGGGGCGACGTCCTGGAGGCGACGCCCCAGATTCTGCAGGCGGCCAAAAAGCTGCTGGGCAGCACGCGCCAGGGCACGGCAGATGCCGCTGCGGGCACGCTGGCGGGTGCGGGCGACGCAGCAGCCACGCCCCCGGTCGCACTGCAGCTGCAGCAATTGCGCGAACGCGTGGCACGGCTGGAGCAGGAGCAGCAAGAGTCCGCCGTCCTGATCCAGTCCCTGGCCGAACAGAATGCCCAGGTGGTGCAGGCGGTGGAAGTGCTGCGCCTGCGCAACCAGCGCCTCACGGCAGTCATCGCGGTGCTGGGGGCGGGATGCGTGGGGCTGGTCGTGTGGGCATTGCGGCAGTAGCGCTGTCGGCCCCTGCACAAACGCTTCAATTTTGATAGCTGCTAGCGCTTACCTAGAAAGCGCTAGCAGCTATTTTTATTAGAAATCGTCGCCCGAGCCCATCGCCAGGCTCTCGAAGCGCGTCTGCGACTTCTGGAAGAACAGCTTCACGGTGCCGGTGGGACCGTTACGCTGTTTGCCGATGATGACCTCGGCCACGTTCGGCTCCTTGCTGTCCTTGTTGTAATAGTCGTCGCGGTAGATGAACATGATGATGTCGGCATCCTGCTCGATGGCGCCGGATTCGCGCAGATCGCTCATCATGGGGCGCTTGTCGGTGCGCTGCTCCACCGAGCGGTTGAGCTGCGACAGCGCAATCACCGGGCACTGCAGCTCCTTGGCCAGCATCTTCAGGCCGCGCGAAATTTCGCCCAGCTCGGTGGCCCGGTTTTCACCCTGCGAGCCGCTGGAGCCACTCATCAGCTGCAAATAGTCCACCACGATCAGGCCCAGCTTGCCGCACTGGCGCGCCAGGCGCCGTGCGTTGGCGCGCAGCTCCGATGGCGTGAGACCCGGCGTTTCATCGATGTGCAGCGACACGGTGCGCAGCTTTTCGATGGCTTCGGTCAGGCGCGGCCATTCCTCATCGCTCAACTTGCCGGTGCGCAGATTGCCCTGGTTGATGCGGCCAATCGAGCCCACGATACGCACGGCCAGCTGCGCTGCGCCCATTTCCATCGAGAAAATGGCCACGGGCAGGCCTTCGTTGAGCGCCACATGCTCGGCAATGTTCACGGCAAACGCCGTCTTGCCCATGGACGGGCGCGCGGCCAGCACCACCATGTCGCCAGCCTGCAGGCCGGAAGTCATGCGGTCCAGGTCGATGAACCCGGTGGGCACGCCGGTGATGTCGTTGGGGTTGTCGGCCATCTCCTGCACGCGGTCGAGCAGGTCCACCACCAGGGTGTCCATGGCCTGAAAGCCCTGCTTCATGCGCGAGCCTTCTTCACCGATGTTGAAGATCTTTTGCTCGGCCTCGTCGAGGATCTTGTCCACCGGCTTGCCCTGCGGATTGAAGGCGTTGGTGGCGATTTCATCGCTGGCCGTGACCAGCTTGCGCAGGATGGCCCGCTCGCGCACGATTTCGGCGTAGCGGCGGATATTGCTGGCGCTGGGCACATATTGCGCCAGGTTGTTCAGATACCCCAGGCCACCGATTTCCTCGGCCTTGCCCAGCCCCTGCAGCTGTTCATACACCGTGATCACGTCGGCCGGCTTGCTGCCATTGATCAGGCCGCCAATGGCGGCGTAGATCAGCTTGTGCTCGTAGCGATAGAAGTCGCCATCCTTGAGCAGATCGCCCACGCGATCCCATGCGTTGTTGTCGAGCAGCAGCCCGCCGAGCACGCTCGACTCCGCCTCGATCGAGTGCGGGGGCACGCGCAGCTGGGCAATCTCGCGGTCCGGCATGGACGGGGCGAAACCGTGGTCTTCGAGCGGGGGGAAAACAGCGGACATGGGGTTCCTTGGGGCAAGCTTTCAATGCTAGCGCAGAGCAGCCTGACGGGATGGGGACAAGCCTGTGGACAACCAGGGGGCAGACTGTGGGTGACCCTGTATGGACGCAGCGCACCAAAAACAAAAGCCGCCCGAGGGCGGCTTTTGCGACTAGTCACGAATGACGATCAGGCGGTTTCGCCGTAGACCGACACGTTGACTTCCACAACCACGTCGGTGTGCAGAGCCACGCTTACCGAGGTGTCGCTCACGACCTTGATGGGGCCGTTGGGCAGGCGGATCTGGGCCTTGGCAACCTTGTAGCCTTGCTTGTTCAGCTCTTCGGCGATGTCATGGTTGGTCACGGAACCAAACAGACGGCCGTCCACGCCAGCCTTTTGCGTCAGCTTGACGGTGGTGCCGGCCAGCTTCTCGCCTTGGACCTGGGCTTCTGCCAGCTTGGCAGCAGCGGCCTTTTCGAGTTCGACGCGCTTGGCTTCGAACTCAGCCTTGTTGGCTTCGGTGGCGCGGCGGGCGCGGCCCGAAGGAATCAGGAAGTTGCGGGCGTAGCCGTCCTTGACCTTGACGATTTCGCCCAGGTTGCCGAGGTTCACAACCTTGTCGAGCAGGATGATTTGCATGGGTTGTGCTCCTTAGATCTTGTGCTGGTCGCTGTAAGGCACCAGCGCCAGGAAGCGCGCGCGCTTGATGGCGGTGTTCAGCTGACGCTGGAAGATGGCGCGCGTGCCGGTCAGGCGCGCGGGGATGATCTTGCCGTTTTCGGCGATGAAATCGCGCAGCGTGTCGACATCCTTGTAGTCGATTTCTTCAACGCCCGTCACCGTGAAGCGGCAAAAGCGCTTGCGCTTGAACAGCAGGGACTGGGTGTTGCGCTTTGGGCGCTTGTCTTTGTTGAACTTCTTGAACGTGGCCATTGCGGACCCCTTGCAAATTAATTTTGTTGAATATCCTGGATGTGGAGCACTGCGTTCTTGCCGTTGCGCGGTGTGGCCAGAAACCCACTGAAAGTCCAGAGACTTCCGATGTTCTGCCTTGCCAGACGCTCGGCCATTGCACCAAAGGCAACGGCTTTCATGGCGGCCTTGACGTCCCGGGGCTGACCTGCTTCTGACTGGCTTGACTCGTGTTCGAGGCGCAAGGCAATGGCAGGCAATCCGGCGGGCGTGTAGCGCAAGGCCTCGGCCTCGGCGATACAAGCGGTCAAGACAACGCGGTTTTCCACTCCTCAGGCGGAACTGTCAATCAGCGATCGCCAGAACGCTCGCCACGGTCACCACCGCGCTCGCCAGCAGCCGCGTATTCGGCTTGGCTGACCTTGCGGGCTTCTTCGCGCTCGACGGTCTTCATCATCGAAGACGGGCCCGTGTCGGCCTTCTTCTTCTGGACCGTCAGGTGGCGCAGCACGGCGTCGTTGAACTTGAAGGCATGCTCCAGTTCAGCCATCACGGCCTGGTCGGCTTCGATGTTCACGCACAGGTAGTGGGCCTTGGCCAGCTTGTTGATCAGGTACGCCAGTTGACGGCGGCCCCAGTCTTCCACGCGGTGCACCTTGCCACCGCCAGCGGTGATCATGCCCTTGTAGCGCTCCAGCATGGCTGGAACTTGTTCGCTTTGATCCGGATGGATCAACAAAATGATTTCGTAATGACGCATGCATACTCCTTCTGGGTAAGACCACCCGTTGCGTCCCAATCCTTGGTGGATTGCGCGGTGTGGCAAGGCAAAGCCGGCGATTATAGCCTGCATCCTGGCGCTTGTACACTCAGACCCTCACCGATGCATCTCCGCGGTGTTATTTCGCCCGACCAAAGCAGCGTTGCGCCACCGCAGACCTTGAAATACAGGCCGCCCGCCCCATTCTTTCCGCGTATCCGTTCGTTTCAAAAAATCCCGACATGTCCGATCACAGCCAGCAATCCCCCCTCCAAAGCAATCCCGCCCCCGAAGAAGTCGAAGCCGCCATGGCTGCCAACGCTTCTGACGAAATGGCCCGCCTGCAGGGCGAACTGGCCGAAATCAAGGCCAAAAGCGCAGAACTGGCCGACCAGTTCCTGCGCGCCAAGGCCGAGGCCGAAAACGCCCGCCGCCGCGCCGAAGACGAGGTCTCCAAGGCCCGCAAATTCGGCATCGAAAGCTTTGCCGAAAGCCTGCTGCCGGTGGCAGACAGCCTGGACGCGGCACTGGCCATCAAGGAAGCCACCCCGCAGCAGCTGCGCGAGGGCGCCGACGCCACGCTGCGCCAGCTGACCTCGGCCCTGGAGCGCAACAAGGTGCTGGCCATCAACCCGGCCGCAGGCGACAAATTCGACCCGCACCAGCACCAGGCCATCAGCGTGGTGCCTGCCGAGCAAGAGCCAAACACCGTGGTGGCCGTGCTGCAAAAAGGCTACGTGATCGCCGAGCGCGTGCTGCGCCCCGCCCTGGTCACCGTGGCCGCCCCCAAATAATTTCAGTGAACAGCTTGAACCCCTTCAGGTTATCCACAAGTTACTAGTCATCCAACCATTCCAACATTGCGGAGAAGAACATGGGAAAAATCATCGGTATCGATCTGGGCACCACCAACAGCTGCGTGTCCGTCATGGAAGGCAACACCACGCGCGTGATCGAAAACAGCGAAGGTGCCCGCACCACGCCGTCGATCGTGGCCTACCAGGAAGATGGTGAAGTGCTGGTCGGTGCCTCGGCCAAGCGCCAGGCCGTGACCAACCCCAAGAACACGCTGTACGCGATCAAGCGCCTGATCGGCCGCAAGTTCACCGAAAAAGAAGTGCAAAAGGACATCGACCTGATGCCCTACAAGATCACGGCTGCCGACAACGGCGACGCCTGGGTCGAAGTGCGCGGCACCAAGATCTCGGCCCAGCAGGTCAGCGCCGACATTCTGCGCAAGATGAAGAAGACCGCCGAAGATTACCTGGGCGAACCCGTCACCGAGGCCGTCATCACCGTGCCCGCCTACTTCAACGACGCCCAGCGCCAGGCCACCAAGGACGCCGGCCGCATTGCCGGCCTGGAAGTCAAGCGCATCATCAACGAGCCCACCGCAGCCGCGCTGGCCTTCGGCCTGGACAAGCAGGAAAAGGGCGACCGCAAGATTGCCGTGTATGACCTCGGTGGCGGCACGTTCGACGTGTCCATCATCGAAATCGCCGACGTGGATGGCGAAAAGCAGTTTGAAGTGCTGTCCACCAACGGCGACACCTTCCTGGGCGGCGAAGACTTCGACCAGCGCATCATCGACTTCATCATTGCCGAGTTCAAGAAAGAGCAAGGCGTCGATCTGTCCAAGGACGTGCTGGCCCTGCAGCGCCTGAAGGAAGCCGCTGAAAAGGCCAAGATCGAGCTGTCCAACAGCGCGCAGACCGACATCAACCTGCCCTACATCACGGCCGACGCCTCGGGCCCCAAGCACCTGAACATCAAGCTCTCGCGCTCCAAGCTCGAAGCCCTGGTGGAAGAGCTCATCGAGCGCACCATCGCCCCCTGCCGCACGGCCATCAAGGACGCCGGCATCAGCGTGTCCGACATCAACGACGTGATCCTGGTCGGCGGCATGACCCGCATGCCCAAGGTGCAAGACAAGGTCAAGGAATTCTTCGGCAAGGAACCCCGCAAGGACGTGAACCCCGACGAAGCCGTGGCCGTGGGCGCGGCCATCCAGGGCCAGGTGCTGTCGGGCGACCGCAAGGACGTGCTGCTGCTGGACGTGACGCCGCTGTCGCTGGGCATTGAGACCCTGGGCGGCGTGATGACCAAGATGATCACCAAGAACACGACCATCCCGACGAAGTTCGCGCAGACCTTCTCGACGGCCGACGACAACCAGCCGGCCGTGACCATCAAGGTCTTCCAGGGCGAGCGCGAGATGGCTTCGGGCAACAAGCTGCTGGGCGAGTTCAACCTGGAAGGCATTCCACCCGCATCGCGCGGCACGCCGCAGATCGAAGTGTCGTTCGACATCGACGCCAACGGCATCCTGCATGTGGGCGCCAAGGACAAGGGCACGGGCAAGGAAAACAAGATCACCATCAAGGCCAACTCGGGCCTGTCGGAAGAAGAAATCCAGCAGATGGTGAAGGACGCCGAGCTGAACGCTGCCGACGACAAGAAAAAGCTCGAACTGATCCAGGCCCGCAACCAGGGCGAAGCCGCCGTGCACAGCGTGAACAAGAGCCTGGCCGAGCATGGCGACAAGCTCGATGCGGGCGAAAAGGACGCCATCACTGCTGCCGTCAAGGCGCTGGAGGAAGTCCTCAAGGGTGAAGACAAGGACGCCATCGATGCCAAGACCACGGCACTGATGACCGCCAGCCAGAAGCTGGGCGAGAAGATGTATGCCGAATCCCAGGCGGCGCAGGCGGCCCAGGCAGCCGGTGGCGCGGACGCGGCCAGTGCATCGGCTTCTTCGGCCAAGCCCGCGGACGACGACAACGTGGTCGATGCTGAAGTGAAGGAAGTCAAGAAGGGCTGAACAAGCCCCCATTGACCCCAGCCGCCGCGCGGGGCCCGAAGGACCTTTCAACCGAGGTTCCAAGGCCGGCGCGGCGTTCCTGTTCCAACCGGGCGCAGAAAGACCATGTCGAAAAGAGACTATTACGAAATCCTGGGTGTTCCCAAAAACGCCTCGGAAGAAGACATCAAGAAGGCCTATCGCAAGCTGGCGATGAAGCACCACCCTGACCGCAACCAGGGGGACACCGCCAAGGGCGCCGAAGAAAAGTTCAAAGAGGCCAAAGAGGCCTACGAGATGCTGTCGGACGCCCAAAAGCGCGCGGCCTACGACCAGTACGGCCACGCCGGCGTGGACCCGAACATGCGCGGCCCCGGCGGGCCCGGTGCCGAAGGCTTTGGCGGCTTTGCCGAGGCCTTTGGCGACATCTTTGGTGACATGTTCGGCCAGCAGGGTGGACGGCGCGGCGCGGGGGGCCGGCAGGTGTACCGCGGCAGCGACCTCAGCTACGCCATGGAAATCACCCTGGAGGAAGCCGCGCGCGGCAAGGATGCGCAGATCCGCATTCCGTCGTGGGAAAGCTGCGACACCTGCCACGGCAGCGGCGCCAAGCCCGGCACCAGCGCCAAGACCTGCTCCACCTGCACGGGCAGCGGCACGGTGCAGATGCGCCAGGGCTTTTTCAGCGTGCAGCAAACCTGCCCGCACTGCCGCGGCACCGGCAAGATCATTCCCGAGCCCTGCACCACCTGCCACGGCCAGGGCAAGCTCAAGAAGCAAAAGACGCTGGAAGTGAAGATTCCGGCCGGCATCGACGACGGCATGCGCATCCGCAGCACCGGCAATGGCGAGCCCGGTACCAACGGCGGCCCGCCGGGCGACCTGTACATCGAGATCCGCCTGAAGAAGCACGACATCTTCGAGCGCGATGGCGATGACCTGCACTGCCAGGTGCCGGTGAGCTTCATCACCGCCGCCCTGGGTGGCGAGATCGAGGTGCCCACGCTGGCCGGCAAGGCGGCCATCGACATTCCCGAAGGCACGCAGGCCGGCAAGCAGTTTCGCCTGCGCGGCAAGGGCATCAAGGGCGTGCGCGCCAGCTACCCCGGCGACCTGTATTGCCACATCGCGGTGGAAACGCCCGTCAAGCTCACCGAACACCAGCGCAAGCTGCTGCGCGAGCTGGAAGAATCGCTCAAGAAGGGCGGCGGTCGCCACTCGCCCAGCGGTGACAGCTGGACCGACCGGCTGAAGAACTTCTTCAGTTGATCACCGGGCGCCGCGCAAGGCGCCCCGCGCCCCGCGCCCCGCGCCCCGCGTTTCGCGTTTCGCGTTTCGCGTTTCGCGTTTCGCGTTTCGCGTTTCGCACCAGGCTGCCCCGCACCACGCCGGGCAGCCTTTTTTCTTACCCCCCGCGAGCCCCTTTCCCGCTTTCCTGCAGTCTTTGCCAACGCAGCTTGACCTGAACCACATGACGCCCCGCTCCGCCGTGAGCCGAAGGACGGCGCAGGCCGCTACGATGGCAGCCATTGCACGCAGGGAGAATCGCTATGGACGTCACCATCACTTTTCTGGGCGGTGCGGGCACCGTCACCGGCTCCAAATACCTGGTGCGCCACAACGGCCACAGCATGCTGGTCGATTGCGGCCTGTTCCAGGGCTACAAGCAGCTGCGCCTGCGCAACTGGCAGCCCCTGCCCCTCACGCCCCACCAGATCGACGCCGTGGTGCTGACCCATGCGCACCTGGACCACAGCGGCTACCTGCCCCTGCTGGCACGCGACGGCTACATCAAGCCCATTCACGCAACCACCGGCACGCGCGACCTGTGCGCCATCCTGCTGCCCGACAGCGGCCACCTACAGGAAGAAGACGCCGCCTTTTTGAACCGCCACCAGCTCTCGCAGTACGCACCGGCGCTGCCGCTGTACACCCGGCTGGATGCGCAGCATTGCATGAAGCAGTTCCGCATCCATGCCTACCACAAGGCGTTTGAGCCCATTGCTGGCTGGCGCGTGAGCTTCACGCCGGCCGGGCATATCCTGGGCGCGGCCAGCGTGCTGCTGGAAGTGGGCGGTCGGCGCATCCTGTTCTCGGGCGACCTGGGCCGCCCCGACGACCTGGTCATGAACCCGCCCGAGGCACCACCCCAGGCCGACACGGTGCTGGTCGAGTCCACCTACGGCGACCGCCAGCACCCGCAAACAGACATCTTGCAGGAACTGGCCCCCGCCCTGCAACGCCTGTCCCAGCGCGGCGGCGTGGCCGTGGTGCCGGTGTTTGCCGTGGGCCGCGCGCAGGCGGTGCTGCATGCGATCAACCTGCTCAAGAAGCAGGGCGTGGTTCCGCGTTCACTGCCGGTGTTTCTGGACAGCCCCATGGCCGTCAGCACCACAGGATTGTTCGCGCACCACGCGGGCGAGCACCGGCTGACGGCGCACGAGGCAGACGCCCTCTCGCACGGCGCCACCATGGTGCAGACCACCGAAGAATCGAAGGCCCTGGCGCGCCGCCACGGCCCCATGGTGATTCTTTCGGCCAGCGGCATGGCCACGGGCGGGCGCGTGCTGCACCACCTGGCGCTGTATGCGGGCGACCACCGCAACATGGTCATCATCACCGGCCACCAGGCGCCAGGCACGCGCGGCGCGCGCATCGCCAGCGGCGAAAAGACCACCCGCATCCACGGGCAGGACATTGAGGTCCGTGCCGAAGTGGTGCAGCTCACCGCCGCCTCGGCCCACGCCGACGCCAACCAGACCCTGGCCTGGCTGCGCAGCATGGGCCATGCGCCCGACCGGGTTTATGTGGTGCACGGCGAGATGGGCGCGGCCGACATGCTGCGCCAGCGCATCGAGCATGAACTGCGCTGGCGCGCCGCAGTGCCCGAGCATGGCAGCACCCTGACCGCCTGAAAGCGCCACATCACCAAGGGGCGCACTGTGGCAGCATCGTGACAAGATGAAAACCATCGCGTTTAGCGATGGCAGACAAATAAAACATGCGGGAAAATACAAAGCCTTCTCCAACCGAGAAGATTCATCCCCATGAAAAGCTCCGAGCGCAGTTTTGCGCGCCGCATTGACCTGACCTCGCTGCAACTCTTTGTCGCGGTGTGCGAGCTCGGCAGCATCGGCCGCGCGGCGGAGCGCGAGTTCATTGCGGCATCGGCCGTCAGCAAGCGCCTGTCCGACCTGGAAACCGCCGTGGACACCGCCCTGCTCTACCGCCACAGCCGGGGCGTCACCCTCACGCCGGCGGGCGAAAGCCTGTTGCACCATGCGCGCACGGTGCTGTTTGGCCTGGAGCGCATGCAGGGCGAACTGAGCGAATACGCCGAAGGGGTGCGCGGCCATGTGCGCATGCACGCCAACATCTCGGCCATCGTGCAGTTTCTGCCCGAAGACCTGGGCGCTTTTGCGCGCGCGCACAGCCAGGTCAAGATCGACCTGCAGGAACACCTCTCCAGCGATGTGCTGCACGCCGTGCAGGAAGGCGCGGCCGATCTGGGCATCTGCAACACCGGCGGGCCCGCCGCCGCCGACCTGCAAAGCCGCCCCTATCGCACCGATCGCTTAGTGCTGGTTGTGCCCGCAGCGCACGCCCTGTCTGCGCAAGCTGCTATTCATTTTGAAGAAGTGCTGGACTGGGACATTGTCGGCCTGCACGCCAACAGCAGCATCAGCCTGGCCATGCGCGCCGCCGCCGCTGCCGCTGGGCGCCCACTGCGCCAGCGCATTCAGGTCACGGGGCTGGATGCCATGTGCCGCATGATCGACAACGGCCTGGGCGTGGGCCTGCTGCCCGACCGGGCCTTTGCCCTCATGCACGGCGTGGGCCGGCTGCAGGCGGTGCCCCTGACCGACCCCTGGGCCCAGCGCGAGTTGCGCGTGGTGGCCCGCGACTTCGATGCCCTGCCCGTCACCGCGCGGCTGCTGGTGGAACACCTGGTTCGCCCGTCGCCCGGCACTTTCACGCCGACCTAAAATCCAACTTACCCCCACCCACGAAAAGAGACCGCCATGGGACGCACCCTGTACGACAAGATCTGGGACGAACACGTCGTCCACACCGAAGAAGATGGCACGTCCATCCTCTACATCGACCGCCATCTGGTGCACGAAGTGACCAGCCCCCAGGCCTTTGAAGGCCTGCGCGAGGCGGGCCGCAAGGTCTGGCGCATGAGTTCCATCGTGGCCACGGCCGACCACAACACGCCCACCACCGGCTGGGAAAACGGCTACGACGGCATCACCGACCCGATCAGCAAGGAACAGATCACCACGCTGAACGACAACATGGCGCAGATCACGCCCGCCGCGTTCTTCCCGTTCATGCACAAGCGCCAGGGCATCGTGCATGTGATTGGCCCCGAAAACGGCGCCACCCTGCCCGGCATGACGGTGGTCTGCGGCGACAGCCACACCAGCACGCACGGTGCGTTTGGCGCGCTGGCCCATGGCATCGGCACCTCCGAGGTCGAGCATGTGATGGCTACGCAGACCCTGCTGGCCAAAAAGGCCAAGAACATGCTGGTGCAGGTGGACGGCACGCTGGCCAAAGGCGTGACCCCCAAGGACGTGGTGCTGGCCATCATCGGCAAGATCGGCACGGCCGGCGGCACGGGCTACACCATCGAGTTCGCCGGCTCGGTGTTCCGCGCCATGAGCATGGAAGGCCGCATGACCGTGTGCAACATGGCCATCGAAGGCGGCGCGCGCGCGGGCCTGGTGGCCGTGGACGACAAGACCATTGAATACGTCAAGGGCCGCCCCCTTTCACCCACGGGTGTCGAATGGGACCAGGCCGTGGCGTACTGGAAGACGCTGCATTCCGACGCCGACGCGAAGTTCGACACGGTGGTAAAGCTCGACGCTGCCGACATCCAGCCGCAAGTCACTTGGGGCACTTCGCCCGAAATGGTGCTGGGCATTGACGCCCGCGTGCCCGACCCGGACAAGGAAAAAGACGCCAACAAGCGCGGCGCCATCGAGCGCGCCTTGACCTACATGGGCCTGCAACCCGGCAAGGCGATCAACGACATCACCATCGACAAGGTGTTCATCGGCAGCTGCACCAACAGCCGCATCGAAGACATGCGCGAAGCCGCCGCCGTGGTGAAGAGCCTGGGCCGCAAGGTGGCCAGCAACGTGAAGCTGGCAATGGTGGTGCCCGGCTCGGGCCTCGTCAAGGAACAGGCCGAGCGCGAAGGCCTGGACAAGATTTTTGTGGCCGCAGGCTTTGAATGGCGCGAACCCGGCTGCAGCATGTGCCTGGCCATGAACGCCGACCGCCTGGAGCCGGGCGAGCGCTGCGCCAGCACCAGCAACCGCAACTTTGAAGGCCGCCAGGGCGCCGGTGGCCGCACCCACCTGGTCAGCCCCGCCATGGCCGCCGCCGCTGCCGTGCACGGCCATTTTGTAGACATTCGCCAATTTGCCTGAAGGAGACCGCCGTGAAAAAGACCGCCACCCTCATCGCCCTGTCCCTGGCCTTCGTGCTCGCCGGCTGCAACACCGTCAAGGGCGTGGGCCAGGACATCGAACGCGCGGGCAGCGCCATCGAACGCGCTGCCAAGTAACAAAGAACACCATGCAGAAATTCACTTTGCTCCAGGGCCTTGTGGCCCCCATGGACCGCGAGAACGTCGATACCGACGCCATCATCCCCAAGCAGTTCCTGAAGTCGATCAAGAAGACCGGCTTTGGCGTGAACCTGTTTGACGAATGGCGCTACCTGGACCACGGCGAACCGGGGCAAGACCCGGCCAGCCGCCAACCCAACCCCGACTTCGTGCTGAACCAGCCGCGCTACGCAGGCGCTTCCATCCTGCTGGCGCGCAAGAACTTCGGCTGCGGGTCGAGTCGCGAACATGCGCCCTGGGCGCTGGACCAGTACGGCTTTCGCGCCGTCATCGCGCCCAGCTTTGCCGACATCTTCTTCAACAACTGCTTCAAGAACGGCCTGCTGCCCATCGTGCTGCCCGAGGCCACGGTGGCCCAGCTGTTTGACGAAGTGCTGGCCTTCCCCGGCTACCAGCTCACCATCGACCTGGAACGGCAGGTCATCGTGCGCCCGCAAGGACAGGAGATTCCGTTCGAGGTGCAAGCCTTCCGCAAATACTGCCTTCTCAACGGTTTTGACGACATCGGCCTGACCCTGCGCCAGTCCGACAAGATCAAGGCCTTTGAAGCCCAGCGGCTGGCCACCAAGCCGTGGCTGGCGCACTCGATGGTCTCCTGATTCAATTTTCAAGCAAAAACAGCCTCTAGCGCTTACCAGACAAGCGCTAGTAGCTATCAAAAGTAAAGCGCAATTCAATGAAAATCGCAGTTCTGCCGGGTGACGGCATTGGCACCGAAATCGTCGCCGAGGCCGTCAAGGTGCTCCAGGCGCTCGACCTGAAGTTCGAGATGGAATCGGCCCTGGTCGGCGGCGCAGCGTATGACGCCCACGGCCACCCGCTGCCCGAATCGACCCTCCAACTCGCCAAGGAAGCCGACGCCATCCTGTTCGGCGCCGTGGGCGACTGGAAATACGACAAGCTCGACCGGCCGCTGCGCCCCGAGCAAGCCATCCTGGGCCTGCGCAAGAACCTGGGCCTGTTCGCCAACTTCCGCCCCGCCATCTGCTACGAGCAGCTGGTGGGCGCATCCAGCCTCAAGCCCGAGCTGATTGCGGGCCTCGACATCCTCATCATCCGCGAGCTGACGGGCGACATCTACTTCGGACAACCGCGTGGCCGCCGCGTGGCCACCGACGGCCACTTCCCCGGCACCGAAGAAGCGTTTGACACCATGCGCTACAGCCGCCCCGAGATCGAACGCATCGCCCACGTCGCCTTCCAGGCTGCCCGCAAGCGCAGCAAGAAGGTCACCAGCGTGGACAAGGCCAACGTGCTCGAAACCTTCCAGTTCTGGAAGGACGTGGTGACCGAAGTGGGCCAGCAGTACCCCGATGTGGAACTGCAGCACATGTACGTGGACAACGCCGCCATGCAGCTGGTGAAGGCGCCCAAGGCGTTTGACGTGGTGGTCACCGGCAATATGTTTGGCGACATCCTCTCGGACGAAGCCTCCATGCTCACCGGCTCGATCGGCATGCTGCCCTCGGCCAGCCTGAACAGCAGCAACCAGGGCCTGTACGAACCCAGCCACGGCAGCGCGCCGGACATCGCCGGCAAGGGCATTGCCAACCCGCTGGCCACCATCCTCAGCGCCGCGATGATGCTGCGCTTCAGCCTGAACCAGGAAGCCGCCGCCCAGCGCATCGAAGCCGCTGTGCAAAAGGTGCTGGCCCAAGGCCTGCGCACGGGCGATATCTGGAGCGAAGGCACCACCAAGGTGGGCACGGCGCAGATGGGGGATGCGGTGGTGAAGGCGCTGGGGTAATCCTTCACTGCATTCCACCAGGGCGGCCATGTGCCGCCCTTTTGCTTTCACGACGCTCGCGACCATTCCCCCTGAAGTTGGCACCATGCAGCCATCCGGTACAATCATCCCCCATGTTTGCCGCCCGCCCGTTCGCCCTGAACACCGCTACTGCCGCCCTGGCAGGCGTGGCTGTGCGCGCAATCACCACCAAAACCACGACCATTAAGGGCTGATCCAGCTCCGGTACCGTCGTGCGCCCTCCCTGGCCAGACGAGCCGGGGCAAACAGTCTGGTCTGGCACTGTTTCTTAATCTGAAAGGGGCGTTGAAATGAGCAAGTTGGTAGGTTTGGTCGGCTGGCGCGGCATGGTCGGCTCGGTGTTGATGGACCGCATGGTCGAAGAGAAAGACTTCGACCTGATCGAGCCATTGTTCTTCTCGACGTCCAATGCAGGCGGCAAAGCCCCCGCACAGGCCAAGAACGAAACCACCCTGCAAGACGCATTCAACATCGACGCCCTCAAGCGCTGCGACATCATCATCACCGCGCAAGGCGGCGACTACACCACGCAAGTCTTTCCCAAGCTGCGCGCTGCGGGCTGGAACGGCCACTGGATCGACGCTGCGTCCACCCTGCGCATGGAAAAAGACGCCGTGATCATCCTGGACCCCGTCAACATGCCCGTCATCAAGGACGCGCTGACCAACGGCGGCAAGAACTGGGTGGGCGGCAACTGCACTGTGAGCTGCATGCTGATGGGCGTGGGCGCACTGTACAAGGCCGGGCTGGTCGAGTGGATGAGCACCCAGACCTACCAGGCGGCATCGGGCGGCGGCGCGCAGCACATGCGCGAATTGCTCACCCAATACGGCACGCTGAATGCCGAAGTGAAATCCCTGCTCGACGACCCCAAGAGCGCCATCCTGGAGATCGACCGCAAGGTCATCGCCAAGCAGCGCAGCCTGTCGGCCACTGAAACCGCCAACTTCGGCGTGCCCCTGGGCGGCTCGCTGATCCCCTGGATCGACAAGGACCTGGGTAACGGCATGTCCAAGGAAGAGTGGAAGGGCATGGCCGAGACCAACAAGATTCTGGGCCTGGGCGAGGGATTCAGCTCTGCCGCCATCCCGGTTGATGGCTTCTGCGTGCGCGTGGGTGCCATGCGCTGCCACAGCCAGGCCCTGACCTTCAAGCTCAAGAAGGATGTGCCCGTGGCCGACCTCGAAGCCATGATCGCCGCCGACAACGAGTGGGTGAAAGTGGTGCCTAACACCCGCGAAGCCACCATCCAGGACCTGACCCCCGTGGCCGTGACCGGCACCATGACCATCCCGGTGGGCCGCATCCGCAAGCTGGCCATGGGCCCCGAGTATGTGGGCGCCTTCACCATCGGCGACCAGTTGCTGTGGGGTGCCGCCGAGCCGCTGCGCCGCATGCTGCGCATTTTGCTGAACGCCTGATACACCCTGCCCAAAAGCGCGCGCAAACCCCAATTGCGCGCGCTTTTTTGCGCCCAGCACGCTGACACAGTCCGTTACGCCGCGTTGGCAATTGGCAACATATCAATACCCCAACACAGAGCATCGTCACCTCGACTAAAGCCTCGGCGCCACCTCAGCTTGTCAGTGCAAAACATTGATGCTATGGTGCTTTTTACATATTTTCACGCGCCGGGGCGGGATCAATCCATGAGAAGAACAACGCCGCTCAACCGAGCCGCACAACCACCACGTTTGATGGCACACATGCATCGTTGGAAATTTTCTGTCCTGGCGGCCGCGGCCGTCGCTTTGACCGGTTTTTATGCCGACGATGCCTCCGCCCTCGCACTGGGCCGCATTACGGTGCAATCTGCTCTTGGTGAGCCACTGCGCGCAGAAATCGACCTGCCCCAAATCACACCGGCCGAGGCCGACACCCTGAGCGCCAAAACGGCATCTCCCGAAGTCTTTCGTGCCCAGGGCATGGAGTTCACTCCGGCGGTGAACAATCTGCGCGTGCAGCTGCAGCGGCGGACCGACGGCACAGCGGTGCTGCGCTTGTCCAGCGACCGCCCTGTCAACGACCCCTTCATAGACCTGGTTCTCGACGCCTCCTGGAGCAGCGGCCACATCGTGCGCAGCTACACCATGCTGTTCGATCCGCCAGCCTTGCGCCGCGCAACGCCCACGGTAACCGCGGCACCGCAGGTTTCGGCCCCCGTGGCCCAGGCGCAAACGGGTTCTGCACCGATCGCCCCGCGTGCAACGGCGCCTTCCGCCCCGCGTGCGCCCCGCAGCGCTGCAGCCGCCAACCCACGCCCCGCTTCAGCCAACAGTGTCACCGTTCGGCCAGGCGACACGGCGGGTCGCCTGGCCAACACGTATCGCCCTGCCAGCGTATCGCTGGACCAGATGCTGGTGGCGCTGATGCGCGCCAACCCGGACGCCTTCATCCAGGGCAACGTCAACCGGATCAAGGCCGGTGCCGTGCTGCAAATGCCGGACGAGGCAACCGCATTGGCGACCCCACCGGGCGAAGCCCGCCAGGTTCTGGCGGCACAAAGCCGGGATTTCAACGTGTTCCGCCGCAAACTCGCTGCGGCAGCGCCCACCGCCCAAGTGGCGGCCGCAGAGCGCTCTGCCAGCGGCACGGTGCAAGCCCAGGTCGAAGACAAGAAACCCGCAACCGCCGCGCCCGACAAGCTGACCCTGTCCAAGGGCGCCATGACGGGCCAGAAGGCGGCAGAAGACCAGCTGGCCAAAGACAAGCAGGCCAACGAATCCTCGGCCCGCATGGCCGAACTGGCCAAAAACATCAACGAGCTGAACAAGCTCAGCGCGGCGTCTGCGCAGGTCAGTGCACCTGCCGCCGCAGCCTCCAGCGCGCCCGGCGCAGTGGCAGCAGCCATGCCGGCTGCGGCGTCCATCCAGCCAGCGGCCTCCGAGCCCGCGGCCATGGCGGCATCCCCCGCAGCCAGCGTGCCTGCAGAAGCCGCGGCACCCGCATCCGCCCCTGCGCCAAAACCTGTACCCAAGCCCGCACCGGTGCCAGCGCCAGCCCCTGCACCCGAGCCGAGCTTCCTGTCGGGCCTCATGGAAGACCCCCTGGTGCCTGCCGGGGGGCTCCTCGCACTGATCGCGCTGGGCGGTTACGGTGCCTACCGCGTGGTGCAACGACGTCGCGCCAATGCCGGTGTCGACAGTTCGTTCCTGGCAAGCAGCCTGCAACCCGACTCCTTCTTTGGCGCCAGCGGCGGCCAGCAAGTGGACACGGCCAACAGCCAGATGACCACCGGCTCATCTATGGCCTACTCTTCCAGCCAGCTCGATGCCGGCGGTGACGTGGATCCCGTGGCCGAAGCAGACGTTTACCTGGCGTATGGCCGCGACCTCCAGGCCGAAGAAATCCTCAAGGAAGCGATTCGCCACAATCCAGCCCGCGTATCGGTGCACGTCAAGCTGGCCGAGATTTACGCCAAACGGCAGGATCGCAAGGCCCTGGATGCAGTGGCCGCAGATGTGTTCAAGCTGACGCAAGGCGAAGGTCCGGACTGGACCCATGTCAGCGAACTGGGCCGCGATCTGGACCAGGAGAACCCGGTGTACCAGCCTGGCGGCCGTCCTGGCACGAACCAAGGCGATGCCACCGCTCCATCCCCGGCCACTTTGTCGGCCGCCGTGATGGCCATGCCCCCCGCAGCAGCACTGCCACCCGACCTGGATTTCAATCTCGATCTGGATTTGCCCGAAGATGCGCTAACCGAGGCGCCAGCCGCTGCGGGTGGCTTTGCCGCAGCGGCGGCAGCTGCAACCGCCGCCGAGGAAAGCGACACCGAATTGGCAGCCGTTGCGCAACTTGACCTGCCCGCATCGCTGTCTGCCGTCCAGCCCGCCGAGGCAGCCGCACCTGCGATCGCGACGCCGCCGATGGCCGACCTCGATTTCCCGACCTCCGACGACCTCACCATGCTCCCGTCCGACGCCATGTCGCTGACGGACAGCGCCACGGAGGACACCACCGACATGGCCCCCATGGAAACAGCTCCCATGGAGTTCGACCTGGGCGACCTGACGCTGGACCTGGATGCACCTTCCCAGTCTGCCTCAGCCACGGCAATGGCGCCCGCCGCAGCAGACAGCGACGTCGATGCCGACGACCCCTTGGCCACCAAGCTAGCGCTGGCGCATGAGTTCAATGCCATCGGCGATACCGACGGGGCCCGCACCCTGGTCGAAGAAGTGGTTGCCGAATCCACGGGGGCGCTCAAGGCCCGCGCCCAGCGGCTGCTGGCCGACCTGGGCTGATGCGCCCCATCGATCCAGACACCCCGCAAGACACCGACCCAGGCACTCTCTCCAGGGTGGCCATGGGGGTGGCCTACAACGGCCAGCGTTACAGCGGCTGGCAAAGCCAGTTGTCGGGCAACACCATCCAGGATCATCTCGAAGCGGCCTTGGGCCGCTTTGCCACGCACCAGGTCAGCACGCTGTGCGCGGGCCGCACCGATGCGGGGGTGCACGGCCTCATGCAGGTCGTTCACTTTGATACGCCACTGCACCGCCCGGCGTCGTCGTGGGTGCGCGGCACCAACACCTTTTTGCCAGCGGATATTGCGGTGCAATGGGCCCAGCCGGTGCCCAAAGATTTTCACGCGCGTGCCAGCGCGACTGCGCGGCGCTATGCCTATGTGCTGCTGCAGTCGCCCGTGCGCCCCAGCGTCGATGCGGGCCGCGTGGGCTGGGTGTTCTACCCGCTCGACCACGCCGCCATGTTGCAGGCCGCGCAACAGTTGCTGGGTGAACACGACTTCACCTCCTTCCGGGCTTCGGCTTGCCAGGCCAAGTCGCCCGTCAAGACCTTGCAGCGCATCGACATCACGCGCAGGCAATCCGACATGGCAGCGCCGTCCGAAGGCTTTGCACCCTGCTACTGGCGCTTCGAGTTCGAGGCCAACGCCTTTCTGCACCACATGATTCGCAACATCATGGGTTGCCTGATTGCCGTGGGCCAGGGCAAAAAGCCCCCGCAATGGATCGGCGAGGTGCTGGCTGCGCGCTCCCGAGATGCGGCAGCCCCCACCTTTTCACCCGATGGCCTGTATTTTCAGGGCCCCGTCTATGAACCCCACTGGGGCCTGCCCAGCCGCACGGCTGCGTATGATTGGCTGCCATGAGCAGCCTGCCGCCAGAAAAACCACACCCCTCTTCCTGCATTCGCACCCGCATCAAGGTTTGCGGCCTGACACGCGAGCAGGATGTGGACGCAGCCGTTGCCGCCGGCGTGGATGCCATCGGCTTCGTGCTGTATGCCCCAAGCCCCCGGGCCGTCTCCCCACAAAGGGCTGCCGCACTGGCCGACCGCCTGCCACCCTTCGTCACCCCAGTGCTGTTGTTCGTCAACGAGACCGCTTCAAATATCATAGCTGCAAGCGCTTTACTGGCGGGCGCTACAATCCAATTTCACGGGGATGAGTCCCCTGCCGAATGCCTGGCCTCCACCCTGGGGGGCGCCCGGCCGTTTCTGCGCGCAGCCCGCATTCCCCTGGGCGACGGTGCAGCGCGGTTCGACCTCGTAAAATACGCCCATGATTACTCGAAAGCCCAAGCCATCCTGCTCGACGCCCATGTCGACGGTTTTGGCGGCGGCGGCAAGGCATTCAATTGGTCACTCCTTCCACCAAGCGTAGCCTCTCATCTCGTTTTGTCTGGTGGACTCACGCCTGCAAACGTGACCGATGGCATTGTGCAAGTACGCCCGCGAGGCTTCTCGCTGGCCGTTGATGTCAGCTCCGGCGTCGAGGCCGATGGCCCCGATGGCAAGCCCATGAAGGGCATCAAGGACGCCGACAAGATCCATCGCTTCGTGGCCGCCGTGCGTGCGGCCGATGCACAACTTGCAAAGAATCCCCCATGAATTCCTACCAGCAACCTGACTCCTCGGGCCACTTTGGCCCCTACGGCGGCAGCTTCGTCAGCGAGACGTTGACCCACGCCATCCAGGAACTGCGCGAGGCCTATGCCCGCTACCAGCACGACCCCGAGTTCCTGGCCGAGTTCCACTACGAGCTCAAGCACTTCGTGGGTCGCCCCTCGCCCGTGTACCACGCAGCGCGCACCAGCCGCGAGATGGGCGGCGCGCAGATTTATCTCAAGCGCGAAGACCTCAACCACACCGGCGCCCACAAGATCAACAACGTGATCGGCCAGGCCATGCTCGCCAAACGCATGGGCAAGCCGCGCATCATTGCCGAAACCGGCGCCGGCCAGCACGGCGTGGCCACGGCCACCATCTGCGCCCGCTATGGCCTCGAATGCGTGGTGTACATGGGGGCGGAAGACGTCAAGCGCCAAAGCCCCAACGTGTACCGCATGAAGCTGCTGGGCGCCACCGTGGTACCCGTCGAGTCGGGCAGCAAGACGCTGAAAGACGCACTCAACGAAGCCATGCGCGACTGGGTGGCCAACGTGGACAACACCTTCTACATCATCGGCACGGTGGCGGGCCCCCACCCCTACCCCATGATGGTGCGCGACTTCCAGAGCGTGATCGGCAAGGAATGCATCGTGCAGATGCCCGAAATGCTGGCCGCCCAGAAGGCAGCCACAAAGACCTCCACTTTGCAGCCCGATGTGGTGGTGGCCTGCGTGGGCGGCGGCAGCAATGCCATGGGCATCTTCTACCCCTATATTCCGTTTGAAAAGACCCGCCTGATTGGCGTGGAGGCTGCGGGCGAGGGGCTGGAATCGGGCAAGCACTCGGCATCGCTGCAAAAGGGCAGCTCGGGCGTGCTGCATGGCAACCGCACCTTCATCCTGCAGGATGCCAATGGCCAGATCACCGAAACCCACAGCATCAGCGCAGGCCTGGACTACCCCGGCGTGGGCCCCGAGCACGCCTGGCTGCAAGAGATCGGGCGTGCCGAATATGTCGGCATCACCGACCAGGAAGCGCTGGCCGCCTTCCACTACCTGTGCCGCACCGAAGGCATCATCCCCGCGCTGGAATCCAGCCACGCCGTGGCCTACGCCATGAAGCTGGCCAAGACCATGCGCCCCGACCAGTCGATTCTGGTCAACCTCTCGGGCCGTGGCGACAAGGACATCGGCACCGTGGCCGACCTCAGCGGCGCCGATTTTTACTGCCGCCCCAGCTGCCAGGGGCAGTCCGTCAAGGGCGGCGAGCAAACCATCAAGGTGGTCCAATGAGCCGAATCGAATCCACGTTTTCCGCACTCAAGGCCCAGGGCCGCAAGGCGCTCATTCCTTATGTGACCGCCGGTTTCCCGTTTGCCGACATCACCCCCGCCCTCATGCACGGCATGGTCGAGGCCGGTGCCGACGTGATTGAGCTGGGCGTGCCGTTCTCCGACCCCATGGCCGACGGCCCGGTGATCCAGAAGGCGGGCGAAAAGGCCCTCGGCCTGGGCATTGGCATGGTGCAGGTGCTGAACCATGTGCGTGAATTCCGCAAGCGCAACAACACCACGCCCGTGGTGCTGATGGGCTATGCCAACCCCGTGGAGCGCTACGACCAGCAACACGGCACCGATAGCTTCGTGCGCGATGCGGCTGCGGCTGGCGTCGATGGCGTGCTCGTCGTGGACTACCCGCCCGAGGAATGCGAAGCCTTTGCCGCCAGCCTGCGCGCACACGGCATGGACCTGATCTTCCTGCTGGCCCCCACCAGCACCGACGAGCGCATGGCCCAGGTGGCCCGCGTGGCCAGCGGCTATGTGTATTACGTGTCGCTCAAGGGTGTCACAGGTTCTGGCGCACTCGACACCGCTGCGGTGGAGCAGATGCTGCCCCGCATCCGCCAGCATGTGCACATCCCCGTGGGCGTGGGCTTTGGCATCCGCGATGCCGCCACGGCCCAGGCGATCGGCAAGGTGGCCGACGCCGTGGTGATCGGCAGCCGCATCATCCAGCTGATCGAATACCAGGAACACGCCAAGGTGGTGCCCATCACGATCGACTTCCTGCGCGGCATCCGAAAAGCGCTCGACGCATAATGCAGCCCGGCGCACCTCGGGGTGCGCCAACAGATTCACACCCGGCTCGCCCGGCGAACGCCCACCAGCTTCGCCGTAAGCCGGGCCAATGAAGAGGAAAACACCATGTCTTGGCTCGAAAAACTTCTGCCCGCCAAAATCCAGCAAACCGACCCTACCGAGCGCCGCCAGGTGCCCGAAGGTCTGTGGATCAAGTGCCCGAGCTGTGAAACAGTGCTCTACAAGGCCGATCTGGAGCAAAACCAGAACGTCTGCCCCCACTGCAGCCACCACCACCGCATCGGTGCACGGGCCCGGCTGAACACCTTTCTGGACCCCGAAGGCCGCTACGAAATCGGCCAGGAAGTGCTGCCCGTGGACGCGCTCAAGTTCAAGGACAGCCGCAAATATCCCGAGCGCCTGAAGGAAGCATTGGAAAACACCGGTGAGACCGACGCCCTCATCGTCATGGGCGGCGCGGTCAAAAGCATCAACCTGGTGGTGGCCTGCTTCGAGTTCGACTTCATGGGCGGCAGCATGGGCAGCGTGGTGGGCGAACGCTTTGTGCGCGGCGTGGAAACCGCCATCGAGCAGAAAGTGCCGTTTCTCTGCTTCACCGCCACCGGTGGCGCGCGCATGCAGGAAGGCCTGCTGTCGCTCATGCAGATGGCCAAGACCAACGCGGCCCTGACCCGCCTGGCCAAGAAGGGCCTGCCCTACATCAGCGTGCTGACCGACCCGACCATGGGCGGCGTGAGCGCCGGTTTTGCCTTTGTGGGCGACATCGTGATTGCCGAGCCCAAGGCCTTGATCGGCTTTGCCGGCCCCCGCGTGATCGAATCCACTGTGCGCGTGACGCTGCCCGAGGGCTTTCAGCGTGCCGAGTTCCTGCAGACCAAGGGCGCCGTGGACTTCATCTGCGACCGCCGCGAGCTGCGCAACACCGTAGCCAGCAGCCTGGCCATGCTGCAACGCCTGCCTGCCGACGCGGTGATGTGAACCCAGGCAGCCGCGTGCGCAAAGCCGCACACAGGGGCGGTGGGCCACGCGGGCGGCATGAAGATACTATTATTTTGATAGCTATCAGCGCTTTATCCATAAGCGCTAGTTGCCAATTTCGCTGATATTTTCAGATCACCGCAAAACGCTGGCCTGCAAATGGCCCAGCACGATCATCACGACCTGCAGCAGCACCAGCACCACCAGCGGCGACAGATCGATGCCGCCCACCAGCGGAATGACGCGGCGAAACGGCCGCAAGATGGGCTCGCACAACCGTGCAATCACATCGGCCAAGGGTGAGCGCGCCTGCACCCACGACATCACGGCGAAGACAATCAGCAAGCCGATCAGCCCCGACACCGCCACGCGCGCCAGGCCGAACAATGCCAGCCACGGCAGCCAGGCCCATGCCGATGCGGCGCCCAGCAGCAATGTGAGCAAGAAATACTGCACCAGTTGCAGCAGCACGGCGGCCACCAGGCTCGACACATCCCAGCGCCCCACGGGCGGAATCACCCGGCGCAGCGGCATGATGAGCCAGTCCGTCAGCGCAAAAACCAGCCCACCGACCGGATTCGAGAACGAAACACGCTGCCACTGCATGTACAGGCGCAAAAGGCAAGCCCCGGTCAGCAGGCCACCAATGACGTCGAGCAGGAAAGAGGCGATCTGGTAGAGCATGGATGAGACAAATTGGAGTAGGTCGCGAGCGCAAGAAGACCGCGCCATGGGATGATAGCGGCCGAAGACCTGCGCCCATGACACAACCCCTCACCCTGTCCTCCCTTCCGCTGTTTCCGCTCCATTCCGTGCTGTTTCCTGGCGGAGTGCTGGCGCTGCGCGTGTTCGAGGTGCGCTACCTCGACATGGTGCGCAAATGCCACCATGCAGGCGCCCCCTTTGGCGTCGTGGTGCTCACGCAGGGCCAAGAGGTGCGCCATGCGGGCGCGCCCGACGAGCTATTCCACGACATCGGCACCCTGGCCGTGATCGAGAAGATCGACAACCCGCAGCCCGGGTTGATCACCCTGCTGTGCCGCGGCAGCCAGCGTTTTCGCATCACCCAGCGCAGCCATTTACCCCACGGCCTGTGGGTCGCCGATGTGGAGCAACTGGCCGCAGACATGCCCGTGCAGATTCCCGAGGATCTTTTGGCAACGGCAACAGCCCTCGCCCAGGTGCTGGCGTCCCTGCGCGAGCGCTACAACGATGCCGCAACGGCCGCCTCTCCAACCCCCGCTCAACTGTCCGACTGCGGCTGGGTCGCCAACCGCTGGTGTGAACTGCTGCCCATCCCCCTGGAACTCAAGCAGCAGCTGATGGAACTTGACAACCCCCTGGTCCGACTGGAACTGGTGGGCGATGTGCTGGAACGCACCGGAATTGCGCCTCCATAGACGAATGCCCCAAGACCGGTATTTACTGCGCCACGTTCTGGAATGGCCGCGCTCTGCCAAACGACTGTTCGTCGTGGCCATGGATGGCTGCATGGGCATTCTCGCCATGTGGCTGGCTTTCAGCTTGCGGCTGGACACCCTGCATTGGCCCGAAGGCCTGCAATGGCCGGTTTATGCCATGGCGCCCCTGCTTGCCTTCCCCATTCTGGTGAACCAGGGACTTTACCGCGCCATATTTCGCTATACCGGGGTCACAGCGCTGATCACAACAGGCAAGGCTGTGGCAATCTATGGCGCCGTTCTTTTGTCAATATTACTCAGCGTGCAATGGGAAGGTGTTCCCCGAAGCGTGGGCATACTGCAGCCGCTGATTTTGTTGTTGATGATTGGCACCAGTCGCGCTCTGGGTTGGCACTGGCTCAGGGGACGCCCGGGCACTGCACCGAGCCGATTGCTGATTTATGGTGCTGGGAGCGCTGGCGCGCAGACAGCGGCCGGCCTTGGGGGTGCACATCAGTACCTGTTGCAAGGTTTTGTGGATGACGACGCTGCCAAGGCCGGGCGTAGCATCAATGGCACCCGCGTCTATGCACCACAAGACCTGCCCCACATCATTGATCGCCTCGGCATCACCGACGTATTGCTGGCACTGCCCAGCGCCACGCGCCAGCGCCGCCGCCAGATCATCGAAAGCCTGCGCGATTTGCCCGTGCGCATTCGCACCCTGCCCGGGCTGACCGACCTGGCCAGCGGGCGAGTCACCATTACCGACTTTCAGGACCTAGACATTGAAGACCTGCTCGGTCGCGAACCTGTAACGGCCAATCCCGAGCTGCTAAGCCGCAATTTGGCAGGCAAGGTAATCATGGTCACCGGCGCAGGCGGCAGCATCGGCAGCGAACTGTGCCGTCAGATCGTGCAGGAAGGCCCGGCGAGGCTGCTGCTGGTAGATCACAGCGAATACGCGCTCTACGCCATCCACCACGAGTTGCAGGCGCTGCACGACCAAGGCGTGCACGCCTGCGAACTCGTGCCACTGCTGGCCAGCGTGGCCGACCCGCGGCGCATGGCTGATATCTACCATGCGCACTGCCCCGGCTCCATTTACCACGCCGCCGCCTACAAACATGTGCCGATGGTCGAGGCCAATGCGGGCGAAGGCGTGCTCAACAATGTGTTCGGCACGCTCAATATGGTGCGCATGGCGCTGGAATATGGGGCACGGCATTTCGTGCTCGTTTCCACCGACAAGGCCGTACGCCCCACCAACATCATGGGCGCGAGCAAGCGCGTGGCCGAACTGGTTCTGCAGGCCATCGCGGCCAGCGACCAGCCGCCGTTTGACGCGGCAGTGACCACGCCCCCCTGGCACTGCCCTACGCGCTTTTCTATGGTGCGCTTCGGCAACGTGTTGGGCTCCAGCGGCAGCGTGATTCCGCTGTTCCGCCGCCAGATCGCTGCGGGCGGCCCCATCACGGTCACGCACCCGGAGGTCACGCGCTATTTCATGACCATCCCCGAGGCGGCGCAGCTTGTGCTCCAAGCCGGCGCCATGGCTGAGGGCGGCGATCTGTTCCTGCTCGACATGGGCGAGCCCATCCGCATCGTGGAGCTGGCCCGGCGCATGGTGGCGCTGTCGGGTCTGACCGTGCGCGACGATCAGCATCCGGGCGGCGACATCGCCATCGAGTTCACCGGCCTGCGCCCTGGCGAAAAACTCTACGAGGAACTGCTCATCGGCGACCACCCCCTGCCCACCGCGCACCCGCGCATCCTGCGCGCACGCGAGGAACACGCCCCCTGGGAAGGTATGCAGGCCACGCTGGAGGCCTTGCGCAACGCGGCCCTCGCGGACGACACCCTCACCATCAAGGCCCTGTTGCGCCAGCTGGTGCCCGGCTACCAGCCCGCCGATTCCACCCAACCATGACGTCCGGCCTGCTGCGCGCCACGTTGACGCTGCTCACGGGCAGCGTGCTGGCCCACGCCCTGCCGCTGCTGCTGGGCCCGGTGCTCACGCGGCTGTACGCGCCGGGGGATTTCGGCCAGTACGCGCTGCTCTGGGCCGTGGCCACCAACCTGGCCGTGGTGGCCTGCGCGCGCTACGAATTCGCCCTGCCGCTCGAAAAGAAACCCCAGGGCGTGTCGCTACTCATGGCCCTGTGCGTGCGCCTGCTGCTGGTCACCACGGCCGCATCCGTCCTTCTGGCCGGAGTGCTGCTCTTCTGGCCGGGCATGGCCCTGGCCTGGTTGCTGCCGGCGGGCGTGCTGGCCATCGGCACCACCCAGTGGCTGACCCTGTGGGCCACACGCGGGCAGCGCTTTGGCCTGCTGTCGGCGGCGCGCCTGGTGCAGCAGGGCGGCGGCGCCATTCTGCAGGTGCTGCTGGGCCTGCTCAAGATGGGGCCCGTGGGCCTGCTGCTCGGCCCCATCGTGGCGGGCCTGGGCGCCGCCTGGCTGCTGGCCCGGCCGGCCCCGCAAGGTGGCTGGCGGCGCATGGCATGCCATCCGCTGCCACGCCTCAAGGCCATGGCCGCACGGCACCGCGACTTTCCGCTCTACAACACGCCACACGCCTTCATCGGCGCACTGCAGGACACGCTGGCCCTGCTGCTCATCGCCGCCTGGGCGGGGGACGCGGCCGCCGGCTTCTGGGCCTTGGCGCTGCGCTACCTCAAGGCGCCCGCCACGCTACTGGGAGGCGCGCTCTCGCAGGCGCTGTACCCCCAGCTGCTGCAGGCCCGCAGCGCGGCCGAGGCCCGCGCCCTGGTGCGTCGCACCATGCTGGCGCTGGCACTGCTCGCCGCGCCACTGGCCGCCGTGCTGGGGCTGTGGGGGCCTGAGTTGTTCACCTGGATCTTCGGCGCGCAGTGGTCCGATGCCGGAGCGCTGGCACGCGGCCTGGCGCTCTACATCGGGCTGCACTTCATCGCCTCGCCGCTCTCTGTGGTCACGCTGGCCTGGCGCGCCCAGCCCTGGGCGCTGCGGGTCTCGCTCTTCGGGCAGGCGGTGTTTTTCGCCGGGCTGGCAGCCGGGCTCCACTGGGGCGGGCTCGCAGGTGCAGCCTGGGGCGTTTCGGCCGCGATGGCAGCGTACTTCCTCTACTATTTCCGGGCCCTCGCGTTCTGGAGCGATATTCCCCATGAGAGCCTTGCTTAACCGCTGGCGCCGCTGGCTCTGGCGGCAGCTTTTCTACCGCATGGTGTTCGGCGAGCAAGGCCGCACGGGCCAGGCCCTTCCGCATACCCGCATCGCACCCAGCACCTGCATCGAGGGCGAGGCCGGACTGGAGCTGGCGGACCATGTGTTCATCGGCCAGTTCAATTTCCTCGACGCCACGGCCGGTCTGCGCATCGCCGAGGGGGTGCAGATCACCAACTTTGTCAGCATCGTCACGCACAGTTCGCACCGCAGCATCCGGCTGCTGGGCCGCGCCTACGCCAGCCACCAGGGTGAGGTGCCGACTTATGTGCGCGCCCTGATCGAGATCGGTGCCTACAGCTTCATCGGCCCGCACAGCGTGGTCGAGGCCGGCAGCCGCATCGGCAAGGGCGTGGTGGTGTGCGCCCATTCCCGGGTGCGCGGCGAAGTGCCGGACTTCGCCATCATGGCGGGCTCGCCCGCCGCCATCATCGGGGACGTGCGCACGGGTGACGCCCGCCTGCTGGCACAGCACCCCGAACTGGCAACCCACTATGCCGCCTGGGCCGGCGAACTGCCCCGTGCACCACAGGAACCGCGCTGACATGGCCCCGCACCTGTGCCTGTTGGGCGACGCCAACAGCCCCCACACCCGGCGCTGGGCGATGGAGATGCTGGCGCGCGGCTGGCGTGTATCCCTCGTCACGGCGCGGCCCGAGCCACTCGACGGCGTGGAGCAGCGCATCCTGCCGCCGGTGCGGCGCCAGGCCGACTGGCTGCTGCGCGTGGCCGACGCCCAGCGCCATGTGCGCGAACTGGCCCCGGACATCGTGCACGCGCACTATGTCACCTCCTACGGCTACCTAGCCGCGCGCTGTGACCACCACCCGCTGGTGATAACGGCCTGGGGCAGCGACCTGCTGGTAACGCCGCGCACCCGTTCATGGATGCGCTGGCTCACCGGCTGGATCCTGCGCCGCGCCGATCTCATTACAGGCGACTCAGCCAGCCTGGTCGACGCCGCGCGGCAGTACCGCCCACGCGCCCCAGTGCACGAGATCCACTGGGGCGTGGACCGCGCGCGCTTCGCCCCAGCGCCCAGGGAAGACAAGAACGGCGTGCAGATCGTGAGCCTGCGCGCCTGGGAACCCAATTACCAGATAGCCACGCTGATCGATGCCTTCGCGCTGCTGTGCCAGCAACTGCCCGGCACACCGCTCCAGTTGCACCTGCTCGGTGGCGGCTCGCTCGAAGCGCAATTGCGCAGCCAAGTGCAGGCACGGGGACTCGATCGAAGCGTCAACTTCCACGGCCGCCTGGACGACGCAGGCATGGCCGCCGTGCTGGCGCGCTGCAAGATTTCGGTCAGCGTGCCCACGAGCGACGCTACCTCCGTGGCCATGCTCGAAAGCATGGCCTGTGGCCTGGCGGTGGTGGCGAGCGACCTGCCGGCCAACCGGCAATGGATCACACCCGACCTGCTGGTGCCCGCGGGCGACGCACGCGCGCTGGCCGGGGTGCTGCAGCAACTTGCCAGCGACGACGCCCGCATGCACCAGGTCGGAGCGCACAATGCCGAGCGCATCGCGCTCGACGGCGACCGCAAGACGCAGATGGACCATATCGACCGGCTGTACCGGCAACTCCTGCAATGACACACGCCACCATGCCCCGCCTGCTCAGCGTGATTGCCCCCTGCCGCAACGAAGCGGCCTTCATCGACGCGTTCTGCGACTCGGTGCTGCGCCAGCAGCTCCCCGAGGGCTGGCGTATGGAGGTGCTGATCGCAGATGGCGAGAGCGGTGACTGCACGCGCGAGCGCCTGCAGCAGCGTTGCGCACGCGACGGGCGGCTGGTGTGCGTGGACAACCCAGGCCGTATCGTCTCCACCGGGCTCAACGCCTGCATCGCGCGCGCCCAGGGCACAGTGATTGCCCGGCTCGACATCCACACAGTGTTCGCCCCGGACTACTTGGCACGATGCATTGAAACCCTGGAGCGCAGCGGTGCCGACAACGTGGGCGGCCCCTGGGTCGCGCAGGGCGCCGGCCCCATGGGCGAAGCCATCGCGGCGGCCTTCCAGTGCCGCTGGGTGGTGGGTGGCGCGCGCTCGCGCGACCAGGCCTACGAAGGCGCGGTCGATACCGTGTACCTGGGCTGCTGGCGGCGCGAAGCGTTCGCGCGCTTCGGCCTGTTCGACGAGGCGCTGGTGCGCAACCAGGACGACGAACACAACCTGCGCCTGCGCCTGGGCGGTGGCCGCGTCTGGCAAAGTGGCACCATCCGCTCGGTCTACCACCCGCGCGATTCGCTGCGCCACCTCTACGCCCAGCAGCAGCAGTACGGCTACTGGCGGCCCTTCGTGGTGCGCAAGCACGGCCAGCCGGGTTCACTGCGCCAGCTCGTGCCAGCGCTGTTCGTCGCCGCGCTGGGTCTAGCTGCCCTGCTGCTTTCATGGACGCCGTGGCCCACCATCGCGCTGCTGGCGCTCTACGGACTCTACCTCCTGCTGGCCAGCGCGGCCGCCGCGCGTGCCGCGGGGGGCTGGCACACACTGTGGCGCTTACCCGCCGTGATCGCCGCTTTCCACATCGGCTACGGCTGTGGAACCTGGCAGGGCTTATGGGATGTGCTGCGCGCACGCGGGCCTTCATCGCGCTTCGCAAGGATCACCAGGTGAGCACGCCCGAAACCCGCGCCGTCGAAAACCGCTACGCATGCCGCGACAGCAATGCCGACGCGCAGCGCTACAGCCTGTACGCCAATGCTGCAGCCCTGCAGGCGCAGCAGGAGCGCTTGCGCGCCATGGCCGCCCTGTGGCGCGCGCACGGCTGGGACAGCCTGGTCGGCCGAACCCTGCTCGAAGTGGGCTGCGGCAGCGGCGGCAACCTGTTGGACCTATTGCGCCTAGGCGCCTTGCCCGGACAGCTCACTGGCATCGAGCTGCTGCCCGAACGCGCCACGGTGGCGCGAGCAGCCCTGCCGGAGCCGGTACGCATCGTTCAGGGCGACGCCTGCACTACGCCGATCACCGACGGCAGCCAGCAGGCCGTGCTGGCCTTCACCGTGTTCAGCTCGCTACTTGACCCCGGCTACCGGCAACAGTTTGCACGCACGCTGTGGCGCTGGGTGGCACCGGGCGGTGGCGTGCTGGTCTATGACTTTGTCGTCAACAACCCACACAATGCCGATGTGCGCAAGGTGCCTGCAGACGAACTGCGAGCACTGTTCCCTGAAGCACGGTTACATGCGCGGCGCTTGACGCTCGCGCCGCCGGTCGCACGGCGGCTGCCAGCGCCACTGATCGGCGCGGCGTCACTGCTGCTGCACCCGCTGCGCACCCACCGCCTGACCTGGGCGGTCAAACCCCGATGAACACCCCTGGACAGCCATGCAGGCATTGGGGCAGGAAAACCACACCATCGGCCGCTGCGCCCCTGAACACACCATGCCCCAAACCGCACCACCCTCCCCGCCTTTTCTGCCCTTCGCCCGCCCCGACATCGGCGACGCGGAAATCGTCGCCGTGACCGAGGCCCTGCGTTCGGGCTGGGTGACCACCGGGCCCAAGGCCAGAGAATTCGAGCAGGCTTTCACCGACTTCCTTGGCGGTAATGGCCTGCAGTCCATTGCCGTCAACTCCGCCACGGCCGGCCTGCACCTGGCGCTCGAAGCGCTGGGCTTTGGCCCGGGCGACGAGGTGATTGCGCCCACGCTGACTTTCACCGCCACGGTGGAAGTGGTGCGCTACCTGGGTGCCGACCCGGTGCTGGTGGACGTAGACCCGGTCACACTGAACATGCACCCCGAAGCCATCCGCGCCGCCATCACCCCGCGTACCAAGGCCATCATGCCGGTGCACTACGGGGGCTTGGCCTGCGATATGGACGCCATTCTGGCCATTGCGAGCGAGCACGGCCTCAAGGTGGTGGAAGACGCCGCGCACGCCCTGCCCACCACCTGGCACGGCACGCTGGTAGGCCAGCTGACATCCGACGTGACAGTGTTCAGCTTCTACGCCAACAAGACCATCACCACCGGAGAGGGCGGCATGGCCGTGACACGCGACCCAAAGCTGGCCGAGCGCATGCGCGTAATGCGCCTGCACGGCATGAGCCGCGACGCCTTTGACCGCTTCACTTCCAAGACCCCGGCGTGGTACTACGAGGTGGTGGCCCCCGGCTTCAAGTACAACATGACCGACGTCGCCGCCGCCATGGGCGTGGTCCAGCTGCAGCGCCTGCCGCAATTCGTGCGGCGCCGTCAGCATCTGGCAGCGCGCTACCAGGCGCAGCTGGCCCACTTGCCCCTGGTGCTGCCTGCAGACGCGCCGGCGGGCGATGTGCACGCCTGGCACCTCTACGTCATCCGGCTGGCGCAGGGCGCGCGCATGGGCCGCGACGAGCTCATCCAGGCGCTGTCGGACCGGGGCATCGGCACCAGCGTGCACTACGTGCCATTGCACCGCCACCCCTACTGGCGCGACCGCTACGGGCTCACGCCAGAGCAATTTCCGCAGGCCGATGCGGCCTACCAGGCCATGCTCAGCCTGCCGCTGTTCACGGCTATGCAAGATGCCCACCAGGACCGCGTGATTGCCGCGCTGCACGAGTTGCTGGGCTGAACCTTCCATGGCCAAACGCCTGTTCGACATCGCTTTTGCCGCCTTGGCTCTGCTGCTGCTGGGCCCGGTGCTGCTGACCGTGGCGCTGTGGGTGCGGCTGGATTCGCCGGGCCCGATGTTCTTTCGGCAGCAACGTGTGGGGCAAGGTGGGCGACTGTTTGGCATCTATAAGTTCCGCACCATGCAGACCGGTGCCGAGGCGGCGGGCCCACAAATTACGGTGGGCCAAGACGCCCGCATCACACGCGCGGGCGCCTGGCTGCGCCGCAGCAAGCTGGACGAGTTGCCGCAGTTCCTCAACGTGCTTTGCGGCGACATGAGCGTGGTCGGCCCACGCCCCGAGGTGCCGCGCTATGTGGCGCACTACCCCGCCAACCTGCGCACGGTGGTGCTCAGCGTGCGCCCCGGCATTACCGACCTGGCCTCCATCGCATACCGCAACGAGAGCGATCTGCTGGCGCAGAGCCCTGACCCCGAACGCACCTATTTGGAGCAGATCCTGCCCACCAAACTGCACTATGCACAGCAGTACGTGCACACGCGCAGCCTGTGGCTGGATCTGCAGATCATTGCCTGGACGGCGCTGGCTGTGCTGGGCCTGTATTCCGCGCGGCACCAGAACCCTGCCGATAACCCATAAAATCCATAGTTTGGCTGCCACCAGCCCCTACATTCCACGCCCCGTAGCCACGGCACCTATGTCAGAACAACACCAAGCCCCCGCCCCCCACGACGAAAACCAGCTCATCGCAGAGCGCCGGGACAAGCTGCGCGCCTTGCGCGAGGCCCATGCCGAGGGCGCAGGCGTCACGTTCCCCAATGATTTCAAACCGGCGCACCACGCTGCCACGCTGCAGGATCAGCATGCCAGCAAAGACGCAGAGTCGCTTGAAACCCACGCCGTTCATGTGAGCGTGGCCGGGCGCATGATGCTCAAGCGCGTGATGGGCAAGGCCAGTTTTGCCACCGTGCAAGATGGCTCGCTGGGCGAAACCGGGGGGCGCATCCAGCTCTACATCACGCGCGACGCGCTGGGCGAGGATCTTTACGCCGCCTTCAAGCACTGGGACCTGGGCGACATCATCGGCGCCGAAGGCACGCTGATGAAAACCAAGACCGGCGAGCTGTCGGTCAAGGTGACCACGCTGCGGCTGCTGACCAAGAGCCTGCGCCCCATGCCCGACAAGTTCCACGGCGTGGCCGACCAGGAGGTCAAATACCGCCAGCGCTATATCGACCTGATGACCGACGAGGCCGCGCGCAAGCGCTTCGTGGCGCGCAGCCGGGCCGTCAGCGGCATCCGCGACTTCATGGTGCAGCATGGCTTTTTGGAGGTCGAGACGCCCATGCTGCATCCCATTCCGGGCGGCGCCAATGCCAAGCCGTTTGTCACGCACCACAACGCGCTCGAACAACAAATGTATCTGCGCATCGCCCCCGAGCTGTACCTCAAGCGCCTGCTGGTGGGCGGCTTTGAGCGCGTGTTCGAGATCAACCGCAACTTCCGCAACGAAGGCATCTCGGTGCGCCACAACCCCGAGTTCACGATGATGGAGTTCTATGCGGCCTACTGGAACTACCAGGACCTCATGGGCTTTACCGAGCAGCTGGTGCGCGATGCCGCCCTGAAAGCCGCGGGCACCCTGCAGCTGTCGTACCAGGGCCGCGAGGTGGACCTGAACCAGCCGTTTGCCCGCCTGACGATCCGCGAAGCCATCTTCCAGCACACCGAAGCGGGCGCGCATGTGGACGATGCGGCCTGGCTGATCAGCGCGCTGAAAAAGCTGGGCATGTCGGAAGAAAAGAACCAGCTGTCCGGGCGCACCCTGGCCAGCCTGCAGGTGCTGTACTTTGAAGAAACGGTGGAAGACAAGCTGTGGCAGCCCACCTTCATCATGGAGCACCCCACCGAGATCTCGCCGCTGGCCCGCGCCAACGACACCCGCCCCGAGGTCACCGAGCGTTTCGAGCTCTACATCACCGGGCGCGAATTCGGCAACGGTTTTTCGGAATTGAACGACGCCGAAGACCAGGCCGCGCGCTTTCAAGCCCAGGTGGCCGCCAAGGACAGCGGCGACGATGAGGCCATGTACTACGACCACGACTTTGTGCGCGCGCTCGAATACGGCATGCCCCCCGCAGGCGGCTGCGGCATTGGCATCGACCGCCTGATGATGCTGCTGACCGACAGCCCCAGCATCCGCGACGTGATCCTGTTCCCGGCCCTGCGGCGCGAGTCCTGATTCGTTGCCTTGCGGGCGGTCTGGGCGCCCGCCTGCATCCGCTGGGACGCAGGCAGGCCCCTGCTCTGTCAGGGCAGCAAATCCAGCGCCTGCAGATAGGCGGGCTGGTACATCAGCTCATCCCACGCCTGCGGCAAGGTTTCGGGCAGCAGCGCCAGGCGGCGGGATTCGCTGTCCACGCTGGGCTGCCAGCGGCCTTGTGCCAGGGCCTGCTCCAGGCCTTCCAGCAGTTCATCCACCGCCTTGCCATCGCCCACGCTCTGGTTGCACAGCAGCACCAGGTCGCAGCCTGCGGCCAGCGCCGCGATGGCTGCGTCGGTGTAGCTGACCACCTGGCCATCGAGGCGGCGCGCGCCTTCCATGCTGAGGTCGTCGCTGAAAATGGCGCCGTCAAAGCGCAGCTGGCGGCGCAAGATGTCCTGCAGCCAGCGCTGCGAGAAACCGGCGGGGCGGCTGTCCACCTTGGGGTAGATCACATGGGCGGGCATCACGCTGGTGAGCGTGCTGCTGAGCCAGGGGTACGGCGCGGCGTCGTCGGCCAGGATGGCCTTCAAGCTGCGCTTGTCCACCGGCACTTCGGTGTGCGAGTCGGCCTTGACGAAACCGTGGCCGGGAAAGTGCTTGCCGCAGTTGGCCATGCCGGCCTGCAGCAGGCCGTGCATGAGGCTCTTGGCGAGCAGGGCCACCACGCGCGGGTCACGGTGAAACGACCGGTCGCCGATCACGCCGCTTTCGCCATGGTCCAGATCAAGCACGGGCGTGAACGAGAAGTCCACGCCGCAGGCGCGCAGCTCGGTGCCCAGCACATAGCCCGCCGCCGTGGCCGCGTTGGTGGCGCGCAGCGCGCCGCTGCCGGGCACGGCCTTGGCGCCCTTGCCGTCATCCATCCACATTTCGCCCAAAGCGCGCATGGGCGGCAGATGCGTGAAGCCATCGGTGCGAAAGCGCTGCACGCGGCCGCCTTCGTGGTCCACACAGATCAGCAGGTCGTCGCGCACGGCCTTGATGCTGCTGGTGAGCTGCAGCAGCTGGGCACGGTTTTCCCAATTGCGGGCAAACAAAATCACGCCGCCGGTGAGCGGGTGGGCCAGGCGGCGGCGGTCGGCGGCGCTGAGCGTGGTGCCAGCCACGTCGAGGATGAGGGGTGCGTGTTCGGTCATAAGGTGTCAAACATCAGGTTGCTACTCAAAACATAGCTGCCAGCGCTTATCCATCCAGCGCTAGAGCCTATTTTTATTCAGACTTTTCTACCACACAGAAGCTGGCGGCATAGTCGGTCTCGTCGGTCACGCTCAGGTGCGCCGTGAGCCCTTTGGCGTCAAACCATTCCTTGAGTGCGCCATGCAGCACGATCACCGGCTGGCCGCTGGGCAGCTTGGCGACTTCGCAGTGGCGCCAGGTCATGGGCATGCGCATGCCCAGGCCAATGGCCTTGCTGAACGCCTCTTTGGCCGAAAAGCGCGTGGCCAGGTAGCGCAGGCCCCGGTCGGGCCAGCGGCTGCTGCGCTCGCGCCAGGTGGCCAGCTCGCCATCGGCCAGCACTTTTTCGGCAAAGCGCTCGCCATGGCGCGCCAGGCTGGCCGCGATGCGGCGCACGTCGCAGATGTCGGTTCCGATGCCGTAGATCATGGAATATGAATAAAAATGGCCTCTAGCGCTTTATGGATAAGCGCCAGCAGCTATCAAATCAGGAGTTTTTGATGGGCGCAAAGCCCGCTGCAATACAGCCCAGATACGCCTGCACCGTGGCGGCATAACCGAGCTCCAGCGCATCCGCAATGAGGGCGTGGCCGATCGACACCTCCAGCACACCGGGCACCTCGCGCACAAAGGCGGCGAGGTTGTCGCGGTTCAGGTCGTGGCCGGCGTTCACCCCCAGGCCTGCATCCAGGGCGGCCTGGGCGGCGGCGGCGTAGCGTTGCAGCTCCACGGCTTGCTGCGGCGTGCCCCAGGCGGCGGCGTAGGGTTCGGTGTACAGCTCCACCCTGTCCGCGCCCACCGCCCTGGCTGCGGCCATCTGCTCCGGGACCGGGTCCATGAACAGGCTCACACGCACGCCCAGGCTGCGGCATTCGGCAATCAGCGGCGCCAGGCGCTCGGCATCCTTCGGAAAGCTCCAGCCATGGTCGCTGGTGAACTGGTCTTCGCTGTCGGGCACAAAGGTGGCCTGGTGGGGCCGCATGCCCTGGCCCGCCAGCTCGCGAATGAACTCCATCAGGTTCTGCGACGGATTGCCTTCGATGTTGTATTCGCACTCGGGCCAGGCCTGCATCAGCGCTGCCAGCGCGAACACATCCTGGCGGCGGATGTGGCGCTCATCGGGCCGGGGGTGCACCGTGATGCCCTGCGCACCCGCCTGCAGGCACAGCTCGGCCGCGCGCGTGACGCTGGGAATGCCCAGGTGGCGCGTGTTGCGCACCAGGGCCACCTTGTTGACGTTGACCGACAAGGCGGTGCGGTGCGGGATGGGTTCGGACATGTTCATAGAGACTGCAGGTCGATCATGAGCTGGCGGGTGCGCAGCGTGGGGCTGCCGCAATGGTATTGCAGCAGGGCACGCAGCTGGGGCTTGAGTTCGGCGGCTACGGGCGCACAGGCGCGCAAGGTGGCGGTGTAGCTGGCCACGCCATCCAGCGCGCGCTGCAGGGCCTGCCACTGGCTGCCGAGCAGGCCGGCACGGTCTGCCGTCGATGCAGCGCGCAAGCCGCCTTCAGGCACCAGCGTGTAGCGCGTGCCGGGCTGCAACGGCGCAAAAGTCATGGTCTGGGCATCCAGGCTGGGCAGCAGTCCGATCTCGCGCAGCAAGAGCAGCTCAAAGCTGCGCAATACCGGCTCCAGCGCTTCGCCGTGTTCACTGGCCAGCACACGCACTACGCCGGCATAGGCATCGAACAGCGCAGCGTGCGGGTCGGCCCGGGCCAACAGGCGCAGCAGCAGTTCGTTGAGGTACAGGCCCGACAGCAGTGCATCGCCCGTGGGCATCACATGGCCACCCACCCACTCGGCGCCCTTGAGCGTGTGGATGTCGGCCGTGCCGTCACCGGCCAGGGTGTAGGTCACGAGCAGCGGCTGCAGCGGCAGCAGCACCGGACGGAAGTTGGAACTGGGCTTTTTCGCGCCCTTGGCCACCAGGGCCACACGCCCCTGGCGGCGGCAAAACACTTCCAGGATCAGGCTGGACTCGCTCCAGTCGTAGCTGTGCAGCACGAAGGCGGGTTCATCGGAAATGCGCTTCGCGGCAGCCACGGAACGGAGGTCACTCGTAGCCGAAGGAGCGCACCCGGGCTTCGTCGTCGGCCCAGCCGGAGCGGACCTTGACCCACAGCTCCAGGAACACCTTGGCGTCCATGAGCTTTTCCAGCTCCTGGCGGGCTTCGGTGCCGATGCGCTTCAGGCGCTCGCCCTTGTCGCCAATGACCATCATCTTGTGGTTGTCGCGCTCGACCACGATGGTGGCGGCGATCTTCACCATGCGTTTGTGCGCCTTGCTGGCTTCTTCTTCAAACTTGTCGATGACCACCGTGGAGGTGTAAGGCAGCTCATCACCGGTAAAACGGAACAGCTTTTCGCGCACCGTCTCGGAGGCCAGGAACTTTTCGCTGCGGTCGGTCAGCTCATCTTCGGCGTACCACCAGGCCTGCTCGGGCAGGTATTTGGCGCAGATGCCAAACAGGCGCTCGATGTCGCCCTTGTTCTTGGCCGACATGGGCACGAACTCGGTAAACGGGTGGCGCTCCTGCATGCTCTTGAGCCAGGGCGCCAGCTCGGCACGGCGGTGCACCATGTCGAGCTTGTTGGCCACCAGCAGCGTGGGGATGCCGGGCTTGAACAGGCTCAAGACCTTGGCATCGGCCAGCGTGAAGTTGCCGGCTTCGACCACAAACAGGATCAGGTCCACGTCGCCAATCGCGCCCATCACGGTCTTGTTGAGCGACTTGTTGAGCGCCGTGGCGTGGCGGGTCTGGAATCCGGGCGTATCGACAAAGACGAACTGCGTCTGCTCGCGCGTGCGGATGCCGGTGATGCGGTGGCGCGTGGTCTGCGCCTTGCGCGAGGTGATGCTGATCTTCTGGCCCACCAGGGCATTGAGCAGGGTGGACTTGCCCACGTTGGGCTTGCCCACGATGGCGATCACGCCACAGCGCTGGCCCGGCACGGCCGCTGGAGCGCCGGCGGCAGCCAGCATGGCTTCTAGGTCATTTTGTACCGGAGCGCTTTCAGCGCCTGCGTCACCAGCTACATCTTTGGTAGCATCATTCATAAGTTCTTTGCTTTCAGTGTGGCCAGCATGGCGGCGGCGGCGGCCTGTTCGCCGGCACGGCGCGAACCGCCGATGCCCCGTTCGGCCAGGCCCAGTTCGGTGATTTCGCACTCCACGTCAAAGGTCTGGCGGTGCGCCGCCCCTACCGTGGCCACCACGCTGTATTGCGGCAGCTTCATTTTGCGGCCCTGGAGCCACTCCTGCAACGCGGTCTTGGGGTCCTTGGCGGCAGCCTGCATCTGGGGGTTGATCTCCACGCGCTCAAACAGGCGGTGCACCAGCGCTTCGGCGCTGGTGTAACCGGCGTCCAGATAAACGGCGCCAATCAGGGCTTCGAGGGCATCGGCCAGAATGGACGGCCGCAACTGGCCGCCGGACTTGGACTCGCCCTCGCCCAGGCGCAGCACCTCCGACACCTGCAGGCGCAGTGCCAGCTGGTGCAGGGTGTCCTGCTTGACGAGATTGGCGCGCACGCGCGAGAGATCGCCCTCGGGCAGATCGCTCAGCCGCTGGTAGAGCAGGCTGGCCACGGCCAGGTTGAGCACCGAATCGCCCAGAAACTCCAGGCGTTCATTGTGGTCCGCCGAAAAACTGCGGTGCGTGACGGCACGTTGCAGCAGCGAGGCGTTGGAGAAGGTGTGCTGCAGACGGTTCTGCAGCGCTGACAGAGCCGGCTGCACCTAGTTGGTCTGCGCGTCAAAGCGATACACCAGGAAGGCAGGGCCTGCCAGTGCAATCTCGCGCGCATATTTGAATGACACCACCACCTTGTCGTCACGCTTGGTGATTTCAAGGTCCGCCCCTTTGACCGAATGGATATCGTCAATGGCGGCGGCGCGGTCAAAGGCGGCACGAATGGCGGGCACAGTGGTCTCGCTCTTGGCCTTCTCGATGGCCTTTTTGGCCGCGACATATTCCAGAAAGATCGGAATGGACTGCCCGCCAATGGCAAAGGCCGCCACGGCAAACAAGCCAATGAAGATCACGCCAAAAAACGACACCCCTCGCTGGCGTGACCGGCTGGCTGTGCGATGCATGCTCATGTTTTTACCCTCTCGTTATTGAGTCTGCTGTCTTCAATGAAACGAACCAATCCGCTTGAGGTTGCCAAAATTCATCCAGACAAAGAACGCCTTGCCCACGATGTTGGCCTCTGGCACAAACCCCCAGTAACGTGAATCCAGCGAATTATCGCGGTTGTCACCCATCATGAAATAGTGCCCCTGTGGCACCTTGCAGACGACGCCTTCCACGCTGTAGCGGCAGTTGTCGCGGTAAGCGAAGCTGCTGGCACCTTGCACAAACGCCGGCACTTCGGGGTTGTTCAGCAGCCGGTGCGGCTGGCCACCCAGCTGCTCCTCGTACTGCTTGAAATAGCGCATGGCGTCTTCATCAAAGAAATCGGGCACCGCCGTGGTTTCGACCGGCTTGCCGTTCACGGTGAGGCGCTTATTGAGATAGGCCACCTCATCGCCGGGCACGCCCACCACGCGCTTGATGTAATCCAGGCTGGGCTGCGGCGGATAGCGAAAGACCATCACATCGCCACGCGCAGGCGAGTTGCCCTCGATGATTTTGGTGTTGATGACCGGCAGCCGCACGCCATAGGTGAACTTGTTCACCAGAATCAGGTCGCCCACGAGCAGCGTCGGAATCATGGAGCCGGACGGGATCTTGAAGGGCTCGAAAAGGAACGAGCGCAGGAAGAACACCGCAGCGATCACCGGAAACAACCCGGCAGTCCAGTCCAGCCACCAGGGCTGCATCAGGATGCGGCCCTTGGCCTCCTGCACATCCACATCCACCTTCTGGATGCCCATGCGGTCGAGTTCGGCGCGGCGCTGCACGGCCGCATCCTCGATGGCCTGGGCCGCGCGGCGCCTGCGTGGCAGAAAAACCAGGCGCTCGGCCAGCCAGTAGGCCCCGGTGACCACCGTGGCCAGAAACAACAGCAAGGCGAAGTTGCCCTCGATCGCCCCCGTGTACCAGGCACCCACATAGCCCACGAAGGCGGCGAGCACCAGCGAAGTCAGAATTTGCATGAACTGCATCAATCTTCCACCTGCAAAATGGCGAGGAAGGCCTCCTGGGGCACCTCGACCGAGCCAATCTGTTTCATGCGCTTCTTGCCTGCCTTCTGCTTTTCGAGGAGCTTGCGCTTGCGGCTGACGTCGCCGCCGTAACATTTTGCCAGCACGTTCTTGCGCAGCGCCTTGATGGTTTCGCGCGCGATGATGTTGGCGCCAATGGCTGCCTGAATGGCCACGTCGTACATCTGGCGGCTGATGATCTCGCGCATCTTGGCCACCACGGCGCGGCCGCGGTACTGCGACTGCGAGCGGTGCACGATGATGGACAGCGCGTCCACCTTCTCGCCATTGAGCAGGATGTCGACCTTCACCACGTCGGAGGCGCGGTATTCCTTGAACTCATAGTCCATGGAGGCATAACCGCGCGACACGGATTTGAGCTTGTCGAAGAAGTCGAGCACGATCTCTCCGAGCGGCATTTCATAGGTCAGCATGACCTGGCGGCCGTGGTAGGCCATGTTCATCTGCACACCGCGCTTTTGGTTGGCCAGCGTCATCACCGGGCCCACGTAGTCCTGGGGCATGTACAGGTGCACCGTGACGATGGGCTCGCGGATTTCTTCCAGCCGCCCCTGGTCGGGCATCTTGGAGGGGTTCTCGACCATGATGACTTCGCCATCGGCCCGGACCACCTGGTAGACCACGCTGGGCGCGGTGGTGATGAGGTCCTGGTCGAACTCGCGCTCCAGCCGCTCCTGCACGATTTCCATGTGCAGCAGGCCCAGAAAGCCGCAGCGGAAACCAAAACCCAGCGCCTGGCTGACCTCGGGCTCGTAATGCAGCGATGCATCGTTGAGCTTGAGCTTTTCGAGCGCATCGCGCAGCGAGTCGTATTCGCTGGCCTCGGTGGGGTACAGCCCGGCAAACACCTGGGGCTGGATTTCCTTGAAGCCCGGCAGCGCTTGCGTTGCGGGGCCCGCGTTGTTGGGCAGCTTCTTTTCAAGCGTGATGGTGTCGCCGACCTTGGCGGCCTGCAGTTCCTTGATGCCGGCGATGATGTAGCCCACCTGGCCGGCATCGAGCGAGTTGCGCGGCTCGTTGGCGGGCGTGAACACGCCCAGGTTGTCGGCGTTGTACACGGCGCCGCTGGCCATCATCTTGAAACGTTCGCCCTTGAGCAAGCGGCCATCGACCACGCGCACCAGCATCACCACGCCCACATAGCTGTCGAACCAGCTGTCGATGATCATCGCGCGCAGCGGGCCATCCGGGTTGCCCTTGGGCGCAGGCACCTTGGCCACGATGGCTTCAAGAATTTCGTCAATGCCCATGCCAGTCTTGGCAGAGCAGGGAATGGCATCGGTCGCGTCAATGCCGATCACATCTTCGATTTCGGCCTTGGCGTTGTCGGGATCGGCGTTGGGCAGATCCATCTTGTTGAGCACGGGAACCACTTCCACCCCGAGGTCGAGCGCGGTGTAGCAGTTGGCCACGGTCTGCGCTTCCACGCCTTGCGATGCATCGACCACCAGCAGCGCACCTTCGCAGGCCGACAGGGAACGGCTCACTTCATACGAGAAGTCCACATGCCCGGGCGTGTCGATCAGGTTGAGGTTGTAGACCTGCCCATCCTGGGCCTTGTATTGCAGCGCGGCGGTCTGCGCCTTGATGGTTATCCCACGCTCTTTCTCGATGTCCATCGAGTCAAGCACCTGCGCCTCCATATCGCGATCAGCAAGCCCGCCGCACCGCTGGATCAAGCGATCAGCCAACGTCGATTTGCCATGGTCGATGTGCGCAATGATGGAAAAATTTCGAATGTGTTTCATCAACGGAAAACGTCAAGTAATTGAATTGAAACGGCGCGGACAAGAAAAAAGGGCGCGTCGAATGGCGACGCGCCCTGAACCAACAATCATTGGCAACTGCGAAGGTTGGGCGTTCATTGTAGGCAAAAAGCCTGCGCCAATGGGCCACAACCCCGCAAGTGAAGCGCGTTGCTGCAGTGCAACAAGCATTTTACACACAGCTTATTCACAATCGGCACCCAACCATATGAACAACTTGTGCGCTCGCTGTGGATCCGCTGTGCATGGGCTACGCCCCATTCCACAATGCGGCCGCAACGCCGACTGTTATGTCGATATGTGTTGAACAAAGGCTCGTATTCTATCCAGAATGCTGAATGAGCAACTCACCAAGTGAGCGAACGCCAACTTCCAATTCCCCGAAGAAATTTAAATCTGCTCGCTGCCTGTGGCCATCCAGGCACAAGAAACCCCGGGAAAACACCCGGGATTTCGCCATGTACCTGGGGCGTAAGCCTCAACGCGGGGTCACTTCGAAGGGCGGATCAAGGCGTATTGGGCCCATTCGCCCCGCCGGAACAACACATTGATGGGCTTGCTCTTGTCCACCTTGGCCAGCACCGCTTCGAAATCCCGGACCCCGCTGATTTCTGTGTTGGCGATGGAAAGGAGGATGTCGCCTTCGCGCAGACCGGCACGGGCAGCGGCGTCGGTGGCCGCATTCACCACCACGCCGCCGCGAATTTTCAACGCTTTCTTTTGCGCATCGGTCAACGCACTCACCGACAACCCGAGCAACTGTGCAGCAGCGGAAGCCTTGGGCTTTTCTTCCCGTTCTGCGGGCTTGCTCGCCGGCTTGTCACCCTCGATTTCCGCGATGGTGATGCCCAGGTCCTTGGCGCTGCCACGACGGAACACCGTGACCGTGCTTTTGGTGCCGGGCTTGGTGCTGCCCACCATGCGCGGAAGATCCGCCAGCTTGTCGATCACCTTGCCATCAAAACGGGTGATGATGTCGCCCGCCTCGATGCCCGCCTTGTCGGCCGGCGATCCCGCTTCCACCCCGGTCACCAGTGCGCCCGATGCCTTGCCCAGCCCAATGGATTCGGCAACTTCCTTGGTGACCTGGCCAATCTGCACGCCAATGCGCCCACGGGTCACACGGCCGGTGGCGCGCAGCTGCTCGCTCACCCGCACGGCCTCGTCCATGGGAATCGCAAACGAGATGCCCATGAATCCGCCAGACCGCGAATAGATCTGGCTGTTGATGCCCACCACCTCACCGCGCATGTTGATCAACGGCCCGCCCGAGTTGCCGGGGTTGATGGCCACGTCGGTCTGGATGAACGGCAGATAGTCGCCCGTGTCGCGCTGCTTGGCGCTCACGATCCCTGCCGTGACGGTGCTCTCCAGGCCAAACGGCGAACCGATGGCCATCACCCATTCGCCCACCTTCAGGCGGCTGACATCACCCACCTTCACGGCGGGAAGCCCGGTGGCGTCGATCTTGACCACTGCCACATCGGTGCGTTTGTCGGCCCCCACGATCTTGGCCTTGAACTCGCGCTTGTCCGTCAACGTGACGATGACCTCGTCAGCGCCCTCGACAACATGGGCATTGGTCATCACATAACCGTCGGCGGTCAGGATGAATCCCGAGCCCACGCCGCGCGGCTGTTCTTCATCGGGCTGCGGCCGCTGGGGCCTTTGTTGCCGGGGCATATTGGGAATGGGCACGCCAAAACGCTTGAAGAACTCGAGCATTTCTTCGTCCATGCCATTCGTATTGGTGCGGGCCGACACCTTTTCGGAGGTGCGGATGTTCACCACCGACGGCCCCACCTGCTCCACCAGTTCGGTGAAGTCGGGCAAGCCCCGCGCTACAGCGGGTTGCGCCAGGGCCGCGCCGTGCGGCACGGCCAACAGACTTGCCGCCCCCATCAGCGCGCTGGCCAGCGCATAGGACTGCAGTTTTTTCCAATCGATCCTGAGCATCATCGACCCTTCTTGAATGGTGGTGTTGGTTACAAACAAATGTGATGTTGTATGACTGTGAAGGAAACCGCAGGGGCTTGGTTCCCTGATCCACGCGCGCTCTTTTTTCCCACGTTGACTTGGGGCCCATGCCAATCACCCGTGCAGCCACGACGTGGTGCTGCGATCAAGTCACAGCACCGCAGCCCACAGCGTGAAACAGGCCACCACAGCGCATCGCGCGCACCGGCCGCCATGCATCATTCCCGACAGAATCGCCCGTCAGGACATCAGCGGTCAGACCTCTCGAACGTGGCATTGCGCAGAAACCCTGCTGGCATCTGCAATGCAGAGGTGCTTCCAAATTGCTTGTGCGCGGCAAGAAGCTCGTCCAGGCGCGGATCGCGAATCATGACCTGCTGCCCCTCGTTGCCCGCAGCGGCAACCACGGGTGCGGCGGGCGGCTGGGCCGGCGCAGGCGCTACGGCCAGTGGAGCACCGGGAGATCCCGCGCCTTGCAGTCCCGCGAAAGAACTCCAGCCAATGGCCGCCACAGCGGCCAATGATGCGAATCCCGCCGCCAGCTTCCAACGGTACACCGCGGCATTGGCGGCAACCGCTGCTTCTGGGCGTTCGATCTGCGCCGCCACGGGTGCGCCTTCCGGCAGCCGTCCGTGCAGGGGTTCTTGCGCCAATTGCTCCCGCACACGCATCACCATGGAACGCGTGCCATGCTGGTGTTGGGCCAACTCGGGCGAGCGCAGAACATCACCCACCAAATGGTAAAGCTGCCAGGTAGTTTGCCCGTCTTCCTGTGCAGCGAACTGCAGGGCCTGCGCCCATTCGTCGCCTTGCAATTGCCCGTCGGCCAAGGCCGACAACTGTTCGCGTTGCATCAAATCTGTGTTCATAGCGTCACCCGCCCCATCTCATCCAGCCACTGCGGCCGCAACCAAGAGCGGCCTCCAAAAAATCTGACTCACCACCGCTTGCCCGACTGGTTTTCCAGCAACGGGCGCACGCGCGCGGATATCGCCTCGCGTGCCCGAAAAATCCGTGACCGCACCGTGCCGATGGGGCACTCCATCGCAGTGGCAATCTCTTCGTAAGTCAATCCCTCGATCTCACGCAAGGTGACCGCCTGCCGCAAATCGTCCGGCAATGCCTCCATGGCCGCGTTCACGGCCTCGGCAATTTCACGGGCTGCAAGAACGGTTTCGGGCGTTTCTTCGGAAGTTAGTTCATGTCCAAGGCGGGAAGTTTCATCGTCCTCATCACTGCCGCGCAAGGCATTTTCTGAAATGACGGGATTGCGCTTCATGTCCATCAGCGCCTTTTTGGCCGTGTTCACGGCAATCCGGTACAACCAGGTATAAAACTGCGCTTCGCCCCGAAACTGGTGCAGCGCCCGGTAGGCGCGAATAAAGGTTTCCTGCGCAATGTCGGGCACGAGGTCCGTGTCTCGCACCATGCGGCCAATCAGGCGCTCTATGCGCCTCTGGTATTTGATGACCAGCAATTCGTAGGCGCGCTGGTCACCCGCCACCGTGCGCTCCACCAGTTGGAGGTCGCTGTCTAAGGGAGTTGCGGGGGGAGTTGCGGTCATTGTCACTTTGAAATCACGCCTGCGGGCGGTGCACCGCTGCGGGTTCGTCTGCGCGGGAGCCCCCCGGCCTGGGGCGCGAATATACAGCACGCCGCAGATCGCCCCAGCGTTCTGGCGCGCCTTGGCGCTCCAGCCACAACCAGGCGTGGCGCCCGTCTTGCCCATCCAGACAAACCCAGAGGTGATTTTGAAGGTCCAGCCGCACCCACAGGGTTCCTTCGAAGGAATGCGCCGACCGGCCAAGCTGGTCGATTTCCAGACGCCAGTGCACTCCGTCCCACTGCAGCAGCCCACGGATCCGCTTCCGCCAGAAATGCCATACCGCAGACGCGGCAACGGACCAGACCAGCATGGCAACGAACAGTCGCATCGCCGAATCGCCGGCCCCCTGCAAGAGCCAGAAAACCAACACAGCGCCGCCAGTACCGAGCAGGATTAGCAAGCCCCAACGCAGTACCGAACCCGGCCCCACGGGATAACGCACAGGCGGTGCGGAGAAATGGCGAGAAACGCGTCGCGTGGTCAGCGCCATTCGCTACTCCACCAAGCGAGAACAGACAGCCGCACACGGACGGCCAAACCCGCTGAACAGGCCGCTGCATGGTAGAACGCCGTCTCCCAGGCTGTCACCAACAGGGCCTGGTGACAGCAAGCGCATCAGATCCGCTTGAAGACCAGCGTGCCGTTGGTGCCACCAAAGCCGAAGTTGTTTTTGACGGCCACGTTGATGGGCATATCACGCGCCGTGTTGGCGCAGTAGTCCAGGTCACACTCGGGGTCCTGGTTGAAGATATTAATGGTGGGCGGCACCTTCTGGTGGTGCAGAGCCAGCACCGTGAACACGCTTTCAATACCGCCAGCGCCACCGAGCAGGTGACCCGTCATGGACTTGGTGGAGCTCACCACGGTCTTGTAGGCATGCGCGCCCAATGCCGCCTTGATGGCGTTGGTCTCGTTCAGGTCGCCCAGCGGAGTGGATGTGCCGTGGGCATTGAGATAGTCCACCTGGTCGGCGTTGATGCCCGCGTTGTGCATGGCGCTCAGCATGGCGCGGCGGGGGCCGTCCATGTTGGGAGCGGTCATGTGGCCAGCATCGGCACTCATGCCAAAGCCGGTCAGTTCGGCGTAAATCTTGGCACCGCGCGCCTTGGCGTGTTCGTACTCTTCGAGCACCATGACGCCAGCGCCCTCGCCCAGCACAAAGCCATCACGGTCTTTGTCCCAGGGGCGGGAAGCCGTTTGGGGGTCGTCGTTGCGTGTGGACAGTGCACGCATGGCGGCAAAGCCACCCACGCCCAGGGGCGACACAGTGGACTCGGTGCCGCCGGCCACGGCCACGTCGGCATCGCCGTATTCAATCATGCGACCAGCCTGGCCAATGCAGTGCAAGCCCGTGGTGCAGGCGGTCACCACCGAAAGGTTGGGCCCCTTGAAGCCGAATCGCATGGAAACATGCCCTGCCACCATGTTGATGATGGAAGCGGGCACGAAAAAAGGAGTGATACGCCGAGGACCTCGGGCGGTCAACTCGGCGTGTGTGTTCTCGATCAGCGGCAAGCCGCCAATTCCGGAACCGATCACACAGGCAATGCGCGTTGCCAGGTCATCGTGCAGTGCGTCCCCCGTGGGCAAGCCTGCGTCCTGCACAGCCTGGGCCGCCGCAGCGATGCCGAAATGGATGAAAGTGTCCATCGCGCGCGCATCCTTGGCGCTGATGTACGACTCCAGATCAAATCCCTTGACCTCGCCTGCAATCTTGCAGGAAAAGTTCGACGTGTCGAACTTGGTGATGAGATCAATGCCGGACTTACCGGCCAGGACATTGGCCCAGGAATCCGCCACCGTGTTACCCACGGGACTGACACACCCCAGGCCGGTCACGACAACGCGACGACGGCTCATGCGTAAAAACCTTCTGCTGATCGCTCAAGTCAGGCGTAGGACGCCCGCTCAGGCTTTCTGGTGGGTGTTGGCGTAGTCGATGGCGTTTTGCACCGTCGTGATCTTCTCTGCGTCTTCGTCAGGAATTTCGATGCCGAATTCGTCTTCGAGTGCCATCACGAGTTCGACGGTATCCAACGAATCAGCGCCGAGGTCGGCCACAAAGGCTTTTTCGTTGGTGACCTGGGACTCTTCAACGCCGAGTTGCTCAGCAATGATTTTTTTGACGCGTGCTTCGATATCGCTCATGGTTTCCCTCTGGGGGTTGTGAATGAATCCGCGATTCTAGCCGCTTGAGGAAAGCCCCCAAGCCGACCCGTCGCACGGATGAACCGACGTTAACTCTCAACAATTACATGTACATGCCGCCATTGACGTGCAATTCCTGCCCCGTCACATAGCCCGCCTCGCGCGATGCCAGGTAGGCCACCGCATGGGCGATGTCGGCTGGCTTGCCCAGATGGCCCAGGGCGATCTGCGCTTGCAGGGCTTTTTGCTGCTCTTCGGGCAGGTTGGCCGTCATGTCGGTTTCAATGAATCCGGGTGCCACGCAATTGACCGTGATGCTGCGGCTGCCCAGCTCGCGGGCCAGTGCACGCGTCATGCCGGCCACACCGGCCTTGGCGGCCGCATAGTTAGCCTGCCCTGCGTTGCCCGATGCGCCCACCACGCTCGTGATGCTGATGATGCGCCCAAAGCGTTGCTTCATCATCGGACGAATCGCCGCACGGCTCACGCGGAAAACGGCCTTGAGATTGGTGTCCAGCACGGAATCCCAGTCCTCGTCCTTCATGCGCATGGCCAGCGTGTCGCGCGTGATGCCGGCATTGTTCACCAGCACATGCAAACCGCCTTGCTGCTTGACGATGGAGTCCATCAGCGCCTCGATGGCCGCGCCATCGTTGACGTTCAGGTTGGCGCCCCGGCAGCCCGGATAGGCCGACAGCGCCTGGCTGATGCGTTCTGCGCCCTCGTCCGTGGTGGCGGTGCCCACCACCTGGTAGCCGCGCACGGCCAGCTCCAGGGCAATCGCCGCGCCAATGCCGCGCGATGCGCCGGTGACCAGCGCCACTTGCGCTTCAGATGCAGATTGCGTCATGCCAACAACTCCCGGGTTTCGGCCAGTGTGGCCGGGTCAAACAGTGCGGCGCCGACCAGTTCGGGGTCGATGCGCCGGGTCAGGCCCGCCAGCACTTTGCCGGGGCCGCATTCAATGAGATGGGTGATGCCGCGCGCCTTGAGCGCCTGCACGCACTCGACCCAGCGCACCGGGCCAAAGGCCTGGCGGTACAACGCGTCCCGAATGGCGTCGGCGTCCTGCTGCACGGCCACGTCCACGTTGTTGAGCACTGGAATCTGCGGCGCAGCCAGTGCCACATCGGCCAGCGCCACGCGCAGTTTTTCTGCGGCAGGCTTCATCAGGCTCGAGTGGAACGGCGCCGACACGGGCAGCGGCAGCGCACGCTTGGCACCCGCCGCCTTCAGTAACTCGCAGGCCTTGTCCACGCCCGCCTTGGTGCCGGCGATCACGGTCTGTATTGGATCGTTGAAATTCACGGCCTCGACCACTTCGGTCGAACCCGCGCCAAAGGAAGCCGCCGCCTCGGCGCAGCCCGCAATAACCCGCGAGGCCTCCATGCCCAGAATGGCCGCCATGGCCCCGGTACCCACCGGCACGGCCTCCTGCATGGCGGCGGCGCGCAGACGCACCAGCGGTGCCGCCTGGGCCAGCGTCAGCACGCCCGCCGCCACCAGCGCCGAATACTCGCCCAGCGAATGCCCGGCCACAGCCAGCGGCAGGGCGCCACCTTCGGCGCGCCAGACGCGCCATGCGGCAACGCCGGCCACCAGCATGACCGGCTGGGTGTTGGTCGTCAGGGCCAGCGCCTCCTTGGGGCCTTCCTGGATCAACCGGGCAAGGTTCTCCCCCAGGGCGTCAGAGGCTTCCTGAAGCGTCTGGACCACGACGGGGTGATCGCCCCAGGCGTCGAGCATGCCCACCGATTGCGAGCCCTGCCCCGGAAAGACAAATGCAAAGGATTTCATAAAACCAAAAATTTATAAGAAATATACCTGTAGCGCTTATTCAGAAAGCGCTAGCAGCTATAACTTCAGGAGCACAGCACCCCAGGTGAAACCACCCCCGACTCCTTCGAGCAGCAGGGTTTCACCCTTCTTGACCTGGCCCGAGCGCACCGCGTGGTCCAGCGCCAGCGGAATCGACGCGGCCGACGTATTGCCATGCTGGTCCACCGTGACCACCACCTTGTCCATGGACAGCTTCAGTTTTTTGGCGGTGCTCTGCATGATGCGGATATTGGCCTGGTGCGGGACCAGCCAGTCGATGTCGGCCTCGGTCAGGTTGGCCTTGGCCAGCGTGGCGCGGGCGGCTTTGTCGAGCACGCCCACCGCCAGCTTGAACACGGCCTGGCCATCCATCTTGAGCACGGGATCACCCAGCACCGCGCCGCCCGATACACTGCCCGGCACACACAGAATATCGACATACCGGCCATCGGCATGCAGGTCGCTGGCCAGGATGCCGGGCGTGTCCGAAGCTTCCAGCACCACCGCGCCCGCGCCATCGCCAAACAGCACACAGGTGGTGCGGTCCTTGAAATCCAGAATGCGGCTGAAGACCTCGGCTCCCACCACCAGCGCGCGCTTGGCGGTGCCGGTCTGGATCATGGCATCGGCCACCGTGAGGGCATAGACGAAGCCGCTGCACACGGCCTGCACATCAAACGCGGGGCACCCATTGGCACCCAACTTGTTCTGCAAGATGCAGGCCGCCGAAGGAAACACCATGTCGGGCGTGGAGGTGGCGACGATGATCAGGTCGATGTCTTGCGGCTGGCAGCCTGCGGCCTCCAGCGCCCTCTTGGCCGCCTCCAGGCCCAGGTCGCTGCAAGTCACATCCGGCGCCGCAAAGTGGCGCGCCCGGATTCCGGTGCGCTCCACGATCCATTCGTCGGAGGTTTCGATACCGCTCTGTGCCAGTTCGGCCACCAGATCGGCGTTGGTCACCCGGCGAGGGGGCAGATAGCTGCCGGTGCCGGTAATGCGGGAATAGCGTCTCATCAATGGGTTGTCGCTGAAGCACCGGGCGCAGACTGGGCCGCAGCAGGCACCAGCAGGGGCGCCGCATGCGCAATCCGGGTCCGGACACGATCGAGCAGGTTGTTGCGGGCTGCATCATACGCCCGGTTCAATGCCTGCTCGAAGGCCATGATGTCAGCCGAACCGTGGCTCTTGAACACCAGGCCGCGCAGACCCAACAGCGCCGCGCCGTTGTAACGCCGGTAGTCCATGCGATTCATGAGCGCTTTAAGAACCGGATAGGCAAAGATGGCAGCAGCCTTGGTGAAGATGTTGCGTGAAAACTCGCGCTTGAGCCCGCCCACCACCATGGATGCCACGCCTTCGCTGGCCTTCAATGCGACATTGCCCACAAAACCGTCACACACCACGATGTCCACAGTGCCTTTGAAGATGTCATTGCCTTCGACATTGCCGTAAAAATTCAGATCACCAGAATTCGCAGCAGATCGCAGGAGTTCGCCCGCTTTTTTGATGACTTCACTGCCTTTGATGATTTCTTCACCAATATTGAGCAAGCCTACGGTGGGCTCTTCAACACCCTTGAGCACCGACACGAGCGCCGAGCCCATGACGGCAAACTGCAGCAAATGCTCGGCCGAGCAGTCCACATTGGCACCCAGATCAAGCACGGTGGTGGCGCCTCCCTGGGCGTTGGGCATCTGGGTGGCAATGGCCGGACGGTCAATGCCATCGAGCGTCTTGAGGATATAGCGGGCAATGGCCATCAGGGCACCCGTATTGCCGGCGGAAACCGCCGCGGCAGCCGTGCCATCCTTGACCTGCTGGATGGCAACGCGCATGGACGAGTCCTTCTTGCGGCGCAGGGCAATCTCCACCGGGTCGTCCATGGCGACCACTTCGGTGGCCGGCACCACGGTGGCGCGCTCGTGCGAGAAGGATTGCAGACTGTCCTTCAGGCCGACCAGCAGCAGATGGGCATCGGGATGATTGTCGAGGAACTGACGGCACGCCGCGAGCGTGACGCGGGGGCCGTGGTCGCCCCCCATGCAGTCAACAGCCAGTGTGATCATGGGCGACTTGTCCGGTCAGCAGTGCGGACCGAAAGATAAATGCAACAAAAACAAAGGCCCGCGCTACAGCCAAAGTAGCAACGGGCCTTGTGAAGGAGGCTAAAGTCAGGCTTCAGACTTGTTTTTCAGCACCTGGCGGCCACGGTAGAAACCGTTGGGGCTGATGTGGTGGCGCAGATGCGTTTCACCGGTGGTGGGCTCCACGGCAATGCCCGGCACGTTCAGGGCATTGTGCGAGCGGTGCATGCCGCGCTTGGAAGGGGACTTTTTGTTTTGCTGAACGGCCATGATGGCTCCTGGTCTTGAATAGGGTTGGTAAAAACGCGATCAGCCCATTAAAGACACGAGGGGATTCGCGTGAAGCCCTCGATTATATCCCAAACGCCAATTACTGTCCCTTTTCTTCTTTGCGCAGGCTGGCCAGCGCAGCAAAGGGGTTGGGCTTTTCGGCACTGGCGGCCTCGAAATCGTCGTCGCTGGAGGCCAGCGGCACGGCGGTGGGGCACTCATCGTGGCGGGGCACCACAGGCAGGGCCATCAGCAACTCATCCTCGATCAGTTCGGACAGATCGAACTCGCGGCTCAGGGCCAGCAGATCTTCCTCGCTCTCATCGTCGAGCGCCTCGGCCGTGGCTTCATCGGCCACAAAACGGAAAGACCGCTCCACGGCCAACGGCACATCCACCGGTGTCAGGCAGCGCTGGCATTCCATGGGAAAGGTGGCCTGCGCTTGCACATGCAGCCACACCTGCCCAATGCCGCCCAGCGCAGTGCGTACTTCACCCGTGGCCGTCCAGTCCACGCGCAGATCGGGATGCAGGCTCTTGGCCTCCTGGGACAAGCGCTCGTATTTCAGCAGCGAGTCATGCCCGGACAGCTGCCCGCCCGCCTGCGCAAAAGCCTTGACGTCGAGCCGATCGGGGGAGAATTCCTTGGTCATGGCGGCAGTGTAAGAGAATCGGCCGATGCATCCATCTTCCCACCCGCAACGCCCCCTGGTATTGGGCTCCACTTCGCGTTACCGCCACGAACTGCTGTCGCGGCTGAACCTGCCTTTCGCGGTGGCAGCCCCAGAGGTTGACGAAACCCCGCTCGCGGCAGAAACGCCCCGCGCCCTGGCCCTGCGCCTGGCCCTGGCCAAGGCCCACGCTGTGGCCCGCCAGCACCCACAAGCGGTGGTGATCGGTTCGGACCAGGTGGCCGACCTGGGCGGCCAGCCACTGGGCAAGCCCGGCACGCACGAGCGCGCGGTGGTCCAGTTGCGCCAGATGCGCGGCCAGACCGTGGTCTTTCAGACGGCGGTGGCGGTGGTCTGTGCCGCCACGGGGTTCGAGCAGGTGGATCTGGCGCCGGTCGAGGTGCGCTTTCGCATGCTGACCGACGAAGAAATCGAACGCTATCTGCGCGCCGAAGAACCCTACGATTGCGCGGGCAGCGCCAAAAGCGAAGGCCTGGGCATTGCACTGCTCGATGCCATCCACAGCGACGACCCCACCGCCCTGATTGGCCTGCCGCTGATCCGCACCTGCCGCATGCTGCGCGCCGCCGGGATGGTTTTGCCATGAGCACACGCCCCGCCACCCCGCTGGACGCGCCCGGCAACACCGCCGTCAACGGCACGCTGTACCTGGTGCCCGCGCCGCTCGACTTTGGCTGCGACACCCAGGTGCCGCTGCAGGACGCACTGCCCGACGGCACATTGAAAACGGCCGCCCGCCTGTCGCACTGGATCTGCGAGAACGCCAAGAGCACGCGCGCCTACCTCAAGCGCATCGAGCCCCTGCACCCGCTGGCCGCATCGCTGCAGCAACAAACCATCACCGAGCTACCACGCGAGGTGCACAAGAAAGGCGACCACGGCGACAAGGGATCGGCCCCATTCGACGCCCGCCCGCTGCTGGCCGCCGCCCTGTTGGGGCACGACATGGGCCTGATCAGCGAAGCCGGCATGCCCGCCGTGGCCGACCCGGGCTCGTCTGTGGTGCGCGCCGCGCACGACCTCGGCATTCCGGTAGTGCCGTTGGTGGGCCCCGTCTCGCTGCTGCTGGCGCTGGCCGCCAGCGGCCTCAATGGCCAGAACTTCGCCTTCACCGGCTACCTGCCGCAAGACGCGCAGGAGCGCACCCAGCGCATCCGCGAGCTGGAATCGCTGGCGCTCAAGACAGGGCAAACCCAGCTCTTTATTGAAACGCCCTACCGCAACGCAGCGCTGTGGCAGGCCCTGGTGCAGACGCTGCAGCCCCACACGCGGCTGGCATTGGCGGGGGGGCTGACCTTGCCCCAGGTGCAGATTCGCAGCCAGCTGGTGCGCCAGTGGCGCCAGCAGGCGGTGCCCACGGACAACCGCACGCCGGTGGTGTTTGCGTTTGGCCGATAGGCGTTGCAACCCTGTTTTAGCTATTTAATTGATAGCTATCAGCGCTTGCTGCATAAGCGCTATCGGCTAATTTCTTCAATATTCCATCGAATCTGCCGCCCAGAACCCCGGGGCTGCAAATTCAACGCAATTGCGGAGCTGCGCTGGCCGCCAGGGCCTTGGCCGCACCCACGCCCATCGCCGCGCCGAAACGCTTGGCCAGGCGTTCGGCCACGTTTTCGCGGCGCGTGTAGTCGATGATGTCTTCGGCCTTGACCACTTCGCGCGCCACAAAGTCGAGGCTGCCCAGTTTGTCGGCCAGGCCCATCTCGATGGCCTGCTGGCCCGTCCAGAACAGGCCGCTGAAGGTTTCTGGCGTGGGCTTCAAGCGGTCGCCCCGCCCGGCCTTCACCACGCCAATGAACTGCTGGTGGATCTGATCGAGCATGGTCAGGGCGTATTCGCGCTGTTTTTCCGTCTGTGGGCTGAAGGGGTCAAGAAAGCCCTTGTTCTCGCCGGCGGTGAGCAGGCGGCGCTCCACGCCCAGTTTTTCCATGGTGCCCGTGAAGCCGAAACCATCCATCAGCACGCCAATGCTGCCCACGATGCTGGCCTTGTCCACAAAGATTTCGTCGGCCGCCGCGGCAATGTAATAGGCGGCCGAGGCGCAGGTCTCTTCCACCACCGCATACACGGGCTTGTTGTGCTTGGCCTTCAGGCGCACGATTTCGTCATTGATGATGCCGGCCTGCACCGGGCTGCCGCCGGGGGAGTTGATCAGCAGCACCAGCGCCTGCGAGCCTTCGTCCTCCAGGGCGCTGCGCATGGCCGCCACCACCAGCTCGGCGCTGGCTTCGGCGCCGGAGGCGATTTCGCCCTTGATGTCCACCACTGCGGTGTGCGGCGCCGTTTTGCTGGTGCCGCTGGTGTTCTGGTACAGGGCCGCCCAGGCCACCAGCAGTGCCACCAGCAGCCAGGTCAGGCGAAAGAAGATCTTCCAGCGGCGGGCACTGCGCTGCTCATTGAGGACCGAGAACGCCAGCTTTTCCAGCGTGGCGCGCTCCCAACCGGGTTCACGCGATGAATCGCTCACTTTTGCTCCCGAATTTGTAGCTTGCTGCGCCCACAGATCGGGCGCTTGCGGTGGATTTTTCCCAGAACCCGTGGGCTCGGTGCGGGTGGGGTCGGTCATGGGTCAGAACTCAACAGGTTGCAGGTTGTAGGCAGTATGCCAGTGCACCACCCCGTCCACTTCGGACAGGGCAATTTTCACCAGCCCGCCGCGGCAGGGGCCGCCCACGCACGCGCCGGTGTCTGGCCGGTAGGCCGCGCCGTGGGTGGCGCAGAGCAGCCACTGGCCGGTGTCATCGAAAAAACGGTCGGGCTGGTAGTCCATCTCCATGGCCACATGGGTGCACCGGTTCAGAAAGGCGTGGGGCCGCCCCTCGAAGCGGATGGCAAAGGCCCGGCAGGTCTGCCCGGCATACACCACGTCAAAGGGCACGGCCAGGTGGCGCTCCTGCAGATCGGCGCTGCGGCACAGCGCAATGGCGATGGAATCGGTGGTGGTCATGGGCGAACAGGCACCAGCGATGCAAGGGCGCGCCAATCAGGCATGGGACAGCAGCCAGTCGTGCAAATCGCGCACCGAATGGGCCACATGCAAGGGGTTCAGCGCTTCAAAGGCCTCAGGTTCATGGGCGCCGTAACTCACGCCCACGCTGGCACAACCGGCCGACAGCGCCATCTGCAGGTCGTGGGTGGTGTCGCCAACCATGAGCAGGCGCTCGGGCGCCACATCCAATTCGGCCATCAGTTCCTGCAGCATCAGCGGATGGGGTTTGCCAGCGGTTTCGTCGGCGGTGCGGGAGCTGTCGAAAACGCCCTTGAGCTGCACCGAGTGCAGCGCCTCGTCCAGGCCCCGGCGGCTTTTGCCGGTGGCCACGGCCAGCAGGTGGCCTTGCGCCCGCAGGTCGGCCAGCAGGGGCAGCACGCCGGCAAACAGGCTCAGGTCATCCTGGTGCTGCAAATAGTGGAAACGGTAGCGGTTGTTCAGCTCGGGGTATTTTTCAGGCGGCACATCGGGCGCCGCATGGGCCAGCGCCTGGGTGAGCGCCATGCCGATCACATAGGCGGCGGCCTGGTCGGTGGGCACGGTGCCGCCCACGTCGCGCACCGCCTCCTGGATGCTGCGCACGATGATGGCCGTGGAGTCGAACAGGGTGCCGTCCCAGTCAAAGGCGATCAGGTCAAAGCGGCGCGGGCGGGCGGTGGGGCGCATGGGGCAATCAGGCGGTTGGAATGAAATCGACAAGCTCCGGCGGCAGTTCAGCGTTCAGTTGCACGCGTTCGCCGCTGGCCGGGTGCGTGAACTGTAACCGCCAGGCATGCAGGAACATGCGCCGCATCCCCAGCTTCTGCAGGCGTTTGTTGAGATCGAAGTCGCCATATTTGTCGTCCCCCACGATGGGGTGGCCCTGGCTGGCCAGGTGCACACGGATCTGGTGCGTGCGGCCGGTCTTGATGGTCACCTCCAACAGGCTCATGGCGGGCAGGCCTTGCGCCGCACGCGCGGGCAGCAACTGCCGCACCTTGACCAGCGTGATGGAGCGCATGCCGTCCGGGTCGTCGGCGGTGGTCACGCGCACGCGGCGCTCGCCAGCACCGGCGGTGCCTTCCGGCCCCGCCTGCAGGTATTTGTGCAGCGGCAGGTCGATCACCTTCTTGTTGGCGGGCCAGGCGCCCGTCACCAGCGCCAGATAGGTTTTGCCGGTTTCGCGTTCACGGAACTGGTCTTGCAAGTGCGTGAGCGCCGACCGCTTCTTGGCCACCAGCAGGATGCCCGAGGTTTCGCGGTCCAGCCGGTGCACGAGTTCCAGGAACCGGGCCTGCGGCCGCGCCTGGCGCAGTTGCTCGATCACGCCAAAGCTCACCCCGCTGCCACCGTGCACCGCCACGCCAGCGGGTTTGTCCAGGGCGATCAGGTGCTCGTCTTCGAGCAGGATGGGAAATTCGCGCGCTGGTGCGGGCCGTTCGGCCTTCTCGGCCACCTTGTCGGAAATGCGCACGGGAGGCAGGCGCACCACATCGCCCGCCGCCACACGGGTGTCTGCGTTGACCCGGCCTTTGTTGATGCGCACCTCGCCGCTGCGGATGATGCGATAGACATGGGTTTTGGGCACGCCCTTGAGCTGGCGTATCAAAAAGTTGTCCAGGCGCTGGCCGGCGGAGTCTTCGTCGACCTCCACCAGGCGCGCTGCGGGAGCGGAAGCGACCGGGAGACGGTCGGATGGCGGTTTGGCCCCTATAATGTGTTTCACCTGCGCGTTGTGATGTAAGTGGTTGATTTGTCTGGAGTTTAGTCCACACAGCCCTTGCATTGGCGCAGGCAGGTCGATGCCAGCGGGCGTCGTACATGCAGATTGCAGGCCAGATGCCTGCAATGGCCTGTGCGACGTGCGGCGGGCTGACAAATTGAAACACTGATACGGAATCCCCCAAGCTGGCAGATTCGCCCCACCCGGGCGCAGTCTGCCAGCGGATCGAAGCGAGCATGTGGTTGTTGATGAATTGGATGGTGACCTTGTGGCGGTGGCTGATGCCCCCGGCTGCATGCTCCAATTCGGCCCCAGCGTCCACTCAGCAAGCGCAACCAGCTACCCTTTTGGTAGCAAAACTGCGCCACTCTCACTCGCCCCCTTCCACGCGCCCCGGCCTTTACCTGCTGCGCTAGTGCGCCGCAGGTTTTTGGCATCTCCGGCAATTCCCTTCGTTTCGATGCGTCAGTCCAGGCATTCACAGCTCCTGTAGAGCTTGTTGTATTGGTTTGGAACGGCGGGTGGCAGCCCGCGCAGCCCTCCCCTGTTGGTTAGGTGGGCTGCGCCGCTGCCCACCGCAAAACACGCAAAGGAATCGCATCATGAAGCGGATGCTCATCAACGCCACGCAGCCCGAAGAACGCCGCCTGGCCATCGTCGACGGACAAAAGCTCCTCGACTACGAAATCGAAATCGAAGGGCGCGAACAGCGCAAGGGCAATATCTACAAGGCCGTCGTCACGCGCGTCGAGCCCTCGCTGGAAGCCTGTTTTGTGGATTACGGCGAAGACCGCCACGGCTTCCTGCCGTTCAAGGAAATCTCGCGCAGCTACTTCGCCCCCGGTGTCTCGCCCAGCCAGGCGCGCATCAATGAAGTGATCAAGGAAGGCCAGGAGTTGCTGGTCCAGGTCGAAAAGGAAGAACGCGGCAACAAGGGCGCTGCCCTGACCACCTTCGTCTCGCTGGCTGGCCGCTATGTGGTGCTGATGCCCAACAACCCCCGTGGCGGTGGCGTTTCGCGCCGCATCGAGGGCGAGGACCGCGCCGAGCTCAAGGAGGCGATGGACCAGCTGGAATACCCCAACGGCATGTCCATCATCGCGCGCACGGCCGGCATCGGCCGCAGCGCGCCCGAGCTGCAGTGGGACCTGAACTACCTGCTGAAATTGTGGAACGCCATCGACGGCGCCGCCAAGGGTGGCAAGGGCGCCTTCCTGATCTACCAGGAATCGAGCCTGGTGATCCGCGCGATCCGCGACTACTTCAACAACGACATCGGTGACATCCTCATCGATACCGACGACATCTACGAACAGGCGCAGCAGTTCATGGCGCACGTCATGCCCGAGCATGCCGCCCGCGTCAAGCGCTACCGCGATGACGCCGCCCTGTTCAGCCGCTTCCAGATCGAGCACCAGATCGAGTCGGCCTACGCCCGCACCGTGCAGCTGCCCTCGGGCGGCGCCATCGTGATCGACCACACCGAAGCGCTGGTGAGCGTGGACGTGAACTCGGCCCGCGCCATCAAGGGCGGCGACATCGAGGAAACCGCCACGCGCACGAACCTGGAAGCCGCCGACGAGGTGGCCCGCCAGATGCGCCTGCGCGACCTGGGCGGCCTGATCGTGATCGACTTCATCGACATGGATGAGAGCAAGAACCGCCGCGAAGTGGAAAACCGCCTGCGCGACGCGCTGCGCCAGGACCGCGCCCGCGTGCAGTTCGGCACCATCAGCAAGTTCGGTCTCATGGAAATGAGCCGCCAGCGCCTCAAGCCCGCCTTGAGCGAAGGCTCGTCCATCCCCTGCCCCCGCTGCGGCGGCTCGGGCCACATCCGCGACACCGAATCGTCGGCCCTGCAGATCCTGCGCATCATTCAGGAAGAATCGATGAAGGACAACACGGCCGCTGTGCACTGCCAGGTGCCGGTGGAAGTGGCCAGTTTCCTGCTCAACGAAAAGCGCACCGAAATCGCCAAGATCGAACTCAAGCAGCGCGTGGCCGTGCTGATGGTGCCCAACAAGACGCTGGAAACCCCCAACTACCGCCTGGAACGCCTCAAGCACGACGACCCGCGCCTCGATCACATCGAAGCCAGCTACAAGCTCGCCGAGGAAGTGGAAGACCCCACGGCCGTGACGCGCCGCTCGCAAGAGCCCACCAACAAGCAAACGCCGGTGATCAAGGGTGTGCTGCCCGATGCACCCGCGCCCATCGCCGAACCGCGCCCCGAAGGCGCTGCACGCCCACCGCGCGCGGGCCAGCGCCCTGCGGCTGCGGCCCCTGCGCAAGCCGCCGCACCGGCAGCTCCTGCAGCACCCCGTGCCCCGGCCGCGCCGCAGGAACCAGGTTTCTTCGGCTGGCTCAAGCGCCTGTTTGGCTGGGGTGACACGCCGGCATCCGCGCCGGCTGCCGCCCCCGCACCTGCCGCAGCGCCCGCCGAAGCCGGCACGCGCGGTGAACCCCGCCGCGATGGCCGCAATGGCGAAGGCCGTGGCCGCCGTGGTGAGCGCGGTGAACGCAGCGCCGGCCGCGACGGCAACCGCGAAGGCGGCGCCCGTGATGCCAACCGCGAAGGCACCGGCGAAGGCCGTGGCCGCCGTGGCGAGCGCCCGACCGAAGGCCGTGCCCCACGCGACGGCGAAAGCCGGGCACCGCGTGACGCGGAAGGCCGCACCCCGCGCGATGGCGAAGGCCGTGCGCCCCGTGGCGAAGGCGAAGGCCGCAACGGCCGCGAAGGCCGCGAAAGCGGCCGTAGCCGCCGCGATGCCGAGCCCCGCAACAACGCTGCCGGCGCCGACACCGACAACGCCGCCGCCCAGACCGCCATCCAGGCGCAAGTGGTCGGCCCGAACGGCCATGGTGCCGAGGCGGCTGGCGCCCAGCCGCGCAGCGAACGCGGCCCCCGCCGTGACCGCGGCGAAGGCCAGGGTCGCCGTGAACGTGGCGAGCGCCCAGAGCGCGGCGAACGCCCACCGCGCGCAGCAGAAGCCCCGCAAGACACCGGCGCCCCCGCCGCCGACTTTGCGGACACAGCCCCGCTGGCATCGCTGCCCGACCTGGACCTGACCGTCAACGACACCGCGCCGGCCAGCGATGAGCGCCGTGAGCGCCGTTCACGCGACCGTTATGGCCGCGACCGGCGCGAGCGCGGTGAACGCGCCCCCCGCGGCGCAGTGGAACCCGCCGCACCCACGATGATGGAGTTCGACGCCACGGCCCCGGTGGCCGCGCCAGTGGCCGATGGCCAGGAAGAGCCCGCACGCCGCAGCTACTTCAACGCGGCCCCCACGGCATCTACCTCTGCACCTGCCCCGGCTCCCGTGCCCGCAGCCACCCCGGTCGCGGCGCCCACACCGGCACCCGAGCAGGCCCACGCCGAAACCGTGGTGCAAGCCACGGCCCCTGCGCCTGCGCCAGTTGCAGCACCGGCACCCGTGGCCGCTGCGCCCGTGGCTGTGGCTCCAAAGGCCGCACCCGTGGCGGCACCGGCACCTGCCGCAGCGCCTGCCGCACAGGGCATGCCCCGCGTCCAGGGCTTCACGCTGCCGCTGGATGACTTGCAGCAGGTGGCCGCTGCGTCGGGCCTGCAATGGGTGAATTCGGATGCAGAGAAAATCGCCGCCGTGCAGGCCGCGATCGCCGCCGAGCCGCAACCCATCCGCGTGCCGCGCGAGCGTCCGCCCGCCGTGGTGCTGGACGAAGGCCCGCTGGTGCTGGTGGAAACCCGCCGCGACCTGTCGGCCATGACGCTGCCGTTTGAGCAGCCCCCTGCTGCCTGATGCAGCAACCAAGAAGGCGGCCCAGGCCGCCTTCTTTCATTGGGGCTTCTTGGGGCACTGACCGCTCCCGTCTTGCGGACTGAATTACCCTTCGTCATTGCCCTTTGAGATCCCCGGACCACCACGCCCTCACCATGCTGTTCCTGCTGTCTCCCGCCAAATCACTCGACTACGAAACGCCCCTGCCCGAGGGGTTGCCGCACACCCTGCCGCAGTTCGTGCCGCAGTCCACGCAGCTGATCGAGGTGCTGCGCGACAAATCCCCCCAGGACATCGCCTCGCTGATGGGCCTGAGCGACAAGCTCGCCGCCCTGAACGTGGCGCGCTACCAGGTCTGGCAACCCCAGTTCACCGCCGCCAATTCGCGCCAGGCCGTGCTGGCCTTCAACGGCGACGTGTACGAAGGCCTGCAGGCGCAGACGCTTTCCGGCGACGATCTGCAGTGGGCGCAGCAGCACCTGGCCATCCTTAGCGGCCTGTACGGCGTCTTGCGTCCGCTCGACCGCATGCAGCCCTACCGCCTGGAGATGGGCACGCGCCTGGCCACCGCTGCGGGCAGCAACCTTTACCAGTTCTGGGGCCGCCAGATTGCCGAGCACCTCAACACCTGCCTGCGCGCCGACACCACGCCGGTGGTGGTCAACCTGGCGTCGCAGGAATATTTCAAGGCGGTGGACTGCAAAGCCCTCAAGGCGCGCGTCATTGAATGCGTGTTCGAGGACTGGAAAGGCGGCGCCTACAAGATCATCAGCTTTCACGCCAAGCGCGCGCGCGGGCTGATGGCGCGCTACGCCATCACCCACCGCATTGCCACGCCCCACCAGCTCGAAGCCTTTGATCTGGAAGGCTACGCCTTTGCCCCGGCATCCTCCGAGCCCGAGCGCCTGGTTTTCCGGCGCAAAACACCCACAGCGTAAAGCCGAAAAACACCCCGCCCACGTTGAAGGACTGCCATGGCATCGCGCTCTGACCCGCCTGCGGACAACACCACTGCAAGCACCCAGCACAGCAGCGCCGCGCGCCAGACCATCACGCCCGAGCTGCGCCGCTGGCTCATCGAGCAGGCCCAGGCCGGCTTCACAAAAACCGTGGTGCTGCAATCCATGCGCGACGCGGGCTGGGATGCACAGTTGGCGGCCGATGCGCTGCACATCACGCTGCAGGATCATCTCGACGAAAGGGCTGTGCCGCAGCGCCAGCCGGCCGCCGTGCCGGTGCCCGAGCCACGGCTCCATGAATCCCCTGCCCAGGTGGATTGCGGCGACCGCACCGTGAACGTGCTGCTGAGCATGGCCCAGCCGCGCCTGGTGGTGTTTGGCAACCTGCTGTCCCCCGACGAATGCGATGCCTTGATCGCCGCCGCGGCCACCCGCATGGCGCGCTCGCTCACGGTGTCCACGCAGACGGGTGGCGAGGAAATCAATGACCACCGCACCAGTGACGGCATGTTCTTTCAGCGCGGCGAAAGCCCGCTGGTCCAGCGCATCGAAGAACGCATTGCCTGCCTGCTGAACTGGCCCATCGAAAACGGCGAAGGCCTGCAGGTGCTGCACTACCGCCCCGGGGCCGAATACAAGCCGCATTACGACTACTTCGACCCCGCCGAGCCCGGCACGCCCACCATCGTGCAGCACGGCGGGCAGCGCGTGGGCACGCTGGTGATGTACCTGAACACGCCCGAAAAAGGCGGTGGCACCGTCTTTCCGCAGGCGCAGATCGAAGTGGCACCGCAGCGCGGCAACGCCGTGTTCTTCAGCTATGCGCGCCCCGCCCCGTCCACCGGCACGCTGCATGGCGGCGCGCCGGTGATCGCCGGCGACAAGTGGATCGCCACCAAGTGGTTGCGCGCGCATGAATTCAAGTAAAAACAGGCTCTAGCGCTTATAGATAAAGCGCAAGAAGCTATTAATTCAATAGTAAAAGGACAGACCATGACCACGCCGGAACAATCCCAACTCGGCAAGGCGTCGGCCTATATCGGCCAGTACGATGCATCGCTGCTGTTTCCCATCCCGCGCGCGGGCAAGCGCGCCGAGATCGGCATTGCGGGCGCGGCCCCCTTCTTCGGGGCCGACCTGTGGACGGCGTTCGAGCTGTCGTGGCTGAATGCACGCGGCAAGCCGCAGGTGGCGCTGGCGCACATCACCGTGCCCTGCGAAACACCCAACATCGTCGAGAGCAAGTCGTTCAAGCTCTACCTCAACAGTTTCAACAACACACGCTTTGCCGACGCCGCCGAGGTGCAGGCGCGCATCCGCGCCGACATCAGCGAGGCCGTGTGGCGCGGTGCCGAACACCCCGCCACCGTGGGCGTGAAACTGCTGCTGCCCGAGCTGTTTGACCGCGAGCCGGTGCACGAACTCGACGGCCTGAGCCTGGACCGGCTGGATGTGGAATGCACGCGCTACCAGCCCGCGCCCGAGCTGCTGACCGCCGCGTTTGGCGAAGCGCCCGTGTCCGAGGTGCTGACCAGCAACCTGCTCAAGAGCAACTGCCTGGTCACGGGCCAGCCCGACTGGGGCAGCGTGCAGATTGCCTACAGCGGCCCGCAGATCGACCAGGAAGGGCTGCTGCAATACATCGTGAGCTTTCGCAACCACAACGAATTCCACGAGCAATGCGTGGAGCGCATCTTCATGGACGTGTGGACGCGCTGCCGCCCCATCAAGCTCACGGTGTATGCGCGCTACACCCGCCGCGGCGGGCTTGACATCAACCCGCTGCGCACCAGCCACCCCCAGCAGCTGCCCGCCAACACGCGCACGGCACGGCAGTAAAAGCGCCCGGCGTGCCGCGCTGGCACGGCATCACCGCAGGCGAAACACCTCTACCGAGCGCGACAAGGACACCGCGTTACCCTTGAGCGCCTGGGCTGAAGCGGCCGTTTCCTCGACCAGCGCTGCGTTCTGCTGCGTCACGGTTTCCAGTTGCGTGACAGCCTCGTTCACCTGGCCGATGCCGATCGACTGTTCGGCCGTGGCCTGGCTGATCTCGCGCACCAGGTCGCTCACGCGGGACACCGACGACACCACGTCGGCAATCGTCTGGCCCGCCTGGTCCATCTGGCGCGAGCCATCAGCCACCTGCGACACCGAGGTGCCGATCAGCGCCCGGATCTCCTTGGCCGCGCCCGCGCTGCGCTGCGCCAGGGCGCGCACCTCACCGGCCACCACGGCAAAGCCCCGCCCCTGCTCGCCGGCGCGGGCCGCTTCCACGGCGGCGTTGAGCGCCAGCAGATTGGTTTGAAAGGCAATGCCCTCGATCACCGAGACAATCTCGCCCACCTTGCGCGACGACTGCTCGATGGCATGCATGGCCTGGCCCACCTGCTGCACCGCCGCGCCGCCAGCGCGCGCCACTGCGGCGCTGTGGGTGCTGTCCTTGGCCACCGCGCCGGATGTGTCGGCGGTTTGCCGCACGGTGCTGGACAGTTCCTCCATTGCGGCGGCGGTTTCCTGCAGGTTGGCGGCCTGCGCCTCGGTGCGCTGGTAAAGATCGTGCCCGCCCTGGGCGATTTCTTCGGCCGACCGCAAAAAGCCTGCAATCTCGGTGCGCACATCGCCCACCACGGCACGCAGGTTGACCTGGATCTGCTCCAAGCCACGCACCAGGGGCGCCAGCGACGGCGCGCACCGCCCGCTGTCCAGGGAAGTGGCCAGATTGCAGCCGGCAATGTCGCCAGCAAACCGCTCGACCGTGCGCATACCGCCCACGATGCGGCCATGGAACCACGCCAGCACACCGCCAACGCCCGCCAGCAGCAGCGCCAGCTGCGCGCCCCAGCCCAAGGCGCCCTGCCAGCCCAGCCAGTGCGGCAGCATGCCCACCAGCACCACGCCCAGCAGCATCAGCGCCAAGGTCTGCGTGGCCGACATTTGCTGCAGCCGCTGCAGCGCACCGCGCATGCCGGGATAAACCACCCGGCCGTGCTGCAAACGGACGGTCTCGCGCTGCGCCGCCTGGTCGCTGCGCAGTTGGGCATACAGGGCTTCGGCCTGCTGCACCTCGGCGCGGCCCGGCTTGGTGCGCACCGACAGGTAGCCACGCGGCTTGCCGTTTTCCATGATGGGCGTGACATTGGCGCGCACCCAGTAGAAACCGCCGTCCTTGCGGCGGTTCTTCACCAGCCCGGTCCAGGTGTGGCCGCGCCCGACGGTGGACCACATGTCCTTGAACGCCTGGGGTGGCATGTCGGGGTGGCGGATCAGGTTGTGCGGCTGGCCTATCAGTTCGTCGTGGCTGTAGCCGCTGGCATCGATGAAGGCAGGGTTGCCATGCAAGATGATGCCCTTGGTGTCGGTGGACGACACCAGCATGCTGTCGTCGGGAAATTCATACTCGTGCTGGGTTACCGGCAAATTCACACGCATACGCTGGGGTCCTTGTGCTGTCCCAGCCGGAAAACGGCAGGAAAACCTTTGATTCTAATCATTTTGTCACAAATCAACACAAATACGCCGTCCCAGCGCAGCGTCAAAACAGCGGCGCGGTGTGCGGGTCGGGGTGGCGTGCCTGGCGGGTGGCTGCGCAAACGGGTTCGCCCCCCGAAAGCAGGTGCTCGGACAGGCGCACCAGCGCCCCCACCCGCACGCCCAGCAGGCGCAAGCGCCTGTCCAGCGGCACGCGCTTGAGGCACAGCCCCGCCGTGTGGCGGATGGTGGCCGCATCCTGCGTGGGCGCGGGCAGGGTGTGGTCGCGCGTGGCGGTCCTGAAATCGTCATAGCGCAGCTTGATGCCGATGGTTTTGCCCACATAGCCTTTGCGCTGCAGGTCTTCGGCCACGCGCTGGCACAGGTCGGTGAAGATGCGCGAAAGCTCGGCCTTGTCGCGCACCGCGTGCAGGTCGCGCTCAAACGTGGTTTCGCGGCTCATGCTCACGGGCTCGCTCTCGGTCACTACCGGGCTGTCGTCCTGGCCCCAGGCCACGCGGTGCATCCACGCGCCGGTGGATTTGCCAAAGTGGCCCATCAGCCACTGCGGGTCTTGCGCTGCCAGCTCGCCAATGGTGTGCACGCCTAGTGCGGCCAGTTTTTCGCCCGCCTTGGGGCCGATGCCGTTGATCTTGCGCACGTTGAGCGGCCAGATGGTGGTCTGCAGATCTTGCCCATAAACAATGGAGATGCCATTGGGCTTGTTGAACTCGCTGGCCATCTTGGCCAGCAGGCGGTTGGGCGCCACGCCGATCGAGCAGGTCAGGCCCGTGGCGTCGAAGATGCTTTTCTGGATGAGCCGCGCCAGCACGCGCCCGCCCTCGCGCTGGCCGCCGGGCACGTCGGTGAAATCGATATACACCTCGTCCACGCCCCGGTCCTGCATCACTGGCGCGATCTCGGTGATGGCGCTCTTGAACAGGCGCGAAAACCTGCGCACCTCGTCAAAGTCCACCGGCAGCACGATGGCCTGCGGGCACAGCCGGGCAGCCTTCATCATGCCCATGGCCGAACCCACGCCAAACTGCCGCGCGGCATAGGTGGCGGTGGTGATGACGCCCCGGCCCACATAGTCCTTGAGCAAGGGGAAATCGGCCACGGGAATGAAGCACGGCTCGCGCGGGCCGGTGCCATCGGGGCTTTGCAGCAGCAGATCGTCCACCCTGCGCCGCCCGCCACCAATCACCACGGGCAGCCCCTGGAGCTGCGGATAGCGCAGCAACTCGACCGATGCAAAGAACGCATCCATGTCAAGGTGCGCAATGCGGCGCAGCCGTGCGGGGCGATCCGCGGCAGGTGCGGTTGCCGGGGCAGAAAAAGCAGGAGCAGCTTCGGTCACAGCCGCTATTTTGCGCGGCCCCGCCCAACCCGCCGCCGCGTTCGCCTTTTCAGACCTGGACGGCAAGCCCTGTCAGGCCAGCGGGTAAGTGCCCGGCAGCAGGATGCTGCGGTCCACCTGGTCGATGTGGGTGCGGCCGCAGAACGCCATGGTGATGTCCAGCTCTTTCTGGATGATTTCGAGCGCCCGCGTCACGCCCGCCTCGCCATAGGCGCCCAGGCCATACAGAAAACTGCGGCCGATCAGCGTGCCGCGCGCGCCCAGGGCGCGGGCCTTGAGCACGTCCTGGCCGCTGCGAATGCCGCCGTCCATCCACACCTCGATGTCCTTGCCCACCGCCTCGGCGATGGCGGGCAGTGCGGCAATGGAGGATGGCGCGCCGTCGAGCTGGCGGCCACCGTGGTTGCTGACGATGAGCGCGTCGGCACCGCTATTGACGGCCAGGCGTGCGTCTTCGGCGTCCATGATGCCCTTCAGGATCAGCTTGCCGCCCCAGCGTTTCTTGATCCACTCCACATCGCCCCAGTTGAGCTGCGGGTCGAACTGCTCGGCCGTCCAGGACGACAGCGACGACAAATCGCCCACGCCCTTGGCATGGCCCACGATGTTGCCAAAGCTGCGGCGTTTTGTGCCCAGCATGCCCAGGCACCAGCGCGGCTTGGTCGCCAGGTTGATGAGGTTGCCCAGCGTGGGCTTGGGTGGGGCCGAGAGGCCATTCTTGATGTCCTTGTGGCGCTGGCCCAGGATCTGCAGGTCCAGCGTGAGCTGCAGGGCCGAGCAGTTGGCGGCCTTGGCGCGGTCGATCAGGCGCTCGATGAAGTCGCGGTCGCGCATCACGTACACCTGGAACCAGAACGGGTGGTTGCCGGTCTGCCGGGCCACGTCTTCGATGGAGCAGATGCTCATGGTCGAAAGCGTGAACGGAATACCAAACGCCTTGGCCGCACGCGCGCCCAGGATTTCGCCATCGGCATGCTGCATGCCCGTGAGGCCCGTGGGCGCAATGGCCACGGGCATGGCCACGTCCTGGCCCACCATGGTGGTGCGAGTGCTGCGGCCCTCCATGTTCACGGCCACGCGCTGGCGCAGTTGGATGCCCTGGAAATCGGCCGTGTTGGCGCGGTAGGTGCCCTCGGTGTACGAACCTGAATCGGCATAGTCATAGAACATGCGCGGCACGCGGCGCTGGGCAACAACACGCAGGTCTTCAATGCAAGTGACTTTGGACAGATTGGGCACGCGGGCACTCCGGATAAAAGGGAATTGGCATTGAATGGTAGGCGGCGGCACACGCCAGGGCCATCAAAATTATTTTCGCCACCCTGCAGCAAATTTCGCGCTCCACAGCCAGGGGCACGGCGCCTCGCCACAAAATTTTAACGAAATAGCGCCGAAGCGCTTATGCAGCAAGCGCAGACAGCTATTTATTCAGGAGCAAGCTGAGACCCGATCGCCTTCGAGGGCCACGCGCACGGGCTCGGCATCTGCCCCGGCATACAGGCGAAACTGCCGCCGGCCCGCATGTTTGGCGGCATACATGGCCGCGTCGGCATGGCGCGACAGCGCTTCGAAGTTCTGGCCATGCTCGGGAAACAGGGCGATGCCGCCGCTCAGATCCACGGACAGCACGTGGCTGCTGAGCTGATAAGGGGCGCTGCATGCGGCCATGATCTTGCGCGCCACCTGGCAGGCCTGCTCGGCGGCGTCAATGCCCGGCAGCAGCACCACGAATTCGTCGCCGCCCTGGCGGCACACCGTGTCGGACGCGCGCACGGCACCCGTGAGGCGCTGGGCCAACTGCACCAGCAACTCGTCGCCCACGTCGTGGCCCCGGGTGTCATTGACTTGCTTGAAGCCATCCAGATCGATGTACATCACGGCCACCAAGTTGCCATCGCGCCGGGCATGGGCCAGCGCCTGGCGGGCCCGGTCTTGCAGCAGCACGCGGTTGGGCAGGTCGGTGAGCGCGTCGTACTGCGCCAGGTGCGCCATGTGCTCGGCCATGGCCACGGCGTCGGTCACGTCGCGCAGCACGGCCACGGCCCCGGTGATCTGGCCGTGGCGGTCGGTGATGGGGCTGGCCGATTCTTCCACGTCAAAGCGCTGGCCGCTGGTGCGGTGCAGCACCACGCCGCGCGTGGGCTCCACGGGCTTTTTCTGCTGCAGCGCCAGGCGCAGCGGGCTGGGCTGGGGCGCCTGATCGTCCGGGACCAGCAGGTGCACCACCTCATCCACATTGCGCCCCGCGGCATCAAACCCCTGCCAGCCCGTCAGGCGCTGGGCCACGGGGTTCAGGTAGGTGACCAGGCCCTGCGCATCGGTGCAGACCACGGCATCGCCAATGGACCTGAGCGTCAGGCGCATGCGCTCCTTTTCCTCGAACAGCGCCTCTTCCATGCGCTTGCGCTCGGTGATGTCGGTGACCTGCACGAAAATGCCGCGCACCTCATCGCCGTCAAAGTCGGGCACATACGAGGCGATGGCGTAGCGCTCCACCCCGGCGGGGTCGACGATGGTGCGCTCGAAAAGCTGCTCGTGCCCCTGCAGCGCCTGCTCCAGATAAGGCCGGTTCTTTTCGTAGAGCTCGTCGCCCAGCAGCTCGCGGATGTGCCTGCCGCGCATTTGGCCGGGCGCCTGGCCAAACCAGTCCAGATAGGCATGGTTGGCAAAACGGTTGCACAGGTCGCGATCCCAGTAACCAATCATGGAGGGCATATTGTTCAGGATGGTGCGCAGGTCGCGCTCGGCCTGTTCCAGCCTGGCACTGATCTGCTGGCGGCGGCGCAACTCCCGCGCAAACAGCCCCGCCAGCCCCACACAGGCCGCCATCAGCAGCAGGGCAAAACCACCCAGAATCCAGGCGCTGCGGTACCAGCCGGCCAGGATGTCATCCACCGACTGGGCCACATTCACCATCAGGGGATAGTCGCCCACATGCCGGAACGCAAAAAGGCGCTCAACGTTGTCAATCGCGGACCGGCCGGTAAAAACGCCGCTGCGGGCCGACTGAAAGGCGCGGATATTGGCCGTGCCCGCCAGGCTGCGGCCCCGCACGTCTTCGCTGAAGGGAAAACGCGCAATCACAATGCCATCGGAGCGAAACAGGTTCAGGCTGCCACCGGGCCCGAGGTTCAAGGCTTCGAACAGGCTTTGGAAATGCGCCAGCCGCAAGGTGCCCACGACCACACCGGCCACCTGGCCATCGGGCCCATAGTAGGCGCGGCTCAGGGGCAGGCTGTACCGGCCGGTCAGGCGCGCACGCACCGGCGCGCCCACATACAGACCTGTGTGGGCGCCGCTATCAAACACCTTGACGTAGTCTCGATCGGCAAAGTTGGCCTTGCGGGGCTCCAGAAACTCGGAGTCGATCACCACGTTGCCGGCCCGGTCCAACACCAAAAGGGAGCCAATACCCTGCACACGCAACGAATTGTCGAACAGCGCGCGTTGGCGCATTTCGACCGGCAGGGCCATCACGTACGGATCGGTGACGCCTTCCACCACCCTCTGCATTGACAGGTCAACAGACTCCATCGTGCGGGCTATGTTTTGGTCCAGCGTGCGCACCAGATTGACGCTGGTGCGCTCGGCATGGTGCCACGCCTCCTCGCGCAGCGTCCAGATGCTGCGGGCAAACAGGCCGCCAATGCCCAAGGACAGCAGCACGGCCAGCAGGATCAGACGGGAAGTGGCAGAGAAACGCACAAGCAAGGCAGCAAACAGATCTTTACAATTTTACGCACCGGCAGGATTTGTGCTGGATGGTACATGCGTTGGCCACCTTGTCACAGCCCCTGCGCCGCGCTGGCACGCACACCGGCATCCCGGTGCGTGCGGCGCCCCCCGTGGTGGCGGGTGCGGTGGCACTGTGGCTGTGGACGGCAGGTTTTGAACGGTCAACGGCTTTCAGTCAATCCACACCGCCACCAGCTGGTGGTCTGACACCTGCGTTGCCGCATTCACGGCAAAGCGCTGCACCCGGCCCTTAAAAAAATGCACGAATACGGCTGCAGCGCTTGCTACAAAAGCGCATACAGCTATTTATTCAATAGCATCAATCACTGAAAGAAACCAAGCGTCGACAGCCATTTTTGCGTCGGATTTCCGCCACAGCGGCGCCCTCGCCCCGTGGGGCTTACTGCGGCACAAACCCGTTGGTCTTGATGATGCGGCGCCAGGTTTCGGTGTAGGCATGTTCGCGCGCACCCAGTTGCTGCGGCGTCATGAAGCCCACCGTGAGGCCCATGGCGGTGAGATGGTCGTGCACCTCGGGTTTGGCAACCACCTTGGCCAGCGCCGCCGCGAACTGCTGGATGAATGGCTGCGGCGTGCCGGCCGGGGCATAAAAGCCGTAATACGGCAGGTCGGCAAAGCCCTTGAAGCCCAGTTCGTCGAACGTAGGCACCTGGGGCATGGCCGCCTGGCGCTTGGTGCCCAGCACCGCCACCACGCGCAGCTTGCCGGCCTTGTGGTTTTCCATGAAGTCCTGCACCGAGCCCACGCCCGCACCGATCTGGTTGCCCAGCATGTCGGCCATCATGGGCGCGGCACCGCGGTAAGGGGCCGACACCAGGTCGAGCTGGAATTTCTCACCCACCAGCTTGACCAGAAACTCCGGCGTGGACGCCGGCGCCGGAATGCCCACGGCGCCCTTGCCACCGCCCTGGGTGCGCACCCACTGCACATATTCACCAAAGGTGTTGGCGGGGGTGCCGCCCGACACGGCAAAGGCATTCACAAAGGTGGCAAAGCCGCCCACGGGCACGAAGTCACGGTCGGGCTGGTAGCCGGGGTTCCTCACCACCAGCGGCAGGATGGAGATGGTGTGGTCGTGTGTGAGGAACACCGTGGTGCCGTCGGCAGGCGAGGCCTTGAGCACCTGCGCGGCAATCTGCCCGCCGGCGCCGGGCCGGTTGTCCACCACCACCGGCATCCCCAGGGCGTCCTTGAGGCCCTCGGACAGCGTGCGCGCAATGGCGTCGGTGCCGCCGCCCGGCGGAAAGCCCACCAGAATGCGCAGGGGCTTGGCCGACTGTGCCATGGCCGTGGACAGGGCCAGGCCCGCCGCCAGGGCAGCCAGGCCGCGCAGGGCGCGTGAGACGCGTGAGACGCGTGAGACAACGGTGCGACGCAAAGACATATCCAACTCCTCAGGAGGAAAACCGGGCGGACAACGCGAAAAAATGCCGGCCCGAAGGCTGCCAACCGGTAACGCAAGGCTGCCACGCGCTGCGTCAAGCACACTCAAACGCTATCTAATAAAGAGCAGCTTGCGCAATACCAATAAGCGCCAGAGCCTCATTTCATTCGAAAAATTGATCATGCCGCCAGACGCGCCTGGTGGCGGGCGATCTGCGCGCGCACCTGCGCCGGCGCGGTGCCGCCCAGGGTGTTGCGCGCGTTGAGCGATCCGCGCAGGCTCAAGGCTTCGTACACGTCTTTTTCGATCTGCGGGTGAAAGCCTTGCAGCACGGCCAGCGGCAGCTCCGACAAGTCACAGGCGTGCGTGGTGGCCGCCTTCACGGCGTGGGCCACGGTTTCATGCGCATCGCGAAACGGCAGGCCCTTCTTGACGAGGTAGTCGGCCAGGTCGGTGGCGGTGGCGTAGCCGCGCAGTGCGGCCTGCTCCATCGCGGGCGCGTTGACGGTGATGCCGCCTTCCTTCTTGCCCGTGGCGGGGTTGCGCTGGCCGCCCACCATTTCGGCAAAGATGCGCAGCGTGTCCTTGAGCGTGTCCACGGTGTCGAACAGCGGCTCCTTGTCTTCCTGGTTGTCCTTGTTGTAGGCCAGGGGCTGGCCCTTCATCAGCGTGATCAGCCCCATCAGGTGGCCGACCACGCGGCCGGTCTTGCCGCGTGCCAGTTCAGGCACGTCGGGGTTTTTCTTCTGCGGCATGATGGACGAGCCGGTGGTGAAGCGGTCGGCGATGCGGATGAAGCCGAAGTTCTGGCTCATCCAGATGATGAGTTCTTCCGACAGGCGGCTCACGTGCACCATGCACAGGCTGGCGGCGGCGGTGAACTCGATGGCGAAGTCGCGGTCGCTCACGGCGTCCAGGCTGTTCTGACAGACCATGGGGTGCCCGTTCGCATCCACCATGCCCAAGGTTTTTGCGACGCGCTCGCGGTCCAGCGGGTAGGTGGTGCCGGCGAGGGCCGCCGAGCCCAGCGGCAGCACGTTGACGCGGCGGCGCACATCCTGCATGCGCTCGGCATCGCGCGCGAACATTTCCACATAGGCCAGCATGTGGTGGCCAAAGCTCACCGGCTGCGCCACCTGCAGGTGGGTGAAGCCGGGCAGGATCACCTCGACGTTCTGCGCGGCCACATCGACCAGCGCCACCTGCAGTTCTTTCAGCAGGTCGCCGATCAAATCAATCTCGCCGCGCAGCCACAGGCGCACGTCGGTGGCCACCTGGTCGTTGCGGCTGCGGCCGGTGTGCAGGCGCTTGCCGGCGTCACCCACCAGCTGGGTCAGGCGCGCCTCGATGTTCAGGTGCACGTCTTCGAGGTCGAGCTTCCACTCGAAGGCGCCGGATTCAATCTCCTCTTTGATCTGCGCCATGCCGCGCTGGATGGATGCGTGGTCGTCGGCACTGATGATGCCCTGGGCGGCCAGCATCTCGGCGTGCGCCAGGCTGCCCGCGATGTCGGCCTGCCACAGGCGCTTGTCAAAAAACACGCTGGAGGTGTAGCGCTTGACCAGATCGCTCATGGGCTCGGAAAACAGGGCGGACCATGCCTGCGCCTTGGTATCTAGCTGGTTGTGGGAAGGGGTCGTGGCTTGGCTGGTGGGCATGGCAGGGCAATAATCGGGTGGAACTGACACCCGGAACAGCCGGATGCCTCAATGCAAAACAAGCAAATTTTATCGACCCAGCCCCTGGAGCTGGAAACGGCGCCCGCAAAGCCGCGCCTGCTTGGCAAAGTGCAGCGTGCGCTGGTGTTCGATGCCTGCCATGTGGGCGTGGTGCTGCGCGCCGTGCTGTTTGTGGAAATCGTGCTGGGCGTGGGCGCGCTGTATGGCGCCAGCACGCCGCTGGAGTGGCTGGCACGCGTGTCGCTGCTGACAGGTGGCGCCCTGCCCGCCACGCTGGTCTGGCTGATTGCCGCCTGCAGCTTCAAGACCGTGTTGCAGCGCCTGGGCACCAACGGCCAGTTTGTGGCGGGCGTGCTGCTGGGCACCCTGGCGGGGCTGTATGCCTGCGCCATGCTGGCCCTGGTGGGCGTGGCAGAACAAGCGCCCTGGCTGGCCAGCGCGGCCAGCGGCGCGCTGCTGTCGGCAGCGCTGGTGGCCGCGCTGGTGATGCGCGCACGCGGGCGCACCCCGGCGGCCACCACGGCGCGCCTGGCCGAGCTGCAGTCGCGCATCCGCCCGCACTTTCTGTTCAACACGCTCAACAGCGCCATTGCGCTGGTGCGCGCAGAGCCGGCCAAGGCCGAGTCGCTGCTCGAAGACCTGAGCGATCTGTTTCGCCATGCGCTGGTGGAGCAGGGCGAATCGGTCACGCTGGCCGAAGAGATCACGCTCGCGCAGCGCTACCTGGCGATTGAAGAGGTGCGCTTTGGCCAGCGCCTGCAGGTGCAGTGGAGCCTGGACCCGCGCACCGACAACGCCCGCCTGCCCCCGCTGCTGCTGCAGCCGCTGGTGGAAAACGCCGTCAAGCACGGCGTGGAGCCCAGCGCGCGCGGCGGCAAGCTGCGCGTGCTGACCGAGCTGCGCGGCAGCCGCGTGGTGGTGCGCATCACCAACACCCTGCCCGACACCAACACCCGCACCCACGGCATGCCGCGCGGCCACGGCATTGCGCTGGACAACGTGCGCGCCCGTCTGGCGCTGCTGCATGATGTGCAGGGCGCGTTCAGCGCGGGCGTGCAGGATGGCCTGTACCAGGTGCGCATCACCCTGCCGGTCCCCACCAAGCCAAAGCCTGCCGCTCCAGCGCACGCATCCAGAACCCCGCGCCGCTCCAAGCCATGAACATCCTCATCGTTGACGACGAAGCCCTGGCCCGCAGCCGACTGCGCACCCTGCTGGGTGATTGCCAGGACACCGTGCGCACCACCGTGGCCGAAGCCGCCAACACGGGCGAAGCCCTGGCGCAACTCAGCCCCACAGGCGGGCGCGCATTCGACCTGCTGCTGCTGGACATCCGCATGCCCGGCCAGGACGGCCTGAGCCTGGCCCATGCCGTGCAAGCGCTGCCGCACCCCCCCGCCGTGGTGTTTGTGACCGCCCACGCCGACCACGCCGTGAGCGCCTTCGAACTCGACGCCGTGGACTACCTCACCAAGCCCGTGCGGCGCGAACGCCTGCTGCAGGCCCTGACCAAGGCCCAGCGCAGCCACCGGCGGGGCGCACCCGCCGTCGCCCCCGGCAGCCACAGTGCCGCCAGCGCCGCCGACGGCGAAACCCTGCTGATCCAGGACCGCGGCCGCACCGAGCGCCTGCCGCTGGCCGAGGTGCTGTATTTCAAGGCCGAGCTGAAATATGTGACCGTGCGCACCATCACGCGCAGCTACATCATGGATGGCTCCTTGAGCGAGCTGGAGGCCAAGTTCGCCCCGCGCTACCTGCGCATCCACCGCAACGCGCTGGTAGCGCGCCGCGCCGTGCGTGCGCTGGAAAAACACTACGACCCCGACGAAGGTGAAGGCTGGGCCGTGCGCCTTCAGGGGCTGACCGAGCTGCTGATGGTGTCGCGCCGGCAGGTGGCGGCGGTGCGCGAGGAGCTGGCGGGCTGACCGGCGAAGCGCAAACCGGGTATCGCAATGCCCTCAGAACGCGTTCACGATCTCAGTGCAAATGCGCCGCGCCGCTCACCAGCATCACGAGGCCCATACCCACCAGCAGCCAGACAATCTGGGCCAGTGTTTCGCGTGCCGACAGGCGTTTTTGCAGCTGCGGAATCAGATCGGCCAGGGCCACATAGACAAAGCTGCTGGACGCCACGACCAGAAAATACGGCAGCCAGTCGTGCAACTGTCCGACCAGGAAATACCCCACCAGCCCGCCCAGTGCCGTCACAGCTCCGGCCAGCGAGACCTTAACCAGCGCCATGCGCCGGTTCGGGCTCGCCTGGCGCAGCACCACCAGGTCGCCCATGTGGTGGGGCACCTCGTGGGCCAGCACGGAAACCGCGGCAATCACGCCCAACCGCATATCCGCCACGAAGGCCGAGGCAATCAGGATGCCGTCGCCAAAGCAATGCACGCTGTCGCCGGTGAGCACCGCCCAGCCCCCTGCCGTCTTGGGACCATGGTGGTGGGCGTGGGCGTGGGCGTGGCGGTGCTCGTGTTCGTGCCCATCTGCATGTGCGTGCGCACGCCCGTGCAGCACCTCCTGTGCATGGTCATGCCCCGTCTCGCCATGCCCGGTTGCGGGCGGCGCCTCATGGCTGTGCTCGTGGCCGTGGTGCCACAGCTCGGCCTTGTCGAGCAGAAAGAAAAACACCAGGCCCACCAGCAGCGCGGTGAACAGGTCGTGGCCGTCCACAGGGCTCTCGAACGCTTCGGGCAGCAAGTGCATGAAGGCCGTGGCCAGCAGGGCACCGGCCGCCAGGCTGAGCAGGCGCTGCGGCCCCACACTGCTGCCGCCGCCTTTGAGCCCCGCGCCCATCAGCAGCGCTGCCAGCCATACGCTGCCGATGCCCGCCGCCAGGGTGGCCAAAATAATTGCTACCAAAGTCATAGCTATATGCGCTTGTTATATATGCCCAGGGGCATGTTTTGACCAAAAATGCGGTGCACGCGTCCCCAAAAAACGAAGCCGCCCCCGCTGCGGCCGGGGCGGCTGGTGCAAAGGGTAAGGCCGTTTCAGACCACGCCGTGGGCCTTGAACCAGGCCAGCGCACGCTTCCAGCCGTCTTCCGCCGCTTCCTTGCGGTAGCTGGCGCGGTAGTCGGCATGAAAAGCGTGCGGCGCGTCGGGGTACACCACGAACTGCGAAGCCTTGGCGGCGGCCGTTCCGCTGGCCAAGGCAGATTTCATCTTATCAATCGTGTCAAGGGGGATGCCGGTGTCTTTTTCGCCATAAAGACCCAGCACGGGGGCCTTGAGGATGGGCGCCAGCTCCACCGGGTGCTTGGGCGTGAGTTCGCTGGCCTGCCCCACCAGGCGGCCATACCAGGCCACGCCGGCCTTCACCGAGCCGTGCGCGGCATAAAGCCAGGTGATGCGCCCGCCCCAGCAAAAGCCCGTAATGCCCACCCGGGCCAGGTCGCCGCCGTTGGCCCCGGCCCATTGCACGGCGCCATCGAGGTCGGCCATCACCTGCGCATCGGGCACCTTGGCCACCACCTCGGCCATGAGCTTGCCCACTTCGGTGTAGGCGGCCGGGTCGCCCTGGCGCGCATAAAGCTGCGGCGCAATGGCCAGATAGCCGGCCTTGGCAAAGCGCCGGCAGGTGTCTGCGATGTATTCGTGCACGCCAAAGATTTCCTGGATTACCAGCACCACCGGCAGGCCCGTCTTGCCCGCGGGCGCGGCGCGGTAGGCAGGCACCTTGAAGCCGCCGACGGTAAAGCTGACCTCGCCCGCATCCAGCCCGTCGGCCGGGGTGGCAATGGCCGTTTGCGCCATCAGCGGCGCCGCCGCTGCCGCATAGCCAAGGCCGATGGCCGCCTGCAAAGCGGTGCGGCGGGTGGTTCCCGCCTCGGTGGCGCGACCGGGGAGCAAGGCGTTGACATCGGAACAGGCATCTTCATTGAGCATGGCGCATCTCCTGTGGTAACGAGGGTTCAAGTCAATCGAGGCTGCAGTTTAGGGCGTGTCCTCCGCCCTTCCCTCCCTGCACGGGCATAGCCCAGCGCCACCGGTGTGCAAGCATGGTCCAAAAAAAGGCCTCTAGCGCTTACTGGATAAGCGCTATCAGCTATCAACAAAATAGCAACCTAAAACACCCCCAGCACCAGCCCCGCCGCCAGCGCCTCGCCCAGCGCCCTGCAGCGCGCAAGGTCTGCATCGCCAATGTGCTTGGGCGCCAAAATGGCCTCGGGCGTCTGGGCGTGGGTGCACACGATCAGCGGCTCGGCCACCGCCTTGAGGCGCCAGCCGGTGGCAATGCGCGCGATCTGCCGCGCCGCGTTGCTGCCATCGCTGCCCGCGCAAACCAGGCTGGCGTAGGGGCGGCCGTTGACCCGATCGAGCACCCCGTAGTAGCTGCGATCAAAAAAGTCCTTGAGCTGCCCGCTCATCGCCGCCAGATTCTCAGGCGTGGCAAACACATAGCCATCCGCCGCCAGCACGTCCTGCGGCCCAGCCTGTGCGGCGTGCAGCAGGCGCACCACACAACCCGTTTCGGCTGCGGCACCCATGCGCGCGGCCTCGGCCATCTGCCGCGTGCCACCCGTGAGCGAGTGGTAAACGATCAGCAAGGTTTTGGCCGCGCTCATGCAGAGATTACAAAGACATTGACGGCCGGGCCGCCATGGCCGCGCGCCAGCGCAGCAAATGCGGGTGCTGCTCGCCCGGCTTTTGCTTGACCACGCGCGCAAAGTCCACCGCCACCACGGCCGTGATGTCGGCCACGCTGAAGCGATCGGCGGCAATGAAGTCGCGGCCCGCCAGGCGCTCGTTCAGCAGCGCAAAAAACTGCCCGATGCGTGCCAGCCCGCGCTCGGCCAGCGCGGGGATTTGCGGGTAGTCCACCGCGCCCGGCAGCGCCCGGTTGGCCATGGCGGGCGCGCTGTTGCGCAGCGCCTCGGCAATCGCCAGCAGGCCTTCAAACTCCACGCGCCAGTTCCAGCTGGCGATCTCGGCCTTTTGTTCGGGCGTCTCGCCCAGCAGCGCAGGTTGCGGATAACGCGCTTCGAGATAAGCAATGATCGCCGCGTTGTCGGTCAACAACAAACCTTCTTCGGTGCGCAGCGCAGGCACCGTGCACTGCGGGTTGATACGCCGATAGGCCTCGCCCAGTTGCTCGCCGCTGCGCAGGTCCACCTGCACGGTGTCATGGGCAATGCCTTTTTCGGCCAGCAGGATGCGGGCGCGGCGAGGGCTGGGCGCGGTGGCGCAGTCATACAAGGTGATCATGTGAAAACCCTTTGCAACGGTAAAAGGACCAACGATCAGGACGCTGCTGCCAGCTTGTCCTGCGTCTTGGTGTCGAAGTCGCTGGCATCGTGTCGCTCGTGCAGCTGGCTGGCAGGGTCACCCCAGGTACGGTTGACCTTGCGGCCGCGCTGCACGGCCGGACGCTTGGCAATCTGGTCGGCCCAACGCACCACATGGGTGTATTCATGCACCTGCAAAAATTCACCCGCCTCGTACAGCTGGCCCTTGGCCAGCGCGCCATACCAAGGCCAGGCCGCCATATCGGCCACGGTGTATTCATCGCCCGCCAGATATTCGTGCGCGGCAAGGCGCTGGTTGAGCACATCCATCTGGCGCTTGACCTCCATCGCATAGCGGTCGATGGCGTATTCGATCTTGGTCGGCGCATAGGCGTAAAAATGCCCGAACCCGCCGCCCAGAAACGGCGCGCTGCCCATCTGCCAGAACAGCCACGACAGGCACTCGGCCCGCCGGGCGGGATCGGTGGGGACAAAGGCACCAAACTTCTCGGCCAGGTACAGCAGGATGGCGCCGGACTCGAACACACGCACCGGCTCGGCACCGCTGCGGTCCATCAGCGCCGGAATCTTGGAATTGGGGTTGACGGCAACGAAACCGCTGCTGAACTGCGCACCCTCGTTGATGGGAATCAGCCAGGCGTCGTACTCGGCGCCGCTGTGGCCCAGGGCCAGCAGCTCTTCCAGCATGACCGTGACCTTGACGCCGTTGGGCGTGGCCAGCGAATACAGCTGCAGCGGGTTGCGGCCGACGGGCAGCTCCTTGTCGTACGTGGCGCCCGCGATAGGGCGGTTGATGCTGGCGAACTTGCCGCCGCTCTCCTTGTTCCATTGCCAGATGGCGGGCAGGGTGTAGGGGGATGAATCGGTCATGTGGGGGCTCCTTCAGGCAAATCGGTTGGCCACGGGCTGTGTGGCAGGGTGCTGAACGAGTGTACTGACGCGGGCCGGAATTTGCTTTGCCCGCAATCTCAAAGCAACTTCAGCTTGGGCTTCAATCGCGTCAACGACGACGGGATAGTTGTTCAAGCCCTTTCAACGCTTGAGGCCGAAGACAATCCTCTTTCCCCTCCCGTACTTCCCGATATTGATCTTCCCGCTGCCGGGACTGAAGGTGCTGCGCACCTTGTATCTCATCTACGCCGCGAACGAAATCAGGCAATTGTCGAAGCAAAGAAGGCTGCAATCCTCAACGCCAAAGGGCGCTTGTGCTGCGAAGTATGCGGCTTCGATTTCTTCGCTCACTACGGCGTCCTCGGAGCTGGCTTCTGTGAGGTTCATCATTTGGTGCCGCTGTCGGCAGCAACGGAGTCGGTCACCGCCACGCTTGATGCTTTGGCCATCTTGTGCTCGAACTGCCACCGAATCATCCACCGTTCAACACCCATGCTTTCAGTTGTGGAGTTATCTCAACTGGTTATCCGTGGCCGCCCCTAACCTTTCGTTGCAGGACACGCTCCGCCTATCGGCGGCTCGCCCGTGAACTCAAACATTAATCGTCTGCATTCACTGGCCGCCACCGACTGCTCTTGGCCGACAGCAGCCCAGTAACCAGTCACCCCCACCACCGCACCAGCCCCGCTGCTGCCGCCCCCAGCAGCACCACCAGCAAGAACGGCAGCCGCAGCCACAAGGCCAGCGCCGCCACGGCCAACGCGGCAAGGCGCGCATCGATGACCAGGGCGGTGCCTGCGGCAAAGGTGTTCATCACCGTCAGCGCCGACAGCAGCGCCACGGTGATGGCGCCTGCCACGCGGGCCATGCGGGGGTTTTGCAGCCAGCGGGCGGGCACGGCGTAGCCAGCCAGTTTGGTGAGGTAGGTGGCGGCGCAGGCCAGCAGGATGGCGGTCCAGAGCGTCATGGGGCCTCCGTTGTAGTGGCTGCGGACGGTGCCTGCGGGGGCGCATCGGCGCCGGTGCTCCGGCTCCACCAGCCCCAGGTGGCGCCGACCACGGCGGCCAGCAAAATGGGCAGGCCGGGCGGCAGCAGCGGCACGGCCAGGGCAGTGACCACGCCGCACAGCACGGCCAGCGCCACGGGTTCGCGCTGTTTCAGGCGCGGCCACAGCAGGGCCAGGAAGGCGGCGACGGCAGCGCCGTCCAGACCCCAGCGGCGCGGGTCGCCCAGGGCGTCGCCCAGCACGGCGCCGAGCAGGGTGAACAGGTTCCAGAGCACGAAAACGCCCAAGCCCGCCGTCCAGAAGCCGCGCCGCTGCTCATCCGTTGCGGTCTGGCCCGCAGCGGTGGCGGCGGATTCGTCGATGGTGAGCTGCGCGGCCACGGGCTTGCGCCAGCCGGTGGGGGCGATCATGGCGTTCAGCTGCATGCCGTACACCGCGTTGCGCACGCCCAGCAGTGCCGCCGCACCCAACGCAGCCGAGCCCGCGCCGCCGCCCGCGATGACGCCGATGAAGGCGAACTGCGAGCCGCCCGTGAACATGAGCAGGCTCAGCGCCATGGCCTGCCACACGGTGAGGCCGGCGGCCACGGCCAGGGCGCCAAAGGAGATGCCGTAGAGGCCGGTGGCGACGGAAATCGACAGGCCCATGCGGATGGCGGGGGTCCAAGTGGCGGGGCGCAGGGTGGGTGGAGAGGGATTCATTTGCTTCAAGTTTGATAGCTTTTGGCGCTTGCTGCATAAGCGCTGGCGGCTGAAAACACTTAAAAATCACGCCCGCATGCCATGGCAACGGGTGAATGGCCGGAATGTCAGGCTGCCCGACAACGCGGCGCCTTGTGGTCCGGCATGGGGTCAGAGCACGAGTTTCGCTGCGCGAAATCGTGATCTGACCCCATGCCTACACCGTGGCCTGCTCCCCCCGCCTGCGCGGGAGGTTGCCATCAATGCGCCTTGTCCCAGTTCGGCCCCACGCCGACCTCGGCCAGCAGCGGCACCTTGAGCGCTGCCACCTCGGCCATCAGGCGCGGGATGTGGCTCTTGAGCCAGTCCACGTCGCCCTCGGGCAGCTCAAACACCAGTTCGTCGTGCACCTGCATGATCATTTGGATGGCGGGCTTGTGCGCATCGAGTTCTTTTTGCACGGCCACCATGGCCAACTTGATGAGGTCGGCCGCCGTGCCCTGCATGGGCGCGTTGATGGCGGCGCGCTCGGCACCGGCGCGGCGCGGGCCGTTGGGCGAGTTGATTTCGGGCAGGTACAGGCGGCGGCCGAACACCGTCTCGACATAGCCGCGCGCCTTGGCCTGGGCCTTGGTTTCGTCCATGTATTGCTTGACGCCGGGGTAGCGCTGAAAGTAGCGGTCGATGTAGGCGGCGGCGGCCTTGGTCTCGATGCCCAGGTTCTTGGCCAGGCCAAAGCTGCTCATGCCGTAGATCAGGCCGAAGTTGATGACCTTGGCGTAGCGGCGCTGCTCGCTGGTCACCTGGTCCACGGCCACGCCAAACACCTCGGCGGCGGTGGCGCGGTGCACGTCCAGGCCGGCGTGGAAGGCGTGCAGCAGCGCATGGTCGCCACTCAAGTGGGCCATGATGCGCAGCTCGATCTGGCTGTAGTCGGCGCTGGCGATCACGCAGCCGGGCGGCGCCACGAAGGCCTCGCGAATGCGCCGACCCTCGACTGTGCGGATGGGGATGTTCTGCAGATTGGGGTCGTTGCTCGACAGCCGCCCCGTCACGGCCACGGCCTGCGCGTAGTGCGTGTGCACGCGCCCGGTGCGCGGCAGCGCCAGCTGCGCCAGCTTGTCGGTGTAGGTGCCCTTGAGCTTGCTTAAGGACCGGTGCTCCAGCAGCTTGGCGGGCAGCGGGTAGTCTTCGGCGAGCTTTTCGAGCACCTCTTCGTCGGTGCTGCGCGCGCCGGTGGCGGTCTTCTTGACCACGGGCATGCCCAGCTTGTCGAAGAAAATTTCGCCCAGCTGCTTGGGGCTGCTCAGGTTGAAGGGCTGGCCGGCAATCGCATACGCATCGGTTTCGAGCTGCACGATGCGCTGGCCCAGCTCGTGGCTTTGCGCGGCCAGCGTGGGCGCGTCGATCAGCACGCCGTTGCGCTCGATGCGGTAGAGCGCCTCGCTGCTGGCGATTTCCAGTTCGTAGATGAAACGCAGCTTGTCATCGGCCTGCAGCAGCGGCCACAGCGCGTTGTGCACGTCGAGCGTCTGGTCCGAGTCTTCACACGAATAGGCCGCCGCCTTGTCCACCGGCACCTGGGCAAACGGGATCTGGTGCGCGCCCTTGCCGCACAGGTCTTCGTAGCTGATGCCCTTGCGGCCCGTGTGGCGCTCGGCCAGGCTGGTGAGGTTGTGCGGTTTGTGCACTTCGAGCACATAGCTTTGCAGCATGGTGTCGTGCACATAGCCGCGCACCTCGATGCCGTGGTTGGCGAACACATGGCGGTCGTACTTGATGTGCTGACCCAGCTTGGGGCGCTTGGCGTCTTGCAGCCAGGGCGCCAGGCGGGCCAGCACTTCATCGCGCGGCAGCTGCGCGGGGGCATCCGGCCCGGCGTGGGCCAGCGGGATGTAGGCCGCCTCGCCGGGCTGCACGCTGAAACTGATGCCGACGATTTCGGCGCGCATCTCATCCAGCGAGGTGGTTTCGGTGTCCAGCGCCACCAGCTCGGCTTTCAGCAGGCGCTGCAGCCAGTGGTCAAAGTCGGTCCAGTTCAGGATGGTGTCGTACACCACCGGGCGGTGCTGCGCGGCCTCGGCCACGGAGCTGGCGGAGTGGTCGGCGAACAAATCGCCGCTCTGGCCCGGCATGGCCACTGCGGGCGCGGGCGCGGCGGCGGGTGACGCGGCATCGCCCAGCGCGCGCGCCAGGCCCTTGAAGCCGTATTTTTGGTAAAAATCGCTTAAAGCCCCCGTATTCTCTGCGCCTATAGCTATTGATTCAATAGCAGGAAAGCCCGGCACATAGCTGTCCAGGTCGCAATCGGTCTTGATGGTGAGCAGCTGGCGGCCCGTGGGCAGCCAGGCCAGCGCCTTGCGCAGGTTCTCGCCGGCCACGCCCTTGATCTTGTCGGCGCTCTGCACCACGGCGTCGAGCGAGCCATATTCCTGCAGCCACTTGGCGGCCGTCTTGGGGCCCACCTTTTCCACGCCGGGCACGTTGTCCACCTGGTCGCCCACCAGGGTCTGAAAATCCACCATCAGGCGCGCGGGCACGCCGAACTCGGCCTGCACGCCAGCCAGGTCGCGGCGTTTGCCGTTCATGGTGTCGATGATGGTGATGTGCTCGTCCACCAGCTGCGCCAAGTCCTTGTCGCCGCTGCTCACGATCACCTCAATGCCCTGGCGCGCCGCCGTCACGGCCAGCGTGCCGATCACGTCGTCGGCCTCGACGCCGGGCACGTCCAGCACCGGCCAGCCCAGCAGGCGCACCACCTCATGGATGGGCGGGATCTGCGCGCGCAGGTCGTCGGGCATGGGGCTGCGGTGCTGTTTGTATTCAGGATAGATCTCGTCGCGGAAGGTGGGGCCCTTGGCGTCGAACACGCAGGCGGCGTAGTCGGCATGCACCTCCTTGCGCAGCGCTTGCATCATGTTGATCATGCCGCGGATGGCGCCCGTGGCGGGGCTGGCCGGGTCGCCGGGCACGGCGCGCAGGTCGGGCATGGCATGGAAGGCGCGGTAGAGGTAGCTGGAGCCATCCACCAGCAGCAGGGTCTTTTTGTCACTCATGCGGCGATTGTGCACACGAAGCCGCTGCTGCTTTGCAAGCACACGCCGCCTACAATGGCGCCATGCGCGCTGTTCACCTCTTTTTGCTGCTGGGCCTGGCTGCCAGCCCCCTGCTGGCCCAGACCACCCCTCAAAATGCCCCGCAAGGCAATACGGACAAGCGCGAGCAGCTCCCAAATGCAGAGCAACTGGACGGCCGCAAAAACCAGCGCGCCGAGCGCATCCGCGTGGAAGACGAGGGCAGCCGCGTTGACGAGCTGCGCGTGGGCGGCCAGACGCAGAGCATCACCGTGCAACCCAAGACGGGCGACCTGCCCGAATACGAAGTGCAGTCGCCCGACAGTGCCCGCAGCCGGGCCGGCAGCCGCAGCGGCGCCGAAACCAACACCGCCCCGCGCGTGTGGAACGTGATCAAGTTCTGACACCGCGCTGGCGGCAGCCCTTTCCTTTTTCCTTACCCGTATTTGCGCTGAGCGATGGCCGTTTTTACCGAAGTCTCGACGAATGAGGCGCGCGAACTGCTGCGCCGTTTGCAACTGGGTGACCTGGTGGCGCTGCGCGGCATTGAGGGCGGCATCGAGAACACCAACTACTTTCTCACCAGCGACCAGGGCGAATTCGTGCTCACGCTGTTCGAGCGCCTCACCGCAGAGCAACTGCCGTTCTACCTGTACCTGATGAAGCACCTGGCCCACGGCGGCATGCCGGTGCCCGACCCCCGGCCCGACGCAAACGGCGACATCCTGCACACCGTGTGCGGCAAGCCCGCCGCTGTGGTCAACAAGCTGCGCGGCAAAAGCCAGCTGGCGCCGCAGCCCGTGCACTGTGCAGCCGTTGGCACCATGCTGGCGCGCATGCACCAGGCGGGGCGCGATTTTGACCGGCGCCAGCCCAACCTGCGCGGCCTGCCCTGGTGGAACGAAACCGTGCCCGTGGTGCTGCCCCGCATTGGCCCCGAACAGGCCGCGTTGCTGCGCGCCGAACTGGCCTACCAGAACCATGTGGCCGCATCGTCGGCCTATGCGGCGCTGCCGCGCGGCCCGGTGCATGCCGACCTGTTCCGCGACAACGTGATGTTTGACGGCGACGAGCTCACCGGCTGCTTCGACTTTTATTTTGCGGGCGTGGACACCTGGCTGTTCGACCTGGCCGTGTGCCTGAACGACTGGTGCATCGACTTGGCGCAAGGCACCCACGACGCCCCCCGCGCCGCCAGCATGCTGAACGCCTACCAGGCCGAACGCCCCCTGACCGCGGCAGAGCGCGAACTGCTGCCCGCCATGCTGCGGGCCGGCGCCCTGCGGTTCTGGATATCGCGGCTGTGGGATTTTTACCTGCCCCGCGAGGCCTCCATGCTCGTCCCGCACGATCCTGCGCATTTCGAACGCGTTCTGCGCGGCCGCATTGCCCACCCGGTGCACGCCTGAGGTCTTTCACAACGCCGCCCTGGGGCACTGGGTTAAATTCACCCGTGCTGCCGCGCCACCCATGGCCCGGCGCCCTTTTCTGATTGTCAAAGCCACCCCATGAAACTCCACATCGTCCCCGCACGCACCGGCCTGGCCTGGGTCAAGCTCGGCATCCGGGCGTTCTGGCGGCAACCCATGGCACTGGCAGCGCTGTTTTTCATGGCCATGGCGGCCATGTCGCTGGCCACCATGATTCCGCTGGTGGGCCCCGCCGTGGCGCTGGCCCTGCTGCCCTCAGCCACGCTGGCCATGATGGTGGCCGCCGCCGAGGCCGTGCAGGGCCGCTTTCCCACGCCGGCCGTGCTGCTGGTGGCCTTTCGCACCGGGCGCCAGCGCCTGCGCGACATGCTGGTGCTGGGCGCGCTGTATGCGGTGGGTTTTCTCGCGGTGATGGGCCTGTCGGCCCTGATCGACGGAGGCCAGTTCGCGCAGGTGTACCTGGGCGGCGCCCCGCTCACCCGCGAGATGGCCGAAACGCCCGCCTTCCAGGGTGCCATGTGGCTTGCCATGGTGCTCTACCTGCCCCTGTCATTGCTGTTCTGGCATGCACCCGGCCTGGTGCACTGGCACGGCGTGCCGCCGGTGAAAAGCCTGTTCTTCAGCATCGTGGCCTGCCTGCGCAATTTTGGTGCCTTCACGGTCTATGGGCTGGCCTGGATGGGCGTGTTTTTGCTGGGCGGCCTGGTGATCAGCCTGGTGGCAGGCCTGCTGGCCGTGGGCGGCCTCACCTCGGTGGTGGGAGGCATCATGGTGGGCGCGGCCATGATGATGGCGGCCATGTTCTTCACGTCGGTGGTTTTCACGTTCCGGGACTGCTTCGAGCCGCCAGGAAAGACGGAGCCGCAGGCATTGCACAGCCAGACGTCCGATTCCACGCCGGGGCCTGACGGCACGGTGTAAGGCGCTGCCGGCAGGGCTGAGGGCCCGTCGGACTGTGGCAGCGAGCGGTAGCCAAGCTCATGTCATTCCACGCGGCACTCACGCGTCCCCCATGCGGCGAGCACAAAAAGCAAGACGCAGCCCGGCACCAGGTTGGGCATCGCGAGCGTCATGACTTCCCTGCGTCCCTCAGTTGCATCCCGGTGTGTGAAAACACCCCGCACGGACAGTAAAAGTCCTATGCAACCACACTCGCAGCGATTGGCAAGTCGTCATGCGAACGTCAAACGTTTGTCACAAGGCGCTTCTAGTATTTGCCGCTGGATATAGCGCCCAGTCCTGACGCCGCCACAAGCCAGGTGGTGACACGCAAAGGCGCTTTTTCCCCGCCCGCATACCAACCTGGAAATACCCAAAAATGTCCCACACGACGACACCCACCCGCCGTAAGGCCCTGCAATTCCTGGCAGGCGTTCCCCTTCTGCCGCTCGGTGCCAGCGCCTCTGTTTCGTTTCTGACTGCTTGCGGCGGCGGTAATGACAACCCCAGCTATGTCTCCGCCAGCTTCACGTCGATGGCCGCACCCTCGCTGGCCAACGCCGCAGCCATGGCCACGACCACCGTGGGCTCCACGTTGAACATCAAGCTCAGCGACGACTCCGTGCGCGCTTACCAGCTTGCCTACCAGCCCTTCTTCGTGACGGGTGACATGGTTTCCGACGGCAAGGGCGGCACCGTCCTGTCAGGCGGCTACTACGACATCAACAACAAGCCCATCATTGACGCCACGGTGCCCGGCAAAGAGCGCCACTATTTCTCCGACGCACCCGATGGCACTTCGCTGCTGACGGTGGCCAACCCCACGGTCACCGGCCTCAAGGGCAAGGCCGTGTTTGCGGTGGTGCAGTTTGAATACACCACCTGGGCGCAAGACGGCAAGACCGGCATGTACGGCAAGCTGCCCTCGCCCATCGCCGTGCTGACGCTGGACCAGGACCAGGCCACCGGCAAGCTGAGCCTTGTCAAATATCACAACGTGGACACCTCCAAGGTGCACGGCCTGTGGATTACCTGCGGCGCCAGCATCTCGCCTTGGGGCACGCATCTGTCGAGCGAAGAGTATGAGCCCGACGCATTTGCCGCCCGCAGCGCCAACTTCATGGACGACTTCAGCAAGAACCTGTATGGAGATGCCACCAAGGCCAACCCTTACAACTACGGCCACATGCCCGAAGTCACGGTCAATCCCGACGGCACGGGCAGCATCAAGAAGCATTTCTGCATGGGCCGCATCTCGCACGAGCTGGTGCAGGTCATGCCCGACAACCGCACCGTGCTGATGGGCGATGACGCCACCAACGCCGGCTATTTCGTGTTCGTGGCCGACAAGGAAAAAGACCTGTCGTCCGGCACACTCTACGTGGCCAAGGTAGGTAATGGCTTCTCCATCGATCCCAAGGTCGGCACGGCTGCCCCGCTCACCTGGATCAAGATGGGCTCGGCCACGAGCGCTGAAATCGAAAAGCTGGCCAGCACGCTCAAGCCCACGGACATCATCACCGTGGTAAAGGCGGATCCGAACGACGCGAGCTACAAAAAGATCGTCGCCAACGGCAAGACCGAATGGATCAAGATCAATCCCGGCATGGAAAAGGCCGCAGCCTTCCTCGAAACCCACCGCTACGCCGCCTACCTGGATGCCAGCATGGGCTTCTCGAAGATGGAAGGCACCACAGTCAACATCAAGGACAAAGTGGCCTACTCTGCCCTGCAGAATTGCCGGGACTCCATGGTGGCCGGCAACGCATCGAACGTGCCTGGCAACGGCATCTCCATCCCCAAGGCCCTGAATGCCGGCGCCGTCATGGCGCTCAACCTTAAGGGTGGCATCAAGGACACGGCGGGCGCTGCCATCAACAGCGAATGGATGCCTGTGGACACTAAGCCGCTGCTGGCCGGTGAAGACATCACCGCCGATGCCCTGGGCAACACCGCCAACCCGAACAACATCGCCAACCCCGACAATCTGAAATTCTCGGAAAAGATGCGCACCCTGTTCATCGGCGAAGACAGCGGCCAGCACGTCAATAACTTCCTGTGGGCCTACAACATCGACACCAAGCAGCTGTCGCGCGTGATGTCGATTCCTGCCGGCGGAGAATCCACCGGCTTGCACGCCGTGGACGAAATCAACGGCTGGACCTACATCATGAGCAACTTCCAGCATGCCGGTGACTGGGGTGGCATCCACAACGTGGTCAAGGCCCAGCTCGACCCGCTGATCAACGCCAACTACAAGAACAAGTCCGGCGCTGCCGTGGGCTACCTGACGGGCACGCCAACCCAGCCGAAACTGGGCTGATACACCTGATAAATGCCGGCATGCGCTGCATGCCGCAGGCGCAAAAGGCGGGGCTAATGCCCCGCCTTTTTTCATTGCGACTGCGCCAGACGCGTATGGTTGCCTCCGCAACAGGCTTAACTCAATGCAATCCCACCTCAGCGCGCCCTGCTGCGGTGCTCATGCAGGTGCATGCGGTCGTCCACGCTGGAGAACACCACGGCAAACACGATGCCCAGCACCGCGCCCAGCATGGTGTCCAGCACGCGCTCCACCGGCATGCTCGCGGCCACGGTGGGCGATGCCAGGTAGGTCATGAGCAGCGCCATGGGCGTCACGGTGATCTGGCCGAGCGCGTAGTTGTAGCCAATGATGACCTCGGTCAGAAACTGGAACAGCACAATCGCAGCCACTACCACCCAGAACGAAGGCTGCTGCGCCAGCATGGCCCAGACGATGAAGGAGCCCACGACGGTCCCTGCCATGCGCTGCAGCGCGCGGTTCATGGTGATGTGCAGGTGCCCGCCTTGCATGACCGACACCGCACCAATCGCCGCCCATGCCGGGTGGTGCCAGCCGAGCATGAAGGCAATCCAGGCCGCCAGCGCGGCACAGGCGGTGATGCGCCCCGCCGCAATCCACTGGCGCGACCAGGGGGCCACATGCGGGGGCGGCAAGCGCAGGGTTTTGAGTTCAGGGGCTCGCCAGCGGTCCGTCACCAGGCAAGTCAACACCGCCACCACGCCACCGGCGAGTGTGGCCAGCACACGGGCCAGCACCTCCTCGCCACTGCCCACGGGGTTGTATGCAGCGCCCGCTGCAAACACAATGATCACCGCCCCGGGCCCGCCCAGGCTCCACCACGACACCGCCACGGTGGATGCGCCGGCCACCAGGGCCAGCGCCAGCACCATCATCCACGGCAGCGCGCCCGCCCACGATGCCAGCGACGGCACCAGCACCCCCAGCGCCAGCAGCAACGCGCAGATCACGACGATGCGCATGCGCCGCTCCACCGTGGCAAAGCGCCCGAACAAGGCCGCCAGCGCGCCGAGCGACGCATATCCCACCAGCTGAGGCCAGGGCGAGGAATGCGTGGCCACAATCGCCAGCAGCACGGCCAGCGCGGCCTGCCCCCCCGCTATGGCGAAGATGCGCAGCGAGGGCGGTGCGCCGATGGCCACGCTCTCTGCCCACTGCGCAGGGCTGACGAGATGGCGCGCCGACGCGCCGCGCGAAGCACGGCGAAGGCGCGGGGACTTGGGGCGAGACACGGGTGGACTGGGACTTTTGCGATGGAGCGACATGGTTTATTTTCAAAAACGGCTTGGGCGCATCGTAGCGAGGCGCTGCACCGCAAACAGCACGGATTGGTTACACCGTTAGATTGGTTACACCGTTGCCGAGGGGTGCAAATCCACTTGCAGCCCGTGCCGAATGGCAGCGACAACGGAAGGCGGCGTGCGCACCTGAACCTGAGCATCTGGCGGCAACGCCTCCACCCCACGGCACCCGTGAAACGACCACGCCCGCAGGGCCGACAAGGAGCGCACGCTCATGCGTCAAGCCGAAGGCCGTTGAGCCGCCAGGTGTCCATCGCCAGCTCCAGCAAGGCTGCTTGGCGCTGCCCAATGGCCTGCCCGTCCCACTGGGCAGTACGGAAGTTTGCGCTGGGCTGCTCCGACAGTTTGTTGACTTTGGTGTTCACACCAATGGCGAAGGTGTGGTCGAGCAGCTGGGTGCTGAGCAAGCCGGAATTAGCGTACTCGGCCTGCTTGTCGGCAAACCAGGTGCCGCCCAGGTCATTGAACCTGTTGACTGCCTGATTGATGACACTTTCCAGCAGGGTGACGTTGCCCAGGCGGTACACGTGGGCCTCGTACTCGGCCCGGTTGCCAGCCAGGGCAGGCGGAATGACGCCATCGCGCGGAGTTTGCGGAAGGATGTGCTCGACCTGCAGGCCGTCGATGTAGCGCAAGCCTTTTTGCGGGGTGTTGCACTGGGCGAGCAACGTGTTTTCCATGCGCCCCAGCACATAGCGCAGGCGGTACAAGGGGTGGTAGTCGTTGTCGCGCAAGGCCAGAAACCGCTGGCGAAATTCGCCCAGTTTGTCTTGCAGGTAAGGGCGCAAGGTGGCATCGACCACCGGGGCAATTTCAGCTTCGGTCTTGAGGCCGCGCAGATTGGCTGCCCATTGCGAGAACTGGCGTTCGTAGTTCTTGGTCTGGATGCCCAAGGTGTTGCTGTAGAAGAAAAAGCTTTCGATCTGATCAGCCAGGTAATTGATGGCACTGGCCGTGCCGGCTTGATCGAGCCCCCGATGGCCAGGTCAAATTCCCCCACCCTTGGCCACCCCAAATTCCCCCAGGCAGGACGGTCGGATTATGACGACTCGGGTGTGATGGCGATGCGTGCAGCGGCCTCCTTGAGGCGGTAGCTCTTGCCCTCGAACTCCAGCATCGCGCAGCGGTGCATGAGGCGATCCAGGATGGTGCTGGCCATGGTGGCGTCGCCGAGGTATTTGCCCCAGTCCTGCACCACGCGGTTGGACGTGATGAGAACAGCGCGGCGCAGCTTGTAGCGCTGGTGCACGATGGCCTGTAGGACTTCAGCGGCATGCTCGCTGATGCGTCTGGCCAGGAACAGGTCATCGAGGACGAGCAGGTCCGGCGCGACCCAGTCCTTGAGCAGCTCGGTGCGCTCTGCCGTAGTGGCCAGCGCGTAACGGGCGAACTCGGTGTCGGCTTCCAGGTAACGCACGTCATAGCCCTGCAGCGTGGCCTGGTAGGCCACGGCCTTGGCCACATGGCTCTTGCCGGTGCCCGGCTTGCCGATGATCAGCGCGTTGGCCCCCTCGCCGATGAACTTCAGGGTGTGCAACTCGAAGCAGGCGCTGCGCGGCAGCTTCGGGTTGAAACGCCAGTCGAAGTCAGCCAGCGAGGGGCGCTCATCCAGACCCGAGCGCTTGAAGCGGCGCTCGGTCAGGCGAGAGCGCCGGCGGTCCAGCTCGTCTTGCAGCATGGCGGCGAAGGTCTCCAGGAAAGGCTGCTGGGCGGCCTGGGCCTGCATCACGCGGGTGGACAGGGTCTCGGCGATGCCGGACAGGCGCAGCTCGCGCAGCGCGCGTTCGATCTCGATCATGTTCATGGCTGAACTCCCGGTGCGTTTGGTGGTGTTGTTGGTTGGTGGTGGTGGTGGTGGTGGTGGTGGTGTTTGCCGTGGCGGCGGCGAGCGCGAAGAGATCGCTGTACTCCTCAGCGTCTCGGATGAGCTCATGCTGCTGCGTCAGCGCGTGGGCACCGGCGGCGGGTGCTTCGCCGCAGGTAGCCTCGATGGCCGCCATCGCCTGGGCAAAGAGGGCTTCGGTCAGCGCCAGCACGCGCTTGTAGCTGTAGACCCCTTGCTCCAGGGCCTGGGCGCAGGCGGCATTGATGCAGTGCGCCGGGTAACGGCGCATGAGTCCCACAATGCCCCAGAGCTTGCGCTGCCCGACACGACCCTCGATGGCAAAGAGCAGCTCACACAGCCGGCTGGCGTGCTCACCAATCTCGCCGGCCTGACGCAGGATCAGGCGGGTCTCGCGAGACGGATTGAACACCCGCTCCTCCATGGGCAGAATCACCGTGCCGGGACGCTCGGCCTTGGCGTGGGTGCGCAGCAAGGCACGGGTGTGCATGTCACGAATCTCGATGCGCTGGGCGTAGATGCGCACCAACACCTTGGAGCCGATGTTCGCCGGGCGAGCGGCGTAGCTGCTGTGATCCACCCGCACACAGCTGTCGTCGCAGACGGTGCGCACCGCCTCGTCGAAATACTGCATTCCCAGCACTGGCAGGGGTTTGAGGTGGCTGCGCTCTTCCTCGAACATGGCCTGCACCTGGCGTCGCTCGGTGCCGTGGATGCGCTTGGATGCCCAGCTCTTCTCCCAGTGCGCCAGGAACTCGTTCTGGGCCTCGATGGACTCAAAGCGCCGGCCCTTCAAGGCCGTGGCCTGGGTATGGCCGATGGCATGCTCCACCGTGCCCTTGCGGTTGGGGTCTCGCACCCGCGCCGGGTCGGCCACCACGCCGTAGTGCGCCAGGGCGGCGGCGTACACCGGGTTGAGATCGGGCTCGTACAGGTCGGGCTTGAGGACGCCTTCCTTCAGATTGTCCAGCACCACGTACTGGGGGCAGCCCCCGAAGTACCGCAGGGCCCGCTCGTGCAGCTCGGCCCAGATCTGCTGGCTGGACTTCCAGACCACGCACCGGAAACTGGCACGGGAATACCGCAAGGTGGCCACGAACAGGCGGGGCTTGCGGTACCGGTCGCTGCCGGGCACGCGGGTGGGCGCGCCCTCGCCGTAGTCCACCTGCATCTCCTCGCCGGGCAGGAAGGACAGGCGATCGAACTGCTCGGGCTCCTTGTGCCGCAACTTTGCACAGAAGCGTTTGACCGAGTTGTACTGGCCATCAAAGCCGTGCTGGTCGACCAGGTCCTGGTAGATGGCCGTGGCGTTTCGCTTCAGCCGCAGCTGGGCTTCGATGAACTCGCGCCAGGGTTCGCACAGGGAGGTGGCCACCGGCCCAGGAGCCGGTGGCCAGGGTGGGGGAATTTGACCTGCCGAGCCGGTGGCCACCCCGGGGGAATTTGACTGCAGTTGCTCCAGCCAGCGCTGGTGGTAGCTCCTGACCGTCTTGCGGTCGATGCCCGTGATGCGGGCGATCTCGCGTTGCGATGTGTTGCGCTCCAGCAGTGTCTCTATGGTGGCGCGTTGGTTGGACTTCAAGACATTCACTCCTTGGCCTTCCCTCGGGGAAGACTGGATCAATGTCCTGCCAACAGGTGCCGACGACGCCGGCGTTAAACCCCTATCCCCGATCAGTTCAGGTGGGGGAGTTTGAGGTGGCCATAGACGGGGGAATTTGGGTGGCCATCAGGGATCGAGCGCCAGCAGCAAGATCAGGTGCTGGCGCGATTTGACCTTGTTCATGAATCCGATGCGGGTGACGGCGGGGTAAGTACCGCCATCGTTCTGCAGCTCGGTAGCGCACACCAGATCAGCGTAGCGGCGGGCGCCTTTTTCCAGTTCCACAGCCAAATCGTAGGGCGCTTCTTCGTACCGCAGGCGCTTTTTTCCTTCAGGCGAGATGATCCATTTGTACAACTCGTCTTCGCGCAGGATGCCTTCGTAGTGGCGCGCCATGAGGAAGTAGCGCAGAAAGCGCAAAGGGCTGTCGCCCTCGCCCGCGCGCTGCAGGTGGCCCGTCAGGTCCTTCCACTTTTCCTTGATGCGCGAAAAGTCGTTGCCCCGCGCTTTGCTGAACAGCAGATTCTTGACCAGGTCCATCGCGTTGAGCCCGGCGCCGCGCTGGTTGATGGTTTCAAAGATTTTCAGGGCACTGCTGAGGTTTTCGGATTCGATGACGACGAGGTCGATTTTGGTAAGGAAGTAATGGGCGTACTCCGTCAGCGCCGACAAGCTGACGGCGAGGTATTGATTCAGATGAGAGCGAATGCGCTCGTAGGCCTGGCGCAACTTTTGGATGGATGCAGTTTCATCAGCATTGACCAGTTGCCCCTGAATGAGCTGCGAGAGGAAATTTTTGCTTTCCTCGTATTGCAGCTCCAACCGCACCTGTACTTCATTGGTCTCGATATCAAAACTGGAAAGCCAGCTATCGATACTTTGGAAGTAATGGGTTTGCTTGCTGTCCAGCGTCTGGGTTTTGAGCAGATCACGCAGCGCACACATGGTGAGCACAGTAGTGGTCAGGCGCTGCTGGCCATCAATAACATCATGCTTTCCCTCCTCATTCTTGACGATGATGACGGAACCGATGAAATAGCTGCTCTGCTCCTTGGCACCTGGCTCAAACTCATTGGCAATGTCGGCCAGAAATTGCTCGACCTGATCGTCCACCTTCCAGACATATTCACGCTGGTAATCGGGGACGATGAAGTAGTAGTCCTTCAGTTTAGAAATGTTATGAACTTGGGCTTTGACTTCCATGGGCAAGGACTCTGATTGAAGGGTTCTGATCGGAAAATCCGTGGGGAGAGGCGCTATCCAGATACAGCATATCCAGCACGCAAGCGCCGTCGCCCTGCGCCTTACTCCACCACCGTCAGCTTGGCCACGCTCAGCGCCAGCCACTTGGTGCCGTGGCGCGGAAAGTTGACCTGCGCGCGCGCATCGTCGCCGGTGCCTTCGATGGCCAGCACCTTGCCTTCGCCGAACTTGGTGTGGAACACGTTGATCCCGGCGCGCAAACCGTGCGAGGGCGCGGCCTTCTGCACCGGCACGGGTGGGCTGGCAAAGGTCTCAGATTTGAAGCCAAATTGACCTCTGGCGCTTGCCCCGTATGCGCCACCAGCTCCTGATTTAGTAGCAAAACTCGGCGCATACGAGCCAAAGCCCTGCTGCTTGGGCGTAATCCACTTGAGGGCCTGTTCGGGCAGCTCGTCAAAAAACCGGCTCTTGACGTTGTAGCGCGTCTGGCCGTGCAGCATGCGCGTTTGCGAGTGGCTCAGGTACAGGCGCTTGCGGGCGCGGGTGATGGCCACGTACATCAGGCGGCGTTCTTCCTCCAGGCCATCGCGGTCGCTGGCAGCGTTTTCGTGCGGGAACAGACCCTCTTCCAGGCCGCCGATGAACACGCCGTCAAACTCCAGGCCCTTGCTGGCGTGCACGGTCATCAGCTGCACGGCGTCTTGCCCGGCTTGGGCCTGGTTGTCGCCCGCCTCCAATGCAGCGTGGGTCAGGAAGGCGGCCAGGGGCGAGAGGGTTTCTCCGGTGTCGATGTCCACGATGCCGGGCACGGCGGGCTTCAAAGGTTCATCGAGCACCGGCGCGTTAGGATCAATCCCTTGGCTCACCGCGCTCTGCGTGATCGGCGTGCCATGCTCGTCCAGCGGCAGGGCCACGGCATCGCGGCCAAAGCCTTCTTGCGTGACAAAGCTCTCGGCGGCGTTGACCAGCTCCTGCAAGTTTTCGATGCGGTCGGCGCCTTCCTTCTCGGAGCGAAAGTGCTCCACCAGCCCCGTGGATTCGAGCATCTGCTCGATGATGCCGCGCAGGTTCAGGCCCTGGGTCTGCTCGCGCAGCACGTCCACCATGGCCACAAACGCACCCAGATTGGCACCCGCCTTGCCGGGCACGGCGCTCACCGCGTCGTGCAGCGAACAACCGGCGGCGCGGGCGGCGTCCTGCAGCACCTCGATGCTGCGCGCACCAATGCCGCGCGGCGGAAAGTTGACCACGCGGCTGAAGCTGGTGTCGTCATGCGGGTTCTCCAACAGGCGCAAATACGCCAGCGCGTGCTTGATTTCGGCGCGCTCAAAAAACCGCAGGCCGCCGTACACGCGGTAGGGCACGCTGGCATTGAACAGCGCCGATTCGATGACCCGGCTTTGTGCGTTGCTGCGGTAAAGCACGGCGATCTCTTTGCGCTCAAAGCCATCGTTGCGCACCAGCTGCTTGATTTCATCGACCATCCACTGCGCCTCGGCCAGATCAGAGCTGGCCTCGTACACGCGCACGGGCTCGCCCGCTCCCTGCGTGGTGCGCAGATTCTTGCCCAGGCGGCGGCTGTTGTGGCTGATGAGGGCGTTGGCCGAGTCAAGAATGTTGCTGTAGCTGCGGTAGTTTTGCTCCAGCTTGATTTGGCGCTGCACGTCAAACTCGCGCACAAAGTCGGTCATGTTGCCCACGCGCGCGCCGCGGAAGGCGTAGATGCTCTGGTCGTCGTCGCCCACGGCGATCACGCTGCAATCTCCAGAACGGGCCTCAAAGCGCCCGCCCACCTCGTTGCCCGCCAGTTGCTTGAGCCAGGCGTACTGCAGCTTGTTGGTGTCCTGAAACTCGTCCACCAGAATGTGCGCAAAGCGGCGCTGGTAGTGCTCGCGGATGGCGTCGTTGTCGCGCAGCAGTTCGTAGCTGCGCAGCATCAGCTCGCCAAAGTCCACCACGCCTTCGCGCTGGCATTGTTCTTCGTAGAGCTGGTAGATCTCGACCTTCTTGCGCGCATCGCTGTCGTGGGCCTCCACGTTGGCGGGGCGCAGGCCTTCTTCCTTGCAGTTGGCGATGAAGTAGGCGAGCTGCTTGGGCGAGAAGCGCTCATCGTCCACGTTGTGCTGCTTGCACAGCCGCTTGATGGCCGAGAGCTGGTCTTGGGTGTCGAGTATCTGGAACGACTGCGCCAACCCCGCCGCCTTGTGGTGGGCGCGCAGCAGGCGGTTGCACAGGCCGTGGAAGGTGCCAATCCACATGCCCCGCACGTTCACCGGCAGCATGGCCGACAGGCGCGCCACCATTTCCTTGGCGGCCTTGTTGGTGAATGTGACAGCCAGGATGCCGCCGGGCGTGGCGTAGCCGTTTTGCAGCAGCCAGGCGATGCGGGTGGTGAGCACGCGCGTCTTGCCCGAGCCAGCGCCCGCCAGGATGAGTGCATGGCCTGCGGGCAGCGTGACGGCGGCCAGTTGCTCGTCGTTGAGGTTGGCCAGGAGGGGCGATGCGGCCGAGGGCGCACCGGCGTGTGGGGGCACCAGGGCTTGTGGTGCGCCCGAAAACGGGTCTTGTGGGAACATGCAGCCATTGTAGAAAGCACCCCGCCCTACCCATGAGAAAAACGGCCTTCACCCTGACTGCCCTCCTGGCACTGCACAGCCCCTATCTGGCGGCGCAGGCCAGTTGCAGCAGCAACGGCGCACCCCGCCCCGTGGCACTGTTTGAGCGCTTCATCAGCGCCGACTGCGCGGCCTGCTGGAGCGACCGCGCCACGCCGGCGCCCTCGGCCAGCGCACTGGTACTGGACTGGATCGTGCCGGGTGCGCTGGGAGACGATGCACCGTTGTCGGCCGCCGCCAGCACCGATGCCTTGCACCGCTTGCAGGCGCTGGGGCGCCAGGCACCCGCCGGCACCGATGTGTTCACCGCACCGGTGGAAGGCGCGCCCTCTGCGCGGCTGCGCGTGGCGCACGGCATGGCCTTCAACGACTATGTGGGCACCGCCATCGCATTCACGCCGGCAAGGGCAGCGCCGGGGCGCACCGCAGCGGCCACCGACTGGCGCTTTTATCTGCTGCTGGTAGAGGCCGTGCCTGCAGGCACCGAAGGCTCTCCCGTGGCGCGGAATATGGTTAGAAACATGCTGCAGGGCACATGGATAAAGCGCAATAAGCTATTTAATAGAGAGCAAACGCACTGGATGGAAGCACGCCCCATGCGCATCCCCGACGGCGCCCAAGCCGAACGCCTGCGCGTGGTGGGCTGGGTGCAGGATGCGCAAGGGCGGGTTGTGGCCGCAGCGCAATCCGATTGCGGGGCGCAGCCCGGCGGCAGGTAGGGACATTCGCGAAATACGGCGCACGGGTAGAATCAATCACCGGGCCCAAGTTTCTTGACGTCCGGTTTTTTTGTGCCTGCGCTCAGCAGGGTTCGGAGCGGCCACCACGGCCCCGCCCCCACAACCGGTCGCCAGGCCAAGCGCCCACCGCAGCCAAAATTGTTTGGCTGCGTCCCTTGATGGAGCTTGGAATCTCATGGAAATCTTCGACTACGACAACGTTCTCTTGCTGCCGCGCAAGTGCCGCGTGGAAAGCCGCGCGGAATGCGACGCGAGTGTGGAACTGGGCGGCCGTTCGTTTCGCATCCCGGTGGTGCCGGCCAACATGAAAACGGTGGTGGACGAAAAAATCTGCACCTGGCTGGCGCAAAACGGCTACTTTTACGTGATGCACCGGTTCGACCTGGACAACCTCCAGTTCGTGAAGGACATGCACGCCAAAGGCTGCTACGCCTCGATCTCTCTGGGCGTAAAGCAGCCCGACTACGACACCGTGGACCAGCTCGTGGCGTTGGGGCTCACCCCCGAATACATCACCATCGACATCGCGCACGGCCACGCCGACAGCGTGAAGAACATGATCGGCTACCTCAAAAAGCACCTGCCCCAGTCATTTGTGATTGCCGGCAACGTGGCCACACCCGAAGCCATCATCGACCTGGAAAACTGGGGCGCCGACGCCACCAAGGTGGGCGTGGGCCCGGGCAAGGTGTGCATCACCAAGCTCAAGACGGGCTTTGGCACTGGAGGCTGGCAGCTCAGCGCGCTCAAGTGGTGTGCCCGCGTGGCCACCAAGCCCATCATTGCCGACGGCGGCATCCGCAGCCATGGCGACATCGCCAAGAGCATCCGTTTTGGGGCCAGCATGGTGATGATCGGCTCGCTGTTTGCCGGCCATGAAGAATCGCCCGGCAAGACCGTGGAAGTGGATGGCGAGCTGTTCAAGGAATATTACGGCTCGGCCAGCGACTTCAACAAGGGCGAATACAAGCACGTAGAAGGCAAGCGCATCCTGGAGCCCATCAAGGGCAAGCTGGCCGACACGCTGGTCGAGATGGAGCAGGACGTGCAAAGCTCCATCAGCTATGCCGGTGGCACCCGGCTGATGGATGTGCGCAAGGTCAACTATGTGATCCTGGGTGGCGACAACGCGGGAGAACACCTGCTGATGTAAGCCACGCGTTCGTCGGCGTGTGCGCGGTCAGGCCCACGGCAGCTGGGCAAGGGCTTGGCGCACGTCCTTGGTGCGTGCCACCATCCCGCCGCGGTCTGCACGCTGCAAGCTCGCTGACAGGGAGCGGCAGCGAAAAAGACCATGATGATGGCAAAGAAATCAGCTGCCAAGGATGCGCCCATGACCACCACACCACCACTTCGCATTGCCGTCCTCGGCATTGGCATGATGGGGCTGCCCATGGCCCGGCGCCTGTGCGCGGCAGGCCACCAGGTGCACGCCTGGAACCGCACCCGCGCCAAGGCCGATCCGCTCGCATCCCTGGGCGCCACGGTGCACGGCGCACCGTCTGAGGCAGTCCGAAACGCCGACTTCGTCATCAGCCTGCTGGAAAGCGGCCCCGTGGTCAAGCAGGTGCTTTTCGAGCTGGGCACGGCACAGGCCATGCGGCCGGGCGCCCTGTTCATCGACATGGCCTCGATACAACCGCGGGAAGCCCGCGACCACGCGGCCCGCCTCGATGAGATAGGGCTGGCCCATCTGGACGCACCGGTCTCGGGCGGCACGGTGGGCGCAGAAAACGGCACACTGGCCATCATGGTCGGCGGTCAGGCGCAAGATTTTGCGCGTGCACAACCCATCTTCGCCGTTTTTGGCCGGGCCACCCATGTAGGCCCTCATGGCGCCGGCCAGCTGGCCAAGCTGGCCAACCAGATGATTGTGGGCATCACCATTGGCGCGGTGGCCGAGGCGCTGCTCTTTGCCGCCAAAGGCGGTGCCGACATGGCAAAAGTGCGAGAAGCCATCAGTGGCGGCTTTGCCGACAGCCGGATTCTGCAACTGCACGGCCAGCGCATGGTGGACCGCGACTTTGCACCCAGAGCCCGCATGGCGGTGCAACTCAAGGATCTGGACAACACCCTGATCACCGCCCAGGAAATCGGCTTCGATGCCCCCATCACCAGGCTTTTCGAGGCGCTGTACAAAGATGGCGTCGAACACGGACTGGGCCAACTGGACCACAGCGGCCTGTTTGTGGAGCTGGCCAGCCGCAATGCGATGCAATAATTTTTCGCGCACCCTTGCCAACATCAGAAAAATTAGTGCATAATTCGAGGCTCAGCAGCAATGCTGACAGATTAAAAAGTTTGGGTTCTTAGCTCAGTTGGTAGAGCAGCGGACTCTTAATCCGTAGGTCGAGTGTTCGAGTCACTCAGGACCCACCAAGCTAGCCCGCATGGGCACACGAAACCCTGCTATCAAACCGGTAGCAGGGTTTTTTGTTTTTGGCTTCGTTCCGGCTCATGTAGCCACCATGTAGCCAGCGGTACAGGGTTTTGCACCGTGTAGCCAGCATGTAGCCACCCAGCGCCAGGCAAAAGAAAAGCCCCACGGCGGGGGGCTCATGGCGTCCTGGGGATGCAGCGCTGCGCCACCAGGCCCACGGGCAAGAGCTTGCTATCTGGCCTTGTCGTTGCGCTCTGCGGTGCGGGTTGCAGGTGCATCTGTGTGATTCACACAGCTAGCCACCGCCAGCACCCAAAAGCCCCACGGTGCGAATTACTGGGGCGGCAGGTCTTTGGTTGCAGATTGATTGATGCAAGCTATCAAAAACGCATGGCATCGAATATGCAACCCGCAACAAATGTGCCTGATAGCTTTTGAAAATAATGCTGCACTATGGTTTTTGTAGCGGCGGGTTTGATGGGGTCGGCTCGGCATGGAATGACCAGCAAGGGCACCAGCACCAGCTACAAAAAAGCCCCACGGCGGGGGCTTGCTATCAGGTCTTGCCGTTGCGCTCCAGGGTGCGGGCCGCTGGCGCATTGGAGCCACCTCTTATCCGTGGGGGGCGTCTGGGTTCTCACTTGAAACGGTTTCAAGTGAGCGGATTGGAGCCACCCCTCAACCGAGGGGGGCGTCTGGGCTGCTCGCGCATGGCGCGAACCAGGGGGGAGATTGGAGCCACCCCTCAACCGAGGGGGGCGTCTGGGGTAACAACTGTTCTGGCGGGAGCAACCAGGATTGGAGCCACCCCTCAACCGAGGGGGGCGTCTGGGGCACGCAGGGCGCTTTGATTCGTACACACTCGCTTCAAGCTGCATTGCAATCAGTTGTGGTAATGCGAAAAACTCTCATTCGCGGTGCCTCTCCGCGCCCGTGCGTGCCGAACCCGCACCAGGGACCCCGGCCCTCGCTGTGCACATGCACCATGTCCGGCTGCAAAGCAAAAACCCGGCACGCTGGCCGGGTCAGTGGGGTGTCGTGGGTCGCTCACCAGTCCATCGCGTCGTCGCTGTCTGGCTCGCTGCGGTCTTGCGGGGCCCATGCCTGCCACGCCGTCGCCGTCGCTCAGTGCCAGCAGCTCCACGCCCTTGTCCAGGCTGGTGCCTGTCACCTTGTCCAGGTCATCGCCCAATGCTTCTGCGCGGGCAAGGTGACGGTTAATCTGCGACTTGCTTTCGCCTGTGACTGCGGCGGTTTCGGATGCGAAGGCTTGATGGTGCTGCGGGCCTTTCTTGCGTCCGTCACTGCGCAGGTCGTCATTGGTGGCGCAAGTTGCGCCACCAACGGTATCGGTCTCAGCTTCCACCCCCAGCGCCTCGAACACGCTCTCAAACCGCTGCGCCTTCACCGGATGCAGCGCCTCCCAAATCTCCTTGCGGCGCTTCACGGCCTTGGTCATGTTCGAGCCCACTACAGCAGTGACGCCTGGGCAGCGGGTGCACTGGTGCACTGTGCTGCTGTGGAGTCCGACTCCACGGCAGGTGCGGCCTGTTCGCTGTCGAAGTCGGGGCGTCGGCGCATTCAGTCCCATGCGCTCAGGTCGTGGGCGTGCTCGTCGCGCTCTCGGGTCAGGCCATCGACTCCGACATGCACGGTGGGCGCTTGGGATGGCCTGGGCGGCTTGCTGGCGTGTCGGGCAAGTGCTCTTTGCTGCGCGGCGCGTGCTATGCCCAATCGGTCAACGCGGGACGCTTTCCAGTGCGAACTGCAACCCGCTACAGCCCATAGTTCAGCCAGTGAACGGATGGCGGGCGGGTGCTGTTTTGAGGGTGTGGAACGGGCGAACCCTACACAGGATAGGGATTGGATTTTTTCGCCCTGTTTTTCAATCCCTATAGGGTTTGCTTTGCGGCTCATCGTGGCTCCTTCAATCCCTATAGGGTTTGGCTCGGCCTGGGTTTGGCCGTCATTTTTCGCACTCAGTTCAATCCCAAGCGCACGCACTGCGGCGGTCGGGTCGCGCTCGATGGCGGCCACCAGCACCGGCCACAGCGGGCCATTAGCGGCAGGCAGCCCCATGGCCTCACAGTGGGCCAGGACGGCGGTGACAGCCCAGCGCTTGGGCTCTCCGCGCAGCTTTGCCGATTCGCGCTGCAATCCGGCAGGCCCGGCCACCACGCTGAAAAAGCTCTCGCGCAGTCGCAGCAGCTTGGGGCGCTCCACGGGTTTGCCTCCCGCATACACGCCATCAGCCAGCGGCAGCAGCAGGACGTGAAGATGCGGCGCAACCTCGTCGGCATGGCTCACGGCAGACAGCACCGGCAGCGGTAGGGCCTGGGCCAGCCACGCAAGGCAGCGGGTGAAGTAGGCGGCAGGGTCAACCCCGGACGATGGCGGCAGGCTAAAAACAAACTCTAGCGCCTGAACGTGGTCGCGGCGCATGGCGGCAGGATTGAGCCCGGCGGCGGCCAGCGATGACACAGCCAAGGCTTTCACCTCAGCAGCCTGTGCAGGCCCGGCCAGGATGGCATTGGTTGCGCTGCGCCCTGGGTCAATCCGTCCCACGCTGCCCAGCTCGGCCTGAATCTCGCGCAGGTTGTGGCGGGCGGCGGTGAGTAGGTCGCAGGGCTTGCGCCCGTTGACCTTGCTCATGCCGATGGTCTTTGCCGCGAAGTAGGCAACGTCCCCGGCCATGTCAGTGCCCCACCTTTTCGCGTGCCTTGCGGGTGCGGTGCAGCAGGTCGCCTTTGATGAGTGCCAGCAGGTCGTGACGCTGGCGCGGTGTCATGGTCGGAAGTTCGGCCAGGAACTCGCGCTGTGCATCGTGCGGCATGGCCTTTGCCAGCGTCTCGCAGTGCTTCATTGCCAGCAGGCCACCATGGGCGGCTTTGACCAGCTCCGGGCAGCCATAGCGATGCACTGCCAGGGCTTGGAACACCAGGCGGCGCGACACGCCCGCGCTGTCTGCCAGTTGCTGCATGGTCGGGTGCATTGGTGCACTCATGCTGCACCCCCCTCAAACAATCCCTGCTGCCCCGGATGGTGACGGCGGGCTTTGCGGGCGGCGTTTGCGCGCTCTGCCTCGCGTCGGGCCTGGGCGGCATGGGCACGGCGGGCGCGGCGGGCAGCGCGTACCTTGGCGCACCAGTCGCCAGCGCCATCGGCCATTGCGCGGGCCACGATTTCAGGGCCAAGGAAGTATTCAGCCACCCACGCCACGCGGCCATCACGGCACCCTGCTGCCTTGTCCACGGCCTCAATGGGCCAGCCGTACTTTTCCGCAAGGTAGAAGGTCACAGCAGATAGGCGGGTGGTGCTGGCCTCGTCCACAGCGTCAAGACTGGTCAGGCGCTCATAGTTGAGCAGGCGGGCCAGTACCTCGGCGGTGACGGTGTTCAGCTTGGCGGGCAATCCACCGGGGGTGATAATCTGCGCACCTTGCCGGGTAGCGCTCGATACTGCTTTTGTGGTGTCGGGCGTTTTCACTTGGCGGCCCTCCCACGGTTGAACCAGCGGGACGGGGCGGCGCACCACAGCGCCAGCAGCAGGCGATTGATAGCGGCGCTCATTCCGTCGCCTCCATTTCATCGGCCAGCTCTAGCAGCTTTGCAGCCACTTCGCGCAGGCCAGCCGGGCCAATCAGTGCATAAGCGCTCAGGCCCTCGGCATCGTTCGATGTAAACAGGCGGCCCGCGGCAGCCTCGAAAAAGATTTCGCCCTCGCCATCTGGGTGCAGGTAAAGCGCTTTCATTACGCCACCCCCAGCACGCGGCGCAGTTCAGAAACGGGCCACGCAAGGCGGCCAGATATACGGATGGGGCGCAGCGGCCCGTTTTCCAGACAAGCCCATGCGCGGCATGTCTGCGGCTTGCGGTTCAGGTAGTAGGCAGCGGCTGCGGTGTCCACTGTCGGGCGGGTAACAGATTCCAGCGGGGGGAACTGTTGAGGCTCAGGTACAGCGCGGCGGGTCTCTGCGCTGTGTTCGGTTGCTTGCATCGGTTTGCACTTTCAACCCAGCAGCACAGGCCGGGTATGGTGCATACCTTTTTCGGGGCATCGCTTGCCCTCAAAGCGAAGCAATAACGCTGTAACCCGCATGAATGCTAGGTTTTGCGGGGCAACGCTTGCCCCGAATTTTCTTGCCCTATTTGCCCCGGCGTATTGACGTTGATAGCTGTCTGTTTTGTGCGCTCGATATGCCTTTGAGTGCATGGCGCTTGATGTACGCACCCGTTAGCGGCTTGCCACCGGCACCCACAATGCAGGCTTGTCGAAACTCTCTTGCAATCTCGTCTGCTATAGCCTCTTGGCTTGGGTGCAGGTCTTTTTCTCTCTGGCGCTTGATGATTTCGCCAGCCCTTTCCCGCGCCATCGCCTTCCACGCTTCGCCATCATCTGCGCTCTCTGCCACCACAGGCGCAGGCGCTGCGGCCTGGGGCTGCGCTGGCAAAGCCTCTACTGCGGCAGGTGCGGGCTGTTGCGGTGCGGGTGTCGCCCTCTCGCCCATCAATTCGGGGCTGTAGCGACAGGCAATGTCTCGTAGGGCTGCGGCTGCTATCGCGCTCCACATGGGCTGTTGCGCGATTTCGTACACATCGGCGGCCAGCATGTGCCATGTGGATGCTGCGGGCGGGTAGTTGAATGCGTCCTTGTCGCCCCGATAGGCCAGCATGGCCTTTTTTCCCAGCGTGCGCCATATCCCTGCCGGGTTGGATGCTGGTTTGCCGTAGCGGCTAATCCCCGCAGAGTTGTGCGCTTGCTTGCCGTCGCTGTTGGTGATGTTGCCGTTCTGCCATGGCTGGTGCGGCGGATACAAGTGGGCGGTCAGAAACCCATTCGCGGCCTGCTGCGCAAGCCAATGCAGTTCCTCCAAGCCCGCTGTACCGCGTGCGATGGCAATCGCGGTAGCAATCTCGGCCAGTGCGATGAGGTGGCTTGGGCTGTAGGTCTGAGTCCGCGATTTCATTGCACCCCCGATGCAGCCCCGGTATCAGGAGCCCCAGCAGGCCAGCGGGGGAACTGGCTTTTCGGCCCGGTTTCGAGGCGGGCCTAGCTGGGGCGAAACGGTCAGGCGTGCGCCCGCACCCAGCTTTTCAGGGCCTCATTGATGCGGGTTTGCCAGCCATCGCCCGATGCCTTGAACTTCTCCAGCACCTCTACATCCAGGCGCAGAGTGACCTGGGCCTTTGTGCCACTACCCAGCGGGCGGCCACGGCGTGCCAACGGCTTGACCTGCTCCCATTCAGCATCCGTGAAGGGTCGGGCGTCTTGGTCTGCCATTGCGGCGGCTGTGATTGCTGCATCCTCGGCAGGCGTCGGCTGGATGGTTCCGGCTTTAAGTTTCGGCATAGCGTTTCACCTCTCGCGTGTTGGCTTTTCTCAAACTGATAACGCGGCGCTCGGTCGGTTGCTCTGGCGGGCGGTCAACATACACCACGTACATGATGCGCAGGCCGATATAGCCCAGCGCCACCATGCGGGGCTCACCATAGTCCCGGCGCGTGTCGGGCCACACCACGGCGGTTTCCCATTCGAAGCCCACGGCATCCAACAATGAAAACCCATGCTTTGCCAGATTGGCGGCATCTTTGGCCGGGTCGAACGTCACATTCATGGTTTAGTGTAGCTACGTTTATTTAGATTGCAAGGATTATTTGTAGTTGCGTTATTTCAGACGGCCACCACACGCAGCGCACCGGGCGCGGCCTTGGCATCAAACACAATCCCGGCCTGTTCCAAAATCCACGCCTCTATGCGCTCATGGTGTACGCGCAGCAGGTCTAGCGGGCGCACGGTGTAGTGCTTTTCAGCGGTTGCGCTGGGCTTGTGGCCCATGATTTGAGCCACCACACCGGCGGGAATTTCGAGCCACTCCGTCAGGCTCTTGAATGACCTGCGCAGCCCATGCAAGGTAAGCCCCTCGATACCAGCCACGGCGCACGCAGCAGTATGCGGGGCTCTCGGGATGCTCAGGGTCTGCCCTTCGGTGTCCTTGCCCCGTGCGGTGCTGGGAAACACCCAGTCACTGCGGCGCGGCAGCGAGTGCAGCAGGTGCGACACATAGGGCGTCAGGGGTATCACGCGCTCGCCTTCCACCTTGTCCCGGATGGTCAACCCTTTCCACTTGGTGTTGACATCCTCCCAGCGCAGCCCCAGCACCTCGCCCGGCCTTGCACCAGTCAGCACCAGCACTTGCAGGTAGGCGGCTGCAATGGGGTTTTGAATCTGTTGCACGGCGGTAAACCACGCGGGTAGCTGCTCTTTCAGCAGTGCATCCTGCTTCACACCGGCCTTGCCCAATGCCTCGCGGGCCTTCTTGGTCTTGGCAGGGTTCACGCTGGGCATCGCTGGCGCATATTCCGACTGTTCTGCGCACCAGCTCAAAAAGGCTTTCAGGCAGCGCCATGCCAGCCGGGCGGATGTTGGGCGGGTCTGTGCCTCGCGTGCGGCCCATGCCTCGATAACGGGCGCGGTCAGGTCACGCAGCGCAAGCCCCATCAGCGGATGCAACGGCCCGGCCACAGTCACGCCACGGCCACGGGTGCCACGCTTGGAAACCTCGCCCCCGACTTGAACCAGCTTCACATGGTCGGCATGGTGCCGCGCTCCCCAGTGCGGGCGGCGGGCCTCAAGGTACAGGGCCCACACCTCACCCACGGTAACGGCTTGGACGGCTGCGGTCGCCTTGGCTGCGGCCTTGTCTGCCTGTTGCTGGCGCTCTATCTCTCGGGGGTCTTGCCCGTTATCCAGCACCACGGCAAGGCGGCGGGCTTCGGTGCGGGCCTGTTCAATGCTCCACAGCTTCACGTCCCCAATGGTGCGGCGGATGGTTTGCCGGTCTAGCTTGGCCTCATAGACAAAAGACTTCGCACCAGCAGCGGTTACACGTACACGCAGGCCGGGCGCTTCGCTGTCTCGCATGAATGCCTGTTGCTTGCCAGCGGGGCAGGCCAGGCGGTCGATTGCGCCAGCAGTCAGGTTGATGCGCTCGGCAATGTCTGGCGTGTCTGTCTTTTTTGGGCGGGCCATGTTGTTGCTCCGGTTGGCTTTGGCTACACGGGCAGTCCATGTAGCCACCATGTAGCCACCATGTAGCCAAAAACCCCATATTTTGGGGAATATCAATCAACGCTTATGCTGTGTTCTTACCCAGTACATCAGCCGTAAGTTGTTGATTTATATTGATTCTATCAGTACCAATCAACACGGCCAAATATATATTTACTCCGACTCTTAATCCGTAGGTCGAGTGCTCGAGTCACTCAGGACCCACCAAGCTAGCCCGCATGGGCACACGAAACCATGCTATCAAACCGGTAGCATGGTTTTTTGTTTTGGGTTTTCGCTCGTCCGATGCAAGGGCGGATGTAAGCGAATTTCGGGAATCGAGCCCCAGCACCAGCACCCCAAAAGCCCCACGGCGGGGGCTGGGGTGGTGGTTTACGGTGCCAGCACGTTAAACACGGCGGTGCTGTTGAACGTCCGTTGAATGAGCGTTGCGAAGGCCCTCTGAAGGGGTGGAACGGTTGCAGGGGTATGCCGTGGCATCGTTTGCTCATGCCGTGGCAATGCCGGGTGCTGGGGCACGGCATCTGTGTGATTCACACAGATAGCGGCGCATCTTGAGAATTCCCAAGATAGACGCACGGGGTGGAGTCCGACTCCACTCCAGGCAGGACGCTCCCCACGGCTGAGGGGGCTCCCATACGCCTCGGTCATCAATCGTCCAATACCGGCTTTCAGGGCATGGCAGTAGCATCGCTTCCGCATGACTGCGGTTGTACGGTTTGTCTGTTGACACAGCGGCATCCCCCGATGCACCCCGGTATCAGGAGCCCCAGCAGACCAGCGGGGGGACTGGCTTATCGGCAGGATTGCGGCCCGGCCTAGCTGGGGCGAAAACGGTCACGCCATCGCTGGCGCAGGTTGGACGTGCATAGGCGCGTCTTTGAAACGCTGTGCGGCCTGCCACATGTCGTAGGCACTTTGCTCTGCCAGCCACACACGGGCATCACCACCACGCTCCGGCCCTAGCCACGCCTCTATGCGCAGGGCCATTTCTGGGGAGACAGCAGCGCGGCCATTGAGCACACGCGACAAGGTCACGCGGGACACGTCCAACTGCTGGGCGGCCTGGGTCACACTCAGCCCCAGCGCGGGCAAAACATCATCGCGCAGCGCCAGGCCAGGGTGCGGGGGGTTAAACATGCGTGCCATCGTTGCTTCTCCTGTCTCAGTGGTAGTCCTGATAGTCCACCAGTACGGCATTCACGCCTTCAAAGGCGAAGGTCATGCGCCAATTGCCATTCACGGACACCGACCAATGCCCGGCAAGGTTGCCATGCAGCGAGTGCAGGCCCCAGCCGGGCAGGTTCATATCCTGGGGCTGTTGCGCTTGGTCGAGTCGGGCCAGTTGCCGGGCCAGCTTGGGCGCATGGGCGGCCTGAATGCCCGCCTTGGTGCCTCGCTCGAAAAAGGCTTGCAGCCCCTTGTGACGGAATGACTTAATCACGGGTTGATTGTAGCGCGTGGCGATACGAAATGCTTGTCACCCAGCCACCATGCGCAGAGCACCGGGCGCGGCTGGGCATCAAACACAATCCCGGCCTGCTCCAGAACCCTCGCCTCGATGCGCTCATGGTGCACGCGCAGCAGGTCTAGCGGGCGCACGGTGTAATGCTTTTCAGCGGTTGCGCTGGGCTTGCGTCCCATGATTTGAGCGACCACGCCAGCGGGAATATCGAGCCACTCCGTCAGGCTTTTGAAACTGCGGCGCAGGCCATGCAAGGTAAGCGCGTTCATTGGCCTCTGGCTTGCCTGCCGGCGCCACGGGAAAGGGCTCGTCCATAATGGACCTGGCCTCGGCGCCGCTTCTGGCGCACTACTTCATTTCCTCCCTTCAACCATTCTCATGAATCCACACGCCCACCTGCTATGGCCCGCACCCCGGTGGGCGCTGGCCGTGCTGCTGGCCTTGCTGGGCATGCTGGGGCCCTTTTCGATCGACACCTACCTTCCCGGGTTCTCGGGCATTGCCATTGCTCTGGGCGCCACCCCGGTGGAGATGCAGCAGACCCTGTCCGCCTATTTGTTCGGCTTTGCCTTCATGAATCTCTTTCATGGCGCGCTGGCAGACAGCTTTGGCCGCAGACCCGTTGTGCTGACGGGTATTGCCATCTTCACCATCGCATCGGCTGGGTGTGCACTCTCCCAGAGCATTGCGCAACTGGTGTTCTTTCGCGCCTTGCAGGGCCTTTCCACCGGCGCAGGCATTGTGGTGTCACGCGCCGTCATCCGTGACATGTTCCCGCCTGCCCAGGCACAGCAGGTCATGAGTCAGGTCACCATCTACTTTGGTGTTGCGCCGGCCCTTGCACCCATCGTGGGCGGCTGGCTTTTTGTGCATCTGGGCTGGAACAGCATTTTTTGGTTCCTGACGCTGGTGGGCGTGGCACTCTGGATCGCCAATCTGCGCTTCCTGCCAGAGACGCTGCAAGCGAGCCATCGCCAGCCCTTCAACATACCGCACCTTCTTCGAGGCTACTGGGAGCTGGGGTCGAGCATGCGCTTTCTCCTGCTGGCCTTCGCCAGCGGGGTGCCGTTCAATGGCATGTTCCTGTATGTACTGGCAGCCCCGGCTTTTCTGAGTGACCACCTGAGGCTTGCACCCACGCAGTTTTTCTGGTTCTTTAGCCTGACCATCTGCGGCATCATGGGTGGCGCGTGGCTAAGCGGTCGGCTGGCCGGGCGCATTGCGCCCAAGCGGCAGGTCCGGCATGGTTTCGTGATCATGTGCGTGGTGGCGGTTGCCAACGTGATCGCCAATGCATTGTTTACAGCGCATGCCAGCTGGGCACTGCTCCCCATTGCCGTTTTCGCTTTTGGCTGGGCACTGATGGTGCCAGTGGTGACCTTGCTGGTGCTGGACCTGTACCCGCAGCGGCGCGGCATGGCGTCGTCGCTGCAGGCGTTCGTCGGCTCCGCTGCCAACGGCGTGGTGGCCGGCGTGGTGGCCCCGCTGGTCATGCACTCCACGGTTTGGCTAGCGGTGGCATCGTTCTTGATGATGGGCGTGGGCATGCTGGCCTGGATCTACCTGCACCATCGCTGGCCCGAGATCGGACGCATCTCCGCCCGTGCCTGACGACGGTGCCACGGCCAATCGTCGGCCACTCTGCAACAATCGTTGGGAGAGACACCACACCGATGTGAAAGATTGACGACACAGATGACGCGATCAACCAAGGGCCGGCCGTGCAATTATTGAAACTGGTGGAGTCCGAAATCCAGATGGACGCTCCGCTACCGTGGAACGTTCGCAATCATGATTGCACGCTGCTTCTCGCACGCGGGCATGTCATCAGCAGCGAGACCCAAATGCAGGCACTGCTAGAGCGTGGCATGTACGTGGACCTGGAGGAAAAGAGGGCGGTAGAAGCCCTTGCTTCGCCCAAGCCTGCGCCCACCAAGAGCATCTATGTGCACTGGACGGATGCCATCGACACCCTGGAGTCGCTGCTGCACAACCTGCCAGATGCACCTGACTTCCTTGCAAAGATAGATGCACTGGCCCAGGAGTTGATCACATTGGCGGAACTGGATGCCGACATTGCCATCTTCATGGCCGTCCGCCAGGACCAGGCAAGACACCTGCGGTACGGCTTCAGCCACAGCGTCTACACCGCGCTGCTGACCATCCTCATGGCACAACGCATGGAATGGACTACTGCAAACATTCGCCTCGTCACGCTGGCCGCGCTCACCATGAATGCCAGCATCGCCGACCTGCAGGGCCAGATGGCGAGCCAAGACTACCCCATGCTGGATCGACAGCGCGCCCAACTGCGCGCCCATCCCTTCGACAGCGCTGCATTGCTCGTCCAGGCGGGCATCACCGACACCCAATGGCTGAATGCGGTGCGCCAGCACCATGAACAAGCCAATGGCAAAGGCTACCCCACCGGCACCACACAAATCAGTGAACTGGCGCAGATGCTGCGCATGGCCGATGTTTTCATGGCGCGCATCAGCCCCCGCGTGATCCGTCCGCCGATGAGCGTCCAGGATGCCGCCCGCCAGATGTTTCGGGACGACAAGGGGGGAGCGATGTCGTCCGCCATCATCAAGGTGTTGGGGATTTACCCGCCGGGGAATCTGGTGAAACTTGCATCCGGAGAGCTGGGCGTGGTGATGCGCCGCGGCGCAGAAGCCCGCACACCTCTGGTGGCAGCCGTTACCGATGCACAGGGACGAAGCGTCACCACCACCCTGCACCGCAACACTGCCGAACCTGCCTTTGCCATCACCGGCCCCGCAACAAACGACAAAAACCTGCTGGCGCGAGTGCCGCCCGAGCGGCTGTATGGCTATGCCCAGAGGGTGCCCAGCGGCCCTGACCCGAGCACGCATCGGAGGGACGGCAGCACCCATGACGGATAAAAAAGGGCTGGCTCCTTACGGAACCAGCCCTTTTCAACGTGTCAGTGAGGCCTGAGCAGTCGTTGATGACTCAGCGTGCAGGGCGCGCAGGGCGCTTGCGGGCATCATGGGGCACAAATGGCTTGCCGCCACCAGCACCAGCTGGCTTGGAGAAAGCGGGCTTGCGGGGAGCGAAGTCGCCGCGCGGTGCGCCCGCATCGCCACGGGGAGCGAAACCACCCCGGCCAGCGTCGCCAAAGCCGGGCTTGCGGCCATAGGAGTCGCCATCACGGCGGAGAGCAAAACCACGATCACCGCCGCGGTCGTCACGGCCAGCGAAACCGCCACCTTCAGCACGGGCAGGAGCGCCGCGGTTATCGCGACCGGCAAAGCCGCCGCCAAAACCACCACCGAAGCCGCCACGGTCATTGCCACCACGGGCAGGGCCGCCAAACTTGCGCTCACGGCTATCGCGGTCGTAGCCACCACCACCTGCGCGACCACGGCCGCCAAAGTCACCACCGCGGGGGGCCTGGGGTGGGCGCGCCGACGGCTCCATGCCCGGAATCACTTCGGCCTTGAACTGCTGGCGGCTGTACGACTCAATGTCGTAGATCTTGCGGCGATCGCGGAACTCGGCAAAGGTGATGGCCAGACCATCGCGGCCCGCACGGCCGGTGCGGCCGATGCGGTGGGTGTAATCCTCGGCCTTCATGGGCAGGCCAAAGTTGAACACGTGGGTGATGGTGGGCACGTCAATACCACGTGCCGCCACATCGGTTGCCACCAGGATCTGCACCTGACCGGCGCGCAGTGCCATCAAACGGCGGTTGCGCAGGCCCTGGCTCAGGGCACCGTGCAGCGCCACGGCCGAGAAGCCTTCTTGCTGCAGGTCGTTGGCCAGGCCGTCGCACTCCACCTGGGTGCTGGCGAAAACGATGGCCTGGTTGATCGTGGTGTCACGCAGCCAGTGGTCCAGCATCTTGCGCTTGTGTTGGGCGTTGTCGGCCCAGTACAGCATCTGCTTGATGTTGGCGTGCTTCTCTTGCGGAGAATCGATGGTCACCTTTTGCACCGACGAACCACCGTCGTGCATCACACGCATGGCCAATTGCTGGATGCGTGGCGCGAACGTGGCGCTGAACATCATGGTCTGCTTGCGCTGGCTGGTCAGCTGGTTCAGCTCGGCCAGGTCGTCCGAGAAGCCCAGGTCGAGCATACGGTCGGCTTCGTCCACAACCAGGAACTGCACCTTGTCGAGCTTGATCTGCATTGAACGCTGCAGGTCCAGCAGGCGGCCAGGCGTGGCCACTACGAGGTCGGCGTTCTGCAGCTTGGCGATCTGCAACTGGTAGGGCATGCCGCCCACCACGTTGGCCACGCGCAGGCCACGGCAATGCTTGACCAGGTCGATGGCGTCGTGTGCGACCTGTTGCGCCAGCTCACGCGTGGGGCACAGGATCAGGGCGCCGGGGGTGGCGGCCTTGAAGTTGCGCGAGCTGGTAGGGTCCTTGCGCTTGGCGCGCTTGGGAGCGGGTTCGCCACGGGCAGCGGCCTCGGCCACGGAGCGGTCGAACGCAGCGCGTTCTTCAGCTTCGGCGGCCGCCTGCTGGTTGATCAGCGTATTGAGCACCGGCAGCAGGAAGGCGGCGGTCTTGCCGCTGCCGGTCTGGCTGGAGACCATCAGGTCGATGAAGTGCTTGGCATCCGCGCCAGCGCCCATGGCCAGGGGGATGGCCTTGAGCTGCACGCTGGTCGGCTGGGTGTAGCCCAGATCGGCCACGGCTTGCACCAGTTCGGGGGCCAAGCCCAGTTCGATGAAGCCATTGGGCTCGGCAGTGACTGCCTCGCTGGTGGATTCCACAGAAGATTCAAGGGTGGACTGCACGGAAATATCGGCAGCAATAGAAGTGTCTGCAGGCGCGAAATCGCCCTGCACCAAAGAGGTGTCGGTCATGAATTTTTCTCTCACGAAGACGGTCGCAAGCGCAGCCTGCGATGGCTTCGTCAATGGTTAAAAAACATCAACCATCAAACGAAGCCTGCATGCGCTCTGGGCGGATGCTGGTGGGCGTTGTTCGCCAGTCCTGCGCTGTCTGAGACAGCCGGCTGGCAAGCCCGGTGTGTGAGGGGAGATGCACAATCTGCGTACAGTTTCCTGCGCAGCTCGCAATTATGGCACGGATAGGGGTTTCCCCGCAAGCCCCTACTCCTAACATACCGCCATGACAGAGGATTGAAGTCCGCCGCGGCAACGCGGCGTCCAGCCACCATCAAACCGACAGCAGCTGCTTGCGATAGTGCGCCAGCTCGTCAATGCTTTCATGCACATCGGCCAGCGCCGTGTGCTTTTGCGCCTTTTTGAAGCTGCTGTAGGCCTCGGGCTTCCAGCGTTTGGCAAGCTCCTTGAGAGTGCTCACGTCCACATTGCGGTAGTGAAAGAAACGCTCCAGCCTGGGCATATAGCGCACCAGAAAGCGCCGGTCCTGGCCAATGCTGTTGCCACACATGGGCGCGACCCCCTTGGGCACGTAACGGGCCAGAAAATCCAGTATCTGCTGCTCGGCCTCGGCCTCGGTCACCGTGGAGGCTTTGACCTTGTCGATCAGGCCGCTACGGCCATGCGTGCCCTTGTTCCAGGCGTCCATCTTGTCCAGCAGTTCATCCGCCTGGTGAATGGCCAGCACCGGGCCTTCGATGCGGGGCTCCAATTGGGGGCCGGTCACGATCACGGCAATTTCCAACAGGCGGTCGGTATCGGGCTCCAGGCCGGTCATCTCGCAATCCAGCCAGACCAGGTTCTGGTCCGATTTGGAAAGCACGGGGGGTACGGGGTTGTTGGCTTCAGACATGGCGGGCATTGTCGCTGATGGCCTAAACTCGCCCCCACATGCCCATTTCCGACGCCGTTTCGCCCTCCACCGCCCTCACACTCGCCTTTGCTGCGGTGATCTGTGCCGGCCTGTTGCTCAAGTTCTGGCTGGCTTCGCGCCAGATTCGCCATGTGGCCCAGCACCGGTCCAGCGTGCCCGAGGCCTTTGCCACGCGCATTGCGCTGGCCGCCCACCAGAAGGCTGCCGACTACACCATCACCAAGGCCCGTTTCAGTCTGCTGGAGATGGCGCTGGGCGCCGCCGTCTTGCTCGGCTGGACACTGCTGGGCGGGCTGGATGTCCTGAACCGGGCCCTGCTGGACGCCCTGGGCGGCGGCATGTGGCAGCAACTGGCCTTGCTGGCCGCGTTCGTGGTCATCAGCGCCGCCATCGACCTGCCGGTAACGCTGTACCAGACCTTCGTGATCGAGCAGCGTTTCGGCTTCAACAAGATGACGCCCGCACTGTGGCTGGCCGATCTGGCCAAGTCCGCCCTCGTGGGCACCCTGATTGGCCTGCCCGTTGCGGCGCTGATCCTGTGGTTGATGGGGGCGGCTGGCCCGCTGTGGTGGCTGTGGGCCTGGTGCTTCTGGATGGGATTCAACCTGCTGCTGATGGTGATCTATCCCACCTTCATCGCGCCGCTGTTCAACAAGTTCCAGCCACTTGCAGATGAATCGCTCAAGGCCCGCGTCACGGCGCTGATGCAGCGTTGCGGCTTTGCGGCCAAGGGGCTGTTCGTGATGGATGGCAGCCGCCGCAGCGCCCACGCCAATGCCTATTTCACGGGCTTTGGCGCCGCCAAGCGCGTTGTTTTCTACGACACCCTGCTGCGCCAACTCTCGCCGGGCGAAGTCGAAGCCGTGCTGGCCCATGAGCTGGGGCACTTCAAGCACCGCCACATTCTCAAGCGCGTGGTAAGTCTGTTTGCCCTGAGCCTGGCCGGCTTTGCCCTGCTGGGCTGGCTGTCCGCCCAGGTGTGGTTCTACACCGGGCTGGGAGTGCGCCCCAACATTTCGCTGGACCTGACCGTAGCCCCGGCGCCCAATGATGCGCTGGCCCTGCTGCTTTTCCTGCTGGCCGTGCCTGTTTTCACGCTGTTCATTGCGCCCCTGTTTGCCCAGCTGTCGCGCCGCCACGAGTTTGAAGCCGACGCGTATGCCGTGGCCCAGGCCAACGGGGGCGACCTCGCTGCGGCGCTGCTCAAGCTCTACGAAGACAACGCCTCCACGCTCACCCCCGACCCGGTGTATGTGAAGTTCTACTATTCGCACCCGCCCGCTTCCGAGCGGCTGGCGCGCATGCCATCACCCGCCCAACCATGACCACGATGTTGAAGAAAAAAGACTGGTTAGCGCACACTCGCCGTGCGCTGACAGCTACAGAAATAGTAGCAAATCTGGCCAAGATCGAAGGCTGGTCGCTGGCTGGCGATGGCGCCCAGGTGGCCATCGAAAAGACCTTCCATTTCGCCAATTACTACGAAACCATTTCGTTCGTGAATGCCGTGGCCTTTGTTGCCAATGCACAAGACCACCACCCCGACCTGTCGGTGCACTACAACCGCTGTGTGGTGCGCCTGAACACGCACGACGTGCAGGGCATCTCCGCCACCGACTTCGATTGCGCGTCCCGGTTCGACGCCCTGCTGGCATGAGCATCGCCGCCCGCCCCCATGACTGAACGCAGCGCCCTGATGGAAGGTTTCGTCGTGGCCGGCCACGGGCGCCACTGCATGGTGGAGACCGCCGACGGGCAGCGCCGCATCTGCCATCCGCGGGGCAAGAAGAGCCAGGCCGTGGTGGGCGACAGGGTGCTGTGGCAGGCCCCTCCCAAGGGACAGGGCGAGGAAGGCACCATCGAAAAAGTGCTGGAGCGGCGCAACCTGTTCTACCGCCAGGACGAGATCCGCACCAAGTCCTTCGCCGCCAATCTCGACCAGATCCTGATCCTGATCGCCGCCGAACCGGTGTTCTCGGAAAGCCAGCTGGCCCGCGCGTTGATCGCGGCCGAGGCTGCCGGCATCCAGCCGCTGATTGCACTCAACAAGAGCGACCTGGTGGAGCCCTTTGCCCGCGCCTGGGAGCGCCTGCTGCCCTACCGCCACATGGGCGGCGGGCACCACTATGGCGTGCTGCCGCTGTCGCTCTCGCTGTCGGGCGACGTGGACCGCGCGCTGCTGATGCAGCACCTGCAAGGCAAGACCACGCTGGTGCTGGGGCCCTCGGGATCGGGCAAGAGCACGCTGATCAACCTGCTGGTGCCCGGCGCCACCGTGCTGACGGGCGAAATTTCACAGGCTCTGAACTCGGGCAAGCACACTACCACCAGCACCAACTGGTACTGGGTGGACAGCGCCCGCACCACGGCCCTGATTGATTCGCCAGGTTTTCAGGAGTTTGGCCTGCAGCACATCGCCCCGATGCAGCTGGCCTCCTGCATGCCCGACATCGCTGCCCACGCCACGGACTGCAAGTTCTACAACTGCACCCATCTGCACGAACCGGGCTGCGGCGTACTCAATGCGCTCCAAAATGGCTCTGGCGCAGATGGAATAAGCGCAAGTCGCTATCGAATTTATAGCGACCTGTTTGCCGAATTGAGTCACACCCGCTACTGACCCACTACCACATCGGCCACACGGCCGTGGAAAGCCGGCCGATCAGCCGAGCAAACGCGCCAGGGTCAACAGCGCCAGCAGCAGCATCCACACCACCACGGAGCGCCAGACGAGGCCCACCACGCTGCGCAGATGCCCCACCTCGGGCTCGCGGCCGGGGGTGCTGTCGCTGTCGCCCATGTCGGCCTCGATTTCCAGCCCCTGCGGTGTCTGCAGATCGGCGCGGGCACGCAGGGCCTCGCCACCCAGCCGCACGTTGATCGCGCCCGCCGTGGCGGCCAGCACCACGCCGTCGTTGTCATTGGGAAAGCGCTGCGCATGAAAGCGCCAGCCTTCAATGGCCTCTTCAAAGCTGCCCACCACCGCGAAGCTCAAGGCGGTCATGCGCGTGGGCAGCCAGTCCATCAGGGTCCAGGCCCGGGCCGAGGCGCGGCGCAACGCCGGGCTGGCCAGTTGAGCGCCCGTGCGCTCCTTGTACTGCCAATAGCGCGAAACAAATTCGGCCATCCGGTACAGCACCGCGCCGGTGGGCCCCAGGCCCAGCGCCGCCAGCACAGAAAACCACGCCAGCACGCCAAACACATGGCGGTGTGCCGACAGCACGGAATACTCAATCACATGGCGCACGATCTCGCTGCGTGGCAGCGCACCGACGTCCACCTGCTGCCAGTCAGCCAGACGCTCGCGCGCGCGGTCTTCATCGCCTTCTTCAAGCGCATCGCGAATGCCGGTGAAATGGTGGCTGAACTGGCGAAACCCCAGGGTGACATACAGCACCGCCACGCTCCAGACCACCGCAAACGGCCAGCCCAGTGCCAGCATCAGCAGCCAGTGCATACCCAGGGTGACCAGGGCGGGAACGATGACCGCGAGGCTCCAGGCCACCCAGCCGTGGTGAGGCTTGCCCGCGTCGAAATTGCGGCTGACCGATAAGGCCCACGCCCGCAGTCCCGCATGTATGGGGTTGGTGCGGGCCAGGGGACGGGCCTGCTCGATCAGCAGCGCGAACAGGATGGCGAAGAAGCTCATGGAGGGCAATGATACTGGCGTGGCGCGTATTTGGGCCACACAGCATCGCCGCGCCCTCACGCCTGCATGAAGCGATAAAAGTTGCGCAGCATGCCGGCCGTGGCGCCCCAGATGTAGCGGCTTTTGTCGCCATCCTGGTAGGGCATGGAAAACCACTCGCGGCGAATGCCTTGCCACTCAAAAATGTGGCGCTGGTGGTGGGCCGGATTGAGCAAAAACGCCAGCGGCACCTCGAACACATCGGCCACTTCATAGGGATTGGGGTGCAGCGCGCAGTCTGGTTGCACCAGCGCGACCACCGGCGTGATGATGAACGAAGAGCCGGTGACATAGGTGGGCAGCACGCCCAGCACTTCGACAAAGCGCCGCTCCAGCCCCACTTCTTCTTCGGCCTCGCGCAAGGCGGTGTCGGCCGTAGAGGCATCTTCCGCATCCGCCCGCCCGCCCGGAAAGGCCACCTGGCCTGAGTGGGTGGACAGATGCGCCGTGCGCTCGGTGAGCAGCACCATGGGCTGGTCGCGCAGCACGATGGGCACCAGCACGGAGGCATGGGCCGGTTCGCGGTTCATGAATTTCTTTTCCAGCACCACCTCGGGCGTCCACACAGGCGGGTGGGCAAAACGCGCCCGCAGGGCCTGTGGCGTCTGGGCCTGTGCCGGTACGGCGGGCAGATGCGCGTCCACCCCCACCACCGGGACGGCGCGAGGGTCGAAATCGGGCAGCGTTGACAGCGACACAGGGAGGGCCGATGGAACAGAGGTGGGCAACGGATTCACGACAAGCCTGGAACACAAGACCCAAGGGGCCGCAAAAACAAAAAAGCCGCTACAGGCAGATGCTGTAGCGGCTCCGGTCAGGGATAGCCAGTGCCTTATGCGGCGACGGGGGCTGCCACCTTGACGCGCGAAGGCAGCTTTTCCTTGATACGCGCCGACTTGCCGCTGCGTTCACGCAGGTAGTACAGCTTGGCGCGGCGCACATCACCGCGGCGCTTGACTTCGATGTTGGCGATCAGCGGGCTGTAGGTCTGGAACGTGCGTTCCACGCCTTCGCCGCTGGAGATCTTGCGCACGGTGAAACCGCTGTTCAGGCCGCGATTGCGCTTGGCAATCACCACGCCTTCGTAGGCCTGCACGCGCTTGCGCGTGCCTTCAACCACGTTCACGCTCACGATAACGGTGTCGCCAGGGGCAAACACGGGAATCGTCTTGTTCAAGCGGGCAATTTCTTCCGCTTCCAGGGTCTGGATCAGGTTCATTTGGGTATCCAACGATCTTGTCCGCGCCAAAAATGGCAGCGTCGGGATTGACGATTCAGGGTTTTGCGGCAGGCTTTGCAGGCAAAGCCTCTGGGCAAAACGGCCGGCCAGAGGATCGAAAAGCCTTTGATTATAGCAATTCAGGCCAGCTTGGCCAAGAACGCCTCATCGGCGGGCGCAAGGCGCCCCGCTTTGCGTGCAGCATCGATCAGGTCGGGCCGGTGCTGGGCGGTGATGGCCAGGCGCTGGTCGCGCCGCCAGCGCTCGATCTGGGCATGGTGGCCAGACATCAGCGGCGCGGGCACCGGACGCCCCGCCCACTCCTCGGGGCGGGTGTAGTGGGGGCAATCGAGCAGGCCATCGAGCGCGGGGTTGAAGCTGTCGAGCTGGTGGCTGCCCTCGTCATTGAGCACGCCCGGTTGCAGGCGGGCCACGGCATCGAGCAAGGCCATGGCGGCAATTTCACCGCCCGACAGCACGAAATCACCCAGGCTCATCTGCAGATCGACATGGGCATCGATAAAGCGCTGGTCGATCCCTTCGTAGCGCCCGCACAGCAAAACAGCGCCGGCACTGGCCGACCAGCGCTCCACCGCAGCGTGGTTGAGGGTGTCGCCGATGGGCGAAAAAAGAACCAGCGGCGCCTGGCCGTCTTCAGGCTCGCCGCGTTCGGCCCGGATGGCCACCAGGCAACGCGCCAGCGGCTCGGCCAGCATCACCATGCCCGGGCCACCGCCAAAGGGGCGGTCGTCCACGCGGCGATAGTTGCCCTCGGCATGGTCGCGTGGATTCCACAAATGCACATCGACCTGCCCGCTGGCGTAGGCGCGGCGGGTCACACCGCTGGCCAGAAACGGCGCGAACAACTCCGGAAACAGGGTGATGATGTCAAAACGCATGGTGCGCGGCGCGCCAAGGCGCGGGCCGATCAGTAGTCCGGCTGCCAGTCCACCGTGATGCGCTTTTCGGGCAAATCCACCTGGTCAACAAACGCCGAGACGAACGGAATCATGCGCTCCTGGGTCTTGCCGTCTTGCGCGTAGGCCAGCACCAGCACGGTCTGCGGTCCGGTGGACATCAGCTCCTGCACCTGGCCCAGCGCCACACCTTCGCGGTTGACGACCGAGAGGCCGATCAGATCCACCCAGTAGTACTCGTCTTGCGTGGTGGCAGGGAAGCCCGACCGCGGCACAAAAATGCGCGCGCCCCGCAAGGCCTCGGCGGCATCGCGGTCGTCAATGCCCTGCGCCCAGGCCACCACTGTGTCGGAATGGTCCTTGGCCTGGCGAATCTGCAACTGCACCGTGCCGGAAAACGTCTTGGCACCGCGCTCGGATGGCTGCAGATACCAGCGCTTGGCGGCAAACAGGGCCTCGGGCGTGGTGCTGTGCGACACCACCTTGAACCAGCCCTTGACGCCCCAGGCATCGGCAATGCGCCCAACCTCGACGGCATCGGCAGGGAGTTCGGCGGGTTCGAGCGTCAGGGGTGCAGCCATGGTGTATTTCGTGCAAAAAAGAAAAGGGCGGGTTCCGCCGGGCAAGCCAACGGAACCCGCCCTTTTCGGGGAGCTTTAAGCAGTCTTCTTGGCGGCTTGCTTGATCAGGCGGTCCACCGTGGGCGAGGACTGGGCGCCCACGCTTTGCCAGTACGTCAGACGGTCTTGCACGATGCGCAGGCCTTCTTCGGATTCCTTGGCGGTGGGGTTGTAGAAGCCGATGCGCTCGATGAAGCGGCCATCACGGCGCACGCGCTTGTCAGCAACGACGATGTTGAAAAAAGGACGACCTTTGGAGCCGCCGCGGGAAAGTCGAATGACGACCATGATTTATCCTTCGGGTGGTGAACTCCGGCAACATTTGCCTTGAGCCACAGTATTTGCAACCATATTCGCAACGCTTGAGACACGCGACATGGCCACCCGGCCAGCGACACGCTGCAAAGCCCGCGATTATATCCATTTCCCTCCTCCATGCCCATTATTCGTCCAAGTGCCGACAGCGACCTGCCCGCGATCACCGCCATCTATGCCCACCATGTGCTGCACGGCACGGGCACGTTCGAGATCGACCCACCCTCCGAAACCGACATGGCTGCACGCCGCGCCGACGTGCTGGCGCGCGGCCTGCCCTGGCTGGTGGCCGAAAAAGATGGCCAGATTCTGGGTTTCGCCTATGTCAACTGGTTCAAGCCGCGCCCGGCCTACCGCTTCTCTGCCGAAGATTCGATTTATGTGGCCGACAGCGCACGCGGCATGGGTGTGGGGCGCAAACTGCTGGCCGAACTGGCGGTGCAGGCCGAGGCTGCCGGCGTGCGCAAGCTGCTGGCCGTGATTGGCGACTCGGCCAACGCGGGCTCGATCGGATTGCACCGCGCGCTGGGCTTCACCGACGTCGGCGTGCTGCGTTCAATGGGCTGGAAATTCGGTGCCTGGCGCGACATCGTGCTGATGGAAAAGACCCTGGGCGCCGGTGACACCACTTCACCGGAATAATCGGGACATGAACAATAACCCCCACGCTCCCCACTTCGTGTGGTCACTGCCCCAAAAGTGGGCCGCTTTTCATCTTGGGGCGGCCCGGCGATGAAAAACAAGACCGTGGCCGCCTGGCTCGCCTTCGTGGGCGGGCCTTTGGGCCTGCATCGCTTTTATCTTCATGGCCTTGGCGACATGCTCGGCTGGCTGCTGCCCATTCCCACGGCGCTGGGCCTGTATGGCATCCAGCGGGTGCAGGAGCTGGGGCAGGACGATCATTACAGCTGGGTGCTGATCCCGCTGCTCGGGTTCACCATCGCCGGCTGCGCCCTGCAAGCCATTCTGTTTGGCCTGACGACGCCGGAAAAATGGAACGCCCGCTTCAACCCGACGGCTGCGCCCGATGTGCCTGCCGGCCGCACGCGGTGGGCCACGATTTTCGCCATCGGCCTGGCGCTGATGTTCGGAACGACCGTGCTGATGGCTAGTCTGGCCTTCAGCTTTCAGCGCTATTTCGAGTACCAGATCGAGGAAGCCCGCAAGATCTCGCAATAGCGACGGATTTCAAGGAAAAAGAGCTTCCAGCGCTTGTGTATCAAACGCTGGAAGCTCTTTTTTTAATAGCATCTTGCGGCTTCAGTACAGCTGCAGGCTGACCCAGTAGGCAATGGCCGCAACGAAGGCGCTGGCCGGAATCGTCAGCACCCAGGCCCAGATGATGTTGCCCGCCACGCCCCAGCGCACTGCGCTCGCGCGCTGCGTGGAACCCACGCCGACAATGGCGCCGGTGATGGTGTGGGTGGTGGACACGGGAATCCCCAGCGCGGTGGCCAGGAACAGCGTCAGCGCCCCGCCCGTTTCCGCGCAGAACCCGCCCACGGGCTTGAGCTTGGTGATCTTCTGCCCCATCGTCTTGACGATGCGCCAGCCGCCGAACATGGTGCCGAGGCCAATGGCCACGTAGCAACTCGCGATGGTCCAGGTGGGCGGCGAGGCGTCCGACGCCGACGCATACCCCGTGGCAATCAGCAGCAGCCAGATGATGCCAATGGTCTTTTGCGCATCATTGCCACCATGCCCCAGGCTGTAGGCCCCGGCGGACACCAGTTGCAGGCGGCGAAACCACTTGTCCACCTTGCTGGGACGGGCGCGCCGGAAGATCCACGACACCGCCACCATCATGAGCGAGCCGAGCAGGAACCCCAGCAGCGGCGACACAAAAATGAAGGCCACCGTCTTCAGGATGCCCGAGGACACCAGCGAACCAGACCCCGCCTTGGCGATCACGGCGCCCACAATGCCGCCGATCAGCGCATGCGATGAGCTGCTGGGAATGCCGTAATACCAGGTGATCACGTTCCAGGTGATGGCCCCCACCAGCGCGCCGAACACCACATGGGTGTCCACCACGCCGGGCTGGACAATGCCCTTGCCCACCGTGGCCGCTACGCTCAGGTGGAAGACAAAAATGGCCACCACGTTGAAAAACGCGGCAAACAGGACGGCCTGGGCCGGCTTGAGCACGCCGGTGGACACCACCGTTGCAATCGAATTGGCAGCGTCGTGAAACCCGTTCATGAAGTCGAACAGGATGGCCAGCGCCACGAGCAGGACCACAACCCACAGGGCTGTTTGTGCGGTTTGCATGTTTCAGGCCCGGCAGATCAGGAGTTTTCGAGGACGATGCCCTCGATGCAGTTGGCCACGTCCTCGCACTTGTCGGTGATGGTTTCCAGCAACTCGTAGATGGCCTTGAGCTTGATCACCTCGCGCACATCGGGCTCTTCGCGAAACAGCTTGCTCATGGCACTGCGCATCACGCGGTCGGCGTCGCTTTCGAGCCGGTCGATCTCTTCACAGGTCTTGAGCGCGGCCTCGGCCACGGCCGGGTCGGCGATGGTGCCGAGCAGCTTGACGGCATCGCGAAGGCGCTCGCAGCATTTCACGCTCAGATCGGTCAGGCGCGTGATCTCCTCGGTCATGTGGTGCACGTCATACAGCGCCATGGTTTCGGCCGAATCCTGGATCAGGTCGGCCACGTCGTCCATGGTGTTGATGAGCGTGTGGATCTGCTCACGGTCGATGGGCGTGATGAATGTCTTGTGGATCAGGCGGTTGACGTCCTGGGTGACGCGGTCGGCGGCACGCTCGGCGTTGTCCACGTCCTGGTTGTACTTGTCGCGCAGGTGCAGATCGTTGTAGTTCGCCACCAGCTGCGAAAAGGCCCGGGCAGCCTCGACGATGCGGTCCGCATGCTGGTTGAACATCTCAAAAAAATTGCCTTCGCGCGGCAACAGTTTGCCAAACAGCATGGGGGGCTCCTAGGGCGGAATCGGAATAAAAATGGCCACTTAACACCCGTTCGTGACGGGCGAGTGACCAATTTGTGAAATTTACCAAGCCCCCGAGTTTAACCGCCCGCCGCTCCACACCCCTCGCGCCCTGCCATCGCCGCCGCCGTCAGCCCCCGCGGAAGATGAAATACACCGCGCCGAACATGCACAGGCCGGCCCACAAATAGTCCCATTTGAGGGGCTGATCGAGATACAGCACGGCAAACGGCACAAACACCGACAGCGTGATGACTTCTTGCAGGATCTTGAGCTGCCCCACATTGAACTGGGTGTAACCAATGCGGTTGGCGGGCACCTGCAGCAGATATTCAAACAGCGCAATGCCCCAGCTGACCAGCGCCGCCACGTACCAAGGCGAGGTGGCCAGGTTCTTCAGGTGGCCATACCACGCAAAGGTCATGAAGATGTTGCTGGCCACCAGCAACACGATGGTTTGCAGGCTGACGGGAAGCGATTGCAGAGAGTTCATGGACACCATGCCACAGGGCAGCAAATACAAAAATACAAGCCAAATAGCGCTCTATCCCTTGCTGGATAAGCGGAAATAGCTATCAATTATGAAGCTTTTTACACATACCGCGCGACCAACAAAAAAGGCACTGCCGCCAGTGCAGTGCCTTTCAAAACAACACCAGCGCCCGCAGGCGCCGCGTTCACTCGCCCAGGTAGGCGGCGCGCACGCGCGGATCGCTCAGCAGCTCCTGGCCGGGGCCGGTCATGGTGATGAGGCCCGACTCCATGACGTAGCCACGATCGGCAATGGCCAGCGCGCGGCTGGCGTTCTGTTCGACCAGCAAGATGGTGACGCCCAGCGCGTACACGTCGCGCACCACCTCGAAGATCTTGTCCACCATGATGGGCGACAGGCCCATGGAGGGCTCGTCCAGCAGCAGCACCTTGGGCTGGCTCATCAGCGCGCGACCCATGGCCAGCATCTGCTGCTCGCCGCCCGACATGGTGCCGGCCAGCTGGTCCTTGCGTTCGCGCAGGCGCGGGAAGATGGTGAACATCTTCTCGATGTCGGCCGCAATGCCCGCCTTGTCGTTGCGGATGTAGGCGCCCATCTGCAGGTTCTCGGTGATCGTCATGCGGGCAAACACGCCGCGGCCCTCCGGCACCATCACCAAGCCTTTCTTGACCAGATCCCAGGCGCCCTTGCCCTTGATGCTTTCGCCCAGGTACAGGATATCGCCATCGTTGATGGGCAGCGTGCCGGTGATGGCCTTCATGGTGGTGGTCTTGCCGGCGCCGTTGGAGCCGATCAGCGAGACCAGCTCACCTTCGCGCACTTCAAAGTCCACGCCCTTCACGGCCTGGATACCGCCGTAGGCCACCTTCAGCCCCTTGACCCGCAGCAGTACCTTGTTGGATTTTTCGGCCATTCTCAATGTCCTCCGGTGCCCAGATAGGCCTCAATCACTTTTTCGTTCTTCTGCACGGTCGCAGGCGTGCCTTCGGCGATCTGCTTGCCGTAGTCGAGCACGGTCACGCGGTCGCACAGGCCCATCACCAGCTTCACGTCGTGCTCGATGAGCAAGATGGTGCGGTTGTCGTTGCGGATGCGGTCGATCAGCTCGCGCAGCTGCACCTTCTCGGTGGCGTTCATGCCAGCGGCGGGCTCGTCCAGGGCAATCAGCTGCGGGTCGGTGGCGAGCGCCCGGGCAATCTCCAGGCGGCGCTGGTCACCGTAGCTCAAGGTGCGCGCCTTGTAATCGGCAAACTTGCCGATGCCCACGTAGTCGAGCAGCTCTTGCGCGCGCTTGGCGATGGCGGCTTCTTCCGCCTTGAAGCCCTTGGTGCGCAGCACGGCGCCCAACAGGCCCGATTGGGTACGAATGTGGCGGCCCACCATCACGTTTTCCAGCGCCGTCATTTCTGCAAACAGGCGTATGTTCTGGAAGGTGCGGGCAATGCCCGCCTTGGCCACTTCATGCACGGTCGTGGGCTCGTAGGGCTTGCCGGCCAACTCGAAGCTGCCGCTGTCGGGCGTGTACAGGCCGGTGATCACGTTGAAAAAGGTGGTCTTGCCCGCGCCGTTGGGGCCGATCAGGCCATACACCTGGCCCCGTTCGATGGTGATGCCCACGTCGGACAATGCCTGCAAGCCGCCAAAGCGCTTGGAGATGCCGGCAACCCGCAGCACCACATCTTTGTTTTGTTCTGCCATGTTTTCGCTCTCTGTGGTGTTCAGGTCTTCTGCGTGAGGCTCTTGCCGCGCTCGGGCGCTGGCCACAAACCACGGGGACGCAACAGCATGATGATGATCATGGCCAGCGCAATCAGCAGCTGGCGCAGGATGGCCGAGTCGATGCGGCCGTCGGTCATGGCCTGCAGCGGGCCGGCCACATAGCGCAGCACTTCGGGCAGGGCCGACAGCAGCACCGCGCCCAGAATCACCCCAGGAATGTGGCCAATGCCGCCCAGCACCACCATGGCGACGATCATGACCGACTCCATCAGGCTGAACGACTCGGGCGAGACAAAGCCCTGGAACGCACCAAACATGGCGCCCGACACGCCGCCGAACGAGGCCCCCATGCCAAAGGCCAGCAGCTTCATGTTGCGGGTGTTGATGCCCATGGCCTTGGCGGCGATTTCGTCTTCGCGGATGGCCATCCAGGCACGGCCGATGCGCGAGTCCTGCAGGCGGTAGCAAATGATGACGGAGATAACCACCAGCACCAGGAACAGGTAGTAATAGAGCGTGACGGAATTGATGTCAAAACCGAACAGCTCCAGCCGCTTGCCCAGATCGAGCCCGAAGATCTTGACCGAGTCGATCTGGCCCATGCCCTTGGGGCCGTTGGTCAGGTTGACGGGGTGGTCCAGGTTGTTCAGGAAGATGCGGATGATCTCGCCAAAGCCCAGCGTCACGATGGCCAGGTAGTCACCGCGCAGCTTGAGGGTGGGCGCGCCCAGCAACGCCCCGAAAAACGCCGCCACCAGCGCGGCCAGCGGTATGACGATCCACAGCGAGGTGTGCAGCCCGTTGGGAAACATGGCGGCAAAGGCCGCAAAGTTATCGGCCAGGTGCGGCGAGGCCATCAGGGCGAACAGGTAGGCGCCCACGGCGTAGAACGCCACATAGCCCAGGTCCAGCAGGCCGGCGTAGCCCACCACGATGTTCAGGCCCAGGGCCAGCATCACATAAAGCAAGGCCAGGTCCGCAATGCGCACCCAGGCGTTGCCAAAGTACTGCAACAGCAGTGGCAGGACCAGCAGGGCGATAGCGCCCAGGATCCAGTTGATTTTGGTGTTCTTCATGGCAATAGGTCCTCAGGCACGGTCGGCCACGCGTTCACCCAGCAGGCCCGAGGGGCGCAGCGTGAGAATGATGATGAGCACGATGAAGGCAAAAATGTCGGTGTAGTGGCTGCCCAGAACGCCGCCCGTGAGGGTGCCGATATAGCCCGAACCGATGGCCTCGATCAAGCCCAGCAATATGCCGCCCACCACGGCGCCGGCCAGGTTGCCGATGCCACCGAACACCGCCGCCGTGAAGGCCTTGAGCCCCGGCAGAAAGCCCATGGTGTGCTGTGCCGTGCCGTAGTTGGAGGCATACATGATGCCGGCGATGGCGGCCAGGACGGCGCCGATGATGAAGGTGGCCGAGATCACCATGTCGGGCTTCACGCCCATGAGCGAGGCCACGCGGGGGTTTTCTGCCGTGGCACGCATGGCGCGGCCGAGCTTGGTGTAATTCACCAGGTACATAAGCGCAGCCAGGGCCACCACGGTCACGCCCAGAATCAAAATCTGGGTGGATGTGATGACCGCCCCGCCCACCTGGAACGGCGCGGCCGGCAGCAAGGTGGGGTACGACTTGTAGTTGGGCTTCCAGATGATCATGGCCAGCGTCTGCAGCAGGATCGACATGCCGATGGCCGTGATCAGCGGCGCCAGGCGCGGGCTGGTGCGCAGCGGTTTGTAAGCAACCTTCTCGATCACGAAATTGAGCGTGGCAGCCACCACGCAGGCAATGATGGTGGCCAGCAGCAGGATGAGCCAGCCGGGGGCGCCCGGCATGGCGTCCTGCATGAGCCCTATGCAACTCCAACTGGTGAGAGCGCCGACCATGAGCACTTCGCCATGGGCAAAATTGATCAGCTGAATAATGCCGTACACCATCGTGTAGCCCAAGGCTATCAAGGCGTACATGCTGCCGAGAACCAGACCGTTGATGATCTGCTGCAGCAAAATGTCCATAAGAGAAGTCCTTCGTTTGTGACGTACCCACCGCTTTGGCACCGAAATCGGTACAGCCTTGTGGGCCCGACTGCCATGTAGCAAAAAACCCGCCAGGAGTGCAGCTGTGCGGGTTTGAGGACGGGATTGTAGCGAGTAGTCTGTGGCCGCCCGGGCCCCGGTCGGCGGGGTTTTCCCTTGGGTTTCAGGCCCATCAGCCAGGGACGCCGTGCATAAGCAAGGTTGATGGACCTACCGCACAAGACGTTCAGATTTATCACCGCAAGCGTACCCATGCGGCCGCCACACCGCCAACGCCCATCGCGGCGTCTGCGGCCATGGCATTCAGTGCAGCCCGCAGGTTGCGTTCAAGGCGTCTGCGGATCCGGGTCGATGGCAGCGGCTGTGACAGCGACGGCCGCATTGCGCGCGCGCATGTCCCGCAGCTTTTGCGCAATCTTGATTTCCAGGCCCCGCTCGACCGGCTGGTAGAAGCCCGGCTCGTCCATGCCGTCAGGCAGGTAGCGCTCGCCGGCGGCAAAACCGCCCTCCTCGTCGTGCGCGTAGCGGTAGCCCTTGCCATAGTCCAGCGCTTTCATGAGCTTGGTGGGCGCGTTGCGCAGGTGCATGGGCACGGGGCGCGTGCTGTCCTGCTTTACCAGGGCGCGGGCGGCGTTGTAGGCCTTGTAGACGGCGTTGGACTTGGGCGCCACGGCCAGGTAGACCACGCATTCGGCCAGCGCCAGCTCGCCCTCGGGGCTGCCCAGGCGCTCGTACACCTCGGCGCAGTCGAGTGCCAGGCGCAGCGCGCGCGGGTCGGCCAGGCCAATGTCTTCACTGGCCATGCGCACCAGGCGGCGCGCCATGTAGCGCGGGTCGGCGCCGCCGTCGAGCATGCGCACCAGCCAGTACAGCGCCGCGTCGGGGTCAGAGCCGCGCACCGATTTGTGCAGCGCGCTGATGGTGTCGTAGAACTGCTCGCCGCCTTTGTCATAGCGTCGCATGCGCTCGCCCAGCACCTTGAGCAGCCAGGCGTCGGTGATCTCGGTCAGTTTTTCCTGCGCGGCCGCCATGGCCAGGGTTTCGAGCGTGTTGAGCAGACGCCGCGCGTCGCCATCGGCGTAGGCCACCAGCCGCTCGATTGCTCCCTTTTCGATAGCTTGAAGCGCTTGCTCTGATTGGGCCAGGGCCACAATTTGCTTCAAATCCTGTTCCGAGAGCGGCTGCAGCACATACACCGCCGCACGCGACAGCAGCGCGGAATTGACCTCGAACGACGGGTTCTCGGTGGTGGCGCCGATGAAGGTGAACAGCCCGCTTTCGACATGCGGCAAAAAGGCGTCCTGCTGGCTCTTGTTGAAGCGGTGCACCTCATCGACGAACACGATGGTGCGCTGCTGCATCAAGCCATCGCGGGCGGCCTCGGCGCGCTCCACGGCCTCGCGGATGTCCTTGACCCCACCCAGCACGGCGCTGATGCTGATGAACTGCGCATCGAACGCATCGGCCATCAAGCGCGCAATCGTGGTCTTGCCCACGCCCGGTGGGCCCCACAGGATGCAGCTGTGCGGTCGGCCCGATTCAAAGGCCAGGCGCAGCGGCATGCCCGGCCCCAGCACATGCTGCTGGCCAATGACTTCAGAGAGCCGGCGCGGGCGCAGGCGCTCGGCCAGGGGCCGGTGCGCGGGGTGTGCGTTGTGCGCGTGCGAGGGTGCGGAGGCACTGCGTGCTGCCATGTTCTTGTCCCGTTTACATCACGCTGTTTTTTGAGCCAAATGTGCCTCTAGCGCTTTACCAGAAAGCGCTTGAAGCTATCATTTACGTAGCATTTACGTAGCATTTACTGCTTCACCACGTCTGCCCCTTGCGGCGGCCTGAACTGGAAGCTGGCCGCTGGCAGCGCGGCGTTGGTCTGCATGCCGGTAAAGCGGATGGCCGAGCGCTGACCGAAGCTGTCCAGGATGTCAAGCGCGGCCAGTTGCTCGCCCGCAAAGCCCACACGTACGCTTTGCAGCTGGCCGTCTTTGGCCTTGGGGCGAGCCAGCACCCATTGCAGGCCATCCTGGTCGGGTGCGGCTTCAAGCGTGAAATCTGCCCGCAAGGCCGACAGGTCGGGCGCCGATGCCAGCAGCGCGGCGGGCGTGCTGCCCAGGGCCTGGGACTGCGAACGCTGCGTGACCTGGTTCAGGTCCACGTCGTAAAGCCACAGCGTCTGCCCGTCGGCCACGATGGTCTGCTCGAAAGGCTTTTTATAGACGAACCTGAAACGCCCCGGCCGCTGGAACTCGAAGGTGCCGCTGCTGGTTTTGGTGCGCGCGGCCTGGCCGTCCTTTGGGGGCGAGGTGACGACCTGGGTGAAGTCGGCGCGGCCCGTCTGGCTGCCCTTCATGAAGGATTCGAGGCTTTTTAGCCCGTCGGCGCTTGCCAGTGTTGCGCTAGCAGCTATCAAAATTGCAGTAACGATCTTTTTCAACAAAAACTCCTTGGTTTGGAGACCCACGGAACCAGGCCCGTCGCCCTGCCCGGGTCATTCGCTGCGTGCGGGCACCAGCACTTCGCGCTGGCCGCTGGTGGTCAGGCCGCTCACCAGGCCCGCCTTTTCCATGTCTTCGAGCAGACGCGCCGAGCGGTTGTAGCCAATGCGCAGCTTGCGTTGCACATACGAGATGCTGGCCTTGCGGTCTTTCAGCACCACTTCGACGGCCTGGTCGTACATGGGATCCTTCTCGCCGCCATCGCCACCGCCGCCTTCTCCTGACAGATCACCGTCGCCGTCCACAGTTCCGCCTTCGAGCACGCCCTCGATGTAATCGGCTTCGCCCTGGGTCTTGAGGTAGCTCACCACGCGGTGCACTTCCTCGTCACTGACAAAGGCGCCGTGCACGCGAATCGGCAGACCGGTGCCGCTGGCCATGTAGAGCATGTCGCCCATGCCCAGCAGCGCCTCGGCGCCCATCTGGTCGAGAATGGTGCGGCTGTCGATCTTGGAGCCCACCGAGAACGCGATGCGGGTGGGAATGTTGGCCTTGATCAGGCCGGTGATCACGTCCACGCTGGGGCGCTGGGTGGCCAAAATCAGGTGGATGCCGGCCGCGCGCGCCTTTTGCGCCAGGCGGGCGATCAGTTCTTCGATCTTCTTGCCCACGACCATCATCAGGTCGGCCAGCTCGTCGATGATGACCACGATGTGTGGCAGGCGCTGCAGCGGCTCGGGCTCTTCGGGCGTGAGGCTGAAGGGGTTGTAGATGAACTCCTCGCGCGCCTTGGCCTCGTCGATCTTCTGGTTGTAGCCAGCCAGGTTGCGCACGCCCAGTTTGGACATGAGCTTGTAGCGTCGCTCCATCTCGGCCACGCACCAGTTCAGGCCATGGGCGGCCTGCTTCATGTCGGTGACCACGGGCGCCAGCAGGTGCGGAATGCCTTCATAGACCGACATTTCCAGCATCTTGGGGTCGATCATCAAGAGGCGCACATCGCGTGCCTCGGCCTTGTAGAGCAGCGAGAGGATCATGGCGTTGATCCCCACCGACTTGCCCGAGCCCGTGGTGCCGGCCACCAGCACATGCGGCATCTTGGCCAGGTCGGCCACCACCGGGTTGCCCACGATGTCCTTGCCCAGGCCCATGGTGAGCATGCTCTTGGCCTCGTGGTAGATGTGCGAACCGAGGATTTCGGACAGCCGGATCGACTGGCGCTTGGCGTTGGGCAGCTCCAGCGCCATGAAATTCTTGCCTGGAATGGTTTCCACCACGCGGATGGACACCAGGCTGAGCGAGCGCGCCAGGTCCTTGGCCAGGCCCACGATCTGCGAGCCCTTGACGCCGGTGGCGGGCTCGATTTCGTAGCGCGTGATCACCGGGCCGGGCATGGCGGCCACCACGCGCACTTCCACGCCGAAGTCCTTGAGTTTTTTCTCGATCAGGCGGCTGGTCATCTCCAGCGTCTCGGGCGCCACGGTTTCCTGGCGCTGCAGCGGGCCGTCGAGCAGGTCCACCAGGGGCAGCTTGCTGTCGGGCATTTCGGTGAACAGGGGCTTTTGCCGCTCTTTCACCACACGGGCGCTTTGCGGCACATCGGCCAGCACCGGCTCGATGATCTGCACCGGCTGCGGGTGGTGCTCTTCACTCTCGGTGCGCTCTTCCAGCACCACCACGGCGCGCTCGCGCGCGGCCTTGCGGCCCACGGCCACGTCCTTGGCCACCTCGCGTCGGGCCAGACGCGACTGCACCAGGGCATCAATGCGCGCCCCCAGCACCTCGGCCACATGCCCCCAGGAAAAGCGGAACACCAGGGCGGCCCCCAACACCAGCGCCACGATGCCCAGCAAGCCCGAGCCGGTAAAGCCCAGCCATTTCACGCTGGCGGGCCCCACCAGGAAACCCAGCACGCCACCCGCGTGGCCGGGCAGGAAGCCTTCAAGGCGATACAGGCGCGACCATTCCAGCGCCGTGCTGGCGCACATCAGCAGCACCAGCCCGCCCCAGAACAACGCACGGCGCGCGAAGGGGCTGGCAGCACCCGCCGCCAGTTCACCACCGCGCATCCACCGCGCCAGCGAAGCGATCCAGGCACGCACCCCTGCCGCCACGCACCACCACACCGAAAACCCCAGCGCGAAATAGCTGCCATCGGCCAGCCAGGCGCCCGAACGCCCTGCCCAGTTGGCCACCAGCAGGTCGCCGCGCGTGCCCGAGGTGGACCAGGCTGCGTCCTGTGCGGAATAGCTGGTCAGTGCCAGCAGCCAGAAAACCAGCGCCAAAAGGCCGACAACAAGGCCTATTTCCTGGCCGAAGCGGGCGGCGCCAGTGCGTGGCGCGGACTTGGCCGCAGAGGATGCATTCAGGGTATTGAGGGAGTAGGTCATAAGCGTGCCGGGCAAGCTTACCCCATGCATGGCAGGGGTAACGCCACCCTGCAGCCGTGCGCCGAGCTGGGCCATTCACATCCTGTAACGCCCGTGACGCAATCTTGCCGCTTTATTGCTTGCGGCCACTGGACGCCCGCACATCGCGACTTGCAGCAACACCAGCCGCGACACCACGCAACCGGTGCCGCAACGGGGTTTTCATGGGTTCTTACAATCGCGGTGATTGATAAGGGCCCACCTGAAGAGGCCGCACACGGTGGATACTTCGCCACCGATCCCGAATTTTCTCAACAGCATCCGCTCTGTGGCGGATGCAACACACAGGTTTTTTCCATGTCCACCACCCAACACGCGAAAGTTCTGATCCTCGGATCTGGCCCCGCAGGCTACACGGCGGCCGTCTATGCGGCACGCGCCAACCTGAACCCGGTGCTCATCACCGGCATCGCCCAAGGCGGCCAGCTCATGACCACCACCGAGGTGGACAACTGGCCGGCCGACGTGCACGGCGTGCAGGGCCCGGACCTGATGCAGCGCTTTCTGGAGCACGCCGAGCGCTTCAAGACGCAGATCATTTTTGACCACATCAACAAGGTCGATTTCAGCCAGCGCCCCTTCACGCTCACGGGCGACAGCGGCACCTACACCTGCGACTCGCTCATCATCGCCACCGGTGCATCGGCCAAATACCTGGGCCTGCCCTCGGAAGAAGCGTTCATGGGCAAGGGTGTGTCGGGCTGCGCCACCTGCGACGGTTTCTTCTACCGCGACCAGGACGTGTGCGTGGTGGGCGGCGGCAACACGGCCGTGGAAGAAGCCCTGTATTTGTCGAACATCGCCCGCAAGGTGACGCTGGTGCACCGGCGCGACAAGTTCAAGGCCGAGCCCATCCTCGTGGACAAGCTCCATGAAAAAGTGGCCGCCGGCAAGATCGAGCTCAAGCTGTTCCACACCCTCGACCAGGTGCTGGGCGACAACACGGGCGTCACGGGCATCCGCATCAAGAGCACGCAAGATGGCAGCACCCAGGACATCACGCTGCAGGGCTGTTTCATCGCCATTGGCCACGCGCCCAATACCGAGATCTTCCAGGGCCAGCTCACCATGGAAAACGGCTACATCGTCACGCAAGGCGGCCTCAAGGGCTTTGCCACTCAGACCAGTGTGCCCGGCATCTTTGCCGCGGGCGACGTGCAGGACCATGTCTACCGCCAGGCCATCACCAGCGCCGGCACGGGGTGCATGGCAGCCCTTGATGCGCAGCGCTTCCTCGAACAAGAGGCTTGATGAAAAAATAAGCTGCAGGTTATAATCTGCGGCTTTGCTGAATTCGGGCCGGTTTTTCAATCGCGCTTACGGGCAGGCAAATCGGGTTACCGCCACCCTTTCTGGCGAGGTGAGGCCGCAAGCAGGCCTTCGGGATCAAGCCCGGGGGCGCCAGCAAACGGCCGTTAAAAAGTATCGGATGTCCTCATGGCACGCGTCTGCGACGTAACGGGCAAGAAGCCCATGGTCGGAAACAATGTTTCCCACGCCAACAACAAAACCAAGCGCCGGTTCCTGCCGAACCTGCAATACCGCCGTTTCTGGGTCGAGACCGAAAACCGTTGGGTGCGCCTGCGCATCTCCAACGCCGGTCTGCGTCTGATCGACAAGAACGGTATTGATTCTGTGCTCGCAGACCTGCGCGCACGTGGCCAGGCTTAAGGAGAAACACCATGGCAAGCAAAGGCGGACGCGACAAAATCAAGCTGGAATCCACTGCGGGTACCGGCCACTTCTACACCACCACCAAAAACAAGAAGACCATGCCCGAGAAGATGCTGATCATGAAATTTGATCCAAAAGCTCGCAAGCATGTGGAATACAAGGAAATGAAGCTGAAGTAATTCAGCCTCCGATCTTTCGGAAAAACCGCCCTGCCGCAAGGTTGGGCGGTTTTTTCATGCCCGCGCCCAACCCACCCAAATGACCCACCACCTTCACAGGCTGCGGGCGGGCATGAAATCAGGCCTTGGCAGCGCGCAAGCGCATCGAGAAATCACGCAGTGCCGCAATGCCGCTGTCTTCGGCCCGGCGGCACCAGGCCTGCAGGTCCGCCGTGAGCTGCTCGCGCGAGTGCGAGGTGTTGAGCCACAGCTGGCGCAGCTCTTCACGCATGGTGATCATCGTGTCGAGCACCGGTGACGCGGCGCACGCCTGGGCCAGCTGCGGCAAAGCCACGGCGGGCACCTTCTCCGCATCCCGGTGCAGCCAACGCCTGGCCGCCTGGAGCACCGACGCATCGGCCTGGCGCGCTTGCAGCGCGGCCATCTCGGCCTTGCAGGCCTGGCGCACACCGCGCGCATAGGCGGCCATGACCTCGTAGCGGTTGGCTATCAGGGCCTCCAGCGTCTTTTCATCGGCCACGGGCTTCACCTCGCCCAATTGCAGCCTGGGTGGCACCTTCTTCACCGTAGCCCAACCGATCACCTGCATCAGGCGGATGTAGGCCCAGCCAATGTCGAACTCGTAGGGCTTGACCGAGAACCTGGCCGATGTGGGATAGGTGTGGTGGTTGTTGTGCAGCTCTTCGCCGCCGATGATGATGCCCCAGGGCGAGAGGTTGGTGCTGGCGTCGTGCGCCTCGAAGTTGCGGTAACCCCAGTAATGGCCCACGCCATTGACCACGCCGGCCGCCCAGAACGGAATCCAGACCATCTGTACGGCCCACACGGCCGCGCCGAGCGCGCCGAACAGTGCCAGATCCAGGACGAGCATGAGCGCCACCCCCTGCCAGCTGAAGCGGCTGTACAGGTTGCGCTCGATCCAGTCGCCCGGCGTGCCATGGCCGAACTTTTGGAGCGTTTCCAGGTTCGTCGACTCGGCGCGGTACAGCTCGGCGCCGCGCCACATCACGGTGGCCAGGCCTCGCGTCTGGGGGCTGTGGGGATCGTCCACGGTTTCGCATCGGGCGTGGTGCTTGCGGTGGATGGCCACCCATTCCTTCGTCACCATGCCCGTGGCAAGCCACAGCCAGAAGCGAAAGAAATGCGCGGGAATGGCGTGCAGATCCAGCGCACGGTGCGCCTGGGCGCGGTGCAAAAAGATCGTGACCGCCGCAATGGTGATGTGGGTGGTTGCCAGGGTGTACAGCACGATCTGCCACCAGGTCAGGCGCCACAAGCCATGGCCCAGCCAGTCAATGGCGGCGTTCAGGACAGCCCAATCGGGTAACAGCATAGTCAAATCACCTTGCTCCAGAAGAAACATCCCCCAACACGGTGGGATGCTGGCGTTGGAATGCCGCACCCCGCTGGAGTTCGGGGCGCGGCGCTGTTTTCAGGACCATTGTGCGGCCGACGGGGCGGGCACATTCATGCCCCCGCCAGCGCCACCTCAGGGCTTTTTAACCCAGACCGCTGCAAAAAATCCGTCCGTCTGGTGCAAATGGGGCCACAGGCGCAAATAGCCAGTGCCCGAGGCGCCGCCGCTGCACAGGCTGCGGGCGTCCGCCACCTTCAGCTGCTCCAGCAATTCGCCGACATCGAGCATCTCGAAATCCGGGTGCGCGGCACTGAAGGCCTCGGCAATGGCCTCGTTTTCCTGGGGCAGGATGCTGCAGGTGGCATACACCAGGCGCCCGCCTGGCTTGAGCAAGCGCGCGGCGCTGTCGAGGATGGCCGTTTGCTTGGCCACCAGCTCCTGCACGCTTTGGGCCGACTGGCGCCATTTGAGGTCAGGGTTGCGGCGCAGCGTGCCCAGGCCCGAGCAGGGGGCATCCACCAGCACCCGGTCGATCTTGCCGGCCAGGCGCTTGATGCGCTCGTCCCGCTCATGGGCGATGGCGGCAGGGTGCACATTCGACAGGCCACTGCGCGCCAGCCGCGGCTTGAGCGCATCGAGCCGGTGGGCCGACACGTCAAACGCATACAGGCGGCCCGTGCTGCGCATGGTGGCGCCAATGGCCAGCGTCTTGCCGCCCGCGCCGGCGCAAAAATCCACCACCATCTCGCCGCGCTTGGCGTCCAGCAGCAGGGCCAGCAGCTGCGAGCCTTCGTCCTGCACCTCGATGGCGCCGCGCGTGAAGGCATCCAGTTTGGTCAGAGCGGGCTTGTCGTCAATGCGCAGGCCCCAGGGCGAATACGGTGTGGGACTGGCCTTGATGCCCGCCTTGGCCAGTTCTTTTTGCACATCGGCGCGCTTGTCCTTGAGCGCGTTGACGCGCAGATCGAGCGGGGCCGGTTGCGACAGGCTCTGCGCCAGCGGCCAGAAACCCGCGCCCAGCTGCTCCTTGAGGGGCTGAACCAGCCACTCGGGCAGGTTATGGCGATGGCGCTCCATCAGGTCATCGGGCTTGACGGCGTCGCACTGGGCCAGCCAGTTTTTTTCCTGCTCGGTCAGGCCGCCCAGCAAAAAATCGCGCGGGCCATGGAAGCCCAGAATGGCCAGGCGCCGCTCTTTGGGGCCGGAACCCGAGGGGGCCATGTGGTCAAACAGCAGCTTCTTGCGCAGCACGGTGTAGACCGTCTCGGCCAGCGTGGCCCGCTCGCGGGGGCCCAGGCCCCGGTTATCGCGAAAGAAACGCGACACCACGGCATCGGCGGGGTGTTCAAAGGTGAGGGTGAGCCTGATGAGTTCTGCACAGGCATCGATAAGTACTTTGGGGTGCATGCCCCGATTGTCCCACCGACACCGCGATCGGCACGCACACACCACCCCAGCGGCAAAGCCGCCACAGTCCACCGGCAGGCGCGCACAATCGGCGCATCCTCTCTCTGCGGCCCCTACGGCCCGCTCTTGCCACATGACCGACGACGACCTGCCCACACTCATCCACACGCCGCCGGGCCTGTACCGGCACTACAAGGGCGGGCTTTATGAAGTGATCGACACCGTGCGCCACAGCGAAACGCTGGAGCCCATGACGCTGTACCGCGCGCTATATGGCCAACGGGGCCTATGGGTGCGGCCTGCGGCCATGTTTCTGGAAAACGTGTCGTTCAACGGGCAGATGCGGTCGCGCTTTGAGCGGTGCAGCGAAGGCGCAACCCCTGGCAACGAATTTGAATGAAAACAGGCTCTAGCGCTTATAAATCAAACGCAATATGCTACTAATTAGATAGCATTTCATGCTGCCACCCCGCGCTCAAGATCACAGCGCCTGCACCAGCGCCCGCACGGCGCGGGGGTAGATCACATGCTCCTGGGTGAGCACGCGGGCCGCCAGCGTTTCGGCGGTGTCGCCTGGCAGCACCGGCACCACGGCCTGGTCCAGGATCGGGCCCACGTCCAGCTCGGCGGTCACCTGGTGCACCGTCACGCCCGCGAACTTGCAGCCCGCATCGATGGCGCGCTGGTGCGTGTGCAGCCCAGTGAAAGCGGGCAGCAGCGAAGGATGGATGTTGATCAGCCGCCCGGCGTAATGCGCCACAAAACCCGGCGTGAGGATGCGCATGAACCCGGCCAGCACCACCAGCGCGGGCTGGTGGCGGTCGATGGTTGCGGCCAGCTCGGCATCGAACGCTTCGCGGCTGGCAAAGGCCTTGTGGTCCAGCACGGCAGTGGCAATGCCCTGCTCGCGGGCAAAAACCAGCCCTGCGGCATCGGGCTTGTTGCTGATGACGGCCGCCACCTGGGCGCCGTAGCGCCGGGCCCAGTTCTCTTGTTGTGCGGTGCGAACGATGGTGGCCATGTTGGAGCCGCCGCCAGAGATCAAAATGACGATGTTCTTCATAAATTGCCCCGGATTATCCCTGCCATGCCTTTTGATCCTGCGACCCGTCCCCTCACTCCCAACGAAGCCCGCGTGCTCGCCACCCTGATGGAGAAGGCCCGCACCGTGCCCGACAGCTACCCCATGTCGCTCAACGGCCTGCTGACGGGCTGCAACCAGAAAACCAGCCGCGACCCGGTGATGAACCTCAGCGACGCTGAGGCGCAAGAGGCGCTGGATTCGCTCAAGCTGCTGACCCTGGCGTTTGAGAGCAGCGGCAACCGCACCACGCGCTGGGAACACAACTTTCAGCGCGGCGTGGGGGTGCCCGAGCAGTCGGCCGTGCTGCTGGGCCTCTTGATGCTGCGCGGCCCGCAGACGGCGGGCGAGTTGCGCATCAACGCCGAGCGCTGGTACCGGTTTGCCGACATTTCGTCAGTCGAAGCCTTTCTGGACGAACTGCAGGAGCGCAGTGCCGAAAAGGGCGGCCCGCTGGTGGTGCAGTTGCCCCGCGCCCCCGGCGCCCGCGAGCAGCGCTGGGCGCACTTGATGTGCGGGCCGGTGGACACCACCGCCAGCCATGCGCCCGCAGGCAGTGCGGGCTCCAACCCATCGCCCGCATTGCATGCCCGCGTGGACGCCCTGGAGGCCGAAGTGGCGAGCCTGCGCAACACCGTGCAGCGGCTGTGCGCCGAGCTGGGTATTTCACCTGACTTCAGTCCAATGTCACCACCCGGACAGGCCTAAAACGAACGACCGTGCTACAAACACAGAATCATTAGGAGACGCACCGCATGGATCTCGCATTCACCCCCGAAGAGCAGGCCTTCCGCGAAGAAGTTCGCGCCTGGGTTCACGCCAATCTGCCCAAAGAAATCTCTCACAAGGTCCACAACGCCTTGCGCCTGACCCGCGCAGACATGCAGGGCTGGGCCAAGATTCTGGGTAAAAAAGGCTGGCTGGGTTTTGGCTGGCCCAAAGAGTTTGGCGGCCCCGGCTGGACGGCTGTGCAAAAGCACTTGTTTGAAGAAGAGTGCGCGCTGGCTGGCGCGCCCCGCATCATCCCCTTCGGCCCCGTGATGGTGGCCCCGGTGATCATGGCGTTTGGCAATGCCGAGCAGCAAAAGCGCTTCTTGCCCGGCATCGCCAGCGGCGAGGTGTGGTGGAGCCAGGGCTACAGCGAACCCGGCTCGGGCTCGGACCTGGCCAGCGTCAAGACCCGCGCCGAGCGCGTGGGCGACAAGTACATCGTCAACGGCCAAAAGACCTGGACCACCCTGGGCCAGCACGGCGACTGGATGTTCAACCTGGTGCGCACCAGCACCGAGGGCAAGCCCCAGACCGGCATCTCCTTCCTGCTGCTGGACATGAAGTCAAAGGGCGTCACTGTGCGCCCCATCAAGCTGCTGGACGGCGAGTGCGAAGTCAACGAAGTGTTCTTCGACAACGTCGAAGTACCTGCCGAGAACCTGATTGGCGAAGAAAACAAGGGCTGGACCTACGCCAAGCACCTGCTGAGCCACGAGCGCACCAACATCGCCGACGTGAACCGCAGCAAGCGCGAACTGGAGCGCCTCAAACGCATCGCCAAGACCGAAGGCGTGTGGGACGACCAACGCTTCCGCGACCAGATCGCGCTGCTCGAAGTGGACATCGTCGCGCTGGAAATGCTGGTGCTGCGCGTGCTATCCAACGAGAAGTCGGGCAAGAACTCGCTCGACATCGCGGGCCTGCTCAAGATCAAGGGCAGCGAGATCCAGCAGCGCTACGCCGAGCTGATGATGCTGGCCGCTGGCCCCTTTGCCATGCCCTTCATCGAAGAGGCCATGGAGGCCGGCTGGCAGGGCAACTTCCCTGGCGGCGTCACCGCCAACGCCCCGCTGGCGTCCACTTACTTCAACCTGCGCAAGACCACGATTTACGGTGGCTCCAACGAAGTGCAGCGCAATATCGTGGCTCAGACCGTCCTCGGCTGATCCCAAGTTCCAGGAGACAAGAACATGGATTTCGATTTTTCTGACGACCAGGAACAACTGCGCGACGCCGTGCGCAAGTGGGTGGACAAGGGCTACACCTTTGAGCGTCGCCGCGCCGCGGTGGCCGCTGGCGGTTTTGACCGCGCCGCCTGGAACGAGCTGGCCGAGCTGGGCCTGACCGCCCTGACCGTGCCCGAAGCACACGACGGCATGGGCCAGGGCGCCATCGACGCGATGGTCGTGGCCGAAGAGCTGGGCCGCGGCATCGTGCTGGAGCCCATTGCCCAGGCCTTCATGGCCAGCAGCGTGCTGTCGCACTACGCCCCCGCCGACGTGCAATCGGCCTGGCTGCCCCGCGTGGCCAGTGGCGAGGCGCTGGTGGTGCTGGCGCAGCAGGAGCGCAAGGCGCGCTACCGTTTGGACGTTTGCGAGGCAAAAGCGGCCCCAGCGCAATCAGGATATGCGGTAACAGCTATCAAAAGCGTAGTGGCAGCCGGTGACAAGGCCGACGCCTTCATCGTGCCCGCACAGCTCGGCGGCCAAATCGCCCTCTTCCTGGTCGAGCGCACGGCCACTGGCGTGACCACGCAGGGTTACGTCACGCAAGACGGCAGCCGCGCCGCCGAGTTGAAGCTCAACAACGCCCCCGCCACCCTCATCACCACCGACGGCCTGGCCGCGCTGGAGCTGGCTGTGGACACCGGCATCGCCGCCACCTGCGCCGAGGCCGTGGGTGTGATGGACAAGACCGTGGCCATCACCGTCGAATACATGAACCAGCGCAAGCAGTTCGGCGTGTTCATTGCCAGCTTCCAGGCCCTGCGCCACCGCGTGGCCGACATGAAGATGCAGCTCGAATTGGCCCGCTCGATGAGCTACTACGCCAGCCTCAAGCTGGGCGCCCCCACCGCCGAACGCCGCGCCGCCATGGCCCGCGCCAAGGTGCAACTGGGCCAGTCGATGCGCTTTGTGGGCCAACAGGCCGTGCAACTGCATGGCGGCATCGGCGTGACGGACGAATACATCGTGAGCCACTACTTCAAGAAGCTCACCCAGCTGGAAGTGACCTTTGGCGACACGCTGCACCACCTGGGCGAAGTGTCCGCTCGCATGCAAGACACCGCAGGCGTGTTTGCCTGAAAGTGCGGGTCTGGCCCAACGGAAAACCGCCCGAGGGCGGTTCTTCGTTGCCGCGCCACCCCGCCCGCAGCCATCGTTCAGGTCAGCCTGAAATTCACGGGCAGCAAGGGCGCCGGCAGGTCTTTCTCGCCCAGCGATTCCCGCAAATTGATCTCGATGGCCCGGCACAGGGTGTCGAGCGGTAGGTCGTTGCTTTCCAGACCGAAGGGCTCCTCGATCTCGTCGCCCAGCGCATCCAGGCCAAAGAAGGTGTAGGCCACGATGCCCACCACAAAGGGCGTCATGAACCCCGTGGTATCCACCAGCCCGAAGGGCAGCAAAAAGCAATACATGTACGCCGTGCGGTGCAGCAGCAGAGTGTAGGAAAACGGCACCGGCGTGTTCTTGATGCGCTCGCACGATGCGCCAGCAGCGGTGAGGGACGACAGCGTGGCATCCACCGATGCCGCCAGACAAGGCTCGATCTGGCCCCGGCGCACGCACTCGCCCAGGTCGCGCCCCATGTGCAGCATGATGGTGTCGGCGGGGTTCGACGTGCTGCGCGCCTTTTCAAACTCGGCTGCAGTCAGCCAGCGCTGCAGCACCGCGTCATCGCGCTGATCGCGCAGTTGCAGCCGCAGCGCATGCACAAAGGCAATGGCCCGGTGCACCATGCGCACCCGCACATCGTCGTCACGCCGGGCGGCGTCCAGCGGCGCGGGCAGGTTCATCAGGCCCAGGCACTGGCGCGACAGCGAGCGGGTGCGGTGCACGATCTCGCCCCACAGCTTGCGGGCTTCCCAATAGCGGTCGTAGGCGGTGGTGTTGCGAAACCCCAGAAAAATGGCCAGTGGCAGGCCAATCAGGGTGAAGGGAATGGCAGTGAGCGTGATCTTGAGCGTGAACAAGTTGCCATGCAGCAGGGTGACCAGCGTCGCCAGCAGGATGTTGAGCAGCAGGGTGAGGCGAATGCGCTGCAGCACCGAGCCGCGCAGCACCAGAAACAACCGTAGCCCGGAGGGGCGATCACGAACGATCATGCCAAAAAACCAAGGGAAAACGCCTATTGGACCACAGCCAAACGGCCTGGGACGAAGGCCGTGTGCGCCGCAATAAACAGGCGGCCGGCAGCCCCTTCACACCAGCAGGCGCGACGATTTGGGCACATGCGCCATCAAAAACTCCATCTGGTCGGCCAGGATGCGCCGGTTGCGCAGGATGAAGTCTTCCCACAGGCTGGGCACATAGGGCGCATACAGCAGCGGCATGTGGGCCTGCTCGGGCGTGCGCGGGCCCTTGCGGTGGTTGCAGGGGCGGCAGGCGGTGACCACGTTCATCCAGTGGTTCTGCCCGTTGCGCGCAAAAGGCACGATGTGCTCGCGCGTGAGGTCTTCTTCGTGAAAGTGCCCACCGCAATAGGCGCAAATGTTGCGATCGCGCGCAAACAGCTTGCTGTTGGTGAGGCTGGGCTTGAGATCGAAGGGGTTGATGCCCGGCACGCCACGCGTGCCGATGATGCTGTTGACGGCAATCACCGATTGCTCGCCCGTGATGGCGCTGTAGCCGCCCCGGAAACGGGCGATCTGTCCGCCCGATTCCCAGCGCACCTCTCCGGCGGCATAGTGAATCACCGCCTGCTCCAACGTGATCCACGATTGGGGCAGCCCTTGGGCTGACAGCTTCAAGACCTTCAAAACACGCCTCCTGGAACAAAAGTACACAAGGACATGACTTACGCAAAACAGGACTCTCACAAGTGGCTCGCCCCTGGGAAAAGGCGGTTGTTGCATCCCGAATTGCGCAAGTCCTAAAGGATTCTGAACGCAGATGTCTCGCGGGCAGCCCTGCGCGGGGCAAGCCATGGGTCACAATATACTCCGATTTCATGACAAATTGGCGTCTCGTGCTTGATGCATCAGCGCAAGCTGCTATCAAAACAATATCAAACCGATGAAGATTTTTCGCGGCTTTCACCACCCGGGCATCGCCCGCGCCTGCGCGCTGACCATTGGCAATTTCGACGGTGTGCACCGGGGCCACCAGGCCATGCTGGCCTTGCTGAACAGCGAAGCTGCGCACCGGGGCGTGGAAAGCTGCGTGCTGACCTTCGAGCCCCATCCGCGCGACTATTTCGCGGGCGTGCACCACAAGCCCGATCTGGCCCCGGCACGCATCGGCACGCTGCGCGACAAGCTCACCGAACTGCAGCGCTGCGGCGTGCAGCAAACGGTGGTGCTGCCGTTCGACGCCCGGCTGGCTGCCCAGCCGCCCCAGGCCTTCATCGACGAAGTGCTGGTGCGCGGCCTGGGGGCACGCTATGTGCTGGTGGGCGATGATTTCCGCTTTGGCGCCCAGCGTGCGGGCGACTACGCCATGCTCGACGCCGCCGGCCCAGCCCAGGGCTTTGACGTGGCACGCATGAACAGTTACGAGGTGCACGGGCTGCGCGTGTCCAGCTCGGCCGTGCGCGATGCCCTGCAGCGCGGCGACATGGCTGCCGCTGCCCGCCTGCTGGGCCGGCCCTACACCATCAGCGGCCATGTGGTGCATGGGCGCAAGCTCGGGCGTGCCCTGGGCGCCAGCAACGCCGAGGCCGGGGATGGTTTTCGCACCCTCAACCTGCGCTTTGCCCACTGGAAGCCCGCCGCCAGCGGCATCTTTGCCGTGCTGGTGCACGGCCTCGGTGACGCGCCGCTGCCAGGTGTGGCCAACCTGGGCGTGCGCCCCTCGCTCGATCCGGCAGATGTGAACGGGGGCCGCGTGCTGCTTGAAACCCATTGCCTGACCTGGCCCGCCAATCTGGGGCCCGAAGGGGCGTACGGTAAAATCATCCGCGTGGAACTGCTGCACAAACTGCACGACGAGCTGAAATACGACGGTCTCGATGCCCTGACGGCGGGCATTGCCAAAGACTGCGCCGATGCGCGTGCCTACTTTGCCTCGGCCCACGCCCCCTCCGATACCGAGACCCGGCGCCAGACCACGCGCGACCGAATTTGAGGTGGCTGCCCTGCGCAGCGCCTGCTCGGGCGACCCCCTTCGCCTCTCTTGCCCTCTTCCCGTTTTGACCCGGGCCCGCCCCGCAATGCCCCGCTTTAAGGCTTATCCATGTCCGACAACGCCAGCCCCGCACCCACCGACTACCGCAGCACGCTGAACCTGCCCGACACGCCCTTCCCAATGCGCGGCGACTTGCCCAAGCGCGAGCCAGGCTGGGTCAAGGAGTGGGAAGACCAGGGCATCTACAAAAAGCTGCGCGACGCGCGCTGCGGCAAGCCCAAGTTCATCCTGCACGACGGCCCGCCCTATGCCAACGGGCAACTGCACATCGGCCACGCGGTCAACAAGATCTTGAAGGACATGATCACCAAGGCGCGCCAGCTCGAAGGCTTTGACGCGCTGTATGTGCCCGGCTGGGACTGCCATGGCCTGCCGATCGAGAACGCCATCGAAAAGCTGCATGGCCGCAACCTGCCGCGCGACGAGATGCAGGCCAAGGGCCGCGCCTTTGCCACCGAGCAGATCGCGCAGCAGATGGCCGACTTCAAGCGCCTGGGCGTGCTGGGCGACTGGGACAACCCCTACAAGACCATGAACTTCGCCAGCGAGGCGGGCGAGTTGCGCGCCTTGAAGCGCGTGATGGAGCGCGGCTACGTGTACCGCGGCCTCAAGCCCGTGTACTGGTGCTTTGACTGCGGCTCGTCGCTGGCCGAGTTCGAGATCGAATACCAGGACAAGAAAAGCCAGACGCTGGACGTGGCCTTCAAGGCGCACGACCCGGCCCGGCTGGCCGCCGCCTTCGGCCTGTCCGCGTTACAGAAAGACGCCTTCGCCGTCATCTGGACCACCACCGCCTGGACCATCCCCGCCAACCAGGCGCTCAACCTCAACCCCGATCTGCCCTATGCGCTGGTCGACACCGAGCGCGGCCTGCTGATCGTGGCCGAAACCCTGGTCGAATCCTGCCTGCAGCGCTGGAACCTGCAAGGCCAGGTGCTGGCCGTGGCCCAGGGCGAAAAGCTCGCGGGCATCGAGTTCGAGCACCCACTGCACGATGTGGATGCCGGCTACCGCCGCCTGTCGCCCGTGTACCTGGCCGAATACGCCACGGCCACCGACGGCACGGGCCTGGTGCACTCGTCGCCCGCCTATGGCGTGGAAGATTTCAACTCCTGCATGGCGCACGGCATGCCGTACGACGACATCCTCAACCCGGTGCTGGGCAACGGACGCTATGACGAATCGCTGGCGCTGTTCGGCGGGCTCAACATCTGGAAGGCCTGCCCGATCATCATCGAGGCGCTGCAGGCCGCGGGCCGCCTGCTGGGCACCACCACCATCACCCACAGCTACCCGCACTGCTGGCGCCACAAGACGCCCGTGATCTACCGCGCCGCCGCCCAGTGGTTCGTGCGCATGGACGAGGGCGAAGGCGTGTTCACCACCGACAAGGCCCCTGGCACGCTGCGCCAGACCGCCCTGGCCGCCATCGAGCAGACCCACTTCTACCCCGAAAACGGCAAATCGCGCCTGCGCGACATGATCGCCGGCCGGCCCGACTGGTGCATCTCGCGCCAGCGCAGCTGGGGCGTGCCCCTGCCGTTTTTCCTGCACAAGGATTCGGGCGAGCTGCACCCGCGCACCATGGAGATCATCGACCAGGCCGCGTCCATCGTCGAGGAGGGCGGCATCGAGGCCTGGAGCCGCATGACGGCCGAGGAAGTGCTGGGTGCTGAGGACGCCGCGCACTACACCAAGAGCACCGACATTCTCGAAGTGTGGTTCGACTCGGGCTCGACCTTCTGGCATGTGATGCGCGGCACGCACGGCAGCATGCACCATGACGAAGGCCCCGAGGCCGACCTGTACCTCGAAGGCCACGACCAGCACCGCGGCTGGTTCCACAGCTCGCTGCTGCTGGCCAGCGCCATCTATGGCCGCGCGCCCTACCGCGGCCTGCTCACGCACGGCTTCACGGTGGACGGCCAGGGCAAGAAGATGAGCAAGTCGGTCGGCAACACCGTCTCGCCGCAAGAAGTGAGCGGCAAGCTCGGCGCCGAAATCATCCGCCTGTGGTGCGCCGCCACCGACTACTCGGGCGACCTGGCCATTGACGACAAGATCCTGGCGCGCGTGGTCGATGCCTACCGCCGCATCCGCAACACGCTGCGCTTCTTGCTGGCCAACGTGAGCGACTTCGACCCCGCCAACGATGCCGTGCCGTTCGAGCAGATGCTCGAAATCGACCGCTATGCGCTGGTGCGCGCCGCGCAGTTCCAGGAGAACATCCTGGCCCATTACAAGGTGTACGAGTTCCACCCGGTGGTCGCCAAGCTGCAGCTGTATTGCTCGGAAGACCTGGGCGGCTTTTACCTGGATGTGCTCAAGGACCGCCTCTACACCACCGCCCCCAAGAGCCTGGCGAGGCGCAGCGCCCAGACCGCGCTGCACCAGATCACGCACGCCATGCTGCGCTGGATGGCGCCATTCCTGAGCTTCACCGCCGAAGAGGCGTGGAAGATCTTTGGCGATTCCGAGTCGATCTTCCTGGAGACCTTCTCGGCGCTGGGCCAAAGCGACGACGGCCTGCTGGCCAAGTGGAGCCGCATCCGCGAGATCCGCGATGCGGTGAACAAAGAAATCGAAGCCCTGCGCGCCGCCAGCCAGGTAGGCTCGTCGCTGCAGGCCCGCGTCACGCTGACGGCGGCACCCGAAGACCACGCCCTGCTCGCCAGCCTGGGTGACGACCTGAAGTTCGTCTTCATCACATCCACTATCGAATTAATAGCTGGAGACGCTTTGCAGGTAAGCGCCAGTGCCAGTTCTGATGCCAAATGCGAGCGCTGCTGGCATTACCGCGACGACGTGGGCCACGACGCGGCCCACCCCACGCTGTGCGGGCGCTGCACCAGCAACCTGTTTGGCAGCGGTGAAGACCGCAAGGTGGCCTGAGATGGCCCGGGGCAACACCTCGCTCGTGCGCGGCTCGGGCGCCAGCCTGTGGCCCTGGCTGGCCTGGGCGGTCATCATCCTGATCGCCGACCAGTTCACCAAGACGCTGATCCTGGGCTACTACCAGTTGGGCGACACCACCACCATCACCAGCTTCTTCAACATCGTGCGGGCGCACAACACCGGCGCGGCCTTCTCGTTTCTGGCCGACGCGGGCGGCTGGCAGCGCTGGCTGTTCACGGGCATCGGCGTGGCCGCCACGCTGTTCATCGTCTGGCAACTGCGCGCGCACCCAGGGCAAAAGCTGTTCTGCTTTGCGCTGTCGAGCATCCTTGGCGGCGCCGTGGGCAACGTGGTGGACCGGCTGATGCACGGCTATGTGGTCGATTTTCTCGACGTCCATGTACGCGGCTGGCATTTCCCGGCGTTCAACATTGCCGATGCAGCCATCACCGTGGGTGCGATCTGCCTGATCCTGGACGAGCTGCTGCGCGTGAGGAACGCGCGCTAAGGGCCACCGGCCCTACGCCACTGGCCAACGACGCCTACGCCCTCACTCGCTCAGGTGCCCTGCCACCAGCCGCACCACGCGGTCGCAGCGGGCGGCGAGCGACTCGTCGTGCGTCACCATCACAAACGCGGTGCCCTGGTCGCGCGCCAGCTGCAGCATCAGGTCAAACACGCCATCGGCCGTGCTGCGGTCGAGGTTGCCGGTGGGCTCGTCGGCCAGCACGCAGGCCGGCCGCGTCACCAGCGCGCGGGCAATGGCCACCCGCTGGCGCTCGCCGCCCGACAGCTCGGCCGGGCGGTGCTGCAGGCGGTCTTTCAAACCGACGGAGGTAAGCACCCGCTCGGCCTCTGCACGGCATTGCGCCAGCGGCAGGCGGCGGATGCGCAGCGGCATGGCGACGTTGTCGAGCGCGCTGAACTCGGGCAGCAGGTGGTGGAACTGGTAGATAAAGCCCAGGTGCTGGTTGCGCAGCTGGCCCTGGCGTTCGGCCGACAGCGCGGACATTTCTTCGCCCTTGAGGCGCACCGTGCCCGAAGTGGGCGCATCCAGCCCGCCCAGCAGGTGCAGCAAGGTGCTTTTGCCCGAGCCCGAGGCGCCCACGATGGCCAGCGTTGCGCCGGCATGGATCTGCAAGTCCACGCCCTGCAGCACGGTCACATCCAGGCGGCCTTCGGTGAAGCGCTTGGTCAGGCCCTTGGCCTCCAGCACCACGTCATTTTTCAAGCCATTTTGGCCTTTGGCGCTTTCTGGATAAGCGCTAGCAGCTACATTATTCATAGCGAAGTGCCTCGGCGGGATTCACACGGCTGGCGCGCCAGCTGGGGTAGAGCGTGGCCACGAAGGCCAGCACGAGGGAGATGACCGTGATCGGCACGATGTCGCTGCTCTGTGGCTCGCTGGGCATCTTGCTGATGAGGTAAATATCCTTGGGCAAAAAGCTGGCATTGAGCGCGCGCTCGATGGCGGGCACGATCACGTCGATGTTGCTGGCAATGGCCAGGCCCAGCAGCAGGCCGGACAGCGTGCCGATCACGCCCACCATGGCGCCCTGCACGACAAAGATGCCCATGATGCTTTTGGGGCTGGCGCCCAGCGTGCGCAGGATGGCGATGTCGGCGCGCTTGTCGGTCACCGTCATCACCAGCGTGCTCACCAGGTTGAACGCGGCCACGGCCACGATCAGCGTGAGGATGATGAACATCATGCGTTTTTCGAGCTGCACGGCGGCAAACCAGGTGCGGTTTTGCTGCGTCCAGTCGCGGATCAGCAGCTGGTCGCTCAGGCTGCCCGCCAGTTGCTGGGTCACCTCGCGCGCCTGGTGCAGGTCCTTGAGCTTGAGGCGAATGCCCGTGGGGCCCTCAAGGCGGAAGATGCGCTGCGCGTCCTCGTGGTGCAGCAGCACCAGCGCCGCGTCGTATTCATAGTGGCCCGAATCAAACGTGCCCGCCACCGTCATCTGCTTGAGGCGCGGCACCACACCGGCGGGCGTGACCTGTCCGGCCGGTGCGATCAGCGTCACGGCGTCGCCCGCGCGCACGCCCAGGGCGCGGGCCAGCTCGCCGCCCAGCACCACGCGAAACTCGCCGGGCACCAGCAATTTGAGCGTCTCTTCGTTGGTGGCTGCCAGATCGGTCACCGCGCCTTCGAGCGCCGGGTCGATGCCGCGCACCAGCGTGCCCTTCATGTCCTCGCCGCGCGCCAGCAAGGCCTGCGCGCCCACAAAGGGCGCAGCGCCGATCACGTTGGGGTTTTGCTTGGCCTCGGCCAGCGTGCGCGCCACATCGGGCAGGGCCGCGCCCTGGGGCGCAAAAATCTCAATATGCGAGACCACGCTCAGCATGCGGTCGCGCACCTCTTTCTGAAAGCCGTTCATCACACTGAGCACGATGATCAGCGCCGCCACCCCCAGCGCAATGCCCAGCATGGACACGCCCGAGATGAACGAGATGAAACCGTTGCGCCGCGTGGCGCGGCCCGCGCGCGTGTAGCGCCAGCCCAGGGCCAGTTCGTAGGGAATTTGCATGGTTTGAAAAGAAGGTCTGCGCCCTACGCGGATGGCAAGCGCCAGACAGATCCGATTGTGGCATCCCGGACAATAGAGCCATGTCGGACACCACCCATTTGCTCATTCCCTACGCCGCCAGTGCTTCCGAGGGAAGCCAGCAAGCCCTGCAGGGCCTGAGCCTGCCCCACCTGGACCGGCTGCTTGCCCGGCTCAGCCCCCACACACCCCACATCCATACCGGCGAGGAAACCAGCTTCTCCGCCCCGCACGAGCGCGCACTGGCGCAAGCCCTGGGCCTGCCCGTTGAAGATGGCCGCATCCCCTGGGCCGCCTGGCACCGCCACCAGCAGGGCCAGCCCACCGACGGCCAGGCCTGGGCCTTTGTCACGCCCTGCCAGTGGCATGTAAGCACCGACCACATCACCCTGCGCGACCCCGAGCACCTTGCGCTGGATGAAGCCGCCTCGCGCGCGCTGCTGGCCATCGTGGCGCCCTGGTTTGCCGACGATGGCGTCACCCTGCACTACGACCAGCCCACGCGCTGGCTGGCCAGCGGCGCGCTGTTTGCCGACCTGACCACCGCATCGCTGGAGCGCGTGCTGCTGCGCGACGTGCGTGCCTGGATGCCCGATGCGAAACAGGCCCGCACCCTGCACCGCCTGCACAGCGAGATGCAGATGCTGCTCTACACCCACGCCTTCAACGGCGAGCGCGCCGCGCGCGGCCTGCCGGAGGTCAACTCGTTCTGGGTGCATGGCACGGGCCCCCTGCCCACGCCCGCCCCGGCAACCACCACCGCGCCCACGGTGGCCACCACGCTGCGCGATGCGGCGCTGCGCGAAGACTGGCGCGCCTGGGCCACGGCCTGGGCGGCACTCGACGCCGGCCCCGTGGCCGAACTGCTGCGCCAGGCCGAAAGCGGCGCGCCCGTGCAACTCACGCTGAGTGGCGAGCGCCATGCGCTGGGCTTCCGCAACGCGCCGCGCGGCCTGGCACAACGCATTCAAGGCTTTTTCAGGCCCCAGCGCTTTATCGACCTGCGCAATAAGCTATGAAAATAGTAGCAAGAGACATTCCCCCCCGCGCCGCCTGGGCGCTGGAACAGGCCGGCGTGCACCCGCTGCTGGCGCGCCTGTATGCCGCGCGCGGCGTGCGCGCGAAAGACGAGCTCGACGATGGCCTGGCCCGCCTGTTGCCCCCCAGCGGCTTGAAAGGCATCGACGCCGCCGCGCGGCTGCTGGCCGACGCCATGGCACACCACAAGCGCCTGATGATCGTGGCCGACTACGACTGTGACGGCGCCACCGCCTGCGCCGTGGCCGTGCGCGGCCTGCGCCTGCTGGGCGCAACCAACGTGGACTATCTGGTGCCCGACCGCGTGACCGATGGCTACGGCCTCACCGCTTCCATCGCCCGGCGCGTGGCCGAGCGCGGCGCCGACGTGCTGATCACCGTGGACAACGGCATCGCCAGCGTGGAGGGCGTGGCCGAGGCCAAGGCGCTGGGCCTGCAAGTCCTCGTCACCGACCACCACCTGCCCGGCCCCGAGCTGCCGGTGGCCGACGCCATCGTCAACCCCAACCAGCCCGGCTGCACGTTCGAGAGCAAGTCCATGGCCGGTGTGGGCGTGATGTTCTATGTGCTGCTGGCGCTGCGGGCCGAGCTGCGGGCACGTGGGGTTTTTGACGTGCCGAGCGCCCCCTCGGGGGGCAGCGAACCACGCGCAGCGGGGAGCGTGGGAGCGCACAAGCCCTTACAACCCAAGCTCGACCCGCTGCTCCCCCTCGTCGCCCTGGGCACCGTGGCCGACGTGGTCAAGCTCGACGCCAACAACCGGCGCCTGGTGGCACAGGGCCTCAAGCGCATCCGCGCGGGCCAGATGCCCGCCGGCGTGGCCGCGCTGTTCACCGCCGCTGGCCGCAAGACGCCCGTGGCCACCACGTTCGACTTCGGCTTCGCTTTGGGCCCGCGCATCAACGCCGCAGGCCGCCTGGCCGACATGACACTGGGCATCGAATGCCTGCTGACCGACGACGCGGGCCGCGCCGCCGAGCTGGCCGCCACGCTCGACGGCATCAACCGCGAGCGCCGCGAGATCGAGGGCGGCATGCGCGACCAGGCCCTGCTGATGGCCGAAAGCCTGTTTGACGAGAGCGAGGAGCCCCCGCCCGCCATCAGCGTGTTCAACCCCGACTTTCACGAAGGCGTGGTCGGCATCGTGGCCTCGCGCATCAAGGACAAACTGCACCGCCCCACCTTCGTGTTCGCCGCCAGCAGCGCGCCGGGCAAGGCGCACGAGCTCAAGGGCTCGGGCCGCTCCATCCCCGGCTTTCACCTGCGCGATGCGCTGGATCTGGTGGCCAAGCGCCATCCGGGCGTGCTGCTGAAGTTCGGCGGCCATGCCATGGCGGCCGGCTGCACGGTGGCCGAAGAAGCGTTTGACGTGTTCGAGCAGGCCCTCGCCCAGGTGGCGCGCGAATGGCTCGATGGGGCCGCGCTCACCCGCCGCATCGAAACCGACGGCCCGCTGGCGCCCGAATACTGCCGCGCCGACATGGTGGACACCCTGCACCGCGAGGTCTGGGGCCAGGGCTTTGCACCGCCCACCTTCAGCGAAGAAGTGCAGGTGCTGAGCCAGCGGCTGGTGGGCGATGGCAAGAACCACCTGTCCATCAAGCTCATCCATCAGGGCCACCCCATCGACGCCATCTGGTTCGGCCACACCGAGCCCCTGCCCGCGCGCGTGCTGCTGGCCTTTCGGCTCGACGTGAACGAGTGGAAGGGCGAGCGCAAGGTGCAGTTTCTGGTGGAAGGGGCGGGTTGAATATGCGATGAAAAATGCCTGTAGCGCTTACTGGTAAAGCGCCTACAGCTATTAATTCAGAAGCATTCTGGCATCTCGCGCATGCCCGGTTTGCGCAGGCACCATGGCGGCGGCGCGGGTCGCCAACGCCAGCGCCCGCTGCAGCAAACCCGTAGAATTGATCAGTGACCACTTACCTCAACGCCGACCTGCACTCCCACTCCGTGGTATCGGACGGCACCATGGCACCCGAAGACTTGGCCGCGCGTGCCAAGGCCAACGGCGTAGAGCTGTGGGCCCTGACCGACCACGATGAGATCGGCGGCCAGCACCGCGCCGCCGCAGCCGCCCGCGCCCTGGGCATGGCCTACCTCACCGGCACGGAAATCTCTGTCAGCTTTGCCAGCGCCACGGTGCACATCGTGGGCCTGGGGTTCGACCCCGACAACCCGCAGCTTGCGCAAGGCCTGGCCGCCACCCGGGGTGGCCGTGGCGGGCGTGCCCGCGAAATGGCCGCGCAGCTGGCGCAGGTGGGTATCCACGGCGCCTACGAGGGCGCCCTGCAGTTCGTGGGCAACCCCGAGCTGGTCTCGCGCACGCACTTTGCGCGTTTTCTGGTGGACACCAAGGTCTGCCGCGACACCTCGGAGGTGTTTCGCAAATACCTGGTCGAAGGCAAGCCGGGCTATGTGCCGCACCGCTGGGCGGCGCTCGGTGATGCGGTGCGCTGGATCACCGAGGCCGGGGGTGTGGCGGTGATTGCCCACCCGGCCCGCTACAAGCTCACGGCCAATGAGGAATACGCGCTGTTCTCCGAATTCAAGGCCCATGGCGGCCAGGGGGTAGAAGTGGTCACCGGCAGCCACAGCGCGGCCGAATACATCACCTACGGGGCCATGGCACAAGAATTTGGCCTGGCTGCCTCGCGCGGCAGCGACTTTCACAGCCCCGACGAATCCCACACCGACCTGGGCGCCCTGCCCCTGCTGCCCGGCACCCTGACCCCCGTGTGGGAACTGCTGGCCGAGCGGGTGCGCCCGGCCGCCTGACAACTACCTGGAGGCGTTGGCTGCCATGGCCCAGTATTTCGAAGTTCACCCCGAAAACCCGCAACCGAGGCTGCTCAAGCAGGCGGCGGCCCTGCTGCAAAAAGGCGGCATCGTGGCCGTGCCCACCGATTCGAGCTACGCCCTGGTGTGCCACCTCGATGACAAGGACGCCGTTGATCGCCTGCGCCGCATCCGCCAGGTGGACGACAAGCACCACCTGACCCTGCTGTGCCGCGACCTGTCGGAGCTGGCCAACTACGCGCGCGTCGATAACCGGCAATACCGGCTGCTCAAGCTGGGTACGCCGGGGCCCTACACCTTCATCCTGGAAGCCACCAAAGAGGTGCCGCGCCGCGTGAGCCACCCTTCGCGCAAGACCATCGGCCTGCGCGTTCCCGACCGCAAGGGGCTGCAATTGCTGCTGGAGCTGCACGGCGCGCCGCTGCTGGCCACCACGCTGATTCCAGCCGGCGAGACCGAGCCGCTCAACGATCCGCAGAACATCCGCGAGCGCTACGAAAAGCTGCTGGACGCCATCGTGGACGCGGGCGCCTGCCCGCAGGAGCCCACCACCGTGATCGACCTCACGCCCATGGGCGCGGGCGGCGACCCCGAAGTGCTGCGCGAAGGCCGCGGCAGCGTGCAGGCGCTGGGGCTTTGAGCCTGTATACGAATTCAAGCAAAATCACCCTCCAGCGCTTATACAGAAAGCGCTGACAGCTCTCTTTTTTGCAGCAATCTACAGCCTGAGACAATCGCCCGGTGGAAAACATCATCCAAACTGTTCTGATCTACGCCCTGCCGGTGTTGTTTGCCATTACCGTGCACGAGGCGGCCCATGGCTACGCCGCGCGCCACTTTGGCGACAACACGGCCTATATGCAGGGCCGCATCACCCTCAACCCCATCAAGCACATCGACCCGGTTGGCACCATCCTGATGCCGCTGCTGCTGTATTTCGCCACCTCGGGCGCCTTTTTGTTCGGCTACGCCAAGCCGGTGCCGGTGAATTTTGGCAACCTGCGCAACCCCAAACGCCACATGGTGTGGGTGGCGCTGGCGGGACCGGCCTCCAACTTCATCCAAGCGGTGCTGTGGGCCATTTTGCTGGTGGTGCTGGTGGGCACGGGCGTGGACGAGCGCTTTTTCATTGAAATGGCGCGCGCCGGCGTGCTGGTCAACCTGGTGATGTGGGCGTTCAACCTGTTTCCGCTGCCACCGCTTGATGGCGGGCGCATCCTGGTGGGCCTGCTGCCCTGGAAGCAGGCGCACATGGTGTCGCGCATCGAGCCCTGGGGCTTCTTCATCGTGATGGGGCTGGTGATTGCCGGTGTGGTGGGCGCGCTGTGGCTGCGCCCGCTGATGGGCCTGGGCTACGCGGCCATCAACCTGCTTCTCACACCGCTCACCGCCCTGCTGCGCTGAAGCGTTTCTTTCCCTTTATCTGCTGATTTCGCCCCCATGAGCACCACGCGCTTTCTCACCGGCATCACCACCACGGGCACGCCCCACCTGGGCAACTTCGTGGGCTCCATCCGCCCCTCGGTGGCGGCCAGCCTCACGCCTGGCGTGCAGAGCTTTTACTTTCTGGCCGACTACCACGCGCTCATCAAGTGCGAAGACCCGGCGCGCATCCAGCGCTCCACGCTAGAGATCGCCGCCAGCTGGCTGGCTGCGGGGCTGGACCCCGAGCGCGTCACGTTCTACCGCCAGTCCGACATCCCCGAGACGACCGAGCTGACCTGGCTGCTGACCTGCGTGACCGGCAAGGGCCTGCTCAACCGCGCGCATGCCTATAAGGCTGCGCAGGACAAGAACGCCGCCGCAGGCCGCGAGCCCGACGACGGCGTGACGGCCGGCCTGTTCATGTACCCCGTGCTCATGGGTGCCGACATCCTGATCTTCAACGCCCACAAGGTGCCCGTGGGCCGCGACCAGATTCAGCACATCGAGATGGCGCGCGACATGGCGGCCAGCTTCAACCACCTTTACGGCGAGCACTTCACGCTGCCCGAGGCCGCCATCGACGAGCATGTGGCCACGCTGCCGGGGCTCGATGGCCGCAAGATGAGCAAGAGCTACGACAACACGATTCCGCTGTTCTCCTCGCGCGAGCAACTCAAAAAGCTGATTGGCGGCATCCTGACCGATTCGCGCGCCCCCGGCGAGCCCAAGGACGTGGAAGGCTCGGCCCTGTTCCAGATCTACCAGGCCTTTGCCACGCCCGCTGAAACCGAGGCGCTGCGCAAGCAATATGCCGAGGGCATTGCCTGGGGCGATGCCAAGCAATTGCTGTTCGAGCGCATCGACCGCGACGTGGCCCCGATGCGCGCGCGCTACGACGACCTGATGGCCCACCCGGAAAAGATCGAGCAAACCCTGCTGGCGGGTGCCGAGCGCGCGCGCCAGATTGCCACGCCGTTTGTGCGCTCGCTGCGCTCTGCCGTGGGCCTGCGCAGCCTGGCCCAGGCCAGCGCCGCCCCCAAGGCCGCCAAAGCAGCCAAGGCCGCACTGCCCAGCTTCAAGCAATACCGCGAAGCCGACGGCCAGTTCTATTTCAAGTTCGTGGCCGCCGACGGCCGCTTGCTGCTGCAAAGCACGGGCTTTGCCGCGCCCAAGGATGCGGGCCAGGCCATCGCCCGCCTGCAGCAGCAGGGCGAAAGCGCCCTCACCGCCCTGGCGGGCCAGCTGGCACCCGTGGAAGGCGTGCTGGCGCAGGAATTGATCGCCGCGCTGCAGCAACTGGCCGAGGCCGCCAACGCCTGACAAGTTGTCACAAAATGCTATTATTTCAATAGCTGCTAGTGTCCCGTCCTGCAAATAACTGGCATTAGTCTTGCATGCCAGTGCGGTATCTTTGAAATGGAGATACCGCGATGAGAACAGGCAGACCGAAATCTGAATTGGTACTGAGTGACGAGGAGCGATCGCAATTGCAGTTGTTTGCGCGCAGCCGCTCGTTGCCTGCGGCATTGAGCAGCCGGGCGCGCATTGTTCTTAGCAGCGCTGAGGGCGAGCCCAACAACGCGATCGCCGCGCGGCTGAAATTGACCAACGCCACCGTAGGCAAGTGGCGCTCGCGTTTCATCGAGCGGCGCATCGCCGGTCTGTACGATGACATTCGCCCCGGCGCGCCACGCACCATCGACGATGAGCGGATCGCCGAGTTGATCAACACCACGCTGCACACCAAGCCGGTAAACGGCTCGACGCACTGGAGCGTGCGCGGCGTGGCCGCAGAGACGGGCATCTCCAAGACCAGCGTGCAGCGCTACTTCCAGCTCTTTGGTCTGCAGCCGCATCGCACCGAGGGCTTCAAACTGTCCAATGATCCATTCTTTGTGGAGAAGTTGCGCGACGTGGTGGGTCTGTACCTGAGTCCCCCGGACAACGCCTTGGTCATCTGCGTGGACGAGAAAAGTCAATGCCAGGCGCTGGAGCGCACGCAGCCGATGCTGCCCATGGGCTTTGGCTACGCCGAAGGTGTCACTCACGACTACAAGCGCCATGGCACCACAACGTTGTTTGCCGCGTTGAATGTACTCAACGGCGCGGTGCTGGCCAGTTGCAAACCGCGCCATCGGCATCAGGAGTTCCTGTCGTTTCTGCGCGAGATCGAGACCGCTGTGCCACCCGAGCTCGACATCCATTGCATCGTGGATAACTACGCCACGCACAGTCACCCAAAGATCAAGGCTTGGCTGGCCACCCGGCCGCGCTGGCACATGCACTTCATTCCGACCTACAGCTCCTGGCTGAATCAGGTTGAGCGTTTCTTCGCACTGATCACCGACAAGGCCATCCGGCGCGGATCGTTCACCAGCGTCAAGCAGCTCGTGCAGCGCATCGATCAGTTCGTCGCTCACCACAACGCCAACAGCCAGCCGTTCAAATGGACGGCCACCGCAGATTCGATTCTTGAGAAGTTGCATCGACTTTGCTCACGTATCAGCGGGACAGGACACTAGCGCTTTATACATATCAGCCACAGCGGTCTTTCCCGGCTCTCTTCCCCGCCGCATAAAGCGGGCACCGGTGGCTTCACGGCGCAGGCGACAATCACCCACATGCCATGGGACTATCCACAACCGTTCACCCAGCCCGCCATGCCGCAGGCACCGGACATTGACGGACTGAACCACACCAACAACGCCGTCTATGTGCAGTGGTGCGAAAAAACCGCCTGGGCGCACTCGCGGGCCCTGGGGTTGGACCTGCACGATTACCACCGCCTGGACCGGGCCATGGCCATCCGCCGCAGCGAATACAACTACCTGCTGCCGTCGGTGGAGGGTGACGCGCTCACCTTGGGCACCTGGCTGGTGGCCAGCGACGGCAAGCTGACCATGGACCGGCGCTTCCAGCTCATCCGCAACCGCGACCAGGCCACCATCCTGCGGGGCCACTGGGAGCTGGTGTGCATCGAGCTGGGCAGCGGCAAGCCGCGGCGCATGCCCGAGGAATTCTGCCGCGCCTACCTGCCCGCCCTGACCACCCGCTGAGCAGGTGTTGACGATCTGAGGCACGCCTTGGCCCTGCCCGTGCAAGGGGGCCCTGCAGGGCTGTCATCAGCCTGCCATCCGCACGGGCGTAAATGCCCCTTGAACTTGCGGAGAATGGATCGATGCTCAAGGAAAAAGCGGTTGCAACCCTGGGGCAGCCCTCGCTTCTGATGCCCGCGTGGATCAAGGCGGCACTGGCGGCCAATGACCGGCTCAAGCTTTACCTGACCTTGCTGCAATCGGCGGCGCAGCATGCCTCGGCGCCCGATGGGCCCGTGGGGCGTTGGGAAAAGGACATCGCGCAAGGCGGGCTGCAGGACGCCCCCTGGGCCCAGGAACTGGTGAGCGGCGCTTATTACGACGACGACCTGCTGATCCTGCCCCGCATGGAGAGCCTGCTGGATGCGCTGGCCAACGATCTGACCGCCATGGCCCGCCCCGTGTGCGACACCGGGCAGGCCAGTGCCGCCCCGCTGGCTAGGCGGCGCGACCACTGGCTGCATCAACTGCACGCCCTGGCCGACGACGAAGGCTTGCGCCGCACTGCCCTGAACGAACTCACCCACGGCGACCACCAGCGCGGCGACAGCCTGCACCTGCTGGTGATGGACCTGCACAAGCAGATCAACGCCCTGTCGAGCGAACTGGCCACCGAAGATATCGACGGCGCCCACGCCTGGCAGGTGCACGACGACGACCGGCCGCTGATCCAGGCGTTCATGCGCGGCCTGCACCGCACCGCCCCCCTGAAGTTTTCACACCCCGGGCTGGACACTGCCGTCACGCGCGACGGCCAGCGGCTGCTGATCCAGAACGACATCGGCACCAACGACGTCCATGTGCTGGTCATCGAGGTGCAGGACAGCACCATCGCGTTGACCTATTCCGACCTGCACCCGGGGCGCTTCGGCTTTTTCCGGCAGATGCTCGAAGACATGGGGTTTGCCTGGAAGGTGTTCGACCCGCGGGTCTCCGAAGGGCTCAATGCCGGCAAACCCTACGTGGTGGGCCAGGCCTGTCTGGAGGCGCAGAGCAACGCCCAGCTGCAAACCGGCCTGGAAAACGTGGCCTCGCGCATCGTCTTCGTGATCGACTGGAACCGGGCGCGAAAGCGTCTGCAGCATTTCGTGGGCAAGGCCCGGGCCATCGAGCTGCTCACGCAGGCCGCGCACAACAACTGGGGGCACATGGCCTGGCTCATGGCGGGGGCCGAGCGCCTGGTCTACAACGCCATGCAGGCCGTGGACAGCGAGGCCTTCCATGTGGGCGACCGGCTCGACGACGTGCTGGGTGAGGCCGCCGCCAGCAACTATCTACTGGAGTTGCTGCGCATCTCCAGCGTGTTGCTGCGCCAGCAGCAACCCTTGTCGCTGGTGGCCGACGAAGCGCGCCTGCTGCTGGCCCGCGTGCTGCGCCAGCGCACCTTCGAATTCGACCTGCTGGCCGAACACGCCGCCTTCACCCACGCGCTGGCCGAGGGCCTGTGCGATGCCCTGGAAAACCCCGGCGACGCCGCCCAGACCCAGGCCCAGGTACTGCGCGCCAAGAACTGGGAGCGCCAGGCCGACCACCTGCTCATGGATGCGCGCCAGCGGGCCGAACGCCGGCCCCGCTGGCAGCCGGTGATGGACTGCCTGGCCAAAGCCGACGACGTGGCCGATGCGCTGGAAGAAGCCACCTTCATGCACTCGCTGACGCTGATCCATCCAGCGCCCGGCTTGCCCGCTGAAGTGCGCGCAGCGCTGTGCCAGCTGGCAGCCACCACCCTGGCGGCCATCCAGGATCAGGTCAAGGCCATCGAGATTGCCCGCCAGGTCAGCCAGCGGGCCGATGGCCCCGACAGCGAACTGTTTTTGCAGACCCTGTGGCGCATGCTGCGCGCCGAGCGCCAGTGCGACGAACTGTTTCGCCAGGCACGCGCCACCATGGTCAAGAACCTGCGCAACGCCCCGGTGGACCTGATGCTCGCCAACGACCTGGCCGCCACGCTGGAAAAAGCCACCGACAACCTGCTGCGGGTCGGCTATGCCTTACGCCAGATGGTGCTCAACAAAACGGGAATGTCGGCATGAAATCGAGCTCCAGCCTGCCCAAGCATCTGTACCTTGTTCGCACGCCGCCCAGCCAGAACCTGCACAAGCCCTCGCCCGCCACCATGGGCGGCAAGGGCTACAACCTGCACCGCATGACCCAGGCCGGGCTGAATGTTCCCGTCGCGCTGGTCATTGGAACGCACTACACCCATGCCCCGCAAGATTGCTTTTTGCCGGTGTTTTCCGTGGGCCTGCACGCGCTGGAAGAAAGCACCGGCCTGCTGTTTGGCGACGAGCGCAACCCGCTGATCCTGTCGGTGCGTTCGGGCGCCCCGGTGTCGATGCCAGGCATGCTGGAGACCCTGCTCAACATCGGCCTGAACGACCACACCCTGCCCGGCCTGGTGCGCCAGACCGGCAACCCCCGCATGGCCTGGGATGCCTACCGGCGCCTGGTGGCCAGCTACGGCGAGGTGGTGCAAGGGCTGCCTGCAGCGCTTTTCGAAGCCGAAATCGACCGCCTTACCCAGGGCGAGGACGAACGGCTGCTCGACTTCAGCCAGCTGCGCCAGCTCACGCGCACTTTTCTGGCCCTTTATGAAACCCATGCCGGCCGGCCCTTCCCGCAGGACGCCCGCGAGCAGCTCTCGGGTGCCATCGAGGCGGTGTTTGCCTCGTGGAACGCCGACAAGGCGGTGGAATACCGGCGCATCCACCAGATCGACCACGACATGGGCACCGCCGTGATCCTGCAGCGCATGGTGTTCGGCAACACCGGTGGGCATTCAGGTGCTGGCGTGGGCTTCACGCGCGACCCCAGCACCGGCGAGAGGCGCCTGTGGGTGGATTTTCTGGCCAACGCGCAGGGCGAAGACGTGGTCTCGGGCCGGCGCAATGCCCACGGCCATGCCACCCTGGCGGCGGTGGCGCCCGATGCCTGGCAGCAGCTGCAAGCCTCGGCCCAGGCACTGGAGCAGCATTTCAAGGACATGCAGGATTTCGAATTCACCGTGCAGGACGGCGTGCTGCACATGCTGCAAACCCGCGACGGCAAGCGCACCCCGCTGGCCGCCGCGCGCATTGCCCTGGACTTGCTGGAAGAAGGGCTGATCGACAGCACCGAGGCCCTGGCGCGCACCCAGGCCATCGCCATGGACGCGCTGGGCACCGTGCGCATGGTCGCCGGCGACGACCCCGACAATGCCCCCGCCCCGCTGGGACTGGCCAACCCGGCGTGCTCTGGCGTGGTGTCGGGCGCCATTGCGCTGGATGCGCAGGCCGTCGAGCGCCTGGTGCAGCGCGGCGTGCCAGCCATCCTGGTGCGCCAGGACGCCGAAACCAGCGACATCGCCGCCATGCAAGGGGCGCAAGGCCTGCTCACCCAGCGCGGCGCCCGCACATCGCACGCCGCCGTGGTGGCGCGGCAAATGGGCAAGACCTGCCTGGTGGGCTGCACGGCGCTGCACATCGACGAAGCCGCGCGCACCGTGCAGATGGGCGGCCAGACCCTGGCCGAGAACGAGCTGATCACCCTGGACGGCAACGACGGCGCCATCTACGCGGGCCAGGCCACCAGCGCCCTGGTGCCCGACACCGCGCTGCGCGCGCGGCTGGAAGACCTGCGCAACCACAACCATGACAAGAAAGCGCGCCACCACAAGCATTGATCGCAACCATCTGACGGCCTTGGGCATTGAAAACTGGCGTCCGCCCCGGCAATGAGGGCTTTTTGCCGGATTCACGGTCGCATGGCGGTGTTGAACGAACACGGCAACGAAAGGCCTGTTGCAGGGGATTTGCGGGGCGATTCTCAAGTCGAACCTGCTGCAGGGGGGGCCGCCCTGATCCCCGCTTCAGTTGACTATTGAGGTCACGCAAGGCGTGGAAAAGCACAAGGACGCTCATCGGTCCCCACCGTTGCGCACGAGGGCCAACACAGCTTGCGAGACGGTCGGCAGTCGCCGCAGCCTCGCCGCACCGTGCACGAGCCCCATTGAATCCCATTGCAACCAACCTGGTTTCCTGACCTCCACAAGGGAAATAGGGGCTCTGTTACGATTCATTTCTTCGTCATTGGCATGGCAAAAATTTCAATGCCCCATAAATGCCAGCAGGCATTCAAGTGCGCAAGATAACCTTGTCCGCACATTGACCCACTCCACCTCCATTCCAATAAAGCGTCTCATTTATTTGATGCTTTAAATACATACAGAGATTACAACAATCGTCATGAATCGCATTTGTTTCGTATTGGTTTTTATCATTTTCACGGTGGGTTCCATGAGCACAATGGCCCAAAGCATTACCGGTGCTGGCTCTTCGGCAGCCGCGCCCATCTACCGCAGCTGGGCCAAGGCGTACGCCCACGCAACAGGCGTAACGGTTGAATACGATCCCGTGGGATCATCGAGCGGCCTCCGGAAGATCCGCCAAAACGACGTGGGATTCGGAGGATCGGATGTGGCGCCTGCCGCCAAGGAACTTACCGAAGGTGGCCTGGTCACCTTCCCGGTTGCCATTACCGGGATATCACCCGTATTCAATCTGACCAAAATATCCGATGGCCAACTGCGCCTGTCTGGCGAATTATTGAGTCGCATCTACATGGGAGAAATCAGTCGCTGGAATGCGCCAGAAATCACCGCACTCAACCCCGGCGTCGCACTGCCCGACGAGGCAATCAAGGTCATAGTGCGCTCGGACGGTTCGGGCACCACCTACAACTTTGCGGATTATCTCAGCAAGGTTTCTTCCAAATGGAAGACGACCTATGGTGCAAAAACAAGCATCCAATGGGCTGACGGATTTATCGGCGCCAAAGGCAGTGACGGTGTCGCCAAGGCTCTGAAGGACACTCCGGGCTCCATTGCGTATATCGACCACGGTTATGTAAAGGAATATGGACTTGCCACCGCCCAGATGAAAAACGCAGAAGGCAATTTTGTCCGCCCATCGGTTATTGCATTCAAGGCCGCGCTGGCCAACAGCGAATGGGCCACATCCGGGTCGTTTTCAGAAACATTGACCCAGAAATCAGGCAAAGGCTCGTGGCCCATCACCATGGGTACTTTTGTTGTCGTCCCCAAGGTGGCCAACAACCCGGAGCAAACGCTGGCGGCCCTCAAATTCTTTGCCTGGGCGTTCCTCAATGGCGATACGCTGGTGCAGGAAAACAATTTCGTCCGCTTGCCAGACCGCGTACAGGCCACCGCCTTCAAGACAATCACGTCCATCAAGGACAAGTCGGGCGCCCCCATTGGCATGAACCTGATCTCATCCTTGCTGAGCACCCGGTGACGCCAAAGCCCTGCGCCGAGCGATCACAGCCACACGGCTGGATCATTGTCCAGCGGCTTTCTTCAGGCATCTGCGCAAACGAAGCCGTGCAAAAAGCAAAAAAGGTTTGCTGCTAAATATATAGCAGCAAACCTTTGTGCATACTGGCGGAGAGGGTGGGATTCGAACCCACGGTAGTGTTGCCACTACGCCTGATTTCGAGTCAGGTACATTCGACCACTCTGCCACCTCTCCTGTGTGTCGAAGCCTGCGAGTATAGCAAGGTTTTCAGGGCGCCAAAACAGCAATGCCGCCCATGTAGGGGCGGAGCACTTCAGGCACCGTCACGCTGCCATCGGCCTGCTGGTAGTTCTCCAGCACCGCCACCAGCGTGCGGCCCACGGCCAGGCCGGAGCCATTCAGGGTGTGCACCAACTCGTTTTTGCCCTGGGCGTTCTTGAAGCGGGCCTGCAAACGGCGGGCCTGGAAGGCCTCGCAATTGCTGACCGAGCTGATTTCGCGGTAGGTGTTCTGCGCGGGCAGCCACACTTCCAGGTCGTAGGTTTTGGCGGCGCCAAAGCCCATGTCACCGGTGCACAGGCTCATCACGCGATAAGGCAAGCCCAGCTTTTGCAGCACGGCCTCGGCGTGGCGGGTCATGTCCTCCAGCGCTTCGTAGCTTTTTTCGGGGTGCACGATCTGCACCATCTCGACCTTGTCGAACTGGTGCTGGCGGATCATGCCGCGCGTGTCGCGGCCATAGCTGCCGGCCTCGGAGCGAAAGCATGGCGTGTGGGCCGTGAGCTTGATGGGCAGCTCGGACTCGGTCACCACCACGTCGCGCACAAAGTTGGTCAGCGGCACTTCGCTGGTGGGGATGAGGTACAGCGCTGCGTTGTCGGGCACGGGCTCTCCGTCCTGGCCGCCCTTTTTGGCGGCGAAGAGGTCGCCTTCGAACTTGGGCAATTGCCCGGTGCCTTTGAGCGAATCGGCATTCACGGCGTAGGGCACGTAGCACTCGGTGTAGCCGTGTTCGCCGGTCTGCACGTCGAGCATGAACTGGGAGAGGGCGCGGTGCAGGCGGGCGATCTGGCCTTTCATGACGGTGAAGCGCGAGCCCGAGAGCTTGACGCCCATGTCGAAATCCAGGCCCAGCGGGGTGCCCACATCCACATGGTCCTTCACCTCGAAGGCGAAGGTGGCGGGGGTGCCCCAGCGGCGCACTTCCACGTTGCCGGATTCGTCGCTGCCCACGGGCACGCTTTCGTGCGGCAGGTTGGGCACGGCGACCAGCATGGCCAGCAGCTCGGACTGGATCTGCTCCAGGCGGGCGGCGGATTGTTCCAGTTCTGCCTTGCCCGCAGCCACCTGGGCCTTGACGGCTTCGGCGCCGTCCTTGTCGCCACGGCTCATCAGCATGCCGACCTGTTTGGACAGCTGGTTGCGCTGGGCTTGCAGCTCTTCGGTGCGGGTCTGCAGCGTCTTGCGCTCGGACTCCAGGGCCTGGAATGCGGAGACATCCAGGAAGGCCTGGGGCTTTTTGCGGGTTTCCAGCCGCGCAATGGCGGTGTCGAGGTCTTTGCGGAGGAGAAGGATGTCAAGCATGGTGGGATTTTAGGGGGTGGCGTGTCTGCCCCAGTGCAGGGTGGGCCACGCGGGGTGCAACACACCGATACACACAGCACTGCTGTGCGCGGCCGAACCTGTCGATAACATCGGTCATATGGGCTGCACGCGGCCTGCAGGAGGCATGCATGTTCTTTGTATTCGGCCCGTCGGGCCAGATGTACCGGGGCGGGCCAGAGAATCTGGCGCACATCGCGGCCGTGCGGCGGGTGGCGCGCCCCCAGGCGCTGCGCACGCGCGGCCCGGAGGTGGATGGCGCGCTTTCGCCGCCCGCACCTGCGCCCATGCCGCACTCGGCGGCCGCCACCGTCAACCTGCGCATGCAAGGCGCGGTCAGCGCTTATTCGCAGGCCGGGCAAGGTCCCCAGTTGGCACGCCAGCCCCTGACCCAAGTGCGCGACGTGATGACCACACCCCCCCTCAGCGTGCCCCCCGACCTGCGCGTGAATGATGCCTGGCAGATCCTGGCCGAGCGCCAGGTGGCGCAGGCCCCGGTGGTGGATGCGCTGGGCCGCGTGATCGGGCTGCTGCTGCGGGCCGACATGGCGCCGCTGGATTTGTTGCCCGAACCCGGTGCCGTGAAAAAGACCATCGAGCTGGCGCGCCGCCCGGTGTCCGAGGTCATGGTGAACCCCGTGCCCACGGTGGCGGCCGACACCGAGCTGCGCCGCGTGGCCGCCGTGCTGCTCGACACCGGGCTGCCGGGCCTGCCGGTGACTGACGAAGCCGGCGTGCTGTCAGGCTTCATCGCGCGCACCGACATCTTGCGGGCCGTTGCGGCCGACCCGCCGCTGGATTTGTGGAGCGGGCCTGCGGTGTTGCTGTAGCGTCATCCCGGCAGGAATTTGAACCAAACAAGCCTCCAGCGCACGTCCAATAAGCGCTAGCAGCTATCAATTCAGTAGTTGCAACCTACGGGCTCAATGCCCCGCTGGCCCCGTCTCGGGCAGGCGCTCGGAAATTTCGAGGCCGGTGGCCGCGTCGATCTTGAGGCCTTTGGGCAGCGGGAACTTGATGGTTTCCTCGATGCCGTGCATCTTGCGCACCGACACCGCGCCCAGCGCCTTGATGCGTTCGATCACCTGCTGCACCAGAATTTCGGGGGCCGAGGCGCCAGCCGTGAGGCCCACGCGGGCGATGCCGTCAAACCATTCGTGGCGCAGCTCGTCCGCACTGTCCACCATGTAGGCCGTGGTGCCCAGGCGGGCCGCCAGCTCGCGCAGCCGGTTGCTGTTGGAGCTGGTGGGGCTGCCCACCACGATCACCACGTCCACCTGCGGGCTCAGCAGCTTGACGGCATCCTGCCGGTTTTGCGTGGCGTAGCAGATGTCCTGCTGCTTGGGTTCGCGCACCGTGGGGAAGCGCGCCCGCACGGCAGCGGTGATCTGGGCCGCGTCGTCCACGCTCAGCGTGGTTTGCGTGACCACCGCCAGCTTTTCGGTCTGCCCGGGCTGCACACGGGCCACATCGGCCACGTCTTCCACCAGGTGAATGCCGTGGTCGAGCTGGCCCATGGTGCCTTCCACCTCGGGATGGCCCTTGTGCCCGATCATGATGAACTCGTAGCCCTCTTTGGCGAGCTTGGCCACCTCGACATGCACCTTGGTCACCAGCGGGCAGGTGGCGTCAAAAATGCTGAAGCCGCGCGCCTGGGCCTCTTGCTGCACCGCGCGACTCACGCCGTGGGCGCTGAACACCAGCGTGGCGCCGGGCGGCACGTCAGACAGCTCTTCGATGAAGACAGCGCCCTTGGCCTTGAGGTCGTTGACCACATAGGTGTTGTGCACGATTTCATGGCGCACATAGATGGGGCGGCCAAACTTTTGCAGCGCACGCTCGACGATCTCGATGGCGCGGTCCACGCCGGCGCAAAAGCCGCGCGGCTCGGCCAGCAATATTTCTTGAGGCTTCTGCATGGCTCAGAGCACCCCGATGATCTGCACTTCAAACGTCACCGGCTGGCCCGCCAGCGGATGGTTGAAGTCGAACAGCACGGCGCCATCTTCACGCACCTGCATCACGGCGCCCGCGTAGCTGCCCTGCCCGTCGGGCGTGGGGAACTGCACCACATCGCCCACGTTGTAGCGCTCGTCAGGGTCGCCCAGCTCATTGAGCAGCTTGCGCGCCACCCATTGCTGCATGTCGGCGTTGCGCTCGCCAAAGGCTTCGCCGGCGGCCAGCTCGAACGTGGCGTGCGTGCCCTCGGGCAGGCCCAGCAGGCGCTGCTCCATGGCGGGCGACAACTCGCCCGTGCCCAGCGACAAGGTGGCGGGCTTGTCCTCAAACGTGTTGATCACATCCCCGGCCGGACCGGCCAGACGGTAGTGCAGCGTAAGGAAAGAGCCGGACTGGACGGAGGGAAGGGAGGCAGCGGTAGATGTCATGAAATTCCCGATAAACTGGCCCATATTGTAGAAAGCCGGGCAAAGCCCTACGCCCCTCGCTCCTTGGCGGGCGCCCTGCCCTCCAGCGCCATGCCCCTCAAAGACCTGCCCGCCGATGCCCAGCCCCGCGAAAAACTGCTGGCACGCGGCCCCGCCGCGCTGGCCGATGCCGAACTGCTGGCCATCTTGCTACGCACCGGCATCGTGGGCAAGGGCGTGCTGCAGATGGCGCAAGAGCTGCTCGACCCACCCGCGGTCAATGCCACCGGCCAGCTCAGCGGCGGCTTTGGCGGCATTGCCGGCCTGCTGCACACCAGCGCGGCCGACCTGGAGCGCATCAAAGGCCTGGGCCCCGCCAAGCGCGCCGAGCTGGTCGCCGTGCTCGAACTGGCCCGCCGCGCCCTGGCGCAGCAACTGCGCGAGCGCGAGGTGTTCGACTCGCCCGACGCCGTCAAGCACTACCTGCAGCTGCACCTGGCGGCCAAGGGCCACGAGGTGTTTGCCGTGCTGTTTCTCGACAGCCAAAACCGCCTGCTGGCCATGGAAGAGCTTTTCCGGGGCACGCTCACGCAGACCAGCGTGTACCCGCGCGAAGTGGTGCTGCGCGCCCTGCACCACCAGGCCGCCGCCGTGGTGCTGGCGCACAACCACCCCAGCGGCAGCGTGCAGCCCAGCCGGGCCGACGAGGCCCTGACGCAAACCCTCAAAACCACGCTGGCGCTGGTGGACGTGCGCGTGCTCGACCATGTCATCGTGGCGCCGGGCCAGGCCTTGTCGATGGCCGAGAAAGGGCTGGTGTGATACCGTCCAGGCCTGCCGCGCCAGCCCCAACCCGCCGCACCACCCCGGCGCCGCGCCGCGCCAGCCTGCGCATCCAGGGCCTGCACGACCTGGCCAGCGTGGCCCGCCAGCTGCGCGAAGAGCGCGAGCGCGCCGAGGCGCAGGCCCAAGCCCAGCGCGAGGCCGCGGCCCGGCTGGAGGCCGAGCGCCACCTGTTCAGCCGCAGCGTGGGGCCGGTGACCGCACTGCGCAGCCCCAACCTGGCGCGCCTGCGCGATCGCCAGCCACCGCCACTGCCCGTGCAGCACTGGATGGACGAAGAGCGCGTGCTGCTCGAATCCATCAGCGACGATTTCGATGTGAGCACCCTGCTCGACACCGACGACCAGCTCAGCTTTCGCAGCCCCGGCATCGGCGTGGAAGTGACGCGCCGCCTGCGCGCCGGGCACTGGAGCATTCAGCGCCAGCTCGATCTGCACGGCCTGCGCGTGGACGAGGCCCGCGAGGCGCTGGGCCAGTTCATCCGCCACGCGCACAAAACCGGCCTGCGCTGCGTGCGCGTGGTGCATGGCAAAGGCCTGGGCTCACCGGGCAAAAGCCCCGTGCTCAAAAGCCGCGTGCAGCGCTGGCTGGTGCAAAAAAACGAAGTGCTGGCCTTTGTGCAGGCGCGGCCCATGGATGGTGGCGCGGGGGCCTTGGTGGTGCTGCTCAAGCCCGTACACAACAGAAATACATAGAAAATATGCCTCTAGCGCTTACTGGATAAGCGCTAACAGCTATACAATTAATAGCAAATACCAGCCATAATCAGTCACGCATCGGTTGACATCACCCTGGCCAGGCGCCAGCCCAGGGCCAGCACGCATATCGTTGGTGCCCCAAGCCATTCGTCACCTATGCTGTGCACACCCGTCATCTTCCAAAGCCCCCCACATTTCGCACCATGAGCACCCCAGAAACCTCCGTCGTTTACGGCACCGAAGATCTGCTGATCAGCCTGTGCAACTCGGTCACCCGCGTGCTGAACGTGGCCACTCAGGGCCAGATCCACTATTCCGGCATGGTGCAGCGCATCAGCAAGACCTGCCTCAAACCCGACATTGGCTGCTTTGTGCTGTTCGACGGCGGCTTCTCGGGCCTGGTGATCATCAACTTCTCGGCACCAGCCGCCATGGAGCTGTACCAGAGCTATCTGCTCAACATGGGCATGTCGAAAGACGACCTGGTCACGTCCTACACCTCGGACGAGGTGAGCAACGTGATGGGTGAACTCATGAACCAGGTGGTGGGCGACTTCACCGGCAAGGTGCGGCGCGAGCTGCAAACCCACATCACCCAGAACCAGCCCAAGATGCTGGTGCTGAACAAGCAGGTGATGCTGAGCGTGGACGCCAACCTGGACAAGCCCGAGGCCCGGCGCGTGACCTTTTACACCGGCAACAACAACATCTTCTATCTGGAGCTGGCCATCGACCGCACCGAATTCATCAAGCTGTATGACTTCGAGCCGCAGGAAACCCCCGATCCCGACGCACTGATGGCGCAGACCCGCGCAGATGCAGACGCAGAAGCGCCCCTGCCCCCCGTGCCCTCCAGCGACACCGACGAGCTGCTCAAGTCACTGGGCATGTGAGCCACAGGGCCTGGCGAGCGTGGCGGCCTTTGTCTGCGCCAAGGGCCGGCAACAGAAAACGGTGCAGGCGGGCAGCTAGAATATGTGGCTTCCAACCCGGAGACTTGGGTGAGTGGTTTAAACCAGCAGTCTTGAAAACTGCCGACGGGCAACCGTCCGTGAGTTCGAATCTCACAGTCTCCGCCAGATACAGCTCTAAGTTGTTGATTTTAAACAACTTTTCAGCAAGTCATCAAATCGTTATACGGCTGGTTATACGATTGCTTTCAGCCAGTAAATGGCATCGAAAGTGGCACCCACACCAGCATGAAGAAGTTCTAGCGCCCCCGGCTCTAGAACTTTTTTTCATTGCTGGCTTCCCTTTTTACATCACCAGCCACCAATGCGGCCTCCGGCCCCAGCGGCCTTCCTGCCAGCGCCACCATGCCGCGCATCAGCAGCCAGTGCTCGGCAGCGTTCAGCGCCGTATCCTGCGCCCAGCGCCTGACATCGGCCACCGCCATGTCGCGGGACATCCACACAGCTTCTTCCCAGCGCCATGTCGCCAGCCATGTGGCGCGCTGGCTACCATTTGCACTGGCATATCGCACCTGCGGCGCCCGATGCCCAGCCGCCTCAAACCGCTCGGCAATCGCCGCTTGCTGCGCAGCCGACAGCCGTCCCTCGCCCTCGATCTCCAGCCAAAGCCCCAACCCCTGGGCCCAGCTCTTCTGGCGCAGCCGCAGCGCCGTGGCCATCGGCGTATCAGTTCGCAGCGCCCGCGCCTGCGGCTCCAGCACCACCCCCGCTTCGGCGTAGCGCAATGCCGCAGCCGGTGACAGTTCGACGCGCCATTCATCGCTGTTGGCCATAGTGCCGCTTCCGGTGGCTTGGTCGGTATCGGCGGCATCAGCGGTTTGATGGCTTGTGCCATCCATATCGGCGTTGCCCAGTTCCTGGGCGATATGCATGTGCAAAGCTTCGGCGACACACTGCCACCACAACACACGCAGGCCCGGCGCATCGCCAATACTCATCGTTGCCCGTTCCAGATGAGTCACCCTGCGCGCCAGCATCAATTGCGGCGTGCCCATTGCCTCCGCCGCATCCCGAAACGCCAGCATGGCATGGCCCTCGCTGACCGAGCGCCCCAGCGCCCTGCGGGCGAACCGCAGTACCCAGGCATGGTCGGTGCGCCCTGACTTGGCTTGCCACAAAAGCACCACCGCCACAGCGCCCAGCGTATCGAGCGACTCGCGCAAGGCTTCCTCAAAACCGGGCGTGCCCATCCACGCCTGCCACTGCACCCGCTCGGTGATGTCGTACGCAGCCATGAACCACAACAGCACGCGCAGCGCACGCACATGCCCCCGGGCTTCCACATTCCAAAGCAGGCGAGCCACCTCGGCATCGCTTTCGTCACCTTGCGGGTACTGCGCCAGCAAGGCCTGCAAATCCAGCAAGGACTCCAACCCCAGGCGGTGTCGGGCATGCTGGCAGAAATACCGCACCGCCGCCATGCGCTGCGGCCACGCTGGTGGTGTGTGCAGCGCCGTATCAATCACTTCGAGCAGCAGTTGTGCCGCACCCTCACCAGATTCATGGGCCGACTGCGACGGCGGTAACTCCAGCAGTGCGGTCAGTAGCCGCTCAAACGGCTCGGGCGTCAAGGAATCGTCGAGCATGGAAAGCACCTCCAAAGAAGCGAGAAAACGCAGAAAAGAAACTCCCGCCCATGCAGCAGCGGCACCTTGCACAAAGCTCGGCGCGACCAAAGGCGGAAATCCAGAAAAGAAAAGGAGAAAGAAAACCGAAAGGACGAATGTGCCGAATCGAGTTATTCGTCCCCTTGGGCCTGCGCCACAGGCGATAGCACCAGCACGGCGTCGATGTTCACGCGTTCACTGAAGCTGGCGACCACACGCCGTGGCTGCTTGCTCGTCCAGCCAGTCAGCATGGCATTCCACGGCACCAGCGGTATCGGCGCCATGGCAGGGTCGAGGACCAGCAAATCGCTGCGCTCTCCCGCCTCGCAGCGCACCCCCACGGCCAGCACCCAGTGCATGTAGCGCTCGGTAGAAAAGCACACCAAACACAGCTTGCCTTCTTCCAAGGCATCCAAGGTGCGTTCGACCACGCGCGAGCGCAATTCCTTGCAGTGCACCCGCTCCGCATAGGGAGCCAGTTGCTGCTGAAGCTGTTCGACCTCGCAGCCATCGAAGTAGTAGCGCTGCGCCACCTTGCGCAACGCTTCGAGCCGCGCATCCTTGGTGTCCCAAATCAGCGCATTGCGCCGCACTTGGCCAAACAGCATCAGCGCCATCAATACGCAGTGGTAGCCACACGTGGCATCGACCTCGCCCTGGCGTACATGCAGCCGCTGGTTGCCCACCATGGGGCCGTGCATGCCAGCGTCCAGCCGGGGATGGCAATGGTAGGAATGCTGCATTACTCAGTATTCCTCCGGCAGCAGCAACGTGGTCGAGCGCCGGTCGGCCTCGGTGATGATCCAAAGCCGGTGGTTCGGCGGGATGTCGTAGGCGGACAGCACACGGCTGCCATACGTGAGCGCTGCAGCATTCGCTTGCTTGTCCTCGTCGCACAAGTCACCCCAATCCCCCGTGACATGGCGCAGCACGAACGGCAGTGGCGCGAGTTCGAGCGCTTCGAGCATGTCGAGCGCACCGGGCGTGATCAGCACTTGGCCCAAGGTGAACAAGGGACGGCGTTGTTGTTCGTAACGCGCCAATGCCGCGGCCTGACCAGGCGAAGAGGTCATGGAAATGCTCCTGAAAAGAAAGAGAGAAAAGGAAGTGAAAGGAAAAGACGAAAGCGCTGTGCCGAGTGCCAAGCACCGAACCACGCGCGGCGCGGCACTGCACTCGCTCCTTCCCGCTACAGACCCTGGCGCGATACGCCGCCATACCGCCACGACCACAGCGATGACCACGGCCACGGCAACGCCATGCGTGCTGTCATGGCGACAGCCGCGCGCAAGCGAGCCGCCGTGGTGGCACGGCGTTCGGTGGAATCAAACGGGGGAAATAGGCCTGGGAGTGCAGGCAGGAAGAAGGGCGATATTGATTTTTCGATTATCAACAGCAAAAAATGCAGCCAACGAAATCAATATTTACGCGAAATAATTATACCACATTCGCAATATCATCAAAATAACCAGCAAAATGCACCTTATATTCAATATATGAATTGACACATTATCCAAGCTAGCCCTTCAGCTCGGCAAATACTGCAAGCGCGCATCCTGCGCAAGAGTTGGCTGCGACTGTACTGGCGCCACTATGGAGTGGGTCAAATCAGCGATCAACGCTCGAAGCGAAATGCCGGTTTATTGTCGATCTCTGTTCATGATTCGCAGCAGTCGAGCGACTCCATGAAAAATTCATGCAGAGAGAAAGAGACCACAACGTTTGACGCTATCCTCGTCGGATTGACAGGAAATACAGACGAAGAATCATGAGTACCTACCGAGAACTGCTGGAGCAGAAAAGCGCGCTGGATCAACAGATTGCTATCGCGCGCAAGGCTGAAGCCAAGCAAGCGCTGGATGCCGTCCATTCCCTGATAGCCGAGTTCGGATTCACTGCGCAACAGGTCTTTCCGTGGAAGCCTGCAGCCAAAAAGGTTGAGGCCAAGTACCGCGATCCAAAGACAGGGCGGACCTGGAGCGGCAGAGGGAGAGCGCCGAAATGGATCGAAGGGAAAAATCGCGAGGAGTGTGTGGTGTGACCTGCACCTCATGGGACCTTGACGGCATGCATATGCCCGCTTTAGGCTGGCAGCCGACCCGTCGTGAACGACGGCATAGGCCCATATCGGTCCTTGTTACCTAGGTGATGATTCGCGAAAGCCGCTTCAAGGCTAAGAAATCGGAGTAGCGATTAGCCATAAGTGCCTGAGCGATATCACGCCCATCTTGCCACTTAAGACAGGGACAGTACGAAAGTGTTTGCTTTCGGCAACGTCGGATACATATACAGTTTTGGCCTTCTCCACCGAGGTCGGGGCGATGAATGCTCCGAGTTCGCTACCTATTGTTTTTCCTGCCTTATTGACATGAGAAAAATAATCGGTAAGAGCCGTAGTGGGTGAAATTTCAGAGCTCTCGAGCACATACGCCACCATCCCAGCGTGCGGCATGCGCCATGCGTAACGCCCTTGGGTAAACCGTTCTATGCCTTGTGACCTGTATAAGTTTAAGCCACGGGTTTTATCCAGCACCTTGCATTCATAGAACAAGGCATCATGTCGCTGATCAGCGATGTTGTGACGAGGTATCGCGGGATATATTGTTATGTCCGGCATCTGATCAATTGACTTACCGTCCCAGCTAGGTACTTTTCCGTCACGAACTGGCATACCGAATAATCCCGCATGAAATCCAGCTGGGCATTCAATACTTCTTAAGACGACAAGTTCGGTCATCAATTGATTCGTGATGGCATCTTCGTTGCCTCCAGAAACCAGCGCCGAATGATCACGAAGGAGGCGCAGCCATGCCTCACTTAATGCCTGTTCCACTACCTTAACTAGCTTTATTCCCCATGAGGGATAGGGGGCCAGTGATGAGGGCGGGACGCCGATATTTGAGAACGACACGTTTATCAAACCGTTTCGCTGAGCGAGACATCACCTTGCAGCCACTCCAGCGCTAACAAACGCGCCTGAGTTTTGCTCCAATATCTTCGTTGATCGAGATAGCCAACGACCGCACTGCCATCAGATAGCCGCACATTGAGGCGCGAAGCCCAGTAGCTTTCAGCTAATGCGGCCAATTGACGCGAATCCTTTTCCAAGATAGTTGCAGCGCCCAAATCACGCTCTGCTGTTCGTCCGATGTGGACGTGCCGCCAACCTTCAATCACAACACTATTTACATCAGCGATGCGAGTTGGCGGGGCATTATCTTCTGCGAATGGTTTAACAAGGATATTGAACGTATTTCTGAAGGCTGAGCGGTATTCAACGGTCGTTGGCATACTCGCACGTTGAGCGTTGTCGAGAAAAGGAAGCTCAAACTCCAACGTGTCGCGAATCAACTGACAGTCCCATGACGTGAGGCCGTAGAGCTCCGATACAAGTTCATCGACCTGCTTCCAGCAAGGGTCGCCCTTTCGCAAGCGGTCCGACAAGCCTCTGATTGCAGCAACTTGAGAAATGGACATTGATTCTGGGTTTACAAGTGGAAAGTCCTCTAAATCCGCCTGCAAGCTGGACTTCCGCTCCACGCCGAACTTTGGACTTGTTAGTAACTGAAAGTACAGTAGTAAATCACTGTAGGAAAGCACATGCAGCAAGTTAGCAACTGGCCGTAGCTCAGGACGCTCAGCGAGCGAGAGCCCGAAAAAAGCATTAGTGTATGCAACGTCGGTTTCATAGAACAATGCACCACGTAAATGTCTATCTCTCTTTGGCGATGCACGAAGCAAGAGCAATGGGCTCTTAAATATTCCGGAGTCACGCGGCCATTCAGCAAATGGGTAACGGAAGAGCTCACCGTTTTGTTCACTTACTCCAAACGGAGACATATCTGTCGTGACCACGGGTAGCCCGATCAGATGCTTCGCGTCACGGGTGCGTTTTTCAGGTTTACCGAGCTGGTATCCATTGGATAACTCGGTATTGTAGTGCCGTGATAAAAATTCCCGCACCGGGATCACCCTGCCACTTCGAATACGCCTTAGGAGGTCCGCACCCAATATCCCGCCCTTGTAGATGGCTCGAATCGCAAAGGGATCTTCCTGCACTGCGGCAAGCGATATTGGCGTCGCAGCACACGGGTCAATGCGGAACTGACCAGTAGCTGAAAGTTGAGACTCGTACTTAGGACTTATGAAGTAAAAACTGTCCCCATTACCGGGTAGCTCATTGCGTGCTACCAAAAGCATAAATGGGGCAGAGTTGCTTGGCCACAGTCTCGAATCTTGAGATAGGGCTGCGAAGTTCATTATCCCAGTGATACGGATCGATTTGAATACGTGTCTTCGCAATTCAAATGACTCGGGTTGGAACGCGAAGCGCGCATGTAGAGCAAAACCGAGCGCGCCCCTGGGTTTGGCCCATCTAGTGGCGGCGAGTAAGAACGGGATGTCAGGCGATCCATAACGTGCTCGCACAGTTACATTTATTTTGTCTTGGCTGGATTCGACACTTGGCTCCATCATCAAATCACCCAGCGTCTTATTAAGAGCCGTTTTACTCATGCTCTTAAAGCCAGTCCAGGGTGGGTTACCTATGACGATATCAAATTGATGCCGAAAACTATTTAGCATGATTGACGACAGGCTGCCGAGCAATGAGTCGCCATCATTGCTACCTAGCCCTTCTTGGTCCACCGCATGCAAAACGGTGCCGATCAGTTTCCGGAACTTCAGATCGGACAGTGGACTTGGCCTTGGGTCGAGTTCAAGTGCGGCCAAGTACAAGCTGAGAGCGGTAATGTTGAGGGCATCTCGATTAATGTCAAAGCCTGTGAGCTGCGTCATCAATATTTCGCGAATCACTGCCCGTGTTGGTCGTACGCCCTTTTCAAGCCAGCGTTCGGCAACAAGTCGGCGAAACGCGAGCACAAGAAATACTCCACCACCAACGGCCGGGTCAAGAACCTTCGCTTTATACGGCTGCGCGGACTGCACTGCGCTGAATGCCCCATCAAGCACTATTTCAGCCAACCGTCTTGGCGTGAAATGAATGCTCGTAGCTTGTGCCAAATCCGGTACAAACTCATGAGCGAAGTCTTCATACACTTGACTGAGCATATCGACGGGTACGTGACGGAATTCTATACCCCCCCAATCCAGCGGCAATTGACCGCCAACGGCGCGATACTGGATATTGCCTAGTTGTCGGCATACCTCATTCACCCCATCGCCAATGGTTGCTATCAGCGCTTCGTAGTCCTTGCCACCGATAGACAACAAGTCACCATTGAATGTGCTGTCCATCCAGCGACACACTTGTACGAGATTGGCCGGTGTCGAGAACATTTCGACCAGTCGATTGACATTCTTTGCAATGGCTGTCGCATCCATTTCGACCACTATTCGGCGGTCAACGAGAAAGCGAAAAAACAAAGCGCGTCCGACCAAAGCAATTACCTGCTGTTCCGATAACTTTGGAGCAACGAGCTTGATGCCACGTGCGGCGTCAGTCAGCAAGCGAAACAGCAGGGCTTCGAGCCACTGTTTAGCGATTTTTGAACTCCCGGCGTTCATATCATGCGATGCGAAAGTTGCACCAGTAAGTAGGCCCCGCAAGTCGGCGCTTTTGCTGTCACTCGGACCCGACAGCATGGCATCCGGCACATTTTCAAAGAGTCCTACAGGATAAACATCTATTGAACCGGGTTTCACTACTGCAAGAAATCGCGCATCCGAACGGCAAGCAAGAATGCGAACCAGCCCCGCGAGATGAGTTTGAGCATGGCCGGAATCACCCAGACGGTCATGACGTACGACATAAAGATATGGCTGCCCAGAAGATTCGATTACCGCGTCAGGAAACACCGTTTCGCTGTCGTCTCTCCCGCCAAGTAGGTCCAGGTAGCGGATATGTCTGGGTGTCGCAGCCTCGTCAAGGCGAACCAAACTTTCGGGCAGTACGCCTGCCTTGTTTAGCTCTTCGTAAAGGTCAACCGGCTGCATTTTTTGAACGCGGTCGTTGTTGATAATTTTTCGCCACCTTCGTCGGGCGAGTCGTCACGATAGGCAGCAAACCGAGATCAAGATTGCGCTGACCATCGACACCGACTGCTTGGTCGCCCAATAGGTAGACGTCAATCCTATTCAAAATATCACTCAATGGCACAACAGTACCTTTTCTCAAATTTGAAATGCCATCAACGTAATGAGCGCTAGGCGGATTTAGACCAACGACAAGAAGTGCATCGGTGGCTACTGACCGGAGCAAACCGAGTGCTTTGCGAATTTCCGGCACAAGTTGAGCAATAACTTCACGGCGTAACCCGTAACCATCCTCCAACTCACAGCAAACTGCAATGATCGTTAGTTCCTGACGGCTGTACTCACGCGCGACTCTTGCAGTGACTTTTTTGTCAGAATACTCTGGCAGATCTTTTAAAAAGCCCCGTAGCCGGTGACGCGAAAAGCCAGTCACTTCCACCAAGTCTGTAGATGTAATGCGGCGGGAACTCATATTTGTGAATGGTAACGCACTTCTGCGTCATTTTGACGCAGAAGTGCGTTAGAGTTACTCAGTTCTACTGATGCTTCGTGAACGTCAGCTATCGCTGCCTGCCAGTCGCTAGATGTCGCGCATCGCATACTCGCAACGAGCCCACAGAGCTCCTTCACAACCCAGCAAGCAGGTGTGCTGGAGCCATTCCGAGTTTTCGCCTGCCCCACGCTAGCCTTGAGCCATGTTCAAATGCACGCGCCAAAATAGTGCAAACACCACACCAACAACGGGAGGAAGCATGGCCAGACGCAAGAAAACCAGTCCCTTGGAGGATGTGCTGGACCTGCTTGCAATGCTCCCTTGGTGGGTCTGCGTGGTGCTCGCTGCGGTGAGCTATTTCCTGCTGCACCGCCTGGCAACTCCCATTCAAGCGTCCGACATTCAGGGTCAAGGGGGCGCCATGGTGGGGGCCATGATGCAAAAGGCCGTGATCCATGGCCTGGCAACGGCCGGTCAGTACATCGTGCCGATTCTTTGCCTCGCAGCGGCAGCTCTCTCCGCCTGGCGACGCAAACAGCGTCAAACCTTGGTCTCGAATGTGGTGCAAGCACGTAATGCCGATGCCTTGGACGGAATGAGCTGGCGGGAATTTGAGCTGTTGGTCGGTGAAGCCTATCGTCTGCAGGGATACCGCGTTACCGAAATCGGCGGCGGCGGGCCGGATGGCGGCGTCGATCTCGTACTCGCCAAGGGCAGCGAGAAATTATTCGTGCAGTGCAAGCAGTGGAAGGCCTACAAGGTGGGTGTCACCACCGTGCGCGAACTCTATGGCGTCATGGCGGCCAAGGGAGCCACGGGCGGCTTCGTTGTCACCTCGGGGCGCTTTACCGCCGATGCCAAAGATTTTGCGCAGGGTTGCAACATTGAACTCATTGACGGCCTCGGGCTCTTCGCGTTGATTCAACAAGCACGGCAGGCGCAAAGCCAACCAGCGACCGCGCAACGCGAAGCTCCAAGCACGACTGGTACCTCAGAAGCCCATGCCAGGACTGCAGCCCTCGAACCATCAGTCGCCGCCAAGGCAGTATCCCAGCCTGAATGCCCGCGTTGCGGTGCCGCCATGGCGCTGCGTACCGCTCGACAGGGTGCCAATGCGGGCAATGCATTCTGGGGGTGCTCAACCTATCCGAAGTGCCGTGGAACGATTGCGGCTGGCTAGTTTTCAGTTTGTGAATCTATGCGCTTCTTTCTATCTCCACGACTGCAACAAAACCGCCGATTTCGTTGGTTGTTCGCCCTGCTGGGCCTTCTGTGCTTTGGTTTCCATGTTCACGCGCAAAAACCCGTCTACCGCTGCGAGACGGCGGGCAAGGTGAGCTACTCGGATGCGCCTTGTGTTGGGGCCAGGGAAATCGACGCAACGCCCACGCAGGGCATGGACAAGATGACCGGCACAAGCCGCAAGGGTGCCGATGTGCGACGGGATGAACACAATGCCGTGATGGCCGATGCACTGAAGCCTTTGACGGGAATGAGCGCCGATCAATACCGCGTGTACAAACACCGATTCAAGCTCAGTCCAGGGGACAAAGCGGAATGCGCGCGACTGGACACCCATCTGCCGGAACTCAAGCAGCGCGCCGCTACGGCGCTGTCCAGCGAAAAAGCCAGGGCCGACGTGGAGCTGTACAAGGCGCGCAAACAGTTCAACGACCTGAATTGCTAGCTCAGATCCCCTTGAGCAGGGTCAAAACTTGCTCAGGCATGGAATTGGCCTGCGCCACCATTGCTGTACCTGCGTTTTGCAAAATTTGATGTCGTGCCAGTTGCGCCGTCTCCTGTGCAAAGTCGGCATCCACAATACGTGACTTTGCAGCAGCAGTGTTTTCCGATGCAATATCCAAGTTGGCAATCGTGGCTTCAAAACGCGACTGTACCGCTCCGAGTTGAGCCCTTGCGCTACTCACTGCATTTATTGCGCCATCAAATGTCAGCAGTGCAATGCCTGCCGAACGCGCATCGTCAAAGGAAATATCTTCAATTGGTTTGAGTTTGGAATCTTGGAAATCCGAAAATGGAGTGGCAACAAGTCCAAAGGTTTCACCAGTATCCCAATCCTCTACGGTGTCACCCTTTATTTTGAACTCGCCGGACGAAACGACCGACATAGAGCCAATGACGAAAGCATCGTCCTTGCCAAGCACACCCCCACCTCCAACATCTGAAATAGGATTTCCGTAGACTATGTCTGAGATAATTGAACCGTTAGGGCTGACGAAACCGTTCGAGTTCCAACCGCGTTGCTGCATCAACAACTGCGCACCGTTCCCCGAAACGTTCATGACATGTAGGTTTTCACCCTCGTCATTTACAAGCTGAAAGTAGGGTGTCAAGTTCGGGATCGGAATAGTTGTCGATTTTTCGACAGGCAGCAAGTTGTCGGCACGTACTCCCGTCTCTGCTGATACCGCGTTGATTGCTTCAACCGCAGCTTGAGCGGCAGCCGTCGAACCATCCCACGGAAAACTCACCGTTTTGGCCTTCGAGTAGTCTTCACCTGCCACGATGGTGAGCGTGAGGTTCTGACCTGCTGGTAGCGGTGCTGCACCAAAGCCCATCGTGGTCTTCGCGTAGGCGATAATCTCGGGATCGAAGGACGCCGCATTGATCTTGTCGGCGTAGGCTTTGATCGAACCGTCATTTACGTCAACAGGGATTTCGGTGCCACGGATCACCATTGAACGTGGCATAGGGTGCGAATTCATGTAGGCAATATTGCCTTCGTAGTTTTGTTCACTTACTGCTGTGAACTTTTGAGTCCACTCGGTCGCAGCCAATGAACCTTGGGCGTAAATTCCAAAGTCGAGTTGGTGATGGCCAATGTCGGTCTCTTTCAAGGAGGAGATAGAGGCATCAATGGTCTGCCCCGCATTGGCACCGACTTGGAACACCTGGGACGTGAAGCTGCCATCCAACAGATTGTGCCCATTGAAGTTTGATGTACGCGACATGCGCTCAAACTCTTGCAGCAGTTGAGAGTACTCAGCGAATAGTGCCTGTCGGTCGCTCTTGGAATTGGTGCCGTTTGCTGCCTGCACAGCCAACTCGCGGCCACGTTGCAGGATGTCGGTCATCTTCTGCATTGCCCCCTCGGCTACCTGAGCAAGCGAGATTCCATCGTTAGCGTTTCGCCTGGCAACCTCCATGCCCTTGATCTGCGTGAGCATGCGTTCACTGATGGCAAGTCCTGCCGCGTCGTCCCTGGCGCTGTTGACGCGCAGGCCCGATGACAGGCGCTGCATCGTCGTCACAAGCCCTGCTTGGTTCGCGCTCAAATAGCGCTGGGCATTCAGCGAGGGAATGTTGGTGTTAATTGTCACCACGACTGAGCTTCACCATGGCTCAGCCCATAGGCAGCGCTTGCCGCTCGCGCATCGACTTCAGGCCAAGTCCTGGACGAGGGCAAGCTCCCCCATCGCATCCACTTCATCCCCATTGCTGCCACCTTTCTCCGCCGCGTTAGGCCGTTTCGATGCCTCATCGCTGGCAAAACTACGTATTTCGTAGCTCAAAGAATACTTGGACACACTGGTGGCAATGGCATGAATTGCGCCGCAAAAACTACGCAATACGTAGCATTGCGATGAGCGAAAAACAGCGAATTGCGGGGCCCTGAGTACCAAGGCGCATGCGGTCGATCAGTGCAGGAGGTGGGTCGCGCCAGTGCCGGGAAGATGCGGGAACTCGGTGATGCGCGTACAGCTACTCCAATTCGGCCATCACCTTGAGGCGGCCTTTGCTGCGTGCCGTTAGCAGGTGGATGCACTCGTCGCGCTTGAGCTTGTTGGTGAAGGAGATATGGCGTGAACCGAACTCGCCATGGATGAACACTCGTTTGCCAGCTTGGCGCGTGATTCGATCAATGGCGCTCAGCGGCACGCTGTCCAGCGATGTGAACTGGCGCAGCAGCGGCACCACCAGAAGCATGTCTCCGATGTCCAGGCTTTCCTCGTTAGGACGGAAAAATACGACCCCCTTGTCGTAATCCACGATCACACCCAAGAAAGCGTAAGCCTGCGCCTTGCCCATCCAGATCAAAAGCACAAGCCCCAGCGGCAGCGTGAGCACCAGCGTCAATGGGACGTAGTGCCACAGCACCACGGCAATCATGTAATACAAATAGCCCAACACACCGCTGACGAGAAGGGACGTGCCTTGCGCTCCGATGTCAAAAATGCGACGGGCATGCGGACCCGTCAGGTACTGCTTCTTTAGACGCGAGAAGTAGTACAGCGAAAACACCAGCGTCGCCAGGACCGCTGGAACGATGAGGAACAGGAAAACGCCATCGTGTTCGTCCTTCTTGGTTGCCATCTTTTCCCTCTGTATTTATTTGATGCCCGAGCACCACGGCGCAGCCCCATGCCGCCACGTAGCTACGTAACTCGTAGTATCGAGAATAGCGCAGAACTACGAGTCTCGTAGCCTTTTAAGGCGCGAGATGAGCGATGCGGATCAACAGTGGGGCGCGAGGCTGAAGCAAGCGAGGCTGGCGGCGGGCCTGTCCCAGAAGATGCTGGGGATCGAGGCGGGGATTGATGAATTCGTGGCGAGCGCGCGGATCAACCGCTATGAGCTGGGCGTGCACCGGCCAGATTTGCTCACGGTGCGCAAGCTGGCCCAAGTGCTGGGCGTTCCGATGGCATACTTTTATGCCGATGAGGAAGACGAGATCGCGGAGCTGCTATTTCGCTACGGCAAGGTCGAACCAAGTGTGCGCAAGGCGGTTCGGAAACTGCTGGCAGAGTAGCAGGAGTACATTGATCAACTCCATGGACACTCGCCACAAGCAAAGATTCAGAAAACGTTACACAAGAAAATGTTTGTGTTGCATGCGGTTTTTTATACCCTTTTCCTTGAATATATTGCCATACTGAATAACCACTGACATCCCTCGCCAGTTGGGAGGTCAGTTTGACCCATCTAAATGCCACAGCGGAGACAACCGAGACTCACGGCCTGATACCGATGGCTGCGTATGTGCGCATGTCAACCGACCATCAACGGTACTCCACGGAGAATCAGACCCTCGCGATCAATCAGTATGCCGAAGCCCACGGCATGGTTGTCGTAAAAATCTATGCCGACGAAGGTAAGAGCGGTTTGAACGTTGGAGGGCGTGAACAGTTTCGGAAATTGCTCATTGACGTACAGGGTCGTCACGCCGTGTATCGCGGAATCCTTGTGTATGACGTGAGCCGTTGGGGTCGATTTCAAGACACCGACGAAAGCGCGCATTACGAATATCTCTGCACCCAAGCTGGTGCCCCCGTCTCCTATTGCGCGGAACCCTTCGATAACGATGGGACACCAATGGCCGCCGTTTTCAAAAACTTCAAGCGGTCCATGGATGGTGAGTTCAGCCGAGTGCTATCCACGAAAGTCTTCATTGGCCAGTGCAATCTCGCCGGACGAGGTTTTTATCAAGGGGGAATCCCTGGCTATGGTTTACGCCGTGAATTGATCAACGAGCAACGCGAGTCGAAGGGGCAGCTCCAATCAGGGGAGCACAAGAGTATTCAGACGGATCGCGTGATCCTGGTGCGTGGCCCGCCCGAAGAAGTTTCCGTGGTGCATCGCATCTATCACGACTTCATTGAGATTGGTAAACCGGAGCGGGAGATCGCCAGTGCACTCAATGCCGAAGGTCTGCTCACGGACCTGGGAAAGGCATGGACACGTGGCACCGTCCACCAAATCCTGACTAACGAAAAATACATCGGCAACAACGTCTACAACCGTCGGTCATTCAAGCTGAAACAAGTGCGAGTTCGGAATGCGCCCGAACTATGGATTCGTTGCGACGGCGCCTTCGAGGGGATCATCTCGGCATCTCTATTCGAGAGAGCGCGCGAGATCATTGTGGCGCGCTCGCATCGACTCGATGATTCGCAGATGCTGGCGCTCCTTCGCGAGCTACTGACACGGGCTGGTACGTTGTCAGGCCTGATCATCGACGAGCAGGAGGACATGCCCTCTAGTTCTGCCTATCAGGAGCGATTTGGCGGACTGATCACCGCTTACGCATTGGTCGGATTTCACCCTGATCGGGACTACCGCTATCTGGAAATCAATCGAGCACTTAGAAAGCAACGCCCCGATTTGGTGGGCCAGATCATCCAGCGACTGCATGAAGTCAACGCTGATGTTCATCGCGATGCAGGCACTGATTTACTCACCATAAATGGGGAATGGACCGTCTCCTTGGTCATTGCAAGATGCCAAACAACGCCAGTTGGAACACTGCGTTGGCGGGTCCGCTTCGATACCAGTCTGGAGCCCGACGTCACCATTGCGGTACGGATGGACAGCTCGAACACAAATGTCAGGGACTACTACCTTATTCCACGCATCGACACTGGCGCATGGCCTGAGAGGCTCAGCGAAGAGAACTATGGGCTGATTGACAGCTACAGGTTCGACACTCTAGACATCCTGAACGAGATGGCTGCCAGATACAGCCTGAAGGACGCAGCATGACTCATCAAAGCGTGGAGATGATTCCCATCAATTTGGTTGACGTCCTCAACCCTCGTACACGCAACAAACGGCAGCACGAGGCTATCGTGGAGAACATTCGCTGTGTCGGCCTCAAGCGGCCAATAAAGGTAAGCCGTCGAGCGCTGAAAGATGGTTCGTGTCGATACGACCTGATATGCGGCCAAGGCCGCCTAGAGGCTTTTCAGATGCTGAACCAGGGGGAAATTCCTGCATTTGTGACAGACGCTCCAGAGGACGACTGCTTGGTGATGAGTCTGGTTGAAAACATTGCCCGACGGCAGCATCGTCCTATCGACCTGATGCGCGAAGTGGGCAGCCTCAAAGAACGCGGCTTCAACGACACCCAGATAGCGCAGAAAATTGGCGTTACCCCATCCTGGGTGAACATGATCAGCGGCCTACTGCACCGCGGAGAAGAGAAGCTGCTTGTTGCAGTAGAGAATGGGGCAATTCCTCTGAGCATGGCAACGACCATTGCCAGGAGCAGTGCGAGCGAAATTCAAGACCTGCTTTCCGACGCCTACGAACAGGGGTTTCGCGGCAAGAAGCTATCCACACTACGCCGACTTCTAGAACAGAGAGCAAATCGCAGCAAGTTGGTTGGCAATGCCCCGCTTGGGAGAACTGCCAAACGCAAGAAACTAACCCCACTTGAACTGAGGCGTATCTTCGAGCGCGAGGCGGAAAACCAGCGGCTCGCTGCAAAAAAGGCCGATTTCACGCACGACAAGTTGATTTTTGCGACCCAAGCGTTGAAGGAGCTATTTGCAGATAACGGCTTTGTTTCCATTCTTCGCGCCGAGAAAATGGACTCAATTCCGAAGCTCATCAAAGATCGTATGGCGGCTGGAGACAGACCATGAGCAAGAGGGACAACGATGCCGACGATGGGCAATCTACCGCTCCATCGGATAAAACCAAAGCCGCCTTCTTGAAAGATTGCGTGGTGATTCCCCTGCCGAATCTCATCTACCTTAAAACACTACGGCCCCGCGTCAAGGACAGCATCACCTTCCAGCAGATCCTGTCATCAGTGAAAGACGTCGGCTTGGTCGAACCCCCAGTAGTTTTTCCCGACCCGAGTCACAAAAGTCATTACTTCGTGATGGATGGGCATCTGCGCATTGAAGCACTGAAGGCTTTGGGAGCCACTGAGGTGGCTTGCCTGATTGCAACCGATGGCGACACATACACCTATAACAAGCGTATCAATCGAATGACGGTTGTCCAGGCACACAAGATGATCGTCAAAGCCATGGAACACGGCGTCTCTGCTGAGCGACTAGGAAAGACACTGCATCTCTCACCGTCAACGATCAAGAATCACTTCCGACTGCTGGATGGCATTTGCCCGGAGGTCATTGAACAGTTGCAAGACAAACCCTGTCCAGCCAAGACATTCACGATACTGCGTCGCATGAAGCCCATCAGGCAAATTGAAGCGGCCGAGTTGATGTCTGGCCAGAACAACTTCACCACTGCTTTCGCGAACCCCTGATGGCCACCCAAATTCCCCCGTCTATGGCCACCTCAAACTCCCCCACCTGAACTGATCGGGGATAGGGGTTTAACGCCGGCGTCGTCGGCACCTGTTGGCAGGACATTGATCCAGTCTTCCCCGAGGGAAGGCCAAGGAGTGAATGTCTTGAAGTCCAACCAACGCGCCACCATAGAGACACTGCTGGAGCGCAACACATCGCAACGCGAGATCGCCCGCATCACGGGCATCGACCGCAAGACGGTCAGGAGCTACCACCAGCGCTGGCTGGAGCAACTGCAGTCAAATTCCCCCGGGGTGGCCACCGGCTCGGCAGGTCAAATTCCCCCACCCTGGCCACCGGCTCCTGGGCCGGTGGCCACCTCCCTGTGCGAACCCTGGCGCGAGTTCATCGAAGCCCAGCTGCGGCTGAAGCGAAACGCCACGGCCATCTACCAGGACCTGGTCGACCAGCACGGCTTTGATGGCCAGTACAACTCGGTCAAACGCTTCTGTGCAAAGTTGCGGCACAAGGAGCCCGAGCAGTTCGATCGCCTGTCCTTCCTGCCCGGCGAGGAGATGCAGGTGGACTACGGCGAGGGCGCGCCCACCCGCGTGCCCGGCAGCGACCGGTACCGCAAGCCCCGCCTGTTCGTGGCCACCTTGCGGTATTCCCGTGCCAGTTTCCGGTGCGTGGTCTGGAAGTCCAGCCAGCAGATCTGGGCCGAGCTGCACGAGCGGGCCCTGCGGTACTTCGGGGGCTGCCCCCAGTACGTGGTGCTGGACAATCTGAAGGAAGGCGTCCTCAAGCCCGACCTGTACGAGCCCGATCTCAACCCGGTGTACGCCGCCGCCCTGGCGCACTACGGCGTGGTGGCCGACCCGGCGCGGGTGCGAGACCCCAACCGCAAGGGCACGGTGGAGCATGCCATCGGCCATACCCAGGCCACGGCCTTGAAGGGCCGGCGCTTTGAGTCCATCGAGGCCCAGAACGAGTTCCTGGCGCACTGGGAGAAGAGCTGGGCATCCAAGCGCATCCACGGCACCGAGCGACGCCAGGTGCAGGCCATGTTCGAGGAAGAGCGCAGCCACCTCAAACCCCTGCCAGTGCTGGGAATGCAGTATTTCGACGAGGCGGTGCGCACCGTCTGCGACGACAGCTGTGTGCGGGTGGATCACAGCAGCTACGCCGCTCGCCCGGCGAACATCGGCTCCAAGGTGTTGGTGCGCATCTACGCCCAGCGCATCGAGATTCGTGACATGCACACCCGTGCCTTGCTGCGCACCCACGCCAAGGCCGAGCGTCCCGGCACGGTGATTCTGCCCATGGAGGAGCGGGTGTTCAATCCGTCTCGCGAGACCCGCCTGATCCTGCGTCAGGCCGGCGAGATTGGTGAGCACGCCAGCCGGCTGTGTGAGCTGCTCTTTGCCATCGAGGGTCGTGTCGGGCAGCGCAAGCTCTGGGGCATTGTGGGACTCATGCGCCGTTACCCGGCGCACTGCATCAATGCCGCCTGCGCCCAGGCCCTGGAGCAAGGGGTCTACAGCTACAAGCGCGTGCTGGCGCTGACCGAAGCCCTCTTTGCCCAGGCGATGGCGGCCATCGAGGCTACCTGCGGCGAAGCACCCGCCGCCGGTGCCCACGCGCTGACGCAGCAGCATGAGCTCATCCGAGACGCTGAGGAGTACAGCGATCTCTTCGCGCTCGCCGCCGCCACGGCAAACACCACCACCACCACCACCACCACCACCAACAACAACACCACCAAACGCCACCGGGAGTTCAGCCATGAACATGATCGAGATCGAACGCGCGCTGCGCGAGCTGCGCCTGTCCGGCATCGCCGAGACCCTGTCCACCCGCGTGATGCAGGCCCAGGCCGCCCAGCAGCCTTTCCTGGAGACCTTCGCCGCCATGCTGCAAGACGAGCTGGACCGCCGGCGCTCTCGCCTGACCGAGCGCCGCTTCAAGCGCTCGGGTCTGGATGAGCGCCCCTCGCTGGCTGACTTCGACTGGCGTTTCAACCCGAAGCTGCCGCGCAGCGCCTGCTTCGAGTTGCACACCCTGAAGTTCATCGGCGAGGGGGCCAACGCGCTGATCATCGGCAAGCCGGGCACCGGCAAGAGCCATGTGGCCAAGGCCGTGGCCTACCAGGCCACGCTGCAGGGCTATGACGTGCGTTACCTGGAAGCCGACACCGAGTTCGCCCGTTACGCGCTGGCCACTACGGCAGAGCGCACCGAGCTGCTCAAGGACTGGGTCGCGCCGGACCTGCTCGTCCTCGATGACCTGTTCCTGGCCAGACGCATCAGCGAGCATGCCGCTGAAGTCCTACAGGCCATCGTGCACCAGCGCTACAAGCTGCGCCGCGCTGTTCTCATCACGTCCAACCGCGTGGTGCAGGACTGGGGCAAATACCTCGGCGACGCCACCATGGCCAGCACCATCCTGGATCGCCTCATGCACCGCTGCGCGATGCTGGAGTTCGAGGGCAAGAGCTACCGCCTCAAGGAGGCCGCTGCACGCATCGCCATCACACCCGAGTCGTCATAATCCGACCGTCCTGCCTGGGGGAATTTGGGGTGGCCAAGGGTGGGGGAATTTGACCTGGCCATCGGGGGCGAACGCACTCCTCTACAACACGCAATCAAACATGTTGGTCGCGCAAGCCGCTGCCAATGACACCATTTCAGTGGAGTCCATGGCAAAAATGGAACGCGAAATGGCTGCGCTGCAAGTACAGAACAAAGCGGTCGAAGAAACATATGGCCCTGACGTGCTACACCTCACAGTGATGAAGCGATTTTTAGAGAAGTGGATGGACTGCGCACCGATTGTTCGTTGGTTAGCAGAAAATCAGCCAGAGTACTTCAGGGAGTTTCAGAGCATCGCAGGAACGACGCAGATTGATAGCACATTGGGCGGCGCCACGTCTCAACAAAGTCGCGGAAAACGCGCTTAAAGTGCGCCACCACTGAACCAACACTTCAGGCGCGAAACACCGCTTCCACCATGTTGTCCAACTTTTCCTTCACACCACGCCAGTTCGGCATGTGCCTGTCCAAGGCCCTGTAGAACTTTGGGCTGTGATTGTGGTGAAGTAAATGACACAGCTCGTGCAGCAGAACGTAGTCAATGCACTCGCGCGGCGCTTTGACCAGCAGAGGGTTCAGCGTAATACGGCCAGAGGGTGAACAGCTTCCCCATTGAACCGTCATGAACTGGAGGCGTGTTGGCGGTAGATGCTTGACCCAGCGCAGCGGCGCGGCCACGGCTGCAAGACGAGCAGCGAACAGATCACGCGCACGCTGGCGGTACCAGTCATCCAGGGCAGTTCTGATCGTGTTCGGGGCGTGCTCCGGCACAGTCACGGTGATGAATGCGCCGCGCATGCGGGCCTCCACCTTGGCCTCGGCGTTGACGATGACACGCAGGCGATAGCGCCGACCCAGGTAATGCAGTGACTCACCGCTCACGTATTCGCGCGGGAGTACGTGGGCCATTCGCGCTTTGGCGGAGCCTACGTGCTGGCTGATCCACCGTGACCGTTTCTTGACGGCCGCCAACACGTCAGCCAAGGGGGCGGTGTCCGGCGCATCCACCAAAACACGGCCATCAGGCTCAACGTGGATCGCGATGCGTTGCACAGTGCGCGATGGCTGGCGACGCACGCTGAAAACAATGACTTCATCGCCGTAGGTCAACCGATGTTGAGAGGTGCGCTCCAGTAACGGCATGCTCAAGACTTGCTAAGACCAACGCGCGTTATCTGAATGACCTGATCTACCACCTGTTTGGCGCTGTCGAGACCCAGAGTGCCGAACAGCAGGGGCAGCAGGCCCTTTCGGATAGCCGCTTCGATGTTCTGCGGGTTGAGCGAGTTTTCAGCCACCGCGTCGCGCACCATGGTGTCCATCGCCATGGCTTGCTGCACCATGTCATCCACGGCCATGGCACTCAAGCCAGCAAAGGCTTCATCGCCCAGCACCAAGCGGATCGCACCAAAGTAGGCCTTGGCGTGCGGCTTTTCCGCCAACACGTCGGGTACGCCCGGTGTTGCGCGGGACACCAGCTTTTGCTCGAAAGACTGAAACAGTGCGTATTGCTTCAGCGGGTGGTCAAACATGGCTTCAGCCTCGGCAATGGCCTGCTTCAGCAGCTCGCCGAACACCTTTTGAGCATAGGGGTCTTCGGCCAGTTCCTGTTCGATGGTCTTGCGCAGGCGCGTGCGGATCATGTCCGTTTCGTTGCGCGTTTTCTCGTCTGACCAATCCTTCGGGTCTTCGGCTTTGCCCAACTGGTGCACCAGATACACACCCTCGGGCTCACGCACTTCGGTGCCAATCACTTGCTTGTCCACCAGCTTACGGATTTGCTCCTCATAGGCGCTGTAATCCACCGTTTCCATGGCATCGCGGCGGGCCGTCTGCCGCAGCTCGGTGAAGAATCGCAGATCGGCTTTGTAACGGGTAATCAAGCCTTCAGAAAAGCTCTTGTCCTCAAAGAAACTGCGGGAAGACAGCGCGGTTTGCAGGCAGAGGCCAAATGCGGTCAAGGCCTCATAAAAGTCATCGCGCAGCTTCTGCCGCTCGTCGTAGTCCTCACCATCTTCACCCTTGACGAACTTGGGGGTCAACAACTGGCGGTACTGTTCGCGGTCGAGCTTGTTCGCCACGGACTTGAAAAACGACCACAGCTTGTCGTGCAAGGCAGGTAGCTGCTTGTACTCGGTGCTGAACTGCTGGTAGAGGCCTTCGAGGTCGCTCACGTCAAAGCCTCCTTGGGTGCGTGTCTCCAGGTCTTGGTAGGCGCGGATGGCGGTGTCCAACTCCTTCAAGATACCTCGGTAGTCCACCAGCACGCCATACCGCTTCGCGTCGTGCAGGCGGTTAACGCGCGCCACCGCCTGAATCAGGTTGTGGCCCTTCATGGGTTTGTCGATGTAGAGCACGGTGTTACGAGGCTCGTCGAACCCGGTCAGTAGCTTGTCCACCACGATCAGCAAGTCGGGGGCGCCGTCCGTGCCAAAGTCCCTGACGATCTGCTTTTCATAAGTCTCCGGGTCATGGCCCCAACTCGACGATCCCGTGGCCATGTTTTGCTTCCACCACTTCTGCACCTCAGGCAGGGTGTCCTCATCCACATCGGAATTGCCTTCGCGCGTGTCGGGGGCCGAGATCACCACTGCGCTGGTGACCAGGCCGGTGTCGTCCAAGGCTTTCTTGTAGCGGATGGCGTCGAGCTTGCTATCCGTGGCCACTTGACCTTTCAGGCCCAGGTCGAGTTGCTTTATGTTCTCGTTGAAGTGGGTGGCGATGTCCCAAGCGATCAACTCGATGCGGTTGGCCGCGCCGTAGATAGCGCCCTTCTTGGCGAATTTCCTTTTCAGGTCGGTGCGTTGCGCATCACTGAGATTAACGGTGATCTTGTCGAACCAGCGGTTGACGGCATCTTCGTTGATGTCGAGTTCGGGCACGCGCTCTTCATACAGCAGCGGGGCCACAGTCTCGTCTTCCACGGCGCGCTGCATGGTGTAGGCATGCACGATGGGTCCGAACTTGTTGGCGGTTTTCTCGTTCTTCAGCAGGGGCGTGCCGGTGAAGGCGATGTAGGCTGCTTTGGGCAGCGCGTTCTTCATGCGCTCGTGCGTCTCGCCGCCATGGCTGCGGTGGCCTTCGTCCACCAGCACGATCAGGTTCGGCGAGTCGTTGCGACACTCCGGCAACTTGGACGCCGTGTTGAACTTGTGCACCAGCGTGAATGAGATGCGCTCCGTGCCGCTTCCGATGCGCTTGGCCAGATCCCGGCCAGACAGGCTGCGGCTCTTCTCGCCCTCCTTCTGCGTGGCAATGCTGGAGCCAAACGCACCGCCCGTCATAAAGTTGCGCGAGAGCTGGCTTTCCAGATCAATGCGGTCGGTCACCACCACCACGCGGCATTCTTTCAAGGCGTCCACCAGTAGCAGCGCCTTGGTCAGGAACACCATGGTGAAGCTCTTGCCAGACCCGGTGGTGTGCCACACCACGCCGCCCTCGCGACCACCGTCTGGTCGCAGCAGGCTGATGCGCGCCAGCAGGGCACGGATGCCAAAGAACTGCTGGTAGCGCGCCACAATCTTGCCCACCTTGCGGTCGAACAGCACGTAGCCGCGCAGGAACTCCAGCAGCCGCGCGGGCGTGAGCAGGCTCACCAGCAAGCGATCCTGGTCGGTGGCCTGCATGGGCGCACTCCACAGCGCATCGAAGTAGGCGGTCAGGTCGGCGGGCTTGCCATCAAACAATGCGGCGTGCGTTGCAGGATTCAGGGCTACGTTCTTAACGGTTTGCATGTGCGTGTCGTCGAATTCCTCTTCACGCCACTTGGCCCAGAACTTCGCGGCCGTGTGCGTGGTGCCGTAGCGCCCCTCGGTCTGGCTGATGGACAGCAGCAACTGGGCATAGCCAAACAGGTTCGGAATTTCGTCGGGCCGCTGGTTGCGCAAATGCTGGCTGATGCCCTCGTTCACCATGGCTTTGGCCGGGTGGCTGCCGCCGCCCGACTCGGGCCGTTTGGCCTCAATCACCACCAGCGGGATGCCGTTGACGTAGCACACCACATCGGGCGTGCGGTGGTGCGTTCCCTGTGCGGCCAGCACCTCCAGCTCTTCGGTCACGTCCCAGCGGTTGGCGGTGGCTTCCGCCCAGTCGATCACGTGGATCGTGGGTTGGTGCTTCTTGCCATCGGGCATGAACTCGGTCACCGTGATGCCCAGCGCCAGTTTGCCGTACAACCGCTCGTTGGCGGGCATCAACCCTTCAGCCAGACTGAGCGCCGACAACTCCCGCACGATCTGGTCGATGCCGCTGGGTGATAGCGGGTACCACTCGCCCTTGTATTCATACCTTCGGGTCTGCAACACCTCGATCAGCCGGGGCTTGAGCAGCACCTCGCGTGTGCTGCCGCGCAAGGCCAAGGCCTGGGCCGTGGTCAGGAAATTCCAGCCCAGGTTGCACAGCAGGTGCAGCGCGGGCAGGTGGGCGCTGTATTGCTCGCGGGAATTGGGCGTGGTGGTCATGCCCGCGCTTTCATTTCGGCTTCGGACAGCTTGACACGGCGCTTGCCGGTCAGCAGTTGGGCCATCAACGCGGATTTCTCGCGCTTGAGTGCCTTCAACTGCTCGGCGATAGCGACAACCTCCCGGCTCGCCGTGTCCAAGATTTCGACAATGTGCTTCTGCTGTGCCAGTGGGGGAATATTGAATGGCCAGTTGAGCCAGTGGTCGGTCTTGAAAATCATCTTTTCAACATGTACGCCAATGCTGGAGTGAAAGCACGTCTGTTGAAAGTACCGTGACTCCGACAGATATCGCAAAAACTGCAGGTCGATCTCACCGTCCGAGTTGAGAACCGCGTATTCATTGGAAACCACCGCACCGTCTAGTTCTGGCGGTACAACGCCGCACGCTCCATGCACGATCTGGCGTTTTGAAATCAGGAAATCACCCGCCTGAACATAAAACTGTGTCGGCGTTTTTACCTCGTTGCCTCGCAAGTTTGCACGCAATTCAACACCACCACGGGAGCGTTTGACAGTCACCAGCGAGTACGACTCCTCGTCCACCAGGACTACGGGGCGGCGCACTTCCCCCAGGTGGTCGCGCAGGTGAATGCGCCGCCAGCCTGAAGGTGTTGCTGGCAAGTTTGGTATGCCCGGCTGCACTGAGGCTGGGAAGCCGCCGTTGTCTGCAGGCGCCAGAGCATCGGGGTTGGCGGAAGGGAGATGCAAGGTGATGCCGATCAGCGCTTGTCTCTGCGTTCGGCTGTTGGCCAGCAACCGCTCCGAGGTGGCTATGGCTTGATCCCAGATGGAGAGAATGCGTGCGATCCGATTCTGTTCGGCAAGTGGCGGTAACAAAACAGGAAATGACTTCAACTGTGAAGAGTTGATGCTTGCCAAGTTGGTACTTCGTTTTGCACAACTAAGAAAGTACACCCGCCCGTACTCGCTCCCCGACAAAGCCGACAAAAACTGCGGATTGACCAACTCATTCCTGGCTCGGACAGAAAAAACGTGGTTCTGATGAAGGCAAGGGTCAATCTCACCGTCCCACACTGCCCCACGCCCTAACTTGTCGAAATCGCCACCCTCGGTCATCAATATGTCGCCCCGCTTTAGCGAGTAGCGTTCAACCTGTAGCCGTTCTACAGCAATGCTCTTGACCTCAGCGAGATCAATAAAACCATCTTGCACATTGGCTACCCGTAGATATGGCAATTCCACCGGATCAAGCAAACCTGTCTTGCCCTTCGCCAATCCAGTTCGTACTTCGGCAACCTCATGAAGGGGGCGACGACCCCAACCTTTAGGCAGCATCGCGCCCTCCCTTCTTCTTCGTCAGCCGTTTTGCTACCTGTCCCAGTTCGGTAAGGGTCTTTTCATCCGTTGAACCCATGCCCAGCATGCGCACGGCATACGCCTCACCGTCGGCCTCTAGCGCCGCGCGTCGTTGAGCAGCAAACTGCTCGTACTCGCCCTGCGCATGGGCCACTGCCTGCTTGTGCGACACCTTGCCAGCGCCCACCAGCACTTGCCGGTCGTTGAAGCTGAGGAAGGCGTCGAGCTTCTCGGCCCAGTCTTTCAGGAAAACCTCTTTGCGGCGCGTGGCCTGGTCTTCGGCAAAGTCCAGCCACATGGTGACGATGCGGTTGAGTTCGCTGATTTCACTCTCGGCCAGGTAGTTCTTGGCCACGCTGACATCGGCCTTTTGCACCTGACCCTTGCGGGTGGTGGTGAGGCCCATGTTGGGCTGGGTATGGTTGGCGCGGGTGCGGATGATTTCAGCCGCTGTCTGGCCGCACACGGCGTAGTGCAGCTTGTTCTGGATGGTGCGGAAGAAGGCGGTGGTTTCCGGCAGCGTGGGGGCATAGTCGGCGGCCAGGGCAAAGATTTCGCGCACACGCAGGTACATGCGGCGCTCGCTGGCGCGGATGTCGCGGATGCGCTCCAGCAGTTCGCCAAAGCGGTCGGGCACCACGGAATCACCCACAGGCGGGTTCTTCAGGCGCTCGTCGTCCAGCGTGAAGCCCTTGAGCAGGTACTCGCCCAGACGCTCGGTGGCCCAACGACGGAACTGGGTGCCACGGGCTGAGCGCACGCGGTAGCCAACGGCCAAAATGGCTTCCAGGCTGTAGTAGTCGATCTGGCGGTTGACCTGCCTAGCGCCCTCCTGGCGAACTATTCGGAATTTCCTAATAGTTGCCTCGGGTTGTATTTCGCCATCGGCAAACAGCGTTTTCAGATGCTCGTTGACGGTGGGTACAGACACCTGAAACAGATCCGCCATAAGCGCTTGCGACAGCCACAGCGAATCATCCACAAACCGGCATTCCACGCGGGTGCGCCCGTCTTCGGTTTCGTACAGCAGGAATTCAGCTCCTGGCACTGGCGTGGATTCACTCATAGCCCAGCTCCTTGAGGTACACGGCCATCTGAGCTTCCAAGCTCACCAACTGAGCCTTGAGCTGTTCGCGCTCCTTGCGCACTGCCATCAGGTCGATTTCAGCCTCTTCCTCGAAGGTGTCCACATAGCGTGGGATGTTGAGGTTGAAGTCGTTCTCGGCGATCTCAGCTGGGGTGGCAAGGTAGGCGTATTTATCAACGCCCTGCCTTGCCTGGGCTGTGCTCAGGATGCGCTGCAGGTCGACTTCCCGTAGGACATTTTGGTTCTTACCTGCCTCATAGTCGCGGCTGGCGTCGATGAACAACACCTTGTCATCCGCCTTGTTCTTGCGAAACACCAGCACAGCGGCTGGGATACCCGTGCCGTAGAAGAGCTTTTCAGGCAGGCCAATCACCACGTCGAGAAGGTTTTCTTCGATCAGCTTCTGGCGGATGCGCCCCTCGGCCGCGCCACGGAAAAGCACGCCGTGCGGAACGACGACGGCCATGCGGCCGGTGCCGGGCTTCATGGTTTCGATCATGTGCAGAATGAATGCGTAGTCTCCCTTGGTGCGCGGCGGTACGCCCCGACGAAAACGGCTGAACTTGTCGGCGTCGGCCCCTTCGAAGCCCCACTTTTCCAGACTGAAAGGCGGGTTGGCCACCACGATGTCGAAGTGCTTGAGGCTGGCTGCGCTGTCGAGCAACTTGGGGTTGCGAATGGTGTCACCCCACTCAATGCGGTGGTTGTCCTCACCATGCAGAAACATGTTCATCTTGGCCAGGGCCCAGGTGCTGCCAATGGCTTCTTGCCCATAGAGCGCGTACTTGCGCGAGCCTGTGTTCTCGCGGATCAGGCGACCACACTTCATCAGCAGCGAGCCGGAGCCACAAGTGGGGTCGCAAATTTCGTCGCCCTCTTGCGGTGCCATCAGGCGCGCCATGAGCGAGGACACCTCGGGTGGGGTGTAGAACTCGCCCGCCTTCTTGCCGCTGGTGGAGGCGAAGTTCTTGATGAGGAATTCGTAGGCATTGCCGATCACATCGAGTTGACCAACGCGGCTGGGGCGCAGGTCAAGTGCAGGCTTGGAGAAGTCTTCCAGCAGGTGGCGCAGGATGTCGTTCTTCTGCTGTTCGTCGCCCAGCTTGTTGGAGTTGAAGCTGATGTCCTGGAACACATCGCGCAGTTTCGTAATGTTGGCTTCCTCGATGGCGTGCAGGGCCTTGTCGATGCGCTCGCCATTGCCGGGGCTGTGCCGCAAAGTGTGCAGTGCGTAGAAGCTGGCGCTGGCGGGCAACACAAAGCGCTCGTTCTTGAGCATTTCCTCGATCAGTTCGGGGTGGTCGCCGTACTGCTTTTTGTAGGCGTCGTAGTGGTCTTGCCAGACGTCCGACACGTATTTCAGGAACAGCATGGTCAGGACAAAGTCCTTGTAGATGCTCGGGTCTACGGTGCCGCGAAAGGTGTCACATGCGGCCCAGACGGCGGCATTGATGTCATCCTGGCTGACCGTTGAGCTTGAAGTGGATACGGTCTGGATGGCGATGTCGTTCATGGTCTTGAATTTCCTGAGATGTTCAACGGGCGGCCTGTGCGGTGTGAGCGAGGCCTTCGGCGAGCGCTTGAAGTTGCCGCTCGCGGTTGTGAATGAGTTGGTGGAGGGCGTGGCGCTCGCTACGCGCGAGGTCGGTCAGGGCAACGATGCGCTGCTGGTCCGCCAGCGATGGCACTGAAAGCGATAGCGATTCCAGCACCGGGCGGCGGATGCTCAGTTGGCTGCTGCCCTCTGCCGCCTGTTGAAGCTGGCGCTGGAATGGTGGCTGATTAATCTGCCACGCCAGGAAGGCTGGCAGCAGAGGTGTTTGTGGGGCAACCTGGAGATGGAAGAAGTGCGGGCTACACACTGCTTGGTTGGGTGGCTCGTCGATGCAGACCGCGTAGAAGCGTGCACCTTTGGAGACAAACAGCACGTCGCCCGCCTTGAGCCAATCCGGCTGCTTTCTACCAGCGAGTGCGGTGCGCGTGACGCCGGACCAAGACACCCCATGTTCGGGGTCAACGTCCTTCATCTGAACAGCCAGGACGTGCGCGTCGGCAGCCTCCTCAATGGAGCCGCGGAAAGGATAGCCACTCTTAACAACGGCCAGCGCCCCTAGGCTTGAAATTATTGCGTCAATCGACATGACGCAAATGTATCAGAACATCTTTTGATTTTCAATAGAAACAGCATCAATGACATTGATGCAAAATTAAATCATAAAAATCTTGCGGAGATGGGGTCCGGGGGTTGAGCAGTCAGCAGCGTGCAAATGTGGTGGGCATGAGAATGCTGGTGCAGCCCGTCTTACCAAGGCGTTGAATCAAGAACACTTGACGTACAGCCTTACAGCCTTCGCCACGACTTCATCAGAACGGGTGGAGACGGGCGAATTGTTCAGAGATTTAAGGTGCCTGGCGAGCGCCAAGGCTGCTCCTTGGTACTGATACGCACGGTGCTCGCCCTTCGGTGCCTTCGCGCGCATGGTGGCGCACATCGGCGACAGGCGAGGTATGTGTTGCTCTTTCGACATTGCCAGCATGGCTGCCACGTTGCGGCAAACCTCCTTGCCGACATTTGCGATGCGATCTTCTAAGGTTGCTTTGCGTACGCGTTTTAATGGCTTCGCCTTCTTGACCTTGGCAGCGGTGGCTAGGGTGCGCTTAGCAACGCGACGCAGTCTCCACTTGTAACTAACCTTCAGATTCAGTTCTTCGATACCCTGCAGCAAGAACAGATCCATGGCATAAGAGCGCCACTTCCCCGTGTCAGGATTTTGGCGCTTGACGACAAGCTGCGAATTGCCATGTGAATCTCGCCACTTGCCATAGCTGGCATCCATGATTTGGAAACGCAGCCCCGCACGCTCGCCCACGAAATGCAGTAGCCGCAGCCACACGGCAGGGTGCAGCTTCATCTCCATGTCCACCGTCATTTTTTCGCGCTTGATCAACTCGCGTAGCGCTTTTTGCACCCAAGCGAGCACGCCCCCCGCTTTCTCATAGGCTGCATCTTGATTGAGTGCAATGACGATCTCTCGGGAGCACCTATCCAGCACCTCGAATTCACGCAGTAAAAAGGCGTTGAAGACCTCGGCTAGCGACCAAGCCGCGGCGTCCCAATCAGTCTCGATTTGGGCCCGCATCAGTTCGTCATCGCGCATATCACACCCTCCTTCTCAGTGTCCTTCAAGACGCCACAGGCGTTGGCGCACTGCACCTCAAATCTTCCGGCAGACGCCCACTGGTCGAAAGCGCCAAGGCATAGAGCATTCATCGTACATCCATATTCATCCATCACTTGCCTCAAACCCCTCATAAACAGGCGCTTTGCAACGATTTTTTCTGTGAATGAGCACCGTTTCATTTTTCTGATGTGAACCACTAGTAGCTTTCGGTAGTGCCACATGTCGTGGCCCCGAGGGCTGTATGGAGTTCACATGATGAGCAATCACACCGCAGCCGCTGCCGCATCCTCGATGGCGGCCGCTTTTTCAACCAATGCTGTAAACACCAATGGCGTGGCAAGCACGCCGGTGGTGCCGAAGTCGCTGCGCTATTTCGACCAACTGCCCGACTCGGCGAATGTCCGACTCCCTGTGGTCATGGCGCTTTTCGGCTGCTCACGCGCGACGGTGTGGCGCCGCGTGAAGGCGGGGCTGTGGCCATCGCCCCTGAAGTTCGGCGGCCGCTTGGCGCTTTGGAACGTGGGCCAGATTCGCAAGCTTCTCAACGAGGGCTGTGGACTTCAAACCTCTTGACGTCCCAGCGCGGTTGACAGAGGCCGCTTTCACTGATGCACGCGTCAACCAAAAACACGAACCGTAATTTGGTTTGTTATGAAATTTTGGTCGAGGGGCGCGGATGGCACGAATGACGTGCCCCGCAGCCAGCGCTGGTGCATCGCGGGCCCTGTTGGCTGCATCGCTGGCATGCGGGAGGTGGTTGGCGTACCACGGCTATGTAGTAATGAACGTACTAATCAACTACTCATAGCACATGGCCAACCGACCTCTTCATGCCAACGCCAACCAACCATTGACATGAAAGAACAAGATATGTGCGATTCAATTGAACTGAGCTTTTCCGTAGGCCACATCGACACCACCAATCACCCCAAGTGCTGGCCCCTGGTGATCAACAGCAAAGCCACTCACGATGGAGAACTACTGAACCGCCGCACTTCGCGCGTGACCGCCAAGTCGCCGCTGACAAAGGCCAAATACGAAATTCGGCCAGAGGTCACGCCGGTGGAAGGCGGTAACTACGCGGTACGGGGCTATACGGTGAGCGTCAACATGCCCGCCGGCACGGTGAACACCAATGCGTTGCTGGACATTCTGGTCTTCATGGCCGCCCTCTGCGCGCGCCGTATGTTGCAGTGCTATCTCTTGGACAACCATTGTCCTTGGGAGGTCGTCAAACAGGTCTCGCTCAGCGAGGCTGCACTCACGAGCGTTGACCTGACGAGCCTGATGCTGGGGTCCGAGAAAGTTTCTGCCGAGGTGATGAAGAAGGATCTTGAGAAGCGTGCAAGTACCTTATTGCTGTCTTCACGCATGCGCCGCGAGAACAGCCTTTCCAAAGTAACGAGCTTCACAGAGGACAACATCTACACCGTCTACGTTCATCACTCGCGTGGTATGCGGCTCAAGGCGTATGTCAAGGATCGCCCCACCTCGAAGTCCTTCTGCGACCTGCCAAAAGATGTTGAGAAGGCGGTCTTCCTGGAAAGCGCGAAATACCTGCGCGTGGAAGCAAAGCTGGGGGCGGCGTGGTTTAGGCAGCACCCGGAGTTTTCATCTCTGCAATCCTGGAAGAACCCGAAGAAGGCACGTGCCATGCAAAAGGCGGTGTTCGTCGAGCTTCGCAACATGCTGGGGCTGGACATGGAGTTTCGCAAGCGTGCGCCGAAGCCTAAGTACGAGGAAAAGCTCACTCCAGCTCAAAAGGAGGTGCTGACAGCCTATCTGAAAGGCGAGGACATCCTGGAACACGAGGCCTTGAAGGGAATGACAAAACAGTACGTGTCGAAGGTGAAGAAGGCGATTTGGGAGAAGCTGCACATTGATGTGGACATTCCGTGGAAGGAGCATGCTCGGATCCCGAAGCTGGAGTGGTTCGAGTACCCCGGCCGTTATGTGCTGCCCAAGCACTTGGCGCATCTGGCGGAGTACGCGTTCGTGCGCGAGACGGTGAACGAGAAGCTGGTGCTTTTGCGCGAGGAGGTTCGTCGCCGTCGCATGCAATCCGAAACCGTCCCAGTACTTGAAACTGTTAACCCGCTGCCGACAGTCCACGCGGTGGCACCCTTGGTCGCCAAAGCCTCACCATGCACGCCGGGGGTGAAAGCATCGGTACCCGTGGCCAAGGTCGCCGCCGAGTGGGTTGCCCGGATGAAGCACAAGCACAATATCGGCACCGGGTTGAAGAAGTAAAGACCGAGCGGGAGACCACGTGGCCGATTCGTACTGACCGAATCGGCCACCTGGTCAAACCACCAAGGGGGCAATGTAGGCATACAAGCTCAGCCACTGTGACCCAGCCCTCGGGGCCAATAAATACTCGCTACTAAGCAAGCGCTGCCAGTTGATTCGCTTCTTCCGCCAAAGTGAACTTGCTCGATACAAGACGCCAGTACTGTGGCGCCTGAATGGTGCCTAATTGCTGGCCGCACTTCTCATGAAGAGCCCGCGTCAACGCGTTCAAAGAGTCATACGTCTGCCCGTCCGCGCACCACGTGAATCGACCACCACCTGCGAATGTGGCGGCTCGATCAAGCGGCGTGGTCATGTTCAAAGCCTTGAATGCCCCCTCAACGACGACGATCTTGTCGTCTAGTTTGAGACGCCCAGCAGACACCAAGAGTGAAACGGTCCTTGCCCTCTTCGCTTTGGCCTGTTTTTTGGCGCTGTCCAATTCCTTGGCTCGTGCCCGAACCTGGTACTCCTCGGCCTGCGATATCGGAATGATCTGGTCGAAGTGCAGCGCCCTCTGACCACCCAGCTCATAAACAGACACCTCGATGCACATGATGTACATGCCCGGAACGCCTTCTTCCACCGCCCCAAATCTGTCGTTGAGCCACAGCACGGTTGTGGTGATCTCTTTGTTAAACTGGCTGGAAATCAGAACGATGCGGGGAATGCGACCCAACTCGATTGTGTCGGGCGCAGACTCCCCGAGAAATTTGAGGAGTTCCGATTGCCAAACTTCCACCTGAATGGATGCGTCTATCTTCTTGCGGTACTCGTACCCGGCTTGAATCAAGTCATCGAACTCAAGAACCGATAGCATTGCCGCGTAGCGTATCGCTTGAAGTTCGGCATGGGCCGCATCGTTATCACGTTTGAACTCGATGACGTAGAGGTTGCGCTCCTTATCAATGGCCAAAATGTCTAAACGACGCAAGCTATCCTGCCAACGACTGAACTCTGTCGCAACAGTCATCAGACCAGGAAGAAATGTTCCGATGTTGGCGGCAACCAAATCGCGAACCTCATTCTCGGTGTACCCGGCCTGCTTGATTGACATCTTGGGCACATCATGCGCCTGTGAAACAGTGTTGTTGGGTAACAGAAAAAAAGTCATGATGCTGAAATCAATGAATGGTCAATCGGGTCAAAGGCGTTCGTAGAGGTCAGCACCGCGATCCATTCTTTCAGACAACTGCTCTAACACCCCCGCGCGAAGTGCGTCATAGATGAAGCTGCCGTAACCATAACTTGCTCGCTCAGAACGCATCAGCGTATGAACGTAGTGACGTAGGCGGGGCAAGCTTGCCCCTTGAATTGCCTCAACTGGACGTTGTTTAACCGCGTCAAGATCTGCATCGGGTTTGAGATCCGCACAGACAAAACCGCAGGCATAAACACCTGTCGTAAAGAGCCCGTACTCAGGCATCTCAGTGAATGACTCCCAGCCCTCTTCAGACAACCCTTCTACCGATTCCACTTCAAAGTATTCAAGAGTCCGCTTGACCAACAGGCGGCACAACTCGCAAAAATGTCGCGCCTGGAACTCGTTCACCACCGAGCGCTTACTGGGCGCGCGCCGCACCACCAATGAGGACGGTAACTGTCTGACTTTGGCGTCCGGCATCGTTTCGCTCATGTCCATAACACCCCCATCGCTTGGATGTCACTGCGTAGCGTAGATAAATACATGTCCGTGCGCTTCTCCATCTTGATGATGGAGGGCTGCTGCACATGAAGTACGTCCGCCAGCATCTTTTGCGATAGCCCCCGAGCTTGGCGCAGCTCGTGCCGCGGCATTTCATTCAACATGGTTTGCGCGAGTTCGGAGGCCTGCGAGCGCGCTTCAGGGCTCATTGCAGCCCGCAATTCAGAAAACCTCTTAGCCATCTATTTCTCCTTCACGGCGAAGCTGCTCAAGATGCTCGCCATACAACCGATCAGCAATCGGCACATCAGCGCCAACATCGCTCATCGCTGGCTGTGTGAGCAGGCCGCGCAACCCGTGGAATCAAGCACGCCCCTTGCCAGCCTTGGGGGAACTCAGTTGCTTGATTTCACTCATGCCCACCAACGAGCGCATCTGCGTGATGGCGATGGCATTCAACTGCGCCAGTCGCGCGGGGGCGGCCAGACCTTGATGAATCAAAACCGCATTGATGCTTTCGAGGTTTGACAGCACCACGAGTTGCTCAAGGGTGGCGGCGTCGCGCATGTTACCGCTCTGGTCTGGGTTGACCTGCCGCCACTGAGCCGCCGTGATGCCGAACATCGCAACGTTGAGCAAGTCAGCTTCGCTGGCGTAGATGATGCCCGTCTGTGTCGGCGCGAGGCGGGGCGGAATCAGCCGCTCCTTGATGGCATCAGTGTGGATCTTGTAATTGACCTTGGCCAAGGTGCGCTGAAAGCTCCACTCCAAGGACGTGGCGCGGGATTCTTCATCCTTGAGGCGTTGGAACTCTTTGATGAGGTAGAGCTTGAACTCCGGGCTGAGCCAAGAGCCGAACTCGAAAGCGATGTCCTTGTGGGCATAGGTTCCGCCATACCGCCCGGCCTTGGCATGTAAGCCGACGGCGCCGGTGGCCTCTATCCATTTCTTCGCCGACAAAAAGAAGCTGTTGCGCCCAGCCTCGTTTTTAATTCCCTCGAATTCGAGGGAATTAAATCCGGGGTTGTTCAGTTGTTCCCACACGCCCAAGAACAGCACGGTGTCCTTGTTCTTCAGCCATTGCTCGATCAGGGCACTGCCGCCGTCGAAGTTCCTCACCATGTCGGTCAGCGAGATGTAGTCCTGCTCGTGACGTGTGGCGATGGTGACTTCCGCACCTTTGACGTTGATGACCCGATTCTTCATGACACTTCCCATTCCGCGGCAAACAGCTCAACTTGAGCAACCAACAATGCGCCAGCCATCGAGCCACGGAGTCCGAAGCAGCACGCGGTGTGAGCTACTGTCGTGATGGATTTACCCCTCATTTCCCGATTACTTTTCATATTTACCGCCGTATATCCAGCGATTCAGCCCAGGCAATTATGGGCTATTGATGAGGAGCGGGAGTCGCGTTTGGGCCGGTCTGCGTCGGTTCAGCGTGTACCGCCCACGCCTCCATCATCGCGCGCCGCTTTTCCAGCATGTCCCCGCGCCGGTAAGCTGCCTCCACCTTGTTGCCCACGATGTGCGCCAGCGCCATTTCGGCCATTTCCTGCGGGAAGTCGGTGGCTTCAGCCGCCCAGTCCCGAAACGACGAGCGAAAGCCGTGCACCGTGATGTCGCTGCGCTGCATGCGCCGCAGCACGACAGTGAGCGTCATGTCGGAAAGGGGCTTGTGATCGCGCACGCTCGGAAACACGGTTTCGGTGTCCGCCAGCTTTACCGCTTTCAGTTGCTCAAGCAGCTCGACTGCTGCATTTGACAGCGGTACGCGGTGCTCCCGCCCGGCTTTCATGCGCTCGCCAGGGACGGTCCACAGCCGTTGCTCAAAATCCACCTCGTACCATTCCATGCCACGAACTTCGCCCGAACGGGCCGCGGTGAGGATGGTGAACTGCAATGCAAGCGCACCAATGCCGTTTTGCTTGCGCAGCTCGGCCATGAACGGTTTCATATCGCGCCACGGCAGTGCAGCAAAGTGCTTGGCCTTGGAGACTTTGGAGCGCGCGGGCAGCAGCGCTTCGAGGTGGCCTTTCCAGCGGGCCGGGTTGTCTCCTGTACGGTATCGGTGCACGGTCGCCCAGTCGAGGATGGCTTCCACGCGGCCCCGCAGGCGCGAGGCGGTTTCTGCCTTGGTGTGCCACACGGGGTCGAGCACCCGCATGATGTGTGCGGTTTCAATCAGGGCGACATCCATCTTGCCGATGACGGGGCCTGCATAGGCTTGGAGCGTACTGGTCCACTGCTCGGCGTGTTTGGCGCTTTTCCAGCCCGAGCGGTGTGATTCGATGTAGCGCTGGGCACAACTCTCGAATGTGACCGTTTTGGCTTGCTCGGCCCGCACGGCGGCTGCCGCTTGATGCTTGACCTGCATGGGGTCGATGCCCTGGCGCACCTCGCGGCGCCACGTTGCGGCTTTGTCACGCGCTTCGGCAAGGGAGACATCGGGGTATGGCCCGAGCCCCGTCCAGCGCTCACGGCCATTGAATGCATAGCGCAGAATCCATGACTTGGAGCCCCCTTCGGTGACCTTGAGCCACAGGCCCGCGCCGTCGCCATGCATTCCGGCTTCCTTGAGCTTGGTGGCTTGCAGCTGAGTGAGTTTGTTGGCTTTGACCATGAGTAGAGTTCGACGGAGACGAGACCCAAATTTTGACCTCGTTATACGGAAAAGTATACGGAAAAAACACGAGATTGGGAGATATCGTCGGAAACGATGTGAGACGATGAAATCTATAACCTATTGTTTTTATTGAGTAATTTATAGATTCTTGCGACGTCATGGAAAAATATGAAACGCGGGTTCGACTGCCACAGTCTCCGCCAGATCCCGGTATTCCTGCGGTTTTCAAGGCGATCATCGCGCCTTCCCCCCCCATGGAACCCGCCACAAGCCAAACAGGTTGAGGCAAGCGCCGCAAAGCCCCAGCAATGGGGCTTTGTTGTTTCTGGTCTTGGGCGTGCTCCGCAAGCGCGCTGCACGAATGCAGGCGCCCCAAACACCCAGCCGTCGAATGCCATTGCGTGGGGCGGCAAATGACAAGCCCCGGAATTGACATGCGCTCGTCACAACTTTGTCGCACGATCGGCAGTTGACCTTACAGATCGCTCCGTCGCTTGATCCCCCACAAATTTCGTTCCGTCATCGCCAAGCGGCTCACTGGCCCCGTCGGCAGCTCTCAACGATTGCAGTGGATCAGCATTGCGGCTTTGCTGATCGTGCTGGCCTTGATCTGGATCTTGACCTGGCAGCGCTTGCGGGCCGAGGCAGCGCTGCTGGAGAAGAATGCCGAGCTTCAGCAACGCAGTCTGGCCGCCATCATTGCGGAAAACTTGGCCCAGGTAGTGGATCGCAGCCGATTGATGGCGGTTACCGTGAACCATGCCGCAGACGAAGGTCAGTCCAGCGCATCTGCCCGATTGACGTCGATGCTGGCGTCGGACCGCACTTTTCTCAGGCTTGCACTCTATGACAGCGCGCTGAATCGACTGAGCTCGTCGTCTCCGTTTGTGGATGGCCCGGAAATCAAGGCATTCCTGCAGCGGGCGGGCAACTCCACGGATGACATTCTGGCAACAGACCCGGATGTTCAGGTCGGCCCGCTGCTCAAAGAAAACGCCTGGCAAGTTCCGCTCCTGGTATCGGCTCCCAATGGGCACCCCCCGCAATCGGGCTACCTGCTTGCCATGCTGGACCTTGGTTATTTTCTGCAGCTTTACCGCAACATCGATATGGGCACCACGGGGTCCATCCATATCCTGGGGCTGGATGGCGTTGAGATCGCCGAGGCGCGCCCAGAAGGGCTGTCGTTAAGTCAGCAGCCCCGCCGCCTGCCGCAGTTCGCTCCGGCGAATTCATCCGAGGGCCTGTGGAGAGGCGTCCTGCCCGGGCACGAGGGTGAGCAATTGGCACGCTTTCAGCGGGTAGAGCGTGCGCCCTTCATCGTTGCAGTCAGTCGCGGAATGCAGGAGATTCACAGCAACGGCAGCAGTCTGCGCGTATGGGGCATCCTGGGCTCTCTCAGCTTCATCTTGGCTGCCGCTGCTTGGGGGCTGGTGCGCAGCACGCGCCGCCAGCAGACGTTGCTGGAAGCGCTGCACGCATCTGATGAGGAAAAGCGTGAGTTGATCGTGCACCTGGAGAGCGAGACGACTCGGGCAATGACACTGGCATCCTTCGACCACTTGACTGGATTGCACAACCGGCGGATGTTCAATGAAATCGCCGCCAGCCATCTGGAAGGGGCCCGGCGCAGCCGCAAGCACTACATGCTGATGTATCTGGATCTGGATCGGTTCAAGCTCATCAATGACACCCTGGGTCACCATGTGGGCGACAAGCTGCTGCGCGCCATGAGTGAGCGCCTTCGAAGCAATGTGCGCAGTTCCGATGTAGTCGGCCGCATGGGCGGCGATGAATTCGCTGTGCTGATAACGTCCCTTGATCGGCCAGAGGACATGGACGCACTGGCTTCCAAGCTGGTAGCGCAACTGAGCCTTCCGTATCTCGATATCGATGGTCATGAGATCAAGGCCAGTCCGAGTGTCGGCATTGCATCGTTCCCGCGTGATGGCCACGACGTGACCACGCTGTGCCGGCATGCGGATGCAGCGATGTACGAGTCCAAGCGCATGGGGCGGGGGCGCTTCACCTACTACAACGCCAGCCAGAATCCAACGAACGATCGAATCCTTCAACTGGAGCGGCAACTTCCCATCGCGATCGATAAAGACGAACTGGTGCTTCACTTTCAACCCAAAGTGGATTTGGCCGACTATCGCATCACAGGCCTGGAGGCTCTGGTGCGATGGCAGCACCCAGACCATGGACTGGTATATCCCGGCGATTTCATTGCATCGGCTGAAAAGTCCGGGCTGATCGTTCAGCTTGGCGATTGGGTCATGAAGGCGTGCTGCATTCAGCAAGCCCAATGGAAAGCCCAGGGCATACCGCTGGTGCCTTTGGCGTTCAATGTGTCGCCAAGGCAGTTGCGTGACGGCAGCCTGGCAACAAAGATTGCGCAGTTGTTGCAAGACCATGATTTAAGCCCCGGCGATCTGGAAATAGAGATTACCGAGAACTGTCTGGTCGAGCCAGTTGACCAGGCCGTCAAGGTCCTTGAAGACCTTCGCAAGCTGGGCATACGCATCGGTCTGGATGACTTTGGCAGCGGTTTTTCCAGCCTGAGCCAGATACGTGACCTGCCCATCAGCACGGTCAAGATTGATCGGTCATTCATCAACGACATTCGCAGCCACAAGGACGTTGGCGTGATCGTCACTTCGATCATTACGCTTGCGCACGGGTTGCAGATGCGCGTTGTCGCCGAGGGCGTTGAACTGATGGATCAACTGGTGCAACTGAAAATGGCTGGATGCGACGAGGTCCAGGGCTACTTCCTCAGCAGGCCGGTGCACAGCGCCGAGGCCGAGAAACTCTTGGTACAAGCAACTATCGTCCCGACATGAGCCACTTATTCTTTTTCATCGTTTTTGTGGCTGCAATTTTGGTGCCCTTACGGGCGTCCGCGTCGGATGCCGCCTGTGATGACCCCCACGTCCTGCGCGTTGCCTTGATCCCCAAGGGCAACAACCAAAAGCAGTTGCAAGAATTCAGCCCCATCCAAATGGAACTGGAGAAGGCACTACAGCGCCGTGTGGCGCTTGTGCCATCGCCCTCTTATGCGGCCGTCATGGAAGGGCTGCTGAACGAAAGCATTGATCTGGCCGAGCTGGGCCCCGCTGCCTATGCCATGCTGATGGACCGCAACGCAGCCGTGACACCGTTTGCCGCCACCTCTGGCCGTGGCCCGGCCGGCGCCAACATGCTTGCGACGTACCGTTCCATTTTGATTGTGCGATCCAACCGGGGGATTGCCGGAATCAATGACCTGCGCGACCGGTCCCTGAGCCTGACCGACCCGGCAAGCACCTCCGGCAACCTGGTGCCAAGGCAGTTCGTGAAGAAAAAGACGGGCCAGAGCATCGACAACTACTTCGGCCGCATCTCGTTTGCCGGCTCGCATGACCGCGCCATTGAAGTGGTTCAAAAAGGCCTGGTGGATGCGGGGTTTGTGTCCACCGCACGCTTTGAAGAGGCCCTGAAAATGGGGCGCATTGCCCCCGGCGAACTGGCGGTTCTTTGGCAATCTGGGCCCATACCATACGACCCATTCGTCTTGCGCAATCGCCTGTGCAAAACGGTCGTGGAGAAAGTTCACCGCGTGTTTTTCAACGCCGCGCCCTTGCGAGCCATGCTGGATTCCAGGGGCGCCAAGCAATTTGTGCCGGTCACCAACGCTGACTATCAGGTGATCAGGGATCTTTTCTCGGAGCGCTGAAACCCCACGGGCAACTGCTCACCAGCTCATGCACGCGGGGCGTGCACATGCGGCCGCCATGCATTGACCATCGCCACGAGTGAAAGCATCACGGGCACCTCGACCAGCACGCCGACCACCGTGGCCAGGGCGGCGCCAGAGTTCAACCCAAAAAGCGAAATCGCCACCGCCACCGCCAGCTCAAAGAAGTTGGATGTGCCGATAAGGCAGGCGGGGCCCGCCACATCGTGGGGCAGCTTGAGCAGCTTGGCGCCCCACCAGCTGATGAAAAAGATGCCATAGGTCTGCAACACCAGCGGAATGGCAATCAGGCCGATCACCGCGGGTTGCTCGACGATGGTGCCTGCCTGAAAGCCGAACAACAGCACCACCGTGGCAATGAGGCCCACGATGGACCAGGGCTTGAGCCGTGCCACGAACGCGCCGACCGCCTGCGGCGAGCGCCGGGCCAACTGGTGGCGGGTCGCCATGCCAGCGGCCAGGGGCAGCACCACATACAGCACGGTGGACAACACCAGGGTCTCCCAGGGCACGGTGACGTTGGTCACGCCCAGCAAGAAAGCGGCGATGGGAGCAAAGGCCACCACCATCACCAGATCGTTCACCGAAACCTGGACCAGCGTGTAGTTCGCGTCGCCTTTGACGAGCTGGCTCCACACAAACACCATGGCGGTGCAAGGCGCAACGCCCAGCAAAATCATGCCGGCGATGTACTCGCTGGCCGATTGCGGGTCCACCCAGGGGGCGAAGAGGTATTGGAAGAACAGCACACCCAGCGCAGCCATGGTGAACGGCTTGATCAGCCAATTGACGGTCAGCGTCAGCAGCAGCCCTTGCGGCTTCTTGCCCACGTCCTTGATGGCGGCCCAGTCGATCTGGATCATCATCGGATAAATCATCACCCAGATGAACACCGCCACCACGAGATTGACCTGCGCAATCTCCAGGCCGGCAACGGCCTGAAAAAGCCCCGGAAAAACCAGCCCCAGCCCCACACCGGCAGCAATGCCCAGCGCAACCCAGATCGTCAAATACCGCTCAAACAGCCCCATGGTGGTTCCCCTCGCTCAATGAAAAGGGCCTGGACCATCGCATGTCCAGGCCCGTCTGCATGTGGATTTTTCAGTCGTTGGTTTGTCCAATCTGGACCAGTTCTTTGTGCAGCGCCAGTTTGTCGAGCTTTTCCAGCGGCAGGCTCAGAAAGAGCGCAATGCGGCGGTTCAGCACGATGAAAGCATCTTTGAACGCGTTGTTCACGGCTTCTTCATCGCCCTCGACCGCTGCCGGGTCAGGCACACCCCAGTGCGCCGACATCGGCTGGCCCGGCCAGACGGGGCACACCTCGCCCGCCGCCTGATCGCATACCGTGAGCACGTAGTCCATCACCGGTGCGTCGGGCGCCGCGAACTCATCCCAGTTCTTGCTGCGCAAGCCCTGCGTCGAAAAACGATTCCGCTCCAGCAGATCGAGCGCACGCGGGTTGACCACGCCCGCGGGGTGGCTGCCGGCGCTGAAGGCACGGAATCTGCCAGCGCCGTTCTGGTTCAGGATGGCTTCGGCCAGAATGCTGCGCGCGGAGTTGTGCGTGCAGATGAAGAGCACGTTGTAGATGCGATGGGACATGTGAATACCTGCTTTCGGCACCAAGGGTTGAGGGAATGGGAGAGTGAATAATTTGCGGCGCTGCGCCAGCCCGGCGGCGCAGCAGTGGGGTTTTGCAGAGTGTGGAGCGCCATGGTTACTTGCGCGTTACGTGGTGCCCATGCGCAGCCCTCAAGCCGCTGCGGCTGTTTTTTTGTCCTTTGTCACCGGCAATGTGAGCGTGACCAGCCAGCAGACCACCAGCATCACGGCAGAGCCGATGAGCGCATACAGCAACCCGCCCCACTGGTACAGCAGGCCCGACAGCAGCGTGCCGCCAAAGCGCCCCAGGGCGTTGGCGGCGTAATAAAAGCCCACGTCTTCGGCGGCTTTTTCCGAGCCGGCGTAGGCGAGGATCAAGTACGAGTGAACGGACGAATTGACGGCAAACGCAAAGCCAAACAGCCCCAGGCCGCCCACCACCACCCATTGCAGGTGCGGCACCTGCAGGGCCACTGCCACGGCGATGGCAACGGGAACCACCGCCAGCAGGGCCGACCACCGCCGCGCGGCAGGCACCTCGGTGCTCAGGCCGTCGGTGCTGCGTTTCACCAGCTGCGGCGCCATGGCCTGCACCAGGCCATAGCCGATAGTCCAGGCGGCCAGAAAACCGCCCACCATGGTGAACGTCCAGCCCTGCGAATACAAAAACACCGGCACGCCCACCACAAACCAGACATCGCGCGCGCCAAACAGCACCACGCGGGCGGCGGCCAGGGCGTTGATGCCGGCGTTCTTGGCAAACAGTTCCTTGGCCGATTGGGAGGCCTTGCTCTTGCCCATCATCCGGGGCAGCGAAGTGACCACCCCCACCAGCACCAGCGCCAGCAGCGCCGCCATGGCCCACAGCGCGAGCTGAAAGCCCAGCGCCTGCAGCAGCAGCCCGCCCAAAAAGAAGCCCACGCCCTTCATGGCGTTCTTGCTGCCGGTGAACCAGGCCACCCATTGGAAAAGCTGGCCCGCGCCCTGCTCTTTGGCTTGTGCCGAAGTGACCTTGATGGCCGATTTGCTGGCGGTCTTGGTCAAATCCTTGGCCACACCGCAGATGCCCTGCGCCAGCACCACCCAGGCCACCGACAGGGCCACCGACCAATCGGGGTTGAGCTGCGACAGCAGGGTAAAGCCGATGATTTGCGTCACCAGCCCCACCGTCAGCATGCGCGTGATGCCGTAGCGCGTGGCCAGCCAGCCGCCAATCAGGTTGGCCAGCACGCCGGCTGCTTCATAAAGCAAAAACAGAAACGCCAGCGTGAACGGCGAGTACCCCAGGCGATAAAAATGCAGCAGCACCAGCATGCGCAGCGCGCCATCGGTGAGGGTGAAGCCCCAATACGCCGCGGTGACGATGGCGTAGTTGCGCGTGGCGTGGCTTTGCATGTCAGATGCCCACTTCCTGCATGTGGCAGGCCAGATCGACCATGCGGCAGGCATAGCCCATTTCGTTGTCGTACCAGGCGTACACCTTGAGCAGCGTGCCGTCGGTCACCATGGTCGAGAGCGCATCGACGATGGAGCTGCGCGTGTCGCGGGCGTAGTCGGCGCTCACCAGCGGCAGCGTTTCGTAGCCCAGAATACCCGACAGGTACGAGCTAGCGGCCTGCTCGAACAGCGCGTTCACTTCCTCGGCCGTGGTGGGGCGCTGCAGTTCAAACACGCAATCTGTCAGCGAGGCGTTGAGCACCGGGGCGCGCACGGCATGGCCATTGAGCTTGCCCTTGAGTTCGGGGTAAATCAGCGCAATGGCGGTGGCGCTGCCGGTGGATGTGGGCGCCAGGCTCTCCATGGCGCTGCGGGCGCGGCGCAGGTCTTTGTGCGGCGCGTCCACCACCAGGTTGGTGTTGGTCGGGTTGTGGATGGTGGTGATCTGCCCGTGGCGGATGCCGATGTGCTCATGCACCACCTTCACCACCGGCGCCAGGCAATTGGTGGTGCACGACGCTGCCGTGACGATGCGGTTTTTGGCCGGGTCGTACAGCGTGTGGTTCACGCCGACCACGATGTTGAGCACGTCGCCCACCTTCACCGGCGCGGCCACAATGACGCGCTTGGCGCCGCGGTCCAGGTGGCCCTGGATGGTCTCGGGCGTCAAAAACTTGCCTGTGCATTCCAGCACCACGTCCACCCCCAAGTCGCCCCACGGAATGTCTGCCGCCGTGGGGTGCGCGCTGAACGAGAGCCGCTGGCTGCCGATGGTGATGGCGTGGTCGCCCTCCGCCTGGATGCGCTCGCGCCACTTGCCTTGCACGGTGTCAAAAGCCAGCAGGTGGGCGGTGGCCGCGGCGCCACCCTTGATTTCGTTGAGGTGCACCACCTCCAGGCGGTTGCCGGCGCGGGGGTCGTCTTGCGGGCGCTCGGCAGCGCCCATGGCGGCGCGCAGCGCCAGGCGGCCAATGCGCCCCATTCCGTTGATGCCCACTTTCATGATACGGCTCTCTTATTCAATTCTATATTCATTGAAATATTGCATTATTTAATGGCGAATGGATGACACATGGCTGATGTGCCCACGCACAAGCGCATGCCACTCCTGCGTCAGCAACCACAGGACGTTGCCTGGGGCGCCAGGCACTCAGCACCCTGGCAACAGTTTTCGGTCAAAAAGCCCAGCAAGTCGTTCATGGTGGTGATGGAGGCGCGGTAAATCAGGTTGCGGCCCTGGCGCTCCTGGCTGACCAGGTTCGCATGGGTCAGCTCTTTGAGATGAAACGACAGGGTGTTGGGCGCCACATCCAGTTGTTCCGCCAGCGCGCTGGGCGTCAGCCCCTGGTTGCCCGCAACCACCAGCGCACGAAACACCCGCAGGCGCATTTCCTGGGCCAGGGCGGCGAGCGAACGGACAGCGTCGGTTTCATTCATGCAACAACTATACAACGATTATTGAAATATTGTAAAGTGCAATCCATCGGTGCATAGCCAGTAGCGCGCGCCCCGGCCCACCCAGGAATCACATGCCCGCACCCATCCACCTTCTCGAACAGCCCACCAAATACCTGTTCTTCACGGGCAAGGGTGGCGTGGGCAAGACCTCGGTTTCCACTGCGGTGTCGATCGCGCTGGCAGACGCGGGCAAAAAGGTGCTGCTGGTCAGCACGGACGCCGCCTCCAACCTCGATGAAATGCTGGGCATCGAACTGCGCAACCAGCCCGTGGCGGTGCCCGGCGTGCCGCGCCTGCAGGTGCTCAACATCGACCCCGATGCCGCTGCAGCGGATTACCGCGCACGCGTGGTTCAGCAGATGGGGCCACAGGCCAGCGACCAGGACATTGCCACGGTGCGCGAGCAACTGTCGGGCGCCTGCACCACCGAAATCGCCACCTTTGACGAATTCTCCAACCTGCTGTCGCAGGGCGGTGCCGCCTATGACCATGTCGTTTTCGACACGGCCCCCACCGGCCATACGCTCCGGCTGCTGAGCCTGCCCAAGGCCTGGAGCGGCTTCCTGGAAGGGAACAACCGCGGTGCGTCCTGCCTGGGGCCGCACTCAGGCCTGAAGATGCAGGAACAGCTTTTCAACGCAGCCCTGGCGGCACTCAATGACGCCACGCAAACCACCGTGGTGCTAGTGGCCCGGCCCGACAAAGGCGCGCTCGATGAGGCGGCCCGCACCTCGGATGAACTGCGCGCGCTGGGCCTGACCCACCAGCGCTTGGTGGTGAATGCCGTGTTCCATCGCACCCATGCGGACGACCCGATCGCCGCGGCCATCGAAGCACTGGGGCGCAAGGCGCTCGACGAACTGCCAGCCGCGCTGCGGCCGCTGGTGGCCGACCACATTCCGCTGCGGGCGGTGGACTCGGTGGGTTTGCCCGCACTGCGCGGGCTGCTGGCCGCCGAGCCCCCATGCACCACGGGCGCAGCCACCCCCGCAGCGCCCGCCATGGAGCACCACAAGCTGTCCGAGCTGGTGGCCGAGCTGGCCCAGGGCGAACGCGGCCTGATCATGGTCATGGGCAAAGGCGGGGTCGGCAAGACCACCATGGCCGCCGCCATTGCGCTGGGTCTGGTCCGCCACGGCAAATCGGTGCACCTGACGACGACCGACCCGGCTGCGCACCTGACCGTCACACTCAACGCCGAGGTGCCAGGGCTCAGCGTGGACCGCATCGACCCCCAGGCCGAAACGCAAAAATATGTGGACAAGATCGTGGCCTCCCGCGCGGCCACGCTGACCGAGGACGAGAAAGCCCTGCTCATTGAAGACCTGCGCTCGCCCTGCACCGAAGAAGTGGCCGTCTTTCACGCCTTCTCGCATGTGGTGGCGCAAGCCCGAAGTTCGTTTGTGGTGCTGGACACCGCGCCCACCGGGCATTCGTTGTTGCTGATGGATGCCACTGGCGCCTACCACCGCCAGATGGTGCGGGAATTCGAGGGCAAGGCGGCGGGGCGCATCGTGACGCCGCTGATGCGGTTGCAAGATGCGGACTACACCAAAATCATTCTGGTCACACTGCCGGAAGCCACCCCGGTTTCGCAGGCCGCCGCGCTACAGGACGACTTGCGCCGGGCCCAGATCGAACCCTTCGCCTGGGTCGTCAACAAATCGCTGCTGGCCACCGGCACGGCCGACCCCCTGCTGCAAACCCGCCTGCACAGCGAGCTGCAGCAGATGCAGCGGGTGGCCGCGCACACCCGCCACGCTGTGCTGGTGGTGCCGTGGACGGCGCAGCCACCCATTGGCCCCGACGCACTCGGCAAGCTGCTGGAATGACTGCACGGTTGGCCATTGCAGCCCTCTGACGACGGCCCGCCGAGCCGCACTGCTGGCACAGGCGCGCACGACAGATCCAGCCCAGTGAAGGTTGATGCGCCAAATGGCCGGATCACCAAGCGATACGGTTACCTGTCGTGACAGCCAGGAGGGCTGGCGCACGATAAGGTGTCCTACAACCGGCAACCCCCGCCACCGATCCCCCAGGAGAAAACCATGCAGATGACCCGACCGCATACCCTCACCGCCAACCTGACCACCTGCCTGTGCGCTGCCTTGCTGGCCGGCTGCGCCGGCTTGCCGGGGGGAACAGGCGGTGCGGGCGGTGCGGCGCCGCCCTCGGTGGGCCCGGGGCCACGCGGCGGCGTGTGCAATGCGGCGCCCGCCCAGGGGGTGATCGGCAAACAGGGCACCCCGTCGGTGATCGAGCAAGCCCGGGTGGCATCGGGCGCGGCCATGGCACGCCTGCTGCACCCCCGCCAGGCGGTGACGCTGGAGTTCAACACCGAACGACTGAACCTGGTGGTGGATGGCAATGGGCGCATCACGGCGGTGCGCTGCGGCTGAACGAAGCCCCACCGCTGCCGGCAAAACAGCGTGGGGCGCTGCCTATTTGCTCATATTTACATAGCACATAGCGCTTTATCCATAAGCGCTAGAGCCCGATTTAACGCAAACTCATCGCACCAGCTGCGCCCGTGTGGGCGCCGCGCTGTCAGTCGGCCAGAAACAGCGCCTGCAGATCGTTCAAAAAGTCGAACCCGCGCTCGGTCGGGCGCACATGGGCCATGTCGCGGGTGATCAGGCCCTTGCGCTCGGCCTCGTCCAGCGCCTTGGCAATGGCGGTCAGCGGCAGGCCCGTGCGCTCGACAAAATCCTGCAGCGCAAAACCCTCGCGCAGGCGCAGCGCATTGAGCATGAATTCGAACGGCAGGTCGGCGCGGCGCACATCCTCGTCTTGCGCCACGGCGTGGCCCGCCAGCGCGTTGTCCATGTACAGGCGGGGGTCGCGAAACCGCGTCTGGCGCACCACGCGGTGGGCAAAACTGAGTTTGCTGTGCGCGCCCGCGCCCAGCCCCAGGTAGTCGCCAAACTGCCAGTAGTTGGTGTTGTGAAAACACGCATGGCCCGGCCGGGCGTAGGCCGATATTTCATAGCGCGCCAGCCCCGCCTGCGCCGTCATCTCGGTGATGCGGTCGAGCATGGCGTAGGCATCGTCGTCCGGCGGGATGGCGGGCGGAAACTTGGCGAAGTAGGTGTTGGGCTCGATGGTGAGGTGGTAGATGGAAATGTGGGGCGGCGCCAGTGCCAGCGCCGTGGCCATGTCCTGCTCCAGCTCTGGCAGCGTCTGGCCGGGCAGCGCGTACATGATGTCCAGGTTGAAGGTGTCGAAGGCGCTGGCCGCCTCCTGCACAGCGGCCAGCGCCTGCGCGCGGTCGTGCACCCGGCCCAGCGCCTGCAGGTGCCGGTCGTTGAAACTTTGCACGCCCACCGACAGCCGCGTAACACCGGCCGCGCGGAAGGCGCGGAAGCGGTCTTTCTCAAAGGTGCCGGGGTTGGCCTCCAGCGTGATCTCGCAATCGGCGGCCAGCGGCAGGCGCGCGCGGATGTCGCCAATCAACCGGTCGATGGACTGCGGCGAAAACAGGCTGGGCGTGCCGCCGCCGATGAAGATGCTGTGCACGCTGCGGCCCCACACCAGGGGCAGCGCCGCCTCCAGGTCGGCCACCAGGGCATCGAGGTAGCGGGCTTCAGGCAAGCCACCGGCGCCGCCAGCGTCGCGCCATTCATGCGAGTTGAAGTCGCAATACGGGCATTTTTTCAGGCACCAGGGCAGGTGCACGTACAGCGCCAGCGGCGGCAGGCTGGTGAGCTGCAAAAGCCCCGGGCGCATGTAATGCTGGATGTCGCGCTGCGGTGCGGGTGCGGCCTCGGCAGCAGGAATGATGGGGATGGAAACTGCCATGGCGAATTCAGAACCAGCGTTCGCGCATCAGCGCCAGCATCTGCTGCGCCGCGCGGCCGCGGTGGCTGTGGGCGTTCTTGACGTCGGGGGGCAACTCGGCAAAGGTCTGGCCGAATTCGGGGATGAACATCACGGGGTCGAAGCCAAAGCCATTGCGGCCGCGCGGCGCGCGGGTGATCTCGCCCACCACGCGGCCCACGGCAATCAGGGGCTCGGGGTCTTGCGGGCTGCGCACGGCGACCAGGGTGCTGACCATGGCGGCACGGCGGTTGTCCTGGCCCTGCATTTGCTCCAGCAAGGCGCGCACGTTGGTGTCATCGCCTTTTTCGTAGCCGAACTGGGTGGCGTAGTAGGCCGTGTCCACGCCCGGCAGGCCGCCAAAAGCGTCCACGCACAGGCCGGCGTCGTCGGCCAGCGCCGGCAGGCCCGTGTGCTGCGCGGCAAAACGCGCCTTGGCCAGGGCGTTTTCGACGAAGGTGCGGTGCGGCTCTTCGGCCTCGCCCACGCCCAGGTCGGCCTGGCGCACCAGCTCGATGCCCAGGGGCGCGAGCATGGACTGCAGTTCGGCAAGTTTGCCGCGGTTGTTGGATGCGAGAACCAGTTTCATAGTCAAATTGGCTTGTAGCGCTTATGTATAAAGCGCAAGCAGCTATTATTTTAATAGTGAATGTTGCTGCAGGCGCACCAGCTCGGCGATGCCCTTGTCGGCCAGCGCCAGCAGCTGGTCCATCTCGGCGCGGGTGAAGGCCACGCCCTCTGCCGTGCCCTGCACTTCCACAAAATGGCCGGCGCCCGTCATGACCACATTCATGTCAGTGTCGCAGCCCACGTCTTCCCCATATTCCAGGTCCAGCAGCGGCGTGCCCTGCACGATGCCCACCGAAATGGCGGCCACCGGCCCCAAGATGGGTGTCGCGGTGATCTTGCCGCTGGCCAGCAGCTGGCCCACCGCATCCTGCGCCGCCACCCAGGCACCGGTGATGGCGGCGGTGCGCGTGCCCCCGTCGGCCTGGATCACATCGCAGTCGAGCTGGATCGTGCGCTCGCCCAGCAGCTGGAGGTCAAACACCGCCCGCAGCGAGCGGCCGATGAGGCGCTGTATCTCTTGGGTGCGGCCGCTTTGCTTGCCCTTGGCCGCCTCGCGGTCGCTGCGCCGGTGCGTGGCGCGTGGCAGCATGCCGTATTCGGCGGTAACCCAGCCCGCGCCGGTGCCGCGCTGGTGCGGGGGCACTTTTTCCTCGACCGACGCGGTGCACAGCACCTTGGTATTGCCAAACTCGATCAGCACCGAGCCCTCGGCATGCATGGTGTAGTGGCGGGTGATGCGCACGGGGCGCAGCTGGTCGGCGGCGCGGCCGCCCGTTCGGGTAAAGGAGGTCATGTGGATCAAAGGTAAGAAGGCAATGGACCCGGTGGGCAACAGGTGGTTCCCGAAGCCGGGCACCGGGGCGCGGTCAGACGCACGGGCTTGGTCGGCGCGGGCGCGGGGGGTCAGGCCTTGCGCGCAGCCGAGCGGCGGATGGCTTCGTTGATCTCGGCAATCGAACGCTCGATGGCCTCGTCATCCAGATCGTCCACCAGCCCATCCAGGGGCCCCGCCTGGATGGTCGAGGCAAAAACATCGTCGCTGATGCTGTCGGTCGAAACCCCTTGCGTGGACTCGAAGGCGTCGGGGGTTTCCCATTCGAGCGCCACCACCGTGACGTTGTCGCTGCCCTCGCCTGCCTTGCGCAAGGCGGCCTCCACCAGATCAGGCACCACGTTCGACACCGTCTGCCGGCCCAGCTGGGAGGCAATTTCTTCATCGCTGAGCGCGCCCCACAGGCCGTCCGAGCACAGCAAAATGCGATCGCCCTGCTCCAGGTGCACGGGCCCGGTGCTGTCGTAAATGGGTTTGGTGGGCGAGCCCAGGCAGGTGAACAGCACGTTGCGGTTGATGCGGTCCAACCCGAGCGGCGGCGCATTGCGCAGTTCAAGGTAGGAATGGTCGCGCGTGCGGGTCAGCAGCTCGCCACCACGCACCATATACAGGCGCGAGTCGCCGCAGTGGATCCACGACGCAGCGCCCGCCTGCACCACGACAGCCACCAGCGTGGTGCGCGGCGTGTCAAGCATGCCTTTGCCCGAGGCATAGCGCAGGATCTGGTGGTGGGCCGCCAGCAGGGCCGACGACAGGAACTCCTGCACATTGTCGAGCTGCGGCTTGGCCTGGCGCTGGAACAGGGCCGAGATGGTTTGCAGCGCGATCTGCGCGGCCACTTCGCCCTCAGGGTGCCCGCCCATGCCGTCCGCCAGCACAAACAACCCCGATTCGCGCGTGTAGCAGTAACCCATGCGGTCTTCGTTTTTCTCGCGCCCGCCGCGGCGGCTGATCTGGAATACCGAAAACTTCATAGGGACTCACGCAAACAAGGATGCGCCAAGGCATCGGAAATGACCATGCCGCTCGCCAGAACCCGCTTTGCGCAAGTCGTGCTCATTTGGGCTTGGCCCCGATGCCCGTGGCTTCACCCATTTTTTGCACATTTTTCTTGGTGTCGGACACCAGGGTGTCAAGCTGCAGCCGCATCTTCTCGGCCACCGACAGCTTGGTGTAGCGGCGCTCGCCCTCGCGGCTGAGCTCTTTTTGCAGCGCAAACACCGACTGCGGGCGCGACAGCGGATCGAGCGCCATGCACCACTCCACCACCTCGATGAGGTTGTCCGAGTACACGCCGCGCAGCTTGGTCAGCGCCAGCGACAGGCGGTCTTTCTCGATGCGCTGGGGCGCCTCGTTGGGCGGAAAGCCCTGCATGCAGGCGTAGATGCAGGCGCCAATGGCATAAATATCGGTCCACGGGCCCATGGAAGAATCGCGCCGGTACATCTCGGGCGCGGCAAAGCCGGGGGTGTACATGGGGCGGATGAAGTTGCCCTCTTTGGACAGCACCTCACGCGCCGCGCCAAAGTCGATCATCACGGCCTTGTTGTCGTCGGTGATGAAGATGTTGGCCGGCTTGATATCGAGATGCAGCATCTTGTGCTGGTGCACGATGCGCAGACCGCGCAGCACCTCGTCAAACAGCGAGCGGATGGTGGATTCGCGGAACACCTTCTGCGTCTTCAAATCACGCGCGGTGATGATGAAGTCCTGCAGGGTCGCGCCCTCCAGGTAGTTCATCACCATGTAGACGGTTTCGTTCTCGCGGAAAAAATTGAGCACGCTCACCACCGAGGCGTGCGAGATCTGCGCCAGCGAACGGCCTTCCTCAAAAAAGCTCTTGAGCCCCAGACGGTACAGCGACAGCTTTTCGGGTGGAACCTTGGGCAACAACTCCCCCGGGGCCCGGGTGGCCAGGGAAGTGGGCAGATATTCCTTGATGGCGATCTGCTGGCCCTCGGCGTCGAGCGCCAGATAGACCACACCAAACCCGCCGGAAGACAATCGGCGCACCACACGGTAGCCCCCAATAACGGTATCGGGCGGCAATGGCGCCGGCTTGATTTTTGACATATTTTGCGAAGATGACCCGGGTGTAGAGCGGAACCCGGATAATCACCGGATCGCAAGCAACCATCAAAAAAGTCCAATGCCAGTTTACAGCATGACCGGATACGCCAGCGCACAGCACGGCGCCTCTGCCACTGGCGCTGACACCGACACCCGCCCCCCTGCCGCCCGCCGGCTGGGGCTCGAAATCCGCTCGGTCAACAGCCGCTTTCTGGACCTGTCGTTCCGCCTGCCCGACGAGCTGAGAGCCCTCGAACCCGTTTTGCGCAGCCTGCTAACCTCGCGACTCAAGCGCGGCAAGGTGGAAGTGCGTGCCGCGCTCGAAAACGACGATGGCAACAGCCTGCAGGATCCGGCACCCCGCCTTTTGCAACGCATCAATTCGCTGCAGGACGCCGTGAAGGCCTGGCTCCCCCAAGCCGCGCCCCTCACGGTCGCCGATGCGCTGCGCCTGTGCGCCAACGCCAGCGCGGGTCCCGAGGATTGGAGCGAGGCCGTGCCGCCCCTGGCAGAGCAGGTGCTCGCGCAGTTAATGGCGGCGCGTGCCCGCGAAGGAGATCGTCTGGCCGCCATGCTGTACGACCGGCTCGGCCAACTGCGCAGCCTGGCGCAACAGGCGGGCCCCATGGTGCCCTTGCTGGTTGAACAGCAACGCCAGCGCTTCATGGAGCGCTGGAAAGAGGCCATGGCCCTGACCGACGGCTCCACCCTGCCAGAGGCCGCACGCGACCGCGCACTCACCGAGGCAACGGCCTTTGCCATCCGCATCGATGTGGCAGAAGAAATCACCCGCCTGAACTCGCACCTGGACGAGATCGAGCGCTTGCTCCAAAAAGGCGGCGAAGTGGGCAAACGTCTCGATTTCCTGATCCAGGAACTGCACCGCGAAGCCAACACACTGGGCTCCAAATCGGCGGCCCTGGACCTCACGCGCATCAGCGTCGACATGAAGGTGTTGATCGAGCAGATGCGTGAGCAAGTACAAAATATCGAGTAACACTCATTTTTTGATAGCACCCAGCGAACATCACCCATGGATTACCCTGGAAATCTCTTTGTAGTGGCCGCCCCCAGTGGCGCTGGCAAATCCAGCCTGGTCAAGGCACTTCTCGAACTCGACTCCCACGTTCACCCATCCATCTCGCACACAACGCGCGCGCCGCGTGGCCAGGAAAAGCATGGTCGCGAATATTTTTTCGTGTCAGAGCCGGAATTCGACGCCATGGTGCAAGGCAATACCTTCGTGGAATGGGCCATCGTGCATGGCAACCGCTACGGCACGTCCAAAAAGGCCATCGAAGAACGCATCGCGCAGGGATCGGACGTGATCCTGGAAATCGATTTCCAGGGGGCACTCCAGATCAAGAAAGCCTTTGCCAACGCCATCCTCGTCTTCATCCTGCCCCCCAGCTGGGAAGAACTGCGCTCGCGCCTGGAGCGCCGAGGCGAAGACTCGGCGGATGTCATCGAAGTCCGCCTCAAGAACGCCGCCATCGAGATGGCCCAGGTGGGCAAATTCGACTTCGTTATAATCAACGAGTTGTTTGAGCGCGCGCTTTTCGACCTGAAAGCCGTAGTTCACGCCCAGCGACTCAAGTACGCCGCCCAGCGCCGCGCCCGTGCTGACACCTTCCAGTCGCTCAATATCACCTGATTCCCGGAGAAACCCGATGGCACGCATCACCGTAGAAGATTGCCTGGAAAAGATTCCTAACCGATTCCAACTCGTGCTGGCCGCCACCTACCGCGCCCGCATGCTGAGCCAGGGCCATGCCCCGCGCATCGAGAGCCGCAATAAGCCTGCCGTAACCGCCCTGCGCGAAATCGCCGAAGGCAAGGTTGGCCTGGAGATGCTCAAGAAGGTTCCCGGTTGATCTTTTCGACTGGCACCTTGGACAAATGGCACCGCACAGCGGTGCTTTTTTTTGCGCCTTGGGCTTCTCGCGCACGACCGCGCTACATTTAGGCTATGAACGCGGTGCTTAATTCCTATTCTGCGACGCAGATTCGACCCGGTGACAGCCCCGCTTCGGGTACGGTCAGTGCGTCAGCGGCAGCCGCCAATGCAGCGGCGGCCAGCTTTGCCGCGCTGACAGACAGCCTCGATTACCTGGATCCAGCCAGCATTGAACTGGTACGGCAGGCCTACCGCTTCGCCGACGAGGCGCATCTAGGTCAGCTGCGCAACAGCGGTGAGCCCTACATCACCCACCCGATTGCGGTCGCTGCGCTGTGTGCCAGCTGGAAACTGGACGCCCAGGCATTGATGGCAGCACTGCTGCACGACGCCATGGAAGACTGCGGCGTGACCAAGGCCGACCTGATCGACCGCTTTGGTGCCCCGGTGGCCGAGCTCGTGGACGGGCTCACCAAGCTCGACAAGCTTCAGTTCAATACGCGCGAGGAAAACCAGGCCGAGTCTTTTCGCAAGATGCTGCTGGCGATGGCGCGCGACGTTCGTGTGATTCTCATCAAGCTGGCAGATCGCACGCACAACATGCGCACGCTGTCGGACATGCCGCGCAGCAAATGGGGCCGGATTTCTTCTGAAACGCTGGAGATTTACGCACCGATCGCCCACCGCCTAGGCTTGAACCAGACGTATCGCGAACTGCAGGATCTCTCCTTCCGGCATTTGCATCCGTGGCGCTACCACACGCTCTCCAAGGCCATCAACAAGTCGCGCAACCGGCGCCGTGATCTGGTGCAGAAGGTGCAGGCAGAAGTAGATGCGGCGTTCTCGCGCATTGGCATGCCGGTGCGCCTTGCCGGACGCGAAAAAACGCTGTACGCCATCTACCAGAAGATGGACATCAAACACCTGAGCTTTGCGCAGGTCACCGATATCTATGGCTTTCGGGTGATTGTTCCCAGCATCACGGACTGCTATACGGCCCTCGGCATCCTGCACCAGATGTACAAGCCGGTACCCGGGAAGTTCAAAGACCACATTGCCATCCCCAAGCTCAATGGCTACCAATCCCTGCACACCACTTTGGTCGGTCCCTCGGGCGTGAACATCGAATTTCAGATGCGTACCGACGAAATGCATGTGATTGCCGAAGCAGGCGTTGCAGCCCACTGGCTCTACAAAGCGCAAGACAGTGAAGGCAACTCGGCCGAGCGCCTAGGCACCAAATGGCTGCAGTCCCTGCTGGACATCCAGAACGAAACCCGGGACGCCGCTGAATTCTGGGACCATGTCAAGGTCGACCTGTTCCCGGACGCGGTATATGTCTTCACACCAAAAAGCCAGATCATGGCCATGCCACGCGGTGCTACCGTGGTCGATTTCGCCTATGCCATCCATAGCAACGTGGGTGACCGCACCACAGCAGGCAAGATCAACAATGAACTGGTGCCTCTGCGCACCGAGCTGAAAAACGGCGACGTGGTGGAAATCATCACCGCCCCTGTCTCCACACCCAATCCGGCATGGCTGGGATTTGTACGCACGGGCCGTGCACGCTCCAAGATTCGCCACTATCTCAAAACACTAGCACAGACAGAGTCGGAAGGACTGGGCGAAAAGCTGCTGACACAGGCGCTGCGTGCAGAGGGTCTGGTCAGCCTCCCGCCCATGGACGCCGAAACCCAGCCCCTGTGGGACAAGCTGCTGCGCTTCACAGGAAACCGCACGCGCAGCGAACTGATGACAGACCTGGGCCTGGGCAAGCGCATCGCCAGCATTGTGGCCAAGCGCCTCATGGTGCTGATGTCCGAGCATGGGCACCGGCCCGATGCGCTGCTCATGACCCGAGAGCGCTATACATCCCACGAATCACTGTCCCAGGGCGCAGTGACACTCGACGGAAGCGAAAACGCCTCAGTCCAATATGCACACTGCTGCCGCCCCGTACCGGGCGACAGCATTGTTGGATATCTGGGCCGTGGAGAAGGTTTGGTGGTTCACAATGCACATTGCAGCGTGGCCAAGCGGCTACAGCACAAAGACAGCGAGCGCTTCATTGCCGTGGACTGGTCGGACGAGCCCTCGCGCATGTTCGAGACCGGGGTAGTGGTTACCGTAAGCAACGGAAAAGGCGTGCTGGCGCGCGTGGCCGCAGAACTGGCCAACTCGGAAGCCGATATCACCCATGTGGACATGGATGATGAGGTGGCACTCGATACCACAGACCTGCGCTTCGTGGTGGCAGTGCGAGACCAAGCTCACCTTGAAACAGCATTGCGCGGCCTACGACGCACTCAAGCTGTGATTCGAGCGTCTCGAATCATTCCCCAGGCCTGAACCAGAACGATGGGCAGTATCACCGTCAGTTCCCGGTCTCTTGCGCTGGTTTACCGGGATACCAAACAGCCATCACCTCCAGCCGATGCACGCCCCCCGGGGCGGCCAATGTAATTTCATCCCCAACCCTGGACTTCAGGAGCGCGCGCGCGACCGGTGCCATCCAACTCACTTGGCCCTGGTTGCTTTCTGTCTCGTCAATTCCGAGTATGGTGATCGTTCGCTCCACGCTGTCATCTTCCAGGTAAGTGACGGTCGCGCCAAAAAACACCTGATCACTTCCATGGTGGATGGCCGGATCGGCGATCTCTGCGATCTCCAATCGCTTGGTTAGAAACCTGATGCGCCGGTCAATTTCGCGCAAACGCTTCTTGCCATAGAGATAGTCCCCGTTCTCCGATCGGTCTCCATTGCTGGCAGCCCAATGAACGATGTCCACGATCTTGGGACGCTCGGAGTCAATCAAATCGAGGAGCTCTGACCGCAATCGAGCGTAGCCTTGGGGGGTGATGTAGTTTTTTCCACCGACCGGAAGCGCAGGCGATGCCAGCTCGTCATCATCCTCGACATCCGTTTCCTTGGTAAAGGCTTTGCTCATGGCTATATCTTGCATGAAAGCTGAAAAGCAATTCACAAATGAAAAAGCCTCCCGTCTTTTCAGACGGGAGGCTTACCAAATGGTGCGGCTGGCAGGAATCGAACCCACGACCCCTTGGTTCGTAGCCAAGTACTCTATCCAGCTGAGCTACAGCCGCTAAGCTTTGAATTATAGCATGAAATTTAGAGCAATCTAAAAATCAAACCACTTCTGATAAGTGATTGCATTACCTGCATCATCACCTACCTATCCAAATCATGGGTGCAATTGTAATGCACCCGGAACGCCCCTTGACCCAGATTCATGAAATTCTCGTGAAGAATGCGTGAGGGCAGGCCATGATCGTGCAGACAATCATTGGTAGGGCGTGTTGGACTTGAACCAACGACCAAAGGATTATGAGTCCCACCAATTCCACACTTCGCAACGTTGATTGATGCTGATAGAATCAATATAAATCAACAACTTAGTCAAAAAACACTGGACAAGCGAACAGCCTAAGCGTTGATTGAAATTCGGCTTTTTCTGGCAAATCGTCTTACATCCACCCTTACATCCTTGTCGATGTAAGACGGCAAGGGGCACCGCATGGCAAAGATTGCATTCACCGCTGGCCGGGTTTCGGGGTTCAAATGCCCGCCCGACAAGAAACAGGCTTTCATGTGGGACGCAACCGCGCCGGGGCTTGGGCTGAGAGCAACGCCAGCCGGAAAGCCTGCGTATGTGTTCCAGAGCGTGTACCTAGGCAAAGACCTGCGCCTAACCATTGGGAGCCCTGCCGCTTGGAGCATTCCAGACGCCCAAGCCAAGGCGCGCGAGCTGCAACGCCTGATTGATGAAGGCAAAGACCCGCGAGACTTGAAACGCGATGCCGTGGCCACGACAAAAGCGCAAGCCGCTGCACTGGTAGCCGCCGCCGCAGAGGCCGCATCCCAAGCCGTGACAGTGGGCGAAGCATGGGGCGCCTATGTGGCCGAACGCACCCCACACTGGGGCGACCTGCACCGCAATGACCATGCGCGCCTGACCCGAGCCGGTGGCGAAGCGGCCAAGCGTGGCACCCGTGGCCGGGGTGTGACCATCGCCGGGCCATTGCATCCGCTCATGGCGATGGCGCTGCGTGACCTGACGCCCGCCGTTATCGAGGCATGGGCAGCACGTGAGGCGAAGACACGCCCAACCGCTGCCCGGCTGGCATGGCGCCTGCTGAAAGCGTTTTTAGGCTGGTGCGCAGAACAGCCGGAATATGTGCCAGTGCTGCCCAGCACGAACCCCGCCAAAACCAAGAAGGCCCGCGAGGCACTGGGCAAGGCGAAGGCAAAGGACGATTCACTACTGAAAGAGCAATTGCCCGCGTGGTTTGCCGCCGTGCGCAGCATCGGCAACCCTGCCGTGTCCGCATACCTGCAAACGTTGCTGCTGACCGGTGCGCGCCCTGGCGAGGTGCTGGCGATGCGCTGGGATGACTTGAACACGCAATGGCGGGGCCTAACTATCCGCGACAAGGTGGAAGGCGAGCGCGTTATCCCTTTGACGCCCTACGTTCACAACCTGCTGGCCGCCCTGCCCCGCCGTAATGAATGGGTGTTCTCCAGCCCCCGCAACAAAGGCACACCGCTGACTGAGCCCAACCATGCGCACGACAGAGCGTGCAAGGTGGCCGCCATTGATGCCCTGACCCTGCATGGCCTGCGCCGCAGTTTTGGCACCTTGTCGGAGTGGCTGGAGGTGCCTGCTGGCGTGGTGGCGCAGATTCAAGGCCACAAGCCGAGCGCCACAGCGGAAAAGCACTACCGCGTGCGACCGCTTGACCTGCTGCGCGTACACCATGAGCGCATCGAGGCGTGGATTCTGGAACAGGCCGGGATTGTGTTTGATGCCAAGGCCGCGCCGGGCGCGCTGCGCGTGGTGGTGCAGTGAACGGCGATATGCAAAAGCCGAAACGGGGAAGACCGCCGAAGGAGTCACCTGTGAACGTGCCGAATGCCTCAGACGCATCCATTGAGTTGCTCAATGCGTATAAGGCACAAATTGCAGACCTGATGCGCAAAATGCCGGGGTTTGAAAGTTGGGTTACTCAAACCGAAGCGGCAACAGTTGACGCGCTTTTGGACGCCCTTGCGCACGAGGTGGCGTTTTACCCAGCAATGGCGGGACTTATAGAAGCCACCCCACAGGGACGCACCGGACCAAAAGCTAAAACGGCACAGGCGTTACTGCTTGCTCAAGTCCGCAACACCCTTGCAAAAGTTGACGCCCATCTGCCGCAGTGGAAGAACGGGCGAGACCAGCGTACCTACTTAACCGACTTCTGTGCCCAGCTGATCAGTATGTCGGGGTATCGAGCAGGGGGTATCAGCAGCAGAACAGCCGACAACGCCCCAGTGAACGGATGGGAGCCGTTGCCGTAGGTGATCCTATTTTTCGGCAAATACGTGTGACCACGAAAGAGCCACAAAAAAACAAACTCGCGGCCATGTTCAACAAACCCACATGGGGGACAACATGCCCGAGAAACAGCCTACGCAAAACAGCGTCCAACTGCCCGGCGCTGCATCCGCGGTCCTGCGATTCCCGCCGCTTGAATCAGTCACGCAACCCAACGTAACGACTGAGCAAGCCGCGCACTATTTGAATCGCCGACCCCAGACCATGCGGGGCTGGGCCTGCTTCGAGCACGGTCCCCTGCGCCCCTTACGCATCAATGGTCGCCTTGCATGGCCCGTGGCAGAAATCCGCCGTATCACTGGAGCCGAGGGCAGCGCCAATGTCTGACCTGACCCACTACGAAAAGACGGTGGCCGAGCGTATCCGGCTGGTTGCAGAGTACGACCCTCCCGATATGGCCGGGGTGGCGGGCCTGCTGGAACTCACACAAGCCGACGCAGCCGACTTTGTTGCTGCCCATGCTGAAGCCATCGACGCCACTGCTGAGCGAATGGCACTCAAAGGCGAACTGTTGGTGCCCAAGGCCCGAAAGCTGGCGCAAAAACTGCTGGACCGCATAGTGGTTGATGTGGACAGCCTGGACCCACTCGAAGCAGCCGACCTGATCAAGCATCCGCTGCGCATCATCGAGAACGCCGACCGCGTCCGCCTTGCCCAGAAAGCAGACCCATACGCAAACCTGCCGGTGTTTAACTTCATCATCCACCGTGGCGGCATCAGCGCCGAACTGGTGGAGCCCGGCAACGTTGTGGACGTGCCAGCGAAGCACGTGAACGGTAAGGAGGGTGCTGATGAGTAAGTGGTCGGCGATGGCCGCTCAAACAAAAACAGCGGGGGGTGCTGTAACACCCGAACCGCTGCAAAACGCCGAAGCTGAGAGCTGGGATGGCGAAGCATACCCGCGAGGCAGCTCGCGCTACAAGGTGCCATTATTCGACAGCGTGAAGGCCACAAGGGTTAGCGGATTCATAGAGGCTGACGCCCCCCGTGCGGTACTGGAGAAACTCGCGGCAGTGCACGAGGTGCGCGCCAAAGAGGAAGCAGCCATGTTCGGCATCGGTGTGATGCGTGACAACTTGGAGCCCGGCGTAAGCATGGCTGCGGGTGCCGCGCATAAAGGTGTCTGGGCTGTCGTTCTGGATGTGGACTCTGCGACGCCAGAACAGATTGCCACCTTGGATGCTGCACTGGGCCGCAAGGGATGGATTTACCTCAAGGCCCCCACCTACAACTGGGCACCGGACGCACCGCGCTTTCGTTACGTCGTGCCCTTGTCGCGCATTACAGATGGTGGGCAAGAGTACACCCAGGGAGTGTGGGCAGGCTTGCAAGCTCTGTCTGGCGGCATCGGGGACACCGGGGCCAAAGATGCGACACGGCGCTCGTATCTCCCAAGCTGTCCCGTCGGGACGCGACACTCGCGCCCACCTCCTACCGTCATGGGCAACCATCCCGCCGACCCCGACGAGATCGCGGCTGCGGCCCAAGGGGCCAGCGGCCCAGTTGCGTCCTCGCGGGTGTATGACTTGAGCGTCAACGCCGATGTGCTGCAGCAGTACGACTCCGCGCCGGCCGACTTTGAATTGATCCGCGCAGAGTGTGAGGCGGTCCGCTGGGCGGCTGAGCCCGATAACCAGCAGAAGGTGACGGAACCATATTGGCGTGCCATGCTGGGCATCGTGAAGCACTGCGCGGGGCCTGATGGGCTGGCCGATGACGTCAGCAAACACCACCCCGAGTACGACCCACGCAACACGGCCCGAAAAATGGCGGCTTGGGGTGCTGGGCCAACCACGTGCAGCGAGTTTGGCAGCCATTCAGCCGCCTGTGCTGCCTGCCCGCATCGGGGCAAGATCAAATCCCCCATCGTCTTGGGCCGAGCACATCAGCAAGCAAGCCACGAAGCGCCGACTACTACCGGGCTCACCTCAGCCGTCGTGTCGGGCGCGCTGCGCCCCATCGTTGATCAAGACGGCGTCTTGAACTACGTCGAAACCTACACGAAGGACGGGCGCACGTGCCGCCAAGTGGTCCGCAGCGGCAGCGGGACAGCCAACGATCTGATTTTGACCACGGCAGCGGCTGGCGGCGGCAAAGCACCCAGTCAGCAGGCAATCGTAATGTTCGAGGCGCAACTACGCACAAAGGCCAAACGGGCAGGTCAAGTGACTTCTGTTGCACTTCGCGTAGCGCAGGACGGAGACGCTCGCTACGTGGACCTGGGACCGGGCCGCATCGTCCGCATTGACCCGCAAGGGTGGGCGCAGGTGGACGAGTCGCAAGACACCCCTCTATTCCGGCGCGGCGCGGGCGCGGGCGAACTGCCAGACCCAGAACCTTTTGACGGAGACGCACGCGCAGCACTCGCACATTGCATGGGGTACTTTGAAGCCTTGTTCCAAACACCAACGGATCAGGCAGTGATTCGCACTGCGGTCGCACTTGATCGGCTCGATCCGGAAACCACCCACCCGGTGTGCGAATACGTCGGCCCGGCAGGGTCGGGGAAAAGCACAGCAGCCGAGCACGACGTGGGGCTGATTGACCCACCATCAAAACACGGGCTGCGCACCTGTGGTGCCAAGACGGAAGACATCGCGGCAGTGGCCCAGCAGCAATACGTGCTGTCTATGGATAACGTGAGCCGTTTCGACAAGGCCACGGCAGACACCCTGTGCATGGCCAGCACGGGCGGTACGTTAACGGTGCGCAAGTTGTACGAGCAAACGGAGACCGCCGCCCTACATCTCCTGCGCCCCGTAGCAATCACCGCTGTAAGCCCTGTCTGCACGCAGCCAGACCTGCAGAACCGTACACTGCGTTTCGATTTCCGGCCCAACGCGAACCGTGAGGTTCTCAGCGAGGGAGAAATCCGCACCATGACAGAGGCACGCCTCCCCGCCCTCCTTGGCGCGCTGTATTCGCTGAAGGCCGCGACGTTGCGCACATTGCCCGAGGTTCGCCAGCGCAAAGGGTGGAAACACCGACTGGTGACCTTCGACCAGACCGGGGAGGCCATGCTCTGTGCAGCCGGTTACCCGCCGGGTGGGTTCCTCAAGATCGTGGATGCACTGCGCGAGGCCATGGCGCGGCGTAGCGCATCGGGGGATGTGTTCCTGCTCAAGGTCTGCGCCGCGATCAAGGGTGTGCAGTCTTGGCCCAAGGACGATAGCGAACCCGGCCTACGCCACATCATGAGGCGCCCGCGACCGGCCGCCGTGTTCAACACTACCGAGGGGCTAGGCGCCCTGATTCGCCCCAGTGTCTTGCTTGGGCTGCTACCGCGCCCAGATCCTTGGGACCGTGACTCACCCATTCCGAAGACCGAGCGGGCGTTATTGGATGCGTTACGCCGCGTGCAGCCAATCCTGCACGCCATGGGTGTTTTGTACCAAGAGTTTACTTATGGCACCCGGCCGGTGCTCCGCTTTGACTGGCGACCGTCTGACGGGGACGACTTCGGGGCAACTCTATGACCCCGGCGCAGCACTTTGTGCATGAAGTGTGCAGGGTGCGGGCGCCTTGCCTGCACGCCCTGCTACAGAGGGAAAACAACCAAAACGTGCAGGTTTGCAGGGTTTGCAGGCAAGCCCCCCCCCTTCTCTTTAGAAAAAAGAAAGAGAGAAAAGAGAGAAAAGAGAAAAGAAGCCCTCCCATGCCTGCACACCCTGCACACCCTGCACAAACGACATGAAACGACCCAAGCAACTGACCGCCCCTATCCCAACTGCGCGAGCCCGGCGCCGTCTGGCCCGTCGTATGTCCACCGTGGCCACGTGGTGGGCTTCACTACCCTACCCAAAGCCAACCGCACTCACACCGACCACCCTGCAGCGCATTACCGGCACGGACATGCAGCGACTCGCCCCCGCACTCCACGCACTGGGCTGGCAGCGCATCCTGCGCCGCGTCCACGGAAAACCGACCACGTTGTGGTTGCCCCCGAGTAGCCCGGTAACACGCCGCCCGCGTGGCCGCCCACGCCTTCACACCCTCACGCAACCCCACTGACAAAGGAACCTAATGATGCAAGACTCCACCAGCACCACAACCGCCGCCGCTCTCATGGCACCCGCACACGTCGTGTTCGACTTCAACGATGGTAGCCCTGCCTTAGAGGGCATCATGTCCCCAGCACGTGCCCAGGCACTGATGGCCTTGATGAAGGCAGACACGAACAAACGCACGGTCCGACAGAGCGATGGGCTTCACTACGGCTGCGGTTCTTCCCAACCATCAGCGCGTGACATGTCAGCACGCCTACTGCAACTTACAGACCTGCTCTCATCCCTTGCGCATGTAATGCGCTCAGCACGCTGGCATAACCAACCAGCCGCGCGTCTGCGTGATGCGTTTTTTCCGAAGGATGACGGCCTCGGCCTCGGCATCGGCATCGGCCGGACATGGGACGTTATCTCTACTCTGGTGTGGATTCAAGACGCAGCCGAAAAGCTGGCTGCTCAAGGCTGCGAACAGACCCGCGCCGAAGTGATGGGCGTCATTCAAGCAGCCAACCGCTACCCCAACATGTCACCGCACACGGAGGCAAATCTCGCTGCCAAGGGGCACACAACCGCCGAGTACCTGATATTAATGGCTTGCACTGTCGCCGGGCACATTGCCCAAGCGTTTGAGCAGGTACAAGGCCCAGCGTATCAGCAACTTCGCAAAGATGCTCTGCAAGCCCGCGTGCTACTCACCGAGGCCCAAGCGGTTATTGATGCAGGGGTGGCCTACACCTTGGGGCTTGATGACCTGCACTAGCCCGTGCGGTATGAAGTAGCATGGGTCGGGGAGGATTCACGCTATGGGGTGTAACGCTTGGAACCACGCCCCCGACTGCGACTGTGGTTGGGGTGGGACATTCCACGGGCACAGCGCGGGCCTTTCCCAAGCCCTAGCGTGGCCGCTGACCCCCGGCAGTTGGGTCAACCCCAAAGCGCGATGCCCAGTGTGCAACGCGACGGTGTTTTTCTACAAGTCGCCATCAGGCGGGCGGGTGTACTTTGATGCATTGGGTGCGCCGTGGCCAAAACACCCTTGCGTATCTGGGGTCAGTGAAGTGCCCGACTCGACATATTGGCGTGCTCGGGAGTATTTTCTGACGTGGAGGCGTAACCTGTTAGGGCGCGCAGGCATTTCAGCACTTGGTCTGCCGGACAAGAAATTCGCTCGGTGGTTTGTAGAGAATGGGTTTCTGCGCGGTATCCGCAACAACAAATACCCCCCGACCGTCGCGTTTTGGGTTCTACAACTCCCGTATGCGGTGTTAGGTGACGTGGATGGAGATTTCTACCGGATCAAGAAGCCAACGGTGGTTGCAATGGCACAGCGCATATTGAGCCATTTCGAGGGGCATCCCCCTCGCGGGCTCGACCAAAAGATATGTTTGGAGACAGCGCAGGCTTTACTTTCGCAATGCACGATTCCACCCAGCAGCGCCGAAACCAACTCAGGTGCCATGCCGTGATCTGACCACGCCCAGCGCACCATCAATCATGCGATGGAAGACTACGATTAATTCCTATTTATCCTGGAAGCGTGGGTAGGTTGGTATCCCCGTCCTAATTCTGCTGGCGTCAATGGTGACGGTCTTGCCCACATGCATGGCCGCGCAGGCATCCGGGATGTACCGCAGCAGGAGCACCAGTTGCCCAGTATCCCGGCAGAAGTACACATCCTTATTGCAGGCACCGCAGTTTCGAACGCTCGCATCGTAAGTGGTCGCTAACTTGAACCAGTCAAGCGGGCATTCGTATTCAAACTCGCAGTTGATGACCTCTGCCTTGCCAATGTGCTGGGTATCCATGCCGCGCCCTCCTGTTAAGCATCATATTTAACACGCGAAAACTGAAAATACCACCCCAATACAGAGCCAGAGATAAGGGGTGGGGGCGGGGGTGCGGTGGGTTGGTCCAGTCCCCCGTGGTGGGGTGGGGGTCACCCGTTTTTAAGCTCGCGCCTGCCTCGCGCGCCCCTCGTCTAACACGTTAGATTGCTATAATTTACATAGCGCAAAGTCATCTAACAGCATAGGTTTCAAGCGAAAAGTGTAGTTTGATAAGCGCTGCCTATTCGTCACAATAGGCGTCATGTCAACCAACACAAACCACACCATGCAAACGACCTCAGAACACGGGACCGTGACCGACTTCGACACCACCACCGAGACACTGGCAACCATGCCCACCGGCGAACTCATGGAACACGGTTGGACCTCACCAGAGCTGACCCCCCTCACCGTGGCCCTGCTGGACCGCCTGGAGCTCTACGCGGATGAAATTGGCCGCCTGGAAGATGAACTGCGCGCAGCTGGCCGAATGCCCCGCAAGCAACCCGGCAAAGTGGTGGACCTGCGCACCCGGCGCGCACTGATTTGAGGGGCACCTCTGCAACCACCACAAGCCCTCACCGTGGGGCTTTTCTTTTGTCTGGTGCTGGGTGGCATTGCCGAAATCGTCTTACATCCGCCCTTACATCGGACGGGAAAGAAAAAAGCCCGCTACCGCATTGATAGCAGGCTTTCCTTATCTAGCTTGGTAGGGCGTGACAGACTTGAACTGTCGACCAAAGGATTATGAGTCCTCTGCTCTAACCAACTGAGCTAACGCCCCTCGCACCAACACTGAATCAAACGGGACACCGCAAGTATTGTAGGGCGTTTATTTGCGGTAACTCAGCGCGTTGGACACCAGCTTGGAGGTAATGTCGACGATCTGGATCATCCTGTCATACGGCATACGGGTGGGGCCGATCACTCCCAGAGTGCCTACCACCCGGCCATCCACCTCGTAGGGCGCGCTGACGATCGAAAGCTCTTCAAACGGCACCACCTGGCTTTCACCGCCGATGTAGATACGGACACCCTCAGCCTGGCTGGAGATGTCCAGAAGACGCAGTATCTGCGTCTTCTGCTCGAACAGATCGAAGGCCCTGCGAAGGTTGCCCATGTCACTGGAAAAATCGCTCACGGCCAACAAATTTCTTTCGCCCGAAATGACAACCTCATCCTGCGCTTCGGAAAGCGCCTCCGAACTAACGTTGACAGCAGCCTGCATCAATGACGCGATCTCCCCGCGAAGCATGTCAACCTCTGCCTTGAGCCTTTCCCGCACCTGCTCTATGGCCAGGCCAGCATAGTGTGCATTCAGGAAGTTGGCTGCCTCGATCAACTGCGACTGGGAATAGTCCACATCGGTGAAGATGACACGGTTTTGCACATCACCTTCAGGTGAAACAATGATCACAAGAAACCGGCGCTCTGAAAGCCGGAGAAATTCGATGTGACGGAACACGGAGGTACGACGCGGTGCCATCACCACACCCACAAACTGCGAGAGGTTTGACAAAAGGTGTGCCGCATTGGCAATCACTTTTTGCGGCTGCTCTGGCGCCAGCTGTGGCGGCGTCAATGGATCACGTTGCACCGTTAGCATAGTGTCCACAAACAAGCGGTAGCCACGCGCCGTGGGGATCCTGCCAGCGGACGTGTGCGGGCTGGCGATCAATCCCAGTTCCTCGAGATCCGCCATGACATTGCGTATCGTTGCCGGAGAGAGCTCCAGGCCGGACGCACGCGAAAGGGTGCGCGAACCCACGGGTTGCCCATCGGCGATGTAGCGCTCGACCAGCGCTTTCAGCAACAACTTGGCACGGTCATCGAGCATGGGGTGATTTTAATGATGTAATTTCGCGATGACGTCCAATTTCCGCCATGTTGCGCTTATCGGCAAGTATCAGGCAACGGCTGCCGGCGGCATGACCGACAGCTCTCGCCACGCCCTGGGAGAGATCGCGCAGTTTCTGGTCCGCCTGGGATGCCAGGTGGTGCTTGAAAAAGAAACCGCCATCAATGCCAACCTGACCGACTACCCCGCCTTGGACGTCGACGCCATTGGCACCCAATGCGATCTGGGCCTGGTAGTGGGGGGAGACGGCACCATGCTGGGCATCGGGCGTCGGCTGGCACGCTACGGCACCCCGCTGATCGGGATCAACCAGGGACGCCTGGGTTTTATTACCGACATCCCCTTCGACAGTTACCAGATGGCACTCACTCCCATGCTGTGTGGAGAGTATGAAGAAGACTTGCGCCCCCTGATGCGAGCGCGGGTGGTTCGGGAGCAGACCACGGTTTTTGAAGCCCTGGCCATGAACGATGTGGTGGTGAATCGCGGCGCCACCTCCGGCATGGTGGAGCTGCGCGTGGAGGTGGGCGGGCGATTGGTTGCCAATCAAAGGGCTGACGGGTTGATCATTGCTTCGCCAACGGGGTCAACGGCGTACGCGCTGTCCGCTGGAGGCCCCATGCTTCACCCATCCATTCCCGGATGGGTGCTGGTTCCCATTGCACCCCATACCCTGTCAAACCGCCCGATCGTTTTGTCCGATGCCACCGAAGTGGCGGTCGAGATCGTGAGCGGCAGGGACGTCAGCGCCAATTTCGACATGCAGTCACTGGCGTCACTGCTGCATGGTGATCGCATTCTCGTGCAGCGCTCCGAGCACAGCGTCCGGTTTTTGCACCCGCACGGCTGGAACTACTTTGCCACCCTTCGCAAAAAGTTGCGCTGGAACGAAGGGGGCTCCTGAACATGGCGCTCAAGCGGATCACCCTGCGAGACTTCGTGATCGTTCAAGAACTGGCGCTTGATCTTGAGACAGGCTTTACCGTGCTGACTGGGGAAACGGGTGCTGGCAAGTCGATTTTGGTAGATGCTCTGCAACTTTCACTGGGTGCACGCGCGGATGCAGGATACGTGCGCGAAGGCGCCCCCCATGCGGATGTGTGCGCAGAGTTCGATTGCCCCAGCCACTTGCAGCCGTGGTTCGAGGAAGCAGGAGTCGAAACCAACGACAGCCTACTCCTGCGCAGAACCGTTGACACCCAAGGAAAAAGCCGCGCATGGATCAATGGCACGCCGGCCACCGCAACACAACTGCGCTTCCTCGGGGATCAGTTATTGGATATCCATGGGCAGCACGCATGGCAAAGCCTGACCCGCCCGGACTCCGTGCGGGGTTTGCTTGACGCCTATGCAGGCATCTCGCTGCAGGAATTGGCTGCATGCTGGGCAAAATGGCGTGCCGACCAGAAGATCCTGGAGGATGCGCGCACCGCACAAACAACCCGCCAGCAAGAGCGCGAGCGGCTGCAATGGCAAATTGCGGAAATCAGCAAACTGGCACCCGCGGAACATGAATGGGCCGAACTGGAAGCGCAGCACAAACGGCTCTCGCACGCCCATACACTGCTGGAAGCCGCCCAAGGTGCACTTACGGCGCTCGAAGTGGAGGAGTCGGGCGCACACTCCCGCCTGACGCGCGCTGCCTCACTTTTGCATAGCCAGGAGCAGCTTGAACCCGCTTTCAGCGAACTGGCCGACATCCTCTCATCCAGTCTTGCGCAGACCAGCGATGTCATCCGATCGTTACAAGCCTATCTGAGACACACCGAGCTGGACCCGGACCGCCTCGTCGATCTCGACGTGCGCCTGTCACAGTGGATGACGCTGGCGAGGCGCTACAAGCGCCAACCCGCGGAATTGCCCGCCTTGCTGCAAGTATGGAAAGCAGAGCTGCAGCAACTGGACGCTGCAGCCGACCTCGCCAGCCTGGAAGCTGCGGAAGCGAGCAGCGCCAAAGCCTACCAATCGGTTGCACGAGCCATTTCCCTTAGGCGAGCAAGGGCAGCGCCCCAACTGTCTGCAGCCATCACACAGGCAATGCAGGGCCTGGGCATGACGGGAGGCATTTTTGAGGTATCGGTGACAAGAACCTCTGCGCCGGCGCTCCATGGATTGGACGACATCGCGTTTCTCGTGGCGGGTCACCCCGGCATGACTCCCCGCCCCATCGGCAAGGTCGCTTCTGGCGGTGAACTGTCACGAATTTCCCTGGCGATTTCTGTGACCACCAGCGAACTCGGCACGGCTCCCACCTTGGTCTTTGACGAAGTCGATTCGGGCGTCGGCGGGGCCGTGGCCGAAACCGTGGGGCGTTTGATGCGGCAACTCGGGCGCGACCGGCAGGTGCTCGCAGTTACCCATTTGCCGCAGGTGGCGGCCTATGCCGATCACCATCTCATGGTGTCCAAGCGGCGAAATTCAGCCGGGACCACCAGCACAGTCACGCCCGTTCTAGGCGAGCATCGCGTGGTGGAAGTGTCCCGCATGCTGGGCGGTGAACGCCCAACAGGCACCAGCCTGGCCCATGCAAGCGAAATGCTGAGCCTGGCAAACACCCTGCATAAAAGCTGAAGTTCATGTCCTTGGAAATTGTGCTGATCACAGGGATGTCCGGTTCCGGAAAATCCGTGGCACTGCACGCCATGGAAGATGCGGGCTATTACTGCGTAGACAACCTGCCCCCCGAACTGCTCCCCGCCTTTGTGGCTCTGGAGCACAAGCACCACGGAAACCGCGTGGCCATTGCCATGGATGTGCGCAGCGCCACGTCGCTGCCGCAGGTGCCGCGGGAACTGGAACGCCTGCGAAACCAGGGGGTGATCATTCAGTCCATCTTCCTCGATGCCACCACGGAGACCCTGGTTCGACGTTTTTCTGAAACGCGGCGCCGCCACCCTTTGTCGCATGACGACACTCCAGACGGCCGGCGGGCACTCACACAGGTGATTGAGCTGGAGCGCGAGTTGCTGGCCGACCTCCGTGAGCAGGCACATGTCATTGACACCAGCACGATAAGGGCTTCCCAGCTTCAAAGCTACGTCAAGGATCTGATCCCGGCGGCGCCAGGGCAACTGACACTGGTTTTCCAGTCGTTCGCCTTCAAGCGCGGAATCCCAGTGGACGCCGACTATGTGTTCGACGTCCGAATGCTCCCCAACCCACATTACGAACCGGCATTGCGTGACCTGACAGGACTGGACGCGCCCGTCGCAGAATTTCTGCGGCAACAGCCAGATGTGGCGCTGATGCGCCTGCACATCGAGCAGTTCCTATCGCACTGGCTGGAGATGCTGGACCGAAACCACCGAAGCTATGTGACGGTAGCCATCGGGTGTACAGGCGGTCAGCACCGATCGGTCTATCTCGTGGAGCAATTGGCCCACGTATTCAGCGACCGATGGACCGTATTGCGACGCCATCGGGAACTGGACGGCCGTTGAACGCGCGCATCCAAGCGGCGTCCTGCTGAATCTACAGCCCTGCCAGCAGTTTGCGAACGGGTGCCGGAAGGCCCAGTGCTCCGAACTGTTCGGCAGTACACCACGCACCACCATCGTCTGGCGTTGCTTGACCATATTGACGAGCGATGACGGTATGCAAATGCAGATCCCGATGGGTCAGCACATGCAGGAAAGGTGCCACTTCCTCCATGGTTTGCACTGAAATTGGCCCTGCGCCATCGAGAAACACCAACACATCCGAGCGCAGCGGAAACACAGGCACGCAATACAGCCCCGCCCAGATGCCCGACGCAGGACGGCGAGACAACCAGACCCGCCCCACGGGATCTTGGAGCACCAGAAGCCACCACGATTCAGAGCAGCGCTTGAGCGTGCGCGTTCTGACGGGATAGCGCTCGGGCGCCCCCTCACGGTGTGCAACGCACAAGGTGTGCAAAGGACACTGTGGGCAGGCTGGATTGCGCGGTGTGCACAGGCTTGACCCTAAATCCATCAATCCCTGGGTGTAGCGCGGCATGGCCGAGTCGATGTCCACAGAGGGCAGCAAGGACTGCGCATGCGACCACAATGCGCGCTCATTCCGACTCAAAGCCAGATCGGCATCAAAGCCCAGCACGCGTGTCAGCACCCTTCGCACGTTGGCGTCCAAAATGGGGGTGCGTTCCGAAAAACAGAAAGCTGCAATCGCTCCGGCCGTCGAACGCCCAATGCCGGGTAAGGTGGCCAGCACCTGCGCGCTGCGGGGAAAAAGACCGCCATGCTCGTTGACCACGCTCTGGGCACAGCGGTGCAGATTGCGTGCACGGCTGTAGTAGCCAAGGCCGCTCCAGAGCGCCATCACATCATCCTGCGGTGCTGCGGCCAATGCATTTACATCGGGAAAACGCTCCAGGAATCGCGCGTAATACCCCAGCACCGTGCTGACCTGTGTCTGCTGCAGCATGATTTCAGACAGCCAGACCCTATACGGATCGCGCGTCTGCTGCCAAGGCAAGTGATTGCGTCCATGGATTGATTGCCACCGAACAACTCGCGTGGCGACATCCGTTGCAGATAGACTCATGCAGGCATAAGCCCTGTGTCCTCTGTACCTTCGGCCAGGACGGGCAGTGCTATCAACTGGGCTGTCAGTTCGGTCAAGCGTCGTTCCAATTGAATGAGTTCCTCTTCACCCGCCTCGATCTCGGAAATCCGCTCCACCAGACCCGTGGCAGCGTGCTGAATCCGGTCGACGGCCTCGATGCGCCGTGCAAAACTGCGGCGACGCTCACGCAACTGGGCATCCAGTTGGGCCGTTGCGGACTTGCTCCACAACTCCAGGTCATTTGCCGCCGACTCGTACACCGTGCGCAAACGCATGGCCAAGGCACGAACCAAACGATCGGCGAATTCCGGCTGCACAAGCTTTAAGACATTGCCAACACCCAGATATTGCAAATGGCTTTGTTCAATCTGCGAGAGATCTTCAGCAAAGTGTTCGAGCTGCGGAGGGGGCGGTACCTGCAGAGAAAAACCAAATTCCGCATTCAGCTGGCGAAACGTGCCGCCCAACATCGCCTGAATTTCAATGCCGGATGCCTGCGCCTTGTCCAGGGTGCCCCTCAGTTTGTCAAAGGTCTGGGCATAGATTTTTCGCACACCCAACTTCAAGCCCTTTTGCTGAAGCGTCTGCGCCAAATCGGCCAACTCCACTTTGAGAGACTTGGCCCCCAACTGATGGAAAACGTCCCGCAGCAACTTCAGATGCACCGCCCGAACCGCCTGAATCTTGGCGGTGCTCATATCGAACTCGCGCTGTTCCTGCACCACACGGTGGCGCATCGACTCGATCACCGACGCATTTTTGCCCCGGAGACTTCGCAGTTCCGCCATCTGGTCGTCCAGATCCCGGCGACGAATATTGATCACACGCGAAGTCTCGGCACGCAGCCCCGCCACCCCCGTCGCTACGGCAGCACGCAAGATGGCTTGGCGGCGCCCCATGATCCCCTTGGCTAGCGCCTCCTCCAACACGGTCAGGCCACTGGATTCAAGCAGCAGATCGTCACATGTGATTTTTGCAACGAGCCCCTTTTGCGCAGAAACCGGCACCACCTGCGCCAGCGGCACGCCCAGCATGTCGGCAGAGGTCATGCATTGCCGGTTCATCTGCGCGAGTATTTCGTCCTGCGAATTGAGCGTATCCCACAGGGTGTCGATCTTGTTCAGCACAACCAGCCGCGCGTCAAGACTGTCCGGGGACGCTGCCAGATGCTCGCGCCAGATGGACAAGTCCGAACGGGTGACCCCCGTGTCCGCACTCAAGATGAAGACCACCGCATGGGCCTGCGGGATGAGATTGACGGTCAACTCGGGCTCGGCACCCACCGCATTCAACCCGGGGGTATCAAGAATCACCAGCCCTTGCTTGAGCAGGGGATGGGGAATATTGATGATGGCGTGTCGCCACATCGGCACTTCCACCAAGCCATCGGCATCAGGAACGGGGTTGTCATCCGCCAGCTCATCGTGCCAGAACCCCAGCGCCCGGGCGTTGTCCAGTGTGACTTTCCGAACCTCTGCGACCTTCTCAAGCGCTTTGGCGATTTGATCCGCATTGTTCACATCCAGCGGGATCTCAACCCAGCGATCGTGCTTCACGCGCCATTCAGCAAGTCCCTGCAATTGCAAGCGGGTATCGATGGGCAGCAGCCGCAGACTGGGAGCCAATGAAGTGTCGTAGCCCAATTCCGTGGGGCACATCGTCGTGCGGCCGGCACTGGCAGGCATGATGCGGCGGCCGTAGTCAGCAAAGAAAATGGCATTGATCAGCTCGGATTTGCCACGCGAAAACTCCGCGACGAAAGCCACCATCACCTTGTCGCTGCGCACCTGGGCTTCCAGGCGATGGAGCCGCTCCTGCACCGCAGCGTCCATGAGCTCGTGGTCGGTCATCCACTCGGACAGACGGTGAATCTGGTGGGCAAACTCACGCCGCCAGGCACCATGCTGGTCGAACTGTTCGTTGAAGGATGGTCCCACTTTGCTCCCGAAGTGCGATGAATGACCTACATGCAGGTAGGCACAAAATATAGCATTGCCTGCACCGCGGGAGCGATCCCCAGGGCGATTGCCATCCGCCCGGCGTCATGCACGCTGGCAGCGGGGGCAAAAATAGCTGCTGCGTTGCCCCTGGCGAAGCAGCTGGATGGCCGTGCCACAGCGATGGCAAGGGGCGCCGTCGCGACCATAGACATCCGCCGCATGCTGAAAATGCCCGGCCATCCCGTCGGCACTGGAAAAATCCTTCAATGTGCTGCCCCCCAGTTCCACTGCGCGCGCAAGCACCGTCGTGATGGCGGAAAAAAGCCTGCGCGCCCTCACGGGGCCGATGCGCTGCGCGGCAACAGTGGGCCGAATGCCGGCAAGAAACAACACCTCGGACGCATAGATATTGCCCACACCCACGACCAGCCGGCCCGCCAGCAGCACCTGCTTGATCGGCGCTCGACTCGCCTTGAGTCCCGCCGCGAAGGCGGGAAACGTAAAAGTATCGGACAGCGGCTCCATTCCCAAACTGCCAAGCAACTTCTGGGCGACCGCGTCCTGCTCGCTTGCCGCAAACACCACAGCACCAAAACGCCGGGGATCATGCAGACGAAGGGTCCCTTGAGAGGTGACCATGTCGAAATGGTCATGCGCCCCAAAAGGAGGTAGATCGCTGCTGAAACGCAAGCTGCCCGACATCCCCAGATGCACAAGCAACATGCCGCAGTCCAGATCCGCCAGCAAATACTTGCCCCGCCGGCGCAGCGAGAGCACCTTGCGCCCCACCAGCGATTGCGGATCACATCCCAGCGGCCACCGCAATGGCTTGCCCATGCGAACCGAATCGATCCGAGCCCCGGCAATGGCCTGCGCAAAGCTGCGACGGGTGACTTCCACTTCGGGCAGCTCAGGCATGCCGCGGCCTTTGGAACAGGTTTGAAAGCATGGATTATTATGATCCGATGGTGCAATCTCATCGCTTTCGAACCGCCCTCCTCACTGCCGCTCTGTTGGCTGCATCAACCACGGTATGGGCGCAGTACAGCGATCAAGAGCACCCCGCCAGCACCGAAGCCGCGACCCTCCCCGATCCCGGCGCGCAGCTGGATGCCGAACTTTTTTATGAGATCTTTCTGGGCGAGCTGACCACCCGGTCTGGGGACCCTGGTGCTGGTTATTCGCTGATGCTGGAAGCCGCACGGCGCAGCGGAGACAGCGCCTTGTACCGGCGCGCCGCCGATATTGCCTTGCAAGCCCGGTCGGGCGACTACGCTTTGGCGGCGGCACGGGCGTGGAAAGAGGCGCAACCCCAGTCGCGCGAAGCCAACCGTTACACGCTGCAGATTCTGATTGCGCTCAACCGGATCGGTGAGACCCCGGAACTGCTGCGCCAGGAATTGGCGCAGATACCCCCCGCTTCCAAAGCCGCGGCCCTCTCGGCGCTGCCCCAGATGTATGGCCGCGCCAGCGACAAGACATTGGCGGCGAATGTGGTCGAGCAGGCGCTGGCCGATGAACTTCGCCACCCCGCCACTGGGCCCGCCGCCTGGACCGCACTGGGTCGCATGCGGCTGGCGGCAGGAAACAAGGCCGGCGCACTGGATGCGGCGCGCCGGGCCCTCGCGCTGGATGGAGCAAGCGAAGTGGCCATGCCGCTGGCCCTGGAACTGATGGAAGAAGGAGTGAGGGAGGCGGAATCGCTGGTGACAGCCCATCTTGCCAAACAACCGGCCCCCGAATTGCGCACGGCATATGCCCGCGTCCTTTTAAGCCAGCAACGTTACCCTGCCGCACGCCAGCAACTGGAGACCGTGACGCGCGACAAGCCCGACTTCAGGGAAGCGTGGCTTGCCCTTGCAACACTGCAACTCCAGGACAATCGACTGCCCGATGCAGAAAAATCACTGCAGCGCTACATCGAGCTGGCCAATGCGGCCACGTCAGATCCCCACATACAGCGGCGCGGCCTGACCCAAGCCTACCTTCTCTATGCACAGCTTGCCGAAAAGAAAAAGGACTACGCGGCAGCGGAATCGTGGCTCGCACGCATTGACAATTCCGAAGAAATGATCAGCGCGCAGCGGCGCCGAGCGTCGTTGCTCGCACAGCAGGGAAAACTTTCAGAAGCGCGCGCGCTACTTCGCGGCCTTCCAGGCAGTACCCCCGACCAGACCCGCCTGAAACTGCAGGCAGAGGTGCAGCTTCTGCAGGAAATGCGTTTGTACAAGGAAGCCCTGACCGTTCAGACCGAACTGGTGGCGCAGAATCCGGACGACAACGAAATGGTCTACGACCAGGCCATGCTGGCCGAGAAGACGGGCGATGCGGTCATGATGGAACAGTTGCTGCGGCAGCTGATTGCGCGGCAACCCGATTTCCACCACGCCTACAACGCCTTGGGATACTCGCTGGCCGAACGTGGGCTGCGCCTGGAGGAGGCCAAGGGTCTGATCGCCAAGGCGCTGGAATATGCTCCCGGCGACCCCTTCATTACGGACAGCCTCGGCTGGGTTGAATTCCGCCTGGGCAACAGCGCAGAGGCCTTGCGGCTGCTATCGGCCGCCTTCAAGACCCGGCCCGATGCCGAAATTGCAGCCCACCTGGGCGAAGTCCTCTGGTCCACCGGCGACCGTGCGCGCGCCTCCAGCGTCTGGCGCGAAGGTTTGCGCCTGAATCCAGACAACGAAACGCTCAAAGACACGCTGAAACGCCTGGGAGCCAAGCCCTGATGTTGCGCGCGATTCCACAGGGACGGCAACCGCAACGCGCCGTCCAAACGTTGCACCATGGGCTGGTAGCCCTGCTGGCATTTGTGGTTTTGCTGCTGGCAGGCTGCGCCCAGCCGCAGCCCGCGCCTTCGAACGCACAGCGCACGCTGTGGACAGGACGCCTTGCATTGCAGGTAGAAGAACAGGCGTCTCAGTCATTTTCGGCATCATTTGAGCTGTCGGGGTCGGCGCAGCAGGGCCAATTGGTCTTGCTCAATCCCCTGGGCAATACCATGGCACGAATCCAGTGGCATGCCGGCCATGCAGAGATCACCACAGGGCAGAACACCCGAGAGTCCGAATCACTCGATGCCTTGCTTCGGGATGTCCTGGGCACCCCTATTCCCGTTGCGGCGCTGTTCAGCTGGCTGGAAGGCACCCATGTTACGGCCGTTGGCTGGCAAGTGGATCTGTCGGCCATTGACGCCGGGCGGCTGGTGGCACAACGCCACACGCCAACGCCGCAAGCCACCCTGCGCATCGTCCTGACCCGATGATCCCGTTTCATGCAAGCTCTTTACGACGTGCCGGCTCCGGCCAAACTCAATCTGTTCCTGCATATCACGGGCCAGCGCGCCGACGGCTATCACCTGATGCAGTCCGTCTTCATGCTGATCGACTGGTGCGACACGCTGCATTTCGAACTGCGCCACGATGGCCTCGTCATCCGCGAGGACCTCGGCCCCGCGCTTCCTGCCATGGACTTGACGGTGCGCGCAGCGCAGGCCCTGCGGCAGGCCGCCAACTGTGACATGGGCGTTCACATCGGTGTGCACAAAAAAATCCCCGCGCAGGCAGGCATGGGTGGCGGGTCGTCGGATGCAGCCACCACGCTACTCGCACTCAATCGCCTCTGGAACCTGCACCTGCCGCTCTCCGCGCTCGAAGCAATCGGACTCACCCTGGGCGCCGATGTGCCGTTTTTTTTGCGTGGCCACAACGCCTGGGTGGAGGGAATTGGTGAGATAATCACGCCGCTCGAGAACGCACATCAGCTACCGCGGGCACGTTTTGCGGTGGTGAAGCCCGAGGCGGGTTTGGATACGAAATCAATTTTTTCCGATCCAAACCTTAAACGCGATTCTGATAGTGCTACAATCTTAGGCTTTGCTGCAGCACAATACAATTTCGGTTGTAATGACTTGCAACCAGTTGCCCAGGCCCTGTGCCCCGAAGTGACCCAAGCCCTTGACTGGCTTGAATCGCGCGGTTTGCATGGTCGAATGACCGGTTCGGGAAGTGCAGTGTTTGCGCAAATCCCGCATGCCGTTGATCTTCAAAACGCCCCCGGCGCTTGGCAGGTCAGAACATGTGAAAATTTGATGGATCATCCTCTGACAGGGTGGGCGTCAGACAAGAGTTTCGGTTGATTGCTTCTGCAATCGACCTGTGTAGGGGAGTCGCCAAGCTGGTTAAGGCACCGGATTTTGATTCCGGCATGCAAAGGTTCGAATCCTTTCTCCCCTGCCAAATTTCTTTTCGCGTACGGGCTTTTTTTTCAGACTGCTGGGACGCTCATGCAAGCCAACCAACCCGACTTCATGGTTTTCACCGGCAATGCCAATCCTGGCATGGCAGCTGAAATTGCCCAACACCTTGGCACCACCCTGGGTGCGGCCGATGTGGGCCGATTCTCTGACGGTGAAGTCACCGTCGAAATCAAACAGAACGTGCGCGCACGCGACGTTTTCGTGGTGCAGTCCACCTGCGCACCCACCAACGAAAACCTCATGGAACTGCTGATCATGGTGGACGCGCTCAAGCGCGCCTCCGCCGAACGCATCAGCGCCGTGATCCCCTACTTTGGCTACGCCCGCCAGGATCGCCGTCCCCGCTCCAGCCGGGTGCCGATCTCTGCCAAAGTGGTGGCCAACATGCTGCAGGCGGTGGGCGTGGCCCGCGTGCTGACCATGGATCTGCATGCCGACCAGATCCAGGGCTTCTTTGACATCCCGGTCGACAACATCTACGCCTCGCCCGTGCTGCTGGGCGATCTGCGCCAGAAGAACTACGAAGACCTGATCGTCGTCTCGCCCGATGTGGGCGGCGTGGTGCGTGCCCGCGCTCTGGCCAAGCAGCTCGGCTGCGATCTGGCCATCATCGACAAGCGCCGGCCCAAGGCCAACGTGTCCGAAGTGATGCATGTGATCGGTGAAATCGACGGTCGCAACTGCGTGATCATGGATGACATGATCGACACCGCCGGCACGCTGGTGAAGGCCGCCGAAGTGCTCAAGGAGCGCGGCGCCAAGAAGGTGTACGCCTACTGCACCCACCCCATTTTTTCGGGCCCCGCCATTGAACGCATCGCCCAGGGCTCGGCCCTCGATGAAGTGGTGGTGACCAACACCATTCCCTTGAGCGACAACGCCAAGGGTTGCGCAAAAATCCGCCAGCTCTCCGTGGCCCCGCTGATCGCCGAAACGATCCAGCGCATTGCCAAGGGCGAGTCGGTGATGAGTTTGTTCTCGGACCAAGATAATCTTTTCTGAACGCCGGCCCGCGCCCCTCGCGAGGCGCGGCTGGGTTGTTCAGTCAGATACTTGCCAAGCCTCCTTCGGGAGGCTTGCCTGTTCGGGAGCATTGTTGTGGGCTTGCCGCCATCCGGGCGCAACAAGCCTTTTTTCAACAGGGAATGACTGGTCGCGGTCGTCCCTTTTCAGGAGCTAACTATGAACTTCGTCGCTTTTGAGCGCGCCAAGCAGGGTACGGGTGCGAGCCGCCGTCTGCGCAATTCGGGCAAAACGCCTGGCATCGTGTATGGCGGTTCCGCTGAACCCCAGCTGATCGAGGTGGACCACAACGCACTGTGGCACGCCCTCAAGAAAGAAGCATTCCACTCCAGCGTGCTGGACATGGAACTGGCCGGCACAACCTCCAAGGTGCTGCTGCGCGACGTGCAATACCACCCCTACAAGCAACTGGTGCTGCACATCGACTTCCAGCGCGTGGATGCCAAGACCAAGCTGCACATGAAGGTGCCACTGCACTACAGCGGCGCGGAAGAGTCCGATGCTGTCAAGGTGGACAAGTGCACGGCGAACGTCATCGTGAACGAACTCGACGTGACCTGCATGCCTTCCGACCTGCCAGAGTTCATCGCCGTGGACTTGAGCACGCTGAAGAAGGGCGTTTCTTTGCACCTCAAGGACATCAAGCTGCCCAAGGGCGTGAGCCCCGTGATCCGTGGCGGCCAGAACAACAACCCCGTGCTGGTTTCCGTGGTCAACCCCGTGGTGGTCGTTGAAGCGCCTGCCGCCGACGCAGCACCTGCCGCCGATGCCAAGGGCAAGGGCAAGGGCAAGAAGTAAGACCGGCGCACCGGTCTGAAGCGGCCTGCCCTCCCGGCAGCGCCGCATCCAACGGCCCACCTGTGTGGGCCGTTTTCATTGGCAGCTACCGATAATTGCGCACATGATCAAACTGTTTGTGGGCCTGGGCAACCCAGGGCCCGATTACGAGGCCACCCGCCACAACGCGGGCTTCTGGTGGATCGACGCACTGGCGCGGGAACTCAAGGCCACGCTGGTGCCCGAACGCAGCTACCACGGCCTGGTGGCCCGCACCAGCGTGCATGGCCAGAGCGTCTGGCTGCTGCAGCCGCAGACCTTCATGAACCTGTCGGGCAAGTCGGTGGCGTCCCTGGCGCGGTTCTTCAAGATTCAGCCCGAGGAAATCCTGGTGGTGCACGATGAACTGGACATTGCCCCCGGCCAGGTGAAGCTCAAGCGCGGCGGCAGCCATGCCGGGCACAACGGCCTGCGGGACATCCACGCCCAGCTTGGCTCGCCCGACTACTGGCGCCTGCGCATTGGCATCGGGCACCCGGGCGTCAAGGCCGAAGTGGCCAACTGGGTACTGAAAAAACCGTCACCCGACCAGCGCACGCTGATCGAGGACAGCATCGCGCATTCGCTCAAGGCCCATCCCGCCATGCTGGCCGGAGACATGGACAAAGCCACGCTGCTGATCCACACCACCAAGCCCCCGCGTCCCAAGCCCCCACGACCGGAAGAGAACTAAAAGCTACTATTTTTATAGCTATCAGCGTTTGATGGATAAGCGCCAACGGCCAAAAATGCTCAGATTTTGCTGACCGCCTGCAGCCTTTGAAACTTCTGCCACAGCGTCTCCCGGCTCTCCACATGCTGCGGGTCCACCGGGATGCAGGCCACCGGACACAGCTGCACGCACTGGGGCTCGTCGAAATGGCCTACGCATTCGGTGCATTTGTGGGGGTCGATCTCGTAGATCTCCGGCCCCACGGAGATGGCCTGGTTCGGGCACTCGGGCTCGCACACATCGCAGTTAATGCACTCGTCGGTGATCATCAGCGCCATGCGGGCCTCCCTGCGGATGGCAAGAGCGCCAGGCGCGAATGCAGCGATTTCAAGGAGGCAGTGTTCATGCCGCGTATTATCCCGCGCCCCTGCCCTGCACCGCCTTGCCCGCGGCACAACACACCACCGCCACCATGGGTGCTTTGTCGGTATGCTGCGCAGGCTCCTCTGCCTTCCAACCTTCCGAAGCACCCGCCCGGCCCTGCCCGCACCACCATCCATGGGTTTCTTTCTTCTCAAGCGGTTCCTGACCCTCATCGCCACGCTGCTCGGTGCATCGGTGGTCGTATTTGTGGTGCTGGATGTGCTGCCGGGCAATGCCGCCCAGGTGCTCATGGGCCCCGATGCCGCACCCGATGCGGTAGCGGCGCTGGCCACCCAGCTGGGGCTGGACCGACCCGCCGCGCAACGCTACGGGCAATGGATAGGCGGCGTGCTGGTGGGCGACCTGGGCGAGAGCTACGCCTATGGCAGCCCGGTGCTGGATCTGGTGCTGGAGCGCCTGGCGCTCACCGTGCCGCTGGCGTTGCTGGCCATGGCGCTCAGCACGGTGCTGGCGCTCGCGGCCGGCCTTTACGCCGCATCGCGCCACAACCGCTGGGGCGACCTGGGTGTGATGGGCCTGGCCCAGCTGGGCATTGCCATTCCCAACTTCTGGTTCGCCATCCTGCTGATCTTGCTTTTTTCGGTGAAGCTGCAATGGTTTTCGGCGGGGGGCTTCCCGGGCTGGACCGAAGACAGCGGCGGCGGCCCGCTGGCCGCGCTGAAGGCGCTGCTGCTGCCCGCGCTGGCGCTGGCGGTGGTGCAGGCAGCCATACTGGCGCGCATCACGCGCTCGGCCGTGCTGGATGTGCTGCGCGAAGACTTCGTGCGCACCGCGCGGGCCAAGGGGCTGTCGCGGCGGGCTGCACTATGGAGCCATGTGCTGCGCAACGCCATGATTCCGGTCGTGACCGTGATGGGCCTGCAGTTTGCCAACCTGCTGGCGGGCACCATCGTGGTGGAGAACGTGTTTTATCTGCCCGGCCTGGGCCGGCTGATCTTCCAGTCGATTGCCAACCGCGACCTGATCGTGGTGCGCAACTGCGTGATGCTGCTGGCGGCGATGGTGGTCCTGGTCAACTTCTTCGTGGACCTTTTGTATGCGGTGATCGACCCCCGAGTGAAGGCCAACGATATATGAGCTGCCCCCCTGAGTCGCTTCGCGCCATCCCCCCAGGGGGACGCCACCCGTGGCCTGGCAGAGCCAGTTCCACGGTGGCACTGGCCTTCGGGCGCGCCGGTTTCCAGCACCAGAGGCTTCACAAAAAGCTGTCAACCAACCCATGAACGCAGCGCTTTCATCCTCCATTCCCTCGTCGCACCCCCACTGGCTGCGCCGCGCCCTGGGCCACCGCAGCTTTGTCGCGGGCGCCGTGCTAGTGGCGCTGCTGCTGGCCGCGGCAGCGCTGTCGCTGGTCTGGACGCCCTGGTCGCCCTATGAGATGGACCTGCCCGCCAAGCTGCAGCCCCCCAGCGCCCAGCACTGGCTGGGCACCGACGCCTTTGGCCGCGACGTGGCGTCGCTGCTGCTGGTGGGCGCGCGCAACTCGCTGCTGGTGGGCGTGATTGCGGTGGGCATTGGCATGGGCCTGGGTGTGGCGCTGGGGCTGATTGCCGCCGCGCGGCGCGGCTGGGTGGAGGAAACCATCATGCGGCTGGCCGACTTCACGTTTGCGTTTCCGGCGATTTTGTCGGCCATCATGCTGACGGCGGTGTTTGGCGCGGGCATCGTCAACTCGATCATCGCCATCGGCATCTTCAACATTCCCACCTTTGCGCGGGTGACGCGCGCATCGGCCAACGCCGTGTGGTCGCGCGATTTCATCCTGGCAGCGCGGGCCTGCGGCAAGGGCCGCTGGCGCATCACGCTCGAACATGTGCTGCCCAACATCGCCTCGGTGCTGATCGTGCAGGCCACGGTGCAGTTCGCCATCGCCATCCTGGCCGAGGCCGCGCTGTCGTACCTCGGCCTGGGCACGCAGCCGCCGCAACCCTCGTGGGGCCGCATGCTCAGCGATGCGCAAACCCTCATGTTCCAGGCCCCGCTGCTGGCCGTGTGGCCCGGCGTGGCGATTGCGCTGGCCGTGCTGGGCCTGAACCTGCTGGGCGACGGCCTGCGCGATCTGCTCGACCCGCGCCTGGCACGCAAGCGCTGATCCGTCCCCCACATGCCGACCGCACCCATACCCCTACTGCAAGTAACCGATCTGCGCATCCGCCTGCAGACGCACCACGGCGCGGCCGACGCGGTGCGCGGCATCGACTTCGCGCTCCAGCGCGGCGAAACGCTGGGCCTGGTGGGCGAATCGGGCTGCGGCAAGTCGATCACCGCCCTGGCGCTCATGGGCCTGCTGCCTGAGGCCGCGCAGGCCAGCGGCAGCATTCTTCTGGACGGGCAGGAACTGCTGGGGCTGGACGAGCGCGCGCTGTGCCGCCTGCGCGGCAACCGCATCGGCATGGTGTTCCAGGAGCCCATGACGGCGCTCAACCCCGTGCACACGATTGGCGACCAGGTGGCCGAGCCGCTGCGCCTGCACCGCGGCATGGATCGCGCCGCGGCACGCCGCGAGGCCCTGGCCCTGCTGGAGCGCGTGGGCATTGCCGATGCCGCGCGGCGCCTGGATGCCTACCCGCACCAGTTCTCGGGCGGGCAGCGCCAGCGCATCACCATCGCCATGGCGCTGGCCTGCGGGCCCGACCTGCTGATTGCCGACGAGCCCACCACGGCGCTCGACGTGACGGTGCAGCAGCAGATCCTGGACCTCATCAGCGAGCTGGTGGCCGAGCGCGGCATGGCGCTGATCCTGATCTCGCACGACCTGGGCGTGATCTCGCAGAACGCCGACCGCATGCTGGTGATGTATGGCGGCAGCGTGGTGGAAAGCGGGCCCACGCAGGCCGTCTTCGCGACCATGGCCCACCCCTACACGCGCGGCCTGTTTGCGGCGCGCCCGCAACTGGTGCCGCGCAGCCCCGGCGAGCGCACGCGCCTGTCCACCATCCCGGGAACCGTGCCCGAACTGGCCAACCTGCCCGCTGGGTGCCCCTTTGCGGGGCGCTGCGGCTTCACGGTGGACGCGTGCCACACGGCCCCGCCGGCCCCCGTGCAGGTTGGCACTTTGGATGCGGGGCACATGGCGCGCTGCATCCGGCTCGATGCCATGCCCGCCGCCATCGAGGCCAGTGCATGAACACCGCAATCACTACTGATTTGATAGCTGATAGCGCTTATCCCATAAGCGCTACGGGTCAATTTGACTCAAAACCACTCGCCGATTCCCATCCACCGCTGCTGGAGGTGACGCAACTGGTGCGCCACTACGCGCTGCCGCGCACGCACCTTTTTCAGCCGCCGCAGCAGGTGCAGGCGCTACAGGGCGTGGACTTCACCGTGGCGGCGGGTCACAGCGTGGGCATCGTGGGTGAATCGGGCTCGGGCAAATCCACGCTGGCCCGGCTGGTGATGGCGCTCGACACACCTACCAGCGGCGCGGTGCACCTGCTGGGCCGTAACCTGCACCGCCTGCCGGCCGCCGAACTGCGCCGCGCGCGGCGCGACTTTCAGATGGTGTTCCAGGACCCCTATGGCTCGCTGGACCCGCACCACCAAGTGCAGCGCATCGTCACCGAGCCGCTGCAGGCCCAGGGCGCCACCAGCCGCGCCGAGCAGCGCGAGCAGGCCGCCCAGGTGCTGGCGCAGGTGGGCCTGCGCAGCACCGACCTGGACAAATACCCGCACGAGTTTTCGGGCGGCCAGCGCCAGCGCATTGCCATTGCGCGCGCGCTCATCACCCGCCCCCGCCTCATCGTGGCCGACGAGCCCGTGAGCGCGCTGGATGTGTCGGTGCAGGCCCAGGTGCTCAACCTGATGCTGGACCTGCAGCAGCAGTTCGGCATCACCTACCTGCTCATCAGCCACGACCTGGCCGTGGTGAACCACCTGTGCGACGAGGTGCTGGTGCTCTACCAGGGGCGCATCGTGGAGCGCGGCACGCCGCAGGAACTGTTCCACCACCCGCAGCATCCCTACACGCGTGCGCTGGTGAACGCCGTGCCGCGCATCGAGCCCGGGCGTGCCCGCGCGCGCCGGGCGCTGCTGGCCGACAAAGCGGCGCGCACCATGGTGTAAAAAGCCTTCCACCCCAGCCGGCCGTGCACCTGCCGGCCCGGGCCCGATCCACAGGTATTCCTCCGGAGATTTCCAACATGCTGAGCCGCCGTTCCATCCTCACCACTGGCGCCATCGCCGCAGCGCCCCTGGCCGCGCCCTGGGGCGCCCTGGCCCAGGGCCGCAAGGACACGGTGGTGCTGGCCATGACGCTGGAGCCACCCGGGCTGGACCCGACGGCCGGCGCCGCCTCGGCCATTGCCGAGATCGTGCACTACAACATCTTCGAGACGCTCACCAAGATCAACGCCGACGGCAGCGTGTCGCCGCTGCTGGCCGAGAGCTGGGAGGTGGCGCCCGACCTGAAAACCTACACCCTGCGCCTGCGCCGGGGCGTGAAGTTCAGCAACGGCGTGCCCTTCACTGCCAAGGCGGTCAAGTTCTCGTTTGACCGCGCAGGCAGCGACAAGAGCACCAACAAGGACAAGCGCACCTTCGCCAACCTCACCACGCAGGTGGTGGACGACCACACCGTGGTGCTGATTCACAAAGACATCGACCCCGATTTTTTGTTCGTGCTGGGCCAGGCCACGGCCATCATCGTCGAGCCCCAAAGCGCCGCCACCAACGCCACCCGGCCCGTGGGCACCGGCCCCTATGTGCTGGGCGCGTGGAACCGGGGCGCGTCGATCACGCTGAATGCCTGGCGAGGCTTTCGCGCCCCCGCCACCATCAAGATGCGCCGGGCCACGTTCCGCTTCATCTCCGACCCTGCCGCGCAGGTGGCGGCGCTGCTGGCGGGCGATGTGGATGCGTTTGCCCGCGTCACGCCACGCAGCGTGGCCCAGTTCAAGGCCAACCCGCGCTTTCAGGTGGTGGTGAGCGGCTCGCGCGCCAAGACCATCCTGGCCATCAACAACGACCGCAAGCCCCTGAACGATGTGCGCGTGCGCCGTGCCATTGCCGCCGCCATCGACCGCAAGGCCGTCATCGAAGGCGCGGGCGACGGCTTTGGCGTGCCCATTGGCAGCCACTATGTGCCGGGCGCGTTCGGCTATGTGGACACCACGGGCATCAACCCGTTCGATATCGACAAGGCCAAAAAGCTGCTGGCCGAGGCGGGCGTCAAGACCCCGCTCACGCTCACCCTCACGCTGCCCCCGCCGCCTTATGCGCGCCAGGGGGGCGAGGTGATCGCCGCGCAGCTGGCCAAGATCGGCATCGTGTGCAAGATCCAGAACGTGGAATGGGCCCAGTGGCTCAGCGGCACCTACGGCAACAAGAACTACGACCTGACCCTGATCTCGCATGTCGAGCCCTTCGACCTGGCCAACTTTGCCAAGCCCGACTATTACTGGGGCTACCACTCGCCGCAGTTCAACACGCTGTTCGAAAAAATCAAGAACACCCCGCGCCCGGCCGACCGCGCGCGCCTGCTGGGCGATGCGCAGCGCCTGCTGGCCGAAGAGGCCGTGCATGCTTTCCTCTACCAGCCGCAATGGGTCACGGTGGCCAACAAGAACCTCAGGGGGCTGTGGAAAGACATGCCTATCTTTGTGAACGACCTGTCGGCCCTTTTCTGGTCCTGAAACCGGCGAACCCGCACCATGAGCGCGCTACACGACCTGCCCGCCCACGCCCTGCTCGCGGCCTACCGCCAGCGCACGCTGTCCCCGGTCGATGTGCTGGCTGACCTGCTGGCCCACATCGAGCGCTGGGAGCCCCACATTCGGGCCACCTACCTGCTGCGCCCCGAAGCCGCCCTGGCGCAGGCGCGGGCCTCCGAAGCCCGCTGGCTGCGCGGCGAACCGCTGGGCGCACTCGACGGCGTACCCGCCACCATCAAGGAAAACATCGCCACACTCGGCGACCCCATGCCGCTGGGCACCGCCGCCACCGCGCTGATGCCCGCCGCTGCCGACGCCCCGCCCGCCGCGCGCCTGCGCGAAGCCGGCGCGGTGATCGTGGCCAAAACCACCATGCCCGACTACGGCATGCTGTCTTCGGGCCTGTCGAGCTTTCACGCGCTGGCGCGCAACCCCTGGGACTTATCCAAAGGCCCCGGCGGCTCCAGTGCCGGTGCGGGCGCTGCGGCCGCCGCCGGCTATGGCCCGCTGCACATCGGCACCGACATCGGCGGCTCGCTGCGCCTGCCCGCCAGCTGGTGCGGCATCTTCAGCTTGAAGCCCAGCCTGGGCCGCATCCCCATCGACCCGCCCTACACCGGCCGCGCCGCCGGCCCCATGACACGCACGGTGGCAGACGCCGCGCTGATGATGCAGGTGCTGAGCCAGAGCGACGCGCGCGACAGCATGGCCCTGCCCGCGCAGGACATTGCCTGGAGCCAGTTCAATCAAGGGGCCGAGCGCCTGCGTGGTTTGCGGATTGGCCTGCTGCTGGAGGCCGGCTGCGGCCTGCCGGTAGAGCCCGAGGTGCGCGCCGCCATCGAGCAGGCCGCCCGCTGGCTGGAGCAGGCCGGCGCCCACATCGTGCCCATGCAGCCGTTCATGACGCAGACCATGCTCGACGGCATGGACCATTTCTGGCGCATGCGCTCGCACACCGATCTGCTGGCCCTGCCCGCCCGGCAGCGCGACCGGGTGCTGCCCTACATCCGCGCCTGGGCCGACAGCGCCGCTGGCCTGAGCGGCACCGAGGTGTTCGACGCCAGCCAGCAGTTTCACCTGACCCGTGTGGCCACCGTGCGCGCCTGCAGCGCGTTCGACTACGTGATCTCGCCCGTGGCACCCATGCCGGCGTTTGCGGCCGAGCTGCCCTCGCCCACCAACGACCCGCTGCGCCCGCTCGAGCACATCGGCTTCACCGTGCCCTTCAACATGTCGGAGCAGCCCGCCGCTTCGGTGAACTGCGGCTACACCAGCGGCCTGCATCCCTTGCCAATTGGCCTGCAGATCGCCGGGCCGCGCTTCGACGACCTGGGCGTGCTGCAGGTGGCGCATGCGTTCGAGCAGATCCGCCCCCCTCAAAAAGCGTGGCCCGAGCCGCCGCAGCTATAAACGAGCCATGGACATTCTCACCCTCGCCCTTCTGATCGCCATCGGCAGCTACATCCTCAACCACCGGCAACAACGCAAGCGCATTGCCCTGCTGGCCAGCCACCTGGGCCACTACCAGATCGAAAAGCTCATGGAGACCCTCACCGAGGGTTATCTGCGGGCGCTGGGTGAAAGCACGCCCGAGCGGCGCGAGCAGATCTGGCGCCTGCTCGCCACCACCGAATCGCAGCTGAGCGAGCAGTTCAACCGCTTTGCCGCCGAGTTTGCCCAGGTGAACGAGGCTGACGCCCGCGTCAGCCGCTTTGCCATGGCGATTCCCTTTGCCAGCCAGCTGTTTCCCGGCACCACCTTCGACATGCGCAAGGCCCTGGCGATCCACGCCCGGGGCATCGAGGCCATGGCCCGCAATGCGGCGCACCTGACACCCCGCGACAAGGCCTTCACCATGTCGGCCGAGCTGTTCCTGATGCAGCACACCTGCCACTGGTTCTGCAAATCAAAGACCATCGCCACGGCGCGCATGCTGGCACGGCATAAGACGCCTTACGAGCAGCTGGTGGATTCGGTGTCGCCGCAAACCCGCAGCGCTTATCTGGCCCTGGTCAAGGGCGGCAAGGACGACAGGGGAATCAAGGGCGCGTGACGCCTTCGCTGCGCTGCAGCCGGGTCTGGTTCCAGTCGGTTTCGCCATGGCGGATGAGGAGGAGTTCGGTCATGCATTCATTGTGAAACCTGCGCATGACACTTCAAGCCTTTTATGGCTCTAGCGCTTATACACAAAGCGCTTACAGCTATGTTTTTTATAGCTACCGCTCCGCCGTGGCCAGCCGCAGCGCCAGCCCCAGAAACACCAGGCCCGCCACCCGGTTGAGCACCGTCTGGGCGCGCGCCGAGCGTTGCAGCAGCGCCCCAAAAGCGCCAGAAAAGCAGGCGATGGCACCAAACACCAGCAACGTGGCCAGCATGAACACCACCCCCAGCACCATGAGCTGCAAAGCCACACTGCCGCGCGCCGGATCAGCGAACTGCGGCAAAAAGGCCAGAAAGAACACCAGCACCTTGGGGTTGGTGAGGTTCATGACCATGCCGCGCCCCACCATGCGCCAAAGGCTGCGGCCGCCTTGCTTGCCCTGGTTTCCTTGGGTGGAGGCGGGCTGCTGCGCCGTGGCGGCGGGCGCCCGCAGGGCCTGCCATGCCAGATAGGCCAGATAGGCCGCGCCGCAATATTTGAGCACCGTGAACGCCATGGCCGACGCGGCAAACACGGCTGCCAGCCCCAGGGCCACCGCCGTGGTGTGCACCACCAGGCCAGCGCACAGGCCCGCCACCACCGCCATGCCGGCGCGCCAGCCGCGCTGGGCCGATTGCAGCAGCACGAACAGGTTGTCGGGGCCGGGCGTGAGCCCCAGCAGCACCGACACGCCAAAAAAAGTGAGCAAAGTTTCGAAAGCAGGCATGGCGGTGGACATTGGCAAGGGCTGGGCCGTCCATTGTGCCAACACCGGGGCCGGCGAAATCAGGCCGTGACAATCCAGCCTTCGAGGCCATCGAACCCCGTCGGCAGACCATAAAGCGCATCGCCCTCCTCATGGCGCTGCTGCGCCCAGGCGGCCTGCAGCAGGCACAGCACGGCGTCCAGACGGTCGCCGCTGGCGTCATCCACCAGGGCATCGCGCTGGGCGTGGCTGAGCTTGAGGCGCAGGCCCAGGCGGGTCTGGCCCATCTCCAGCGCATGCACCAGATCCTTGCGGGCAATCAGCCGCTCGGGCGTCTGTTGGGCGCGGTCGTCACTTTTGTAGCTGCGGCGCGCCAGGATTTCGCGCGCCAGCAAGCCGGGGTAGGCCTCCAGCGCCACGCGCTGCGGGTCGCCGGGGTGCAGTCCGGGCAGATGCACCCCCGCGTCCAGCAGCAGCGGCACGCCGGCGTGCAGCATGTAGGCCACGGGCGGGTTGACCCATTTCATCGATGGGCTGGAGCCGGCCGGCCCATCGGTGGCCCGGTGCGCGAACTTGCCGCCCACGGGCCGCGCGGCGCAGAAGGCGGCAAAGCTGTCGCGGATCTGCGCCCGCGAGAGCGCGCAGTAATGCTGCATGCACGCATGCCACTGCAGCGGCCAGCCCAGCGCCTGCACCAGCTCGCGCGGCAGGCCAAAGGGCAGGTCAAAGCCGCCCACCCAGGCGCGCGGCGCGGCCAGCCAGCGCGCCAGGCCATCAAGGGTGTCAAAGGTTTCCAGGCCCAGCAACTGCACCCGCGCCGCCACGCGCTGGCCCAGCGCCAGCACAATGGGTTTGCGCCGGCCGGGGCTGCTGGAGAAATCACAGCCCAGCAGCAAGGATTGTTCGGCCAAATCGGTCGTCATGGCTGTGGTCACAGATCGGGGCGCTGGAATGCAAAAAGCCGCAGCGTCGGCAACGACGGCCTGCGACCCAGAGAAAAATCACCGAAGCAGAAAGGTGGGGCGATTTGCGTAGCGAGCGGCCTCAGCTTGCGTTGAGGAATGCAGCCGCACTCTCGTGCGGCGAGTACCGCAGGCGCAAGATCAGGCCGCGCAGTAGCAAAGCGCTCCGCCTTTCAGGCACGGCCGATGATGGAGGCTGTCGCCATCAGCTCTTCAAGCAGCGCAAACGACACCTTGCCCGACACCGCATACGGATCGAGCTCGGGTTTTTCGGAATACTTGAGCAGGATGGAGTGGTTGATCTTGGACAGGTTCACCTGCCCCATGATCCAGCCGCCAAAGCGCCGCTCGGCAATCTCTTCGTAGTGCAGCAGCTCCACATTCTTGTGGCGCGGGTCGCGCTGGATGTGGCCGTACAGCTCGTTGACCGGCGAGCGCCCGCCCTCGATGGCCTGCAGGAAGACCCCGCCGCCATAGCACAGGATGCCCGTGATGCCGCTGCCCGGGTTGTGCTGGCGCGACTGGGTGAGGATGGCTTCGATGGCGGCGGGCGAAGTGTCCACCGCGCGGCTGGCATACAGCAGGCGTACGAGCATGTCAGTTCCTTCCTGGAATGAGCGAGAGGAATTCGCGGCGCAGGGCGCTGTCTTTCAGGAACACGCCGCGCATCACGGAGTTGATCATCTTGCTGTCCATGTCGCGCACGCCGCGCCAGGACATGCAAAAGTGGCTGGCTTCCATGACGATGGCCAGGCCGTCGGGCTGGGTTTTTTCCATGATCAAGTCGGCCAGTTGCACGACGGCCTCTTCCTGGATCTGCGGGCGGCCCATGATCCAGTCGACCAGGCGCGCGTATTTGGACAGGCCGATCACGTTGGTGTGCTCGTTGGGCATGATGCCGATCCAGATCTTGCCCAGCACGGGGCAAAAGTGGTGGCTGCAGGCACTGCGCACCGTGAGCGGGCCCACGATCATCAGCTCGTTGAGGTGCTCGGCGTTGGGAAACTCGGTGATCGGGGGCGCCTGCACATAGCGGCCTTTGAACACCTCGTTGAGATACATCTTGGCCACGCGGCGCGCGGTGTTGTGGGTGTTGTGGTCGTCCTGGGTGTTGATCACCAGGCTGTCGAGCACGCCCTGCATCTTGACCTCGACCTCGTCGAGCAGCTGCTCCAACTCGCCGGGTTCGATGAAGTCGGCAATGTTGTCATTGGCGTTGAAGCGCTTGCGTGCGGCGGCGATGCGCTCGCGGATCTTCACGGAAACGGGCGTACCTTCATCCGGCGGAATGGGCGTCATATCGGCAACTGGTTGACTGGACATGGCTGCATCCTACCAGCGAACGCCTGCCTGCAATTTTCAAGGGTTTTAGGGCGCAAGCGCTTATGGAACAAGCGCTATTAGCTATATATTCAATAGCAAATCGACGCACTGGTGCTCAGTATCGGTTTCCCGTAACCCACAAGGCCAGGCGCATCAGGCCAAAGGCCACGCGATCGAGCACGCGCTGGCGCAGCGGGCGGCCGGCATAGCGGGCCGGGTCCATGCGCCGCCCGGCATGCTGCATGGCGTGCACGAGGCGCTGGCGCAGGTCGATGGCAAAGGCGGCATCTTCGACCACCACATTGGCCTCGCGCGCCAGCAGCAGGCTCAAGGGGTCGAGGTTGGACGAGCCCACCGTGGCCCAGGGCTTGTCGCTGTGGGCGTCGATCACCGCCACCTTGGCGTGCAAGAAGCTGGGCTCGTATTCGTGGATCTCCACGCCAGCGGCCAACAGCGCGCCATACACCGGCCGCGCCGCGTGGTACTGCATGAAATATTCGTAGCGCCCCTGCAGCAAGAGCTGCACGCGCACGCCCCGGTTTGCCGCCAGAATCAGCGCGCGGCGCAGCTTGCGGCCGGGCACGAAATACGCATTGGCGATGATGATGTCGTGGCGTGCCGCGCCAATGGCGCGCCGATAGGCCTTTTCGATGCGGCTGCGGTTGCGCACGTTGTCGCGCAGCACCAGCGCGGCCCGCATGCCGCTTGCGTCCGGGTCCTGCTGTCTGGCGTGCCGGGTGGCGCTGGCGGCGCGCAGGTCGCGCACGGCTTGCGGCAGGCGGTGCAGGCGCACGTCGCGCACCGCCTGCAGGCGCCACCACAGGCGCTCCATGGTCTGGCTGGCCTGCGCCGCGATCGAGCCCGTCGCCTGCACGGCAAAATCAAAGCGCGGCGCATCGAGCGTGCCGTAGTTGGGGTCGTAAAGATCGTCCAGCACATTGATGCCGCCGCAAAACACCAGCAGGCCATCGACCACGCACAGCTTGCGGTGCAGGCGCCTCCAGCGGTGGGGCAGCAGCAGCCCCAGCGGCCCCAGCGGCGAATACACCCGTACCAGCACCCCCGCAGCCTTCATGCGCTGCTGCCAGGTCTTGGGCAGCGGCCCGGTGCCCACGCCGTCCACCACCAGATGGGTGCGCACGCCGCGCTCTGCGGCGCGAATGAGCGCCTCGGCCACCTGCGCCCCCGTCCCGGTGAAATCGAAAATGTAGGTCTCGAACTGGATGTCGGAGATCGCCGCATCCATCGCCTCGATCATGGCGGGAAACAGCTCCTGCGCACCCTGCAGCAAGCGCACGCGGTGGTCTTTGGCGAAATCGGCCATCCGTTTCATCCGCCGGTCAAAGCCTGAACTCGGCAATCAGCGGCAGGTGGTCGGACATGCGCCACCAGATGCGCCCCCGCGGCACATGCAGCCCAAGCGGCTCCAGCCCACGCACATAGACATGGTCGAGCTGCACCAGCGGCAGCCGGGCGGGGTAGGTGAAGGCGCGCGGCGCATCAAACTCATACAGGCCGAAGCCCGAGAGCATGCGCTTGATCTGCGCCCCCCAGTCGTTGAAGTCACCGGCCACCACCACCGGCGACCCCGCGGGCACCTCGCGCTCGATGAACTGCTGCAAACGCTCGACCTGCCGCACCCGGCTGCCGGGAATCAGCCCCAGGTGCACCACGATCACATGCACACGGCGGCCATGCGCATCCACTTCCACATGCAGCAGGCCGCGCTGCTCGAAGCGGTGGTCGGAAATGTCCTCATGCTGGTGCCCGATCACCGGCCAGCGCGACAGCAGCGCGTTGCCATGCTCGCCATGGCGCGTGAATGCATTGGTGCGGTACACCGCCTCATAGCCCTCGGGCGCCAGGTACTCGGCCTGCGGCACATCGGGCCAGCGCTGGAAATAGGCAGCTTCACGGCGGTGCATCTTGCGCACTTCCTGCAGGCAGACGATGTCGGCATCGAGCTGCTCCACGGCCAGGCCCAGGTTGTGGATCTCCAGCCGGCGCGCCGGGCCCAGGCCCTGCACACCCTTGTGGATGTTGTAGGTGGCGATGCGCAGAATCTCGGAAGCGTGGTGGGATGGGTTCATGGCAAGGCAAATTGTGGCAGCAACAGGATGGCCTCGGCATTCGAAGGCGAGAAGCAGCGGTCCGCCGCCTCGCGCCAGGGCCACCAGGCCCAAGCGGTGTGCTCGCGCGGGCTCAGCACCACCGGCATGGCGGCGGGCACCTGCAGGCCAAACAGGCGCTCGGTGTTGCGCCGCACGCCGGGTGCGTAGCGGTGCAGCCATTGCGGGTAAATGTCGTACCGATTTTCCAGGCCCCAGTCGCGCAGCGTGCAACCCGGTGCATCCGCGCGGATGCCGGTCTCTTCCAGCACCTCGCGCACCGCGGTTTCACGCCAGTCTTCCTGCAGGCTGTCCTTGCTGCCAGTGACCGATTGCCAGAACGCCTGGCCGTCGGGGGCATCGACCGCGCGGCGGATCAGCAGCACATCCAGCGCCGGCGTGTGGATCACCACCAGCACGGACTGGGGGATTTTGAACACCGGCTCCGGCAAGGTCGGCATCTGGTTTTCCTTAAAAGAAAGGGCGCCCGAAGACGCCCTGTCGATCTGCACGCAGGCCTGATGCAATCAGTCTGCCTTCACCGCATCCGGATTGCGCAGGCGGATGTGCAACTCGCGCAGCTGCTTTTCGTCCACGATGGACGGCGCCTGGGTCAGCAGGCACTGGGCGCGCTGGGTCTTGGGGAAGGCGATCACGTCGCGGATGGACTCGGCGCCCGTCATCAGCGTGACGATGCGATCGAGGCCAAACGCCAGGCCGCCGTGCGGGGGCGCGCCGTATTGCAGGGCGTCGAGCAGGAAGCCGAACTTCTGCTGCGCTTCTTCGGGCGTGATCTTGAGGGCGTCAAACACTTTTTGCTGCACGTCGGCGCGGTGGATACGCACCGAGCCGCCACCCATTTCCCAGCCGTTGAGCACCATGTCATAGCCCTTGGAGATGCACTTCTCGGGCGCGGTGACCATGTAGTCCTCGTGGCCATCCTTGGGTGCGGTGAAGGGGTGGTGCACGGCAACCCAGCGGTCGTTTTCTTCGTCGTGCTCGAACATGGGGAAATCCACCACCCACAGCGGTGCCCAGCGGTCGTCAAACAGGCCGTTCTTCTTGCCAAACTCGCTGTGGCCAATCTTGATGCGCAGCGCGCCAATGGCGTCGTTGACGATCTTTTCCTTGTCTGCGCCGAAGAAAATCAGGTCGCCGTCTTGTGCGCCGGTGCGCTTCAAAACTTCGGCCAGCGCCGCGTCGTGGATGTTTTTCACGATGGGCGATTGCAGACCGTCACGGCCCTTGGCCAGCTCGTTGACGCGGATGTAGGCCAGGCCCTTGGCGCCGTAGATCTTGACGAACTCGGTGTAGGCGTCGATCTCGCCGCGGCTGATGCCGCCGCCTTCGACCGAGCCACCGGGCACGCGCAAGGCCACCACGCGGCCGTTCTTCATGTTGGCAGCGCCCGAGAACACCTTGAAGTCCACGTCCTTCATCACGTCGGTCAGCTCGGCAAATTCAAGCTTGACGCGCAAGTCGGGCTTGTCGGAGCCAAAGCGGTGGGCAGCTTCCTGGTAGGTCATGACCGGAAACTCGCCCAGGTCCACACCCAGCGTGTTCTGGAACACCGTCTTGATCATGCCCTGGAACATGTCGCGGATTTCCTGCTCGTCCATGAACGAGGTTTCGATATCGATCTGGGTGAATTCGGGCTGGCGGTCGGCGCGCAGGTCTTCGTCGCGGAAGCACTTGGTGATCTGGTAATAGCGATCAAACCCCGACACCATCAACAGCTGCTTGAACAGCTGGGGCGATTGCGGCAGCGCAAAGAAATGGCCGTCGTGCACGCGGCTGGGCACGAGGTAGTCGCGCGCGCCTTCGGGCGTGCTCTTGGTGAGCATGGGGGTTTCGATGTCGATGAAGCCGTTGGCATCAAGGAACTTGCGCACTTCCATCGACACGCGGTAGCGCAGCTTCAGGTTGTTCTGCATGTAGGGGCGGCGCAGATCGAGCACCCGGTGCGTGAGGCGCGTGGTCTCCGACAGGTTCTCTTCGTCGATCTGGAACGGGGGCGTGACCGAGGGGTTGAGCACGTTCAACTCGTGGCACAGCACTTCGATCTTGCCGCTTTGGAGGTTGTCATTGGTGGTGCCTTCGGGGCGCGCGCGCACCAGGCCCTTGACCTGCACGCAGAACTCGTTGCGCACGCCTTCGGCGGTCTTGAACATCTCGGCGCGGTCGGGGTCGCAGACCACCTGCACCGAGCCTTCGCGGTCACGCAGGTCGATGAAGATCACGCCACCATGGTCGCGGCGGCGGTTCACCCAGCCCGACAGGGTGACGGTTTGGCCCAACAGGGCTTCGGTCACAAGACCGCAATAGTGGGAACGCATGGCCATGGCAAAACTTCCGGCGCCGCTGTGGCGCATTAAAGGGGATTCACTTGGAGGAGACAGGGGCAAGGGCGGGGTCGGAAGGAGCGACCACGCCCATCGAAATGATGTATTTGAGCGCGGCGTCCACGCTCATGTCGAGCTCGACGCAATCGCTCTTGCGCACCATCACAAAATACCCGCCGGTGGGATTGGGGGTGGTGGGCACGTACACGCTGACAAACTCATCGCGCAGGTACGCCGCCACTTCGCCGTTGGGCGTGCCCGTGACAAAGGCCACGGTCCAGACCCCGTCGCGCGGCCATTGCACCAGCACGGCGGTGCGAAAGGCGTTGCCGCTTTCAGAGAACAGCGTGTCGGAAACCTGCTTGACGCTCGAATAAATAGAGCGCACCACCGGGATGCGGCTGACCAGGCTGTCGCCCAGCTGCACCAACTTGCGCCCGGCAAAGTTGCTGGCCGTAGCACCCACCACCAGCAGGATCAGCAGGGTCAGCAGCACGCCAAAGCCTGGGATGTGAAAGCCCAACAGCTTGTCGGGTTGCCAGGCGCCCGGCAGGATTTGCAGGGTCTGGTCGAGCGTGCCCACGATCCAGTTGAGCACCGCAATGGTGATCACCCCCGGAACAATCACCAGCAAGCCGGTGAACAACCATTTGCGCAAGGCGGACATGGATGGGCTCAGTCTGAAGAAGCGGCGCTGGCGCCAGTGGTGGCCGGGGCTGCGGCCACCTTCGTGGCGGCGCCGGTATCGGCTGCGGCAGGCGCGGAAGCCTGGGTGCTTGCAGCTCCCGGGCCGTCGCCCTTGGCGTCAGTGGCAGGGGCAGAACTGCCGCCGTTGCCGCCACGAAAATCCGTCACATACCAGCCAGAGCCCTTGAGCTGAAACCCTGCAGCAGTCACCTGCTTGGTGAAGGCTTCGGCGCCACAAGCGGGGCACACCGTGAGCTGAGGGTCGGAGATTTTTTGCAGCACATCCTTGGCATGGCCACAGGAGCCGCATTTGTAGGCGTAAATAGGCATGACGAAAGTGTTGGGAAGAAGTGCAAAAACCTTCAATTATAGGCGGCTGCCCTGCCTTCAACACCCCGGCCTCATTCCACGCCCACCATGCGATGGTGCCCGGCATGGTGGTTGCCAATCGCCTGGGGGCCCAGCGAGCCCGCCAGCATGCCCACCAGTGCCGCCAGCAAGCCGGCCAGTTGCGCCGGAAACACCTGGCCCGCCGGAGTTGCCAGAAACAACACCCAGGTCAACAAGCCCAGCACGATGGCAAACACCGCCCCCTGGGTGGTGGCCCGCTTCCAATACAGGCCAAACACCAGCGGCACAAAGGCGCCGACCAAGGGCACCTGGTAGGCGCCCGAGACCAGTTCATAGATGGAAGTGCCCTCCATGCGAATCGCATAGGCCAGCACCAGGCCGCTGAACACCAGCGTGGTGATGCGCATGGTGCGCAAATGCTGCTGGTCGGAGGCATGCGGACGGAACTGGCGCCAGATGTTCTCGGTAAACGTCACGCTGGGCGCCAGCAAGGTGGCCGATGCCGTGGACTTGAGCGCCGACAGCAGCGCGCCAAAAAAGAGCACCTGCATGACAAACGGCATCTTCTCCAGCACCAGCGTGGGCAGCACTTTTTGCGGATCGTCCTTGAGCAGCGCTGCCGTTTCCGTGGGCATGATGATGAGCGCGCTGGCCACCAGAAACATCGGCACAAAGGCAAACAGGATGTAGCAAATGCCGCCAATCACCGGCCCGCGCGTGGCGGCCTGGATGTTGTTGGCCGACATGACGCGCTGAAACACATCCTGCTGAGGAATCGAGCCAAACATCATCGTGATGGCCGCCGCGATGAAGAACACGATGTCGTGGAATTTCGGCTCTGGCAGAAAGCGGAACAGTTCACGGCTGGAGGCCAGTTCGATGACCTTGCCAGCCCCGCCGGCCATGTTGCCCGCAAACACGGCGATCAGCGTCAGCCCCACCACCAGGATGATCATCTGGATGAAGTCCGTCACAGCCACTGACCACATGCCGCCAAACAGCGTGTACGCCAGGATGGAAACCACCCCGATCACCATGCCCACGGGAATGCTGATGGCACCGCCCGACAGCAGGTTGAACACCAGCCCCAAGGCGGTGACCTGGGCCGAAACCCAGCCCAGGTAGCTCAGCATGATGATCAGCGAACACACCACCTCTACCACGCGGCCGTAGCGCTCGCGGTAGTAGTCGCTGATGGTCAGCAGCGTCATGCGGTAGAGCTTGCCCGCAAAGAACAGGCCCACCAGAATCAGGCAAAACCCCGCGCCGAACGGGTCTTCGACCACATTACCCAGCCCGCCCTCGATGAACTTGGCCGGAATCCCCAGCACCGTCTCCGAACCAAACCAGGTGGCAAACGTGGTGGTGACGATCATGTACAGCGGCAGGTGCCGCCCGGCAATCGCAAAATCGGCGGCATTCTTGACCCGCTTGGCGGCAACCAGGCCAATGGCGATGGTAATCAACAGATAGACGATAACCAGGGTCAACAGCACGGCATGCTCCTTGATGTCGCGAAAAGCAGGAAAAAAGAGAAAAAACCCGGCCCAGCCGGCGTCAGAAGAGCCGGACCCTGACCATCAGCTGCATCACCAGCAGGCCCAGCACAAAGCCCAGCCCCCCATAAATGATGCTTTGCAACAGGCGATTGGTGCGCTTTTGCGCCTCCAGCAACTCACGCAGGGCACTTTGCGACTCCGCAGGCCGCCGGCTCAGATAGTCATACAGCAGGCGCGGCAGCTCGGGCAAGAGCTTGGCATAGTGCGGCGCCTCGGCCCGCAGCTCACGCCACAGGCGTTGCGGGCCCATCTGCTCCAGCATCCACTTTTCGAGGAAGGGCTTGGCCGTGCTCCAGAGGTCGAGCTCCGGGTCGAGCTGGCGGCCCAGGCCTTCGATGTTGAGCAGGGTCTTTTGCAGCAGCACCAGTTGCGGCTGGATTTCGACCTGGAAGCGCCGCGACGTCTGGAACAGGCGCATCAGCACCATGCCCAGCGATATTTCCTTGAGCGGACGGTCGAAATAGGGTTCGCACACGGCGCGGATCGCCGATTCGAGGTCGTTGACGCGGGTTTCCGGGGGCACCCAGCCGCTTTCGATGTGCAGCTCGGCCACGCGCTTGTAGTCGCGCCGAAAAAAGGCCACAAAATTTTGCGCCAGGTATTCCTTGTCCACTTCAGTGAGCGTGCCCACGATGCCGAAATCGAGCGAGATATAGCGCCCAAAGGTAGCCGACTCCAGGCTCACCTGGATGTTGCCCGGGTGCATGTCGGCATGAAAGAAGCCGTCGCGGAACACCTGGGTGAAAAAGATCGTGACGCCATCGCGCGCCAGTTTCGGGATGTCCACCCCCGCTTCGCGCAGGCGCTCAATCTGGCTGATGGGCACGCCGTTCATGCGCTGCATCACCATGACCTCGGGGTGGCAGAAATCCCAGTAGATTTCCGGAATCAGCACCAGGTCCAGCCCCTGCATGTTGCGGCGCAGCTGCGCGGCGTTGGCGGCCTCGCGCACCAGGTCCAGTTCATCGTGCAGGTAGTTGTCGAATTCGGCCACCACCTCGCGCGGCTTGAGGCGCTTGCCATCGGCCGACAGGTTCTCCAGCCACCCGGCCATCATGCGCATGAGGCTCAGGTCTTTTTCGATCACCGGCAGCATGCCCGGGCGCAGCACCTTGACGGCCACTTCGCGCTCCACGCCGCCCCGGTCGCGCAAGGTGGCGAAATGCACCTGCGCAATCGAGGCACTGGCCACCGGCACGCGGTCGAACGCAACAAACACTTCGCCCACCGGGCGGCGGAATGCGCGCTCGATGGTGGCAATGGCGATATCCGGATCAAACGGAGGCACGCGGTCTTGCAGCCGCGCCAGCTCGTCGGCCATGTCGGCGGGCAGCAGGTCGCGCCGGGTCGAGAGCACCTGGCCAAACTTGACAAAGATGGGCCCGAGTTGCTCCAGCGCCTCGCGCAGGCGCTGGCCGCGCGGCGCCTCCAGATTGCGGCCGACCGAAAGAACGCGTGACAGCAGGCGCAGCCAGGGTTTCTGGAAGCTGTCCAGCACCAGGCCATCCAGCCCATACCTGAACACCACCCAGACAATGGTGGCACCCCGCAGAAAACGCTTCATGGAGCAGTCCGGTCGGCAGTGCCCGACGGTGATGCTGGCGCAACAGGGGCCGCTGGCGGGGCAGCAGCCGGCACCGGGGCAGCATCGGCCGATGCCATGCGCGTGCCCACGAACTGGCGCAACGCCTGCGCCGCCTTGCGCACCACCTGGCCCAGCGTGTGCGCGGGCGCGTCGCCAATCACGCGGGCAACGTCTTCTTCCAGGTCCCAGCGGACATGGTCGACCAGCCAGTTGATCTCGGCCGCCAGTTGCACATCGCCCTCAATGCGGATCGCCGGCTTGTCACCCCTCAGGGCAACACTTGCCAGCGCCAGTGGAGAGGTTTCGGTGACTTCCAGCTGCAGATCCGGCGCCGCGCCTTCAGGCGCCACGTTGAACAGGCCCGCTGGCGTGATCAGCAAGGCCATTGAGTAGGAGCGCCACTGCACACGTGCCACGCGGCCGCGCTGGCGCACCAGGCGGTCCATGGCTTCCTTCTCCTGCATCAACACATGGTTGAGAAACAGGACCAGGCGCTGCTGCACCTCGTGCACCAGCCACTGCGGTGGCTGCGGGCCGGCGGCCACGCGGTCAAGAAGACCATCCAGAAATGAAAAAGGGGACTGTGTTGCCATAGTCCCCGATTATTCCCTGAACGGGATGGCCCTGCCGCTTTACTGCAGTGCTTGCACGCCCGCCACCAGCCAGCCGCTGTTGCCCGTCTTGGCCTTGGTCATGTTCCAGACCTCGCGGAAGGGGCTGGGCCCGGCCGAAAGTTCTTCGCGGATCATGCCCGAGAACTCCACGCTGGCCATGTAGCCGTCGTCCAGCTCTTCGATGCCCAGCAGTTGCGCCTCGATCATGACCACATCGGTGTGATTGGGCTGATCGCCGCGGTGCGATTCGCGCTCGGTCAGCTGCGTGCGAATTTCTTCGAGCATGCTGTCGGTCAGCATCGAACGCAGCGTGGCGAGGTCGGAGCGGTCCCAAGCGGCCTGCAGCGTGACGAAATTGCGCTTGGCCGCCGTGAGGAAGCCTTCGGCGTCAAACCCTTGCGGAATGCCCCAGTTCTGCGAGCCCGACAGGCCCGAGCCAATCATCGTGCCCGCGCCCTGTTGCTGGCGCGATGCATCAAACGCCATGCCGCTGCGCTCCCACGGGCGCGCCGAAGCATCGTTGCCCACGTTGGCGGGGCTGTATTGACGGGGAACCTGCGCAGCCTCTGGCGTAGCGGCGCCCGCGCCCTGAAAGGCGAAAGGCGCACCGCCCGCCGCCGCAAGGCGGTTGTTGCCGCCGCTGCGCGCGCGCATCACCAGCTTGAAGATGGCAAACGCGGCCATCGCCAGCAGCACGACCATCAAAATATTGCCAAACCCTTCGCCCAGGCCCAGCGAGCTGGCCAGCCAGGCAAGACCCAGACCGGCAGCCAGGCCGCCCAGCATGGCGCCCCAAGGCTTCTTGGCCGCTGCGGCAGGCGCTGCGGCGGCAGCAGGCTTGGCCGCCGCTGCGTTGGTCGCCGTCTGCGCCGGAGCGCCCGGCGTTGCAGGCGGCGTGGCCGCGTCACGCTGCGTGACGTTGCTGGACTGCTTGCCCACCGACTTGCCACCACCCATGCGCCGGGCATCCGCATCGGCATGCGCAAACGCCAGCATCGCCACCAACACCACAGACCACAGTTTCATCATGATTTCTCCGTCTCCGTTAATCCACTTTGAGCGAAACGCTCACTCAGCACTTGATTCCAACATGCAAGGCCACAATGCCCCCCGTCATGTTGTGATAGTCCACATGCCCAAAGCCATTTTTCTGCATGAGGCTTTTGAGCTCTTCCTGCCCCGGATGCATGCGAATCGACTCGGCCAGATAGCGGTAGCTGGCATCGTCGCCCGCCACCAGCTTGCCCAGCTGCGGCAGCACCTTGAACGAATACCAGTCATACATCTTCGTCAGCGGCTTGGCCACTTTCGAAAACTCCAGCACCAGCAGCTTGCCGCCGGGCTTGAGCACCCGGCACATCTCGGCAATCGCCTGGTCCTTGTGCGTCATGTTGCGCAGGCCAAAGGCCACGCTCACCACGTCAAAGTGCGCGTCGGGGAACGGCAGCTTTTCGGCATCGCACACCAGCGTGGGCAGCACCACGCCGGCGTCGATCAGGCGGTCGCGCCCCACGCGCAGCATGGCTTCGTTGATATCGGTGTGCACCACACGGCCCGATGCGCCCACCTTTTTGGAAAACGCCAGCGCCAGGTCGCCCGTGCCGCCCGCAATGTCGAGCACCTGGCTGCCCTCGCGCAGGTTGGCCACCATCACGGTGTAGGCCTTCCAGGCACGGTGCAGGCCCACCGACATGAGGTCGTTCATCACGTCGTATTTGGAGGCGACAGAGTCGAACACACCGCGCACGCGGCCTGCCTTTTCCTGCTCGTCCACCGACTGAAAACCGAAATGCGTAGTACTCATAAGAATCATGCTAGGCGCCTTGGCGCCAGAGGTACAGCGACAACCCCGCATGGGCTTGGGGCATCTGTCGCAATTTGAACGAAGCTATTTGAATGAAAACAGCCGCTAGCGCTTATACACATTGAGCCAAAAGCTATATATTCAATAGCACATTGAACCACCGGGGCAGCGGGCAAATTCTGCGCTTGGCCCGGCATGCGCCCCGCCAGCCACCTCAGTGGCTGCCGCAGGCGTGGCCCCCTGCCCCACCTTTGGGCGCCATGGGCGCATCGCGGTCGGCACCGGCAGCGGCCAGCCGCTCGGTGTACTGCGCCCACAGCGCATCCTGCTGCTGGCCCAGTTCATAAAGGTAATCCCAGGTGAAGATGCCGCTTTCGTGGCCGTCCGAGAACGTGGGCTTGACGGCATAGTTGCCCACCGGCTCCAGGTTGACCAGCGCCACATTGCGCTTGCCCGTCTGCAGCACCTCCTGCCCCGGGCCATGGCCCTGCACCTCGGCCGAGGGCGAATACACGCGCATCAGCTCAAACGGAATGCGGAACGTGGCGCCATCGGAAAACGCCACCTCAAGCACGCGCGACGCCTCATGCACCGTGAGTGCCTGCGGCGTGGGCGCACCCGCTTTCAAACCTGCCATGGATTCACCTGTAGAAAAACGATTGTCAAAACAGCCGCCATTGTCCCACCGCGCCCGTGGCTGCCAGACCCGACAGGCGCCAGCCTTGCCGCGCCAAGGGCTACAGCGCATCGAGCAGGTTGAGCAGCATCGGCACCGTGTGGATGAGAACCTCTAAAAACCGCCGTTTTCAGCCCGCCACTGACTCAAGCGGTTTGGAATCTTCAGGGTTGCCCGTTTTGTGAGCAATTCCATCTCTTTTTGGGGCTTTTTGTGCCTCGTTTCTCACGCATTCGCCCCTTGCAGGCGCACCTCGGTCTTTGATGGCCTGTTCCTGTAGAACGCATCCACCCCGTCATCAAGGAACTTCGCCAGGCGCTTGATGTTGTAGCACGCTGCCATCATGGTCATGGCCACCGTGGCGCGCGCCTGGCCAATGGTGCGAATGAGCTTGCCGCCCATGTGGCGCATCTGGGCAAAGGGGTGCTCCACCCGGGCCATGGTTTTTGCAATGCGCTTGTTGCGGCCCCTTCTGGCATTCGCTCAAAGGCTGGCCTGCCTTGGCCTTGCGCTGGATGTGCTCGCGATAACCCAGGGCCTTGAGCATCTCATTGCGCTGTGCGCTGGGGTAGCCCCGGTCGGCATAGACGTCGCGACTGGTGTTGTGTTCATCAAGCACTTCATCAAAGTGCGTGCTGTCGTGCTCGCTGGCCGTGCCGGTGGTGATCTTGCGGATGAACTTGTGGCGCACATCCACGCTGATGCTCAGCTTGTAGCCGTGGTAGGCCTTGCCGTGCTTCTTGGTGTGGGTGGCGTCCAGGTCTTTCTGCCTGCGTTTGGCCTCGTTCCAATCGGCAGGAATGTTGCCTTGTTCGAGCTGGGCCTTGTCTTGCTTGGTCAAGTGCCGGATGGGAGCAGGCACCAGGGTGGCGTCGATGATCTGTCCGCACCGTGCCATGTAGCCGCGCTGCAGCAACTGGCCGTCCACCGCCTGAAACAGGGCTGTGACGCCATCCACGCCCAGGCGCTGCTGGTAATGCCAGATGGTGTTGCGATCGGGAATGTTGGCACTGTCAGTGAGCAGGCAAAAGCGCTGGTAGCTCATGCGGTCAAGCAGTTGGTATTCCATCTGCTCATCGCTGAGGTTGTAGAGATACTTCAGGATCAGAATGCGCACCATGACCGCAGTGGGGTATGGCGGGCGGGCGCCCTTGCTGGCATCCCCTCTGGGCAGCAGCTCATCAACGACCTGCGTCAGGTGGTCAAAGTCGATGTGCTGGGCAATGACCTGCAGTGGATCGCCCAGCGTTTCGATCTTGTGCTTGCGCGCTGCATCAGCGAAGAGGTCGAACTTGATGGCGCTGCGGGCTTGGGGCTTGCTCATCGGGTGGGCGGATTCAAAAGTGAAGTGCAACACCAACCTGTAAGGTCCGCAGATGCCAACCACTTCCTCGCACTATCACCAGCTTCAGCCTGAAGACCGTGTCACCATCGCCAGCCTGAGGCAGCAGAACCACAGCGTACGAGCAATTGCCCGGCAACTGCACCGCTCCCCGGTGACCATCAGCCGCGAACTGGAGCGCAATGCATCTTCATCTGGCTATGGCAGCGCACATGCCCAGTGCCAGCCCCTGCAGACGGATTTGCCCCAGGCTGCGCAGTCGCGTGCCGGGGCTGGTGCCGTCGCTGGATTGTCGGATTTACAACGCCACCTTTATTAGCCTATCGACCGGCTGCCACTCAAGCCACCCCCGCAAAGTGTGATCGCGGCAGCATCCAGCGGCCGGGCTGGCCGGGCTGGCCGGGCTGGCCGGGAAGTTCGATGAAACCGAAGTGCGCATAAAACGCGGCAGCTTGGGGGGATTTGGCATCCACCACCAGGGCGGCCACTGCCAGCGTTTGGCTGGCGGCAAGCACGCGCTGGCATGCATCTGCCAACAGAATGGCGCCGAGCCCCTGCCCTTGGCACTGGTGGCTTACGGCCAAGCGGCCCAGCAATGCCACTGGCACCGGATAGCGCGCAAGCCTCTTGCGCCATTTTTCGGGCAGCGTTTGTGCGGCGATGCTGGCTGCGCTGAGGGTGTAGAAGCCCGCCACCGCCTGTGGCTGCTGGGCAGGTGAGGCCACAAAAACCCGCGCCACACCACGCTTGATGTCCTGGCTGGCATAGCGTTGCAGGTATTCGTCGAGCGCTTTCTCGCCACACGCGAAGTCAGCCGTTTGCACGTCGGCGTCCAGCGGGCGAATGCGGTAGGCCATTGGCTGTTTACTGCACTTGCTTGGCGTGGCGCTGGAACGCGCGCTGCAATGCCGGGTTGGCTGGGGCCGGCGCATCCAGCGCGTCCAAAAATGCAGCGAAATCGTTTTGCGACAAGGTGATGGCCTCATGCGCCTGCACGACCGACTGGGCTTGCTCGACCGCGTTCCTGAGCACAAATTCGGACACGCTCATATGGGCATACGCCGCTGCCTTGTCGAGCAGGCGGCGAATCTCCTGGTCGCAGCGGATGTGCAAACGGGTGTCTTTGGCAAGGGTCGGCATGGCGAACTCCTGTTGTTTACTTGATTCATTGTGTGCCACTTGTGCGCACAAAGTCAAACCAACAAAATCCCCTGCCCGAAAAGCTTCGACGCAAGTTGCCGCCAACGACAACACCACCACCACGGCGCCTGCAGTGCGCGACCTGAAACAAATGCGGCAACACCAGGAGCAGGCCGTCGTCAGCCCAAAGACGCCCGCAACTGCGCCTCCAGCGCGGGCAGGCGCGCGCGCAGGGCGTCTTCTTTCGCCGCATCGCGCGGGCGTTGGGCCGCCGCCCACACGGGCGCCGGAAAGTGGCTGTCCCAGTCAAAGCGCGCAATCACATGCCAGTGCAGGTGCGCCACCATGTTGCCCAGGGCTGCGATGTTGACCTTGGTGGGCGACAGGTGCTGGCGCAGCGCCTGCTCCACCAGGGTCACTGCCTCCATGCATTCAATGCGCTCGGCGGCTGACAGGTCCGAAAACTCGGCCACATGGGCGTTCCAGACGACGCGGTAAAACGCCGGAAAGCCCGCCTCGTCGGCACGGATCACGCGCAGCTTTTCGCCGCGCCAGACCAGCTGGCCGCCGTCTTGCGCGCACAGCGGGCAGTCCATCAGACCAGCACCCGCTCGATGCCGCCGTTGTTGGCGCGGTGCACGTAGTCGGGCATCCAGTTCTCACCCAGAATCTCGCGCGCCATTTCGACCACGATGTAGTCGGCTTCGAGCAAACCGTTTTGCAGGTCGCCTTCGTAGCGGTTCAGGCCCTGCAGGCAGCTGGGGCAGCTGGTGAGGATCTTGACGTTGTCCTGCGCGGCCACGGCGCCGCTCTCGCGCAGCTGGGCTTCGCCCTTCTTGATTTCTTCTTCCTTGCGAAAGCGCACCTGCGTGGACACATCCGGGCGCGTTACGCCCAGCGTGCCCGATTCGCCGCAGCAGCGCTCGCTTTTCAGCACCTGCTCGCCCACCAGCGCCTTCACGGTCTTCATCGAGTCCTGCAGCTTCATGGGGTTGTGGCAGGGCTCGTGGTAAAGATACGCGCCCTTGCCTTGCAGCGTGATGCCCTTTTCGAGCAAATACTCGTGGATGTCGATGATGCGGCTGCCGGGGAAGATCTTGTCGAACTCGTAGCCCTGCAGCTGGTCGTAGCAGGTGCCGCAGCTCACCACCACGGTCTTGATGTCCAGGTAGTTCAGCGTGTTGGCCACGCGGTGAAAGAGCACCCGGTTGTCGGTGATCATCTTCTCGGCCTTGTCAAACTGGCCGCTGCCGCGCTGGGGGTAGCCGCAGCACAAATAGCCCGGCGGCAGCACGGTTTGCACGCCCGCGTGCCACAGCATGGCCTGCGTGGCCAGGCCGACCTGGCTGAACAGGCGCTCCGATCCACAACCCGGAAAGTAAAACACCGCCTCCGTCTCGGCCGTGGTGGCCTGCGGGTTGCGGATGATGGGCACGTAGTCCTTGTCCTCGATGTCGAGCAAGGCGCGCGCCGTCTGCTTGGGCAAACCACCCGGCAGCTTCTTGTTGATGAAGTGAATCACCTGCTCCTTGATGGGCGCGGTGCCCACCGTGGCTGGCGGCTTGGCGGTCTGCTTGCGGCCCACCTTGCGCAGCAAGTCCACGGCCATGCGCTGGGCCTTGAAGCCCACGCCCACCATGGCTGTGCGCAGCAGCTTGATGGTGTCGGGGTTGGTGGCGTTGAGCATGGTCATGGCCAGCGCGTTGCCGGGGCGGAAGGTCTTTTTGCCCATCTTGCGCAGCAGGTTGCGCATGTTCATGGTGACGTCGCCAAAGTCGATCTTCACCGGGCAGGGGCTTTCGCACTTGTGGCACACGGTGCAGTGGTCGGCCACGTCTTCAAACTCTTGCCAGTGCTTGATGCTCACGCCCCGGCGCGTCTGCTCTTCGTACAAAAACGCCTCAACCAGCAGCGAGGTGGCCAAAATTTTGTTGCGCGGGCTGTAGAGCAAATTGGCGCGCGGCACATGGGTGGAACACACGGGTTTGCACTTGCCGCAGCGCAGGCAATCTTTGACGCTGTCGGCAATGGCGCCGATATCGCTCTGCTGCATGATCAGCGACTCGTGGCCCATCAGGCCGAAGCTGGGCGTGTAGGCGTTGGTCAAATCGGCGTGCAGCAAGGGTTTTGAAGCCAAATTGGGCTCTAGCGCTTGTCCACCAAGCGCTGGCAGCTCCTGATTTCGGAGCAATTTGCCTTTGTTGAAGCGCCCTTCCGGATCGACCTTGCGCTTGTAGTCGGCAAAGGGTTGCAGCTCTGCGTCGGTCAAAAACTCCAGCTTGGTGATGCCGATGCCGTGCTCGCCCGAGATCACGCCGTCCAGGCTGCGCGCCAGCACCATGATGCGTTCGACCGCCTGGTGCGCGGTTTGCAGCATTTCGTAGTCGTCGCTGTTGACCGGCAGGTTGGTGTGCACGTTGCCATCGCCCGCGTGCATGTGCAGAGCCACCCACACGCGGCCCTTGAGCACGCGCTTGTGGATGGCGGTGGCTTCATCCAGGATGGGCTGGAACGCCGCACCCGCAAAGATGCCTTGCAGCGGCGCGCGCAGCTGGGTCTTCCAGCTGGCGCGCAGGGTGTGGTCCTGCAACTGCGGGAACAGGGTTTCAACGCCCTGCAGCCAGCCCGACCACAGCGCGCGCACCTCGGCCACCAGCGCAATGGCCTGGGCCACGCGGTCTTCCAGCAGCTCGGCCGACGGAATCTCGTTGGCGTCGTCGTGCTTGCCCAGCGGCAGGTTGCCACGCTCGAAAAAGTCGGTGAGCGCGTCGCACAGCTTGATCTTGTTGCGCAGGGAGAGCTCGATGTTGATGCGCTCGATGCCGTCGGTGTATTCGGCCATGCGCGGCAGCGGGATCACCACGTCTTCGTTGATCTTGAAGGCGTTGGTGTGGCGGCTGATGGCGGCCGTGCGCTTGCGGTCGAGCCAGAATTTCTTGCGCGCCTCGGGGCTGATGGCGACAAAGCCTTCGCCGCTGCGCGAGTTGGCAATGCGCACCACCTCGCTGGTCACGCGCGCCACGTCGTCGGCGTTGTCGCCCGCGATGTCGCCAAACAACACCATCTTGGGCAGGCCGCCGCCGTGCTTCTTGCTCTTGGTGGCGTAGCCCACGGCTTTCAGGTAGCGGTCGTCCAGGTGCTCCAGGCCCGCCAGCAACACGCCGCTGCGCTTTTGCTCGGCGAACATGAAGTCTTTGATTTCCACGATGGAAGGCACGGCATTCTTGGCGTTGCCAAAGAACTCCAGGCACACGGTGCGCGTGTGCTCGGGCATGCGGTGCACCACCCAGCGCGCGCTGGTGATGAGGCCGTCGCAGCCTTCCTTCTGGATGCCGGGCAGGCCGCTGAGGAACTTGTCCGTCACGTCCTTGCCCAGGCCCTCTTTGCGGAAGGTCTTGCCCGGAATGGCCAGGCGCTCGGTGCGCACCGGCGTCTTGCCATCGGCTTCGAAATACTGCAGCTCGAAGGTGGCGGTTTCCACGTCATGGATCTTGCCCATGTTGTGGTCCAGCCGCGTCACCTCCAGCCACTGCGCCTCGGGCGTCACCATGCGCCAGCTGGCCAGGTTGTCCAGCGCCGTGCCCCACAGCACGGCCTTTTTGCCGCCCGCGTTCATGGCGATGTTGCCGCCAATGCAGCTGGCTTCGGCGCTGGTCGGGTCCACGGCAAACACAAAGCCCGCGCGCTCGGCCGCGTCGGCCACGCGCTGGGTGACCACGCCGGCTTCGGTCCAGACCGTGCCCACCTCGCGGTCCATGCCCGGCAGGCGGCGCATTTCCACCTCGGTCATGGCTTCGAGCTTTTCGGTGTTGATGACCACGCTTTTCCACGTCAGCGGAATCGCGCCGCCGGTGTAGCCCGTGCCGCCCCCGCGCGGGATGATGGTCAGACCAAGCTCGATGCAGCCCTTGACCAGGTGCGCCATTTCGGCCTCGGTGTCAGGCGTCAGCACCACAAAGGGGTATTCGACGCGCCAGTCGGTGGCGTCGGTGACGTGGCTCACGCGCGAGAGGCCGTCAAACTTGATGTTGTCCTTGGCCGTGAGGCGCCCCAGCGTGCGCTGGATCTGGCGGCGCAGCGTGGCGGCCTGCTCGAACGTGGCATCAAACTCGGCCACCGCGCGGCGCGCGGCCTGCGCCAGCTCGCCCACCAAGAGGTCGCGCTCGGCGTCGTCGGCGGGGGTGCGGCGCTTGTCGATCTCGCCCAGGCGGTGGTTCAAGGCATCGACCAGCAGCTTGCGGCGGGCGGGGTTGTCCAGCAGGTCATCCTGCAAGTAGGGGTTGCGCTGCACCACCCAGATATCGCCCAGCACTTCATACAGCATGCGGGCAGAGCGGCCGGTGCGGCGCTCGTTGCGCAGCTGGTCGAGCAGCTCCCAGGCGGGCGCGCCCAGCAGGCGGATCACGATCTCCCGGTCGGAGAACGAGGTGTAGTTGTAGGGAATTTCGCGCAGACGGACAGGCTCGGCAGCCTGCGTCTGCAGGGCAGCCAACGCAATCGGAACATTCATGGGATCAACCTGGGTGGACGCAGCGCGCCCTTGGGCCTTGGGGTCGGAATTTTATGCCACCGCCTCCGGGTGCGCCGCCCGGCGCTGAACGCCGGGGCGGCCCCCAAGGCAGTGAATGCGGATTTTTATAACAAATCAGGCCGCAGCGCTTTACCAGTAAGCGCCGTCAGCTATCTTTACAGGAGCAAACTTAAAACAGCACACGGCTGCGCAGGGTGCCGGGCACATGTGCCAGCTTGTCGAGCGCCAGGTCGGACGACGCAGCGTCGATATCGATCACCACATAGCCGATCTTCTCGTTGGTCTGCAGATACTGGGCCGCAATGTTGATCTGGTTGTCCGAGAAGATGCGGTTGATCTCGGACAGCACGCCCGGCACGTTGCGGTGGATGTGCAGCAAGCGGTGCTTGCCGGGGTGCGCGGGCAAAGCCACCTCGGGGAAGTTGACCGACGAGGTGCTGGTGCCGTTGTCGCTGTACTTCACCAGCTTTTCGGCCACTTCCAGCCCAATATTGGCCTGCGCCTCCATGGTGGAGCCGCCGATGTGGGGCGTCAGGATGACGTTGTCCAGGCCACGCAGGGGCGACAAAAACTCGTCCTTGTTGGTGCGCGGCTCGACCGGGAACACGTCGATGGCGGCGCCCAGCAGCTTTTTGGCCTTGAGCGCTGCGGCCAGCGGCTCGATCTGCACCACCGTGCCGCGCGCCGCGTTGATGAGGATGCCACCGGGCTTCATGGCGGCAATTTCGGCCGCGCCGATCATCCATTGGGTGGACGGCAGCTCGGGCACATGCAGGCTCACGATGTCGCTCTGGCCCAGCAGGTCGTGCAGGCGCTGCACCTGGCGCGCATTGCCCAGCGGCAGCTTGTTGACCACGTCAAAAAATGCCACATGCATGCCCAGCGCCTCGGCCAGCACCGACAGCTGGGTGCCGATGGAGCCATAGCCCACGATGCCCAGCGTCTTGCCACGGATCTCGTAGGCGTTGTCGGCCGACTTGAGCCAGCCGCCGCGGTGCGCCGCCGCGTTTTTCTCGGGGATGCCGCGCAGCAGCAAAATGGCCTCGGCCAGCACCAGCTCGGCCACGGATCGGGTGTTGGAATACGGGGCGTTGAAAACGGCAATGCCGCGCTCGCGCGCCGCGCTCAGGTCCACCTGGTTGGTGCCGATGCAAAAGCAGCCCACGGCCACCAGCTTGGGCGCGTGGGCAAACACGTCTTCGGTCAGCTGCGTGCGCGAGCGGATGCCCACGAAGTGCGCGTCGGCGATCTTGCGTTGGAGTTCCTCATCAGGCAGTGCGCCTGCGATGGCCTCGATTTGCGAATAACCGGCGGCGCGGATGACATCCAGCGCAGAGGGGTGTATGCCCTCGAGCAACAGGAATTTGATCTTGCTTTTGTCCAGGGAAGTGGTGGCCATGGCGGATGAAAAAAGGGTAAAAACCTGGCTTGCACATGCACACGACAGTGCAATCCATCAAGTTTGCAGCATGATGCATTGCAGCAAAAATCGCCACACGCTCCGCAATGGCCTTGACGCCATCCGTGAATTGACGGCAGTTGGTTTATGACCGTCACACTTTCGCCGCGCCTTGCAGCGCGCGGTTTCGTCGCAGCGGGTTTCCCCGGTTGCTGGGGAGAAAAGCCTGTGCGACAACGACACGCCACAGACACAAAAGTCGCCTAGCATCGCCCCTTTTGTGTCATCGTCCTCTTGGAGAAGTGTTCATGCAACTCAAGCACCTGGCCCTGTCTGCCGCCCTTGCCACCACCGTGTGCGTCTCTGCGCAAGCCCAAACTGAAATCCAGTGGTGGCATTCGATGACGGCCGTGAACAACGAGTGGGTCAACGACCTGGCCAAACAGTTCAACGAGCGCCAGAAGGAATACAAGGTCGTGCCCACCTTCAAGGGCGCTTATGACGAAAGCATGACGGCCGCCATTGCCGCCTTCCGCTCGGGCAATGCCCCGCACATCCTGCAGGTGTTTGAAGTGGGCACGGCGACCATGATGGCCTCCAAGGGCGCCACGGTGCCCGTGGGCAAGGTGATGACGGACGCCGGTGCCGACTTCAACCCCGGCAGCTACATCCCCGCCGTGGCCGCCTATTACACGGCCCCCAACGGCCAGATGATGAGTTTCCCGTTCAACAGCTCGACCACCATCTTTTATTACAACAAGGACGCCTTCAAGAAAGCCGGCCTGAACGCCGACAAGGCCCCTGCCACCTGGCCCGAAGTCTTTGAAGCCGCCAAGAAGCTCAAGGCCAGCGGCCACAGCTGCCCCATGACGCTGGCCTGGATGGGCTGGACGCAACTGGAGTCGTTCTCGGCCTGGCACAACGTCGAATTTGCCACCGAAAAAAATGGCCTGAGCCCGAACGGCTACAAGGCGCGCATGAAGATCAATTCGCCCCTGCACGTCAAGCACATCAACAACCTGGCTCAAGCAGCCAAGGCGGGCGAGTTTGTCTACAAGGGCCGCGGCTCGGCGGCCCAGGCATCGTTCACCTCGGGTGAGTGCGCCATGATCCAGACATCTTCGGGCTTCTACGGCGACGTGGCCAAGAACGCCAAGTTCGCCTACGGCCTGGCTCCGCTGCCCTACTACCCCGACGTGAAGGGCGCCCCACAAAACACCGTGATCGGCGGCGCCTCGCTGTGGGTCATGGCCGGCAAGAAGGCCGAAGAGTACAAGGGCGTGGCCAAGTTCTTCGAGTTCCTGTCCGATACCAAGGTGCAGGCCGCCAGCCACCAGCGCACCGGCTACCTGCCCATCACCATGGGCGCGTATGAGCTGACCGACAAGTCCGGCTTTTACGCCAAGCACCCCGGCACCGATGTGGCCGTGAACCAGATGGTGCGCAAGGTAACTGACAACTCCCGCGGCATCCGCCTGGGCAATTACGTGCAGATCCGCACCATTGAGGACGAAGAGATGGAACAGGTCTGGGCCGGCAAGAAGTCGGCCAAGGAAGCCCTGGACTCCATCGTGACCCGTGGCAACGAGCTGCTGGCCCGCTTCGAGCGCTCGTACAAGAAGTAAGCTGCGGCATCCTGTGACAGGCAAGGCGTTCCCATGAGCGCCCCTGCTTTGATCGGCGGCCCCTGCCTGGGGGCCGCTTTTTGTTTTTTCGTCAGTGCAGCAACGCTGCACCGGCGGTTTATCTGGTTGTGAACGTCATGGAAAAACGCGTACTTTTCCGCTCGGCGTGGCTGCCCTGGGTGCTGATGGCCCCGCAGTTGCTCATCATTGGTGTGTTTTTCTTCCTGCCTGCCGGACAGGCCATCCTGCAGTCATTCCTGATGGAAGACGCCTTCGGCATGAGCACCGAGTGGGTGGGGCTGGACAACTTCCGGCAGATTTTCAACGACCCGTCCTACCTCCACTCCTTCCAGCGCACCGCCCTGTTCTCGGTGCTGGTGGCGGGCATTGGCATCGTGGTGTCGCTGGTGCTGGCCATCTTTGCCGACCGCATCGTGCGCTTTGCGATGGTCTACAAAACCCTGCTCATCGTGCCCTACGCGGTGGCGCCAGTGATCGCCGGAGTGCTGTGGGTGTTTCTGTTCTCGCCCTCGCTCGGCGTGGCGAGCCATTACCTGGGCCGGCTGGGTTACGGCTGGAACCATGTGATGAACGAACATCAGGCGATGGCACTGATCGTGATTGCCTCGGTATGGAAGCAGATCTCCTACAACTTCCTGTTCTTCCTGGCGGGCCTGCAATCCATCCCCAAGGCGCTGATCGAGGCCGCCTCCATTGACGGCGCGGGCCCCTGGAGGCGCTTTTGGCACATCCAGCTGCCGCTGCTGTCGCCCACCACCTTCTTTTTGCTGGTGATCAACATCGTGTATGCCTTCTTCGACACCTTCGGCATCATCGACGCGGCCACACAGGGCGGGCCGGGCCAGTCCACCTCCATCCTGGTCTACAAGGTGTACCAGGACGGCTTCAAAGCGCTGGACCTGGGTGGCTCGGCGGCGCAGTCGGTGATTTTGATGCTCATCGTCATCGCGCTGACCGTGGTGCAGTTCCGTTATGTCGAAAAGAAAGTTCAATACTGAATATGGAACACCCCCCTGAGTCGCTTCGCGCCTTCCCCCCGCTCTCGCATTGCTGCGCAATGCGGGCAGGGGGACGCAGCCCTCGCTACGGGGCGGCCCTTGCTCGGCTGCCCTGGCCTGGGGCGCGCCAGTTTCATGCGGCGCGGTTAATGCGCAGCATCGTGGAAAGCCAAAATGATTGATCGCAACCCCTGGCTCGACTTTGTTTCGCACGCCGTGCTGCTGCTGGGCGTGGCCATCGTGGCCTTTCCGCTGTACCTGGCGCTGGTAGCCTCCACGCACACGGCCGCTGACATCGTGCAGTCGCCCATGCCGCTGCTGCCGGGCGTGCATACGTGGGACAACTACCAGGCCGCGCTGTTCGGCTCGGGCAAGCTGGGCTCCAACACCAACGTGGTGCACATGATGTGGGTGAGCTTCGTGGTGGCCATGGTCATCACCGTGGGCAAGATCGCCATCTCGCTGCTGTCGGCGTTTGCCATCGTGTACTTCCGCTTTCCGTTCAAGATGCTGTGCTTCTGGGCCATCTTCGTGACGCTGATGCTGCCCGTGGAGGTGCGCATCCTGCCCACCTACAAGGTGGTGGCAGACCTGGGGCTGCTCAACAGCTACGCCGGCCTGACGCTGCCGCTCATCGCCTCGGCCACGGCCACCTTTTTGTTTCGCCAATTCTTTTTGACGGTGCCCGACGAGCTGGTGGAGGCCGCGCGCATGGACGGCGCCGGCCCCATGCGCTTTTTCATCGACGTGCTGGTGCCGCTGTCGCGCACCTCGATTGCGGCGCTGTTCGTGATCCAGTTCATCTATGGCTGGAACCAGTACCTGTGGCCCCTGCTCATGACCACGTCGGAAGACATGTACCCGGTGGTGATCGGCATCAAGCGCATGCTGGCTGGCGGCGAGGCCGCCGTGGACTGGAACATCGTCATGGCCACCGCCATCATCGCCATGCTGCCACCCACGGCCGTCGTCATCCTGATGCAGAAATGGTTCGTCAAAGGCTTGGTCGATACCGAAAAATAAGCATAAAAACCACCTGCAGCGCATATATATAAAGCGCAAGCAGCTATCAAACAAATAGCAAAATCAGATAGCAAATATGGCATCCCTCACCCTCAGCAACGTCGTCAAGCACTACGGCAGCGGCAAGCACGCGGTGCCCGTGATCCACGGCGTCAACGCCGACATCCAGGACGGCGAATTCATCGTCATCGTCGGCCCCTCGGGCTGCGGCAAATCCACGCTGCTGCGCATGGTGGCCGGGCTGGAAGAGATCACCGGCGGCACCATCGCCATCGGCGAGCGCGTGGTCAACAACCTGGAGCCCGCCAAGCGCGACATCGCCATGGTGTTCCAGAACTACGCGCTGTACCCGCACATGAGCGTGTTCGACAACATGGCTTATGGCCTGAAGATCGCCAAGGTGCCCAAGGATGAGATCAAGACGCGCGTGGACAAAGCCGCCGCGATCCTGGAACTCGGCCATCTGCTCGAACGCAAGCCGCGCGCGCTCTCGGGCGGCCAGCGCCAGCGCGTGGCCATGGGCCGCGCCATCGTGCGCCAGCCCCAGGTGTTTTTGTTTGACGAGCCCTTGTCCAACCTCGACGCCAAGCTGCGCGCCCAGACCCGCATCGAAATCCAGAAGCTGCACCGCGAACTGGGCATCACCAGCCTGTTCGTCACGCACGACCAGGTCGAGGCCATGACCCTGGCCCAGCGCATGATCGTCATGAACGCGGGCGTGATGGAACAGTTCGGCACGCCCGAAGAGGTCTATCACACGCCGGCATCGGTTTTTGTGGCCAGCTTCATCGGCTCGCCGCCCATGAACCTGTTGCGCCATGCGCCCAACAGCAAGCCCGGCACCATTTTGGGCATTCGCCCCGAGCACCTGGACATCACCGCCACCGGCTGGGAGGCGCGCGTGGACACGGTCGAACTGCTGGGCGCCGAGCGCCTGGTGTACGCCACCATGGGCGGCGACAGCCTGATCGTGCGCATCGACGAGGGCAGCGCCTCGCCCAAGGCGGGCGACACCATCCACGTCACGCCGCGCGAGAACCGCCTGCACTGGTTTGACGCCCAGACCAGCAAACGCCTCTGACCGGCCCCAACCGATGACCCACCTGACCAACCCCTGGCCTTATCCCCGCTGGATCGCCCACCGCGGCGCCGGCAAGTTGGCGCCCGAGAACACCATGGCTGCCTTTCGGCTGGGGGCGCACCATGGCTACCGCATGTTCGAGTGCGACGCCAAGCTGAGCGCCGATGGCGTGCTGTTCCTGCTGCACGATGCCACGCTGCAGCGCACCACCAACGGCCACGGCACGGGCGGCGACCTGCCCTGGCATACCCTGTCGCAGCTCGATGCCGGCAGCTGGCATTCGCGCGCCTACGCGGGCGAAAGCATGCCCACGCTGGAGGCGCTGGCGCGCTGGTGCCTGGCCAACCACTTCTGCCTGAATGTGGAAATCAAGCCCACGCCCGGCACCGAAGCCGCCACCGGCCGCGCCGTGGGCGAGCTGCTGGCCCGCATCTGGCCCGCCACGGCCGTGCCGCCTTTGCTGACCTCGTTCCAGCCAGACGCACTGGCGGCGGCCCAGGCCGCCGCGCCCCAGCTGCCGCGCGGCCTGCTGATCGACACACTGCAGCCAGGCTACCTCGACCTGGCGCAACAACTGGGCTGCCAGGCGCTGGTGTGCAACCATGCGCTGTGGAATGCCGCACTGGTGCAACAGGTCCACGCACTCGGTCTGCGCGCCCTGAGCTACACGGTGAACGACGAATGGGCCGCCCAGCGCCTGATCGATCTGGGCACCGACGGCATCATCACCGACCGCGTCGATCTGTTCAGCGCGGCCTGAGCTCCTCAACCCCGCCAGCCGCGCACCAGCACCCACTGGCAACTGGCGCAGGCCAGCACCAGCGCCGCATAGGTCAGCATCTTGCCGTCGCGGCCCAGCACCACGAGCCCGGCCACCAGCACCGCGCAGCCCACTGCAAAATTAATAGCTAGTTGCGCTTTCCACGAAAGGGCTAACGCCCCTTTTGAGCGAATAAATCGCCCGCCCAGCACCAGCAGCAGGGCCAGCGCCGCTGCGGGCGCCATGAAATTCATAGCGTGGAGGAGAACGTCCAGAGGACCCATAAAACGTGACCCAGATCAAGACTTGGGCAGACACGGTGCCCGATGCAGCGAACAATTTTATAATCGCGGTCTATGGCAGTCTGGGCCCTCGGCATCAACCACACCACCGCGCCGCTCGATCTGCGTGGCCGGTTTGCGTTTGCGCTCGACCAGATTGCGCCCACGTTGCAGGGTTTGCGCCAGTCGCTGGGCAACTCTGCAGGCGGTGCCAGCCGCCACCCTGGGGTGGAGACGGCCATCATCTCCACCTGCAACCGCACCGAAATTTACTGCGCCGGCGACCAGCCCGCCATGGACCACACGCTGGGCTGGCTGGCGCAAAGCGGCGGCGTGAGCCCCGCGCTGCTGCGCTCGCACTCCTACACCCTCGAAGACAGCCTGGTGGCGCGCCACGCCTTTCGCGTGGCCAGCGGGCTCGATTCGATGGTGCTGGGCGAGGCCCAGATTCTGGGCCAGATGAAAGATGCCGTGCGCGCCGCCGAGACGGCCGGCGCCCTGGGCACCACGCTCAACCAGCTGTTCCAGCGCAGCTTTGCGGTGGCCAAAGAGGTGCGCACCAGCACCGAAATCGGCGCCCACAGCATCAGCATGGCCGCCGCCGCCGTGCGCTTGGCCAGCCAGCTGTTTGAAGACCTCTCCAAGATCCGCGTGCTGTTCGTCGGCGCGGGCGAAATGATTGAGCTGTGCGCCACGCACTTCGCGGCCAAGAACCCCAAGCAAATCGCGATTGCCAACCGCACGCTGGAGCGCGGCGAAAAGCTCGCCACCCGTTTTGGCGGCGAGGTGATGCGCCTGGCCGACCTGCCCGAGCGCCTGCACGAGTTCGACGCCGTCATCAGCTGCACCGCCAGCAGCCTGCCCATCATCGGCCTGGGCGCCGTGGAGCGTGCCCTCAAGAAGCGCCGCCACCGCCCCATCTTCATGGTCGATCTGGCCGTGCCGCGCGACATCGAGCCGGAGGTCAAGGCCCTGGGCGATGTCTACCTGTACACCGTGGACGACCTGGCCAGCGTGGTGCAGACCGCGCAGGCCAACCGCCAGGCCGCCGTGGCGCAGGCCGAGGCCATCATCGACGCCGGCGTGCAAAGCTTCATGCACTGGATGGAGCTGCGCAGCCCTGCCGGCACATTGGGCGCGGCAGGCGGCGTGGTGCCCCTGATCCAGCAGATCAACGCCCAGACCGACGAATGGCGCGCCCTGGAGATTGCGCGCGCCAAAAAACTGCTGGCCAAGGGCGAGGATGTGGATGCCGTGCTGGAGGCCCTCTCGCGCGGTCTCACGCAAAAGATGCTGCACGGCACCATGGCCGAGTTGCGGGCGGGCGACGCCGACATGCGCGCCCAGACGGCGCAGACCGTCTCGCGCCTGTTCCTGCGCTCGCAAAGCAAGACTGGCTTGTAGCGGCGCCCGCCCGCTCATGCCCGCACCGGTTTCAAGCCAAATCGGCCCCCAGCGCTTTATCCATAAGCGCTTCAAGCTACAAATAAAGTAGCAATTATTTTCCCCTCCCGCATGAAACCTTTTCTCCGAAGCCAGCTGGAACGCTACGCGCAGCGTCTGGGCGAACTGGACTTTCTGCTCTCGCGCGAAGACATCATGGCCGACATGGCGCAATACCGCGTGCTGTCGCGCGAGCATGCCGAGGTCACCCAGGTGGCAGGCCGCTATGCGCGCTTTGTGCAGCGCGAGGCCGACCTGGTCGGCGCGCGCGAGATGCTGGCCGACCCGGATATGGCGGAAATGGCGCAGGAAGAAATCACCACGGCCGAGGCCGAGCTGCTGCAGCTCGAAGATGAACTGCAGCGCCTGCTGCTGCCCAAAGACCCCGACGACGCGCGCAACGCGTTTGTCGAAATCCGCGCCGGCACGGGCGGCGACGAATCGGCGCTGTTTGCGGGCGACCTCACGCGCATGTACATGCGCTACGCCGACCGCGTGGGCTGGAAGGTGGAAGTGGTCAGCGAGAACGCGGCCGAGCTGGGCGGCTACAAGGAAATCGTGCTGCGCATCGAAGGGGACCATGTCTATGGCGCACTGAAGTTCGAATCGGGCGGCCACCGCGTGCAGCGCGTGCCCGCCACCGAAACCCAGGGCCGCATCCACACCAGCGCCTGCACCGTGGCCGTGATGCCCGAGCCCGACGAGACCGAGGCCATCAAGCTCAACCCGGCCGACCTGCGCATCGACACCTTCCGCGCCAGCGGCGCCGGTGGCCAGCACATCAACAAAACCGATTCGGCCGTGCGCGTGGTGCACTTGCCCACCGGCATCGTGGCCGAGTGCCAGGACGGCCGCAGCCAGCACAGCAACAAGGCCAAGGCGCTGCAGGTGCTGCAGGCGCGCATTCAAGAGAAAGAACGCAGCGAGCGCGCCGCCAAGGAGGCCGCGCTGCGCAAGGGCCTGATCGGCAGTGGCGACCGCAGCGACCGCATCCGCACCTACAACTTCCCGCAAGGGCGCCTGACCGACCACCGCATCAACCTCACGCTCTACAAGCTGCAATACGTGATGGATGGCGACCTGGCCGAGGTGCTGCAAGCCCTGGCGCATGCGCGCGAGGCCGAGCAGCTCGAAGAGTTGGAGATGGGCGCCGCCGTCTGAGCCCCAAAAAATTTGAATGAAATAGGCCTCTGGCGCTTGATTGACAAGCGCCAGCAGCTATCAAAAAAAGAGTGAATACCCCAGCCCCCACCCTGGCCCATGCGCTGGCCCAGGCCCGCTCCCTGGGCCTGGAACGCATCGACGCCCAGATGCTGCTGCTGCATGCCCTCGCCCGCCCCGACGCCAGCCGCGCCTGGCTGCTGGCGCACGACACCGATGCGCTGGAGCCCGCGGCGCACGATGCGTTCATGGCCCTGTGCCAGCGCCGCGCAGCGGGTGAGCCCGTGGCCTACCTCACGGGGTGCAAGGAGTTTTACGGCCTGCAACTGGCCATTGACGCCCGTGTGCTCGACCCGCGCCCCGACACCGAAACGCTGGTGGACTGGGCCCTGGAAGTGATCGCCCCCCTGCCCGCCCCGCGCGTGCTGGACCTGGGCACCGGCAGCGGCGCCATTGCGCTGGCCCTGCAACACCAGCGCCCCACGGCCCAGGTGCTGGCGGTGGATGCCAGCGCCGATGCCCTGGCCGTGGCGCAGGCCAATGCGCAGCGCCTGGCGCTGCCCGTGCGGTTTGCACTGGGCCATTGGCTGGACGGCGTGGAGGGACGGTTCGACGCCATCGTTTCCAACCCGCCCTACATTGCCGCCGCCGACCCGCACCTGGCCGCCCTGACGCATGAACCCTTGCAGGCCCTGGCCAGCGGTACCGACGGGCTGGACGATATCCGCACCATCGTGGCCCAGGCACCGGCGCACCTTGCGCCTGGCGGCTGGCTGCTGCTCGAGCATGGCCACGACCAGGCCGAAGCCGTCTGCGCGCTGCTGCGGGCGCAGGGTTTTGTGCAGGTGCAAAGCCGCAATGACCTCGCCGGCATCGCGCGTTGCACCGGCGGGCAGTGGCCGACAGTGAAATAATCCCCCCATTGCGGGCCCACGCCCGCCAGCCCTCTACAAGGAGAATCCCATGAGCGACACCCAACAACGCATCGACGCCCTCGTAAAATCCAGCGACATCCTGCTGTTCATGAAAGGCAATGCCAGCTTTCCGATGTGCGGCTTTTCGGGCCGTGCCATCCAGATCCTCAAGGCCTGCGGCGTGGACACCAAGGCCCTGACCACCGTCAACGTGCTGGAAGACGAGGAAATCCGCCAGGGCATCAAGGAATACAGCAACTGGCCCACCATTCCGCAGCTGTACGTGAAGGGCGAGTTCATTGGCGGCTCGGACATCATGATGGAGATGTACGAATCGGGCGAGCTCAAGCAGGTGCTGGGCACCCAGGGCTGAACGCCCCGGGCCACCGGCCCGGGCATACCGCGCTTCAAGGCCGCTTTCGGGCGGCCTTTTCGTTTTGCAGGGCGGCAGTATTTGCACCCATACAGGGCTTTTCCTGCGTGAAGGCAGGCATGTTGTGTGCTTGAATGATTGCGTGACCCATCCATCACAGGAGCATGCAATGAACCACCATAGCCTTGTTCCCCAGTCCCCGGCGCTGCACCTTCCGGTGGCGCAGATTCGCCAGGTGTTCCAGCCCGCCGATGTCGAGCGCAAGCTGGCGCGGCTGCAGGAGGCTGGCAACCAGCGCGAATATGAAGCCCTGCGCACCGTGTACGAACGCATGCTCGAGCGCGGCCCCGAGCGCTTTCAGGTCAAGCCCTCGGGCGTGCCCGACATGGCGGGCCTGTATGAGCAGCTGCCCAATTTCACCGAGGTGCTGGACGACGTGAAGCGCCATGTGGCGCTGGCGCAGGACAGCCGCGATGGGCTGGAAGTCACGCCCATGCTGCTGCTGGGGCCGCCGGGCATCGGCAAGACGCACTTTGCCCGGCACCTGGCCGAGCTGCTGGGCACGGGCATGAACCTGGTGTCCATGAGCTCCATGACGGCGGGGTGGCTGCTTTCGGGCTCGTCGTCCCAATGGAAAGGCGCCCGCCCCGGCAAGGTGTTTGAAGCCCTGGTGGACGGCGAGTACGCCAACCCGGTGATCGTGGTGGATGAGATCGACAAAGCAGCCTGCGATGCCCAGTATGACCCGCTGGGCGCCTTGTATGGGCTGCTGGAGCACGACACCGCGCAATGCTTCACCGACGAATTCGCCGAGGTGGCCATCGACGCCAGCCAGGTCATCTGGATCACCACCGCCAACGACGAACGCGGCATTCCCGAGCCCATCCTGAACCGCATGAACGTGTTTGCGGTGCAAGCCCCCACGCCCGATCAGGCCCGCGCCATTGCCCGCAACCTCTACCAGGGCCTGCGCGCCGGGCACGACTGGGGGCGCCTGCTGGACCCGGAGCCACTGGACGATGTGCTCGACCAGCTGGCGCAGATGGCGCCGCGCGAGATGCGCCGCGCACTCATGACCGGTTTTGGCAATGCGCGGCTGGACCAGCGCTCCACGGTGGAAGTGGCCGATCTGCCCCGCAGCGCTGCGGGCAAGGGCCGCATCGGTTTCGTGCAATAGCCGCGCGTGCGCGGGCGCGGGCCGGGCCATTGCGGTGGCCCCACCCTGGTCTGCGCCGGGCATGCACGCCGCTACACTCACAGGGCCCGGCGGGTCCGCCGCCCGGGTTTGCCCGGTTTTCCGCACCATGACCCTGACCCAAAGCCTGCTCGTTATTGGCCTGCTCATCGCAGCCAGCGCCTTCTTTTCCATGGCCGAGATCTCGCTGGCCGCCGCGCGCCGCCTGCGCCTGCGCCAGATGGCCGACGAGGGCGACGCCCGCGCCGACCGGGTGCTGCGCCTGCAGGAGCAGCCGGGGGACTATTTCACCGTGGTGCAGGTGGGCCAGAACGCGGTGGCCATCCTGGGGGGCATCGTTGGCGAAGGCGCGCTGAGCCCGCATTTCGCCGCGCTTGCCGGCCTGTGGCTGTCGGATGGCCATGCCCAGACCGTCGGGTTTCTGGCGTCGTTCCTGGTCATCACCTCGCTGTTCATCCTGTTTTCCGACCTGTTTCCCAAGCGCCTGGGCATGGCCGAGCCAGAAAACCTGGTGGTGCGGCTGGCGCAGCCCATGGTGTTTTTGATGACCGTGCTGCGCCCGCTCGTGTGGTTCTACAGCAAGGGCGCAGATGCGCTGTTCCGCCTGCTGGGCCTGTCGTCGCTGCGGGACGACCGCATCACCTCCGACGACATTCTGGCCATGATGGAAGCCGGTGCCCGCGCCGGCGTGCTGGCCGCGCGCGAGCAGCAGGTCATCACCAATGTGTTCGAGCTCGATACGCGCATGGTGTCGAGCGCCATGTCGCCACGCGACCGCATTGCCTTCTTTCTGCGCGATGAGCCGGACGCCGTGATCCGCCTGCGCATCGCCGCCGAGCCCTTCTCGACCTACCCCGTGTGCGAGGGCGACATCGACCATGTGGTGGGCTACGTGGACGCGAAAGACCTTTTCCAGCGCGTGCTGAACAACCAGCCCATCTCGCTGGCCGACGACAGCCTGGTGCGCAAGGTGCTCATCGTGCCCGACCGGCTCACCTTGTCCGAGGTACTGGAGCAGTTCCGCCAGGTGCACGAGGACTTTGCCGTCATCGTGAACGAATACAGCCTGGTGGTGGGCGTGGTCACGCTGAACGACGTGATGAGCACCGTGATGGGCGATCTGGTGGGGTCCGCCGATGAGGAGCAGATCGTGCGGCGCGACGAAAACTCGTGGCTCATCGACGGCGTCACCCCGGTGGAAGATGTGCTGCGCGCACTGCATCTCGACGAACTGCCGCACAGCGACGAATACGAAACCCTGGCCGGGTTCCTGATGGTGATGCTGCGCCGCGTGCCCCGGCGCACCGACAGCGTGAGCTGGGGCGGCTACAAGTTCGAGGTGCTGGACGTGGACAGCTTCCGCGTCGATCAGGTGATGGTGTCGCGCCTGAAGCCCGTGCTGGCGGACAACGGCAACGCGGCAGATCCTGTGGCGCCGGCTGCGCACTGACACTCCGCTTGCGCCGTCGCCTGGCCGCGCCGCCCTCGCCCGTCAGGCCGCTGCGGGCTTTTCGCTGAACTGCCAGTTGCGCTGGGCGCCAAACACGGCATCGGGATAGGGCGAGCGCCCCCGGCTGCCGTTGTAGCGGCCCAGGGCCATGAACAGGTCGCCACGTTCGCGGTCAAGGTAGTGGCGCAGGATCACGCAGCCAAAACGCAGGTTGGTCTGCATGTGAAACAGCTTGCCCGGGTCGCCGTCGCCGATCACGCGCGTCCAGAATGGCATGACCTGCATGTAGCCGCGCGCGCCCACGCTGGACACGGCAAACTTGCGAAAGGCGCTTTCCACCTGGATCAGCCCCATGACCAGCGACACATCGAGCCCCGCGCGCTTGGACTCGTACCAGACGGTCTGCAGAAAGTCGCGGCGCACTTCCCATTCAGGCTTGCGACGGCGCAGGCGGTCGCTCATGGTGCCCAGCCAGCGCAGGTAGTGGATGCGGGCTTCGGTGGTGAAAAACACCGGCTCGGGCGGCGCCTGGTTGGCAATGGCCGAACTGAGCGCCGTGCGCACCGAATCCATCAACGGCTCTTCCAGCTGCCCGCCCGCATGGGCCTGCGCAGGCGCCACCAGCCATGCGGCCGGCGTGGCCAGCGACACCAGGCATGCACGCCGGGAGACACCAGTCACGGGCGAGGCCATTGCGGGCCGATCGGGCAGATCGCGCGCGCTCGTCATACCGCCATGCGGCCCTTCACATGGGCCAGAATGTCGGCGACCGCCACCTTGGTGGCAGCCGCATCGCGGCGGTGCTGGTACTCGACCATGCCGTCCTTGAGGCTCTTGTCGCCAATGGTCACGCGGTGCGGCACGCCGATCAGTTCCCAGTCGGCAAACATGGCGCCGGGGCGCTCGCCCCGGTCGTCCAGGATCACATCGACGCCAGCGGCCAGCAGGTCGGCATACAGCGACTCGGCCGTGGCCTTGACGGCTTCGCTGCGGTCCATGCCCACCGGGCAGACCACCACGGTGAAGGGCGCAATTGCATCGGGCCAGATGATGCCGCGCTCGTCATGGTTTTGCTCGATCGCGGCCGCGGGCAGGCGGGTGATGCCGATGCCGTAGCAACCCATCTCCAGCGGCTGCGGTTTGCCGTTTTCGTCCAGGAAGGTGGCGTTCATCGCGCGGCTGTATTTATTGCCCAGATAGAAGACATGGCCCACTTCGATGCCGCGCTCGATGGCCAGCTCGCCTTTGCCGTCAGGCGAGCGGTCCCCTGCCACCACATTGCGCAGATCGGCCACGGCATCGGGCTCGGGCAAATCGCGGCCCCAGTTCACGCCAGTGATGTGGAAGTCGGGCTCATTGGCGCCGCAAATCCAGTCGGCCATCAGCGCCACTTCGCGATCGGCCACGATCTTGAGCGGCTTCTTCAACCCGATCGGCCCCAGATATCCGGGCTTGCAGCCGAAGTGCTCGTCAATCTCGCCCAAGGTGGCGAAACGGAAACCCTCCAGACCCGGCACCTTGGCCACCTTGATCTCGTTCATGTCATGGTCGCCGCGCAGCAAAAGCAGCCAGACCTGGGTCTTGACGATCTCGCCGAGTTCGTTGGTCTCGTCGGTGGCCAGCACCAGCGACTTCACCGTGGTGCTCAGCGGCACACCCAGATAATCGGCCACGTCGGCGCAGGTGCTCTTGCCCGGGGTGGCGGTCTTGGCGAGGGCTTTGGTGGCGGCAGCACGCGGGCCCACGGGCGCCAGCGCCTCGGCCTTTTCCATGTTGGCTGCGTAGTCGCTTTGGGGGCAGTAGACGATGGCGTCTTCGCCCGTGGCTGCAATCACCTGGAATTCCTCGCTCAGGTCGCCACCAATGGCGCCGCTGTCGGCGGCGACAGCGCGGTAAGTCAGGCCGAAACGGTCAAAGATGCGCCGGTAGGCCTGGGCCATGACCTGGTAGCTGGCCTTGGCTGCGGCAGGGTCGCGGTCGAAGGAATAGGCATCCTTCATGGTGAATTCACGTCCGCGCATCAGGCCAAAACGGGGCCGGCGCTCGTCGCGAAACTTGGTCTGGATCTGGTAGAAGTTCTTGGGCAACTGCTTGTAGCTGCGCAGTTCCTGGCGCGCGATGTCAGTGATCACTTCTTCGCTGGTTGGCTGCACCACGAAGTCGCGGCCATGGCGGTCCTGGATGCGCAGCAGCTCGGGGCCCATCTTCTCGAACCGCCCCGTTTCCTGCCACAGCTCTGCGGGCTGCACCACCGGCATGGTCAGCTCCACCGCGCCAGCGCGGTTCATTTCCTCGCGCACGATGGCCTCGACCTTGCGAATCACCCGCAGCCCCATGGGCATGTAGTTGTATATGCCTGCGCCCAGTTTCTTGATCAGACCCGCCCGCATCATGAGTTTGTGGCTGACCACTTCGGCATCGGCCGGAGCTTCCTTGAGGGTGGAGATAAAGAATTGGGAGGCTTTCATCGGAATCGATTTCAGGCAGAACGGAACGGCCCACTTGCCGCGCACTAGGCGCCGTGCATAATGGACGCAGTTTAAAAAATTGGGGTTTGATTATGCTTGACCGGGACGGCTTTCGGCCGAACGTCGGCATCATCCTGCTCAACCAGAAGAACCAGGTGTTCTGGGGCAAACGCATTCGCACCCACAGCTGGCAGTTTCCGCAAGGTGGCATAGACCGGGGCGAAACCCCTGAGCAAGCCATGTTCCGCGAACTGCACGAAGAGGTGGGACTGCATCCCAACCATGTGCGCTTGGTCGCCCGTACGCGGGACTGGTTGCGCTATGAGGTGCCTGACCGGTACATCCGCCGCGATGCGCGCGGACATTACAAGGGCCAGAAACAAATCTGGTATCTGCTTCAGCTCATTGGCCACGATTGGGATCTGAACCTCCGGGCCACCGACCATCCCGAGTTTGACGCCTGGCGCTGGCACGACTATTGGGTTCCGCTGGATGTGGTGGTTGAGTTCAAACGCGGCGTCTATGAAATGGCCCTGACCGAACTCGCCCGTTACCTTCCACGCCACGAGCAACGCAACCGCTACCTGCGCAGCGGCATGCGGGCGCGCGACACGGAGCCGCAAAGCGGCCCCATGCACCGCGCAGGCTCGCTGTTGCTGAACCCGGGTGTGGAGCTGCCTCCGGGCGCCAGTTTTGACCCCGATCCCCAAAACAGTGTGCCGGCAGAGCTTGAAGCCTTGCCGCCCCCAGGCATGGCGCCGCGCTCCATCTAAAGCGGCTTACCTGCAGAGCCCGCGTCAGCATGCGAATGCGTGCTCTCAACACCTGGTGGCTAGACGATGCACCCCATGACTTAACAAGGGCGCATCAGCCCGCTGTAAGCACCAGATTGTCGCGGTGCACCATCTCCGACTCCGCGACATAACCGAGCAGCTTTTCAACCTCGGAAGACGGTTTGCGGCACAACAGCCGGGCTTCCGCGCTCGCATAGTTGGCCAGCCCGCGCGCAATTTCCCGCCCCGACGGATCGCGCACCGCAATCACTTCGCCGCGCGAAAAATCGCCCTCCACTGCCGTCATGCCGATGGGCAGCAGGCTCTTGCCCTCGTCGCGCAGCTTGGCTGCGGCACCGGCATCAACGACGACAGCGCCGCGCATTTGCAGGTGGTCGGCCATCCACTGTTTGCGGGCCTGTTTTTTGGCCGTCTGGGCCACCAGCAAGGTGCCCAGTGCCTCGCCTTGCACCAGGCGCACCAGGACATTCTCTTCCCGCCCCCAGGCGATCACCGTAGACGCCCCGGACCCCGCCGCCCGCTTGGCAGCCAAAATTTTGGTGATCATTCCACCCTTGCCAATGCTGGAGCCCGCCCCCCCGGCCATGGCTTCCAGGGCCGGATCACCCGCTTGCGCCTCATGCACGAACTGTGCGGCAGGGTCTTTGCGGGGATCGGCCGTGTACAGCCCTTTCTGGTCCGTGAGGATGACCAGCGCATCCGCCTCGACCAGGTTGGCCACCAGCGCACCGAGGGTGTCGTTGTCGCCGAACTTGATTTCATCCGTGACCACGGTGTCGTTTTCGTTGATCACCGGCACCACACCCAGGCGCAGCAAGGTCAGCAAGGTCGAGCGCGCATTGAGATAGCGCTCACGGTCTGCCAGATCGGCGTGCGTGAGCAACACCTGCGCGCTGCCCATGCCCTGTTCGCGCAGCTTGGTCTCGTACATCTGCGCCAGCCCCATCTGCCCCACCGCTGCTGCGGCCTGCAGTTCGTGGATTTCCTGCGGGCGCGCGGACCAGCCCAGGCGCTTCATGCCTTCGGCGATCGCACCGCTGGAGACCATCACCACCTCACGGGGTGCACCGCCGCCATCGCCGCGCACCAGGGCTGCCAGCTGGCGGCTCCACTCGCCGATGGCGGTTTCATCCAGACCACGGCCTTCATTGGTCACAAGGCTGGAGCCCACCTTGACCACGATGCGGCGGGCATCTCGCAATACGCTGGAAACCATTTTTCGATTCATTTTGGCCTCTAGCGCTTATGAATCAAGCGCCATCAGCTATTAAACACATAGCAAAACAGATTGCGCGAAAGGCCCATGCCGTCAGACGGGTGCATCTCCAGCAAACCGTGGATCCACTTCCACCGGCTCGTTTTCGATGCGTTGCTCAGACTGCACATGGCGGAAGATCGCATGGATCAGCGGCTCGCAACCCTCGCGCGTCAGCGCAGAAATCTCGAACACCGGCCCCTTCCACTTGAAGCGTTTGACGAAGTCTTTGACGCGCGCCTCTCGTTCATCGGCTGGCACCATGTCGAGTTTGTTCAGCACCAGCCAGCGCGGCTTGTTGTAAAGCTGCTGGTCGTATTTTTTCAACTCGTTCACGATGGCCTTGGCCTGGGCCACCGGATCCACGGCGTCATCAAAGGGCGCCAGATCCACAATGTGCAGCAGCAAACGGGTGCGCTGCAGGTGGCGCAGGAACTGGTGGCCCAGCCCCGCACCTTCAGAAGCACCTTCAATCAGGCCAGGAATATCGGCCACCACAAAGCTCTGCTCGGGCCCCACGCGCACCACCCCCAGATTCGGGTGCAGCGTGGTGAAGGGATAGTCGGCGATCTTGGGGCGCGCGTTGGAGACCGCCGTGATGAACGTGGATTTGCCCGCATTCGGCATGCCCAGAAGACCCACGTCGGCAAGCACCTTCAGTTCGAGTTTCAGGTTCTTCTTCTCACCCGGCCAGCCTGGCGTCTTCTGGCGCGGCGCCCGGTTGATGGCGCTCTTGAAGCGCATGTTGCCAAAGCCGCCATCGCCGCCCTTGGCGATGGTGATGACCTCGCCGGGATTGAGCAGCTCGTACAGCACCTCACCCGTCTCCGCGTCGGTGATGATGGTGCCCACCGGCATCTTCAGCGTGATGTCGGAGCCTGCGGCACCAAACATGTCCGAGCCCATGCCATGCTCGCCCCGCTTGGCCTCATGGCGGCGCGAATAGCGAAAGTCCACCAAGGTGTTCAGGTTGGGGTCGGCCACGGCAAACACATGCCCCCCGCGCCCCCCGTCACCCCCATTGGGGCCGCCGAACTCCTTGTATTTTTCGTGCCGGAACGACACGCAGCCATTGCCACCATCACCGGCAGCAATGTCAATATAGGCTTCATCGACGAACTTCATGGGGTATCCAGTTTACAAAAGAGCGCGAGCCAGGCGGGCGATGCCTCCTGAAAGCGCAAAGCCCCGTCCATGCGGGGCACGCGGGCCAGCACCATAGCACCGGCACACGCCTTAAACAACAAAGCCCCGACAGGGCGGGGCTTCGATTGCTGCCAGAGGAATCAACCTCAGGCGGGAGTCACATTGACCGTGGACTTGGACAACGCACCCTTGGTGCCGAACGACACGTGGCCATCCACCAGGGCGAACAAGGTGTGGTCCTTGCCCACACCGACATTGCTGCCGGGGTGGAAACGCGTGCCGCGCTGGCGCACGATGATGGAGCCAGCACTGATCAGTTCACCACCGAACGCCTTGACACCCAGCATCTTTGGCTTGGAGTCGCGCCCGTTTCGCGTAGAGCCGCCGCCTTTTTTCTGTGCCATGACATCAGCTCCTTTTTAAGCAGCGATCACGCCGATTTGCAGTTCGGTGAACTGCTGACGGTGACCTTGACGTTTCTGATAGTGCTTGCGACGGCGCATCTTGAAGATGTGCACTTTGTCGTGCTTGCCGTGCGCCACGACGGTGGCTTTCACGGTTGCGCCGGACACCAGGGGAGTACCCACCTTCAGTTCAGCGCCGTTGCCGACAGCCAGAACCTGGTCGATCACAATTTCCTGGCCTACGTCCGCAGCAATCTGTTCTACTTTAATTTTTTCGCCGGAAGCAACGCGATACTGCTTGCCGCCGGTTTTTATGACCGCGTACATGTTGACCTCTTGATATGAGTTCTGCAGACGGATTTCCGCAGAGCCAAAAATTATACCACCGGACGAAAAATTAGCCAACCACTGCGCGCACTGTGCCGCAATCACATCGGCAATGGTCATCCTGTGCGCAGGCCTTCCTATAATTCGCAGCACTTTCTGCGTGCCACCCTATCTTGACCTCCCCCATCATCCCCGCCGCCACGTCGCCATTGACGATCATCACCGACGACATGCGCGAAGTGGACCGCGTCATTGCCCAGCGTCTAACGTCCAGCGTGCCCCTGGTGGCGCAAATCTCCCAGTACATCATTGCAGCCGGTGGCAAGCGGCTGCGCCCGGCCCTGCTGCTGCTGATATGTGGTGCCCTGGGTTATCGGGGGCAGCACCGGTTCAGCCTGGCTGCAGTCGTCGAGTTGATCCACACAGCCACCTTGCTGCACGACGACGTCGTGGATGCCTCCACCCTGCGCAGGGGACGCGCCACCGCCAATCAGACCTTCGGCAATCCCGCTAGCGTACTGGTGGGCGATTTTCTGCACTCGCGCTCATTTCAGATGATGACGGAGACTGGAAACCTGCGCGTCATGGATGTGCTGTCCGAGGCCACCAACGTCATCGCAGAAGGCGAAGTACTGCAACTGATGAACATGCACGATGCCTCCCTGGATGAATCAGGGTACTTGCAAGTCATCCGCTCCAAGACCGCCAAACTCTTTGAAGCCAGCGCACGGTTAGGCGCCATTCTTGCGGCAGCGCCCCCAGCCATCGAAGAGGCCTGCGCAACGTATGGGCAAGCATTGGGCACAGCGTTCCAAATCATTGACGATGTACTCGACTATGACGGGGACACGGCGGAAATGGGGAAAAACCTGGGCGACGACCTGCGCGAAGGAAAATCCACGCTGCCACTCATCGTGGCCATGCAACGAGGCTCTTCCGAGCAAGCTTCCATTGTGCGGCACGCCATTGAAGAAGGCTCCACAGATCGCCTGGACGATGTGGTAGCCATTGTCCGAACCACCGGAGCGCTGGAAGCAGCGCGCACAGCCGCCTTCGCGGAAGCCCGCCGCGCAATGGCTGCCGCGGAGCAGTTGCCAGCGGGCAACTACGCAACGAGCTTGCTACAATTAGCAGCTCAATTGCTTGAGCGCCGCGCCTGAATTTCTGCTGCATCGACCAGAAATTGTAATCAGCGGTATCAATGCACGGGGTGTAGCTTAGCCTGGTAGAGCGCTACGTTCGGGACGTAGAGGCCGGAGGTTCGAATCCTCTCACCCCGACCATTCTCAGCACACATCAAACACGTTCCACACACTGTGGCAATACAGCCATATGGCAGCGCTGTACAGGGCGCGAGTGTTCGGCGATGATAGGATGGTTTCTTCCACCACTAATTGCCCGGGTTACATGGCCGCTGTTGATACTGTCCAGAAAGAAGCCTCCTCAGTAGCCCTCCCAGGATTGGGCCGCGCGCTGATATCGGCGGGAAAGCTGACACAAAAATCAGCCGAGGAAATTTACAAAAAGTCACAAACAAGTCGCACCAGCTTTATCGCTGAGTTAACCGGCTCAGGCATCGTTTCCGCCTCGGATTTGGCGCACACCGTTTCGGCTGTTTTTGGCGCACCATTGCTGGACCTGGACGCCATAGATCCACTGCGTCTTCCCAAAGACCTGCTCGACGCCAAAATTTGCAACGCTTACCGGGTGGTTGTTCTCAGCAAAAGAAACAATCGGCTCATAGTGGCCACGGCAGATCCAACAGATCAGGAAGCCGCCGAGAAAATCAAATTCACCACCCAAATGGGGGTGGACTGGATTATTGCAGAATACGATAAGTTAAGTCGTCTGGTAGAAAACAGCACAAAATCCACCAGCGAATCCATGGATACGCTGATCAGTGGCGGGGGTGATTTTGAATTCGATGATGTCACTGTTGAAGAAGCCACGGAGAGTACGGATGCTGGAAGCGACGTTGAAGACGCTCCAGTCGTCAAGTTTGTGCACAAGATGCTGCTCGATGCTTTCAATATGCGGGCCTCTGATCTGCATTTCGAACCTTATGAGCACCAGTATCGGGTGCGGTTTCGTATTGATGGAGAATTGCGCGAAATTGCATCCCCCCCTATTGCCATCAAGGACAAATTAGCCTCCCGCATCAAGGTTATTTCGCGCCTCGATATTTCCGAGAAACGGGTGCCCCAGGATGGGCGCATGAAATTGAAAGTGGGTCCCGACCGGGTCATCGACTTTCGTGTGAGCACCTTGCCCACGCTGTTTGGCGAAAAAATCGTGATTCGTATTTTGGATCCCAGCAGCGCGAAACTCGGCATTGATGCGCTAGGTTATGAGGCCGTGGAGAAAGAGCGCCTACTGGCAGCGATCGGTCGTCCTTACGGAATGGTTTTGGTCACCGGCCCCACCGGGTCGGGCAAGACGGTTTCGCTCTATACCTGTTTGAACTTGCTCAACAAACCTGGTGTCAATATCGCCACGGCCGAAGATCCATCTGAAATCAATCTCCCAGGAGTGAACCAAGTCAACGTCAACGAAAAGGCCGGGCTCACCTTTGCGGTGGCTCTCAAGTCTTTTCTTCGTCAGGATCCGGACATCATCATGGTGGGTGAAATTCGCGATCTGGAGACCGCCGATATTTCTATCAAAGCGGCGCAGACGGGACACCTTGTTCTTTCAACCTTGCATACCAATGACGCGCCCACCACATTAACTCGCATGCGCAATATGGGAATTGCGCCCTTCAATATTGCGTCCAGCGTTATATTGATCACGGCCCAGAGACTGGCCCGTCGGCTTTGCCCTGTTTGCAAGACACCTGCTGATATTCCCCATGAAACACTGGTGGATGCAGGTTTTCCTGAGCATGAGATCGATGGCTCTTGGGTAACCTACCGCCCTGTTGGCTGCTCTGCCTGCAACAACGGATACAAGGGCCGTCTGGGGATTTATCAGGTCATGCCAATTACCGAAGAGATTCAGCGCATCATCCTGCGCGACGGCAGCGCGCTGGAAATTGCGGAACAAGCCAAACGGGAAGGCGTACGTTCTTTGCGTGACGCGGGTCTGCATAAAGCGAAATTGGGCCTCACTTCATTGGAAGAAGTGCTGGCAGTGACCAACGAATAACTCAAAACCGAGGGCGCTTTATGGCAACCGCAGCATCCAAACGCGACATCAAGGACTTCGTCTTTGAGTGGGAAGGCAAAGACCGCAACGGAAAGATTGTCAGGGGGGAAACTCGTGCCGGAGGGGACAATCAGGTACAGGCCATGTTGCGGCGCCAAGGGGTTTTCCCCACCAAGATCAAGAAGCGCCGCATGCGCTCTGGCAAGAAGATCAAACCCAAAGATATTGCCTTGTTCACCCGCCAACTGGCTACCATGATGAAGGCTGGGGTGCCATTGCTACAGGCGTTCGATATTGTGGGACGCGGCAACACCAATGCCAGCGTGACCAAATTGCTGAACGATGTGCGCTCGGATGTTGAAACCGGCACCTCATTGAATGGCGCATTTCGCAAATACCCCATGTATTTCGACAGCTTGTATTGCAACCTGGTCGAGGCAGGGGAGGCTGCAGGTATTCTGGAAGCGCTTCTCGATCGCCTGGCGCTTTACATGGAAAAGACCGAGGCCATCAAGTCCAAGATCAAGTCGGCACTCATGTACCCGATTTCGGTGGTGATCGTGGCGTTTGTGGTGGTCACCGTGATCATGATTTTTGTGATTCCGGCCTTCAAGGAAGTCTTCACCTCGTTTGGTGCAGATTTGCCCGCCCCCACCCTTTTCGTCATGGCCATCAGCGAAATATTCGTGAAGTGGTGGTGGTTGATTTTCGGCGTGCTGGGTGGCGGGTTTTACTTCTTCATGCAGGCGTGGCGCCGCAGTGAAAAAGTCCAGATGTTCATGGACCGCCTGATGCTGCGCATGCCCATTTTTGGCGCGCTGGTGGAAAAATCCTGCGTCGCCCGCTGGACCCGGACGCTTTCGACAATGTTTGCTGCAGGCGTGCCCTTGGTGGAGGCACTGGACTCCGTAGGGGGCGCCTCAGGGAATTCGGTCTATTCCATGGCGACCGACAAGATTCAGCAAGAGGTTTCTACGGGAACCAGCCTGACTGCGGCAATGGGCAATGCCAATATCTTCCCTTCCATGGTGCTGCAGATGTGCGCCATTGGGGAGGAGTCAGGTTCCATCGACCACATGCTGGGCAAGGCGGCCGACTTCTATGAAGCGGAAGTGGACGACATGGTGGCCGGGCTCTCCAGCCTGATGGAACCCATCATCATCGTGTTTTTGGGCACCCTGATTGGTGGCATCGTGGTGTCGATGTACCTGCCGATTTTCAAGCTCGGTCAGGTCGTCTGATGGGCGTAGATATCTGGGCAGAACCCGCCATCGCGGGCCTGGTGGGTTTGCTGCTGGGCAGCTTTCTCAATGTTGTGATTCACCGCTTGCCCCAAATGATGGAGCACCAATGGGCGCAGGAGCATGCGGCATTCGCGGCTGGCGGCGCCCATGCTCCGCCCGCGGCAAGCAGCGAAGCCACTTTCAATCTGTGGACACCGCGTTCACGCTGCCCCTCGTGTGGGCATGCGGTGCAGTGGTATGAAAACATACCGGTGCTGAGCTATCTGTTTCTGCGCGGGCGTTGCTCGGCGTGCCATGTGCGCATCAGCGCGCGCTACCCCCTGGTAGAAATTCTGACCGCGGCGCTTTTTGCATTTTGCGTCTACCAATGGGGCTTGACGCCCACGGGCCTGGCCTGGTGCGGTTTCTCGGCCGCCCTGGTGGCCCTGGCGTTCATCGATTGGGACACCACCTTGCTGCCCGACGACATCACGCTGCCCTTGCTCTGGGCGGGGTTGCTGGCATCGGCCGGGCGCTGGATCGATGTTCCGCTGCTGGCTTCCGTGACAGGCGCCGCAGCGGGTTATCTCTCGCTGTGGCTGGTGTACTGGGCCTTCAAGCTTGCCACGGGCAAGGAGGGCATGGGATATGGCGACTTCAAGCTGTTTGCCGCGCTGGGCGCCTGGTTTGGCTGGCAGGCGCTGGTCCCCATCATTTTGATGTCTTCCGTGATCGGTGCACTGGTGGGGATTGGCCTCAAAGTCTTCAACAACCTGCGTGAAGGCGGCTATGTGCCTTTCGGCCCCTTCCTGGTGGGCGCCGGCCTGACGGCCATGGTGTTCGGGCCCCATGCCATTTTGCAAACGGTGCTGAATCTGTTCGGCCTGTGATCATGCAACGGCCAACGCATGTGGGGCTGACCGGGGGCATTGGCAGCGGTAAAAGCACGCTGGGGCAGATGCTCCAGTCCTGCGGCGCAGCGCTGATCGATGCGGACGCGATTGCCCGTGGCGTCACTGCAGCCGCAGGCGCCGCCATTGCGGATATCCGGGCTGCCTTCGGACCGGACGCCATCGATGCCACCGGCGCCATGGACCGCGCGCGCATGCGCGCCCTGGCCTTTTCCGCCCCCCAGGCACGCGCCCAGCTGGAAGCCATCGTGCACCCCTGGGTCACACGGCTGGGCGACCAGCAAGCACAGGATGCATGGTCCGCAGGGCATCGCGTCATCGTCTTCGATATTCCCTTGCTGGTGGAATCGGGCCGCTGGGCACGCAAGCTCGATGCCGTGGTGGTGGTGGATTGCAGCGCCGAAACGCAGATCCACCGCGTCATGGCGCGCAACGGACTGCAGCGCGCTGCGGTGCAAGCCATCCTGGACACACAGGCAAACCGTCCAGCCCGGCGCGCCGCCGCAGACGCCGTGGTTCTGAACGATGGCATTGCGCTAGACACCCTGCGCAGCCATTCATTGCAACTGGCCCGCCTGTTCGGGCTATGATGCTATAGAGTTCTTGGCAACCACTTCCATGCCGTGCGCCACCGGCGTCAGAACATCCACTGAGCCTCCAGGAATCCGCCAGCGTGATCCTTTACGAATACCCCTTTAACGAGCGCATCAGAACCTATCTGCGGCTGGAGCAGTTGTTTCGCCGGCTGGGAGAGCTGATTCCTCGCCAGCATCCGCTGGACCATCACTTTGCCCTCGTCACCATCTTTGAGATCATGGACGTGGCGGCGCGTGCCGACCTGAAATCCGACGTTCTCAAAGATATCGAGAAGCACAAGCACCAGCTCGACAGCTACCGTGGCAATCCCTCCATTTCAGAGGCGGCACTCGATGCCGTGGTGGCGCAGCTGGACCACTGCTTTACATCGCTCAACCACCAGACGGGCAAGTCGGGCCACGCACTCACCGAAAACGACTGGCTGATGAGCATCCGCAGCCGCGTGGGCATTCCTGGCGGCACTTGCGGCTTTGATCTGCCAGCCTATTACGCGTGGCAGCACAAGGACGTGGCGGAGCGCCAGCACGCGCTGGAGCAATGGGCATCCACCCTCGCGCCCCTGGCGGAATCCATTTACGTGCTGCTCAAATTGCTGCGCGACACGGGCGTGCCGCAAAAGGTGGCGGCCGAGCGCGGCCAGTTCCAGCAGAACCTGCCGCAAGGCCGCACCTTCCAGTTGCTGCGCCTGCGCATCGATCCCGCGCTGGAGCTGATTCCGGAGATCAGCGGCAACCGCCTGATCGTGTCGGTGCGCCTGATGCGGCAGGAGCCCGATGGACGCCTGCAGTCGTCCACCGAAGATGCCGCTTTCGAGCTCACGCTCTGCGCCTGAAGGAGGCCTGCAGATGGCAACCGAAACCCCACCGGGTGGAGCCACCCGCCTTGTCACCTGCCCGCAGTGCGGCGGCGACAGCATCTACAGCCCCCAGAACCGCTATCGGCCCTTTTGCAGCGAGCGCTGCAAGCAGATAGACCTGGGCGCCTGGGCCAGCGAGGACTTTCGCATGCCCGCCGAGGCACCACCGGACGACGCACAGTACGGTGACCCGCGCCACCAGCACTGACGGCAGTTCGGTTGCGGGCAACCCAGGGATATGCATCAAATCCGACGCAAGCGCTTATTGGATAAGCGCTGGCAGCTATTAATTCAGTAGCTATTCCACTGAAAACTGCTGGCCACGTTCCTCGGCCAGCCATTGCAGCACAGGGTAAGCACCGGGCAACACCGGCGCCACGCTCAAAGGCATCTGCTGCCAGGCCATCGTCTGGCCCTCGCGCATCTCGAACGCTCCGGTCCACTCCGAAACCTTGCACCAGTGCAGGCGCACCAGGGCGTGGGGGTAGTCGTGCTCAGTCACCTTCCAGACGCTGGCGGGCCCGATGGTCACCCCCAGCTCCTCGATCAGTTCGCGGCGCAGGGCTTGCTCCACCGTTTCGCCCGCCTCCAGCTTGCCACCCGGAAACTCCCAGTAGCCCGCATAGGGCTTGCCAGGCGGGCGCGTGGACAAGAGCATCGCGCCATCCGCGCGCAGCAAGATGCCCACGGCCACCTCGGTGTGCTTGCGCTCAGCCACTGTGCCGCCCCGCATAGTCGCGCGCGAACTGGTAGGCCACGCGGCCGCTGCGCGAACCGCGCTCCAGCGCCCAGACCAACGCCTCAGGGCGTGCCGCCACGATGGCGGATGCCGGCACGCCGAGCGACGACAGCCACTGGGCCACGATGGTCAGGTACTCATCCTGGCTGAAGGGGTAAAAACTGACCCACAAGCCAAAACGCTCCGACAGCGAAATCTTCTCTTCCACCGCCTCGCCGGGATGGACCTCGCCATCGTCGGTGTGGGTGTAGGTGCGGTTTTCCGCCATGTACTCGGGCAGCAGGTGGCGCCGGTTGCTGGTGGCATAGATCAGCACATTGGGCGTGGCCGCGGCCACCGAGCCGTCGAGGATGGACTTGAGCGCCTTGTAGCCCGGCTCGCCGTCTTCAAAACTCAGGTCGTCGCAGAAGACGATGAATTTCTCGGGCCGGGCGGACACCACATCCACGATGTCGGGCAGATCCGTCAAGTCGGCCTTGTCCACCTCGATCAGGCGCAGGCCCTGGGCCGCATGGGCGTTCAGGCAGGCCTTGATGAGCGAGGACTTGCCCGTGCCGCGCGCACCGGTCAGCAGCACGTTGTTGGCGGGCAAGCCCTGCACGAACTGCTGGGTGTTGCGCTCGATCTTTTCTTTTTGCCCGTCAATTTCCTTGAGGTCCGCCAGCTGCATGGCCGCCACATGGCGCACGGGCTCTAGGGTGCCGTGCCCGCTGCTGCGCTTGCGGTAGCGCCAGGCAATGGCAGCCGACCAGTCGGGCGCGCCCAGGGGCTGGGGCAGCACGGATTCGATGCGCGCGATGAGCTGCTCGGCGCGCTCGATCAGGTGTTCAAATTTTTCGTTCATTTTGGCCTGTAGCGCTTATGGGTAAAGCGCTAACAGCTATTATTTGAGGAGCAAATTTACGAGCGGTAGTCCGCATTGATGGTCACGTATTCGTGGCTGAAATCGCAGGTCCACACCGTGTCCACGGCGTCACCCCGGCCCAGCAGCACGCGCACGGTGATCTCGCTTTGCTTCATCACGCGCTGGCCGTCTTCCTCGCGGTAGGCGGGGTTGCGCCCGCCTTGCACGGCCACATGCACGTCGTCGAGATAGAGGTCGATGCCGGTCTGGTCAAGGTCCGCGATGCCCGCATAGCCCACCGCCGCCAGGATGCGGCCCAGGTTCGGGTCGCTGGCATAGAACGCCGTTTTGACCAGCGGCGAGTGGGCAATGGCATAGGCCACCTGGCGGCATTCCTCGCCGGTCTTGCCGCCCTCCACCCGCACAGTGATGAACTTGGTGGCGCCTTCACCATCGCGCACGATGGCCTGGGCCAGCTTTTGCGCCACGCCCAGCATGGCGGCCTTGAGGGCCTTGCCGTCAGCGCTGTCCAGTGCCATGATGGGCGCGTGCGCCGCCTTGTTGGTGGCGACCACCACGAACGAATCGTTGGTGGAGGTGTCGCCATCGATGGTGACGCGGTTGAACGAGCCATCGGCCAACTCACGCGCCAGCTGCTGCATCACCGCGGGATGCACGCAGGCATCGGTGGCCATGAAGCCGAGCATGGTGGCCATGTTGGGGCGGATCATGCCCGCGCCCTTGCTGATGCCGGTGATGGACACCGTGGCACCACCGATCTGCACCTGGGCCGAGAAGGCCTTGGGCAGGGTGTCGGTGGTCATGATGCCTTCGGCCGCACGCGCCCAGTGATCCGGCTGCGCATCGGCAATGGCGGCGGGCAGGCCAGCTTCGATGCGGTCGTGGGGCAGCGGCTCCATGATCACGCCGGTGGAGAACGGCAGGATCTGCTCGGGCGCCACGTTGAGCTGGCGCGCCAGCGCAATGCAGGTGGCCCGAGCACGCACCAAACCGTCGGCGCCCGTGCCGGCGTTGGCGTTGCCGGTGTTGATCACCATGGCGCGAATGGGCTGGCCGCTGGCCAGGTGTTCGCGGCTGATCTGCACCGGGGCCGCACAAAAACGGTTTTGGGTGAAAACACCCGCCACGCTGGCGCCCTCGTCCAGCAGGAACACAGTCAGGTCCTTGCGGTGGGCTTTGCGGACACCGGCTTCGGCAACACCAATACGGACGCCGGCAATCGGATGCAGATCGGCGGCAACGGGGGCAAGTAGATGGACGGGCATGGGGGTCTTTCTCAAAAAACTGCGGACGATTATCCGGAAAACCGTGGCGCGCAAATGAAGACACGGGCCGCGGCCCGTGTCGTCTGGTTCTGGTCAATCAGGCCAGTTTGCCATGGCACTGCTTGTATTTCTTGCCGCTACCGCAGGGGCAAGGGTCGTTGCGCCCCACCCGCACGCCTTCGGGCAAGGCCTGGGCCAGCGTCTGGGCGTCCACCGTGGTCTCCACTTCGCCCGTTTCGGTGGGCGCGGTGTAGGTCACGTTGGCAATGCTTTCGGCACGGCTTTCCATGTCCTGCGCGGCCTGGTCGAGCTGCGCTGGCGACTGCACCTGCACGGTCATGAGGATCTTGGTGACTTCGTTCTTGACCTGGTCGATGAGCTGGCGGAACAGCTCGAACGCTTCGCGCTTGTATTCCTGTTTGGGCTGCTTCTGGGCATAGCCGCGCAGGTGGATGCCCTGGCGCAGATAGTCCAGCGCGCTCAGGTGGTCGCGCCAGTTGGAATCGAAGCTTTGCAGCAGCACCACGCGCTCGAACTGGGTGAAGTTGTCACGCCCCACCTGTTCGATCTTGGCGTCAAACGCCGCATGCGCCGCCTGCAGCACCTTCTCGAGAATTTCGTCGTCGGTGATGCTGTGCGCGCCCTCCACTTCCTGCTGCAGCGCAATCGCAACCTGCCATTCGTCGGCCAGCACCTTTTCGAGGGCCGGCAGGTTCCACTGCTCCTCGACCGATTCCGCCGGAACATACGTGCGCACCAGATCGGTAATGCAGTCCTCGCGCATCGCGGCAATCACGTCCGACAGCTCGGCCGCATCCAGGATGTCGTTGCGCTGCTGGTAGATGACCTTGCGCTGGTCGTTGGCCACATCGTCGTATTCCAGCAGTTGCTTGCGGATGTCGAAATTGCGCGCCTCCACCTTGCGCTGGGCCGACTCGATGCTGCGCGTGACAATGCCCGCTTCGATGGCTTCGCCATCGGGCATCTTCAGGCGGTCCATGATGGCCTTGACGCGGTCGCCGGCGAAGATGCGCATCAGCGAATCATCGAGACTCAGGTAAAAGCGCGAGGAACCCGGGTCGCCCTGGCGGCCCGAGCGGCCGCGCAACTGGTTGTCGATGCGGCGCGATTCATGGCGCTCGGTGGCAATGATGCGCAGCCCGCCCAGCTCTTTGACCTTTTCATGGTCGCGCGCCCATTGCGCACGCACTTCGGTAATCCGGGCCTGTTTGGTGGGCTCGTCCAGCGATTCGTCCGTCTCCACGGCTGCCAGCAGCTTTTCAATGTTGCCGCCCAGCACGATGTCGGTACCGCGCCCGGCCATGTTGGTGGCAATGGTGATCATGCCGGCGCGCCCGGCCTGGGCCACGATGTCTGCCTCGCGGGCGTGCTGCTTGGCGTTGAGCACCTGGTGCGGCAGGCCTTCCTTGATCAGGAGCTGGTCGATGATTTCGGAGTTCTCGATCGACGTGGTGCCCACCAGCACGGGCTGGCCGCGCTCATGGCATTCGCGGATGTCCTTGATGGCGGCTTCGTATTTTTCGCGCGTGGTCTTGTACACGCGGTCCAGCTGGTCGTCGCGCTTGCTGGGGCGGTTGGGCGGAATGACCACGGTTTCCAGGCCGTAGATTTCCTGGAACTCATAGGCTTCGGTGTCGGCCGTGCCGGTCATGCCGGCCAGCTTGTTGTACAGGCGGAAGTAGTTCTGGAAGGTGATGGAGGCCAGGGTCTGGTTCTCGGCCTGGATGGTCACGCCTTCCTTGGCTTCCACCGCCTGGTGCAGGCCCTCGCTCCAGCGGCGGCCCGACATCAGGCGGCCGGTGAACTCGTCCACGATTACGATCTCGCCGTTTTGCACCACATAGTGCTGGTCGCGGTGGTAGAGGTGGTTGGCCCGCAGCGCTGCATACAGGTGGTGCATGAGCGTGATGTTGGCGGGGTCGTACACCGAGGCGCCTTCAGCAATCAGGCCCTGGCTGGCCAGGATGCGCTCGGCCGACTCGTGGCCCTGCTCGGTCAGGAAGACCTGGTGGGTTTTCTCGTCCAGCGTGAAGTCGCCAGGCTTGGTCACGCCTTCGCCCGTGCGCGGATCGGCCTCTCCCTCCTGGCGCACCAGCAGCGGCACCACCTTGTTCATGGCGATGTACATCGCTGTGTGGTCTTCGGCCTGGCCGCTGATGATGAGCGGCGTGCGCGCCTCGTCGATCAGGATGGAGTCGACTTCGTCCACGATGGCGAAATTGAGGCCATGCTGAACGCGGTCCCGCGCTTCATAGACCATGTTGTCGCGCAGGTAGTCGAAACCATACTCGTTGTTGGTGCCGTAGGTAATGTCTGCGGCATAGGCGGCCTGTTTTTCCTCGCGTGGCATGTTGGGCAGGTTGATGCCCACCGTCAGCCCCAGGAAGTTGTACAGCCGCCCCATCCACAGGGCATCGCGGTTGGCCAGGTAATCGTTCACGGTGACCACATGAACGCCTTTGCCCGACAGTGCGTTCAGATAGACGGGCAGGGTTGCGGTCAGGGTCTTGCCCTCGCCGGTGCGCATTTCGGCGATCTTTCCGTAGTGCAAGGCCATGCCGCCGAGCAGCTGCACGTCGAAATGGCGCATCTTCATGATGCGCTTGGAGCCTTCGCGCACCACGGCAAATGCCTCTGGCAACAGGTCGTCCAGCGACTCGCCCTTGGCCACACGCTCCTTGAACTCCAGCGTCTTGGCGCGCAGCGCGTCATCGGTCAGCTTCTCATAGTCGGGTTCCATCGCATTGATGCGTGTGACCGTCTTGCGATATTGCTTGAGAAGCCGGTCATTGCGGCTGCCGAATAGTTTGGTAAGGAAGTTGGTGGCCATGCGAACAGGACCGCCCGCCATGCTCCAAAGAACATGTCAAGCGACCGAAACCCCTAAGATGAATTGATTTCAGGTGGGCCCACCGCCCGTGATTGCAAGCACTGCAACATCAGGCAACAGACTCCGGACCCAGGATTTTACCCGCCTGCTGCCAAGGCCCAGGGCAAAGCGGGTGTCCGCGATAATCCCATGCACCCTGACTTCACCACACCCCGTACAACAATACCCATGAACCGCCGCCACTACGCAATCACCTTGCAGCAAGCCAGCGAGGATTCTCCAACGCTGGCAAGGCTGGCGGCGCTCACGCGGGACTCCAGCGAACGATTTCAAGCCATTGAATTGCTAATCCCGGCAGCGCTGCGCTCTGCCGTACAAGCGGGTCCAATCGATGGAAACAGCTGGTGTTTGCTGGTCAAAAGCAATGCGGCGGCGGCAAAAATACGCCAATTGCTGCCTGCGTTGCAGGCGCATTTGCGAAGCCGGGGGTGGGATGTGAACTCCATTCGCCTCAAGATCCAAAACTGAGTCGCCCCGAGAAAAGGGGGGCGAGCCGCAAGACCGTTAGGGGACAAATGGTGCCGATTGTCGGAATCGAACTGACGACCTACCGCTTACAAGGCGGGTGCTCTACCAACTGAGCTAAATCGGCGAAGGCTGTATTTTATCCTGCAAATACAGCGCATTTTGGGGCGTGTGTTGCGCTATTTGATGCGTTTGAGGGCGGGGCGGGCGCTGCCCGAAGCGCGCGGAGGACGGGGATCGTCGCCACCTTCCTCGGTAGCCGTGCTGTCGCTGGGAACCAGTTGCACCACACGGTCGTCGGTGTTCCCCTCAGAGTCTTCCAGGATCGGGGCGGCCGAAACCGGCCCGCCGTCGAGCGTGGCAGCCGCCACATCCACCGGCGCAGGAAATGCCATGCCCTGCCCGTTTTCACGGGCGTAGATGGCAATCACCCGACCCACGGGGACCAGAATTTCGCGCGACTTTCCGCCGAAGCGGGCCTTGAACTCAATGAAATCATTGCCCAGCTGCAAAGAACTGGTGGCGTCGTAGCTGATGTTCAAAACAATTTCGCCGTCCTTCACAAACTCACGCGGCACCTGAACGGACCCATCCACCCGCACCGCCACGTAGGGTGTGAACCCGTTGTCAGTGCACCACTCGTAAAGGGCCCTGATCAGGTAAGGGCGCGTGGAGGTGGAGTCCGGGGCATTCATGGTGTGGCTAGGGTGCGAGTGTCGGGAGAGCCAGATGGCGCCAAGCTTACTTGCGCATCACTTTCTCTGATGGCGTGAGTGCTTCAATGTAGGCCGGACGCGAAAAAATACGCTCTGCGTATTTGAGCAACGGCGCTGCGTTCTTGCTCAGATCAATGCCGTAGTAATCCAGGCGCCACAGCAGCGGGGCGATGGCTACGTCGAGCATCGAAAAATTGTCGCCCAGCATGTACTTGTTCTTGAGGAACACGGGGGCCAGTTGCGTCAGGCGGTCACGGATGTGGGCGCGGGCTTTTTCCAGCGCCTTTTCATTGCCTTTGGTCGCGCGCGATTCCAGAATATTCACGTGCACGAACAATTCCTTCTCGAAGTTGAGCAGGAACAGGCGCACGCGGGCGCGGTCCACCGGGTCGCCGGGCATCAGCTGTGGATGCGGGAAGCGCTCATCGATGTACTCGTTGATGATGTTCGACTCATACAGGATCAGGTCGCGCTCCACCAGAATGGGCACCTGGCCGTACGGGTTCATCATGCTGATGTCTTCGGGCTTGTTGTACAGGTCCACATCGCGGATCTCAAAGTCCATGCCCTTTTCAAACAGGACGAAGCGGCAACGGTGGGAGAAGGGACAGGTCGTACCCGAATAAAGCACCATCATGGTGAGAGGCTCCTAAAAATCAAAAGAGTGGGACGCTAAAAAGCGCCCACTCTGTAAAGTCCCGCCGCGCCAGACTGGCGCGCGGTCAGCGGATCAAAGGCTTACTTGACGTCTTTCCAGAAGGCCGCATTGAGCCTCCAGGCGATGACCGTGAAGACACCCAGGAAGATCAACACCCACACACCCACCCGCACGCGGGTGTTCTGCGCTGGCTCGCCCATCCACTGCAGGTAGTTCACAAGGTCGCCAATGGTTTGATCGAACTGCAGGGGCGTCATGGTACCAGGGGTGACTTGCTCCCAACCCTTGAAAACCTGGGTTGTGTGGCCATGGCTTTCATGCGCTTCGAAAACCGGGCGGCGATCACCTTGCAGCTGCCACAACACATGGGGCATGCCCACGTTCTGGAACAGCAGATTGTTCCAGCCGGTAGCCTTGGTTTCGTCACGGTAGAACGTGCGCAGGAACGTGTACAGGTAGTCAGCGCCCGTGCCACCGTGGCCTGCGCGCGAGCGGGCGATCACGGTCAGGTCGGGTGGGTTGGCACCAAACCATTCCTTGGCCTGCTTCGGATCAATGGACGCCTTCATGGTTTCACCCACCTTTTCAGTGGTGAACAGGAGGTTATCCTTGATCTGCTGGTCGGTCAGGCCGATGTCGCGCAGGCGGTTAAAACGCATGAACGCGGCGGAATGGCAGCTCAGGCAATAGTTCACGAATACCTTGGCACCGTTTTGCAGCGAAGCCAGGTCGTTGGTCTTGTTAGGAGCCTTGTCCCATGCAATGGTGTTGCCACCGGCGGCATGCGCAGCACCTGCCGCCAGGCCCAGCACGGCCACCAACGTAAGGATGAGTTTCTTCATTATTGTTATCTCCAGGGCTCAATGCGCAGTGAAGTTGACACGGTCAGGCACTGGCTTGGTTGCGCCGATACGGCTCCACCACGGCATCAGCAGGAAGAAACCGAAGTAGAACAAGGTGCCAACCTGTGAAACGCGCTCACCCACCGGGGACGGCGGCTGCACACCCAGGTAACCCAGGATCAGGAAGTTGATCACGAAGATGCCGTACAGGTACTTGTGCCAGCTCGGACGATAGCGGATGGACTTCACGGCACAGTTGTCAAGCCATGGCAGGAAGAACAGGATGATCACGGCACCGCCCATCACCACCACACCCCAGAACTTGGCGTCAATCGACAGCATGAGCAGGACCGCCACGGCTGCAGCAATCACAATGCCACCCTTAAGAAAACCGGGCAGACGAGCCTTGACCACGCCGAGGACAGCACCCAGCAGCACGCAGGCAATCAGCGCATACATCATCTCGCTGGTGATGGCACGCAGCATGGAGTAAAACGGCGTGAAATACCAGACGGGCGCAATGTGCAGCGGCGTCACCAGCGGGTCGGCCGGGATGAAATTGTTGTACTCCAGGAAGTAGCCCCCGAACTCCGGCGCGAAAAACACCACCGCAGTAAACGCCATGAGGAACATACTCAGCGCAAAGATGTCATGCACTGTGTAGTAAGGATGGAACGGCACACCATCGAGCGGCTTGCCATTGGCATCCTTGGGTGCATTGGGCGCCTTGATTTCCACACCATCGGGGTTATTGGAACCTACGTCATGCAAGGCCAGCAAGTGGGCTACCACCAGACCCAGCAGCACCAGCGGCACAGCGATCACGTGGAAGCTGAAGAAGCGGTTCAGCGTGGCGTCGCCCACCACGAAGTCACCACGAATCAGCAGTGCAAGGTCAGGGCCAACGAAAGGAATGGCGGCAAACAGGTTCACGATCACCTGGGCACCCCAGTAGGACATCTGGCCCCAGGGCAGCAGGTAGCCCATGAATGCCTCGGCCATGAGCGCCAGGAAAATCGCGCAGCCGAAAATCCAGACCAATTCGCGCGGCTTGCGGTAGCTGCCATAGATGAGGCCACGGAACATGTGCAGGTACACCACCACAAAGAAGGCCGATGCCCCGGTGGAGTGCATGTAGCGGATCAGCCAGCCCCAGGGAACATCGCGCATGATGTACTCGACCGACGCAAACGCCAGCGCCGCATCGGGCTTGTAGTGCATCACCAGGAAGATGCCGGTGACGATCTGGATCACCAGCACGACCAGCGCCAACGAACCAAACACGTACCAGAAATTGAAATTCTTCGGAGCGTAGTACTCCGACATGTGCACGCGGTAGGCATCAAACGCCGTGGGGAAACGGTTTTCGAACCAGTTCGTGACCTTGGCACCAGCCGAGGCGTTGGGGGAGATTTCTTTGAATTCGTGGGCCATGTAGTGCTCCTTCAGGCCTTCTTGTCTTCGCCGATGATCAGACGCGTATCGGAGAGATACATGTGCGGAGGCACCTCGAGGTTGTCGGGCGCTGGCTTGTTCTTGAACACCCGACCAGCCACGTCAAACGTGGAACCATGGCAGGCACAGAGGAAGCCACCATGCCAGTCATCCGGCAGGGATGGCTGGGGACCTGTCTGGAACTTGTCTCCGGGCGAGCACCCCAGATGGGTGCAAATGCCCACACCGACAAATACTTCGGGCTTGATCGACCGATGCTGGTTCTTGGCGTACTCGGGGGTGGGATAGGCTTTGCGATCCGATTGGGGATCGGCCAACTGGGGCTCGGTCTGCGCCAGGGACTCCAGCTGCTCGGGCGTACGTTTCAGGATCCACACAGGCTTGCCGCGCCACTCCACGGTGATTTTCTCTCCGGGTTTGAGGGCTGAGATGTCCACCTCGACGGCTGCACCTGCAGCCTTGGCACGCTCAGAGGGCTGGAAAGAACTCACGAAAGGTACGGCAGCTGCCACGCCGCCCACCGCACCAGCGCAGGCAGACGTGATGATCCACGTCCGCTTGCTGGAGTCGATTGGAGTGTCACTCATGGGGATCCTCGATGAACATCGCTAGATTGGGGTCAACGGGGAATTGTAGCGGAGTGAAAATGGGTATTTCAATGTACTGGCCCGCCTTGACAGCGCTGCGAACTCGGCAATACTTGCGCATTCGCAACTAATCGAGAAATAACTATGAGCATGATGCAAGAGTTTCGTGAATTCGCAATCAAGGGCAACGTGATCGACCTGGCCGTCGGCGTGATCATCGGTGGCGCGTTCGGCAAGATAGTCGACTCGGTGGTTTCCGACCTGATCTTGCCCGTGGTGGGTCTGGTGTTCGGCAAGCTCGATTTTTCCAACATGTTCCTCGCGCTGGGCGAGGTGCCGGCGGGCACGGCGCAGACGCTGGATGCGATCAAAAAGGCGGGCGTCCCCGTGTTCGCCTACGGTAGCTTCATCACCGTAGCGGTGAATTTTCTGATCCTTGCGTTCATCATTTTCATGATGGTCAAGCAGATCAACCGTCTCAAGCGCGAAGCGCCCGCTGCGCAAGAGGCTCCTGCCGCCCCCGCCGAAGACATCGTGCTGCTGCGCGAGATCCGCGACAGCCTCAAGCGCTAATCGCTACAGGTGCGCGGCACCGCTGCCGCTTCACCACGGCCTGCGCCCTCTGCCCCCCCGCAGAGGGCGTTTTGGTTTTTATGGGGCCATCTGGCGCGCCACGCGCACGGCCTCCACCAGGCTTGCCGCGTCGGCAATTCCCTGGCCGGCAATGTCAAAAGCGGTGCCATGGTCGGGGCTGGTGCGCACCAGCGGCAGGCCCAGCGTCACGTTCACGCCTTTGTCCACCCCCAGGTATTTCACGGGGATCAGCCCCTGGTCGTGGTACATGGCCAGCACCACGTCGAACTCCCCGGCACGCTGCGCTGTGTGGCGCGCGCGCATGAACACCGTGTCGGGCGCCAACGGGCCGTGCACATCCATGCCCAGCGCGCGCGCATCGGCAATGGCGGGCGCGATGCATTCAATTTCTTCGCGGCCGAACAAGCCCCCTTCGCCCGCGTGCGGATTGAGGCCCGCCACCGCCATGCGGGGCACGCGCCCCAGGCTTCGCAGCAGCGCGGCGTGGGTGATCTGCAGCGTCTGCAAGACGTTGTCGCGCGTCACGGCGTCAATGGCGTCGCGCAGCGACAGGTGGATGCTGACCAGCACCGTGCGCAGTTCATCGCTGGCCAGCATCATGCGCACCGGCATGGCTGACAGCGGCACGCCACTATGGGCCGCCGCCTCGGCCTGCAGCAGTTCGGTATGACCGGGAAAGACCACCCCGGCGGCAGACAGCGCCTCCTTGTGCAGCGGCGCGGTGACCAGGGCGGCAATGCGGCCTTGCAGGGCTGCGCGCGCAGCCCACACCACGCAGTCGGCTGCCGCACGGCCGGCCGCTGCACTCACCTGGCCCCACGGCACGGGGCCGGGCAAGCCCGGCAGTTGCAAAACGGGCATGCAGCGCGGCGGCACCAGCCACGCGCCATCGGGCGATGTGATCAACGCCACCGGCAACTCCGGCACGCCGGGGCGCACGATGCACTGCGCGGCACGGCGCAGGGTTGCCAGATCGCCCACGGCAAAGCAGCCGCGCAGCACCTCGGGCGCGTCACGAAAGGCCTTGGCCACAATCTCGGGGCCGATACCGGCCGGGTCACCTTGGGTGATGGCGATGGCTTGCATGGTGATTTTTTGGTCAAATCAGCTTGTAGCGCTTATGTATTAAGCGCTACAAGCTATTAAATAAATAGCAAAAGACAAGCAGAGCATTCCGCAGCGCTCATGCCGGATTGTCAATCTCGATGAAATGGTGCTCCACACCCAGCTGCTGCGCAACCAGCGCGGCAACGGCGGGGGCGCCGTAGCGCTCGGTGGCATGGTGCCCGGCAGCGATGAAGGCCACGCCCATTTCCCTGGCCAGATGGGCCTGGGGCTCCGAGATTTCGCCGGTGATGAAGGCATCGGCCCCGGCAGCGATGGCCGATTCGAAATAGCCCTGCGCCCCGCCCGTGCACCAGGCCACGCGCTGGATGCGCCGTTGCGCCGCCGGCTGCACCAGCGTCACGGGGCGCCCCAGGCGCTGGGCCACATGGTCGGCCAGTGCCTGCACCCCATCAAACGTGGCCGGCCCGGCAAACCCGAGGTCCTGCTCGCCAAAGCGCTGGTCAGCCGTCCAGCCCAGAACGCGCCCCAGCTGGGCGTTGTTGCCCACCTCGGGGTGCGCATCCAGCGGCAGGTGGTAGGCAAACAGGTTGATGTCGTGCGCCAGCAGCAGGCGCAGGCGCTCGCGCATCCAGCCGGTGATGCGGCCATCCTGGCCGCGCCAAAACAGGCCGTGGTGCACAAAAATGGCGTCGGCCCGGCGGGCAATGGCGGCTTCGATCAGCGCCCGGCTGGCCGTCACGCCGCTCACGATGCAGGCGATGTCGGTCTTGCCTTCGACCTGCAGGCCATTGGGGCCGTAGTCCTTGAAACGCTCGGGTTGCAGCAGTGCATCGAAAGCCTGCTGCAGTTGTTGGCGGGAAATGCGCATGTGCCTATTGTCGCGCGCGGCCGCGGCCCCATCTGTGGTGGGCTTGGAGGACAATTGCGCCAGCGTGCAATTGCGCCATGCCCAGCGCGGCGTGCTGCGTTTTTCTGCCTTTTTATTAGCCAACCCTTCCCATTCCATGAAACGCTTCTGGCTGCTTTTTTCCCAGACCGTCACCGTGTTCGTAGCGGCCTATTTCGTTGTTGCCACGCTGCAACCTGACTGGATCCGCAGCGGCGCCATGCGCTCGGGCGCTGGCATTGCGCTGATCGAAGCGCCCGCCACGGCTTCGGCGCAGCCGCAAGCAGGAAGCCTCAGCAGCGCCGCCCGCAAGGCCGCGCCTGCCGTGGTCAGCATCAACACCAGCAAGGAAGTGCGGCACCCGCGCAGCAACGACCCCTGGTTCCAGTTCTTCTTTGGCGACCAGGGAAGTCAGTCCCAGGCGGGGCTGGGCAGCGGGGTGATCATCAGCCCCGACGGCTACATCCTGACCAACAACCATGTGGTGGAAGGCGCCGACGAGATCGAGGTCACGCTGACCGACAGCCGCCGTGCCCGCGCCACCGTGATCGGCACCGACCCCGACACCGATCTGGCCATCCTCAAGGTCGAACTCGACAAGCTGCCCGTGATCGTGCTGGGCAACTCCGACCAGGTGGCCGTGGGCGACCGGGTGCTGGCCATCGGCAACCCCTTTGGCGTGGGCCAGACGGTGACCAGCGGCATCATCAGCGCGCTGGGCCGCAGCCAGCTCGGGATCAACACCTTCGAAAATTTCATCCAGACCGACGCGGCCATCAACCCCGGCAACTCGGGCGGCGCGCTGGTGGACGTGAACGGCAACCTGCTGGGCATCAACACGGCCATCTACTCGCGCTCGGGCGGCAGCATGGGCATCGGTTTTGCCATTCCGGTGTCCACCGCCCGGCTGGTGCTGGACGGCATCGTCAAGGACGGCCGGGTCACCCGCGGCTGGATCGGCGTGGAGCCCAACGAACTCTCGCCCGAGCTGGCCGAAACCTTTGGCGTGAAAGCCACCGAGGGCGTCATCATCACCGGCGTGCTGCAGGATGGCCCCGCCGCCCAGGCCGGCCTGCGCCCCGGCGACGTGATCGTGCGGGTTGACGGCAAGGGCGTGGGCAACGTCTCCGAACTGCTCACGGCCGTGGCAGCGCTCAAGCCCGGCACGGCCACGCCCTTTGCCGTGCAGCGTGGCGATACCGTGGTGGACCTGAACGTCACCCCAGGCATGCGCCCCAAGCCGCAGCGTGCCGTGCAGCGCTGAAAAGACACCCATGAAGGCAATGGAACGCGCCTTCTGATGCTCCTAAAAAAATAGCTCCCAGCGCATGATGGGTAAGCGCTGGAAGCCTTTTTCTATCAAACCAGGGCCTGTATGACCCCTGTAAAGATCAGGAAAATCAGGAAGAGGAGGAAGCCGCTTCTTCGGTGTCCTCGGGCGCCTGGGTGTGCTTGATGAAAATCTGTGCCGCCCAGATACCCACTTCGTAGAGCAGGCACATCGGAATCGCCAGTGCCAACTGGGACACCACATCTGGCGGCGTGACCACGGCCGCGATGATGAACGCGATCACGATGAAATAGCCCCGAAAACCCTTGAGCTTTTCCACGCTCACAATGTTCATGCGGGCCAGCACGACCACCGCAATCGGCACTTCAAACGACATGCCGAACGCCAGGAACATGGTCAGCACGAAGCTCAGGTAGGCCTCGATGTCTGGCGCCGCCGTGATGCTCTTGGGCGCAAAGCCCTGGATGAAGCTGAACACCTGCCCAAACACAAAAAAGTAGCAAAAAGCCACGCCAATGAAGAACAGCACCGTGCTAGACACCACCAGGGGCAGCACCAGTTTTTTCTCGTGCGAATAGAGCCCCGGCGCCACAAAAGCCCAGACCTGCCACAGAACAAAAGGCAGCGCCAGCAAAAAGGCCGACATCAGCAAAATCTTGAGCGGCACCATGAAAGGCGAGATGACCGAGGTCGCGATCAACGTGGCGCCCTTGGGCAGGTGCGCCACCAGCGGCGCCGCCAGAAAATCGTAGAGCGCGCCAGGGCCGGGAAAGAAAAACAGCAGCGCAGCCGCCACACCGATGGCGATGATGGCCTTGACCAGGCGGTCGCGCAGCTCCATGAGGTGCTGCACAAACGGCTGCTCGGTGCCTGCCAGTTCGTCGTCTTTGGAGGGGGTTTCGGACATGTTGGAGTTTCGCGGGCGTCGTCAGCAACGCCAACGCTGCGCGGCAGGGCGCAGCATCAATGGAATTTCTGTGGCCGGTAGCGCGCAACGCGCGCCGCGCCCGACAGGGCCTTGGTACGAACGCCGCTGCGCGCCTTGTACCACTGGGGCATGGCGCCCTTTTTCAGGCGCCAGTTCTTGCCCGGATGCCTGTAGGCCGGCACCACGGCAAAGGAATCGTTCAACTCGCCACTGGCCGTGCTGCCGGCCTGCGCCAAGTCCTTTTCGAATTCGCTGGCGCTGGTCTGGATGGATTGCTCCACATCGCGCGCCGCACTTTCGACCGTGTCCTTCATCTTCTTGAGCTCGTCGAGCTCCATGGACCGGTTCACCTCGGACTTCACGTCCGCCACATAACGCTGCGCCTTGCCCAGCAAGGCGCCCACCGTGCGGGCAACGCGGGGCAGCTTCTCGGGCCCGATGACAATGAGTGCCACCACGCCGATCAGCGCCATCTTGGACAGGCCAATATCAATCATGGAAGCGCCAGCGTCCGGACTCAGCTTTTTTGCTTGGCTTCGACATCGATGGTGGTCTTGTCGGCGGCGGCCTGGTTGGCCACCTGACCGGCAGGGGGAGTGGCAGCGTTGGTGTCGGGCGAAGAGCCGTCCTTCATGCCGTCCTTGAAGCCCTTGACAGCGCCCCCCAGGTCGGAACCCATGTTCTTGAGTTTCTTGGTGCCGAACACCATCACGACGATCAGCAGCACGATCAGCCAGTGCCAGATAGAAAAAGAGCCCATGGAATATCTCCTAACGAATTGGAATCATTTTAGACGGGGGCTGTGACAGGCGTTCAAAGTCCCTTCACCGCCGCCAGTGACAAGCGCGTTCAGCCCTTCAGCCAGGGACGGGGACCGCCGATCACATGCATATGCAGATGGTGGATTTCCTGCCCGCCTTCAAGCCCCGTGTTCAACACGATGCGAAAACCACCGTCGGGATAGGGATTGCAGCCCTGCTCCAGCGCCAGGCGCGGCGCCAGGGCCATCATGCGGCCCAGCAGGCCTGCATGCTCGGGCGCCACCTGGGCCATGGAGGGAATATGCAGCTTGGGCACCATCAAAAAATGCACAGGCGCCCAGGGGTGGATGTCATGGAAAGCGAAGATTTCCTCGTCTTCATAGACCTTCTTCGAAGGAATCTGGCCTGCGATGATTTTGCAGAAAAGGCAGTTCGGATCGTGCATGGTAAAAAAAGGCTTGCTCAGCGCGCAATGGTGCACTGACAGCTACACATTGTCGGCGATGTTGAGGGTGGGTCGCACGCCCACGTCCTGGTGGTGCGCTTTGAGCCAGTCCAGGCCCGCTGCGCGCCCCAGATCGAACAGTTTGCGCACAAATACCATGTCGGCGCGCCCCTTGCTGTCGGCGCCAAAGGGGGCCAGAACCGCCCCGCCATCGATGCGGTGCATGCGCACATTCTTGTAGCGGCGCGCGTCCAGCTTGCCCTCGGCCAGCAGACGCCGCACGAATTCGATGGCGCGCAATTCGGCCAGCAGGCTGGCATTGAAGGTGACCTCGTTCATGCGCTCGATGATTTCGGGGGCCGTGTCGGGCAGCGCAAGGTGCTCGGTGGGGTTGATCTGCACCAGCAGGATGTCGGAAGTGTCGGTCTGGTAGATCAGCGGGTGCAGCGCGGGGTTGCCGGAATAACCGCCATCCCAATACCGCTCCCCATCGATTTCCACAGCCTTGAACAGCATCGGCAGGCAGGCCGACGCCATCACTGCATCGGCGCTGAGGCGTGCGCCCGAAAAGATTTCGCCGCGCCCGGTGCGCACATTGGTGGCGCACACAAAAACCTTGGGCCCCCGGGCGCCTTTGGCAGCGCACAGCAGGTCAAAATCCACCTCGCGCTCCAGCAGCCGGCGCAGCGGGTTGATGTCCAGCGGATTGGTCTGGTAGGGCGAAAACCACCGACTCATCATGCCCAGCATCGGATGGGCCGCCGCCAGCGGCGTGCCCCACATCAGGCTGCCCAGCGTTCCCACACCTTCCCACAGCCGCGCCAGCGCGGCACGGGCCAGTTCGCAGCCGGCGGCGTGCGCCTCTTTCGGGTCTTTGTGCTGCTGCGCCGCCTGCGCAAAACCATGCGCCAGCGCCACGGCGTTCATGGCCCCGGCGCTGGTGCCGCTGATGCCATCGATCATCAGGCGCCCGTCTTCCAGCAGCGCATCCAGCACGCCCCAGGTCAGCGCGCCATGCGATCCGCCGCCCTGCAGCGCCAGGTTGATGGGGGCCAGCGTGTCGCCCTCAGGCATCGATGGCCTGGCTCTTGTTCATGGCCACCATGCCGCGCACGATGCGGTACAGGAACCAGATCGAGATCAGCCCCCAGGCCACCCAGCCGGGGAAGAAGAACAGCAGCCACAGCGGCGCGGTAACGATATACAGCACCCCAGCCCACAGCACGGTGCGGATGCGCCACGCAAAGTGGCTGGCCTGCCAGGTGCCCGCGCTGTCGCCCTGCTTCACCAGGTCGATGATGAGCGCGATGATGAGCAGCGCAGCACCGGGCTGCGCGCCCGGAATGACCGCGCCCACGGCCACGATCAGGTGCAGCACATAGCTGACCCAGCCCCAGGCTTTCAGGCCCTCGGCCTTTTCGTCGTTGGTCTGCACATCGATGATGTCGTTCATGGCGATTCTTCCTCGGCAGCACGCGCAACGGCCTTGCGCAAGGCTTTTTCCTCGATGCCGCTGGTGCCCTCGCGGCGCTCCAGTTCGGTCAGCACATCGGCCGGCGTGAGGCCGTAGTGGGCCAGCGCGATCATGGTGTGAAACCACAGGTCGGCCACTTCATAGACGATTTTGGCCTTGTCGGCGCCATGGTCCACATCTTTGGCGGCCATGACCACCTCGGTGGCCTCTTCACCGATCTTCTTCAAAAACGCGTCGGGCCCCTTGTGCAGCAGGCGCGCGACATAGCTCTTGTCGGGGTCGCCGCCCTGGGCGGGCTTGCGGCTTTCGATGACGGCGGCCAGGCGCGCCAGGGAATCGTTGGAACTCATGGTCTTGTCGTCCATTGCCGTTACTTGTAGATGGATTCGGGGTCTTTCAAGACCGGCTCGACCGCCTGCCAGGCGCCGTCCTTGAGCACACTGAAAAAACAGCTGTGGCGGCCCGTGTGGCAGGCAATGCCGGGCGCGTGGCCGAGCTGTGTGACCTTGAGCAGCACCACGTCGTTGTCGCAATCGAGGCGGATCTCGTGCACCGTTTGCACATGGCCCGATTCCTCGCCCTTGAACCACAGCTTCTTGCGCGAGCGGCTGAAGTACACGGCGCGGCCCAGTTCGGCCGTCTTGGCCAGGGCCTCGCGGTTCATCCACGCAAACATCAGCACGTCGCCCGTGCCCTGCTCTTGCGCAATCACGGGCACCAGGCCCTGCGCGTCCCATTTCACTTCATTGAGCCAGTTCATGGGGGGATTCTCGGTGATTTGGGTGCCCATGCCGGGCGCCAACGTGGGTATTTGAAGCCTTTTGAGGCTCTAGCGCTTATGTATAAAGCGCTAGAAGCTATCAAATAATGAGCAAAAGAAGGTTACAGCCGCACCGGAATCCCGCGCTCAGCCATGTGCTGCTTGGCCTGCCCAACCGTGAATTCGCCGTAATGGAAGATGCTGGCCGCCAGCACCGCGTCGGCGCCGCCGATCTGGATCCCGTCGGCCAGGTGGTCGAGGTTGCCCACGCCGCCCGAGGCGATCACAGGCACAGCCACGGCGTCGCTCACGGCGCGCGTGAGGGCCAGGTCAAAGCCCGCCTTGGTGCCGTCGCGGTCCATGCTGGTCAGCAGGATCTCGCCCGCGCCGCGCCGCGCCATCTCGCTCGCCCAGGCCACGGCATCCAGGCCGGTGTTCTTGCGCCCGCCATGGCTGTAGACATCCCAGCCGGGGCCCACGGCCCGGCCATCGGGGCCCGTGCGCCGTGCATCGTCTTCGGAGCGACGCTTGGCATCGATGGCCACCACGATGCACTGCGCGCCGTAGCGTGCCGAGGCCGCACTGATCACGTCGGGGTTGGCGATGGCCGCCGAGTTGAAGCTGGTCTTGTCGGCCCCCGCGTTGAGCAGGCGGCGCACATCCTCGACGGTGCGCACCCCGCCGCCCACGGTGAGCGGAATGAACACCTGGCTGGCCACGGCCTCGATGATGTGCAGGATCAGGTCGCGCCCGTCGCTGGTGGCGGTGATGTCCAGAAAGGTGAGTTCGTCGGCGCCCTGCGCGTTGTAGCGCGCGGCGATCTCGACCGGGTCGCCCGCATCGCGCAGTTCGACAAAATTGACGCCCTTGACGACACGACCGCCGGTCACGTCAAGGCAGGGGATGATGCGTTTTGCAAGCATGGAAAGAAAGCTCTGTCAGCAAGGCTGGTTGGGGGCGACAAGATACCACGCAAGCGCCATGCCGCCGCCGCGCCGCCCTCACGCCAAAGTGCTCGCCAGCGTGCGCGCCACGCCGTTTTGCCAGCGCCAGACGTCCGCGCACATGCGCTCCACCCCGTGGCGGGCGCGCCAGCCCAGCAGCCGCTCGGCCAGCGCCGGGTCGGCCCAGCACTGCGCCACGTCGCCCGGCCGCCGCGCCACCACCTGGTAGGGCACGGCCCGGCCGCTGGCCTGCGCGAAGCCGCGCACCATCTCCAGCACCGAAACCGGCTGCCCGGTGCCCAGATTCACGGTGAGCAGCCCGGCATGCTCGCGCAGATAGCGCAGCGCGGCCACATGGCCGTCGGCCAGGTCGCTCACATGGATGTAGTCGCGCACGCCGGTGCCATCGGGCGTGGGGTAGTCGTTGCCATACACGCTCAAGACGGCGCGCTGCCCCACCGCCACCTGCGCCACATACGGCATCAGGTTGCCGGGCTCGCCCTGCGGGTCTTCGCCGATGAGCCCGCTCTCGTGCGCGCCCACGGGGTTGAAGTAGCGCAGCCGCGCAATGCGCCACTGCCCGGGCTCGGCGCGGTCCACATCCGCCAGCACCTGCTCCATCATGAGCTTGCTCCAGCCGTAGGGGTTGGTGGCGGACAAAGGGAAATCCTCGCGGATCGGCACCGATGCAGGCTCGCCATACACCGTGGCCGACGACGAGAACACCAGTGTGCGCACACCCGCTGTCTGCATGGCGCGCAGCAGTGTCACGGTGCCAGCAACGTTGTTGTCGTAATAACGCAACGGCTCGCGCACCGACTCGCCCACCGCCTTGAGCGCGGCAAAGTGGATCACGCCGGCGATGGGGTGCTGCGCGAACACGCGCGCCAGCACATCGGCATCGCGCACGTCGCCCTCGATGCACAGCGGCGGCGCGCCCGTGATACGCCCCAGGCGCTCCAGCACCGAGCGGCGGCTGTTGCCGAAGTTGTCAAGAATCAGATAGGGCATGCCCGCCTGGGCCAGCGCCACGCAGGTGTGTGAGCCGATGAAGCCGGCACCGCCAGTTACAAGAATCACAGACAAACCTTTCAAAAACCACTCAAGAGACAGAAGACTCGGCCAGAAGACAGCAATGCCCCGCCGCTCCAGGGGATCGGCACGGCTATCTTTCCGCGCCCTGGCGCGCCGAAACCGAACGCATCCAGACCATTTTCACCCAGCGTACATGCCCCCTGTCGCGCCACGGCACCGCCAATCGCCGTACCCAATGTGCCGCAAACAGACTCCGAGGCCGCCCCCTATAGTGCCGGCAGCAGGTTGAACTGCTGCCAGCCCTGCCACTGCTGCCCCGGCGCCAGCGCCACGGGCTGGTCGATCTGGGCCGCTTCCACGCACAGCATGGATCGGTAGCCATCGGGCGGCAGGTCGGCCAGCCGTGCGCACAGGGCTGCACCAGGGTTCCACACGACGGTGTTGGAAAGGCTGGCGCTCTGGGTGATCTGCAGGCCGTTGGCGCCATCGTGCAGGTGCATAGAGCCGGCCGGCGCGCTGAATACGCGGTCGTATTCGCCATCAAAGGACACAGGCCCTTGCTGAACGCCGCGCACATCGGCCAGGGCATCCCAGCGCGCGCAGCCATCGAGCCCGCTCAACTGGGCGCGCCCAACGTCATCCACGCGCAGATATGTGTGCAAAGCAGTGGTGAAATACCAGGCCCTGTCGTCGATGCTGCCGGTGTTGTGCACCGCCAGCTGCACCCGCAGGCTGCCCTCGCCCAGCACCACCGTGAGCTGCGCGGCAAAACACTCAGGCCACCAGGCGCGCGTGGCATCGCTGTCGGTCAGCTCCAGGCACACGGCCGACTGCGCATCCCCATCCTTGCCTACAGGGACACGCCGCCACGCCAGATTGCGCGCAAGGCCATGCTTGGGCAGGGGCCCGCGTTGGTTGAACTGGGGAAAACACAGCGGAATACCGCCGCGGATGGCCGACTGGCCATCGAACACGGCCTGCGGGCTCAGGTACAGGCGTTCGCGCCCGCCTGCCACCCATGAAAGCACCTGGGCGCCATGCAAGGCGACGAGCGCGGTGTCGCCCTGGGTGGTCGTCAAACGGATGCAGGATTGCCCCTGCAATGTCTCCAGGCTGTCTTCGGCAACCCCAGAGTCAGGCGCCATTGCCCAGCAAGTCGGCCCGTGCCTGGGCAGCCGCAAAGTCGAGGTCGCCGCTGTAGATGGCCCGGCCGCAGATCACGCCTTCGACGCCTTCGCGCTCCACGGCGCACAGCTGCTCGATGTCGGCCATGTTCGACAGGCCGCCGGAGGCGATGACGGGGATGGAGAGCGCCTGCGCCAGCTTGACAGTGGCGTCGATGTTGATGCCCGAGAGCATGCCGTCGCGGCCAATGTCGGTGTAGATGATGGACTCGACGCCCCAGTCCTCGAACTTCTTGGCCAGGTCCACCACCTCATGGCCCGTGAGCTTGCTCCAGCCGTCGGTGGCAACCTTGCCGTCCTTGGCATCGAGCCCCACGATGATGTGGCCGCCAAAGGCGCTGCAGGCGTCTTTCAGGAAACCGGGGTTCTTGACCGCCGCCGTGCCGATGATCACGTAGCGCAGGCCGCCATCGATGTATTTCTCGATGGTGTCGAGGTCACGGATGCCGCCGCCCAGCTGCACCGGGATCTCCTCGCCCACCTCCTTGAGGATGGACTTGATGGCGCCGTGGTTCTTGGGCACGCCCGCAAAGGCGCCGTTCAGATCCACCAGGTGCAGTCGGCGTGCGCCCTGCTCCACCCACTTGCGGGCCATGGCGGCGGGGTCTTCACCGAAGGTGGTGGATTGGTCCATGTCGCCTTGTTTGAGGCGTACACAGTGGCCGTCCTTGAGGTCGATGGCGGGGATGAGCAGCATGGTGGTGAAGTTCGGGGGAAAAAGGGCGAGCCAGGGCTCGGCCCGAACGGGGTTGAAAGTTGGAAGGTCAGGGGTTCCAGTGCAGAAAATTGCGGTACAGGGCCAAGCCGTGCTCCGCGCTCTTCTCCGGGTGAAACTGCGTGGCAAAAATATTATCGCGTGCAATGGCGGCGGCAAACCAACCGCCGTAGTCGGCCTGCCCTGCACAATGGGCGGCATTGTGCGGCACCGCGTAGAAACTGTGCACAAAGTAGAAGTAGCTGTTGTCGGGCACACCAGCCCACACGGGGTGCACCTTGCCCGCATGCGGCACCTGGCGCACCTGGTTCCAGCCCATCTGGGGCACCTTGAAGCGGCTGCCGTCGGGCTGGGTACGGCCAGCCAGGTCGAACTTGAGCACGTCGCCGGGGATCAGGCCCAGGCCGGGTGTTCCACCGTTGGGGCCCTCGGCGCTGTGGTCCAGCAGCATCTGCATGCCTACACACACACCAAACATCGGCTTGGTGGCGGCAGCTTCGAGCACTGATTCCTGCAGGCCCGATTCGCGCAGCTCGCGCATGCAGTCGGGCATGGCGCCCTGCCCTGGCAGCACGATGCGCTGGGCGGCGCGCACATCTTGCGGCCGGGAGGTGACCACCACGGTCCAGCCCGTATCGTGGGCTGCGGCCTGCACGGCCTGCGACACCGAACGCAGGTTGCCCATGCCGTAATCCACGACCGCCACGGTTTTTGCTTCCATATTCATAGCTGCTAGCGCTTATTCATCAAGCACCAGTACTTGATTTTTTCTAAAAATTTCACAAAGAACCCTTGGTGGACGGAATGACGCCCGCCGAGCGCGGATCACGCTCCAGCGCGGCGCGCAGCGTGCGCCCGAACGCCTTGAAGATGGTCTCGCACTGGTGGTGGGCATTGATGCCCTTGAGGTTGTCAATGTGCAGCGTGACGCCGGCGTGGTTCGCGAAGCCCTGGAAAAACTCGTACACCAGTTGCGTGTCGAGTTGGCCAATGCTGCCCGCCGTGAACTTCACATCGATGTGCAGGCCCGGGCGGCCCGAGAAATCGACCACCACGCGCGAGAGCGCTTCATCCAGCGGCACGTAGGCATGGCCATAGCGGCGGATTCCCTTCTTGTCGCCCACGGCGCGCGCAAAGGCCTGGCCCAGGGTGATGCCCACGTCTTCCACCGTGTGGTGGCCGTCGATGTGCAGGTCGCCATCGCAATCAATTTCCAGATCGATCAGGCCGTGGCGGGCAATCTGGTCGAGCATGTGGTCAAAAAAGCCGATGCCCGTGTGCAGCTTGGCCTGGCCGGTGCCATCCAGGTTGATGCGCACGCGGATGCGCGTCTCGGCGGTGTTGCGGCTGACTTCGGCGATGCGGTCGGCCAGGGGATCGGGGGACGTGGAGGTGACGAGTGCGGAGGAAGTCATAAGGAGGCCTGGAGTGCAGCCAGCATCTGTGCGTTGTCTTGTGCATTGCCCACCGTGAGGCGCAGGCAGTTGGCCAGCAATGGGTGCATTGTAGAAACGTTCTTGACCAGGACCTTGCGGGTTTTCATGCCCTCGTAGGCCTTGGCCGAATCTGCCACGCGCACCAGCACCATGTTGGCCTCGCTGTCCCAGCACTTTTCGATGCCGGGCATCTGGCGCAGCGCCTCGATCAGCACCATGCGCTGGGCCACCAGTTCGGCCGCCTGCGCGGCAAACACGTCGGCATGCTCCAGCGCGAACAGCGCGGCTTCGCCATTGAGCACGCTCACGTTGTAGGGCGGGCGCACCTTGTCGATCTCGGCCACCAGCGCGGCCGTGCCGATCAGGTAACCCAGACGCACTCCCGCCAGGCCAAACTTGCTGAGCGTACGCATGAGCAGAACATGCTGGTTGCGCTGGGCTTCAGCGCGCATGCGGTCGATAAAGGTGCGACTGGCAAAGGGCTGGTAGGCCTCGTCCACCACCACGATGCCGCCCTGGGCGCCCGCGGCGTCGATGATGCGCTGCACCGCGCCCTCGTCCCACAGCGTGGCCGTGGGGTTGTTGGGGTAGGCGATGTAGGTGATGGCCGGCTGGTGCTGTGCAACAGCGGCCAGCATGGCGGCCTCGTCCAGCTCGAAATCGGCCGTGAGCGGCACACCCACAAAGTCCAGCCCCTGCAGCTTGGCGCTCATGGCATACATCACGAAGCCGGGTACGGGCGCCAGCACCACCGGGCGCCGGCCCGCATCGGCCCCGGGCGGCAGCGCGCAGGCCAGCGAGACTAGGCTGATGAGCTCGTCCGAACCGTTGCCCAAAATCAGCGCGTTGCCATCGGGCATGCCGGCGTGGCACGCCAGCGCGGCGCGCAGGTCGTCGTTGCGTGGACCGGGGTAACGGTTGAGTTCCAGCGCGCCCAGGCGCTGGCCCAATTCAGCCTGCAACGCGGGCGGCAGGCCGAAGGGATTTTCCATCGCATCCATCTTGAGCAGGCCCGCGGCGGGCTGCACGCGGTAGGCATGCATGGCGCGCACGTCGGGGCGGATGCGGGCCAGGGCGTTGAGGGGTGTCGATGGAGCGGCGGCGGAGGTCATTCAGCAATGTCCAGTGTGTTGGGAGCCACAAAAAAGAATGGGTGGATCATGGGCACGGCAGCCATCCGGGCATCGTGCACCAAGGCCTCGGTCAGCGTTGCGGTGACTTTAGCGACGGCTGCAGCCGCATCTCCGCCGCGCGCGCATGGGCCTGCAGGCCTTCGCCATGGGCCAGCACGCTGGCGATGTGGCCCAGCGTCTGCGCGCCGGCTTCGCTCACTTCGATGAGGCTGCTGCGCTTTTGAAAGTCGTACACGCCCAAAGGCGAGCTGAAACGCGCCGTGCCGCTGGTGGGCAGCACATGGTTGGGGCCGGCGCAGTAGTCGCCCAGGCTCTCCGAGGTGTAGGCGCCCAGAAAGATGGCGCCGGCGTGGCGCAGCAAAGGCTCCCAGCGGTGCGGGTCGTTGCTGCTGACTTCCAGGTGCTCGGGCGCGATGCGGTTGCTGATGGCGCAGGCTTCTTCCATGTCTTTCGTGAGGATCAACGCGCCGCGGCCGGTGAGGCTTTTGGCGATGATCTCGGCGCGCGGCATGGCGGGCAGCAGGCGGTCGATGGCCTCTTGCACCGCGTCGATGTAGGCCGCGTCGGGGCACAGCAGAATGCTTTGCGCCAGCTCGTCATGCTCGGCCTGCGAAAAAAGGTCCATGGCCACCCAGTCGGGCGGCGTGCTGCCGTCGGCCAGCACCAAAATTTCAGAGGGGCCGGCAATCATGTCGATGCCCACGGTGCCGAACACGCGCTTTTTGGCGCTGGCCACATAGGCGTTGCCGGGGCCGGTGATCTTGTCCACCTTGGGCACCGTGGCCGTGCCGTAGGCCAGCGCCGCCACAGCCTGCGCGCCGCCGATGGTGAAGGCGCGCGTGACGCCGGCCACGTAGGCGGCGGCCAGCACGAGCAGGTTTTTGGTGCCGAGCGAAGTCGGCCAAGGGCCGTCCCTGCGGGCTGGCGTGGGCACCACCATGATGATCTCGCCCACCCCGGCCACATGCGCGGGGATGGCGTTCATGAGCACGCTGCTGGGGTAAGCAGCCTTGCCGCCGGGCACATAGATGCCCACGCGGTCGAGCGGCGTGACCTTCTGGCCCAGCAGCGTGCCGTCTTCGTCGCGGTAGCTCCAGCTCTCGCCCGAGGCCTTTTTCTGCGCCTCGTGGTACTTGCGCACGCGGGCGGCGGCGGCCTGCAAGGCGTCGCGCTGCACGGCGGGAATGGCATCGAACGCGGCTTTCAATTCGGCCTGCGTCAGCTCCAGCGCCGCCATGCCCGGCGCCGTGAGGCCGTCAAAGCGCTCGGTGTATTCCAGCACCGCCGCATCGCCGCGCTGCTGCACATCGGCCAGGATATCGGCCACGCGCTGCTCGATGGCCGCATCGGTGTCGGCAGACCAATGCAGCCGGGCGGCAAAATCAGCCTCAAAAGTGGCTGCAGCGGTGGACAGGCGGGCGGGAGCAGCTACCAAAGTCATAGTGTGATGCGGTGAAGATTCAGTTCTTTGGCGCAGGAATAGCCGAGGCGAACGCATCGATGATGCGGCGCAGCGGCGCTTGCTTGAGCTTGAGCGCCGCCTGGTTGACCACCAGGTGCGAGCTGATGTCCATGATGCGCTCCACCTCGACGAGGTGGTTGGCCTTGAGCGTGTTGCCGGTGGACACCAGATCGACGATGGCATCGGCCAGGCCCGTCAGCGGCGCCAGTTCCATGCTGCCGTAGAGCTTGACCATGTCCACATGCACGCCCTTGGCCGCAAAGAAGTCGCGCGCAATGCTGGTGTACTTGGTGGCCACCTTCAGGCGCGAGCCTTTTTTGACGGCCTGGGCATAGTCGAAATCGTTGCGCACGGCCACGCTGACGCGGCACTTGGCGATTTGCAGATCGAGCGGCTGGTACAGGCCCTGGCCGCCATGCTCGATGAGGGTGTCCTTGCCGGTCACGCCGATGTCGGCACCGCCGTATTCGACATAGGTGGGCACATCGGTGGCGCGCACCAGCACCACACGCACGTTGGGCTGGTTGGTGGGCAGGATGAGCTTGCGCGATTTTTCGGGGTCTTCCAGCACCTCGATGCCGGCTGCGGCCAGCAGCGGCAGGGTTTCTTCAAAGATGCGGCCCTTGGAGAGCGCCAGGGTGATCATGCTCATGGTGTTCCTGATGTGAGCGCCGCCGGGCCGCCCCAAGGCGCGAAGGCCCCCTCGGGGGGCAGCGACCCAATGCAATGGCGGAGCGTGGGGGTCATATTTTCAAGCGCCGCCGGGCCGCCCCAAGGCGCGAAGACCCCCTCGGGGGGCAGCGACCCAATGCAATGGCGGAGCGTGGGGGTCATATTTTCAAGCGCCGCCGGGCCGCCCCAAGGCGCGAGGGCCCCCTCGGGGGGCAGCGACCCAATGCAATGGCGGAGCGTGGGGGTCATATTCTTTCAATATCGGCGCCGATGCCGCGCAGCTTGGCTTCCATGCAGTCGTAGCCGCGGTCCAGGTGGTAGATGCGGTCCACCACGGTTTCGCCGTCGGCCACCAGACCAGCGATGACCAGGCTGGCCGAGGCCCGCAGGTCGGTGGCCATCACGGTGGCGCCAGACAAGCGCGGGCCACCTTCGATGACCGCCACCTTGCCGTCGGTCTGGATCTTGGCGCCCAGGCGCACCAGTTCATCGACGTGCATGAAGCGGTTTTCAAAAATCGTCTCGGTCACCCGGGCCGTGCCCTGCGCAATGCAATTGAGCGCCATGAACTGCGCCTGCATGTCGGTGGGGAAACCGGGGTATTCGGTGGTGCGAAAGCCCTGCGCCTTGAGCGTGGCGCCGCCGGCGCTGCGCACGCGGATGCCGCCTTCGACCGCCTGCACGTCGGCACCGGCCTCGCGCAGTTTTTCGATCACTGCATCCAGGTGGTCGGCGCGCCCATGGCGCAGCACCACATCGCCGCCGGTGGCCGCCACGGCACACAAAAAGGTGCCGGCCTCGATGCGGTCGGCCACCACGCGGTGGGTGCAACCGTGCAGCCGCTCGACGCCCTGGATGCGGATGCGGCTGGTGCCATGGCCTTCAATCTTTGCGCCCATGGCGATCAGCATCTCGGCCAGGTCCGAAATTTCAGGCTCCTGGGCGGCGTTTTCCAGCACTGTCTCGCCCTCTGCCAGCGCAGCAGCCATGAGGAAGTTCTCGGTGCCCGTCACGGTGACCATGTCGGTGGTGATGCGTGCGCCCTTCAGGCGCGTCCATCCTGCCGGCAGCCTGGCGATCATGTAGCCGTGCTCGACCACGATCTCGGCGCCCATGGCGGCCATGCCCTTGATGTGCTGGTCCACCGGGCGCGAACCGATGGCGCAGCCACCGGGCAGCGACACTGTGGCCTCGCCAAAGCGGGCCAGCAGCGGGCCCAGCGCCAGGACCGAGGCGCGCATGGTCTTGACCAGTTCGTAGGGGGCCTCGGGCGTATTGAGCGCACCGGCGTCAATGCGCACGGTGCCGTCGTCCGATCGATCGGCCGTCACGCCCATGTTGCGGATGAGCTTGAGCATGGTGCCCACATCCTGCAACTGGGGAACATTCAGCAGCGTCACCGGCTCGGCTGTGAGGAGTGCGGCGCACAACTCCGGCAAGGCGGCGTTCTTGGCGCCAGAGACCAGCACCTCGCCATGGAGGGTGCGTCCGCCGCGGATCAGGAGTTTGTCCATCGCAAAAGTCAGAAATATGTATGAAAAGTGCTTCTAGCGCTTATGAATAAAGCGCTAACAGCTATTAATTTAAGAGCACCAATCCACTATTCACTGTGCCTGCGTTGCCCACTCTGCGGGCGTGAAGGTCTTCATCGACAGGGCATGCACTTCGTCATTGGCCAGCTTGGCGCCCAACGTGGCATATACGCGCTGGTGACGCTGAATGGCCCGCTTGCCCTCGAACTCGGCCGAGACGATGGTGGCATACCAGTGGCGGCCGTCGCCCTCCAGCGTGATGTGATCGCAGGCCAGGCCCGCGGCGATGATGTCTTTGAGTTGGTCTGCAGTCATGTCAGTTCCGAATTTTGTAGCCGATGCGCAGCAGGTGCACGGCAAAAAGGCTCACGGCCAGCCAAGCAATGCCCACGATGCCCAGGCTGAGCCAGGGAGAAGTGTCGCTCTGGCCAAAAAAGCCATAGCGAAAGCCGTCAATCATGTAGAAAAAAGGATTCAGGTGGCTCACGGTCTGCCAGAAAGGCGGCAGCGACTGGATTGAATAAAAAACGCCCGACAGAAACGTCATGGGCACGATGACAAAGTTCTGGAACGCCGCCATCTGGTCGAACTTGTCGGCCCACAGCCCGGCAATCAGCCCCAGCGTGGCCAGCAGGGCCGCGCCCAGAAATGCAAAAACCACAATCCACAGCGGCGCAGCAAACTCAGGCCGCGCAAACGCCAGGGTCACAATGAATACCCCCAGCCCCACGACCAGCCCGCGCACCACGGACGAGCCCACATAGGCCACGAACCAGGCCCAGTGCGACAGTGGCGTGAGCAGCAAAAACACCAGGCTGCCCATGATCTTGCTCTGAACCAGGCTCGATGAGCTGTTGGCGAAGGCGTTTTGCAGCACGCTCATCATCACCAGCCCCGGCACCAGAAAAGCGGTGTAGCTGATGCGGTCATACACCTTTACATGGTCTTCGAGCACATGGCCAAAGATCAGCAGGTACAGCACGGCGGTGAGCACGGGCGCCGCCACGGTCTGGAAGCTCACCTTCCAAAAGCGCAGCACTTCCTTGTAGAACAGGGTTTGCCAGCCGGTCATAGCGCAACCCCTTCCATGGGGATGTTTGAAGCCGACGTGCCCGACATGACTTGCAGGAATACGTCTTCCAGGTCCGGCCGGCGGATCTCCATGTCCTGCACTTCCACGCCCGCCACGCGCAGGGCGGCCAGATGGCTTTCAATCTCGGCCGCGTCGTGCGCAGGCAGCTGCACAATGCGGCCGGTGACACGCGCCACGGCCGCCAGAGATGGTGGCAGCAACGCATCGGTCTTGAACTGCAGCACGCTGCCCGAGGCCGCCTTGAGCAGCTCCGACGTGCGGTTGAGCGCCACCACGCGCCCGGCCTTGAGCATCGCGATGCGCCCGCACAGGGCCTCGGCCTCTTCCAGGTAATGGGTGGTGAGCAGCACCGTGTGCCCCTCTTTGTTCAGGCGGGCGATAAAGTGCCAGAGCGTCTGGCGCAACTCCACATCCACGCCCGCCGTGGGTTCATCGAGCACGATGATGGGCGGCTTGTGCACCAGGGCCTGGGCCACCAGCACGCGCCGTTTCATGCCACCCGACAGCTGGCGCATGTTGGCGTTGGCCTTGTCCGACAGGCCCAGGTTGGCCAGCAGTTCGTCAATCCAGGCGTCGTTGTTCTTCACGCCAAAATAGCCCGACTGAAAGCGCAGCGCCTCGCGCACGTTGAAAAACGGATCGAACACCAGCTCTTGCGGCACCACGCCCAGCTTGCGCCGGGCCTCGGCAAAGTGCGTCTGCACATCACTGCCCTGCACCAGCACACGCCCGCTGGTGGCGCGCGCCAGGCCGGCCAAGATGCTGATGAGGGTGGTTTTGCCGGCACCGTTGGGGCCGAGGAGCCCGAAGAACTCGCCCTCCTCGATGTCCAGGCTGACCTGGTTCAGTGCCTGGAAGGGGCCCTTGGAGGTGACAAAGGTCTTGGAGATGGCTTGGAAGGAGACTGCGGGCATGAAGCCTTTGATTTTAAGGCCTTGGCGTGCGTACCGCACCCCGGGGCCAACGACACCCCGGCGCCCGAAGGCATTGGAACGTGTTGACGTTCTGGAAGCTGGCCCGGCCGACCGGCGCAAAAGTTCAGTCGGACACCTGCAGCAAGGCATCCACGCCATACAGGCCGGCCATGCCGACCAGCGCTGCGGGCAGGCCCTTCAGGACAAAGGCCTTGCGATCGGCCAGCACTTCACGCCGGCATTCCAGCAGCACCGCCAGCGCAGAGCTGTCGAACACGGCCAGCGCGCTGGCATCCACCACCACCTCGGGCCCCTTGAGGACCTTCAGCCCCTGGACCAGCATGCGCAGGCAGGCGCTGGCCTGGCGGTGGGTGAGTTCGGAAGGAAGTACCAACATGCGCGGGATCTCGCTGTCAGCCCTTGGCGGCATTCGTCTTGTTGCGGGTCACAAGCGCTTCAATGAGGCCGTCCACGCCGCGCGCATTGATCTCGGTGGCGAACTGGCCGCGGTAGGTTTCGACCAGCCACACACCCAGCACGTTCAGGTTGTAGATCTTCCAGCCGGCGCCTTGACCGGGGGTTTTTTCCAGCCGGTAGTCGAGCTGGATCGGTTCACCACTGCCCGTGACCTCGGTGCGCACCAGTACATCCTTGTCATCGGCCGCGGCACGCAGGGGCTTCATGGCGATGGTCTGGTCGGTCACCTGGGCCAGAGCCCCGGCATAGGTGCGCACCAGCAGGATCTTGAACTCTTCCTGCAGGCGCTTTTGCTGCTCGGGGCTGGCCTGGCGCCAGCCCGGGCCCACGGCAGCCGCCGTCATGCGCCGGAAATTCACGTTGGGCATGATGATCCTGTCCACCACGGCGATCACCTTGGTGATGTCGCCCGCCTTGACGGCCTTGTCGCCACGAACAGTTTCGATCACCTCGGTAGACAGGCGCTTGATCAGCGCGTCGGGCGCTTCGTCGGCAGCCATGGCACTCCACGGCACCATGGAGCAGGCCACGGCCAGCGTCGCGGCCATGCGGCCCAGATTGCGTCGATTCATCATGTGAGGTCTTTCCATCGGGCGACTGTGTCGCCTGTCATTTGATTGTGTTGGGCCACCGTGTAGGCCATGCGTCGCTGCGTTGTGCGGATGCAAGCAATTGCAACCGCGCGCATCGCTGGCAGCGCTCAACGATCGGCTTCCGGTTCGGGCGGCAGCATGCCGTCGTTGTCATCGCCACCGTCTCCATCACGGGCACCGGGACGTTGTGCGCTCTGGGCGCGCAACTGCAGGAACACATCCCGTGTGAAGCTGTACTTGTCCAGTGCCACGCTTTCCAGCACAGCCCCGGCCCCCAGCAGGTCGGCGCGGGTATCCACCAGCCGCAGGGCATACAGCGAATTGCGTGCAGACACTGAGTCAAACTGGCCTACCAGGTTTCCCTGCCTGTCCACGGGCATTGCCAGCGTGTCGCGTACGGTGGATGGGCCCAGCAGGGGCAGCACCAGATAGGGTCCCGTGGGCACGCCCCAGCGCCCCAGCGTGAGACCAAAATCCTGCCGGTTGCGCTCAACCCCCATCTCCGATGCAATATCGAGCACCCCGCCCAGACCAAACACTGTGTTGACGTTAAAACGCACCAGGCTGGAGAGCGCTTCTTCGGGGCGCAGTTGCAAAACGTTGTTCACAAACGACCAGACGTCTCCCAGGTTGCCAAAGAAGTTGTTCACCCCCGTGCGCACCGGCGAGGGCACAGCGTCCTTGTAGGCCGTGGCCACGGGCTTGAGGACCGCCTCATCCACGCCATCATTGAACCGGGTCATGCTGCGGTTGTAGGGCTCCAAGGGGTCATCGGGATGGGCTCCTGGGCCGCTGGCGCAACCCGCCAGCAGCGCTGCTCCCAGCACCAGGGAGCACCAGCGCAGGCCTGCGCGGGCAAATCGGGACGCTCCATCATGGCGGGCAAAGCCCGCAGTCTTCCAGGTCATCATTTTTTCCTGCCTGCGTCCGAAGGCGTGCCGCCCTCCTCCGCCTTGCTGTAAAGAAACTGCCCGATCAGGTTTTCCAGAACCACGGCAGATTGTGTGGCAGTGAGGTTGTCGCCCCCGACCAGGTTTTTTTCGTCGGCCCCGGCCTCGATGCCGATGTATTGCTCGCCCAGCAAACCGCTGGTCAGTATCTTCAGGGAACTATCCTTGGGGAAAGCATACTGCTTGTCCAGTTCCAGCGTCACGCGCGCCTGGAAGGTCTTGTCGTCAAACGCGATCGACTCGACACGCCCGATCACCACCCCCGCGCTGCGCACCGCCGCCTTGGGCTTGAGGCCGCCAATGTTGTCGAAACGCGCGGTCACGCGGTAACCGGTCTGAAAATTCAGTTGCAGCAGGTTGGCCGACTGCAGCGCCAGAAACACCAGCGCGGCGGCTGCGAGCATGACAAACAGGCCTACCCAGAGATCGTTTTTGGATTGTTGCATCGTGCTTTCCTTGTCACGCCGGCTGCGCCAGCGTCAGATACTGAACATCATGGCCGTGAGGAGGAAGTCCAGCGCCAGCACCGCCAGCGAGGCCATCACCACGGTGCGCGTGGTGGCACGCGAAACCCCTTCGGGCGTCGGATTGGCCGTGTAGCCCTGCAGCAGCGCCACGAAGGTCACGGTGAAACCAAACACCACACTCTTGATGACGCTGTTGCCCAGGTCACTGAAAACATCCACACCGCCCTGCATCTGGCTCCAGAAGGCCCCGCCGTCCAGCCCAATCATGGGCACCGCCACCGCCCAGCCGCCCACAACGCCCACTGCGTTGAATACCAGCGTCAGCAAAGGCATGGCAATGACACCGGCCCAGAAACGGGGCACAAGAATGCGGCGCACGGGGTCCACGGCCATCATCTCCATGGCGCTCAACTGCTCGCCGGCGCGCATCAGCCCGATCTCGGCGGTGAGCGAGGTGCCCGCGCGCCCTGCAAACAGCAAGGCGGCGATGACCGGACCCAGCTCGCGCAGCAAGCTCAGCGCCAGCACCTGGCCCAAAGCCTCGGTGGAGCCAAAATCCTGCAGCGTGTAGAACCCCTGCAGCGCCAGCACAAAGCCCACGAAAAGGCCCGATACGGCAATGATGGCCAGCGAGTAGTTGCCCAGAAAATGCACCTGGTCGCGCACCAGCCCGGGGCGCTGCACGGCCGCCGGAAACAGCCGTACCAACCGCCAGAACAGGCGCGCGGCCTGGCCGACATCGGCCAGCTGGCTGCGCACGGCCAGGCCCACATCCGAAGGACGCCACCAGCTCATGCAGACCTCCCGTCCAGCGGACCAAAATCACTGGCCGCCGTGGGCCCCGGGTAATGAAAAGGCACCGGCCCTGTGGGCAGCGCATTGACAAACTGGTGCACCAGCGGATCGGTGCTGGCGCGCACTTCATCGGGGGTTCCCTGCGCCGCCACCACGCCAGCGCCGAGGATGATCACATGGTCGGCCAGCGCAAAGGTGGCTTCCAGGTCGTGCGAGACCAGGATGGTAGTGAGCCCCATGGCGTCATTGAGCTGGCGAATAAGTTGCGCAGCCGTGCCCAGCGAAATGGGATCGAGCCCGGCAAAAGGCTCGTCATACATGACGAGTTCAGGGTCCAGCACAATCGCACGCGCCAACGCCACGCGCCGCGCCATGCCGCCCGAAATCTGGCTGGGCATGAGGTCGCGCGCACCGCGCAGGCCCACGGCATGGAGCTTCATGAGCACGATGTCGCGCACCAGCGCGTCCGACAGATCGGTGTGCTCGCGCAGCGGAAACGCCACGTTTTCAAACACATTCAGATCGGTGAACAGCGCGCCAAACTGGAACAGCATGCCCATGCGCCGGCGCGCCGCATACAGGCCGGCCGCATCCATGCGCCCCACGTCCTTGTGGTCGAACAGGACTTCGCCCTGCTGCGCCCGGTATTGACCGCCAATCAGGCGCAGCACCGTGGTCTTGCCCCCACCCGAGGCCCCCATGAGCGCCGTCACTTTGCCGCGCGGGATCTTCAGCGACATGTCGCGCAGGATCACGCGCTCGCCGTACCCGAAGGTGACGTTGCGCAACTCTGCCAGCGCGCTGGCAGGCGATGAATCGTTGGATGGCATGGTGCAAGACAAAAAACGCCGCCAAGGACAGAGACCCCGACGGCAGGCCCAGCATCATAAGGGAAACCCCTCCGTTTTGCCGAGCCAACCGTTAAAACCCGTGGTTGGCATGCGACGTTTAGCTATGCCCAACGGTTATTAAAAATTGCTCGCACAGACACGCGTTGCCGACAGGGCGCGGTCAGGCTTGCATGGACCGGGGTCTTGGCTGGGTGTGCCTGGCAAAGCATCGCTTCAACCCAGGCACCCAGGCCCATAACGCTATTAAATAAATAGCTATTAGCGCTTATCCCACGTGCGCAAGGCACCGATTTCATTCAAAAATCAAAGCATGTGCTGCAAAAACGCCCGCGCCCGCTCATGCCCCGGATCGGCAAAAAACTCGGCCGCCGGCCGCGCTGCCACCAGCTCGCCCTGGTCCATGAAAGCCACGGTGTGGGCCACCTCGCGCGCAAAGCCCATTTCGTGGGTGACCACCAGCATGGTCATGTGCTCCTCGGCCAGTTCGCGCATGGTGCGCAGCACCTCGCCGGTGAGCTCGGGGTCGAGGGCCGAGGTGGGCTCGTCGAACAGCATGATGTCCGGCTCCATGCACAGCGCGCGCGCGATGGCCACGCGCTGCTTTTGACCGCCCGACAGGCGCTCGGGATAGTTGTCGCGCTTGGCCGACAAGCCCACCTTGGCCAGCAGCGCCTCGGCGCGGGCCACGGCCGCGCCGCGCGCCAGGCCCTGCACCACCATGGGCGCCTCGATCAGGTTCTCCAGCACCGTGAGGTGCGGGAACAAATTGAAATGCTGGAACACCATGCCGGTCTTGCGGCAGATGCGGCGCAACTCGGCATCGGGGGCGTAGCTGCAGCGGCCCTGCGCGTCGGTGCTGGCCAGCGTTTCGCCTTCGATGGCGATGTGGCCGCCGTCGATGGTTTCCAGGTGGTTCAGGCAGCGCAGAAAGGTGCTCTTGCCGGAGCCGGACGGCCCGATCACCGCCACCACCTCGCCCCGGCGCACGCGCAGCGACACGCCCCGCAGCACCGGGTTGTCGCCGAAGGCCTTGCGCAGCTCGCGCGCCTCGATCATGGGGACGTCACGGGTCGTGTCACTGATCGAATTTGGCATAGCGTTTTTCCAGGCGCTGGAAGCCCCAGGTGAGCAACAGGGTCATGAGCAGATAGAAGGCCGCCGCCACGATGAACGGCGTGGTGGTGAAGTCGCGCTGCACGATGCCGCGCGCGGCGCGCAGCAGGTCATTGAGCGCCAGCACGTAAATGAGGGACGTGTCCTTGACCAGCGTGATGGTCTCGTTGCTCATGGGCGGCAAGATGCTGCGCACCATCTGCGGCAGCACGATGCGGCGCATGGTCTGGCCGTAGTTCATGCCCAGCACCTTGGCGGCCTCGTACTGCCCACGGTCCACCGACTGGATGCCGGCGCGAAAGATCTCGGCAAAGTAGGCCGCGTAGTTCAGCGCAAACGCCGCCACGGCGGCCGGAAAGTCCGGCAGGCGCACGCCGATCACCGGCACGAACGGCAGCGCAAAGTAGATGAACAGCATCTGCAGCATGAGCGGCGTGCCGCGCATGAGCCAGATGTAGCCGTTCACGGCCGTCGACAGCGGCGCAAAGCGCGACAGACGCGCCAGCGCCAGCGCTAGGCCCAGCGGCACCGCGAGCACCAGCGTGATAGCAAACAGCTTCAGCGTGACGGCGGCGCCCTGCGCCAGCGGGCCCAGAAGGGAGAGAACGTAGTCCATGCTGTGGCGACTGCTCCGAGAGAATTTTCCAGTGACCGTTGCAACTGGCGCTCCCCATGCCAGGGCAGCCGAGCAAGGGCCGCCCCGCAGCGAGGGCTGCGTCCCCCTTCCCGAATTGCGCAGCAATTCGAGAGAAGGGGGAAGGCGCGCAGCGCCTCAGGGGGTTGTACTTTATTTAATAATGTTCTTGCCAAACCACTGCTCGGCAATCTTCGCGGCGGCGCCGTCGGCCTTCATGTCGGCCAGGGCCTTGTCGATCTTGCCGTGCAGGTCGGTGTCGTCCTTGCGCAGGCCCACGCCATATTCCTCGGTGCCGAAGTTGTCGTCCAGAACGGCGTAGTCGCCCGGCTTCTTGGCCACGTAGTAGCGGCCCACCACCTCATCGACCACCACGGCTTCCAGGCGGCCAGTGGTCAGGTCCATCAGGGCGGTCACGTTGTCGCCGAAGGTCTTGAGTTCCTTGAACGATTTGAAAACGGCGTCTTCCTTCTTCACGGCATCCACGGCGCTGGAGCCTTCCTGGGCGCCGACCACCTTGCCGGCCAGATCGGCCTTGGTCTTGATGGCGGAGTTGGCGGCCACCACGATGATCTGGTGGTTTTCCATGTAGGGCGCGGTGAACGCGATGTTCTGCTTGCGCTCTTCGGTGATGGTCAGACCATTCCACAGCGCATCCACGCGCTTGCCCGACAGCTCGGCCTCCTTGGCGCTCCAGTCGATAGGCTTGAACTCCACTTCCACACCCAGGCGCTTGGCGGCTTCCTTGGCCATGTCGATGTCAAAGCCGACCAGCTCGTTCTTCTCGTTGCGAAAACCCATGGGCGGGAAGTTGTCGTCCAGGCCGACGACGATCTTGGTCACTGCCGCTGGCGCGGGTGCGGCGGCGGGCGCAGCGGGCTCCTGCTTGGAGCATCCCGCCAGCACGGCGCCCAAGGTCAGCAAAGCAACAGCGGCAATTTTCTTCATGGTGTAGCGATTCTCGAAAAGAAAAGAACGGACAAAGGGAAATCAGGGCGCGGCCCATGCCGGCACGGTGGCGCGACACGGAACGCCCTGCCCCAGGAAAACCCGCGATTGTCCCACCGATGGCGTCTATCGGTGGGTAGAGGGCCTCCGCCACACATTGATTTTTGATGAAATCAACCTGCAGCGCTTACCCAGCAAGCGTTAGATGCTATTAACTTCGCAGCAATTGAAAGCGGCGCCCGCAGGCGCCGCTGATCGGTCATGGCCAAAGGCCGGTCAACGTGGCAGATCGGAGTAGCCCATCAGGAACTCGTCCACGGCGCGCGCCGCCTGGCGGCCTTCGCGGATGGCCCAGACCACCAGCGACTGGCCCCGGCGAATGTCGCCAGCCGCAAACACCTTGGGCACGTTGGTGGCATAGCCGCCGTCGAACTCGGTGGTGGCACGGGCATTGCCGCGCGCGTCCTTGTCCACGCCAAAGGCGTCGAGCACCGGCGCCACGGGGCTCACAAAGCCCATGGCCAGCAGCACCAGGTCGGCCTGGTAGTGCTTTTCGGTGCCGGGCACTTCCACCAGCTTGCCGTCCTTGAACTCGACCTGCACCGTGGTCAGGCTCTTGACCTTGCCCTTTTCGCCCGTGAACTCCTTGGTGGAAATGGCGAACTCGCGCACGCAGCCTTCTTCGTGGCTGGAACTGGTGCGCAGCTTGAGCGGCCAGTAGGGCCAGGTGAGCGGGCGGTTTTCCACTTCGGGGGGCTGGGGCATCACCTCGAACTGGGTCACGCTGGCCGCGCCATGGCGGTTGCTGGTGCCCACGCAGTCGCTGCCGGTGTCGCCGCCACCGATCACGATGACATGCTTGCCCGTCGCCAGAATCTGGCCCTTGAGCTTGTCGCCCGCGTTGACCTTGTTCTGCTGGGGCAAAAATTCCATGGCGAAGTGGATGCCGTCGAGGTCCCGGCCAGGCACGGGCAGGTCGCGCGACTGCTCGGCGCCGCCGGTCAGCAGCACGGCGTCGAACTCTTTGTTCAGCTGCTCGGGGGTGATGGTTTCCTTGGCCCAGTTGGTCACCTTGGAGTCCTTGCCCAGGCCGTCCTTGGCGGCGCCCACGAACACGCTGGTGCGAATGACCACGCCTTCGGCTTCGAGCTGCTTGACGCGGCGGTCGATGTGCGACTTCTCCATCTTGAAGTCCGGGATGCCGTAGCGCAGCAGGCCGCCCACGCGGTCGTTCTTTTCGAACAGCGTGACGCTGTGGCCCGCACGGGCCAGTTGCTGGGCTGCGGCCAAGCCTGCGGGGCCGGAGCCCACCACGGCCACCTTCTTGCCCGTTTGGTGCTTGGCGGGGCGCGGCTGCACCCAGCCTTCGGCCCAGGCGCGGTCGATGATCGCGTGCTCGATGGACTTGATGCCCACCGCGTCGTCGTTCACGTTGAGCACACAGGCTGCCTCGCAGGGCGCGGGGCAGATGCGGCCGGTGAACTCGGGGAAGTTGTTGGTGCTGTGCAGCACCTCGATCGCGCTCTTCCAGTCCGCGTGGTACACGAGGTCGTTGAAGTCCGGAATGATGTTGTTCACCGGGCAGCCGTTGTTGCAAAACGGCGTGCCGCAGTCCATGCAGCGCGCGCCTTGCACCTTGGCCTGCGCCTCATCGAGGCCGATGACGAATTCCTTGTAATGCTTCAGGCGCTCGGGCACGGGCTTGTAGCCCTCTTCGATGCGCTCGTATTCCATGAAGCCGGTGGTTTTTCCCATGACGATGTCCTTGTCTATGAATGCTGTGCGAAGGTGGGTGGCGTCGCCTTACTTGGCGGGAGCAACCTCATTTTTGATAGCAGCCACCGCAGGCGTAGCCTGCTCTTCCATCACTTTTCGTTCATAAATTTCAGCCAACGCACGCTTGTACTCGGTCGGGAAGACCTTGACGAACTTGCCGCGCGATGCGGCCCAGTTGTCCAGTAGTTCGCGCGCGCGCTTGCTGCCCGTCCAGCGGTTGTGGTCTTCCAGCAGTTTCTTGAGCTGGGCTTCGTCGGTCTGGCCGTTGTGCCAGATGGCACGCGGCACCGTGGCTTCCTGCTCGGTGGCGGGCAGGATGCGCTCCAGCGTGACCATGGCCATGTTGCAGCGCGTGTCGAACTGGCCGTCTTCGTCGTACACATAGGCCACGCCACCGCTCATGCCTGCCGCAAAGTTGCGGCCGGTCTTGCCCAGCACCAGCGCCGTGCCACCCGTCATGTATTCGCAACCATGGTCGCCCGTGCCTTCGACCACCGCCGTGGCGCCCGACAGGCGCACCGCAAAGCGCTCACCGGCCACGCCGCTGAAGAAAGCCTCGCCGGTGGTGGCACCGTACATGACGGTGTTGCCCACGATGGTGTTGCGCACCGCGTCGCCCCGGAAGTCGATGCTGGGGCGCACGATCAGGCGGCCGCCCGACAGGCCCTTGCCGGTGTAGTCGTTGGCGTCGCCGATCAGGTACAGCGTGATGCCGCGCGTAAGGAACGCACCAAACGACTGGCCGCCCGTGCCTTCGAGCTGGATGCGGATGGTGTCGTCCGGCAGGCCCTCGGGGTGCACGCGGGTGACCGCGCCGGACAGCATGGCGCCGACCGAGCGATTGACGTTGCGCGCCACTTCGATGAACTGCACGCGCTCACCCTTTTCAATGGCGGGTTGGCTGCGCTCGATGAGCTTGCGGTCCAGCGTGTGCTCGATGTTGTGGTCTTGCACATCCACATGGAAGCGAGGCACATCGGCAGGCACATTGGGCTGGGCGAACAGGCGGCCAAAATCCAGGCCACGGGCCTTCCAGTGCTCCAGGCCCTGGCGCATGTCGAGCAGGTCGGTGCGGCCAATCAGGTCGTCAAACTTGCGAATTCCCAGCTGGGCCATGATCTGGCGCACTTCTTCGGCGATGAAGAAGAAGTAGTTCACCACATGCTCAGGCTTGCCCGAGAACTTCTTGCGCAGCGCTGGGTCTTGCGTGGCCACGCCCACGGGGCAGGTGTTCAGGTGGCACTTGCGCATCATGATGCAGCCTTCCACCACCAGCGGAGCGGTGGCGAAGCCGAACTCATCCGCGCCCAGCAGCGCGCCGATGGCGACGTCGCGGCCGGTCTTCATCTGGCCATCGGCCTGCACGCGAATGCGGCCGCGCAGGCGGTTGAGCACCAGGGTCTGCTGGGTTTCGGCCAGGCCGATTTCCCAGGGGCCGCCCGCGTGTTTGATGGACGACCAGGGCGATGCGCCCGTGCCGCCATCGTGGCCAGCGATCACGACGTGGTCGCTCTTGCACTTGGCCACGCCTGCAGCGATGGTGCCCACGCCCACTTCAGACACCAGCTTGACGCTGATGCCTGCGTGCGGTGCCACGTTCTTCAGGTCGTGGATCAGCTGGGCCAGGTCTTCGATGGAGTAGATGTCGTGGTGCGGCGGTGGCGAGATCAGGCCCACACCGGGCACGCTGTGGCGCAGCTTGCCGATGTAGTTGGAGACCTTGCCGCCGGGCAGCTGACCACCTTCGCCGGGCTTGGCGCCCTGGGCCATCTTGATCTGGATCTGATCGGCCGACGAGAGGTATTCCGCCGTCACCCCAAAGCGGCCGGAAGCCACTTGCTTGATGCGGCTGCGCAGCGAATCGCCGTCTTGCAGGGGCAGATCGACCTCAACGTTCTCAGCGCCAATCACGCTCTTGAGGCTGTCGCCCTTCTTGATCGGGATGCCCTTGAGTTCGTTGCGGTAGCGCGCGGCGTCTTCACCACCTTCGCCCGTGTTGCTCTTGCCGCCGATGCGGTTCATGGCCACGGCCAGCGTGGCGTGCGCCTCGGTGGAGATGGAGCCGAGCGACATGGCGCCGGTGGCAAAACGCTTGACGATTTCCTTGGCGGGCTCGACCTCGTCGATCGAAATCGCCTTGGCGGGGTCAATCTTGAACTCGAACAGGCCGCGCAGCGTCATGTGGCGCTTGCTCTGGTCGTTGATGAGCTGGGCGTATTCCTTGTACGTGTTCCAGTTGTTGGCACGCGTGCTGTGCTGCAGCTTGGCAATCGCGTCGGGCGTCCACATGTGGTCTTCACCACGGGCGCGCCAGGCGTATTCACCGCCGGCGTCCAGCATGGTTTCGAGCACCGGGTCGTCGCCAAAGGCGGCCTTGTGCATGCGGATGGCTTCTTCGGCGATCTCGAACACACCGATGCCCTCCACGCGGCTGGCGGTGCCGGTGAAATATTTGCCCACGGTTTCCGTGTTCAGGCCAATGGCCTCGAACAGCTGGGCGCCGCAGTAGCTCATGTAGGTGCTCACGCCCATCTTGGACATGATCTTGGACAGGCCCTTGCCGATGGCCTTGACGTAGTTGTAGATGGCCTTGTCGGCCGACAGGTCGCGGCCCAGGTCCTTGTGCATCTCGGCCAGGGTTTCCATGGCCAGGTAGGGGTGCACGGCCTCGGCGCCATAGCCAGCCAGCACGGCAAAGTGGTGCACTTCGCGGGCAGTGCCGGTTTCAACCACCAGGCCCGCCGTGGTGCGCAGGCCTGCACCCACCAGATGCTGGTGAATAGCCGACAGCGCCAGCAGCGCGGGAATGGCCACTTGCGTGGCGCTCACGGCGCGGTCGCTGATGATGAGGATGTTGGCGCCGCCCTTGATGGCGTCCACGGCCTGCGCGCACAGCGACGCCAGCTTGGCTTCGACGCCCTCACGGCCCCAGCTCAGCGGGTAGGTGATGTCGATGGTGGCGCTCTTGAACTTGCCGTTCGTGTGGCGCTCGATGTCACGCAGCTTGGCGATGTCGGCAAAGTCGAGCACGGGCTGGCTCACTTCGAGCCGCATCGGCGGGTTGACCTGGTTGATGTCAAGCAGGTTGGGCTTGGGGCCGATGAAGCTGTTGAGCGACATCACGATGGCCTCGCGGATCGGGTCGATCGGCGGGTTGGTCACCTGGGCAAACAGCTGCTTGAAGTAGTTGTACAGCGGCTTGTTCTTGCCCGAGAGCACGGCCAGCGGGCTGTCGTTGCCCATGGAGCCGATGCCTTCTTCGCCGTTCTTGGCCATGGGGGCCATCAGGAACTTGATGTCTTCCTGGGTGTAGCCAAAGGCCTGCTGGCGATCCAGCAGCGGCAGCGTGGCGGCCTGTGGCACTGCCACCTCCGCGCCGGTGTCGATGCTGTCGAGCTTGATGCGCAGGTTTTCGATCCACTGCTTGTAGGGCTTGGTGTTGACGACGTTGGCTTTGAGCTCGTCGTCGTCGATCATGCGGCCCTGCTCCAGGTCGATCAGGAACATCTTGCCGGGCTGCAGGCGCCACTTGCGCACGATCTTGTTCTCAGGCACGGGCAGCACGCCCGACTCGGAGCCCATGATGACCAGGTCGTCATCGGTGATGCAGTAGCGCGAGGGGCGCAGGCCGTTGCGGTCGAGCGTGGCGCCGATCTGGCGGCCATCGGTGAACACGATGGAGGCCGGGCCGTCCCAGGGCTCCAGCATGGCGGCGTGGTATTCATAGAAAGCGCGGCGGCGCTCGTCCATGGTGGTGTGCTGTTCCCACGGCTCGGGGATCATCATCATCACGGCCTGGCTGATGGGGTAGCCGGCCATGGTCAGCAATTCGAGGCAGTTATCGAACGTGGCGGTGTCGGACTGGTCGGCGAAGCTGATGGGGTAGAGCTTTTGCAGATCGGCGGCCAGCACGGGCGAGGCCATCACGCCTTCGCGCGCCTTCATCCAGTTGTAGTTGCCCTTGACGGTGTTGATTTCACCGTTGTGCGCCACATAGCGGTACGGGTGGGCCAGCGGCCACTCGGGGAAAGTGTTGGTGGAGAAGCGCTGGTGCACCAGGCCGATGGCCGAGACGCAGCGCTCGTCCGACAGATCCTTGTAGTACACGCCCACCTGGTCGGCCAGCAGCAGGCCCTTGTAAACCACGGTGCGGCTGGACATGGATGGAACGTAGTATTCCTTGCTGTGCTTGAGCTTGAGCGCCTGGATGTTGGCGCTGGCCGTCTTGCGGATCACATACAGCTTGCGCTCCAGCGCGTCCTGCACGATCACGTCGTTGCCACGGCCGATGAACACCTGGCGCAGGATGGGCTCCTTCTTGCGCACGGTGGGCGACATGGGCATGTCCACGTTCACCGGCACATCGCGCCAGCCCAGCAGCACCTGGCCTTCGGCCTTGATAGCGCGCTCCATCTCCTGCTCGCAGGCCAGACGCGAGGCATGCTCCTTGGGCAAAAAGATCATGCCGACGCCGTATTCGCCGGCCGCAGGCAAGGTCACGCCTTGCTTGGCCATTTCTTCGCGGTACAGCGCGTCAGGAATCTGGATCAGGATACCGGCGCCGTCACCCATCAGCGGGTCGGCCCCCACCGCGCCACGGTGGTCGATGTTTTCCAGAATCTTCAAGGCCTGCGTCACGATGTCGTGGCGCTTGATGCCCTTGATGTGGGCCACAAACCCGAGGCCGCAGGCGTCGTGTTCGTTGCCCGATGAATACAAACCGTGTTGTTGCAGATGCTGGATCTCGGCAGCCGTGGTCATGGCGCACTCCTATGTTTTTCGCAGGGACTGCAAGATTAGTGCAATGCAACATATCTACGCAAGCACAAAAATTGGGGTCAGATTCCAATTAATCGCACCGTAAGCCAAAGCAACTTAATTCAGGGACACATCAAAGTTAATAGCTACAAACGCTTGCTGATAAAGCGCTACATGCCTATTTGGCGCTATTTTTTTGTATCGCCGCAGGCCGCCCAGGCTTGGCTTTGGTGGCGCGGCGGGGTGATTTTTTTTGTAACTCTGCCACAAAATCGGCGTCGCCCAGCGCCCAGCCACGCAACGCCGCATCGGTCAGCGCCGCCTGCTCGCCACTGCCGATGCCCGCCTGCACCAGTTCGGCATAGGCCGCCTCGCGCGCAAAAGGCGTGTTGCCCAGCGCCCAGTACAAGGCGTGCGGCGTGACCAGCTTGTCGATGCGCTGGCCGAGGTAATGTTGATAACTGGACCACGGCCAGGCGCCCGCCTGCACCACCATGCCGGCGCGCACAGGGTTCAGGTCGATATAAACCATGCAGGCCAGCAGATAGCGCTCGGTCTCGATCAGCGTGGAGCGGTAGCGCCCCTCCCACAGCGTGCCGCTGCGGCCATGGCGCTGGTTGAAATAGCGCACATAACTGCGCCCCACGGCCTGCATCATCAGCGGCAGCGCCTCGGCCGTGGCCGGTGTGGCCAGCAGGTGAAAGTGGTTGTCCATCAGCACATAGGCATGGACGGCCACGGCAAACTTCTGTGCGTTGTCGGCCAGCAGGGCCAGCATGGTCTCGAAATCCTGCCGGTCCGCAAAGATCACCTGGCGGTTGTTGCCGCGCTGGATGATGTGGTGCGGGTAACCGGCAAGCGTGAGACGCGGCAGGCGGGCCATGGCGAGCTCCTGAAAAAGGCAGAGCGGGTCATTTTAATGGGAGTCTGACCCCAATTAATTAATGGGAGTCTGACCCCAATTAATTGTCGTCGGCTGGCAGCCCAAACCGCGCTCCCAGCGCCTGCTCCAGGCCGAACTCGCGCAGGATGGCACGCAGCCTCTCTTGGGCGCTGCGCTTTTTCTGGCCGGTGTAGCGGGCGATGATGAGCTCGTTCTTCATGCTGTGCTCCCAGCCGACCAGTTCGGTCACCGTCACTTGGTAGCCGCTGGCTTCCAGGTGCAGGCAGCGCAGCACGTTGGTCAGCTGGCTGCCCAGTTCGCGCGTGTGCAGCGGGTGGCGCCACAGCTCGGCCAGCGGTGTGCGCGCCAGTTGCAGCGCCTTGCCCTGGCGCAGGCAGGCGGCCACTTCGGCCTGGCAGCAGGGCACGATGACCATGGCGCGTGCCTGCTTTTGCAGGCCGAAGGCAATGGCATCGTCGGTGGCGGTGTCGCAGGCGTGCAGCGCAGTGACCATGTCGATGCGCTCGGGCAGCCCGGCCGCGCCGGTCGATTCGGCCACCGACAGGTTCAGGAACGACATGCGCCCAAAGCCCAGCTGCTGCGCCAATGCGCGCGATTTTTCGACCAGCTCGGCGCGCCACTCGATGCCATAGATGTGGCCGCGCCCCAGCGCCTTGAAGTACAGGTCGTACAGGATGAAACCCAGATACGACTTGCCCGCGCCATGGTCGGCCAGCGTGGGGCTGTGGCCGTCTGCCGACAGCTCTTGCAGCAAGGGTTCGATGAAATTGAACAGGTGGTACACCTGCTTGAGCTTGCGGCGCGAATCCTGGTTCAGGCGCCCTTCGCGCGTGAGGATGTGCAGCTCTTTGAGCAATTCAATGGACTGGCCGGGGCGCAATTCGGACAGCTCCGCACCGGCAGCGGAAGAATTCTTGCCCGCGATCTTGGCGGGTGCCGTAGCGACCGCCTTGGTGGTCGCCTTGGTGGTCCCCTGGGGGTGCACGGCTTTCATCCCTGCCCTTTCGGCGTTTCAGGCGCTGCGACGGCAACGCTCGCCCCCACATCCAGCGCCTGCCAGCCCGGCATGCCCAGCTGCTCCAGCACCTCCATGTTGCGCTCGTAGATGGCTTCCGCCTCGGGGTAGGCCTGCACGGCCCGGTCGATGCTGTCTTCGCGCAGCAGGTGCAAGGTGGGATACGGCGCGCGGTTGGTGCAGTTGGTCACATCGTCCGCAGCGGTGCCAGCAAACTGGAACTGTGGATGAAAGCTGGCAATCTGCAGGGTGCCGTCCAAACCCAGTTCTTCCAGCACGGCTTCGGCCACCGCCAGGAAATCATTGAAGTCGAGAAATTCGTGCAGGCAGTCTGGCGCCATCAGCAAGGTGGTGTCGCGCACCTGCGCGGGGGTTGCGGCCAGGTCGGCCAGCTCGCGCCGCAGGTCTTGCGCCAGCGCAGCGCCGTCGGTGGCAGCGCTCACCACATAGTGAATCTGCCCCTTGGTATGCACACCCTTGGCAAAGGGGCACAGGTTCAGCCCGATCACCGCCTGCTCCAGCCAGCGCACCATGTCCTTCGTAACCAGCCCCGCCCGTTCAGAGGGTACAGGGGGCGAGGCAGGGGTAGCAAGGTTCATGGCAGATCGATTCACAAGACAACACAAGACAACAATGGGGCCGTGAATTTTACCGGCCCACCGCCACCGCGGCGGTTCCGCTCACAGCGCCTCAGCCCAGCAGGCGCTGGCCGGTCAGGCGCTCGTGCTCGCGTACGGCAAATCGGTCGGTCATTCCGGCAATAAAGTCTGCCACCGCCCTGGCGCGGGCCGGCGCATCGCCCTCCAGCGCCCGGTGGGTGAATCGCGGTTTCATTTCGCGCGGCTCGGCCACATACGCAGCAAACAATTCGGTCACCACGCGCTGGGCACGCCCGGTGGTCTCCACCACTTGGGGGTGGCGGTAGAGGTTTTTGAACAGAAACCGCTTCAACTCGGACGACTGGGCCCGCATGGGCGCGCTGAAGCTCACCAGCGCGCCCGCCACACGCACGTCCGCCACCGTGCGCGGCGCAGCATGGGCCAGCGCAGCGCTGGTGGCATGGATCACGTCATACACTTGCGCGCTCAGCATGCGCCGGATGGTTTCATACAGCAGGCGCCGCTCCATCGCCGCGCCCGCCAGATGCGGATGCTCGGCCTGCGCCACGCGGCGGAACTGGTCGAACAGCGGCACCTCGGCCAGTTGCGCCAGCGTGATCAGGCCCGAGCGCACGCCGTCATCAATGTCATGCGCGTTGTAGGCAATCTCATCGGCCAGATTGCACAGCTGCGCCTCCAGGCTGGGCTGCTCCTTGCACAAGAATCGCGCCCCCACGCCGCCCGGCTCGTTCGCCTCCAGCCGCTGCGCATTGGCCTGCGAGCAATGCTTGAGCACGCCTTCGCGCGTTTCGAACGTCAGGTTGATGCCGTCGTAGTCGGGGTAGCGCTCTTCCAGATAGTCCACCACCCGCAGGCTTTGCAGGTTGTGCTCGAACCCGCCATGCGCCTGCATGCAGCCGTTCAGCGCGTCCTGCCCCGCGTGCCCGAAAGGCGTGTGGCCCAAATCGTGGGCCAGCGAGATGGCCTCCACCAAGTCTTCATTGATGCGCAAAGAGCGCGCAATCGATCGCCCCAGCTGCGCCACCTCCAGCGAATGCGTGAGCCGCGTGCGAAACAGATCCCCTTCGTGGTTCAAAAACACCTGGGTCTTGTAAACCAGCCGACGGAACGCCGACGAGTGCACGATGCGGTCGCGGTCGCGCTGGTAGTCGGTGCGCGTGGGCGCGGCGGGCTCGGGGTAGCGGCGACCGCGCGACAGCGCCGGGTCGCAGGCATAGCAAGCCAAGGATGAGTTTTGAGTCAAATTGCCCTCTAGCGCTTTAGTAGCAAGCGCCTACAGCTATATATTCAATAGCACTCGACGCGTCACACACCCGGTGATTGCCCATCACCCGGCGCAGCAGGCGTCAATCACCTCGCGCACCAGTGCATCAGGTGCGGCGCGCACGCAGGCCTTGCCCGGCCCGTCGATCAGCACAAAGCGGATTTCGCCCGCCTCCGCCTTCTTGTCCACGCGCATCAGCTCCAGATAACGGCCGGCATTGTCGGCAGCATCCAGCACCGGCCCGCGCAGGGGCAGCCCGGCGCGTTGCACCAGCGTTTTCAGGCGCGCCACAAACGCACCATCGACCAAGCCCAGGCGGCGCGACAGCTCGGCCGCCATCACCATGCCGGCGCCCACGCCCTCGCCGTGCAGCCAGGCGCCATAGCCCATGCCGGCCTCGATGGCGTGGCCGAAGGTATGGCCAAAGTTCAAAATGGCGCGCAGCCCGGCCTCGCGCTCGTCCTGCCCCACCACCCAGGCCTTGATCTCGCAGCTGCGGCGCACCGCATGCGCCAGCGCCGTGCGGTCGCGCGCCAAAAGCGCATCCATATGCTCTTCCAGCCAGCCCATGAAATCCATGTCGGCAATCGGCCCGTATTTGATGACCTCCGCCAGGCCGGCGCTGAGCTCGCGCGGCGGCAGGGTATCGAGCGTGGCCAGATCGCACACCACGAGCTGCGGCTGGTAGAACGCACCAATCATGTTCTTGCCCAGCGGGTGGTTGATGGCCGTCTTGCCGCCCACCGAAGAATCCACCTGCGCCAGCAGCGTGGTGGGCACCTGCACAAACGGCACGCCGCGCATATAGCAGGCAGCAGCAAAGCCCGTCATGTCGCCCACCACACCGCCGCCCAGCGCAAACAGCACCGTCTTGCGGTCGCAGCCATGCTGCAGCAGGGCATCGAAGATCAGGTTCAGGGTCTGCCAGTTTTTGTGCTCTTCGCCGTCGGGCAGTACCACCAAGTGCACCTGTGCGTACTTGGGCGCCAGCGCCGCGCGCAAGGCATCGGCGTAAAGCGGCGCCACCGTGGTGTTGGTGACGATAAGGGCAGCGGCCGCCTTGGGCAGCGCCGCATAGGTGGCGGGCGTGGCCAGCAGACCCGAGCCTATGTCAATGTCGTAGCTGCGATCATCCAGATCGATACGCACATTCCCTGCAATGGAAGCTACGGTTTGCCTCATCAAGTCAACTATTCCTTGGTAAAAAATCCCCGGCAAGCGGGGGATTTTTCAAAAAAACAAACCAGATGGCCCAGAGAACCATCGCACTCTGGGCCATATGCGACCGGTTACTGTGCCTTGGGGCAGGCAGGCACTGTGACCGGCAATTCTACGGTGCTCACCGTTTTGCTTGGCCCGGCGGTGAATGTGAAGAGCCATCGATCCCGACCACCCGCACTGCCCGATTTACCAGAGGCAGACAATATCAATCGCGTGCGAGTTGCTGCAGCGCGATCCAGCGTGGGTGAGCCATCCGTAATGGCTGGAGTGGATATGTCGTTCAACGAACGCACGGCAATCGTTGTACCGGCTGGTGCAGCAAACCCTGCAGGCGTGCCCAGGAACAAGTTCACACTGCCAAATTTGCAGGTCGCCGCATCGGTCACCGTGAGCGTAAGGTCCGTAATTGGACTTGCAGAAGCCGCGGTGTCATACAGACTAAGCCCACCCACCGAGCTTACCCAGAGTCGAAGCGTGTCGCTGATTTGGGTTCCCTGACCCGTCTGCGTGGAAAACACCACAGACACAGGCGTGCCATCCGTTGGGCGCGGATTCTGCACCGTGTATTCCACGGAGCAAGCGCCGTTAACGGTAGTACAACCGCCGCGACCCGAAGTCCCCACCCTTCCAAAATCAGCCTGCGCGACCACAGGCACCCCATCAGCCACCGGGTTGCCATTCTCATCGACAATCCGAACGGTCAAGGTGGATGAATCACCCGACAGATCGGCGTCCAAATTGAACTTGGATGCAGAAAGGTCGAAACCCCTTTGTGTTGCCACACCGGTAGTGACCGTCAACGTGTCGGACTGCGTGCTAATGCCGCTGCGGCCATGAACTGCCGCCTTGATGATTACCGAGGTCGGCGAAGACTTCGAGTTCACCGTCGCAGTCACCTGGCCGGAAGCATTGGTCGTACCAGACGATGCATTCAAGGTCACGCTGTCAGCCGGCACCGCGGTGAAATCCACCACGACGCCTTGGAGCGGAGCGCCACTAGAGTCCACCACGGTAAAAGTCAGCAGGGCTACTTCAGAGCGTCCGTTACCGCCAGCACCTGCAATCACGATGGACTTGTCGCTGGGGGCGACACTGGTGAAATTAATGGCCGTAGCCGCTGCCTGTGGATCTTGAACCACACCGCCCGAAATAGCCAAGTTTTGCTTACCAGCCAAAGAGACTTCCGTGCCCGTCTTGCTGGTCACGGCCGTCGTTGCGACAAGCTGTGTTGCCCCCTGCGACGTCACGGTTGCAGCCTTCAAATCGATCTCAGCAACGCCAGCACTATTGGTGAGGGCCGTCGCCGATCCCGGCATGAATGCCAGCAAGCCAGGACCACTTTCAGAAAAAGTGACGATGGCATTCGCTATGGCGTTGCCGGATGAGTCTTTGACGGTCGCCTTGGCGCGCACTGTGAGATCGGAGGATGAGAAGCTGCTCACCGCCACATCCTCGCCAGCGACGCGGCTGTACGCCTGGACGGTCACAGTCCCACTGATCGCAGTACCACCCGAGCCACCACCACTGCTGGAAGTGCCGGGGTCACCACCACCACCACCGCATGCAACCAATACGGCCATCAACGGCACAGTCAATATTCTGAATAGTTTTCGCATTTTTTCACCCCTCATGAATTTACTTATCGCACTGGCCCACGGTCAGTAATGACCTTCGGCGTAATAAAAACCAACATTTCACGTTTCGAAGACTCTTTCGTCCGGCTCTTGAACAAATTACCCACCACCGGCACATCACCCAGCAATGGAATCTTGTTTTCCTGATTGGTGTCTTCCATTTCAAAAATGCCGCCAATCACCACGGTGCCGCCGTTTTCAATCAGGATTTGTGTCTTGATGTGTTTGGTGTCGATGGCTACACCCTGCGTGGTGGTTTCACCCCGGCTGTCCTTATTGACGTCCAGATCAAGAATGATGTTTCCCTCGGGGGTTATCTGTGGAGTCACCTCCAGCTTCAAGACTGCTTTCTTGAAGGCCAATGTCGTGGCCCCATTGGGAGCGGTTACTGAATAAGGATATTCCGTACCTTGCTCAATCAGGGCCTTGGTTTGATCGGCGGTAATTATTCGGGGACTCGATATGATTTTGCCCTTGCCGTCAGCCTCCATGGCCGAAAGTTCAAGCGTCAGGAATCTGTTGGCAGCGGAGTTGAATATGGAAAGTGCAAAACTCCCCACACTGCTGACGTTGGACAGGCTGGCAGGCAGGTTGACAAAATTGCCATCGGTGCTGGTGGTGCCGCCCGCGCCGCTGGATGCCACCGCATTGCTGTAACTGGTGCCAAACGCCACGCGGTTGTTGCCGCCCACGCTGTAGCCACCATCGCCACCGCGATTGGCGCGCAGGTCGGTGCCGCCCAAGCGCACCCCCAGCGAGCGACCAAACGTGTCCCGCGCTTCAACAATGCGCGCTTCAATCAAAACCTGGCGCACTGCGATATCCAGCGTTGAGAGCAGTTGACGCACTTCTTCGAGTTTGGTGGGCGTGTCGGTCACAAACAGCTGGTTTGTGCGGGGCTCTGAAATGGCGCTTCCGCGCTCGGTCAGGAAGCGGGTGGTAGAACCGCTGCCACCGCTGGAGCTGGTGGTGAGCTGCGTCACCATGTCTGCCGCTTTGGCGTAATTGAGCTGGAAGGCTTGCGTTTTGAGGGGCTCCAGTTTCTGGATGGCCAGCGCAGCTTCAAAGTCTTTCTTGGTGCGCGCGTCGATTTCGTCCTTGGGCGCAATCCACAAGACGGTGCCCGATTTGCGCATGCCCAGGCCCTTGGCATCCATGATGATCTGGAGGGCTTGGTCCCATGGAACATCTTTCAATCGCAGCGTCAAGGCACCAGTCACGGTGTCCGATGTGACAATATTAAAGTTGGTGAAATCTGCAATGACTTGAAGCAAAGATCTGACTTCAATATTCTGAAAATTCAGCGAGAGTTTTTCACCGCTGTAGCCAGGCCCCTGGGTCAATTTGCTCAAATCCACCTTCTTTTGGCGAATTTCCACAACAAATTGGTTATTGCTTTGGTAGGCGCTGTGCTCCCAGTCGCCAACGGGTTCCACCACCATTCGCACACGGTCACCCTGTTGGGATGTTGTCACCATTTGAACGGGCGTTCCGAAATCTGTCACATCAAGACGCCGACGCAGTCCTTCAGGCAAGGATGAGCGGAGAAAATCGACAGTCAGCCCCTTGCCCTGGCGGTGAAGATCAACACCGACCTGACTGTTGGCAAGGCCGACAACAATGCGACCAGAACCATCTGCACCTCTGCGGAAATCAACGTCTTTCAAAGGAAGCGTATCGCTGCTGCCGCTTTCTGCGAATATCGTGGTGGAGGACTGCTGCGAAGCTGCTGCCGAAGTGGTAACGGGCAACAAAGAGATAAGAAGCGTCTTGCCTTGCAGTTCAGCTTGGTAGGAAGTGGCTTGCTTGAGATTCAAAACGAGGCGTGACCGATCGCCCGCCTGTACGACATTGATAGACTTTAAGTTTCCCTGGTTCACATCGACAACGGACCGCCCCATTGCATTGGTGGTTCCAGGAAAATCCAGTGCAATGCGCGCTGGTGACTGAATTGCAAAACCCGTAGGCACTGCCGAGAGTGGCTGAGATAGTTCAACACGAACCACTTCTGCGCCACCTTGCATCGTGCCAGTGACTGCCTCGATGGCACTTTGTGCCATGGCAGCTGTTGCTGCCAGCGTAGTCACTACCGCAAAGATCGCACTTTTGTAGTGATTCATCATCCAGATATTTTTCGTTGTCATTTCTTTCCCTCTTGCAGGTCAAGCGATGCGGTGCGCTCTATCCAATCCCCGGTGGCGTCTTGCACTATTTCGCGCAAACTAATTGCCGTTTCGGATATTTTGGTAATTTTTCCATAATTTTGACCAAGGTAATTTCCCACCCGAACCTGATACAGCAAATTATCGACTTTGAGAAGCGCCGTAGGTGTTCCGGTTTTGTTCAGGCTACCGACCATCGTCATGGCGTCCAGCGGAAATGCCTCCAATGGTTCTTTCCTGCGCGCCATTTCAGGAGCAATCAACGTTGCATTGGAGGCGATCTGAACCGAATCGCGCCGCAATGCCTGCGTGAGCTTGAGTTGATTGAACGGCTCAATACCATTCTCTACCGTATATGCTTGCGGCTGGAACTGCTTGGGCTCGGAAAGGGGGGTAATGCGCGGCTTGGTAGTGGCGCGCTGATCGGCCATCCATTGGCGCAATTCATCCTCGCCCGCTGGACCGCAACCGCTTAAAACCCCTGCACATAAAATCAAAGCAAAACGACCGGTCCACATCATTTCTTTCCTCCGGCATTTTTTTGCGCCTGAACCTCTTCAGGATCCAGGTAGCGGAAAGTTCTCGCGGTGGCATCCATGGACAACATGCCAGCCTCCTTCCCCGCCGGAACAATCGAAATATTGTTCAAAGTCACAATACGGGACAAATGCGCAACATCCGATGCAAATGCACCCATGTCATGGTACTTTCCCGTCACTTTCACGGCAATCGGGAGTTCCGCGTAATAATCTCGGACGACGATTTGACCAGGGCGGAATAGATCAAATTGCAAGCTCCGCCCCAATCCCGCCTGGTTGATATCTGACAGCAAGGCAGCCATTTCCGCCTTGCTGGGCAATTGCTTTTCAAGCTGGATCACATACTGCTGTATCTGTTCGCGCTGCTTCTTGAGCGCATCCAGACTTACAGCCTTTACAAGTTTCTTCGTATAGTCTTCGCGAAGAACCACTTCCTTGCCACGCTCCGATTCAAGCTCTGCCTGGTAATCTGTCAGTTGGACAAACCAGAGTACGGCAGCAACACCGAGTGCGATGAATGCACAGAGCAAAAACTTCGGCAAAACCGGCCAAAGCGATGGATCTTTGGGATCCAGATTTTTAAACTGCCGCTGCAGATTGCTCTGCAGTGCAGCGAAATCAATTTTTGAAGCTTGTGTTTTTGCCATACGCTACTTTCCCGCAGAGGCAGCAACAGTCGAGCTAGCAGCATCCATGGCTTTTTGCGCCTCACTGGATCGCATGAGCTGAAATTTCAAATTGAAAGCACCAACACGACGCTGGTCCCGAGGTGTCAATGCCACGTTGCTGGCGACAATTTCCACCAGCTCCGGTTTAGAAAACCAGGGGGTGTTGTTGGTAAGGTTGCGCAGCATTTCCGAAACGCGTTCATTGGATTGCGCCATGCCTTGCATGGAAATGGTTTGGCCATCTTGCTTCATGCTGGTGATGTAGACGCCATCCGGCAACTGCCTGACGAGTTCGTTCAGCAGATGTACCGGCAAATTCCGGTCTGATTGCAGATCCTCCACAGCCTTCTGCCGTGCGCGCAAAGAAGCAATTTCCTCTTCGATGGACGCAATTTCCTTGATTTGCCCATCAAGGACCTGGATTTCACGCTGAAGAAAACTGTTCCTCTCCTGCTGGTCTGTAATCATGACCTGGAACCACCAATAGATAGCTCCTGCGATAGCAAGACCCAGCAGAAACGATGCAAACATCGTTGCCTGAAAAGCCTCGCGCCTGCGTTTACGCGCAGCCTCCCGGTGCGGGAGCAGATTGATCAAAATCACTGCAGAAACCTCCGCATAGCCAAACCACATGAAGTGAGATATGAAGGGGCTTCACGCACCATCTTTTTCAAACGGACGGAACTTCCAATCTCCATTCCGTCAAACGGATTGACAGCACTGCACGCAAAACCAGTCTGACGGGTGACCGCCTCTGTCAAACCCGGCAGCGGCGCCGATCCGCCAGCCAGCATGATGTGATCAACACGGTTGTGCGGCGTACTGGTAAAGAAAAATTGCAGCGCTCGACCAATTTCTTGGGCCATGCTTTCAACAAATGGTCGAAGCACCGCTGTTTGGTAGTCCTCTGGCAAGTCCCCGTTGCGCTTCTTGCTTTCGGCCTCTTCGACGGAAAACCCGTATTGCCGCACGATAAGTTGCGTCAATTGCGCCCCGCCGAATGCCTGGTCCCGGTCGTACAAGACCTCTTCATTGCGAATGACCTGCAAACTCGTGGTAAGCGCCCCGACTTCAAACAATGCGACAAGGGCGTCCACCCCTTTGTTGGGCAGCGCTTCGATCAATCGTCCAGCAGCAAGCCTTGACGCGTACGATTCGATATCGACGACCACCGGCTTGAGCCCAGCCGCTTCGGCAAGACCTTGCCGGTCTTGCACTTTCTCCCGCCGCGAGGCCGCAATCAACACATCCACGTCGCCGGGCGCATTTTTGCTAGGCCCAATAACGCAGAAATCCAGACTGACCTCGTCCAGGGAAAAGGGAATGTACTGGTTCGCCTCGGACTCGACCTGGACCTCGAGCTCCTGCTCTGTCATGCCACCGGGCAGAGTGATCTTTTTGGTGATCACCGCCGATGGAGGCAGCGCCAAGGCAACGTTCTTGGTACGGGTGCCACTCTTTTTGACAAGCCGGCGCAATGCATCAGCAACCTCATCGAATTTTTCGATGTTACCGTCTGTGATCCAACCACGCTCCAGCGGTTCGATGGCGCAGCGCTCGAGCACCAGCCCACCGCCCTTGTCGCGCCCTAGCTCCACCAACTTGACGCTGGAGGAACTGATGTCGATACCCAGCAGCGGTGCGGACTGGCGACTAAAAAAAGACCCCGTTGAGATCAAAATTGGTCTCCTGTAACTTGCCAAAATGACGCAACAAAACTTAACATTTCACATGAATGCTATCAGTAAGATAGTTCTCGGGCAAAGCGTTTTAGCCACCCGCATTCTTTCGGGCGTTGCCAAAAGCAGACGATTCTTAACCGTGCTGCAATGCACTTGACGTAGTCATCCGCCACTGTGGGCGGCCCGCGCCTGCGTGGTCCGTCCCCAATAAACCAGCCCGAGATTGCCGTTTTTTATAATGGCGGCTCTTTTCCTTCCGAAGCGATATGGCGCCCCCCAACTCCCCCAAGCAACCTCACAAGCCAGACGCTTCGGCGACCGACCGACGCCCTGGCTGGCTACGCTGGATTTTTCGCGCCTTCCTGTGGATCGGCGGGCTCGGGTTGGCTGGGGGGCTGGCCTTGCTGATGGTCATTGGTGTGGCGCTCGCCATGGCCTACCCCAATCTCCCCGACGTCTCTGATCTTGCGGACTACCGGCCCAAGCTGCCGCTCAGGGTGTACTCATCCGAAGGCGCGCTGCTGGGAGAGTTTGGCGAAGAGCGGCGCAACCTGACACCCATCCGGGAGATTCCCGCCGTGGTCAAGAATGCGGTGCTGGCCATTGAAGACACCCGGTTTTTCCAGCATGGCGGCGTGGATTACAAAGGAATGCTGCGCGCAGTCCTTGCCAATTTGGGGCGCGTCAAAAGCCAGGGCGCTTCAACCATCACCATGCAAGTGGCTCGGAATGTTTATCTGTCATCAGAAAAAACATTTACGCGGAAAATTTACGAAATATTACTGACATTCAAACTCGAGCATTTGCTCACAAAAGACCAAATTCTCGAGATTTACATGAATCAGATTTATTTGGGCAACCGTGCCTACGGATTTGCCGCCGCATCCGAGGCCTATTTTGGAAAACCGCTGAAGTCGGTTTCCATCGCCGAGGCAGCGATGCTGGCGGGGCTGCCCAAGGCGCCCTCTGCGTACAACCCGATCAGCAACCCCAAGCGCGCCAGGTCACGCCAGCTCTACATCATTGAACGGATGGAGGAAAACGGTTTCATCACGGCCGAAGAAGCTGCGGCCGCAAAGAAGGAAGAAATCAAAATCCGCTCAGGACAGGACAACACCCGCGTCCACGCCGAATATGTGGCCGAGATGGTGCGGCAACTGATCTTCAACCAGTATGGCAATGAGGCTTACACCCGCGGCCTGAATGTGTACACCACGCTGAACGCGGCCAACCAGGATACCGCCTACGCGGCCCTGCGGCGCGGCATCATGGATTACGAGCGACGCCAGCAGTATCGCGGTCCCGAGCAATTCGTGAACCTGCCCAACGCTCCAGAAGAGGTGGAGGACGCCATCGACGAAGCGCTTGCCAGCCATCCAGACAACGGAGACATCCTGGCAGCAGTGGTGCTAGAGGCCACCGCACGCAAGATCGTGGCTGCGCGCGCGAACGGGGACACTGTTGAAATCACGAGCGACGGGCTCAAACCAGCCCAGTCCGGGCTGAGCGACAAGGCCCCGCCCAACATCAAGATTCGCCGGGGTGCCGTGATTCGCGTGGTCAAGACGCCCAAGAACACCTGGGAAATCACGCAGTTGCCCGAGGTGGAAGGCGCCTTCGTGGCGCTGGATCCGCGCACTGGTGCCATCAATGCGCTGGTGGGCGGCTTTGATTTTGACAAGAACAAGTTCAACCATGTAACGCAGGCCTGGCGCCAGCCGGGGTCGAGCTTCAAACCCTTTATCTACTCCGCCGCACTGGAAAAGGGCTTCACTCCCGCCACAGTCGTCAATGACGCCCCCCTCTTTTTTGATGCGGGCGTGACCGGCGGCCAGCCCTGGGAACCCAAGAACTACGACGGAAGATACGACGGTCCCATGACCATGCGCACGGGTTTGGCCAAATCCAAAAACATGGTCTCCATCCGCATCCTTCAGGCGGTCGGCCCCAAGACGGCGCAGGAGTGGGTGACCCGCTTCGGCTTCGACGCTGAAAAGCATCCCGCTTACCTGACCATGGCATTGGGAGCGGGTTCGGTCACACCGTTGCAGATGGCGTCGGGGTTCTCGGTATTTGCCAATGGCGGCTATCGCGTCAACCCGTGGCTGATTGCACGCGTGACCGACCACAAAGGCCGCGTGATCTCCGAAAACCCGCCTCCCACAGTCAACGACCTACCCCGCGCCATTGATGCACGCAATGCCTTCATCATGGACAACCTGCTGCAGGATGTTGCGCGCACAGGAACTGCAGCACGGGCGCAAGCCACCCTCAAGCGGCCGGACCTGCACGGCAAGACAGGTACCACCAATGACTCGGTAGACGCGTGGTTTGCCGGGTACCAGCCCACACTGGCCGCAGTGACCTGGATTGGTTACGACAAGCCCCGCAACCTGGGCAGCAGGGAAACCGGGGGCGGGCTGAGCCTGCCGGTGTGGATCAATTTCATGGAGCGCGCACTCAAGGGCGTGCCCGTCATGGAGACCACCGTGCCGCCGGGGGTGGTGAATGTCGGTGGTGAGTGGTTCTATGAGGAATATGCGCGCAATGCGGGGGTGGCGAACCTGGGCCTGGAAGACCGGGGCACCGCTGCGTCCACCGTGGCACCGCAAGCGCCGCCGCCGACCGAAGAGCGCAATCGCATCCTCGATCTCTTCCGCAACTGAATCTCCACACCCGCAAGTCGTGCGGCGCCCTCCGCACGGACATCCCATCTGACCATCGTCCCCTGGCCCTGCCCCGGCAAGGCTGGGGCACATCCCGCCGGATACAGCGATTGTGGCGGGGGAAGAGAGCGATGCGCCTTGTCAGGCCTCGAATCGAAGCGGTGTGCCAGACTGCTGCGCGGCATCCTGGCTCAGGCGGTCAAAAAACTCACCAGCCCCTTTGGTGTCTTGCCAGGCAGCCCCGTCGAACCGGTAGTGGTATCCGCCCGACTTGGCCGCCATCCACACCTCATGCAGGGGTTTTTGCAGGTTGATGATGATCTGGCTGCGGTTGGGAAACGTCAGCGTCACCATGCCGCCCGTGCGCTGGCTGTCCACATCCGCGTCGCCCGTGTCGTTGATGCGATCGCAGCTGCGCTCCACCGCGAGCAGCAGTTTTTCAGCCTGGTCCAGAAATTCAAGGTCGGTCATTACAATTTACGCATGTTGAGAGCTTCCCAAATTCTAGTCAGTACCCTTGCCCTTGCTGCGAGTGCGGCGGCATTGTTGGGCTGTGGCCAGCGCGGCCCCTTGTACCTGCCCGGCGCGCCCGAGGCCAGGCAACGCGCCACGCTGCCTGAAACCCTCTCGCCTGTACTGACCGCACCGGCAACCACCCCCACGCCCCCCGCGTCGGTGCCGCAGTAATGGCGTTCGGCCCGCTACCACTGCGCCAGGGTCAACGGCGTGAAGGACAGCGGGCTTGATTTTTATCAAGCACTGAAGATAGGGCCATCGTACAGTCGGTGTTTTATTGCACCGCAGCATCGACATGGCCCTGGAACTCTATCGCGACAAGAATCACGCCTGCCTGATGTTCACCGACCTCATCGAGGAGGATGGGCAGGCGGTTCAAGCCAACCAGTTCCTGATTGTTGACGACGGCACCGGCGCCATCATCGACCCCGGCGGCAACCTTGCCTTCAATGAACTGTTCCTGGCCATGTCCAAGCATTTCGCGCCCAGCAAGCTGGCGTATGTGATCGCATCGCACGCCGATCCGGACATCATTGCGTCACTCGACCGCTGGATGACCAGCACCAAGGCTTCGCTGGTGATTTCACGGGTGTGGGAGCGGTTTGCGCCGCACTTCACCAAAGTGGGCAAGACGGAAAACCGGGTGATCGGCGTGCCGGACGGTGGCGGGCATCTGCCATTGGGGCGCCATGAACTGGTGCTGCTGCCAGCGCACTTCATGCATTCCGAAGGCAACTTCCATTTCTACGACCCGGTCAGCCGCATCCTGTTCACGGGCGATCTCGGGGTGTCGATGACGTCGGGGGCCGAGGCGCGCATTCCGGTCACCGATCTGGCCCCGCATATCCCGCGCATGGAGGCTTTTCACCGCCGCTACATGGTGTCCAACAAGATCCTGCGGCTGTGGGTGCGCATGGCGCGCCAGTTGGACATCGCCATGCTGGTGCCCCAGCATGGCGCGCCCATCATGGGCAAGAAGGCCATCAACGATTTTCTGGACTGGATCGACAACCTCATGTGCGGCATTGATTTGTTCGATGATCGCGCTTACCAGATCCCGACCGACCACATCGACCCGGTGAGCCGGCAACTGCGGCCGGCACTGCAAGCGGTCAACGCCTGAAACTGCAAGCGGTCAACGCCTGAAGTTTTAGTCTAAATAGGCTCTAGCGCTTACTGGTAAAGCGCAAGCAGCTATATTTATAATAGCAATCAATCCGGTGCGGCGGGCCTGCTCCGCCCCACCGGCCGGGCGCTCCGGTTGGCCAGGCGCCGCCACAGACGCCAGCCCAGCAGGGCCGCGAGGATGGCGCCATACACGGCCACTTCCGCAAAGTCGTTCTTGCCGGCGCGCATCCAGAAAAAATGCAGGATCGCCAGCCCGGCCACCGCATACACCGCCCGGTGCAGGGCCTGCCAGCGGCGCCCGCCCAATGCCCGGATGGCGCGGTTGAACGAGGTGGCCGCCAACAGCATGAGCAGGCAAAACGCCAGAAAGCCCACCAGAATAAAGGGCCGCTTGGCAATGTCGCGGGCGATCTCGGCAAGATCGAATCCCATGTCAAACCCGCTGTAGCTCAACAGGTGCAGCAGCGCATAAAAAAACACAAACAGACCCAGCATGCGCCGAAAGCGCGCCAGTTGCGGGCTGGCGGTCATCACGCGCAGCGGTGTCACGGCCAGCACCATGCACAGGGCCCGCAAGGTCCAGTCACCGGTGGCGCGGATCAGGGCTTCGGCGGGGTTGGCGCCCAGGCGGTCGGTGGCGGCCGCATAGACCAGCCACGACAAGGGCAGCAGGCACAGCACGAACAGCACCGGCTTGGCCGCCGGATGGAGCAGGAGTTTTCTCATGGCGCAGCAGACCGGTCGCTTGGCCTGGCGGGCAGCTGCGGCGGGGTTCAGTAGAACTTCTTGAGGTCCATGCCGGCGTAGAGTTGCCCCACCTGGGCCTCGTAGCCGTTGAACATCAGGGTTTTGCGCTTCTTGGCAAACAGGCCGTCTTCGCCAATGCGGCGCTCGGTGGCCTGGCTCCAGCGCGGGTGGTCCACGTTGGGGTTCACGTTGGAATAGAACCCATATTCCTGTTTGGCCGCCTTGTTCCAGGCGGTGCCCGGCTCTTTCTCGACAAAACGGATCTTGACGATGCTTTTGGCGCTCTTGAAGCCGTATTTCCAGGGCACCACCAGGCGCACGGGCGCACCGTTCTGGTTGGGCAGCACCTCGCCATACATGCCAAAGGCCAGCAGGGTGAGCGGGTGCATGGCCTCGTCCATGCGCAGGCCTTCCGTGTAAGGCCAGTCGAGCACGCGCGAGCCCACATAGGGCATGGTGGCCTTGTCGGCCAGCGTGACGAATTCCACGTATCTGGCACTGCCCTGCGGCTCCACGCGCTTGATCAACTCAGCCAGCGAGTAGCCCACCCAGGGGATGACCATGGACCAGCCTTCCACGCAGCGCAGGCGGTAGATGCGTTCTTCCTGCGCGCTCAGCCGGAGCAGGTCTTCGATGCCGTACTTGCCGGGCTTCTTGACCAGGCCTTCCACCTCCACCGTCCAGGGTGTGGTTTTGAGGGTGTGGGCATTGCGGGCGGGGTCGGCCTTGTCGGTGCCGAACTCGTAGAAGTTGTTGTAGGTGCTCGCGTCCTTGTAGTCGGTGAACTTCTCCATGGTGACGCCCCCCGCCACGGTCGACCGGGCGCCCGCCAGCGCTGCCAGTTTGCCGGGGCGCACCACCTGGGCTTGTTGTGCCAGCGCCTCGCGGCCGGCCCAGGAAGCCAACGCGGCGCCAGCGGCACCGCCTGCCATCAGCTTGAGCATGTGGCGACGGTCTTCGTAGACCGCGCGCGGGGTGATTTCGGAGGAATGCGGGTGCTTGAAACCCGAATCGCGCGATGGAATCAGCATGGGAGGCTCCGGTCATTCTTGGGTGGAAACGGCTGTGCGGTAGAGCCGAGCAACTGCCAGTTCGTTCCCTGGAACGCCCAGGTTACACCCGAGACGCAAGGGTTGCTGCCCCGCAGGGCCGATACCCCATCACACCATCACACCATCACACCATCAGAGCGTGCCGTAGCTGTGCAGGCCGCTCAGGAACATGTTCACGCCCAGAAACGCGAACGTGGTCACCACCAGCCCCACCAGCGCCCACCAGGCCGACACGGTGCCGCGCAGGCCCTTCATGAGGCGCATGTGCAGCCAGGCCGCGTAGTTGAGCCAGACGATCAGCGCCCAGGTTTCCTTGGGGTCCCAGCTCCAGTAGCCGCCCCAGGCCTCGGCGGCCCACAGGGCGCCCAGCACGGTGGCAATGGTGAAGAAGGCAAAGCCCACAGCGATGGATTTGTACATCACATCGTCCAGGATCTCGAACGACGGCAGGCGCGCCGCAATGCGCTTGCGGCCCAGCAGAATGCCCGCCACGATGAGGGCAGAAACGCCGAAATAGACCATCCAGTAGCTGCCGCCGCTCTCGGTTGCGCCCTGGCGGAAAACGATGGGCTCAAAGCACAGCACCACGCCCAGCAGCCACAGCGGCGCCAGCTTGTACCAGCGGGTTTCGCTGGCCTGCTGCTTGATCAGGTAGGCAAAGGCCACCATGGCCGCCAGCGCGAAGGTGCCGTAGCCGATGAAGTTGGCGGGCACATGCAGCTTCATCCACCAGCTCTGGAGGGCGGGCACCAGGGGCTGGATCTCGTGCGCCTCGCGCACCACGGTGTACCAGAGCAAAAAGCCCACGGCCGCGCTGACCACCAGCATCACGAAACCGCCCAGAGCGCGCGTGCCGTACTGCTGTTCGTAGTACAGATAGAACGCCGCCGTCATCCAGCAGAACATCACGAACACTTCGTAGAGGTTGCTCACCGGGATGTGGCCGACATCGCTGCCGATAAGGTAGCTTTCGTACCAGCGCACCAGTGTGCCAATAAGCGCCATGCCCACGGCCACCCACGCAATGCGCGAACCAATCAGGCTCAGGGTGTGGCCTTCGCCACGCGCAAACATGCCCATCCAGTAAAACGCCGTGCTCATGAAAAAGAGCATGCTCATCCACAAAATGGCCGACTGGCTGGACAAAAAGTATTTGAGGCCGAACACGGTCTCGGCCCGTGCCAGGCTGCCCGCGCCATCTTGCTGGTACAGACCGATGGCCACCAGGGCTAGCGCCACCACCACCAGCATCAAGACCCGCAGCGGGCGCCAGAACCAGCCCAGCCACACGGTGCAGGGAATGGCAGCCAGCAGGATGCCTTTTTCGTACACATCCATGTAGCTGCCATAGCGTTGCAGCGCATACAGCCCCCCCGTGGCCACGATGGCGGCGAACAGCCAGTCGAACCAGTTGCGGCGGGAAAAGAACCCCTCGTTCAGAGAGATGGTGGTGGTGGCGGTATTCATGCGTTGCCTCAGTGGGGACGAGCCCCGATCAGTTTGTCAGCGAGCTGGACGAACTCCCGGTCGCCGTCCATGGTCTTGCGATTGGTGGACAGCGCCATCAGAGCGTGCGACTGCTCCCCCCGCGGTGCCACCCACACCCATACGCGGCGCTCGCGCACGTAAAGCATGGCAAAAACACCCAGAATCAGCAAGGCACAGCCCAGGTAGACAATGTTTTTGCCAGGGGCGCGCGCCACCTGAAAAACGCTGGCCTGCACCTGGGTGAAGTCCTTGAGCTCAAAAACCAGCGGCGCCGGGTAGATCTGCGCATCACTGAGCGACAGCACCGCCTGCGTCATGAATGTCTGTGTCTGGTCACTCTGTTCCAGTGGCTTGAGGCCAGCACGCTCACGCGTGAGCTGGGCCAGCTCGAACAGGGCGCCGTTCAGGATGCGCACCAGCACCTCGCCGGCACGCGCGCGTTCGGCCTCGGGCACATTGGCTTCCATGAAATCAGAAATGGCCGGCAAGCCGCCCACCTTTTTGCCCTCGGGCCCGTTGCTGCCGGCAAACAGCGCCAGCGCCCGCAACGCGGACTGCGTCAGCTGCTCGGCCAGTTCGGGGCGCGACGCCTCCACCGCCTGCGCCACATAACGGCGCACGGCCTGCTCACGCGCCGCCGGGTCACCCAGCGCAGCATGAAGGCGCATGAACCCGTCCATGGAGCTTTGGTCGTCGGCAGGAACCCGCAGGTAACGGAACGGATCGGCGGGGTTCTCGCGCACCCCCAGCAAAAACACGGGCACCCCATCGCCGGTGTCCACAGGCAGCATGTAGTTGTGGAACTCGCGCGCCTGACCGGCCGCATCGCGCAGCTTGTACGTCACGCTGGGGCCCACATTGCGCAGCTCTTTCTTGGTCACGGTCTTGTTGGCGGCACCCAGGCGCGACTCCACCGACTCGCGCAGATCGACCTTGCGCACATCGACGCCCGATCCTGTCGCGCCTGCTGCACCGCCCAGGTTCTCGACATTGATCGTGCGCAGGGCCGTGAATTCGAGGGTGAGTTTTTCGCCGCCCGTGGCACCGCCCTTGCCGACCAACTCGGTCGATCCGCCCACCGTGCCCTCGACATCAAATGCCTTGGCCCCCGCCACCATGGGCATGGCGCGCAACTTGAGGTGCGAGCCGCCGTCGTCAAAACTCGACTGGTAGATCTCGACCCCTTTGTAGCTGGCGGGGTGGTTCACCTCGATGCGGGCGGGCGTTTTCGCGCCCGTCTCCTTGTCGTGGATCACGATCTCGCTGGCGAACAGCTTGGGCATGCCGGTGGAGTAATGCTCCACGATGAACTTCTTGAGTTCGATGGCAAAGGGCAACTCCTGCAACAAAACGCCGTCGGACTGGCTCAGGATGGCGGTGCTCGACTGCGTGCCCTCGGCCACCACCAGGTTGCCGCGAAACGTGGGGTTGCGCTCGGACAGGCGGTGCTCGGGCTTTACCTCGGAAATGAGGCCACTGCCGGCATACGGTGTTTTCCCGCCCAGCAGCATTTGGGCCCGAACGATCAGGTCGCCGTCGAACAGCCCACCCAGGCAGATGAGCACGATGGCGCTGTGCGCGGCGATGTAGCCAATCTTGTTGGCCGCCCCCGCCTTGGCCGCCACCATCCAGCCCGCGCCCTGGGCCGCATCCCGCTGCTGCAGCCGCACCTTCCAGCCACCACCGGCCAGCAAGGTGCCAATGCGGCGTGCCTCGGCTTCCGCAGGCCCGCCGAGTTCGGCCTGCGCCTTGTGGTGGAAGGCCTTGAGGCTTTGCTCGCGGATGTTTTCCTTGTAGACCTTGAGGTCCACCAGGATCTTGGGGGTGTTGCGGGCGATGCACAAAGAGGTGCTGACCACCAGAAAGGCCAGGATCAGCAAAAACCACCACGCGCTGTACACCGCATTGAGCTGGATGGCCGCAAACAGCTCCGCCCAGAACGGGCCGAACTGGTTGACGTAGTTCACCGCAGGCTCATGCTGCTTGAGCACCGTGCCAATGACCGACGCGATGCAGATCACCGTCAGCAGCGAAATGGCAAACCGCATGGAAGACAGCAGCTCGATGCCTGCACGCAGGGCCTGGGGGCCAGACCGGACTTGAACGCCTTGGGTTGTGTCAGACATGAGAGGGGTGAACGCGGGCACTAAAGGAAAAGGGCGGGGCCATCTGAACGATGGGCCCGCCCTTTTTGGGGTTTGTTATTGGCGGTTGGTTCCAGGCTGCCCGCCTGGCGGGGCCGGAGAGATCACAAAACCTCAGCGCAGACCGGCAATGTAGTCGGCCACCGCCTTGATTTCACGGTCGTTGAGCTTGGCAGCCACCTGGGTCATCTGGTTGCTGTTGGCGCGCGAACCGTCGCGGAACATTTTCAGTTGCGACGCCGTGTAGTCGGCGTGCTGGCCCGACAGGCGGGGGTATTGGGCCGGAATGCCGGCGCCGTTGGGGCTGTGGCAGCCTGCGCAGGCGGCAATCTGGCGGTCTGCAATGCCGCCGCGGTAGATGCGCTCACCCAGGGCCACCAGGTCCTTGTCGGACGCGGCGCCGGCCTTGGCAGGCTTGGAAGCCGCCCAGTAAGCGATGTTCTTCATGTCCTCTTCTGTCAGCATCGACGCAAAGCCCGCCATGACGGCGTTGTTGCGCTTGCCGGACTTGAACTCTTTCAACTGCTTGAGCAGATATTCCGGGTGCTGCTGCGACAGCTTCGGGTTGGCCGCAATGGTGGAATTGCCATCTGCCCCGTGGCATGCAGCGCACACCGCTGTGAAGCTGGCTTCGCCCTTGACCAGGTCCGGCTTGGCCGCCTTGGTCGGCGCCGCGGGAGTTTCGCCCGCAGACAAGGCCGGAAAAGCGGGTGCTGCCAGTGCGGCAGCCATCAGCATAGAGGCGAGCAACTTCATATCGAGGGTGTGTATTGAGGTGCGCAAAACCAGGCGATTCTACAATGAGGCCCCAACGCATTCGAATTTTCCATGACGACAACCTCCACCGCGCCAGTTGCTGGCACCCTTGCGCCCGCACCCGACGCCAAGATCGCCATGGGCTGGATGCACACCGCCAGGTTCCTGACCACGGCCGCGCAACTGCACCATCTGCCCCCGATCGACGTGCCCGAGATCGCCTTCGTGGGCCGTTCCAACGCCGGCAAATCCACCTGCATCAACACGCTCACACAGCAAAAGCAGCTGGCGTATGCCTCCAAGAAACCCGGCCGCACGCAGCACATCAATTTGTTCTCGCTGGGCAAGCAGGGCGTGACCGATGCGGTTCTGGCCGACCTTCCCGGCTATGGCTATGCCGCCGTGTCGCGCTCGGACAAGGTGCGCTGGCAGCAAGTGATGGTGAACTATCTGGTCAGCCGCCCCGGCCTCACAGGCATCGTGCTGCTGTGCGACCCACGCCTGGGCCTGACCGAACTGGACGAAGCCCTGCTCGAAGTGGTGCGCCCGCGCGTCGAGGAAGGCCTGAAATTCCTGATCGTGCTGACCAAGGCCGACAAGCTCACGCGCGCCGAGCAGGCCAAGATCCTGTCGATTACGCGACTGCACGCGGGCGGCGGCGAGGTGAAGATGTTCTCGGCCCTCAAGAAGCAGGGTGTGGACGAAGTGGCACAGCTGCTGTGGCAATGGGCACACCCGGTGTTGCCCGCAGGCGAGGCCCCAGAAGCAGCGCCCGAGCCCGCCCCAGCAGCCCCAGAGGATTCTCAGCCAAACTAGGCGCTGGCGCTTATGCATAAAGCGGCAGCAGCTACTGAATGCATAGCACCATGATTTCTATTCAAGACCTGGCCCTGCCGCATGGCATCACCCTGCAATGCCGCGTGAGCGGCGCACCCGGGCGCCCGGTGCTGCTGTTTCTGCACGGGTTCCCCGAGGGAGCCTTCATCTGGGACGAACTGCTGCTGCATTTTTCGCGCCCTGAAAACGGCGGCTACCGCTGCGTGGCGCCCAACCTGCGCGGCTTTGGCGCATCCAGCAGTCCAACCGACTTGGCGGCCTACCGCGCCAGGCACCTCGTGCAGGATCTTGTCGCGCTGATCGCCGCCGAATGCCCTGGCGGCGCGCTGGAATGCCTGGTGGCCCACGACTGGGGCGGTGCGGTGGCCTGGAACCTGGCCAACCAGCAACCGCAGTGGCTCAAGCGGCTGGCCATCTTTAATTCGCCGCACCCGGGCGCCTTTGTGCGCGAACTGCAGCACAACCCCGCGCAGCAGGCGGCCAGCCAGTACATGCACTTTCTGTGCAGACCCGATGCCGAGGCGCTGCTGGCCGAAGACGACTTTCACCGCCTGTTCGCCTTTTTCAACACCCCCGATGGCCGCGCCCCCGACTGGCTCACCCCCGCCGTGCGCGCCCAATACCGCGACCTGTGGCAGCGCGGCCTGACCGGCGCCTGCAACTACTACCGCGCCAGCCCCCTGCGCCCACCGCGCGCGGGTGACCCGGCCGCACAAGCCATCACCTTGCCCGAATCGATGCTGACGGTGGATGTGCCCACGCTGGTGCTGTGGGGCATGGACGACCCCGCGCTGCTGCCGGGTCTGCTCGACGGTCTGCCGGGCTGGGTGCCGCAGCTGCAGTTGCAGCGTGTGGAAGGCGCATCGCACTGGATCGTCCATGAACACCCGGAACGCGTAGCCTTGGAGTTGCAGCGCTTTTTGCAATCAAAACAATAGCTGCCTGCGCTTGATATATAAGCGCTGGCGGCCAATTTGATTCAAATTTTCAGGAATACACAGAAGGCTCGCCTTCGGGCCTCGTCTTGAAGCGCTTGTGCACCCAGTAGTACTGCCCGGGCGACACGTCGATGTAGCGCTGCAGGTTGGCGTTCATGAGGGCCGTGTCGGTCGCCACATCGTCGCTGGGGTAGCCGGGCCAGGCGGGTGAAATCTCGGCGCAGTAGCCCGTGGGCGTGAGGCGGGTGACCATGGCAATCACCTTGGCGCGCCCCAGCCGCGCAAACCGGGGCAGCGATGGCACGGTGGCGGCCTGCACGCCATAGAACGGCACGAACAGCGAGTCGTTGCGGCCAAAGTCCATGTCGGGCAGCAGGTACAGCAGCCCGCCCTTGCGCAGGTTGGAAATGATGGGCTTGACGCCATCGGCCCGGTTGAGCATGCGCACATCGCCAAAGCGCTGGCGCCCCGCCATGAACCAGGCATCCACGGCCGGATCGGGGTGGGTGGAAAAGATGGACGTGAATGCGCGCGGCGTGTGCAGCGTAAGCGCCGTGCCCCCGGCATCCATGCCATAGAAATGCGGGGCAAAGATGATGGTGGGGGTGTCGCCCTCCAGCTCGGCCAGCGCGCCCTGCAGCTTCACGCGTGCCAACACCACCTCGCGCGGGGCAAACCACAGCCAGCTGCGATCCAGCCAGGTCTGGCTGAACACCACAAAGGTTTCGCGCGCCCAGCGGCGCCGTTGCGCAGCGGGCGCATCGGGGAAACACAGCGCCAGATTGCGCAGGGCCACCTTGCGGCGCGGCACGGCCAGCAGGTACAGCACCTGGCCCAGGCACCAGCCCAGCGCCCGCAGCGCGGGCAAAGGCACATGCGCCAGCACCCGCATGAACCACACACCCAGGCGCCCCGTCATGCGGCGCCCCCGGCAACGGCTTCAGCGCGCGGCTGCTTGTAGCGGGCATAGCCCCACAGGTATTGCTCGGGACATTGGCGAATGAGATGTTCCATGGCCTGGTTGATTTGCAAAACAGCAGCCTCCAGCCGCTCATCGAGCGGCGCGGGCAAGGTTTCAAAGTGGGTGACAAAACCGCGGCCCCAGGGCAGGCGCTCGCAGCGCGCCAGCACCACGGCCGCACCGGTTTGCTGGGCCAAGCGCACGGCCAGCGTCATGGTGTAGGCATCGCGGCCAAAAAAGGGGGCCCACACGCCCTGGCCATCGGGCGGCACCTGGTCGGGCAGCAGGCCCACGGCCTCGCCACGGCGCAGCGCCTTGATCATCTGGCGCACGCCCGACAGCGTGGTGGGCACCGCCAGCATGCCGGGGCGATTACGTGCAGTCGCCATCACGGTGGCCAGCCACGGCTGGCGCGCCGGGCGGTAGAGCACCGTGATGGGCCCGCGCGCCGCGCTCCAGTGCCGCGCCGCGACTTGCGCGGACAGCTCGAAACAGCCCTGGTGGGGTGTGAGGAACACAATGCCGCGCCCGGCGGCGTAGGCCTGCTCCACACAGGCCTCGTTCGACATGGCGCAGGGCAAGGGCGCACCCAGCCACAGCCGAGGCAACTCGGCCACCATGCGGCCCGCATGCGCCACAGCCGCGCGCACCGCGCCAAACGAATAACCGGCCAGCGCCGAGTTGGCCAGGAACCTGCGCCGGTACGCGGGCGACGCACAAAACGCCACCCAGCCCATGGCCGCACCCATGACATGCAGCAACCACAGTGGAAATGCAGAAAAAAATCGAAAGACGACTGGCATTAAAATAGACGGGTCGCTGAGTTAAATGAGCAACTTGCAGGGCGACGTTAAAAAAATCTGCTAAAGCGTTCGCCAAAGCTCCTTCGGGGTGAGGGCAACGCCCCAGATGCCGGAACACAGGAGTTTATTCAAATGGCGAACGACTTTCTCTTTACCTCGGAATCCGTCTCCGAAGGCCACCCCGACAAGGTGGCTGACCAGATCTCGGATGCGATTCTCGATGCGATCCTCAAGGTAGACCCACGAGCACGGGTTGCAGCAGAAACCTTGACCAATACCGGGTTGGTGGTTCTGGCGGGCGAAATCAGCATCCGGTCCGATGCCCAGACGCCTGACTACATTCAAATTGCGCGCGACACCATCAAGCGCATCGGCTACGACAACACCGACTACGGCATTGACTATCGTGGCTGCGCCGTGCTGGTGGCCTACGACAAGCAAAGCAATGACATCGCCCAGGGCGTGGACCACGCGAGCGACGACCACCTGAACACCGGCGCCGGCGACCAGGGCCTGATGTTCGGCTACGCCTGCGACGAGACGCCCGAGCTGATGCCCGCGCCCATCTACTACGCGCACCGCCTGGTGGAACGCCAGGCCCAGCTGCGCAAGGACGGCCGCCTGCCCTTCCTGCGCCCCGATGCCAAGTCGCAAGTGACGATGCGCTATGTGGATGGCAAGCCGCACAGCATCGACACCGTGGTGCTCTCCACCCAGCACCACCCCGACCAGAGCGAAACCCAAACCAAGATGAAGGCCTCGTTCACCGAAGCCGTCATCGAAGAGATCATCAAGCCCGTGCTGCCCAAGGAGTGGCTGCAGAACACGCGCTACCTGATCAACCCCACGGGCCGCTTTGTCATCGGCGGCCCGCAGGGCGACTGCGGCCTGACCGGCCGCAAGATCATCGTGGACACCTACGGCGGCGCCTGCCCCCACGGCGGCGGTGCCTTCAGCGGCAAGGACCCAACGAAGGTGGACCGCTCGGCCGCCTACGCCGCCCGCTATGTGGCCAAGAACATCGTGGCTGCAGGCCTGGCGCGCCAGTGCCAGATCCAGGTGGCCTACGCCATCGGCGTGGCCGAGCCCATGAACATCACGGTGTACACAGAAGGCACGGGCGTGGTGTCGGACGAGCGCCTGGCCGCACTGGTGCGCGAGCACTTCGACCTGCGCCCCAAGGGCATCATCCAGATGCTGGACCTGCTGCGCCCCATCTACGAAAAGACGGCCGCCTACGGCCACTTCGGGCGTGAAGAGCCCGAGTTCAGCTGGGAACGCACAGACAAGGCTGCGGCGCTGCGCGCGGCTGCGGGGCTCTGAGAGTCTGAGCCCACCGTGCTGCGGCACGGTGGGCAGCGACCGGCCCGTCAACGTGCCGAACGCCCCAAAAGAACGGAGACACATGTACGACACCGCCATCTACATCGGGCGTTTTGAGCCCGTCCACAACGGCCACATGGCCTTGCTGCAGCGTGCACTCGCCAGCGCCCGCAGCGTGATCGTGGTGATGGGGTCGGCCTGGCAGGCACGCTCGCCCAAGAACCCATTCACCTGGCATGAGCGCGCCGACATGATGCTGGGCGCCCTGACCGGGCCCGACCGGGCCCGTGTGCAGGTGCTGCCCATGCGCGACTACTACGACGAGGCCGTGTGGGTGCGGGCCGTGCGCAATGGCGTGGCCCAGATGACACCGACGGATGCGCGCATCGGCCTGGTGGGCCACTTCAAGGATGCGACCAGCAGCTATCTGAGCGCCTTTCCTGGCTGGGAGCTGATCAACGTGGACCGCCAGGGCCGCATCGATGCCACGGTCATCCGCGATGCCTACTTTGGTGCCACGCCTGCCACCGCCCGGGCAGGCCTGGATGACCTGGCCACCCAGATGCCCGAGAGCACCCTGGGCTTTCTCGAGCGCTTTGCACAAACCCCTGACTACCCCGCACTGCATGAAGAGTGGCGCATGCTGCGCGACTACCGCGAGGCCTGGTCTGCCGCACCCTACCCGCCAGTATTCGTCACGGTGGATGCCGTGGTGCGCTGCCAGAACCATGTGCTGCTGATCCGCCGCGCCCACGCGCCCGGCAAGGGCCAGCGGGCGGTGCCGGGGGGCTTTATCGAGCAGCGCGAGACCGTGTGGCAATCTTGCCTGCGCGAACTGGCCGAAGAGACCCATTGCGCACTTCCCGAAGCCCGCATGCGAGCGGCGCTGCAGTCGGTGGCGGTGTTCGACCACCCCGACCGCAGCCAGCGCGGACGCACCATCACGCATGCGCATTACTTCGACCTGGGCGATGCGCCGTTTCCGGCCGTGCGGGCCGATGACGACGCCATGCAGGTGGAGTGGGTTGCTGTGGCAAAGCTGGCCGCGATGGAGGAAGAGTTCTTTGAAGACCACTTCCACATGCTGGACCATTTTCTGATCATTACTCCACCGTAACCGACTTGGCCAGGTTTCTGGGTTTGTCCACATCGGTGCCGAGCGCGCAGGCCGTGTGATACGCCAGCAGCTGCAGCGGCACCACATGCAACAACGGGCTGAGGTGGCCGTAGTGCTCGGGCATGCGGATGACGTGGATGCCTTCGCTGCTTTCGATGTGGGTGTCGGCGTCCGCCAGCACATACAGCACGCCGCCGCGCGCGCGCACTTCCTGCATGTTGCTTTTGAGCTTTTCCAGCAGCGCGTCGTTGGGCGCCACGGTCACCACCGGCATGGCGCTGGTCACCAAGGCCAGGGGGCCGTGCTTGAGCTCGCCCGCCGGATAGGCCTCGGCGTGGATGTAGCTGATTTCCTTGAGCTTCAAGGCGCCTTCGAGCGCGATGGGGTAGTGCAACCCACGGCCCAGGAACAAGGCGTTTTCCATGCGGGCAAAGTCTTCGGCCCAGCTGATGATCTGGGGTTCGAGCGCCAGCACGGCCTGCAGGGCCACGGGCAGGTGGCGCATGGCCTTGAGGTGGGCGGCTTCCTGCTCCTCGCTCAGGCGGCCTTTGGATTGGGCCAGCGCCAGCGTCAGCAAGAACAGGCCTGCCAGCTGCGTGGTGAAGGCCTTGGTGCTGGCCACGCCGATCTCGACCCCCGCGCGGGTGATGTAGGCCAGCTTGCATTCGCGCACCATGGCGCTGGTGGCCACGTTGCAAATGGTCAGCGTGTGCTGCATGCCCAGGCTTTGCGCGTGGCGCAGCGCGGCCAGGGTGTCGGCGGTTTCGCCACTTTGGCTGATGGTGACGACCAGCGTGCGCGGGTTGGGCACGCTGGTGCGGTAGCGGTATTCGCTGGCCACTTCCACCTGGGTGGGAATGCCGGCAATTTCCTCCAGCCAGTATTTGGCCGCGCAGCCGCTGTAATAGCTGGTGCCGCAGGCCAGGATGAGCACGCTGTCGATCTCCTTGAACACGCGCCAGGCGGCGGCGCCCGGCTCGCCATGCAGGCCGGCGCCGTCAAACAGCTCGGGCACGATGCCGGCGACGCCTTCGAGCGTGTCGGCGATGGCGCGCGGCTGCTCGAAGATTTCCTTTTGCATGTAGTGGCGATACGGCCCCAGCTCGGCCGCGCCGCTGTGCGCCTGCACGGTGCGCACGGGGCGTTGCGTCGGCGTCAACGCCGCGCCGTCTTTGCCAACGATCCAGTAGCGGCCCAGTTGCAAATCCACCAGATCGCCTTCTTCGAGGTACACGATCTGGTCGGTGACGCCCGCCAGGGCCATGGCGTCGCTGGCCAGGAAATGCTCGCGCGGCGCCGCAGCCCCTTCGGCAGCATCCTTGCCCACACCCAGGATCAGCGGCGAACCCGCACGCGCGCCCACCACGCGGTGGGGCTCGTCCTTGTGGATCACGGCAATGGCGTAGGCACCATGCAGTTCGGCGATGGCGGCCCGCACGGCGTCGAACAGGTCGCCGCTGTAATGGCTGTCCACCAGGTGCGCAATGACTTCGGTGTCGGTCTGGCTCACAAACACATAGCCGCGCGCCTGCAGGGCGGCACGCAGCTCTTCGTGGTTTTCGATGATGCCGTTGTGCACCAGGGCCACGCGGCCCGGCCGCGCCGGGTCGCTTTCAGCTGGCTGGCCCGGCAGCGCCGGACCGGCAGCGGCGTCGCTGCCCGTGCCGTGGCTGAAATGGGGATGGGCGTTGTGCACCGCTGGCGCGCCGTGCGTGGCCCAGCGGGTATGGGCAATGCCGGTGGCGCCTTCCAGGTGGTCGGCCTGCACCTGTTCCAGCAGCTCGGCCACACGGGCGGTGCTGCGGGCGCGCTGCAGCCCACCGTCTGCCGTGCCATGGCGCGTGGCATCCAGACTGGCGGCATGCACGGCCACGCCGCACGAGTCATAGCCCCGGTATTCGAGCCGCTGCAGGCCCTGGACGAGGATGGGAACGATGTTGCGCGTGGAGACCGCGCCGACGATGCCGCACATGGTGGTTGCCTCAATTGGAAAAAGATGGGGCGATGGTAGGCAGCCTACCGAAAAATATTCGATTGATATTTGCAAAGATTTGAACTTAAATTTCACCAGTCGTTATGAATGAAATTTAAATTCATTTCTAATCAATGCATGGAACAAATATTGCTAGATGCCACAGACCTGCAGCTGCTCAACCTTCTGCAAACCGACGCCGCGCAGAGCAACCAGTCGCTCGCGCAGCAGGTGCATGTGTCGCCGCCCACCTGCCTGCGGCGGGTCAAGCGCCTGCACGATGCCGGGCTGATCGAGCGCCAGGTTGCCCTGCTGCAACCCGACCGGCTGGCGGCGCTGCAGGGCCACGGGCTGTCGGCCATGGTGGAGGTGACGCTGGACCGCCAGGGCGGCGAATGGCTGGATGCGTTCGAAGCCCGCGCCGTGGCCGACGACTGCGTGCAACAGTGCTGGCGCGTGTCGCCGGGGCCGGATTTCATGCTGGTGGTGCACACGCGCGACATGCCGGGCTACCTGGCGCTGTCGCAGCGCCTGTTCACGGGCGATGCCAATGTGCGCAATGTCAAAGCCTTTTTTGCCACCCGCCGTGCAAAATTTGAAACAAAAATACCGCTAGCGCTTACCTGACAAGCACTTTCAGCTATCATTTTTGAAGTAATCCGAACGCATGCCACCTGCGGCAAGCGCCCCGGATTGCCACGGCGCCAGCCCGGGGCATACAGTAGCCATAGGAGGCTGTCGGACTTGGAAATCGTCGGCTGCAAATCGACGCTCCAAGTCCGACAGCCTCCCAGCAACTGCCCCGCGCAGCCCCACCGCGAAGGAAACGCCGCATGGAATTCAAGGACTACTACCAGGTGCTGGGTGTCAGCAAAACGGCCACCGCCGATGACATCAAGAAGGCCTACCGCAAGCTGGCGCGCAAATACCACCCCGACGTGAGCAAGGAAGCCGACGCCGCAGCCCGCATGGCCGAGGTGAACGAGGCCAACGCCGTGCTCTCCGATCCCGAAAAGCGCGAAGCCTACGACGCGCTGGGCCGCCAGGCGCCACACCGCCCGGGGCAGGATTTCCGACCGCCACCCAACTGGGACGCCGGCTTCGAGTTCTCCGACGGGGCCGGCACCGCCGGTGGGCCCGACGGCGAATTCAGTGACTTCTTCGAGCAGCTTTTTGGCCGCCATGCGCGCGCCCAGCGTGCCCAAAGCCAATACCGTGAAGCGCCACGGGATGCCGAATGGGGTGGGACACCGCAGCCATCGCGCGGCAACGACCACCACGCCAGGATCGAGCTCGATCTGCTGGACGCCTACCAGGGCGCCGAGCGCAGCCTGACGCTGCGTGGTGCCCGGCTCGACGACGCGGGCCGCATGGTGCACGAACAACGCAACCTGCAGGTCAAGATACCGAAGGGTGTGCGCGAAGGGCAGCTCATCCGCCTGACGGGCCAGGGCAGCCCCGGCACGGGCGGCGCCCCTGCGGGCGACCTGTTCCTGGAGGTGCAATTCAAACCCGACCCCCGCTGGCGCGCCATCGACCGCGATGTCTACCAACCCGTGGCCGTGGCCCCCTGGGAGGCCGAACTGGGCGCCGTCATCGAGGTGCACACCCCCGCCGGCGCCCTGGAGGTGACCGTGCCAGCACACTGGAAATCCGCGCGCAAGCTGCGCCTGAAGGGCCGGGGCATTCCCGCCGCCACGCCAGGAGACCTGTACTTGGAACTGAGCGTCGCCCTGCCGCCGGCCCACAGCGACGCCGAGCGCGCCGCCTACACCGCGATAGCCAAGGCCTTTCCCCGCTTCGACCCGCGCGCCACCCAGGGAGCCTGACCATGACAACTGCCCACAACACCCCCAACGTGCAGCCGGGCGAACTGCTGGACGACACCGCCCTGTTTTCCCTGGAGGACCTGGCACGCATCTGCCACGTGGCGCCGGGCTGGGTCAGCGAACGGCTGGAGGCCGGTCTGCTGCAGGCCGACAGCCTGGGCGGCCACTGGCGCTTTGCCAGCGCCACCGTGGTGCGCGCGCGCCGGCTGGCCCAGCTGGAAACCACCTTCGACGCCGACCCCGAGCTCGCCGCCCTCACGGCTGACCTGATCGAAGAAGTGGCACAACTGCGCCAGCGCCTGCAACACCTGGAAGCCGCAACGGGCCACGGCCCCATGCCGGGATGACATGCCATGGACATTGATGGCTGGCGCTGGCGGTGCCGTTCATGTAGGCTTTCGTAACGAATTCCCGCCCCTGTTGCGCCCAGCACGCCGCGCCAAAGTGGCGGCAACCCCTGACCGCTCCACCATGTCCGATGCCAAACGCCAACTCCATCGCCGGGTCTACCCCCTGCGCGTGCTGGGCATGGGGCTCGGCAGCGTGGTGGTGGGCGTGGTACTGTGGGAACGCCAGGCCAGCCTGCCGGGCTGGCTTTACCTGGCGCTGATCGCCTTGGTCTGGCCCCATGTGGCCTACCAGTTGAGCCGCCGCAGCGCCGATCCCTACCGCGCAGAAATTCGCAACCTGCTGGCCGATTCAGCGCTGGTGGCGTCTCTGGTGCCGCTGATGCACTTCAATTTGCTGCCCAGCGTGTTGCTGCTCACCCTGACCATGGTGGACAAGATCACCACCGGCATCCGCGGCCTGTGGGCGCGCTCGCCGCCCGGTATGGCGGGCGCGGCGGCGGCCAGTGCGGCCTTGACCGGCTTGCACTGGGCGCCAGAGACATCCATGCCGGTGATCATTGCGTGCCTGCCCGTGATGGCGCTGCACACGCTGTCGGTCAGCGTGGTGAGCTACCGCCTGATCCGCAAGGTGTCGCAGCAAAACCAGCAGCTCGACGCGCTAGGGCGCATCGACGCCCTCACCGGCCTGTGTGGCCGCGGTCACTGGCAGGAGCAGGCCGAAGCCACGCTGCGCCGCCACCACGCCACCGGCGAGCCCGCCTGCCTGGTGATGCTGGACATTGACCATTTCAAGCAGATCAACGACCAGCATGGCCACACCGTGGGCGACGAAGTGCTGCGCGCGCTGGCGCGCATCGTGCTGAGCAACGTGCGCGCCACCGACTGCGCAGGCCGCTACGGCGGCGACGAATTTGCCATCGTGCTGCGCGGCATGCGCCTGGACGATGCCATGGTGGTGGCCCAGCGCATCCGCGAACAGGTGCAGGCCCTGCAGCTGCACGACCTGCCCACCCTGCGCTTCAGCAGCAGCCTGGGCGTGGCAGCGGCCGACCACCGCCACGACGGCCTGCGCGCCTGGACCAATGCCGCCGACGCCGCGCTTTACCAGGCCAAGGCAGCGGGGCGCAACCGGGTGTCGGCCGGTGCCATGCCGACACTGGTGCCTGGGGTGCAGGCGCCGCTGATGTAGGCACCTGCGGTTCAGCCGCCGGTCAACCCCGCGAATCCGGCGCCGGCACTCCGCCCAGGAATTCGGCAAACACTCCCGGCGGCTACCGGTGCACGCACCAGCGGCTGGAGAAATCAGGCAGCCGGCACCTGCGGCCACTCCACCCGCACCGTGCAGCCGCCGCCCGGCACCGCCGTGGCGCTGATCTGCGCTTCGTGGCGTTGCGCAATGGCGCGGCACAGCGCCAGCCCGGTGCCCACGCCGTCAAATTCGGTTTCCCGGTGCAGGCGCTGGAACACGCCGAAGAGTGAGCCCGCACGCGCGGGGTCAAACCCCACGCCGTTGTCCTGCACCGTGAAGGCCACCTGGCCTGCGGGCGCGGCATCGGCCTGCACGCAGATGCAGGGCTGAGACACAGGGCGCGTGAACTTGAGGGCATTGCCCAGCAGCTGCACCAGCAGCACCTGCAGCAGCGCCGGGTCGGCCTGCAGCGTGGGCAACTCGGCCACGCGCCACGCCACGGCACGGCCCGCGCCATCGGGGGGCAGCGCCGCGCGCGCACGGGCGATGGCATCTGCCAGCGGCACGGGTTGCGGGTGCAGCGGCGCACGGCTGGCGCGCACCAGGGCCAGCAGGCCGTCGATCATGAGCCCCATGCGCCGGGCGGACTGGTCCATGGTGGCCAGAAAACCCAGCGCCTCCTGCACCTCGGCGCCCTGCGCCACCTCGGGCGGCAGGTCGGCCAGCACCTCGCGCACCAGCGTGCCGTACGAGGTGACATGCCGCAGCGGCGCGCGCAGGTCGTGCGAGACGGCGCGCAAGAACTCGTCCTGCGCGGCGGCCATGTCGGCCACCTGCTGCTGGCTGCGGGCCAGCTCGGCGCGCAGTTGCGCGACCTCGGCGGGGCTGGCGGGCTGCGTCATGCCTGCTTCATGCCTTGGGCAACTTGGCGGGGCGCTGCCAGCATTCCTTGGTGATCTGCTTGCCCCGCGCCACGCCCAGCGCCCCCGCAGGCACGTCCTTGGTGATGGTGCTGCCACCGCCCACCGTGGCGCCCGCGCCAATGGTCACAGGCGCCACCAGCACGCAGTTGCTGCCGATGTGCACGTCGGCCTCGATCACGGTGCGGTGCTTGTTGGCGCCGTCGTAGTTGGCGGTGATGCTGCCGGCGCCGTAGTTCACGCGCTCGCCCACGGTGGCGTCGCCCAGGTAGGCCAGATGGTTGGCTTTGGCGCCATCGGCCAGCGTGGAGTTCTTCACTTCCACGAAGTTGCCGATGTGCACCTCGCGGCCCAGTTGCGCGCCCGGGCGCAGGCGGGCAAAGGGGCCGACCAGCGCGCCCTCGCCCACGGTGGCGCCCAGCTTTTCGCCGTCGATGTGGGTGAAGGGGTGGATCACGGCGCCTGCCGCGATGCGCGCATTGGCAATGCAGCAGTTCGCGCCGATGGCCACGCCCTCGCCCAGCTCCACACGGCCGGTGAAGACACAGTTCACGTCAATCTCCACGTCCTGCCCGCAGACCAGCTCGCCGCGCACGCCGGTGCGGGCATCGTCGCGCAGATCGAAGCGCGCCGGGTCGGCCAGGCGCACGCCCTGCTCCATCAGGCTGCGCGCGGTGCGCAGTTGGTGGGCACGCTCCAGCTCGGCCAGTTGCAGCGGGCTGTTCACGCCCGCCACCTGCAGCGCATCGGTGATGCGGTGGGCCGCCACGGGCACGCCGTCGGCCACGGCCATGGCGACGATGTCGGTGAGGTAATACTCACCCTGGGCATTGTGGTTGGTCAGCCGTGCCAACCAGCCACGCAACAGGCGCGCGGGCACGGCCATGATGCCGCTGTAAACCTCGGTGATGGCACGCTGGGCGTCCGTCGCATCTTTGTGCTCCACAATGCCTTGCACCGCGCCTTCGGCATTGCGCACGATGCGGCCGTAGCCCGTGGGGTCGGGCAGGGTCACGGTCAGTAGCGCCATCTGCCCGCCGGCGCTGGCAGCCACCAGCGCGCGCAGCGTGTCGGCCTGGGTCAGGGGCACATCGCCCGACAGCACCACCACCGTGCCGTCGTCACGCAGGTGCGGCACGGCCTGCTGCACGGCGTGGCCCGTGCCCAGCTGCGGTTCCTGGCGCACAAATTTGAGGTCAAAATCGCCTCCAGCGCTTGCTGCACCTGCGGTAGCAGCTTCCACTTCTGTAGCGCCATGGCCCGTGATGACGATGGCACTGCGCGCCTGCAGGTGTGCCGCCTGATCGAGCACATGGTGCAGCAGCGGGCGCCCGGCCAGGCGCTGCAGCACTTTGGGGATACGGCTTTTCATGCGCGTGCCCTTGCCGGCCGCCATGATGAGGATGTCAAGTGAGGTCATGGAAAAGAAATGTTGGTGTGCGCAACGCAAGCCCGGTGCGCGGGCATGGCGTGGATTATCGGTTGCGGCATACCGGGCATCAAACGCTACTTAAACAATAGCTGCCAGCGCTTATCTGGCAAGCGCTAGAGGCGATTTTGATCACATTTTGCCGCAACAGGCAACCCCTACAGCAGCGGCATCAGCCGCGGCGGCGTGTCGTAATACTCGGCAATGCGCGCCAGCGCGCGGGTGTTGAGCAGGCGCAGCCGCCCGTTCTTCAGCTCGTGCAGGCCCAGCAGCGACAGGCGCCGCAGCGTCTTGTTGGTGTGCACCAGCGACAGCCCCAGCGCGTCGGCAATGTGCTGCTGGTTGAGCGGAAACGCCACCGAGCCATCTTCCACCAGCCCGATGCGGTCGAGCCGCCGGTACAGGTGCATGAGCAGCATGGCCACGCGCTCGGTGGCGTTGCGGCGCCCAGCGGTCAGCAGGTTGTCGTCCACATGGCCTTCTTCATGGGCCGACAGCCAAGTGATGTCGTAACCCAGGCGCGGGTGCTCACGAAACAGCGCCCACAGGCTGTCGTTCTGGAACACGCACAGCGAGCAGTCGGTCAGCGCCTCGATGCCATGGGCGGACACATCGCCAAACTCCTGCTGCAGCCCCACCAGGTCACCGGGCAGCAAGAAATTGAGAATCTGGCGGCGCCCGTCGCTCAGCGTCTTGTAGCGAAACGCCCAGCCCGAATACAGCGTGAACAGCTTGGCATTGGTCTGGTTCTCGCGCACCAGTGCACCGCCGGCAGCCACCGCCACACTATCGGTGCGAAACCCCTCAATGAAATCCAGCACCTCGGGCTTGACCGCCGTGAACGCGCCCGTTTTGCGCAAGCGGCATTGCTGGCACGAGGGAGGGCATGCGTGGGACGGCAGAGATGCATTCATGGTGTGCCGATTCTAGGGATGAGCAGCCCCCACGCTGATCGTGCAACAGCGCCCACCCGCAGGCGCGGCACCGAGGTGCGATCGGTCGATCAATCGATGGTTACATCTATGTCTTTTGACATTGCGCGGTGGGTCGGCCCCCCCTACATTGGGCCGCACTTATGAAACCCTGCTCCGCCCTCTACGAGGTTCTCTATGTGAGCACCCTCGCCCCCACGCTACCGCTGAGCGTGGTGGCACAGATCGCCGGGCGCGCGCGCCTGGCCAATGCACAACACAACATCACCGGGCTGCTGATCTTTGACGGCCAGCGCTTTTGCCAGCAGCTGGAAGGCCCGCAAAAGGCCGTGCTCAAACTCATTGAACGCATTCGCAACGACCCGCGCCACATCAACGTCGAGGTGCTGCACCACGGCCCGCTGGCGGGGCGGCGCTTTCAGCATTTCAGCCTGGCCTTCAGCACGGTGGAAGACGTGGACGCCTTGGCCCGCATGGAGACCCTGGACGGAGACGCAGCGCTGGCCGCGTTTGATGCCGTGCGCGGCGAGCTGGTGCGCTAAGTTCAAAGGATGGCTCACGGCAGCACAGAGCAGGTTGTCCGCTGGCGCTGGTGGGTGATCCAACGCCCCACAAACCGCGCCAGGCCAGCGGCACACCGCCCGCCCGCGCCCGCCACATTCACCACGCCATTTTCCCAGTCGCGGGCGACCGCGCTGGCAGCCGGTGCCTTGGCCGGTGCCGTCCCGGCCTCCCAGCGAAATGCCACAGCATCGCCGCCGCCGGATGGGTTCCACGCCTCCATCACCACCTGCTGGCCCGGCGCGATGGCGAGGCGCTCGCCCGCGTGCAGCACATGATCGACCGCGGCACCAGGCAGATGGTTGAACGACCCGCCCAGGGTGAGCCACACGCGGCCCCGGGCAATCTCCAGCACGCCGGGTGTGTTTGTGCGCAGCGAAACGGCCTGGCCAGCGGCCAGTTTCCAGCCACCGGCCGCCGCGCAGCCCGCCAGGCTGGCCTGAACGGATTGTTGCAATTTCAGAACATGATGGGATGACATGGCAGCCTCCTTGGCACGAGCAATGTGTATTGAAGAGACCGAATGGTGCGCCGCCCCATGCACACAGTCCAATGAAAACGCGCTACGCTATTCATTCCATCCACGCATTAATAACCCACCCCATGCCTGCTGCCGAATACGCCCCCGCCGTGCTGCGCACCCGCCCCGTGGCCACCGGCCACTGGCGCGCCTTTCTGGCCGTGGCGCGGCACCTGAACTTTCGCGCGGCAGCCGATGAGCTGGCGCTGACGCAATCCGCTGTCAGCCGCCAGATCCAGGCGCTGGAAGACGAAGTGGGCGTGGCGCTGTTCCTGCGCCACACGCGGGCGGTGGAACTGACCGGCGCGGGCGCGCAGCTGCAGCGCGCCGTGGGCCCGGCGCTCGAACGCATGGACGCCGCCGTGCGCCTGGTGCGCCAGACGGCCGGACGCCGCAGCGTGGCCGTCACCACCTGGGCCAGCTTTGCGTCGATGTGGCTGATTCCGCGCATGGAAGAGTTTCAGCGCGACAACCCGGGCATCGACATCCGCATCGATGCGAGCGACGTGCAGGTCGATCTGGAAACCTCAGACGTGGACCTGGCCCTGCGCTACAGCCTGCCCGGCCCCGGAACGCAGGGCGGGCAGCGCCTGTTTGGCGAGCAGCTGGCGGTGGTGGCCAGCCCCTGGCTGCTCAAAAGCGGCAAACCCCTGCGCACGCCCGCCGACGTGGCCCAGTTCACCCTGATCGAGGCGGGCGACGCGCACCGCAGCCAGCACCTGGAATGGCTCAGCTGGCGCCGCTGGCTGGAGGGGCGCGACCTGGCCAAGCTGCAGCCCGAGCGCTGGCTTTACTTCAACTATGCGCAGCAGATCGTGCAGGCCGCGCTGGCAGGCCAGGGCCTGGCGCTGGCGCGCATGCCGCTGATTGCCGATGCGCTGGCCTCTGGCGACCTGGTGGAGGTGCTGCCCGGCCACCGCATCGATTCGCCGCTGGCCTACTGGCTCATGGTCGGGCCACGCAGCAGCCAGCGGCCCGAGATCAAGGCGTTCTGCGCCTGGCTGGAGCTCCAGGCGCAGGCCACGCGCGAGGCGATTGGCGATGTGCCGGACCCGGACTTGAACGACAACCTGGACTGAGAGGCTGAGAGTCTTTTATCCATGCCCGCCTTGCACGCCAAAACACACCGGTTCGTCGTTGCAAATACTCGCCATAGCCCGAGCTATGGCTGTGTTTTGCGCCTAGACCCGGCGCGTTTTGACGCGCCTTTCGGGCACGGCCGAAAAACTCTCAGCCTCTGACAACAAAAAAGCGCTGATCCAGCGGGGTTCAGCGCTTTTATTTTGATAGCTGCCAGCGCTTATTTATCAAGCACTAGCGGCCATTTTGATCAAAAAATCAGGCCAAAGTCACACGGGCAAACTTGCGCTTGCCCACCTGCACCACGTAGGTGCCGACATCAAGCTTGAGACCACGATCGCTGACCACGCCGCCATCCACCCGCACGCCGCCGCCGTCGATCAGGCGATGGGCCTCGCTGGTCGAAGGCGCCAGGTTGGCCTGCTTCAGAACAGCGCCAATGCCCAGCGGCGCGCCCGACAAGGCCACCTCGGGAATCTCGTCGGGCACGCCACCCTTGCTGCGGTTAATGAAATCCTGCTCGGCCGCGTCGGCCGCCGCCGCGCTGTGAAAGCGCGCGGTGATTTCCTTGGCCAGCGCCACCTTGGCGTCCTTGGGGTTGCGCCCGCCCGCCACCTCGGCCTTCAGGGCCTCGATCTGCGCGAGCGACTGGAACGACAGCAGCGTGTACCAGCGCCACATCAGCGTGTCGGAAATGCTCAGCACCTTGGCGAACATGGTGTTGGCGTCTTCGCTGATGCCGATGTAGTTGTTCTTGGACTTGGACATCTTCTCGACGCCGTCCAGGCCTTCGAGCAGCGGCATGGTCAAAATGCACTGCGGCTCCTGACCGTATTCCTGCTGCAGGTGGCGGCCCATGAGCAGGTTGAACTTCTGGTCGGTGCCGCCGAGCTCCAGATCGCTCTTGAGCGCCACCGAGTCGTAGCCCTGCATCAGCGGGTAGAGAAACTCGTGCACCGCAATGGGGTTGCCCGCCTTGAAACGGTCGTGAAAATCGTTGCGCTCCATCATGCGCGCCACAGTGAACTTTGCGGCCAGCTGGATCATGCCGGTGGCGCCCAGCGGCTCGCACCACTCGCTGTTGTAGCGAATCTCGGTGCGCGCCGGGTCCAGCACCAGGCTGGCCTGGCGGTAGTAGGTTTCGGCGTTCAGCTTGATCTGCTCGGGCGTGAGCGGCGGTCGCGTGCTGTTGCGGCCCGAAGGGTCGCCGATCAGGCTGGTGAAGTCGCCGATCAAAAAGATGACCTGGTGGCCCAGATCTTGCAACTGGCGCATCTTGTTGAGCACCACCGTGTGGCCGATGTGAATGTCTGGCGCCGTGGGATCCAGCCCCAGCTTGATGCGCAGGGGTTGGCCTGTGGCTTCGGATCGGGCCAGTTTCTTGATCCACTCATCCTGCGGCAGCAGTTCTTCCACGCCGCGCAACGAGGTTTCGAGGGCCTGCCTTACACCATCGGATACCGGGTTTTTTGTAACAAGAGATTGATTCATAAGGGTTTTCTGGGATGTCCGAACAGCATGCGCCGCTATACTTCAGCCCACATTGCAGTGGGCGGATTCTAGTGGTCTCGCCGTTTCGACACCCTGGTAGCCCTGTCGAAAGCCTGCAAACTGACAGCTTGTGCCCCCGGCCCCCCTCGCTTTGCCATGGGAAGAACTGCCGGTCGCACCATCAACCATGGGGACAGACCTTTGATTAACGGCTTCACCACCGCCAGCATGGCATTGATTGCCCGGCTGACTCACAGTGTCCAGACACACCCGAAACGTATCACCGCCGCCGTGGCGGCCCTGCTGCTGACCGGCGGCGGTGGCGCTTTTGCCGTGGCCTCGCTGGCCCCCGATCCATCGGATCTTCCGGTCAGCGAGATCACTTACGCCGTCGAGTCGCTGGCGGCCAACCCGGTGCTGGAGGCTCTGGAATCGCCCGGCTTCTCGCTGTACCGCTCGGAGCAGACCCGTAGCAGCGACACTGCCGAATCCTTGCTGCAGCGCATGGGCGTGGCCGATCCGGCAGCCGCCGCCTTCCTGCGCCAAGACGCACAGATTCGCCAAAACCTGCTGGGCCGCGCCGGACGCTCGGTCTCAGCCGAGACCACCGACGACCACCGCCTGCTGCGCTTGACGGCCCGCTGGGCCCAGGACGACAGCAGCAATTTCAGCCGCCTTGTGGTGGAACGCACGGGCGAAATGTTCACCTCGCGCATCGAGTCCGCCCCCCTCACCACCGGCAGCCGCCTGGCGGGCGGTGTGATCCGCAGCTCGCTCTTTGACGCCGCCGATGCTGCCAACATCCCCGACTCTGTGGCCGTGCAGCTGGCCGAGGTGTTCTCGGGCAACATCGACTTTCACCGGTCCCTGCGCAAGGGCGACCGCTTTTCGGTGGTCTATGAAACCCTGGAAGCCGACGGCGAGCCCCTGCGCAGCGGCCGCGTGCTGAGCGCCGAGTTCAACAACAACGGCAAGACCCATCAGGCGATGTGGTTCCAGGACCCCGGCGCCGCCAAGGGGGCCTATTACACCCTCGACGGCGAAAGCCTGCGCCGCGCCTACCTGACCTCGCCGGTGGAGTTCTCGCGCGTTTCCAGCGGCTTCAAGATGCGTTTTCACCCCATTTTGCAAAAGTGGCGCGCCCATCTGGGCACCGACTATGCCGCCCCCACGGGTACGACCGTGCGCGCAGTGGGCGACGGAGTGGTCGAGTTTGCCGGTGTGCAGAACGGCTTTGGCAACGTGGTCTTCGTGAGGCACCGCAACCAGCATGAAACCGTGTACGCACACCTGAGCCGCATGGATGTGGAAAAGGGCCAGACCGTCGAGCAGGGCCAGACCATCGGCGCCGTGGGCGCCACGGGCTGGGCCACAGGGCCACACCTGCATTTCGAATTCCGCGTGAACGGACAGCAGCAAGACCCCCAGACCATCGCCCAGCAAAGCGAATCCGCCGCCCCGGTGTCCAAGGCAGCGCGGCCCGCCTTCGACCGACTGGCCGGCCTCATGCGCGTGCAATTGTCTGCCGCCGCCCTGGTGCAGCAGGCCAGCGCGGAATAAGCCGCAGCCGGCACGCCGTTCTGGTGCAGTTGCAGGAGATACCCGGCTTGTACATCGGCCTCATGTCGGGCACCTCGCTCGACGGCATCGATGGCGTTCTGGCCGATTTTTCGCAAGAAAAAATGGCCGTTGTGGGCCATGTGTCAGCGCCGCTAGCTCCTGATTTAAGAGCAGAACTGCTCGCCCTCAACACCCCTGGCCCCAACGAACTGCACCGCGCGGCCCTTGCGGGCAATGCGCTGGCGCGGGCCTATGCCGACGTTGTGCACCGCCTGCTGGAGCGCACGGGCACCTGCGCCAGCGCCGTGCGCGCCATTGGCGCCCATGGGCAAACCGTGCGCCACCGCCCCCAGGAGTTCGACGGCACGGGCTACACCCTGCAGCTGAACAACCCCTCCCTGCTGGCCGAGCGCACAGGCATCGCCGTGGTGGCCGATTTCCGCAGCCGCGATGTGGCTGCGGGCGGCCAGGGCGCCCCGCTGGTGCCAGCCTTCCACCAAGGGGTGTTTGGCCGTACGGACGAGACGGTGCTGGTGCTCAATATCGGCGGCATCTCCAACCTCAGCGTGCTGGGCGCCGATGGCAACGTGCAGGGGTTTGATTGCGGCCCAGGCAATGCACTCATGGATTACTGGTGCCAGTTGCACACCGGCCAGGCGTTTGACAACCATGGTGCCTGGGCCACCCAGGGCCGGGTGCTGCCCGACCTGCTGGCCACACTGCTGCAAGAACCCTTTCTGCGCCAGCCACCACCCAAAAGCACCGGGCGCGATCTGTTCAACCCGGCCTGGCTGGCGGGCGCGCTCGCGGCACACGCCGGAGCCCGGCCCGTGGATGTGCAAGCCACATTGACCGAATTGACCGCCAGCGCTTGTGCAACAAGCGCATCAAGCTATGGAAAAAATAGCAAGTTACTCGCCGTGTGCGGTGGCGGCGCCTTGAATACGCACCTGATGCAGCGCCTGCAGGCCTTGCTCCCGGGCGCATCGGTGCTGCCGACCGATGCCCTGGGCCTGCCCGCGCTGCAAGTGGAGGCCGCCGCCTTTGCCTGGCTGGCTCGCCAGACGGTACGGGGGCAAACTGGCAGCCGCCAAAGCGTCACGGGCGCCCAAGGCGCCCGTGTTCTGGGGGCCGTCTACCCGGCCTGAGAAAGAAGAGAAGAAGAGAGGAAACCGACTGGCAGATCAGGCCGAGAAGCTGGAACCGCAGCCGCAGGTGCTGGTGGCGTTCGGGTTCTTGATCACGAACTGGGCGCCTTGCAGGTCTTCCTTGTAGTCGATCTCGGCGCCCAGCAGGTACTGGTAGCTCATGGCGTCAATCAGCAGCGAAACACCATTCTTGGTCATGGTGGTGTCGTCTTCGTTGGTGATTTCGTCAAAGGTGAAGCCGTACTGGAAGCCCGAGCAACCGCCACCCTGCACGAAAACGCGCAGCTTCAAGTCGGGATTGCCCTCTTCAGCGATCAGATCCGCCACCTTGGCCGCCGCGCTGTCGGTGAACACGATGGGGGTGGGCATTTCGGTCTGGATGTTTTCGGCAACTGCGCTCATGGGGAGACTCCGAGGTTCAATATTTGGATGCAATAGTAAGGTAAAACGCTCGGCCATTGCGCCACCCGGCGCATTGGACGCAAGGGCGATAGGGGCATTGCCCACTTCACACAGCATGACGCACGGCATCACCAAGGGCCGTCTCCGCCCGCCCAAAACAACAAAGCCGCTCCAGGCGAACCCAGTGCGGCTTTGCTGGCAGCAGGAAAAGCGGATTAACGCTTCGAGAACTGCTTGGCGCGGCGTGCAGAGTGCAGACCGACCTTCTTACGCTCCACTTCGCGGGCGTCACGCGTCACGAAGCCGGCCTGGCTCAGGACGGGCTTGAGCGTCGCGTCGTAGTCGATCAGGGCGCGGGTGATGCCGTGGCGGGCGGCGCCGGCCTGGCCGGATTCACCACCACCGTGCACGTTGATCATCACGTCGAAGGTTTCGGCGTGGTTGGTCAACATGAGGGGTTGCTTGGCAATCATGATCGAGGTTTCGCGGCCGAAATAGGACTGGATGTCCTTGCCGTTCACCGTGATCTTGCCGGAGCCTTTTTTCAGAAACACGCGGGCGACGCTGGACTTGCGACGGCCGGTGCCATTGTTCCATTCACCAATCATCTCAAGGCTCCTTAGATTTCCAGCGCTTTGGGCTGCTGGGCGGTGTGGGGATGCTCAGCACCACCGTACACCTTGAGTTTCTTGATCATCGCGTAGCCAAGGGGGCCCTTGGGCAGCATGCCCTTGACAGCCTTTTCCAGCGCGCGGCCGGGGTGCTTGGCTTGCATGTCGCGGAAGTTCGTGGCCGTGATACCGCCGGGATAACCCGAGTGGCGGTAGTACACCTTGTCCAGGGACTTGGTGCCGGTGACCTTGAGCTGGGCGGCGTTGATGATGACGATGAAGTCACCGGTGTCGACGTGAGGCGTGTAAATGGCCTTGTGTTTGCCGCGCAAACGGAGAGCAACTTCGCTGGCTACTCGTCCGAGGACCTTGTCGGTCGCGTCAATCACAAACCACTCGTGCACGACCTCAGCGGGCTTTGCGCTGAAAGTAGTAGTCATGAGTTTTCTCTTATGAAGAGGGTTTGGCGGGTCCTTTTCCACGGTCGGTGCTTCTCTTTCGGAAGCCTCTTAGGTGGGGTTGAATCTTCGCCGCGGGACCACTAAATCGCTGCGAAGCCTGCCATTATACGAAGCTGCGCGCTTTTTAGGCAAGCAACCCGCCTGAAACAGGCTTCTGCGTCCGCTTCGCCTCCGTCGGCGCTGCCTGGGCCTGGTGCCGCCGCTGGGCCGCTGGGTCCTGCGGACGCCCGGCCAATCCCGGCTTTCGTCCTCAGCGAAGATGCACAATGGGCGAGCCCTCAGCAAGGTTTTCCACCGCAACCCTGCGTTGCATGCAAGGCGCCCCCCCTAACGGCCTGGGGCCCAGTCGTTACCCAAGTCGTTACCATTGCGCCATGTTCAGTTATCGCCACGCCTTTCATGCGGGCAACCACGCCGATGTGCTCAAGCACACCGTGCTGATTGCCACCTTGCAACACCTCACCGAAAAAGACGCGGCCCTCACCGTGCTCGACACCCATGCGGGCGCGGGCCTGTACCGGCTCGATGGCGACTACGCCAGCACCAGCGGCGAGGCGGGGGACGGCATCTTGCGCCTCACGGCACCCGGCATTGCCGCCCTCACGCCCGCGCTGCAGGCCTATGTGGACATGGTGAAGGCCTTCAACCAGGGCGCCACCACCAAGGTGTACCCCGGCTCGCCCTTCATCATCCAGCGGCTACTGCGCGACCACGACAAGCTCAAGCTGTTTGAACTGCACCCGACCGACCTGCGCGCGCTGGCCGGCAACGTGGCGCAGCTGGAAGCCGGCCGGCAAGTGGCCGTGCTGCACGAAGACGGGTTTGAAGGCATCCGCAAATTTTTGCCCCCACCAGCCCGCCGCGCTTTGGTGCTGTGCGATCCCAGCTATGAAATGAAGAGCGACTATGCCAAGGTGCTGGACATGGCGGCCGATTCGCTCAAGCGCTTTGCCACCGGCACCTATGCCGTCTGGTACCCCATCATTCCGCGCCCCGAAGCGCATGATCTGCCGCGCCGCCTCAAAACCCTGGCCACCAAGGCGGGCAAGAGCTGGCTGCACGCCACGCTGACCGTGAAGTCCAGCAAGCTCACCGAGACTGCGGAGGGCGAAGTCAAGCGCCCCGGCCTGCCCGCCAGCGGCATGTTTTTAATCAACCCGCCCTTCACCCTCAAGGCCGCCTTGAAGACGGCACTGCCCCAGATGGTGGAACTGCTGGCGCAAGACAAGCACGCCACCCACACGCTCGAATCGGGCGGCTGAAAACCGCGCCCCCGCCTGACCGGGGCAGAGGGCGGGTTGGCAGCGGTTCTTGTACGGTCAAGGCGCTACGGCGCTACGGCGCCGACACCGACTGGGGACAGTCGCCCTCGCCTTCCTCCAGCAGCCACAGTTCCACGGGCTTGATGCCCAGGCCCTGCATGCCCAGTTCCTGGGCGGCGGCCTGGCTCACATCAATCACGCGGTTCATGGCAAACGGGCCGCGGTCGTTGATGCGCACCACCACGGCGCGGCCGGTGAGCTGGCTGCGCACGCACACCCGGGTGCCAAAAGGCAGGGTGCGGTGCGCGGCGGTGAAATCGCGGCGGTTGAAGATCTCGCCACTGGCCGTGCGCCGGCCATGAAAGCGCGGGCCGTACCACGAGGCCAGGCCCTGCTGGTCGCTCTCGCGCACGGATTCCACCGGGGATTCTGGAGGCACCGCGCCGGCGGCACCGCGCCGGGCGGCATCGCTGCGAACCGGCTCGGGCAACGCGGCCTTGGGGAGCCGCTCGCCCGGCTTATCCGCCAAGGGCGCACAAAACCGCGAGCGGGGCGCGCCACGCTGCTGGGCCAGCTCGCAAGCATTGCGAGGCTCGGCCGACGCCTCGGGGGGGGCCTCAGTGGCCACCAAGGGGGCCGCTTCGCGAGCCACCTTCTCTGGCACCGGCATCGGTGCACAGGCCGCCAGAACACATGCAACAACCCCCGGGCCCAACAGGTCGCGCCAGCGCCGTATCCGGTCAGACAGTTGCATCCATCACCTCTTCCAGAAAAAAAACAAACACACCCACCGCGAGGTAACAATTGCATCCACCTTCTCCAGCGACAACGCAACCCGCCCCCCGACGCCCAAGCCACCAGGCGCCCCATTACAAACCGAGGCGCCGGCACAACTCCAGCGTGGTTGCACTCTGATTCATGGTGTAGAAGTGCAGGCCCGGCACGCCGCGCTGGCGCAGTTGCTCGCACAGCGAAGTCACCACATCCAGGCCAAAGGCCCGGATCGACGCCGTATCGTCGCCAAAGCCCTGCAGGCGCAGCCGGATCCAGCGCGGAATCTCGGCGCCGCAGGCGTCGGAAAACCGCATCAGTTGCGATGAGCCCATGATGGGCATGATGCCGGGCACCACGGGCACATCCAGCCCCAGGCGGCGCACATCGTCCACAAAGCGCTCATACGCATCGGCATTGAAGAAATACTGCGTGATGGCCGAATCGGCCCCGGCCCGCACCTTGGCGGCAAAGGCCTGCAGGTCGGCATCGGCCGACTTGGCCTGGGGATGCACCTCGGGATAGGCGGCCACCTCGATGTGGAAATCGCGCCCCGTCTCGGCCCGGATGAAGGCCACCAGGTCACTGGCGTAGTGGAACTCGCCCCCCATGCCATAGCCGCTGGGCAAATCGCCGCGCAGGGCCACCAGGCGCTTGACGCCCATGGCCTTGAGCGTGGCCAGCTGCTCACGCACCGACTCGCGCGTGGCGCCCACGCACGAGAAGTGCGAGGCCGCGCTCACGCCCTCGGCCAGGATCTCCTGCACGGTGCCGAAGGTGCCCTCTTGCGTGGAACCGCCCGCACCGTAGGTGACCGAGCAGAACTCGGGCCGCTGCGCATACAGCTGCTGGCGCACGGCGCGCAGCTTGCCCGCGCCCTCGGGCGTCTTGGGCGGAAAGAATTCAAAACTCACCGGCAAACCGGTGGCTGGTGCGTTGGCCGCGGTCATGCGCCCCTCCTCGCAAAAACAAAAAACTCGTGGTTGCCGTCGCCGCCGCTGATGGGGCTGTCCAGCCAGGCTTGCACCTGCAGGCCCAGCTCGGCGCAGCAGTCGCGGATGCGCTGCTCGACCACTGCATAAAGCGCCGCATCGCGCACGATGCCGCCCTTGCCCACCTGGCCGGGCTGCAACTCGAACTGCGGCTTGACCAGCATGAGCAGGCTGCCGCCCGGCGCCAGCAACGGCACCAGCGCGGGCAGCACCAGCGTGAGCGAGATGAACGACAGGTCGCCCGTCACCACGTCAAAAACCGGCGTGATATCGACATCAGCACATTCGGCGCGGCGGCGGCGCTCCACCGGCAGCGTGCCCTGTTCGCGCGCCTTGGCACGGGCGGCGCGCTCAGACTTGAAGGTCTCGATGTCCTGGTCCTTGGCGTCGTTGCTGTCGTCGTATGCCTCGTCCACCTGCCCGCCATTGCGCATCCAGCTGTAGGGCGCCTCGGGCTGGGTCTCGTTGTCCTCTTCCACCTCGATGACTTCGGACAGGGCCAGTTCACACGCTTGCTGCAAGGCCTGCGCCGTCAGCGACCGTGCATTCACGCCCTCCACGCAGACCACGCGCACGTCGCTGCGCAGCCGTTCGTGCAACTGGCCGTGGCCCACGTCCACGCCGATCACCTGCACGGCGCCGTGCTGCAGCAGGCAATCGGTGAACCCGCCCGTGCTCTGCCCCACATCCAGGCAGCGCAGCCCCGCCACCGACAGGCCGGTGGCCCGCAGCGCCCCTTCGAGCTTGAGCCCACCGCGCGAGATGTACTTGGCCTCGGCATCGTCGAGCAGCCGCACCTCTGCCACGGACGGAATCTCATCACCGTTCTTGACGACCTTCTGCCACGGCGCCAGCGGCGACAGACGCCACTCCACGCCCGAGGCAATCAGCCGCTGCGCCTGCGAGCGCGTGGCCGCATGGCCTCCATCCACCAAAAAAACATCTGCGCGCATGCGTCACTCTCTCGTCAGCAGACGATTCATTTCAATAAAAACAAGCTCTAGCCCTTGTACCGCTTGCGCTACCAGCTCCAAAAACAGGAGCATGGCAGCAGCAAGCACGGTTCAATACCGGTAGGTGTCAGGCTTGTAAGGGCCTTGCTTTGGCACGCCGATGTAGGCGGCCTGCTCGTCGCTCAGCTCGGTCAGCATGGCGCCCACCTTCTTGAGGTGCAGGCGCGCCACCTTTTCGTCAAGGTGCTTGGGCAGCACATAGACCTTGCCGTTTTCGTAGAAATCGCTGTGCGTGAACAGCTCGATCTGGGCGATGGTCTGGTTGGCAAAGCTCGACGACATCACGAAGCTGGGGTGGCCCGTGCCGCAACCCAGGTTCACCAGGCGGCCCTTGGCCAGCAGGATGATGCGCTTGCCGTCGGCAAAAATCACATGGTCCACCTGGGGCTTGATCTCTTCCCACTGGCAGTGCGCTTCGAGCTTGGCCACCTGGATTTCGTTGTCGAAGTGGCCAATGTTGCAGACGATGGCCTGGTCCTTCATGGCCTGCATGTGCTCGAAGGTGATCACGTCACGGTTACCCGTGGTGGTCACAAAAATATCGGCCTTGTCAGCGGCATATTCCATGGTCACGACCTTGTAGCCTTCCATCGCGGCCTGCAGGGCGTTGATCGGGTCGATCTCGGTCACCCACACCTGGGCGCTCAGGGCGCGCAGGGCCTGGGCGCTGCCCTTGCCCACGTCGCCGTAGCCCGCCACCACGGCCACCTTGCCGGCGATCATCACATCGGTGGCGCGCTTGATGCCATCCACCAGCGACTCGCGGCAGCCGTACAGGTTGTCAAACTTGCTCTTGGTTACCGAGTCGTTCACGTTGATGGCGCGGAACATCAGGCTGCCCTTGGCCGACATTTCCTTCAAGCGGTGCACGCCGGTGGTCGTTTCTTCGGTCACGCCGATGATCTGTGCGCTCTTGCGGCTGTACCAGGTCGGGTCCACGGCCAACTTGGCTTTGATGGAGGCGAACAGGCAGGTTTCTTCTTCGCTGGTGGGGTTGGCGATCAGCGAGGCGTCCTTTTCGGCGCGCTTGCCCAAGTGCATCAGCAGCGTGGCGTCGCCGCCGTCGTCCAGAATCAGGTTGGGGCCTTCGCCTTCGCTGCCGGCGGGGCCAAAGTCAAAGATGCGGTGGGTGTAGTCCCAGTACTCGGCCAGGGTTTCGCCCTTGATCGCGAACACGGGCGTGCCGGCTGCGGCAATGGCGGCGGCAGCGTGGTCTTGTGTGGAGAAGATGTTGCACGATGCCCAGCGCACTTGGGCGCCCAGGGCCTGCAGCGTCTCGATCAGCACGGCGGTCTGGATCGTCATGTGCAGCGAGCCCGTGATGCGCGCACCCTTGAGGGCCTGCTTGGCGGCGAATTCCTCGCGGATGGCCATCAGGCCGGGCATTTCGGTCTCGGCGATGCGGATCTCTTTGCGGCCCCATTCGGCCAGGCCGATGTCGGCAATGATGCAGTCGGTGTTTACGGGGGCGTTGACGCGTGCGTTCATGGTGTGCTCCAAAGCATGTTTGAAAAGCCACTTGACGCGGGGAGAATCGAAAGGCTCACCGCACGATAAGTGGATGAGCGTCGTTGCTGGATGACTCCGAGCCTCACGCCCCGCCAGTAGCTGGGGGCGCTGCAACGCTCCTCGGATGCCGGCGATTATAAAAGCACTTGCGCTGGCCCCAGGCTGCGTCTGGCCTATGCCCGGTAAAATCGTGGGTTTGGCCGCCCTGCCCCACGCTGTGCGAAGGCTGGCCCAACGTTTGCCCCTGCAAGGCCCCTGCGCCCTGCCCACCCTTCTGGAACCCCCGTGTCCTACGCCTCAGAAACCCGGCGCCGCCGCACCTTTGCCATCATTTCCCACCCCGACGCCGGTAAAACGACGCTGACGGAAAAGCTGCTGCTGTTCTCGGGCGCGATCCAGATCGCCGGCGCCGTCAAGGGCCGCAAGGCCAGCCGCCACGCCACCTCGGACTGGATGGAAATCGAAAAGCAGCGCGGCATTTCGGTGGCCAGCTCGGTCATGCAGATGCTGTACCGCGAGCACGTCATCAACCTGCTCGACACGCCCGGCCACAAAGACTTTTCGGAAGACACCTACCGCGTGCTCACCGCCGTCGATTCGGCCCTGATGGTGATCGACGCGGCCAACGGCGTGGAAGCGCAGACCCGCCGCCTGATCGAGGTCTGCCGCCAGCGCGACACGCCCATCATCACCTTCGTCAACAAGATGGACCGCGAGGTGCGCGACCCGCTGGACATCCTCGACGAGGTCGAGCGCGAGCTGGGCATGCCCTGCTGCCCCATCACCTGGCCCGTGGGCCAGGGCAAAAGCTTTGGCGGCATCATCAATCTGCGCACGCAGACCATGACGGTGTTCACCCCCGGCAGCGATCGCGGCCCGAAAGACTTTGAAGTGGTGCCGCTGGCCGAGGCCGACCGGCTGCGCGCGCGTTTTGGCCAGCCGTTTGACGATGCGCTGGAGAGCATGGAGCTGGCCGTGGGCGCCTCGGCGGCCTGGAACCACGCCGACTTTCTGGCTGGCAAACTCACGCCCGTGTTCTTCGGCTCGGGCGTGAACAACTTCGGTGTGATGGAAGTGCTCGATGCCGTGGTGGACATGTCGCCCCCGCCGGGCCCGCGCGTGAGCACGCTGCAGGTGAACAAGCAGCCCGTGGTCAAGACCATCCAGCCCGAGGACGAAGGCTTTGCCGGCGTGGTGTTCAAGGTGCAGGCCAACATGGACGCCAACCACCGCGACCGCATCGCCTTTGTGCGCGTGGCCTCGGGCAAATACACACCGGGCATGAAGCTCAAGGTGCAGCGCACTGGCAAGGAGCTGCGCCCCACCAGCGTGGTCACGTTCATGAGCCAGCGCCGCGAGGCGGTGGAAGAAGCCTACGCGGGCGACATCATCGGTTTCACCACGCACGGCGGCGTGCAGCTGGGCGACACCATCACCGACGGCGCCAACCTGCAGTTCACCGGCCTGCCCTTCTTCGCGCCCGAGCTGTTCATGACGGTGATCCTGAAGAACCCGCTGCGCACCAAGCAGCTGCAGCAGGGCCTGGCCCAGCTGGGCGAGGAAGGCGCCATCCAGGTCTTCCGGCCCGACGTGGGCGGCCCCATGCTGCTGGGCGCCGTGGGCCAGCTGCAGTTTGAAGTGGTGCAGCACCGCCTGAAGGCAGAATACGACGCCGATGTGCGCCTGGAAGGCTGCCAGTACACGGGCGCGCGCTGGATCAGCGCCGACAGCCCGGCCGACCTGCGCGCCTTTACCGACGCCTACCCCATGCGCCTGTCGCACGACGCGGCCAATGCGCTGGCCTACCTGTGCACCAGCCCCTATGACGTGCGGCTGGCGCAGGAGCGGTTTCCGAAAATCCACTTTCATCCGCTGCGCGAGCATGCGGGCCTGGCGCTGGACAGCAACCACTGATGACGGCGCCCGTGCCGGCATTCCTGCGCCCCCTGAGCGAGTGGCCGGCACCGGCGCCGGGCCAGCTGCTGGGCGTGCTCACCGACATCGACGACACCCTGACCACCGACGGCGCCATCACCCCCGATGCGCTGCAGGCACTGGCGGCGCTGAAGGCCAGCGGCCTGCAGGTGATTCCCATCACCGGCCGGCCGGTGGGCTGGAGTGAGCCGTTTGCCGCTGCCTGGCCCGTGGATGCCATCGTGGCAGAGAACGGCGCGGTGGCACTGCTGCCCGCAGATGAAAATAATGGTCAAATCGGCATCAAGCCCTTATCCAATAAGCGCCAGCAGCTATCAAAAATATACCAACAGGACCCCGCCACGCGTGCCGCCAATTACACCCGCATGCAGCAGGTTCTGGCCCAGATTGAGCGCGAGGTGCCCGGTGCCCGCCGCGCCACCGATTCGCCGGGCCGCGAGACCGACATCGCCATCGACCACAGCGAATTCACCCATCTGCCGCAAGACGCCATCGACCACGCCGTGCGCATCCTGCGCAGTGCGGGCATGAACGCCACGGTGAGCAGCATTCACATCAACGGCTGGTTTGGGGCGCACAACAAACTTGAGGGCGCACGCTGGATCGTGCGCGAACTGTTCGGGCGCGACCTCGATGCCGAGATCGACCGCTGGGTGTATGTGGGCGACTCGACCAACGACCAGCTCATGTTTGAGCACTTCCCCCACAGCGTGGGCGTGGCCAACATTGCGCGTTTCGTGCCCCAGCTCACGCACCTGCCGCGTTATGTGACACAGGGCGAGCGCGGCGCGGGCTTTGCGGAGGTCGCGCGCGCGGTGCTGGCGACACTTTGATGTCATCCGGCAAGGCCAGCGGCGCCCCGGCACACCCAAGCTGCGCTAGAGTTGGGTATGGACTTGATCAACACACTCCGACACTGGCAGGCCATCGACCGGACAAGGGAGCGCCAGCCCAGTGAGAATCTCATGGTGGCCGGCCTTGGGCTGGCCCTGATCGCCGTATCCCTGCGTTCAGAGCGTCGCGGCACGGCGGCGCTGCAGGCCGCTGCGGGCGGGGCATTGCTTGTACGGGCGGCACGAGGCAGCCGCTACCTGACCCGTGACCCCGACCCGCGCCTCAACGGGGCGTGGGACGCCCACCTGGCTGACGCCCGCGAACTGGGCCTGGACTGATGTGGCGGCTGCAGCCTTGATGCCCTTTAGCGCCGTATCGCTGCACCGATAAGCAATAACCGCTACCGAAAACAGAGCATTACTGCCCCTTCGCCAGCCCCAGCTTCTCGATCAGCGCCTTTTCGCGCGTGAAGGTGTCCTGCGCAAACTTCTGGTAGGCCGCGGTGCCCATGTACATGGGCAACATGTCGTAGCGTGCCAGCGCTGTCTTGTAGCTCTCTTGCTCCATGGCCTGCTTGAAAGCATCGTGAAGGCGCTTCACCACCGCGGGCTGCGTGCCCTTGGGTGCGCCGATACCGAACGGCGAGTTCTGCACGATGTCCAGGCCCAGTTCCTTGAGCGTGGGCGCTTCAGGGAACTTGGCCAGACGCTCGGCGCCCCAGGTGTTGAGCACGCGCAGCTTGCCGGCCTCGACCTGGGGAGCAAAGCCCGTGGAGTCGGCCGCCGCCATGATGTTGCCGCCCAGGATGGACTGCATGAGGTCGGCGCTGCCCTTGTAGGGCACATGCAGCAGTTCGATGCCGAGCTTTTGCGCGATCAGCTCGGTGGTCAGGTGCGGGCTGGTCATGGTGCCGGTGGAGCCGTAGCTGAGCTTGCCCGGGTTGGCCTTGGCCCAGGCGACGAAATGCGTCCAGGTCTTGAGCGGCGAATCGGCCGGCACCACGATGCCGAAGGCATAGCCGGTGACATTGATCACATAGCTGATGTCCTTGACCGGGTCCCAGTTGATCTTGGTGGTGTAGGGCAGGCGGAACACGCCCAGCGGGATCTGGGCCAGCGTGTAGCCGTCGGGCTGGGCCGTCTGCAGCGTCTGTGCGGGCAACGTTCCGCCAGCGCCGGGCTTGTTCTCGACGATCACCGGCTGACCCAGAATCTTGCTGGCGTTGTCGGCCAGAACGCGCATGGAGATGTCGGTGGGGCCGCCTGCAGGGAAGGCAATCACCAGCTTGACCGGTTTGGCAGGAAAACTCTGGGCGCTGGCAGTGCCCAGGGAGGCGGTGGCGAGAGCGGCTGCGCCCCACTGGATGATGTGTCGACGTTGCATGGTGTGATCCTGAAGGAAGGAAATATCCCATTGGACCGCAGTTGATGCACCGCAGCACTGAGGAAAGCACCTACCGACTGTCGCCAAGGCGGCAGCTGTTGACGGACGCGCTCAGTACCGCTGCGGCACATACATTTCGGGAGGCACGGGCTGGCGCAGGTATTCCGGGTTGCGTACCCGCGCTGGTAACTCCACCGGGGCGTGCGGCACCTCGTGGTAAGGCAGTTGGCCCAACAGGTGCGCAATGCAGTTCAGGCGCGCCTTTTTCTTGTCCACCGCCTGCACCACCCACCATGGGGCTTCGAGGATATGGGTGCGCTCCAGCATGGTTTCCTTGGCCTTGGTATACGCCTCCCAGCGCACACGGCTTTCCAGATCCATGGGGCTGAGCTTCCACTGCTTGAGCGGGTCGTGGATACGGCCCAGAAAGCGCAGGTGCTGCTCGTCGTCGGTGATGGAGAACCAGTATTTGATGAGCGTGATGCCCGAGCGCACCAGCATCTTCTCGAACTCGGGCACGGTGCGAAAGAACTCTTCGTACTCGTCGTCGGTGCAAAAGCCCATCACGCGCTCGACGCCCGCGCGGTTGTACCAGCTGCGGTCGAACAGCACCATCTCGCCGGCAGCGGGCAGGTGCGCGGCGTAACGCTGAAAGTACCACTGCGTGCGCTCGCGGTCGTTGGGTGCGGGCAGCGCGGCCACGCGCACCACGCGCGGGTTCAGGCGCTGGGTGATGCGCTTGATGACGCCACCTTTGCCGGCTGCATCGCGCCCCTCGAACAGGATCACCACTTTCTTGCGCGTATGCTGCACCCAATCCTGCAGCTTGACCAGCTCGCCCTGCAGGCGAAACAGCTCCTTGAAATAAGCCTGGCGCTCCGCCCGGTCGGTGATGTGGCGGCCCTCCAGCTCGTCGATGTTGCGGTCTTCGAGCTCGAGTTCGATCTCTTCGTCATAGCTGTCCACCAGGTCGCTGGCGATGCGTCGCATCAGGTCGTCATGGTCATGCAGTGAACTGGGCAGCGTCATGGCAATGGGCTCCTGTAAAGAGCCGGCCATACTGCCCACTTAAGATGACAAATATATGTCAATACCATGACGACGCGCATGGAGCACCAGGCAGTTTGAGCAGGGCAACGAGCCCCCTCAGAGCACGCAAGCGCTCAGAGCCTGTTCAAAGCGGACGCTGCACGTCATTCTCGGACTCCCTGCGCCAGCACATCGGCATCACACCCCGCGCCGGCCGCAATCCAGCGCCGGGCCAGCCATGCCAGCGAGCGCAGAGCCCATGGATTTGTCCATCCCGTAACCGCCCCCGGGTCGCTCACCACGCCGCACAGGTAGCGCAGCTCCACGTCGCTCCAGCGCAACGCTACACACGCCCCCGCGCGACGGCGCGACACCCACATTCCCACCGGGCACGGCTCCACCAGGCAGCACAGGCCGCACCCGTTGCACGACGCCCCTTCTGCAGGCTTGGAGGGCGCTTCGGGGTGCAGCCAGACCACGGGGGTGGCAGAGGTCTTGCGTCCCGTGAGATTGAGCTTCTCCACATTCATGTCGTCAGCGCGCCAGCACGTGCGCCAGCGCCTTGCCCGTGTGCGTGCCCGCCGCCACCACATCCTCGGGCGTCGCTGCGGCAACGATGCGCCCGCCTGCGTTGCCGCCCTCCGGCCCCAGGTCCAGAATCCAGTCGGCCTCGGCGATCACATCCAGGTCGTGCTCGATCACGACCACGCTGTGCCCGCCATCGACCAGGCGGTGCAGCACGCGGATGAGCTTGTCCACATCAGCCATGTGCAGGCCCACGGTGGGTTCGTCCAGCACATACAGCGTGTGCGGCGCCTTCTGGCCCCTGCGGCCGACCTCGTCGCGCACCTTGGTCAGCTCGGTCACGAGCTTGATGCGCTGCGCCTCGCCACCACTGAGCGTGGGCGACGGCTGGCCCAGCGTGAGGTAGCCCAGGCCCACGTCCTTCAGGAGCTGCAGCGGGTGCGCAATGCTGGGCATGGTGGCAAAGAAGTCCACGGCCTCGTCCACCTCCATCTGCAGCACATCGCCAATGCTCTTGCCGCGCCAGGTCACGGCCAGCGTCTCGGGGTTGAAGCGCGCGCCGTGGCAGGTTTCGCACGGCACCTTCACGTCGGGCAAAAAGCTCATTTCGATGGTGCGCACGCCCGCGCCTTCGCAACTGGGGCAGCGGCCTTCGCCGGTGTTGAAACTGAATCGACCGGCCGCATAGCCGCGTGCCTTGGCCTCCAGTGTTTCGGCAAACAGCTTGCGGATGGTGTCCCAGAAGCCGATGTAGGTGGCGGGACATGAACGCGGTGTTTTGCCGATGGGCGTCTGGTCCACTTCGAGCACGCGGTCGATGCTCTCAAAGCCCGACAGGCCCGTGCAACCCACCAGCGGCGGCGCCTTGCCCGCGTCCATGGCATCGCGCCCGGCGCGGGTAGCGCGCTGTTGCACCCAGGCCTGCACGTTGGCCAGCAGCACGTCGCGCGCCAGCGTGGACTTGCCCGAGCCGCTCACGCCCGTCACCGCCACCAAGCGGTGCAGCGGCACGGTGGCCGTCACGTTCTGCAGGTTGTGCAACTGCGCGCCGTGCACAGTGAGCCAGCGCATGGCGGCGCGTTCCTTGGCCTCGGTCAGCGCGTCGGCCGCCAGCGCTGCGGCCTGTGCGGCGCGCTTCTTGACGGCAGCACTCTGCCGACCGGTGGGCGCTGCCGCCTCGGCCTGGGCAAAAGCCGCCGTGGCTTCGGCACTGACCTCGCCGGGCGCCATGCTGCGGCGCAGCTGCAGCGGGTGCTTCATGGCGTGCAGCAGGTAGCGGCCGGTTTGCGAGTCGGCCGCGCCCGTGATGTCGGCCACGCTGCCCTGCGCCACCAAATGCCCGCCGCGTTTGCCGGCGCTGGGGCCAATGTCGATGATGTGGTCGGCGCGGCGGATGGTGTCTTCGTCGTGCTCCACCACCACCAGCGTGTTGCCCTTGTCGCCCAGCTTGTGCAGGGCGTTGAGCAGGATCTGGTTGTCGCGCGCATGCAGGCCGATGGTGGGCTCGTCGAGCACGTAGCACACGCCCTGCAGGTTGCTGCCCAGCTGCGCGGCCAGACGAATGCGCTGCGCCTCACCCCCACTGAGCGTGGGCGCGCCCCGGTCGAGCGTGAGGTAGCCCAGGCCGACTTCTTCCAAAAATTCGAGGCGGCTCTGGATCTCGGGCACGAGGTCGCGGGCAATGTCGCTTTCACGTTGAGTCATGCGCTGGGGCATGCCGTCCGCTCCGCGCAGGGTCTCGATCCAGCGGCGTACGTCGGTCACCGACAGCGCGGCGATGTCGGTGATGCCGACTCCTGCAAACTTCACGGCGCGGGCCGTGGCGTTCAGGCGTGTACCGCTGCAACTGGGGCAGGCGGTATCAGCCAGGTCTTCCACCTCGGGCTCGGCAAAGGTCTGCTCGCGGCCTTTTTCCTTGTCGTCCTGCACCGAGTCGTCAAACACCTTGCGCTGGTCCTTGGTGAGCTTGACGCCCGTGCCCACGCAGTCGGGGCACCAGCCGTGTTTGCTGTTGTACGAGAACAGGCGCGGGTCCAGCTCGGCATAGCTGGTGGCGCACACGGGGCAGGCGCGCTTGGTCGAAAAGGCCTGCAGCTGGCCGATGCCTGCGGTGGGTGCGCCGCCCGCCATCGCGGCGCGCAGGTCGGTGAGGTCGCTCAGCACATGCACCACGCCCTTGCCGTGCGTGAGCGCGTCGGCCAGCGCCTGGCGCAGTACGGCTTCGTTCTCGGGCGAGACATCGAGGCTGGCCACGGGCAGCTCGATGGTGTGCTCCTTGAAGCGGTCGATGCGCGGGAAATTGGTGGTGGGCAAGAAGTTGCCGTCCACGCGCAGGTGGGTGTAGCCACGCGGGCGGGCCCAGTCAGCCAGTTCGGTGTAAACGCCCTTGCGGTTCATCACCAGCGGCGCGAGCAGGCCGATGTGCTGGCCGCGGAACTGTGTGAGCAATTGCGCCGCGATGCTCTCGGGCGTCTGCGGCTGCACGGCGGCGCCGTCCTTCGTGCAGTGCTGGGTGCCGAGCTTGACGTACAGCAGGCGCAAAAAGTGCCACACCTCGGTGGTCGTGCCCACGGTGGACTTGCGGCCGCCGCGCGACAGGCGCTGCTCAATGGCCACGGTGGGCGGGATGCCGTAGACCGCATCCACCTCGGGCCGCCCTGCGGGCTGCACGATGCTGCGGGCGTAGGCGTTGAGCGATTCGAGGTAGCGGCGTTGGCCTTCGTTGAACAGGATGTCGAAAGCCAGCGTGGACTTGCCCGAGCCGCTCACGCCCGTCACCACATTGAACTTGCCACGCGGAATGTCCACGCTCAGGTTCTTGAGGTTGTGCTCCTTGGCGTTGACGATTTCAATGACGTTTTTGGCCTCTAGCGCTTTACCAGCATGCGCAAGCAGCTCTCTTTTTCGTAGCGCCGCTGCCTTTTCGTGCACCGAATGCCCGCCTACACCCAAGGTCAGCTCGTAGTCGCGCAGCGCCTGCCCGGTGTGCGAGGTGGCGTGCGCCCGCACGTCCTCGGGCGTGCCCTCGGCCACGATGCGGCCACCTGCATCGCCGCCTTCGGGGCCCAGGTCGATGAGCCAGTCGCTCGCGCGGATCACGTCCAGGTTGTGCTCGATGACGATGAGCGAGTGCCCTGCGTCGATGAGCTTGCGCAGCGCGCGCATGAGCTTGGAGATATCGTCAAAGTGCAGACCCGTGGTGGGCTCGTCGAACAGGAACAGCGTGCCCTTGCGCGCCACGGCCTGGCGCGATTTGGACGCGCTGCGCGCCGCCTCGGCCAGAAAGCCCGCCAGTTTGAGCCGCTGCGCCTCGCCCCCGCTGAGCGTGGGCACGGGCTGGCCCAGCGCCACGTATTCGAGCCCCACATCCACGATGGGCTGCAGCGCGCGGATCACTTCGCGGTCGCCCGCAAACAGGTCGGCCGCCTCAGCCACCGTGAGGGCCAGCACGTCGGCCACGTTCATGCTCACCGTTCGTCCTGAGCTTGTCGAAGGGCGCTCGATGGTGATTTCCAGAATCTCGGGCCGGTAGCGCTTGCCATCGCAATCGGGGCAGCGCAGGTACACGTCGCTCAAGAACTGCATCTCCACATGTTCGAAGCCCGAACCGCCGCAGGTGGGGCAGCGCCCGTCGCCGCTGTTGAAGCTGAACTTGCTGGCGGTGTAGCTGCGCTGTTTGGACAGCGGCGCCACGGCAAAGAGTTCGCGGATGCTGTCCCACGCGCCCACGTAGCTCACGGGGTTGGAACGCGCGGTCTTGCCGATGGGCGACTGGTCCACGAACACCACGTCTGACAGATGGTCGGCGCCCAGCATGCGGTCGTGCGCGCCCGGCGCATCGGTGGCCTTGCCGAAGTGGCGCAGCAGCGCGGGGGCCAGCACGTCCTGGATCAGGCTGGACTTGCCCGAGCCGCTGACGCCGGTGACGGTGACCAGCCGCTGCAGGGGGAATTCGACCGACACGTTCTGCAGGTTGTGCTCGCGCGCGCCTTCGAGGATGAGGCGCGGCGTGGATTCCGTCACCATGCGCTTGAAGCCAAAGCCCACATGCTTGCGGCCGCCCAGGTAGGCGCCGGTGAGCGTGTCGGCATTGCGCAGGTCGGCCGTGGTGCCGTCAAACACGATCTGCCCGCCCAGGCGGCCCGGGCCGGGGCCCATGTCGATCATGCGGTCGGCCGCGAGCATCACAGCCGGGTCGTGCTCCACCACCACCAGCGTGTTGCCCGCATCGCGCAGGCGCAGCATGGCTTCGGTGATGCGGTGCATGTCGCGCGGGTGCAGGCCGATGCTGGGCTCGTCCAGCACGAACAGCGTGTTGACCAGGCTGGTGCCCAAGGCGGTGGTGAGGTTGATGCGCTGCACCTCGCCGCCGCTCAGGGTGCGGCTTTGCCGGTCGAGCGTGAGGTAGTCAATGCCCACGTCGCACAGGTATCTGAGGCGGGTGGTGATTTCTTCGTGCAGCAGCTTGAGCGCTTGCGCGTCGCCGCCCTTGGCGTCGTCGCCCACCGGTAGCTGCATGCGGTCAAAGAACTGGCGCAGGCGGTCGATGGGCAGCAGCATCAGGTCGTGCAGGCACAGGCCGGGCAGCGCTTCGAGCTGTTCGCGCGACCATTGCACCCCCTCGGGCATGAAGCGTTTGCCCGGCTCCAGCACCGCATCGGCATCTTCCTTGCGGCCGATGCGCCAGAGCAGGCTTTCGGTCTTGAGGCGTGCACCGGCGCAGGTGGGGCACGGCGTGTAGCTGCGGTATTTGGACAAGAGCACGCGGATGTGCATCTTGTAGGCCTTGCTCTCCAGGTACTCAAAGAAGCGTTGGATGCCGTACCACTGCTGGTTCCACTTGCCATTCCAGTTCGGCGAGCCGTGGATGACCCACTTCTTGTGCTCGTCGGTCAGCTTGTTCCAGGGCGTGTCGCGCGGAATGCCGGCGGTCTCGGCGTGGCGCATGAGGTCGTCCTGCGCTTCTTTCCACGCGGGGGTCTGGATGGTCTTGATGGCACCGGCGCGCAGCGTGAGCTTGTCGTTGGGGATGACCAGGCCGTAGTCCACGCCAATCACGCGGCCAAAGCCCCGGCAGCTGTCGCAGGCGCCCACGGCGGAGTTGAACGAGAAGGCCGACGGAATGGGGTCGCTGTAGCGCAGGTCGCTATCGGGGCAATGCAGGCCTGTCGAGAAGCGCCACAGTTCGTGCGTTAGTGTTCCAGATTCCGTTCGCGTTGAGCTTGTCGAAACGCTGTCCCGGCCTTCGACAGGCTCAGTCTGAACGGCCAGGGGGATGACATAGACATTCAAGCGCCCCGTGCCGCGCTTCAGTGCCACTTCGATCGCCTCGATCACCCGCGCTTTCTCAGCGTTGCCCAGGCGAAAGCGGTCGGCCACCACATCCAGAACTTTTCGGGAACCGGTAGGCGTGGCCACTTCGCGCTCGGCCTGCACCTTGGTGAAGCCGCTGGCGGACAGCCATTGCTCGACCTGCTCAGCGCTGGTGTTCGCAGGCAACTCCACGGGGAATGTCAGGACGAGGCGCGGATCTCCTGCTGCGGCGCTGCGCTGCTGCAGCTCCGCATAAATGGTCTCGGGCGTGTCGTGCCGCACGGGCTGCGCCGTCTGCCTGTCAAACAACTGGCCCGCACGCGCGAACAGCAGCTTGAGGTGGTCGTTCAACTCCGTCATCGTGCCCACGGTGGAGCGGCTGGAGCGCACGGGATTGGTCTGGTCAATGGCAATGGCCGGGGGCACACCCTCGACCTTGTCCACGGCGGGCTTGTCCATGCGGTCGAGGAACTGGCGCGCGTAGGCGCTGAAAGTTTCCACATACCGGCGCTGGCCTTCGGCATACAGCGTGTCGAACACCAGGCTGGACTTGCCCGAGCCGCTGGGGCCCGTGACCACCGTGAGCTCACCGGTGCGGATGTCCAGATCCAGGTTCTTGAGGTTGTGCTGGCGTGCGCCGCGGATACGGATCAGTCCCTGGGTCATGGAGGCGGTCTTTCGGGTGTGAGGCGAAACATTCTAGGACGCCCACCGCGGCAGGCAACCACACAGCGCATTACCCCCAGCAGCAGCTGCCAGGCTTGCTTTCTGGCCACGACGTCTTCAGTAGTTGGACGCAACTGCAGCAATAGACGCTTTCCATTCGCTTTCGACTGGACACTGTCCCCCTCGTATGCCGTAAAAAATGGCATCTTGCGCCCCAAAGGACGCTGCAGCGAGCCCCTGACCCTGACCGCCATGTCCACCAAGCCAACCCTCCGCTCGCTACAGAGATCCATCGACATCGCACTCTTGCGAGCAAGCGCAGACCAATGAAAAAGGCCTTGCATCTACATAGATGCAAGGCCTTTTCAGCTTCCATTGCGTCAGCTAGCAAAGCCAGCTGACGATCGGGAATTAAAAGTTGTGGCGAACGCCCAAAGCCAGCGAACTGAAGTCCTGGCCACCGGCGCCCGTCATATAGGTCGCGCCAGCCTTGTTGTCCACCTTTGTGTAGAAGGCGTACACCTTGGTCCGTTTGCTGAAATTGTAGTTGTAGCCCAGGGTCCACTGCGTAGCAGAGCTGTCAGCGATCTCGCTCCACTTGCCAGCACGGCCGACGTTTACGTGGAACTCGGACGCTCCCAAGGCGTACATACCAGCCAAGCGGAAGTTGTTGCGGGTGCCCTGCAATGTCTCATCATTGCGCTGGTAATAACCACCAACGGTGAATTGACCAAAAGTGTACAGAGCGCGCAGCCCCATCTGTTTGTCATCATCAACTTGGCTATAACCAGCGCCAAGGGCCAAAGCCCCCACGTTGTAATTGGCGGCCAGGTCGTAGCCATTCTTGTTGTTGGTACCAGCGGCCTTTTCGTGCAGGTTCACAGCAGCATCAACGGTCAGGCCGCCGAAGCTGGGGGTGCGGTAACCAATCTTGTTCTTGGTACCCAGACCGTTGAACCAAACGGGGTCCTGGTACAGGGCGTCGGAAGACGAACCCGTGTCATGGTTGTGCAGGCCCACATAGTCAGCCGTGGCGTAATACGACTCAGGCGTGAAGTTGCCCAAACGCACCATACCAAAGCTGCCAGACAGATTCACTTCGCTTTGACGACCGAAGTTGATACCAGAACCCGTGCTGGCAAGACCAGGCCAGCCAGTGCCAGCGCCGGTAGTGGAGTCGAAACCGCTTTCCAGTTGGAAGCCAGCCTTCAGGCCGCCGCCCAGATCTTCCGTGCCCTTCACACCGAAGCGCGAAGAGTTGTTGAACAGACCGGTTTTGGTCACATCGCCGTCTTTTGACGTTCCACGGTGGTGTTCACACGGCCGTACAGCGTGACGCTGCTCTGGGCCATTGCAGCGGTGGTGCCGGCAACAGCCAGGACAGCCAGGACAACGCGGGTCATTTTTTGCATGAGATTTCCTTTGATACTAGTTGCCTTCAGGAGGCGCACAGGCAGTTTCAGTTTTTTACTGGACTACCGAAAATGCTTCGGGAACCCGATCTTATGGCGCGTCTTGTTTCAACGCACTATTTGCTGAAAGTTTGATGACACGAGTGATGCGCCGCCACAACAGTTGCATCCACTCCCGCTACGCCGCACCGCCACGGTGCACAAACCGCACCATTTGCGTCACGGTGAAGGGCGGGAAAACACCGTTACGGTGCGCTTGCAGCGGGCGCCGCAGCGGGTGCGGCCGCACTGGCGGGCGCCTCTGGCGCATGGAGGGAGTCGGCACCGTGTTTTTCACCGGACATGTCCACCTTGTCACCGGCCTTCATGATGACGAACAGCGACAGGGCCGCAAACAGCACGAAACCTACGACGATCTTCCACATAACTTGTATCTCCTGGGGATGATGGGGGGGCTTGCTCAACAAAAGGGCCTCGCAGCTCTGGATGGCAGCGTGCGAGGCCCTTTTCTGGAACACAGTGCCCGCGCTCCGTGACGGAGGCCGGCACTGGCCACATGGCGGTGTGACCGTCAGTCGTTGGCGTAGATATCCACGTCCTTGGTCTCGCGGATGAACAGCGTGCCGATCACCAGGGTCATGCCCGCGATGATGATGGGGTACCACAGGCCGTTGTACATGTTGCCGGTTTGCGCCACGATGGCAAAAGCCGTGGTGGGCAGCAGGCCGCCGAACCAGCCGTTGCCGATGTGGTAAGGCAGGCTCATCGAGGTGTAGCGGATGCGGGTCGGGAACATTTCCACCAGCATGGCGGCAATCGGGCCATAGACCATCGTCACCAGCAGCACCAACCAGAACAACAGACCCACCGTCAGGACCTTGTTGGTCTTGGCGGGGTCGGCCTTGGACGGGTAACCGGCCGCCTTCAGGTCTTCGGCCACTTCCTTCTTGAAGGCGGCGATGGCCTTGGCGGACGCTTCATCGAACTTGAGGTTGACCACGTTGCCGGTGGGCGCCTCGACCGTCTTGTCACCGATCTTGATCACGGCCGGCGAGCCCGCTGGGCCTGCCACGTTGTCATAGCTCACCGAGTTCTGCACCAGGTAGCGCTTGGCGATGTCGCACGAGCTGCGGAAATCGATTTCGCGCGCCACCGGATTGCCCTGGAACGAGCACGATGCCGGGTCGGCCGTCACCACCACGCCAGCCGAGGCCTGGGCACGGGCCAGGTCCGGGTTGGCCGCTTCGGTCAGCGCCTTGAAGACGGGGAAGTAGGTCACCACCGCCAGCAGGCAGCCGGCCATGATGATGGGCTTGCGGCCGATCTTGTCCGACAGGGCACCGAACACCACGAAGAAAGGAGTGCCCAGCAGCAGCGCGGCAGCGATCATCAGGTTGGCAGTGGTGTTGTCCACCTTCAGTTGCTGTGTCAGGAAGAACAGCGCGTAGAACTGACCCGAATACCAGACCACGGCCTGGCCAGCCGTCAGGCCGACCAGTGCCAGGATCACGATCTTCAGGTTCTTCCATTGGCCGAACGACTCGGTCAGCGGTGCCTTGGAAGTCTTGCCCTCGGCCTTCATTTTCTGGAAGGCCGGTGATTCCGACAGCGACAGGCGGATCCACACCGAGATGCCCAGCAGCAGGATGGACACCAGGAACGGAATGCGCCAGCCCCAGTCCTGGAACACGGCTTCACCGAGGCTCAGGCGCACGCCCAGAATTACCAGCAGACTCAGGAACAGGCCCATCGTGGCCGTGGTCTGGATCCAGGAGGTGTAGGCACCGCGCTTGCCGTGCGGCGCATGCTCGGCCACATAGGTGGCGGCACCGCCATACTCACCGCCCAGCGCCAGGCCCTGCAACATGCGCAACGCAATCAGGATCACCGGGGCCGCGACGCCGATGGTGGCGTAGCTGGGTAGCAAGCCGACGATAAACGTCGACAGGCCCATGATCAGGATGGTGACCAGGAAGGTGTATTTGCGCCCGATCATGTCGCCCAGGCGGCCGAACACGATGGCGCCGAATGGCCGCACCAGGAAGCCTGCCGCAAACGCCAGCAGCGCGAAGATGAAGGCCGCGCCCGCATCCAGTCCGCTGAAGAACTGCTTGGCAATGATGGCCGCCAGCGAGCCGTAGAGATAAAAGTCGTACCACTCGAATACGGTACCGAGCGACGAAGCGAAGATGACCTTCTTCTCTTCGGCGGACATCGGCCGCGGTGCGGGATGTTGCGTTGCCATGGTTGTCTCCTTGGATTTATTGAATTTACAGGCACATACAAATTACCTGTGGGGTCACTATCCATTGCGCTACTGACACCGCTCTGACGCGTTTCTTACAGAAATTGACACGAAACTTCCGCGATTCTTACGGCTTGGGTAGTAACCCTCGCATGGCATTTTTTGATGCGAAAAATAGCCGGGTAATTGCTTACCAACCCGTTTTCTTCCCCGCCGGCGCAGCGCCCCATTTCCGGCGCGCATGCCACTGCAACACCCCGTTTCGTAAGCGCTTGGTCAGTGCGAATTCTCAGAATTGCGCCATGCGGTGCGACATGCCGCCCCACATTGCGCTTTCAGCGCACAACCTTGAGGAGAGACATCCATGAGCGACCCGATGGTCCAGAAAATACAAAGCCATCCGAAGTACCTGGAATTGCGCACCAAGCGCAACCGCCTGGGCATCTTCCTGACGGCACTGATGCTGGTCGTGTACTACGGCTACATCGCCCTGATTGCCTTCGACAAGCCGTTCCTGGCGCAGCCCATTGGCGCCGGCGTGACCTCGCTGGGCATTCCGATCGGCATGGGCGTGATCATCTTCACGATCGTGATCACCGGCATCTACGTGCGCCGCGCCAATGGCGAATTCGACACCCTGACCAAAGACATCCTGAAGGACGCATCGCGATGAACGCCATCCAAAAACACGCAGGCAGCGCCCTGGTGCTGCTGGCCTTGCTGGCAGCATCCGGCGCGGCGCAAGCGGCCGGTGCCGACCTGGGCCAGGCCGCCAAGCAGGCGACCAACTGGACGGCCATCATCATGTTCGGCGCCTTCGTCGCCGGCACGCTGTGGATCACCAAATGGGCGGCGGCCAAGACCAAGTCGGCCTCCGACTTTTATACCGCTGGTGGCGGCATCACCGGCTTTCAGAATGGCCTGGCGATTGCCGGCGACTACATGTCGGCGGCCTCGTTCCTGGGCATTTCGGCGGCCGTGATGGCCACCGGCTACGACGGTCTCATCTACTCCATCGGCTTCCTGGTGGGCTGGCCCATCATCACCTTCCTGATGGCCGAGCGGCTGCGCAACCTGGGCAAGTTCACCTTCGCCGACGTGGCGGGCTACCGCTTTCAGCAAGGCCCCATCCGCGCGTTTGCCGCCTCGGGCACGCTGGTGGTGGTGGCGTTCTACCTGATCGCGCAGATGGTCGGCGCCGGCCAGCTCATCAAGCTGTTGTTTGGCCTGGAATACTGGATGGCCGTGGTCATCGTTGGCGCGCTGATGATGATCTATGTGCTGTTTGGCGGCATGACCGCCACCACCTGGGTGCAGATCATCAAGGCCTGCCTCCTGCTGGCGGGTGTGACCTTTATGGCCTTCATGGTGCTGGCGCAATACGGCTTCAGCCCCGAGGCGCTGTTTGCCAAGGGCGTCGAAGTGCGCACGCAGATCGCCGCCAACACCGGCATGTCGGCCGAAGAGGCAGCCAAGAAGGGCCTGGGCATCATGGGCCCGGGCGGCTTCATCAAGGACCCGATCTCGGCCATCTCGTTCGGCATGGCGCTGATGTTCGGCACCGCCGGGCTGCCGCACATCCTGATGCGCTTCTTCACGGTGCCCGATGCCAAGCAGGCGCGCAAGTCGGTGCTGTGGGCCACCACCTGGATCGGCTATTTTTATGTGCTGATCTTCATCATCGGCTTTGGCGCCATCACCCTGGTGCTGACCAACCCCGAGTTCGCGGATGTCGTCAAGGGCGTGATCCACGGCGGCGCGGGCACGGCCAACATGGCGGCGGTGCTGGTGGCCAAGTCGGTGGGCGGCAACATCTTCTATGGCTTCATTTCGGCGGTGGCGTTTGCCACCATCCTGGCCGTGGTGGCGGGCCTCACGCTCTCGGGCGCCTCGGCCGTTTCGCACGACCTGTATGCCACGGTGTTCAAGAAGGGCAAGGCCGACAGCGCCGCCGAACTGAAGGTTTCGCGCATCACCACGCTGGCCCTGGGCCTGATCGCCGTGGTGTTGGGCATTGTTTTTGAGAAGCAGAACATCGCGTTCATGGTCTCGCTGGCCTTTGCCATCGCCGCCTCGGCCAACTTCCCGGTGCTGTTCCTGTCGGTGCTCTGGAAAGACTGCACCACGCGCGGCGCGGTGATTGGCGGTTTCCTGGGCCTGATCTCGTCGGTGGGCCTGACGGTGGTGTCGCCCTCGGTGTGGGAAGCCACGCTGGGCTACCCGGCCGGCTCGGCACTGTTCCCCTACACCTCGCCGGCGTTGTTCTCGATGACCATCGGCTTCGTGGGCATCTGGCTGTTCTCGATCACCGACAAGAGCGCCAACGCCGCGCGCGAGCGCGCTGCGTTCCCGGCACAGCAGGTGCGGTCGGAGACGGGCTTCGGGGCAGCAGGCGCATCAGGCCACTAAGACGGCGCAACCTTGCGGCGCAGCGGCATTCCCGCTGTGCCGCACCACCCCAGCCGGGCCATCCTGCCCGGCTTTTTTGCGTCTGCCACAGGGTCTGCACCACCGCCGATTACTATCAAAACAATAGCTATTAGCGCTTGATGGATAAGCGCTACAGACCGTTTTTACTCAAAGACTAATGCAGCATTGGCTGCAGCCCAGGTTCAGCCTGCGCCCTGCAACTGGCGCAGCTTGATAAAGGCCAGCGCCGCCATGACAGCGTCGTTCAGTGCGTCGTGCGCCTCGCGCCGGGGCAATCCCAGGTCGTCCATCAGGGTGGCAAAACGCAGGTCGATGTCGGCGTTGTCCTGCTGCTGGTAGGGCGGAAGTTGCCGGAACTTGTGCTCGTAATACAGGGCTGACACTTCAATCTTGGGCTGCGGCAGCCTCATGCCCAGCAGCGGCCAAATGGCGCGGTTGAGCATGGCCACATCGAATTCGAGAAAGTAACCCACCAGCGGGCGGCTGCCGATGAAGTGCAGCAGCTGGTGCATGGCCTGCGCCAGCGGCAGGCCCTGCGCCACGTCCCGCTCGCGCAGGCGGTGGATGCGCACACTGTCGGCCGGCACGCCTTTGCCCGGGCGCACCAGCAATTCGAGCCGCTCGCTGGTCAGGATGCGTTGGCCCACGATGCGCACGGCACCAATGGCGATGATTTCATCGCTGCGCCGGTTCAGCCCCGTGGTCTCGCAGTCGAGGGCCACCCATTCATCGGGCGGCGGCGGATCGAACAGGAAGGCATAGGCCGGATCGGCCAGGTGGTAGAGCAGCCATTGGCGCCGCAATGGCGCCAGCCAGCCGTGCGGACCGGTGACTGCCTTCACAACATGTCCAGCCGCAGGCGCTGGTGAAGCAGCACCTTGAAGCGCTTGACCACGGCCAGCGCGTCTTTGAGCAGGTCGCGCTCCAGGCTGCTCAGGCGTTCGGGATCGACATGGCCGGTGACCGCGCGGCCGGTGTCGATCTCGGCCAGGCCGGCCTTCAGGCGCAGGCCCATCAGGAAGTGCAGGCTCTGCACCAGCTCGTCGCCCAGCGCCGCTTCGAGCATGCCATCGGCCACCAGGGCCGCGATGCGCTCGGCCGTGCCGGTGGCGGCCACGCGCCGGGCCAGGGCCAGGCTGCGCACGCCGTGCACGATGGGGAAGATGCCCGCCTTTTTCAGGCTGATGGCGTGGCCTTCGTCGCCCAGGCCGAACAGACGGCTCCACCAGCCCGCGGGGCCGCCAAAGTTTTCGATTGCCGCGGCAAAACGCGCCAGCACGGCGTCGTTGTCGGTGGCCAGCGCCATCACGCGCTCGCGCACGGTGGCCAGCAGCGCGGCGTCGCCCGCCACCGCGTGCGCATCGAGAAAGATCGCCAGCTGCATGAGGCTGTCGCCCTCGGGCTGCAGCAGCCACTGGCGCACGCGCTGGCTGAAGCTGCTCGCCGTGCCGCGCCAGTCGGGGTTGCTGACCATGATGCGGCCGGGGCATTCGGGGTAGCCGAAGCTCGCCAGCACTTCGGAAAAGCGCTGGCAGATGGCATCGAGCTCGGGCGGCGCGGTGTAGCCGTCGCGCAGCACCAGGCCGTTGTCCTGGTCGGTCTTGAGCAGTTGCTCGCCACGCCCCTCGCTGCCCATGACGAACAGGCAGCTGTGGGCCACCAGGTCGGCCGGCGCCACCATGGCCCAGGCGCGCTCGAACAGCCGGGCGTTGAGCTGCTGCACCAGCCTTGCCATCAGGCCGATGCGCGTGCCGCCGCGGTACAGCGCCGCGATCAGCCGCGTGATCTGCGCCGCCGCCTGCGCCAGCGCGGGCAGGTCCTGGGCATGTTCGATCTGCACCGTGATCAGGTGCGAATGGTTGGCCAGGAAGCTGAACAGGTCCAGCGCCTCCAGGATGCCGCGCACCTGGCCGCCGTCCTCCACCACCACGAGACGGTGCACGCGCCGGCGCAGCATGAGCGCCATGGCGTCGCCCAGCAAATCCGAAGGCCGCATGGTCACCACCGGGCTGCTCGCCAGCTCGCCCACGGCCAGCTCATTCAGCGGGCGGCCATCCAGGATGGCGCGCTGCAGGCTGGTGTTGGTGAAGATGCCCAGCCCGCCACCGGGCACGTTGTTCAGGCCGGTCACCAGCACACTGGTGGTGCGCTGCGCCTGGAACAGCCGCACCACCGAGACGATGTCGGTGCTGGCATCCACGGTGTGCGCCGGGCGCAGGAAGGCCTGGTCCACGCGTGCCATGGTGAGCGACTGGCGCTCGTGCTGGTCGGCGCGCTGCGCCAGCGCGCTGAGCTTCTGGCCCAGGTCGGAAAACAGCAGCGCGCCGAACGTGGTGTTGCGCGCGATGAGTTCGTTGACCGCCTCGCGCGCGAGCTGGTAGGCCACCACCTCCTCGGCCGCCACGAAGCGGCTGCCCACGCGCCCGGTCATCAGGCCGCAGCCGTCAAAGCAGTCGTCGGGGCCGTAGCTGGCCAGCACCTCGTCGCCCTCGGTCTGCGTGACGTAGCCCTTGATGATGACGAACAGGTGCGTGGGGGCCACGCCCACGTCCAGCACCACGGCGCCTGCGGGGAAATACGCAATATCGACGCTGGCGCGCACCAGGCGCTGTTCGTCCGGGCTCAGGCAGTCAAAGGGCGAGGCGGCAAAGTTGAAAGCATTGGGCATGGTGGGGCGATGAAGGGGCCGCTGGGACGAACGGCCGCTCCATTCAACCCGGCAGGCCTTGCGCCACGCTTGCAGCGGCGTCCCATTCGTGCTCGAACCAGTTGTCGCCTTCCAGATAAGCGCGCAACATGGTCAGGCTGTCCAAGCCCCAGAAGACCTTGCCATCGACCTCGAAGGCCGGCACGCCAAACACGCCGCGCGCGGCGGCGGCATCGGTGTTGCTGCGCAGCAGCGCCTTGGCGCGGGCACCGTCGGCATCGTCGGGCTGCAGCTGCGGCTCCAGCGCGGCGGCCAGGGCCGTGAGGCGCTGCGCATCCAGCGCGTCGTGCCCGCCCTGCCACACATGGCGCAGCAGCGTGCCGGCCACAAAGCGGTTGATGCGGCCGTCGCGGCTGCAGGCCAGCGCCTGGCGCAACAAGGGCAGCGGATTGAACGGATGCCGCGCCGGCATCGCAAGCGGCACGCCCAGCGAGTGGCCCAGCCAGGTGACATGGCGGTAAGTCCAGTCGCGCTTCGGAAGAATGCCCGCCGGCCCCGGGTTGCCATGCTGCTTGAGCAGCGCACCCAGCAGCACCGGGCGGTATTCCACGCTGTAGCTCAGGCCTTCCAGCACCTCGGGCAGGCGCTCGAAGGCCAGCCAGGCGTAGGGCGAGACAAAGTCCAGGTAGAAGGTGATGTGCTTCATGTCGGCTCCTTGGCCACGGCTTCGGGCGGGAATGGCATGCCGGCGCGCTGCGCCAACCGCGCCCAGATGGCCAGGCGCTCGGCGCTGTCGGCCAGTGCCCAGGCGCGGATCTCGGGGATGGTGCGAAAGCATCCCTCGCAGCGGCTCTGGTCTTCGGTCATGCGGCACACCGAGATGCAGGGCGACGGGATCACCTCGTTTGAATCGGCATCAAAATAGCCTGCAGCGCTTAACAGTTGTGCGCGAGCAGCTATTGATTTTGCAGCATTCATGCCACCACCTCCTGCACCACGTCCACCACCGGGGCGCCTGTCAGGCGCTGCAAGTCGCCCGGATGCAGCGCAAAAACGCCATGCGGGTGCCCGGCGGCCGCCCACACCACGTCAAAGCGCAGCAGCTCCTGGTCGATCAGCGTGACCGGCGGCGTGGCGTGCGCGATGGGCGAGACACCGCCGATCGAAAACCCCGTGCGCTCCTTCACGAAACCGGCATCGGCCCGGCCGATCTTGCCCACATGGGCCTCGACCTTTTTTTCGTCCACGCGCCGGTCGCCCGAGGTGATGACCAGCACCGCAGCGTCGTCGCTCTTGCGCCGAAAGATGATGCTCTTGGCCACCTGCCCCACCAGAATGCCCAGCACATCGGCCGCCTGCTGCGCGGTGCGCGCGGCGTCGTCGAGCATGCGCGGCATATGGGGGTGGCCCTGGGCCTGCAGGGCCGCCGCCACCCGCTGCACCCCTTCGGGCAGCGCCTTTAGCTGAGCGCCGCACATGGCTTGCTCTGCCGGCGCCATCAGCCGGCCCTCTTGGCGAGCAGCGCCGTGGCCGCGCGCGAGTGGGGCTTGCGGCCCAGGAAATCGCTGATGTAGGCGCCCGCGTCCACGAGCTTGTCGAGGTCAATGCCCGTCTCGATGCCCATGCCGTGCAGCATGTAAACCACGTCTTCGGTGGCCACGTTGCCCGTGGCGCCCTTGGCGTAGGGGCAGCCGCCCAGGCCCGCCACCGAGGTGTCGAACTGCCACACGCCCATCTCCAGCGTGGCCAGGGTGTTGGCCAGCGCCTGGCCATAGGTGTCGTGGAAATGGCCCGAAATGTCGTCAATGCCGTAATGCTGCAGCGTGGCCTCGACGGCGCGCTGCACCTTGCGCGGCGTGCCCACGCCAATGGTGTCGGCCACGCCCACATGCTGCACGCCGATCTGCTTCATCAGGCCCGCCAGATACGCCACGCACTCGGGCGCCACCTCGCCTTCATAGGGGCAGCCCACGGTGCAGCTCATGGCGCCGCGCACGGCAATGCCCGCTGCGCGCGCCGCCTCGACCACGGGCGCAAAGCGCTCAATGCTTTCGGCAATGGAGCAGTTGATGTTTTTCTGGCTGAAGGCCTCGCTGGCCGAGCCGAACACCACGATTTCGTCGGGCCGGTCGAGCACGGCGGCTTCGAAGCCCTTGAGGTTGGGCGTGAGCACCGAATAAACGACGCCGCCCTGGCGCGCGATGCCGCCCATCACCTCGTGGTTGTCGGCCATCTGCGGCACCCATTTGGGCGACACATAGCTGGTGACTTCGATGTTTTTCAGGCCTGCGTCCTGCAGGCGGTGCACCAGGCCGATCTTGACGGCGGCCGGCACGGGAGATTTTTCGTTTTGCAGGCCGTCGCGCGGGCCGACATCGACGAGTTTGACGCGTGGGGGAATGCGCATGGGAAAGTCCTTCCATCCAATCTGCGGGCCGGCGGCCCGGTCAATAGCCGCGCCCGGGGTCCACGATACCGGCAATGGCCTCGCCCCGCGCCAGGGCGCCGATCTTGCCTGCGATCTGGGCAATGCTTTCCTCGCGCAGCGTGCGCGCCGAGGTGTGGGGCGTGGCGGTGATTTGGGGGTGGTTCCAGAACAGATGACCGGCGGGCAGCGGCTCGGTGCGGAACACGTCGAGCGTGGCGCCAGCAAGATGGCCGCTGTCCAGCAGCGCCAGCAGGTCGGCATCCACCAGGTGCGCGCCGCGCGCCACGTTGATGACGTAGCCGCCCGGCTGCAGGCGCGCCAGGTTGTCACGGTTCAGGATGTCCTGCGTGTCCGGCGTGAGCGGCAGCAGGTTGACCAGCACGCGGCTGGCGGCCAGAAAGTCGTTGAATTGATCCGCGCCCGTAAAAGCACGCACGCCGTCAATCGCCTTCGGGCTGCGACTCCAGCCGTTGATCGGAAAATCAAACTGCGCCAGCGCCTTGGCCACACGCTCGCCCAGCACGCCCAGGCCCATCACGCCCACGGGGAAATCCTGGCGCAGGCGCGGCTTGCGGTAGGCCCATTGCCCCGCGCGCATGCCGGCTTCGTACTGGTCGAATTCGCGGAAATGGCGGATGACCGCGTGGCACACGTACTCGGCCATCTGCACGGCCATGCCGGCATCGTCCAGCCGCACCACCAGTGCAGCGGGCGGCAGGCGCAGCTTGAGCAGCGCATCCACGCCCGCGCCAATGTTGAACAGGGCTTTGATGCCCTGCTGTTCGTCCATGAACTGCTGGGGCGGCGCCCAGACCACGGCGTAGTCGGCCTGCGGCGCGCCGGGTTTCCAGACGGTGATATCGGCCTGCGGCAGGGCGGCCTGCAGGCCCTGGAGCCAGGGCTCGGCCTTGGTATCGGTACAGCAAAAGGTGATTTTCATGGCGGCCAAGGGTAACGGCATTACGCCCCCGGTGCTGTCGCGCACGGGGGTTCCCACCGGGGCATTACGCCTTTTCAGCCACCACCAGTTTCAGCAACTCGGCCCCTTCGGTCACCTGGTCGCCGGGCGCGTACAGGAGCTCGGCCACCACGCCATCGACCGGCGCGGCAATGGTGTGCTCCATCTTCATGGCTTCCATCACCGCCAGCGGCTGGCCCCGGGTCACGGCATCGCCCGCCTTCACGGCGAACGACACCACCTTGCCAGGCATGGGGGCGGTCAGGCGCCCACCTTCGGCCGCTGCCTCGCCCGCGTGGGCCAGCAGGTCGATGGCGGTGATCTGCGTGGCGCCCAGCGGGGTGAAGACATGGTCCACCTCGCCCTGCGCATACACGGCAGCGCGCGTGCGCTGGCCGGCAAACTGCAATTCGATGCCCTGCGCCAAGGCACTGAACACCAACGGGCTCGCCACCTGCGCGGCACCCTCACCCACCGCCAGGTGCAGGCTGCCACCGCGCTCGTAGGTCAGCCAGGCCTTGGCGTGCTCGCCACCAAACTCGAACTCAAAGCGGCGCTGCACCACGCCATGCGTGTGGAAACCGTCGCGGCAGCTGAACGGGTCCACGCCCTCGCTGGCGCGCTCGCGCAGCAGGGTTTGCGCCACGGCAGCGGCAGCGGCCAGGGGCAGGCCCACGCTTTCCTGGTGGAACAGCACGGCCTGCTCGCGCGGAATCAGCGCGGTGTCGAGCTTGGCGCTGGCAAATGCCTCAGTGCGTGCCACGCGGCGCAGAAACTGCACATTGGTTGCCAGGCCCACGATGTGGGTCTGCGTCAGGGCTTCATCCAGCCGCGCCAGCGCCTGCTCGCGCGTGTCGCCGTGCACGATGAGCTTGGCCACCATGGAGTCGTAGAACGGGCTGATCGCATCGCCCTGGCGCACGCCGGAATCCACGCGGACTGCACCCCGTTCAAACGTCACGCACTCGGGCAGCGCGTACACGTTGAGCGCCCCTGTGGCAGGCAGGAAGTTGTTGTCGGGGTTCTCGGCGCAGATGCGCGCCTCGATGGCATGGCCGTGGATGCGCAGGTCTTCCTGCCTCAAAGGCAAAGGCTCGCCGGACGCCACACGCAGCTGCCACTCCACCAGATCCAGGCCGGTGATGGCCTCGGTCACGGGGTGCTCCACCTGCAGGCGGGTGTTCATCTCCATGAAATAGAACTTCATCTGCTCCGGGGCGTCGTAGCCGCCGGGCTGCTCGACGATGAACTCCACCGTGCCCGCGCCCACGTAGTTCACCGCCCGTGCGGCGGCGACGGCGGCCTCGCCCATGCGGGCGCGCAGCTCGGGCGTCATGCCAGGGGCGGGGGCTTCTTCCAGCACTTTCTGGTGGCGGCGCTGCACCGAGCAGTCGCGCTCGAACAGGTACACGCAGTTGCCGTGCGTGTCGCCAAACACCTGGATCTCGATGTGGCGGGGGCGCTGCACGTACTTCTCCACCAGCACCGCGTCGTCACCAAAGCTGTTGATGGCCTCGCGCTTGCAGGAGTCGAGCGCCGCGGCAAAGTCCTCGGCCTTGTCCACCGCGCGCATGCCCTTGCCACCGCCGCCAGCGCTGGCCTTGATGAGCACCGGGTAGCCAATGCGGTCCGCCTCGCGCTGCAGCAGAGCGCGGTCCTGGTCAGCACCGTGGTAGCCGGGCACCAGGGGCACCTGGGCCTGCTCCATGAGGCGCTTGGACTCGGCCTTCAGCCCCATCGCATTGATGGCGCTGGCGGGCGGGCCGATGAAGACCAGGCCTGCGTCGGCACAGGCCTGGGCAAAGTCTTCGTTCTCGCTCAAGAAGCCGTAGCCGGGGTGGATGGCCTGCGCGCCCGTGGCCTTGGCAGCGTCGATGATGCGCTCCCAGCGCAGGTAGCTGTCCTTGGGCGCGCTGCCGCCGATGTGCACGGCCTCGTCGCACACGGCGACATGTTTGGCGTTGGCATCGGCGTCGGAGTACACGGCGACGGTTTTCACGCCCAGGCGCTTGGCGGTCGCGGCCACTCGGCAAGCGATCTCGCCGCGATTCGCAATCAGGATCTTTTTAAACATGGCGCCCTCCCGCGGCGAGATCGCCTGCGCACGCTGCGCGTGCCAAGCAATTTGCAGAAACATCCGCTGCGCGGGTGCTTTGCTTCGCCTGGCCGAAGGCCAGAACACCGCGATTGGCGATCAGAATCTTTTTGAACATTTAAGCCACCTTGGCAGAACCAGAAAAGAAAGAGGAAAGACGCCGCACCACCGCGCGCAGAAACTTGAACAGCACCACCAGCAGCAGCACCGAAACGATCACCATCACGACCAACGCAATGCCGAACGCCACCGGGTGCTGCGTGGCCAGCCACACCACGGCCACCACCAGGCCGTCTTCAAAGAACGACAGGCCCCAGTTGGAAAACGGCTCGGGCGATGTGTTTACCGCCGCGCGCGTGGTCATCTTGGTGGCCAAGGCCGTGGCAGAGAGCGAGCCCCCCAGCAGCCCCGCCACCACGGCCATGGTGGCGTTGTCGGCGCCGAACACGCCGTAGGCCAACGCAGCGCCTGCAGGCACGCGGATGACAGCGTGCACGGCGTCCCAGGCACTGTCCACCCAGGGCACCTTGTCGGCAAAAAACTCCACCATCAGCATGAAGCCGCTGACCATCAGCACCAGCGGGTGCTGCAGCATCGCCAAGCCGGGCGGCAGGGGCATCCAGCCCAGCACACCCATCATGCCAACGAGGAACACCACGGCATACAGCCGAAACCCGCTGGCCCAACCCAGCGCGGCGGCCAGCGCCAGCAGGCTGGGCATGTCGAGTTTTGCAGTTGCTGTGGCCGCCGCGTCGCCCACGGCGCGCGCGGTGCCGCCATCCACATGCAGCCCCAGCGTGTGGAGCCACTGAACGATGTTGAACCAGAGGGTGTCCATGGCCTGCACCGATCAGCCCAACCAGTTCGGCTTGCGCTTGTTCAGGAACGACTGCACGCCTTCCTTGCCCTCGTCGCTGGCGCGGATGTCGGCAATGCCCTGCACGGTGGCGGCAATCAGGTCGGCGGTGATCTCGCGCTCTGCCACATCCATCACCAGCTTCTTGCACACGCGCACGGCGTTGGGGCTGGCGGTGGTCAGGGCTTTGAGCAGTTCATCGACCTTGGCGTCGAGCTGGTCTGCGGCCACCACTTCATGCACGAAGCCGATGCGCAAGGCTTCTGCCGCGCCAAAGCGTTCGGCCGTCAGAAAGTACCGGTGCGCCGCGCGTGCGCCCATGGCGCGGATCACATAGGGGCTGATGGTGGCGGGGATGAGCCCCAGCTTGACTTCGCTGAGGCAAAAACCCGCCGTGTCCACCGCCACGGCCATGTCGCACGCGGCCACCAGGCCCATGCCGCCGGCATACACATCGCCCTGCACGCGGGCTATTGTTGGCTTGGGACACTCGTAGATCACGCGCAGCATCTCGGCCAGCTTGCCCGCGTCGGCGATGTTCTCGCCCTGCGTGTAGTCGGCCATGCGGCGCATCCAGTTGAGGTTGGCACCGGCGCAGAAGGCAGGGCCTTCCGCTGCCAGCACCACAGCTCGCACATCGGCGCGGCTGCCCACATCCATGAAGGCCGCCGTGATCTCGGCAATGACTTCGTCGCTGAAGGCGTTGCGGATCTCGGGCTGCGTGAGCGTAATGCGCGCCACGGCGCCGGTCTGGGTGATGGAAAGGTTCTGGCTGCTCATGGCTTAGACGGGTTTTGCAAGAAGTAGACAAGGTTCCGCTCCGGACAGGGCTGGCCCAGCGCGGTCAATGCCGCAGTGATCCGGCAGCGCCCGCACGGCATCGAGCAGGCGCGCCGTGGCCCACACGTTGTAGCGCGCAAGCTGGGTGAAGTGGGCAACAGCGTCCATGGCAGCTCCCGGCGCGGTCACATGCGGAACAGGCCGAACTTGGTGTCTTCGATCGGCGCGTTGCGCGTGGCCGCCAGGCCCAGCGCCAGCACGCGGCGGGTGTCGGCGGGGTCGATCACGCCGTCGTCCCACAGGCGGGCGGTGGCGTAGTAGGGGTGGCCCTGGTCTTCGTATTGGCGGCGGATGGGGGCCTTGAAGGCTTCCTCTTCCTCCATGCTCCACTGCCCGCCCTTGGCCTCGATGCCGTCGCGCTTGACGGTGGCCAGCACGCCAGCGGCCTGGTCACCACCCATCACGCTGATGCGGGCGTTGGGCCACATCCACAGGAAGCGGGGTGAGTACGCCCGGCCACACATTCCGTAGTTGCCCGCGCCAAAACTGCCGCCGATGATGATGGTGAACTTGGGCACGCTGGCCGTGGCCACAGCCGTGACCATCTTGGCGCCGTTGCGGGCAATGCCTTCGTTTTCGTACTTGCGGCCCACCATGAAGCCGGTGATGTTCTGCAAAAACACGAGCGGAATCTTGCGCTGGCAGCACAGCTCGATGAAATGCGTGGCCTTGAGCGCCGACTCGCTGAACAAAATGCCGTTGTTGGCGATGATGCCCACAGCCATGCCCTCGATGCGCGCAAAGCCCGTGACCAGTGTGGTGCCGTAGCGCGCCTTGAACTCGTCAAACTCACTGCCGTCAACGATGCGGGCGATGATCTCGCGCACGTCAAAGGGTTTGCGCGTGTCTACGGGGATCACGCCGTAGAGTTCCTCTGCTGCGAATTTAGGAGCTATTGGCGCTTTATCCGCGGGCGCTAGAGCCTTGTTTTTATTCAAATTGCGCACTGCATTGCGTGCCAGCTGCAGTGCGTGCAGGTCGTTCTGCGCCAGGTGGTCGGCCACGCCGGACAGGCGCGTGTGCACGTCACCGCCGCCCAGGTCTTCGGCGGTGACGACCTCGCCCGTGGCGGCTTTGACCAGTGGCGGGCCGCCCAAAAAGATGGTGCCCTGATTCTTGACGATGATGGACTCGTCACTCATCGCGGGCACATACGCGCCGCCCGCCGTGCAACTGCCCATGACCACGGCAATCTGCGAGATACCCATGGCGCTCATATTGGCCTGGTTGAAGAAGATGCGGCCAAAGTGGTCGCGGTCGGGGAAGACCTCGTCTTGATTCGGCAGGTTGGCGCCGCCCGAATCCACCAGGTAGATGCAAGGCAGGTGGTTTTGTTGCGCCACTTCCTGGGCGCGCAGGTGCTTCTTGACGGTGAGCGGGTAATAGGTGCCGCCCTTCACCGTGGCGTCGTTGCACACGATCATGCAGTCCACGCCGCTCACGCGGCCAATGCCCGCGATGAGGCCCGCGCTGGGCGCGTCGTTGTTGTACATGTTCAGCGCGGCCAGCGGCGCCAGCTCCAGAAACGGCGTACCGGGGTCGAGCAGCATCTGCACGCGCTCGCGCGGCAACAGCTTGCCGCGGGCCACATGCTTGGCGCGGGCAGCCCTGCTCGTCTCAGTGTTGCCGCCCTGAGCCACCTTGTCGAGCTGGGCGCGCAGGTCATCCACCAGCGCGCGCATGGCGGCGGCGTTGGCCAGAAAGTCCGCCGAGCGGGCGTTGAGTTGGGTGTCGAGAATGGTCATGCTGTCGTGCTCTTTCAAGCGGTTTTCTGTTCAACGAGAACGGGCGGGGCCTTGATGTCGTCGCGCACCCTGCACTTGTGGCACCAGCCTGTCACCGACATCGGGAACGCTGCACCAGAGCCCCGACCATCGCGCGGCTGCCGGAGCCGCGCGCCTGGGCGCCACAGCGAATACCCCCAAGCATAAAAGCCAGGTTCCGAGCCAGGTTGCCACAAAGGTTGCAAATCGTGCCATGACTGCGGCACACTCTGCAGCGTGGAATCCCTTAACCCCTGCGCGAGCTCCCCGGCGCAGCCGCTCACGGCGGCACACACGCCGGCAGTCACCCCCATTGCTTTTGTGCGGGCAATCGCCCGGGCTTACGAGCAACGGAAGCTGAGCCCCCACCGCGCACTGGCCCAGGCACAAATTGCGCCGCAACTGCTGGACGACGACCACGCCCGCATCACCGCATGGCAGATGGAACAGGTGTCGGCCGCCGCCATGCAGGAACTGGACGACGAGGCGCTGGGCTGGTTCAGCCGCCGCCTGCCCTGGGGCAGCTACGGCATGCTGGCGCGCGCGTCCATCAGCGCGCCGCACCTGGGCGTAGCGCTGGCGCGCTGGTGCCGCCACCATGGCTTGCTGACCGAGGACATCGCACTGCACCTCAGTTCACAGGCTGCCACCACCACGCTCTCCATTACGGAGGCCCGCGACCTGGGCCCGCTGCGCGAGTTCTGCCTTGTGTCCATGCTGCGCAATGTGCTGGGGCTGTCGTGCTGGCTTGTGGATTCGCGCATCCCGCTGCAGTCGGCGCAATTTGCCTTTGCTGCGCCCACGCATGCCCAGGCCTACGGCGTGCTGTTCCGCACGCCTGTCACCTTCAGCGCGGCCCAAACGGCCATCACGTTTGACGCCCGCTACCTGGCCCTGCCCCTGCGGCGCGATGAGGCAGCCTTGCGCCAGATGCTGCAGCACGCCCTGCCCCTGACGGTGCTGCAATACCGGCGCGACCGCCTGCTGGTGCAGCGCGTGCGGCAGCTGCTGGGCACTGCGCAGGCGGGGCAAGGCGGGCATGCTGCAACGGCCCTGCCGCTGCACAGCGCCGAGACCCTGGCCCACCTGCTGCATGTATCGCCGCGCACGCTGCACCGCCAGCTCAAGGAAGAAGGCGCCACACTGCAGGGCCTCAAAGACGAGGTGCGCCAGAGCCGCGCCAAGGACTTGCTGCACCGCACCGACCGCCCCATCAAGCAGGTGGCCGAGGCGGCAGGCTTTGTCAACGAAAAGAGCTTCATCCGCGCCTTTCGCGGCTGGACGGGGCATTCGCCCGCCGAGTTCCGGCGCCAGGCGCGGGCGGCGGCGTGAAATGCACCCTGCGTGGCAGGCATTGCATCCACCGCATGCCTACACTGTCCCGTCGCCACCGCTGGCCCGCGCCCTGCACCATGGTCCACATCCACCCCTGATTGGATTGCCACGCCACTTGCCCACGCCATGATCTCCATCGACGACCACACCACCATCGGCGAAGCCCTCGCGCGCGCCGCCGCGGCCTACGGCCCCAACAGCCTGCTGGCCGTGCCCGCCAACCCGGCACGCAGCTACGACCCGCAGGGCCGCGAGATCAGCTACACCGAAGCGGCCGCGCAGGTGCATGCACTCGTGCAGTGCTACCGCGCCGCCGGCTACGGCCTGGGCCACCGCGTCGGCCTGTTTCTGGAAAGCCGGCCCGAGCACCTGCTGCACAAGCTGGCGCTGAACACCTTGGGCGTGTGCGTGGTGCCCATCAACCCCGACTACCGCCCGCGCGAGCTGGCCTACCTCATCGACCACGCGCGCATCGACCTGCTCGTGGCGCTGCCCGTGCGCCTGCCCGCCGTGCATGCCGCGCTGGCCGAGGCGCACCACCAGCCCCCCGTGGCCACGCCCGACGACATGGCGGCGCTGCCCGGCCCGCTGCAGCCCGCGCAGGCCGGCGAACCGCAGGCCGACACGCCCGCCAGCATCCTCTACACCTCGGGCACCACCGGCCAGCCCAAGGGCTGCGTGCTGTCGCACCGCTACGAACTGGCCGCGGGCGACTGGTATGCGCGCCGGGGCGGCCTGGTGGCCATCCGTGAGGGGCAGGAGCGCCTGTACAACCCGCTGCCGCTGTTCCATGTGAATGCATCCATCCTGTCGTTCTATTGCATGCTGCTCACCGGCGGCTGCCAGGTGCAGACCGACCGCTTTGCCCCGTCGCGCTGGTGGCAGGAAGTGTGCGAGAGCCGCGCCAGCATCGTGCATTACCTGGGCGTGGTCGTACCCATGCTGCTGGCCCAGCCGGTAAGCCCGCTCGAGCGCGCGCATGGCGTGCGCTTTGGCTACGGCGCCGGCGTGGAGCCACAGTTGCACGCGGTATTCGAAGAACGCTTTGGTCTGCCGCTCATTGAGCTGTGGGGCATGACCGAGATCGTGCGCGTCCTCTCCGACCACCATGCGCCGCGCCAGGTCGGCACGCGTGCCTTTGGCCGTGCAGAGCCCGGGCTGGAGGTCTGCGTGATGGATGAAGCCGGCGCCGAAGCTCCACCCGGCCAACCCGGCGAAATGGTGGTGCGCCACAGCGCCGCCACACCGCGCAAGGACTTCTTCAGCGGCTACCTGAACGACCCCGAGGCCACCGAGGCAGCTTGGCACGGTGGCTGGTTTCACACTGGCGACATCGTCACGCAGGACGCCAGCGGCATGCTGCGTTTCATGGACCGGCGCAAGAACATCATCCGCCGTTCGGGCGAGAACATCGCCGCCGCCGAGGTCGAGGCGCTCTTGCTCACCCACCCGCTGGTGCACCAGGCCGCCGTGATGGCCGTGCCCGACGCCGTGCGCGAAGAAGAGGTGCTGGCCTGCGTGGTACTGAAACCCGCCGCGGCCACCGACCTGCCGCCCGCCACCGTGGCGCGCACCCTGCAGGCGTTCTGCCTGCGCGAAATGGCCTATTACAAGGCGCCGGGCTGGTGGTGGTTTGCCGACGAGATTCCCACCACCGGTACACAAAAGATCCAGAAGCACCGCATTTTTCCGGCGGGCAGCGACCCACGTGCGCTGGCGGGAATGGTGGATTTGTGTGCACTCAAGAAGCGGCAGGCGGGGTAAAGATTTTTTCAAAAACAATAGCTGCTAGCCCAATTAAAACAAGGGCTAGCAGCACATTTGATGCTGAAAGTTTTATTTCAGCGCCCCAAACACCTTCTTCAAGATGGCGCTGCCCGCCGCCGCCGGGTTCTGGCGCAGTTGCTGCTCCTGCTCGCCAATCACCAGATAGAGCCCGTCCAGCGTCTTGCCGGTGACGTACTGCTCGATGGTCGCGTCTTCTTTTTTCACCAGACCAAAACCCGCCGCCTTGCCCGCAAAGGCGTTGTACTGCTGGGCCAGGCCCACCTGGCTGGTGGCCTGGGTGACGACGGGCAAAAACTTCTGGCCCAGCGGGGCGCGTGTTTTTTCGGAAAAGAACTGCGTCACCGACGTGTCGCCGCCCGCCAGGATGTTCTTGGCGTCGGTCACTGTCATGTTGCGCACGGCGCCGACCAGCAGGTCCTTGCCCATGGGCACGGCGGCCTCGGCGGCGCGGTTGATGGACGTTTCCAGCGCTTCGATGCGCTGGCCCTGGCCGAAGCGCTTCATCAGCTTGGCGGCATCCTCCAGATAGCCCGGCAGCGGGATGCGCACCTTGGGGTTGTTCAAAAACCCGCCGTTCTGGCCCAGCAGGCCCACTGCCGCCAGCGCGCCCTGCTCCAGCGCGGCTTTCACGCCGCTGCTGGCGTCAGCATTGCTCAGGTCACCGAGCGACAGGGCCTGCGCCCGCGTGGTGGCCAGGAGGATCAGGGCGGCCAGGCCGGAGGTCTGGAATTGGCGTCGTTGCATGGAAGGCTCCTTGGAAAAAACGAAAAACTGCCCTCAGTGTGCCGCTTGTGCACCCGGCGTGGCAATGCGGCGCCTAACCGAGCAGCGCCAGCAGCTCGCCCATGTCGGCCATCACATGCCGGGCGCCCGCCGCGCGCAGCGCCTCGGGCGAGCCGTGGCCCACGGGCGAAGGGCTGTAGCCCACCACCGTGGCGCCCGCGGCCACGCCAGCGGCAACGCCGGTGACCGTGTCTTCAACCACCAGGCAGCGCGCGGGCGGCACGCCCACGGCGGCGGCGGCCGCCAGGTACACGTCGGGCGCGGGCTTGGTGGCCGGCATTTCGTGGCCACTGAAGATGCGGCCGGCAAAGTACGGCGCCAGGCCCACTTTTTCCAGCTGCATCTCGACCTTGAAGCGGTCGGCGCCCGAGGCGCAGGCGATGCGCCCGCCCAGCCGCGCATGCACGGCGCGCACGGCATCGACCGCACCCGCGATGGCCTGCAACTCAGCCTCCAGCCGCGCATTGCGGCGGGCGTAGAACTGCGCCATCCAGGCGTCGGTCAGCGGGCGGCCGGTGTGCGCTTCGATGCGCGCGGCCTCGCTGCGCACCGTCTTGCCGATGAACAGGCGCATGCAATCTGCAGGCGCCAGCGCCCAGCCGGCCTCGTTGAGCATGGCGCAGAGCACGCCGTTGGTGATGGGCTCGCTGTCCACCAGCACACCGTCGCAGTCGAACAAAATTGCTTCAAATTTCATAGCTATTGGCGCTTTATCAATAAGGGCTGCGGGCCATTTTGGCTTCCAATCAGCGGCTGTCACCGTCCACGTAATACCAGCGCCCGGCCTCGCGCACGAAGCGGCTGCGCTCGTGCAGGCGCACGGCACGCCCGCCCGTGCCCAGCCCGGCGGTGCGGTAACGGGCGACGAACTCGACCTCGGCATGGTCGGCATCCAGCACGCGCTGGCTGCGCACCGCAAGGCCCAGCCAGTGCGCGCCGGGCTCGAACTCCAGCGTGGCCGGGCGCTGGCTGGCGTGCCAGGTGGCCAGCAAATAATCGCGCCGCTGCAGCACGAAAGCGCTGTAGCGCGAGCGCATCAGGCGCTCGGCATCGGGCGCGGGTGTGGTGTCGAAATGCTCCACATAACGGCCGCAGCAGTCGGCATAGGCCAGCGGTTTGCGCTGCGGCAACAGGGCGCCGCAGGGGCATGGCAAGGTGGGCGTGGGCTGGGGCATGGCGTGGCGGCTGTGGCAAATAAACCGGTCGATTATTGAACGTAGACTGCAGCCTGCGCGGCAGCCGCCGCCCAATGCGAAGGTGATCGAAGGAGATGCCGATGTTCTCGATGAGCGTGCCGTGGTGGGAGTTTGTGCTGCGCGGGGTGGCGGTCTATCTGTTCCTGCTGGTGTTTTTGCGCCTGTCGGGCAAGCGCCAGACGGGGCAGTACGAACCCTTTGACCTGATCTTGCTGCTGATCCTGTCGAACGCGGTGCAGAACTCGATGAACGCGGGCGACAACTCGCTGGTGGGCGGGCTGATCTCGGCCAGCACGCTGATGCTGTGCCATGTGGCACTGGCACGGCTGGCCTTTCACTTCCCGCGCGTCGGGCGCTGGGTGGATGGCGAAGCCCAGGTGCTGATCCGCCAAGGCCAGCTCAACCAGGCGCTGATGCGCAAAGAACTGCTGACCCGCGACGACGTGGAGGCCGCCCTGCGTGCGGGCGGCTGCCTGCACGCGCACGAGGTGGAACGCGCCACCATCGAAACCAACGGACAGATCACCGTGGTGCTGCGGCGGCACAGCGAAGATCGCCCTGGAGAAAACCTCTAGCCCTTTTCTGGCGGCAGATGGCGGCCTTTTTTAGCAAGCGCCGCAGCACAGGCCCGGGCAGGCCGTCACCTCATGCCGCCGCGCCCAGCTGCGCACTGATCTGGCGGGCCACGCTCTGCACCAAGGGAATCACTTCGCGCATCCGCGCTTCGTCGGCGTAATCATTCGTGCTGGTGACGCTGATGGAGGCAACGATCTCGCCGCTCGCATCGCGCACGGGGGCTCCCACGCAGCGGATGCCGGGGGTGTTTTCATCCATGTCGAAGGTATAGCCCTGCGCGGCATAAATCGCCATGGCTTCCAGCCACTCGTCCAGCGAGAGCCGCCCGGCCAGGCCCTTGGCAGCCTCCTGCTCGTAGCGCTTTTTCCAGGCGGCAGGCCCCTGGTCCAGGATCAAGGCCTTGCCCACGCTGGTGCAGCACACGGGCTTGCGCCCGCCGATGCGGGTGTTGACTTCGATGGGTCGCCGGCCACCGATCTTGTCGAGATAGATGATGCCTTCGTCTTCAGCGAGCGCCGCCAGGTGCACCGTATCCTGCGTCTGCTCGGCCAGAGCCTCCAAGAAGGGGCGCGCGGTGGTCATGAGCGGCGAATCCCGGTAGGCGATAAAACCCAGCTCAACCAGCCTGCGGCCCAGGCGGTAACCCTTGCGCGGCTCGAAGCGCAGGTAGCTGATCTGCACCAGCGCCGATGCCAGGCGGTGCGTGGTGCTGAAGGTGATGCCGGTCTTCTCGGAGATCTCTTGGACCGTGCGGCAACCTTCCGCAACCGCACTGACGATGTCGAGCCCCCGAAACAGCGTCTGGCTGGCGAGGGGCTTGGCTGTTTTTGCGGCGGTGGCGGCTTTGTCAGTCATGGCATGAAGCGCAGGTGAGGCGCTGGGCAAGCACGATGGAACACAGTGGCCACCGGCACCCACGCCCCACGCATGCCTGCAAGTTACGCGTCCAGCGGTTGGCCGGTACGGTCCTTGGTGAAGCTGATGGCGATCAGCGAAACCAGTGCACACAAGCCAATGAAGATGGCGACCGGCACATAGCTGCCACCATAGTGAGCCACCAGCGCCGTGGCGATCAGCGGCATCGGGCCGCCCACCAGTGCCGCGCCCACCTGGTAGCCCAGCGAGATGCCGGTGTAGCGCACATTGGGCGGAAAGCTCTCGGCAAAGAAAGTGCCCAGCACGGAGCCATAGGTGGACCAGATGATGGAGAAGCCGACCACCACCGCGATCGTCGAAACCATGGCCGAGCCCTGGTTCAGCAGCCAGAAGTACGGGCCGGCATAAATGGCAATGGCGATCGTGCCCATCACAAACACCTTCTTGCGGCCGATGCGGTCCGACAGCGCGCCGAAAAACAGCATGACAGGCACGGCAATCAGTGCGGCGATCAACACCACGTTGAGCGCTTCCACGCGCTTGTAGCCCAGGCTCACCAGGTACGAGATGGTGAACGTGGCAAACAGGAAGAACGTCGAGGTTTCAACAAACTTCGCGCCAATGGCGATCAGCACGGGGCGCCAGTGGTGGGTGAGCGTTTCCATCAGCGGCAGCTTGTTGCCGGCTGCGGCCTTAGGGTTGGCCTTGGCCTCGGCGGCCACCTTGCGGAACGACGGCGTTTCTTCCACCTTGTTGCGAATCCACATGCCGATCAGCACCAGCACGATGGACAGCACGAACGGAATGCGCCAGCCGTAGGACAGGAAGGCTTCTTCCGAGAACACGGTGCTCAGACCCGAAGTGGCCAGGTTGCCCAGCGCCAGACCGAACAGCGCACCGGTTTGCGGCACGGCACCAAAGAAACCGCGCTTGTTGGCGGGCGAATATTCCACGGCCAGCAGCACGCCGCCGCCCCATTCACCCCCCAGCGCCAGGCCCTGCAGCAGGCGCAGGACGGTCAGCAGAATCGGCGCCCAGATGCCAATTTGGTCGTAGGTGGGCGTGAAACCGATCGCCACCGTGGACAAACCCATGATGGACAGCGTGATCACCAGCGTTTTCTTGCGGCCCACACGGTCGCCGACATGGGCGAACACAATGCCGCCAATGGGGCGGATCAGGAAGGCGAGCGCGAACGACGCAAGCGCCAGCAGCTGGCTGGTGACGGGGTCACTCGAGGGGAAAAACAGTTTGGCAAAAACGATGGACGACATGGTTCCGTAAAGGAAATAGTCGTACCACTCGATCGTGCTGCCCACGGCGCTGCCGAAAAGTGCACGGCGACGGTCGGCATCGCTGACGGAGGCTTCCGCAGTGGGCTCAGCCGCCGTGGGGTTCAGTTGTGTTGCAGTCATGTATTGACTTCTCTCTCAGTTGTTTGACTGGCACCGATCAGATGCCGTACCCACCGGAGCAGCCGCCCGCCGCACGCATCCGGCACATCTTTTGAATGTGCGCGACCTGCGCCGAAAGCGTCTGCCCGGCCCCTCGCTGTCGACTTCAGGCGCGCTGCTTGAGCAGATCCAGCGCCACATCCACGATCATGTCCTCCTGGCCACCGACCATGCGCCGCTTGCCCAGCTCCACCAGAATGTCCACGGCTTTGAGGCCATACTTCTGGGCCGCCACCTCGCTGTGGCGCAAGAAGCTGCTGTACACCCCGGCGTAGCCCAGGGCCAGCGTCTCGCGGTCCACCCGCACCGGCCGGTCCTGCAGCGGGCGCACGATGTCGTCGGCCGCATCCATCAGCTGGTACAGGTCGCAGCCATGGTTCCAGCCCAGGCGCGCTGCGGCGGCAATGAACACTTCCAGCGGCGCATTGCCCGCGCCCGCACCCATGCCCGCCAGGCTCGCGTCCACCCGGTCGCAGCCTTCTTCCACCGCCACGATGGAGTTGGCCACCCCCAGGCTCAGGTTGTGGTGGGCGTGCATGCCGGTTTGCGTCTCGGGCTTGAGCGTGTCCTTGAAGGCGCGGAAACGGTCGCGCACGTCGTTCATGGAGAGGGCTCCGCCCGAGTCGACCACGTAGCACACGGTGGCGCCGTAGCTTTCCATGAGCTTGGCCTGTTGGGCCAGCCCTTGCGGCGTTTGCATGTGGCTCATCATCAGAAAGCCCACGGCTTCCATGCCCAGGTGGCGGGCGTATTCGATGTGCTGGCGGCTGATGTCGGCCTCGGTGCAGTGCGTGGCCACGCGCACGATGCGCGCGCCCGCGTCGTAGGCGGCCTTCAAGTCGTGCACGGTGCCGATGCCCGGCAAGAGCAAGGTGGCAATCTTGGCGTGTTTGACGACGCTGGCCACGGCTTCGATCCACTGCACGTCGGTGTGGGCTCCAAAGCCGTAGTTGAAGCTGCCGCCTTGCAGGCCGTCACCGTGGGCGACTTCGATGGAGTCGACCTTGGCGTCGTCCAGGGCCTTGGCGATTTGCTTGGCCTGCTCGACGCTGTACTGGTGGCGGATGGCGTGGCTGCCATCGCGCAGCGTCACGTCGGAGATGTAGATCTTCTTGGATTGGGGGGTGCTCATGCGGTTCTCCTTCAGGCGGCGGCGTTGGCGCTGGCGGCGGCCAGGATGCGCTGGGCCATGTGCTCGGCGGTGCGAAGGCCGGCGCTGGTCATGATGTCCAGGTTGCCCGCGTAGGCGGGCAGGTAGTGGGCTGCGCCCTCGACTTCCAGGAACACCGAGGTTTTAAGGCCACTGAGGTGGGTGCCAACGCCGGGGATGTTCAGGCCTTCGATGCGGTCGAACTGCACTTTTTGCTTCAAGCGGTAGCCGGGCACGTAGGCCTGCACGTCGGCGGCCATGCGCTCGACCGATGCGGCAATGGCAGCCTCATCGGCGAAGTCGCTCAGGGTGTAGACGGTGTCGCGCATGATCAGCGGCGGCTCGGCCGGGTTGAGCACGATGATGGCCTTGCCTTTGGCGGCGCCGCCCACCACTTCAATGGCTTTGGAGGTGGTTTCGGTGAATTCGTCGATGTTGGCGCGGGTGCCGGGGCCGGCGCTCTTGCTGGAGATGGAGGCGACGATCTCGCCGTAGTGCACCTTGGCCACGCGCGAGACGGCGGCGACCATGGGGATGGTGGCCTGGCCTCCGCAGGTGACCATGTTCACGTTCAGGGCGTCCAGGTGGTCTTCGCCGTTGACCACCGGGATGCAGTAGGGGCCAATGGCCGCGGGGGTGAGGTCGATCAGGCGGATGCCGGGCTTCAAACTGCGCAGGAAGGCGTCGTTCTTGACGTGGGCGCCGGCGCTGGTGGCGTCAAAGACCACGTCGATGTCCTTGAACACGTCCAGCCGCGTGAGGCCTTCGACGCCTTCGTGCGTGGTGGCCACGCCCATGCGCGCTGCGCGCGCCAGGCCATCGGACTGCGGGTCGATGCCCACCATGGCGCCCATCTCGATGTGCTGGCCGTGGCGCAGGATCTTGATCATCAGGTCGGTGCCGATGTTGCCGCTGCCAATGATCGCGGCCTTGAGTTTTTTCTGAGCGTTTGACACGTTACTCCTGTATCAGGGCATTGCGCCCTCTTTGGACAAGGCGCTAGTGTAGGGATTTTTTCTCAATAATCAATATATAAAATTGATTCTCAATAAGTGAGAAATCATACCCTGGCTGCCCCCCTGGAGCAGCCAGGGCCGGCGAGAACACCCCTGGAGATGGGGCCTGCAAGCCAGCGCACGCTCACCAGCGGCCACGCTGCTGCGCCACAGGCGGGTGTGGTGAAAGCGCTGCGAAAATCGCAGTTAAGAGTGATTCTGGTGCTTACCAGGCAAGTTCGAGCAGCTCACTTATCAGGAGCAAACCCGATCGATGCCCCCCGGCAACGCACCGCAAAGGCGGCGAACCGGTCTCCGCCCCTCCCGCCGCGGCCCGCGTCAGGCCAGCGCGCGCTGGATGATGATCTTCTGCACGTCGCTCGTGCCTTCGTAGATCTGGCAGACGCGCACGTCGCGGTAGATGCGCTCGACCGGGAAGTCGCTGACCACGCCGTAGCCGCCCAGCGTCTGGATGGCGACGCTGCACACCCGCTCGGCCATCTCGCTGGCGAACAGCTTGGCCATGGCGGCTTCCTTGAGGCAGGGCCGGCCCGCATCGCGCAGCGCGGCGGCATGCCAGATGAGTTGGCGCGCGGCCTCGATCTGCGTGGCGCAGTCGGCCAGGCGAAAGCCCACGGCCTGGTGGTGGAAGATGGGCTGGCCGAAGCTTTCGCGCTCTTTTGCATAGGCCAGCGCCGCATCGAACGCGCTGCGCGCCATGCCCACGCTTTGGGCGGCGATACCGATGCGCCCGCCTTCGAGCGCGCCCAGCGCGATCTTGTAGCCCTCGCCTTCGGCGCCAATGAGGTTCTCGGCCGGAATGCGGCAGTGGTCGAAGTGGATCTGCGCCGTATCGCTGCTGTGCTGGCCCAGTTTGTCTTCGAGCCGCGCGACCACATAGCCGGGGTTGTTGGTGGGCACGAGGAAGGCGCTCATGCCCTTTTTGCCCGCACCCTTGTCGGTGACGGCGATGACGATGGCGACCTGGCCGTTTTGGCCGCTGGTGATGAACTGCTTGACGCCGTTGATCACATATTCATCGCCTTGCTTCACCGCCGTGGTGCGCAGCGCGGAAGCGTCCGAGCCCACATGCGGCTCGGTCAGACAGAACGCGCCCAGCATCTGGCCTTGGGCCAGGGGCGTGAGCCAGTCGCGCTTTTGCTGGACGTTGCCGTAGCGCATGAGGATGGCGTTGACGGGGCAGTTGGTCACGCTGATGGCGGTGCTGGTGCCGCCATCTCCGGCCGCGATTTCTTCGAGCACCAGCGCGAGCGTGAGGTAGTCGAGGTTGGCACCGCCAAATTCTTCGGGCACGCAGATGCCGTAAGCGCCCAGCGCCGCCAGGCCCTGGTGCACGTCTTTGGGGAAGTGGTGTTCCTTGTCCCACCGCGCGGCGTGGGGCGCGATTTGCTCTTGCGCAAAGTCGCGCACTGCGTCGCGGATCATTTCCTGGTCTTGGGTCAGCAGCATCGTGTTGTCTCCGGCTTGTATTCGTTGTTCGTCAAAAAATTCACCAGTGCGCGGCGCGGCGACCGTCGTGGTGCAGCAGACGGCCCTTGTCGGCGGCAGTCACCCCCGCCACGGTGGCGCGCAAGCCGCGCACGCTGTCTTGCACGGTCAGCGCAGCGCCTTCGCCGCCCATGTCGGTCTGCACCCAGCCGGGGTCGATGGTGATGAGCGTGGCGTTGGGGTAGTCATGCTGGGCTGCAGCCACCGCCATGTTCAACGCGGCTTTGCTGGTGCGGTACAGCCACGAACCGCTGTTGGGCACGCTGCCAATCTGCGACATGGACGAGGACAGGAACGCGAACACGCCCTGCGCATCGGCCACCAGGGGCGCGACCTGCGGCAGCGTCTGCATGGCGCCCAGCACGTTGGTGTGCATGACGGCGTCAAAGTCTTGCTGCGTGGGCGGCGTGAGCGCGTTGGGGCGGCGGATGACACCCGCCACATACCAGGCAGTCTCGATCTTCTCGCCATCCAGCTGCCAGGCCAGCCCGCTCACGCTGGCAGGGTTGACCACGTCCACGGTCAGCGCCTCGGCCCCCAGGGCCTGCACGCGCTCGCGGCCAGCGTCGTCGCGCACGGTGGCAATCACGCGGCGGCCCGCCTCGGTGTACTGGCGCACCAGCTCCAGCCCGATGCCGCGCGACGCGCCGATAACAAGTATGGATTTCATGGGTAAAATTTGAATGAAATAGGGCTCTAGCGCTTATCCGTCAAGCGCCAGCAGCTATCAAAATAGAAGCATTCAACATCAACTTCAACATCGACACCATCAGGCGTCACCGAGCTGCTGCTCTTGCGCCAGTTGGGCGCGATAGCGCTGCAGCATGGCGACCTGCGACTCCGGCTCGGTGGCGAGGCCCATCTGGTCGTGAATCATCTGGCCCATGGTGGGCAGCGCTGCGCGGTCCACCTGCGCATCGGCCGACCACAGCCGCGAGCGCATGAAAGCCTTGGAGCAGTGCAGATACGCCTCGGCCACGCGCACTTCGATCACTATTTTTGGGCGCTGGCGCTCGGCGGTGAAGAAGTCGGTGTACTGCGCCTCGTCGCGCAGGCGCGCGGTGCCGTTCACCCGCAGGGTTTCGTCCACGCCCGGAATCATGAACAGCACACCGATGCGCGGGTCGTCAAGCAGGTTGGTCAGGGTGTCGAGCCGGTTGTTGCCCCCCGCATCGGGCAGCAGCAGGGTGTGCGGGTCGGGCGACTTCACGAACCCCGGCGCGCCGCCGCGTGGCGAGGCATCGAGCAACGCACCATGGGCTCCGCCACTGGCCACCACACAGAACGGCGACAGGGCAATGAAGCGCTGACAGTGCACATCCAGCTGCGGCTGTTGCTTGCGCAGGGCCCGCTCGCCGGGGGCGGCATACAGGGTACGCAATTGTTCGAGGGTTTCGATCATGGTTGCTTCCGGGTCAATGGGCTGCGAATTCAAAATAGCCGGACCATGCCGGGTCGTAGGTGATGCTCAACGCCAGCGACGCGGCCTCGTCGTGCAGCAGCAAGGGCGCCAGCGCCTGTTTGGCGAGTTGCTCGTCACCCACGTAGTACACCGCCTTGCGACGGCCTGCGCGGGTCATGGTGGAGGCCATGATGCCCAGCTGCGGCAGCTCCAGCAACGCGGCAAATCGCGCCCAAAGGCAGTGATCTCGGGAGATGGTGCAGTCGTCACAGTCTTGGTGAAAAGAGCCAAATCATCCCATCTCCCTATCGCATCAAACGAGTTCCAGCGCCACCGCCGTGGCCTCGCCACCGCCGATGCACAGCGTGGCCAGGCCCTTGGTCAAGCCGCGTGCCTTGAGTGCATACATCAGCGTGACCATGATGCGCGCACCGCTGGCGCCGATGGGGTGGCCCAGGGCGCAGGCGCCGCCGTTCACGTTGACCTTGTCGTGCGGCAGGTCCAGCTCTTGCATGAGCGCCATGGGCACCACGGCGAAGGCTTCGTTGATTTCCCACAACTGCACATCGCCCACGGCCCAGCCGGCCTTGGCCAGCGCCTTTTGCGTAGCGCCCAGCGGGGCGGTGGCAAACCACTCGGGCTCTTGCGCGTGCGTGGCGTGGCTCACGATGCGGGCCAGGGGCTTGCAACCGAGCTTTTGGGCAGTGGATGCGCGCATCATCACCAGCGCGGCAGCGCCGTCATTGATGCTGGAGCTGGAGGCGGCGGTGATGGTGCCGTCCTTCTTGAAGGCGGGCTTGAGCGTGGGGATCTTGTCGAGCTTGACCTTGCCGGGGCCTTCGTCCACCGACACCACGCGCTCGCCGCTGCGGTCTTTCACCGTCACCGGCACGATCTCGGCCGCGAACGCGCCGGACTCGGTGGCCGCCTTGGCACGCTGCACGCTGGCGGTGGCAAACGCATCCTGCTGCTCGCGCGTGAACTGGTATTTGGCGGCGCAGTCTTCACCGAAGGTACCCATGGAACGGCCGGGCTCATAGGCATCCTCCAGACCGTCGAGCATCATGTGGTCAAAAATGCGGTCGTGGCCCAGGCGGTAGCCGCCGCGGCCCTTTTGCAGCAGGTAGGGGGCGTTGGTCATGCTCTCCATGCCGCCTGCCACCATCACGTCGTGTGTGCCGGCCAGCAGCATGTCGTGCGCCATCATCGCGGCCTTCATGCCCGAGCCGCACATCTTGGACAGCGTGACGGCGCCCGCGCCCTTGGGCAGCCCGCCCTTGAAGGCTGCCTGGCGCGCAGGCGCCTGGCCCTGGCCGGCCATCAGGCAGTTGCCGAACAGCACCTCGCCGACGGCATCGGGCAACACACCGGCGCGATCCATGGCGGCCTTGATGGCGGCACCGCCCAGGTCGTGCGCGGCCAAGCTGGAAAAGTCGCCCTGCAGCGAGCCCATGGGGGTGCGTGCGGCGCCGACGATGACGATGGGGTCTTGGATGGTCATGGACATGGTGAAGGTCTCCTGGGTAATGGTTAGAGGAAAAGTGGGAGGGTGGACAACCGGGGCTTGGCGAGCGGTCAGCCAGCCGCAGTGCCCTGTGCAAAGCGCCGCTCCGTGTCGTAGGGGAACACATCGAGCATCTGGCCTGCCTGGATGCGCTCCTTGTGCGACTGCCAGAATGCAGCGTCGAGCAGGTCGGCGTGGTGCTGCATGAACACCTTGCGCACAGCGTCGTTACCCAGCAGAAAGGGACCAAAGGTTTCGGGGAACACGTCGTGCGGGCCCACGGTGTACCAGACCTCGCCGCTCATTTCTTCCTCTTCGTTGCGCGGCGTGGGCACGCGGCGGAAGTTGCAGTCGGTGAGGTATTCGATCTCGTCGTAGTCGTAAAACACGACCTTGCCGTTGCGCGTGACGCCAAAGTTCTTCCAGAGCATGTCGCCGGGGAAGATGTTGGCGGCCACCAGGTCCTTGATGGCGTTGCCATATTCGATCACGCTGCGCTCCATCTGCTGGTGGGCGCGCGGGTCTGACAGGCCGGTGTCGAAGGCTTCCTGCAAATAGATGTTGAGCGGGATCATGCGCCGCTCGATGTACAGGTGCTTGATGATGACCTCGGTCTGGCCGTCACCATCGCGGTCGCTGATTTCGAGCTGGCTGGGGGCGAACTTCTCGATCTCGGCAATCAGCGCATCATCAAACCGGTCGCGCGGGAAGGCCACTTCGCTGTATTCCAGCGTGTCGGCCATGCGGCCCACGCGGTCGTGCTGCTTGACCAGCAAATACTTGGCCTTGATCTGCTCACGCGTGGTGTCCTTGGGCGGCGGGAAGTAGTCCTTGATGAGCTTGAACACGAACGGAAAGCTCGGCAGGTCGAACACCAGCATCACCATGCCCTTGATGCCGGGCGCGATGCGGAACTGGTCGCTGGAATGTTTCAGGTGATAAAGAAAGTCGCGATAAAACAGCGTCTTGCCCTGCTTGGCCAGGCCCAGCGCGTTGTAAATTTCGGCGCGCGGCTTGCGCGGCATGAGGCTGCGCAAAAACTGCATGTAGGCGCTGGGCACCTCCATGTCCACCATGAAGTAGGCCCGGGCAAAGCTGAACAGCATCTGCATGTCGTCTTCGCCAAACAGCGCGGCGTCGATGAACAGGCGGCCAACATCGTCGTGCAGGATGGGCAGGGCAAACGGCAGTTCGCTGAAACCGTTGATGATCTTGCCCACCACATAGGCGCCCTTGTTGCGAAAGAACAGGCTGGCGAGCACCTGGATCTGGAAGTTGGTGCGCAGCTTGACCTTGTCCAGACGGCTGCGCATGGCATCCACCACACAGGCGGTGTCGCGCGGCAGGTTGGCGAATTCGCGCTGGAGCCGGAAGTTCTCGATGATGGTCTGAAACGTTTCACCCAGCGTGTCCCGCGACGGGTAATAGGCGCGGTAGGTAGGGCGCGCAGCGGGCTCGTCGTTCTCGATGTATTCGGTGCTGACCGCAGGCCGCACGAAGATGAAATCGTTGTGGAAATGCGTGCGGTGCAGGATTTTGGTGGTGACCGAGTTGAAAAAGGTCTCGGCCAGCTCGGGCTGGTGGTGGTTGACCAGCAGCCCGATGTAATGCAGCTTGATCTGGTGCCACACGTCCATGGGCTGTGCGCCCGCGCCGAACTCCTTCTCCAGCCGGCGCACACACTCCTTCACGCGCAGGTCGTAAAACTCGATGCGCTCGCGCTGCGCCCGCTGCTGGCCATGCCAGTCGCCGGTTTCAAAGCGATGCTTGGCCCGAGCGGACTCGGTGCGAAACAGCCGGTAATGGCGGTTGAAGCCATCCATCATGGCCTTGGCGATGCCGTAGGCCTGGGGGGCATCAAGGCGCTGAGGAAACATGGTGGCGGGCTTCTTCGTCAGCGCAACCGTCGCAAAGCGGGTGCCGTGGCGGCCTGCCTACTGCCGCTTGGCAGCAGCCACCCCTGCAATCGCCGCCTTGTACAGCGAGTCCAGACCTTGGGTGCTGTCCACGGACATGTGCAGGTTGTTGATGAGGCCATCTTTGAGCCCATAGCACCAGCTATGCAGCGTGACCTTCTGGCCCCGGCCCCAGGCGTCCAGCATCACCGTGGTCTGGGCGATGTTGACGACCTGCTCGATGGCGTTGAGCTCGCACAGCACATCGTGGCGCCACTCGGGCGCCGTGGCCGCAATCAGGTCGCGGTGGCGGTCGCGCACGTCCTGCACATGGCGGATCCAGTTGTCGGCCAGCCCCACACGCGTGCCCTCCAGTGCCGCCAACACCCCGCCGCAGCCATAGTGGCCCACCACCATCAGGTGCTCGATGTGCAACTGGTCCACCGCGTACTGGATGGTGGACAGGCAGTTCAGATCGGTCGGCACGACCACATTGGCCACGTTACGGTGGACAAAAATTTCACCGGGCTCCAGGCCCGTGATCTGGTTGGCTGGCACGCGGCTGTCCGAGCAGCCGATCCACATGTACTTGGGCTTTTGCTGGGCCAGCAAACCTGTGAAAAAGCCAGGGCGCTCGCGCTCCATCTGGGCCGCCCAGGCGCGGTTGTGAACAAACAGATCGTCGATCGATGAGGGCATGTTGTCCTTTGGTTAGTGCAAAGCGGGAACTCAGCAAGTCTCGGCAAACAGCTCGCGGCCAATCAGCATGCGGCGGATCTCGCTGGTGCCGGCGCCAATTTCATAGAGCTTGGCATCGCGCCACAGGCGGCCCAGCGGGTACTCATTGATGTAGCCGTTGCCACCAAACACCTGCACACCTTCTCCCGCCATCCAGGTGGCCTTTTCGGCACACCACAGAATCACGCTGGCGCAGTCCTTGCGCACCTGGCGCACATGGTCGGTGCCGAGCATGTCGAGGTTCTTGGCCACAGTGTAGGCAAACGAACGGCCTGCCTGCAGCACGGTGTACATGTCGGCCACCTTGCCCTGGATGAGCTGGAACTCGCCAATGCTCTGGCCAAACTGCTTGCGGTCGTGAATGTAAGGGATCACGTTGTCCATCACGGACTGCATGATGCCCAGCGGGCCGCCGGTCAGCACCGCGCGTTCGTAGTCCAGGCCACTCATGAGCACCTTGGCACCGTTGTTCACGCCGCCCAGCACGTTTTCTGCGGGCACTTCCACGTCTTGGAAGACCAGTTCGCCCGTGTGGCTGCCGCGCATGCCCAGCTTGTCCAGCTTTTGCGCAATGGAGAAGCCCTTCATGCCCTTCTCGATCAGGAAGGCCGTGACGCCGCGCGCACCCATTTCAGGCTCGGTCTTGGCATACACCACCAGGGTGTCGGCATCGGGGCCATTGGTGATCCACATCTTGCTGCCGTTGAGCAGGTAGTAGCCGCCTTTGTCCTCGGCCTTGAGCTTCATGCTGATCACGTCCGAGCCCGCGCCGGGTTCGCTCATGGCCAGCGCGCCCACGTGCTCTCCGCTGATGAGCTTGGGCAGGTACTTGGCCTTTTGTGCCTCGTTGCCGTTACGGTTGATCTGGTTCACGCACAGGTTGCTGTGGGCGCCATAGGACAAACCTACCGACGCGCTGGCGCGCGAGATTTCTTCCATGGCGACCATGTGAGCCAGGTAGCCCATGGCCGCGCCGCCATACTGTTCGGGTACGGTGATGCCGAGCACGCCGAGGTCACCCATCTTGCGCCACAGATCCATCGGGAACTGGTCGGAACGGTCGATTTCTGCGGCGCGTGGCGTAATTTCCGCCTGCGCAAAATCGCGGACCGCGTCGCGCAGTGCGTCGACGTCGTCTCCCAACTGGAAATTGAGGCCTGGAATGTTGGCGGGAATGCTCACGGTGGATGTCTCCTCGGATCAATGGAATGGAATCGGGGTTCAGTGGCGGATGTTTTCGCGGCCAGTGACCGCCATCAGCGTGCAGCCCATGGTGGCGACCAGCTTTTCCTTCGGACCTTCCAGTGCAAAAGCGCGTCCTTCGCAGACGGTGATCGTGCGGCCCGGCTTGAGCACCCGACCCTCCATGCGAAAGCGCTCGCCGCGCGCCGGTGCCAGCAGGTTGATCTTGAATTCGATGGTGAGAATGGCTGCATCTTCGGCCATCAAGGTCAATCCTGCGTATCCACAAGCGGAATCCAGGGCGGTGGCTACCATCCCCGCGTGCAGAAAGCCATGCTGCTGAGTGAGACCTGCTGCCCAATCCAGTTCGATGTTGACAGCGCCGGGAGCAACAATCCCCAGCCGAGCGCCAAGCGTCTGCATGGCCCCTTGGCGCGCAAAACTTTCATGCACGCGTTCGGCATAGGTTTTTGTCTGGACATCGAAGGGGGTGGTACTCACGCGGTCTCCTTGCTTTGATGAACCATTACGTTTACGTAAACGTCAATTATCAGCGATTTTTTTTTCCATTTTCAGCAACAGGTCACGGGCTTCTTTTTCATCCCTGATGGCCACCCAAATTCCCCCGTCTATGGCCACCTCAAACTCCCCCACCTGAACTGATCGGGGATAGGGGTTAAACGCCGGCGCCGTCGGCACCTGTTGGCAGGACATTGATCCGGTCTTCCTCGAGGGAAGGCCAAGGAGTGAATGTCTTGAAGTCCAACCAACGCGCCACCATAGAGACACTGCTGGAGCGCAATACATCGCAACGCGAGATCGCCCGCATCACGGGCATCGACCGCAAGACGGTCAGGAGCTATCACCAACGCTGGCTGGAGCAACTGCAGTCAAATTCCCCCGGGGTGGCCACCGGCTCGGCCCAGCAAATTCCCCCACCCTGGCCACCGGCTGCTGTGCCGGTGGCCACCTCCCTGTGCGAACCCTGGCGCGAGTTCATCGAAGCCCAGTTGCGTCTGAAGCGCAACGCCATGGCCATCTTCCAGGACCTGGTCGACCAGCACGGATTTACTGGTCAGTACAACTCGGTCAAACGCTTCTGTGCAAAGCTGCGCCACAAGGAGCCCGAGCAGTTCGACCGCCTGTCCTTTCTGCCTGGGGAGGAGATGCAGGTGGACTACGGCGAGGGCGCGCCCACCCGCGTGCCGGGCAGCGAGCGGTACCGCAAGCCCCGCCTGTTCGTGGCCACGCTGCGCTACTCGCGCGCCAGTTTCCGCTGCGTGGTCTGGAAGTCCAGCCAGCAAATCTGGGCCGAGTTGCACGAGCAGGCTCTGCGGTACTTCGGTGGCTGCCCGCAGTACGTGGTTCTGGACAATCTGAAGGAAGGCGTCTTCAAGCCCGACCTGTACGAGCCCGAACTCAACAAAGTCTACGCCGCCACCCTGGCGCACTATGGCGTGGTGGCCGACCCGGCGCGGGTGCGAGACCCCAACCGCAAGGGCACGGTGGAGCATGCCATTGGCCACACCCAGGCCACGGCCTTGAAGGGCCGGCGCTTTGAGTCCATCGAGGCCCAGAACGAGTTCCTGGCGCACTGGGAGAAGAGCTGGGCAGCCAAGCGCATCCACGGCACCGAGCGGCGCCAGGTGCAGGCCATGTTCGAGGAGGAGCGCAGCCACCTCAAACCTCTGCCGCTCCTGGGCATGCAGTATTTCGAGGAGGCGGTGCGCACCGTCTGCGACGACAGCTGCGTGCGGGTGGATCACAGCAGCTACGCCGCTCGCCCGGCGAACATCGGCTCCAAGATGCTGGTGCGCATCTATGCCCAGCGCATCGAGATCCGCGATCTGCAAACCGGCGCCTTGCTGCGCACCCACGCCAAAGCCGAGCGCCCCGGCACGGTGGTGCTGCCCATGGAGGAGCGGGTATTCAATCCTTCGCGCGAGACCCGTCTGATCCTGCGTCAGGCTGGCGAGATCGGTGAGCACGCCAAACGGCTGTGTGAGCTGCTCTTTGCCATCGAGGGTCGGGTGGGCCAGCGCAAGCTCTGGGGCATCGTCAGCCTGGCCAGGCGATACCCAGCGCACTGCGTCGACACCGCCTGCGCACAGGCCCTGGAGCAGGGGATTTACAGCTACAAGCGCGTGCTGGCTTTGACCGAGGCCATCTTTGCCCAGGCGCTCAACGCCATCGAGACCCAGTCCAGCGGTGCGCCCGCCGGCGGCGGGCGCACGCTGACCCAGCAGCACGAGCTCATCCGCGACGCCGATGAGTACGCCGATCTGTTCGCGCACGCTGCGGCCGTCACAGCCACGAGCACGCTCGAGTCCGCCACGGCGAACACCACCACCAACAACACCAACAACGCACCTGGAATTCAGCCATGAACATGATCGAGATCGAACGCGCGCTGCGCGAGCTGCGTCTGTCCGGCATTGCCGAGACCCTGTCCACCCGCGTGATGCAGGCCCAGGCCGCGCAGGAGCCCTTCCTGGAGACCTTTGGGGCCATGCTGCAAGACGAACTGGACCGCCGGCGCTCGCGTCTGACCGAGCGCCGCTTCAAGCGCTCGGGCCTGGATGAGCGGCCCTCGCTGGCTGACTTCGACTGGCGTTTCAACCCGAAGCTGCCGCGCAGCGCCTGCTTCGAGTTGCATACCCTGAAGTTCATCGGCGAGGGCGCCAATGCGCTGATCATCGGCAAGCCCGGTACCGGCAAGAGCCATGTGGCCAAGGCCGTGGCCTACCAGGCCACGCTGCAGGGATACGACGCGCGTTACCTGGAAGCCGACACCGAGTTTGCTCGCTACGCGTTGGCCAGCGACTCAGAGCGCACCGAGCTGCTCAAGGACTGGGTCTCACCGGACCTGATCATCCTCGATGACCTGTTCCTGGCCAGACGCATCAGCGAGCACGCAGCCGAGGTGCTGCAGGCCATCGTGCACCAGCGCTACAAGCTGCGCCGCTCCATCGTCATCACATCCAACCGCGTGGTGCAGGACTGGGGCAAATATCTGGGCGACGCCACCATGGCCACCACCATCCTGGACCGCCTCATGCACCGCTGCGCAATGCTGGAGTTCGAGGGCAAGAGCTACCGCCTCAAGGAGGCTGCCGCACGCATCGCCATCACGCCCGAGTCGTCATAATCCGACCGTCCTGCCTGGGGGAATTTGGGGTGGCCAAGGGTGGGGGAATTTGACCTGGCCATCGGGGTTTTCATGCTCCTGCACCTCTTCCAGATTTGCACGCAGGTCGGCCATCTGGTCTTCCAGCTGTCGGCGGTGAACCACCAGCACATCGAGGAATTTGCGCAATTGGACGCCCGTATCGCGTGGGCTGTCATAGAGGTCAATGATTTCCTTGGCCTCGCTCAGTGACAACCCCAGGCGCTTGGCACGCAACGTTAGGCGCAGCCGTGTGCGGTCCCTTGCGCTGTATACCCGATTTCGACCAGCCGGCCCGTTGCGCGCGGGCTGCAATAGGCCCATGTCTTCGTAAAAACGTATGGCGCGCGTGGTGAGATCAAACTCTTTAGCAAGATCGCTGATGGTGTAGGTAGGAGCCATAGTGGAGTAGTGCTGCGTTGCAAATTTTGGACAAGAGACCTTGCCCCTGTTTCGTGTAGCTCTTAACCCACGGTTCACGCGGCCTTTTTACGCTGTGCCTCGTGCCAGCGCTGCTCGTACTGCATCGGGCTGAGGTAGCCCAGCGACGAATGCAGCCTGCGGTGATTGTAGAAGGCCATCAGGGCCATCACCGCCTGCCTGGCCTGCTCACGGGTAGCGAATTTGCACCCATGTACGCCGGCTGTTTTCAGCCGACCCCAGAAGCTCTCGGTCGGTGCGTTGTCCCAGCAGTTACCCTTTCTGCTCATCGATGAACGCATGCCCCAGCCCTTCAAGGCATCCTGGAACTCATGGCTGCAATACTGGCTGCCCCGGTCGCTGTGGAATATCAGCCCAGGAGGCGGCCTGCGGCGCCACCACGCCATGGCCAGCGCGTCCTTGACCAGGCTGGCCTGCATGTGCGGCTGCAGGCTCCAGCCCACCACCTGACGGTTGAACAGGTCGATGACCGCAGCCAGGTACAGCCAGCCCTCGTCGGTTTGGATGTAGGTGATGTCGCCACTCCAGAGCTGGTTGGGCGCCTCGGGGTTGAAGCGCCGCTGTACCAAGTCGGGCGCCACCGGCAGGCTGTGGCGGCTATCGGTGGTCACCACGAACTTGCGCTTGGTCTTGGCCCTGATGCCGTGCTGCTGCATGAGCTTGCGCACCCGGTCTTTGCCCACTCGGATGCCCCGGGCCAGCAGTTCCTTGTGCATGCGTGGCCAGCCGTATTCCCCCTTCACCTCGGCGTGGATGGCGCGCATGTACGCCAGCAGGGCTTCGTCGCTGTGACGCCGGGCAGGTCCACCGTGGCCAGACTCACGCCGGCGCAGCCAGTTGAAGTACCCGCTCGCGCTGACCTCCAGCACCCCGCAGGACACACTCACCGGGTACAGCTTTCTCATTTGGTGAATCCAGGCGTACCTCGCAGCGTGTCCTGCGCGAAGTACGCCGCGGCTTTTTTTGCGATGTCGCGCTCCATGCGAAGGCGAGCATTCTCTGCACGCAACCGGGCTATCTCCATCTGCTCGGGCGAGACTTGGATGCCCTTGTCACCACCGCCCGCACCGTCCAATTCTCCCTTGGCTGACAGCCGCACCCAGTTGCCCAGGCTCGCTTTGGGGATGCCCAGTACCTTGGCCACCACCGCAATCGCCTGACCCGAGCGGACCTGCCGAACGGCCTCCTGCTTGAACTCTCGCGTGTACTGCGCACGCACCTGCTTGTCACTCATCTCTGAACTCCTTGTCGGTATTTTCAACAAGGGTTAAGAACTCCACTTTTCAGGGGCAACCTCAGTGCGGTGGTGCAGGCGATTGTGAGATTCCAAAGCAGAACGCCCCACTCAAAGTTTGAGTGGGGCGTTACTGGGCTGTAAGAGCCTGACGATGACCTACTTTCACACGGGAACCCGCACTATCATCGGCGCAAAGTCGTTTCACTGTCCTGTTCGGGATGGGAAGGAGTGGTACCAACTTGCTATGGTCATCAGGCATAACTTGGTGCTGGGCAGTTTTGTGAACTGCCTGGCGAATTCATAGAGTTTGGAATCAGATTTTATGTTTTGACTGCGTCAACTTGGCATAACAATCTTTGAGCTGTTCACACTTGCATGTGTTGGCTATCAAAGTTATAGGGTCAAGCCGCACGAGCAATTAGTACAGGTTAGCTTAACGCATTACTGCGCTTCCACACCCTGCCTATCAACGTCCTGGTCTTGAACGACTCTTCAGGGGGCTCAAGGCCCCGGCAGATCTCATCTTGAAACGAGTTTCCCGCTTAGATGCTTTCAGCGGTTATCTCTTCCACACTTAGCTACTCGGCAATGCCACTGGCGTGACAACCGATACACCAGAGGTGTGTCCACTCCGGTCCTCTCGTACTAGGAGCAGGCTTCCTCAAATCTGCAGCGCCCACGGAAGATAGGGACCAAACTGTCTCACGACGTTTTAAACCCAGCTCACGTACCTCTTTAAATGGCGAACAGCCATACCCTTGGGACCGGCTACAGCCCCAGGATGAGATGAGCCGACATCGAGGTGCCAAACACCGCCGTCGATATGAACTCTTGGGCGGTATCAGCCTGTTATCCCCAGAGTACCTTTTATCCGTTGAGCGATGGCCCTTCCATACAGAACCACCGGATCACTATGTCCTGCTTTCGCATCTGCTCGACTTGTCAGTCTCGCAGTTAAGCACGCTTATGCCATTGCACTATCGTCACGATGTCCGACCGTAACTAGCGTACCTTCGAACTCCTCCGTTACGCTTTGGGAGGAGACCGCCCCAGTCAAACTGCCTACCATGCACTGTCCCCGATCCAGATAATGGACCTAGGTTAGAACCTCAAACACACCAGGGTGGTATTTCAACGTTGGCTCCATGAGAACTAGCGTCCTCACTTCAAAGCCTCCCACCTATCCTACACAGATCTGTTCAAAGTCCAATACAAAGCTACAGTAAAGGTTCATGGGGTCTTTCCGTCTTTCCGCGGGGAGATTGCATCATCACAAACATTTCAACTTCGCTGAGTCTCAGGAGGAGACAGTGTGGCCATCGTTACGCCATTCGTGCAGGTCGGAACTTACCCGACAAGGAATTTCGCTACCTTAGGACCGTTATAGTTACGGCCGCCGTTTACTGGGACTTCAATCAAGAGCTTGCACCCCATCATTTAATCTTCCAGCACCGGGCAGGCGTCACACCCTATACGTCCACTTTCGTGTTTGCAGAGTGCTGTGTTTTTATTAAACAGTCGCAGCCACCGATTTTTTGCAACCCCGTTGGGCTCCCTCTGTACGAGTTCACCTACTTGGGGCATACCTTCTCCCGAAGTTACGGTATCAATTTGCCGAGTTCCTTCTCCTGAGTTCTCTCAAGCGCCTTAGAATACTCATCTCGCGCACCAGTGTCGGTTTGCGGTACGGTCGTGTGTAGCTGAAGCTTAGTGGCTTTTCCTGGAAGCAGGGTATCACTCACTTCGACTGCAAGCAGCCTCGTTATCACCCCTCATCTAAGCCCGGCGGATTTGCCTACCGGGCACGACTACAGGCTTGAACCAACATATCCAACAGTTGGCTGAGCTAACCTTCTCCGTCCCCACATCGCACTACACATCGGTACAGGAATATTGACCTGTTTCCCATCAGCTACGCATCTCTGCCTCGCCTTAGGGGCCGACTCACTCTACGCCGATGAACGTTGCGTAGAAAACCTTGCGCTTACGGCGAGGGGGCTTTTCACCCCCTTTAACGCTACTCATGTCAGCATTCGCACTTCTGATACCTCCAGCATCCGTTACCAGACACCTTCACAGGCCTACAGAACGCTCTCCTACCACGTGCAATAAATTGCACATCCGCAGCTTCGGTAACTGGCTTAGCCCCGTTACATCTTCCGCGCAGGACGACTCGATCAGTGAGCTATTACGCTTTCTTTAAATGATGGCTGCTTCTAAGCCAACATCCTGACTGTTTTAGCCTTCCCACTTCGTTTCCCACTTAGCCAATTTTAGGGACCTTAGCTGGCGGTCTGGGTTGTTTCCCTCTTGAGTCCGGACGTTAGCACCCGGTGCTCTGTCTCCCAAGCTGTACTCTGCGGTATTCGGAGTTTGCATAGGTTTGGTAAGTCGCCATGACCCCCTAGCCTAAACAGTGCTCTACCCCCGCAGGTAATACTTGAGGCACTACCTAAATAGTTTTCGGAGAGAACCAGCTATTTCCAAGTTTGTTTAGCCTTTCACCCCTATCCACAGCTCATCCCCTAGTTTTGCAACACTAGTGGGTTCGGACCTCCAGTACCTGTTACGGCACCTTCATCCTGGCCATGGATAGATCACTTGGTTTCGGGTCTACACCCAGCGACTGATTCGCCCTATTCGGACTCGATTTCTCTACGGCTTCCCTATTCGGTTAACCTTGCCACTGAATGTAAGTCGCTGACCCATTATACAAAAGGTACGCAGTCACCCCTAAGGGCTCCTACTTTTTGTAAGCATGCGGTTTCAGGATCTATTTCACTCCCCTCCCGGGGTTCTTTTCGCCTTTCCCTCACGGTACTGGTTCACTATCGGTCGATTACGAGTATTTAGCCTTGGAGGATGGTCCCCCCATATTCAGACAGGATTTCTCGTGTCCCGCCCTACTTTTCTCCAGCTTAGTACCACACGTCTGTTTTCGCATACAGGGCTATCACCTGCTATGGCCGGACTTTCCATCCCGTTTTGCTAACAGTCGTGCTATCACTAGAAGGCTCTTCCGATTTCGCTCGCCACTACTTTCGGAATCTCGGTTGATGTCTTTTCCTCGAGCTACTGAGATGTTTCAGTTCACCCGGTTCGCCTCGCATGACTATGTATTCATCATGCGATACCTCTTGCGAGGTGGGTTTCCCCATTCAGATATCTCCGGATCAATGCTTATTTGCCAGCTCCCCGAAGCTTTTCGCAGGCTATCACGTCTTTCGTCGCCTGTAATCGCCAAGGCATCCACCACATGCTCTTAGTCACTTGACCCTATAACTTTGACATCTCTTTCAAGATACCGCCGTCATCTCAAGGACTTGCCAGGTCTTTCACCTGACGCGTTATGCCGTAAACAACTTCAACCCTTTCGAGTTGTCATCGTATTACTTAAGAATTTCAAACTAGGTTTGAATATTCGTTTTGACGCAATCAAAAATTCTTGTTGCCAGCGGCACGGTCTGCACTAAACCTTTACGAATGTGCAGTTTCCGCCGACAACTCTGATTCGACTCTATGAATTTTTAAAGAACAGCCGATTGATCAAATGATATTGATCAACAACAAAGAGGCCTTTCACATTTCTGCTCAAAGCCGCTTTGGTGTTGATTTACCGAAATACTTTTCTTTTTTCTTCTTCGTCGTCATTGGTGGTGGAGGATGACGGGATCGAACCGACGACCCCCTGCTTGCAAAGCAGGTGCTCTCCCAGCTGAGCTAATCCCCCTCGTCCTCATACCGCATCTAGCAATTGGAATTGGTGGGTCTAGTTGGGCTCGAACCAACGACCCCTGCGTTATCAACACAGTGCTCTAACCAGCTGAGCTACAGACCCATTCCGCCTTCTTGCGAATGACTTCGCAAGTCAGCAGCTTGTTCCAACAACCGATAAGTGTGGGCGTTCAATATTGAATGCAGTTTTCCAGAAAGGAGGTGATCCAGCCGCACCTTCCGATACGGCTACCTTGTTACGACTTCACCCCAGTCACGAACCCTGCCGTGGTAATCGCCCTCCTTGCGGTTAGGCTAACTACTTCTGGCAGAACCCGCTCCCATGGTGTGACGGGCGGTGTGTACAAGACCCGGGAACGTATTCACCGTGACATTCTGATCCACGATTACTAGCGATTCCGACTTCACGCAGTCGAGTTGCAGACTGCGATCCGGACTACGAATGGCTTTATGGGATTGGCTCCCCCTCGCGGGTTGGCGACCCTTTGTACCATCCATTGTATGACGTGTGTAGCCCCACCTATAAGGGCCATGAGGACTTGACGTCATCCCCACCTTCCTCCGGTTTGTCACCGGCAGTCTCATTAGAGTGCCCAACTAAATGTAGCAACTAATGACAAGGGTTGCGCTCGTTGCGGGACTTAACCCAACATCTCACGACACGAGCTGACGACAGCCATGCAGCACCTGTGTTACGGCTCTCTTTCGAGCACTCCTCTATCTCTAAAGGATTCCGTACATGTCAAAGGTGGGTAAGGTTTTTCGCGTTGCATCGAATTAAACCACATCATCCACCGCTTGTGCGGGTCCCCGTCAATTCCTTTGAGTTTCAACCTTGCGGCCGTACTCCCCAGGCGGTCAACTTCACGCGTTAGCTTCGTTACTGAGAAAGTGAATTCCCAACAACCAGTTGACATCGTTTAGGGCGTGGACTACCAGGGTATCTAATCCTGTTTGCTCCCCACGCTTTCGTGCATGAGCGTCAGTACAGGCCCAGGGGATTGCCTTCGCCATCGGTGTTCCTCCGCATATCTACGCATTTCACTGCTACACGCGGAATTCCATCCCCCTCTGCCGTACTCTAGCTATGCAGTCACAAATGCAGTTCCCAGGTTGAGCCCGGGGATTTCACATCTGTCTTACATAACCGCCTGCGCACGCTTTACGCCCAGTAATTCCGATTAACGCTTGCACCCTACGTATTACCGCGGCTGCTGGCACGTAGTTAGCCGGTGCTTATTCTTACGGTACCGTCATGGACCCCAGGTATTAACCAGAGTCTTTTCGTTCCGTACAAAAGCAGTTTACAACCCGAAGGCCTTCATCCTGCACGCGGCATGGCTGGATCAGGCTTGCGCCCATTGTCCAAAATTCCCCACTGCTGCCTCCCGTAGGAGTCTGGGCCGTGTCTCAGTCCCAGTGTGGCTGGTCGTCCTCTCAGACCAGCTACAGATCGTCGGCTTGGTAAGCTTTTATCCCACCAACTACCTAATCTGCCATCGGCCGCTCCGTCCGCGCAAGGCCTTGCGGTCCCCTGCTTTCATCCGTAGATCGTATGCGGTATTAGCAAAGCTTTCGCTCCGTTATCCCCCACGATCGGGCACGTTCCGATGTATTACTCACCCGTTCGCCACTCGTCAGCATCCGAAGACCTGTTACCGTTCGACTTGCATGTGTAAGGCATGCCGCCAGCGTTCAATCTGAGCCAGGATCAAACTCTACAGTTCGATCTTGATTTTTTTCGCCCTCAACCTCTTACAGTCTCGAGCAACTCATAAAAAAGAATTGAAGTGTTCTCCACTTCTATCTCATGAGCGTTTGTAGTGCTAAGCACTAGTTCCAAAGAACTTGGCACTCGCCATCAAACGCCCACGCTTATCGGCTGTATGTTTTTAATGAACCCAGACAATAAATCAACCGAAGTTTCTTTACCATCTTGACCCAGCTGCGATCAGCTGAGCCTTAAATTATATCAGAGTTTTTTCAACCCCGTCAACCAAAAGGTCTTTGCACTCTCTTCACAAACCGCCGTCTCCAGCAACCCGCAAATACCAGCGAAGCCTTGAATTATATACCGGGTTTTTACCCCGCATCAACCAAAACCCCAACTTCTCGCTAAACCCTCTTGCCTCGCTACCCAGAACAGACCCAAAGGGCGCCTCTGAACAGCGAAGCCTGTGACTATAGCATGGAAATTCCTAGGAAGCCAATCCCCTATCAGCTCGCCATCCAACTACCTACATCTGCATTGTCAAAGTAGGCACCTCTCAACTTCGTTGTGCAGCGAAAATGATTTCGATGCACCATGGGTGACTGCCGCCCCCATCAAAGAACCGGTGGCGCCCCCTGATAATCAGCTCCACCATGGCACTTATCACCTTACTGGACGCCCAACTTGCATTTGGGCATGTCGCATTGCTGGATCACGCCGGCTTTTCCCTTGAAACCGCGGAGCGCATCGGGCTGATCGGACGCAACGGCGCTGGCAAGTCCTCGCTGCTCAAAATTCTGGGGGGATTGGCCAAGCCAGATGATGGCACCCTGCAGGTACAGCAAGGAGTGCGCATCGCCTATGTGGCGCAGGAGCCTTCCCTTGATCAGCAAGCCACCATTTTCAAGGCGGCGTCCGAAGGTTTGCAGCATGTGATTGCTGTCAGAGACCAGTATCTTTCTGGGGCGGAGGGGCTTGATCTGGACACGCTGCAATCCGTGATTGAAGCCTATGACGCCTGGAACTGGGAGCAGCGCGTCGAAGAGACGCTGCAACGCCTGCATCTCGATCCGGATGCTGTCGTAGGCACCCTCTCCGGAGGCACCAAGAAGCGCGTTGCCCTAGCCCAGGCATTGGTGGCACGGCCCGATGTGCTGCTGCTGGACGAGCCCACCAATCATCTGGATCTGGACTCCATCGAATGGCTTGAAGACCTGCTGCTCGACTTTCCCGGCAGCGTTGTCACCATCACCCACGATCGGGCCTTTCTGGACCGGGTGGCCACGCGAATTGTGGAGCTGGACCGAGGGCAACTGCGCTCCTATCCGGGCAACTTCGCCCAATACCTTGTGCAAAAGGAAGAGCAACTCGCACAAGAGGCCGTCATTTCTGCCAAGGCCGACAAATTACTGGCGCAAGAAGAGGTATGGATCCGCCGGGGCGTGGAAGCGCGGCGCACCCGCAGCCAAAGCCGGATCACGCGGCTGGAGCACCTGCGCGCGCGCCGGGAAGCGCGACGGGATGTGGTGGGAAGCGTCAAGATGGACGTTGCCACGGGCTCACAAAATGGCTACCAGGGCAAGATCGTGGCCGAACTGACCGGGGTCAGCAAGGCGTTCGGCGACAAGACCATTGTCCGCAACTTCAGCGCAACCATCCTGCGCGGCGACAAGGTCGGGCTGATTGGTCCGAACGGGGCCGGAAAAACCACCCTGCTCAAGCTCATCCTGGGCGAACTTCAGCCCGATGCGGGACAGATACGCCAGGGCGCGAACCTCCAAGTGGCATATTTCGACCAGATGCGGCACGCCATCAATCTGGATGCCACCCTGGAAGACTTCATCAGTCCCGGCAGCGAGTGGATTGAAATTGGTGGACAGCGCAAGCACGTCAAAAGCTACCTGAGCGATTTCCTGTTTTCCCCTGCCCGCGCGCATTCACCCGTGAGGTCTCTTTCCGGCGGAGAGCGCAACCGGCTTTTGCTGGCGCGTCTTTTTGCGCGGCCTGCCAATGTACTGGTGCTCGATGAGCCAACCAACGACCTGGACATCGACACGCTGGACTTGCTGGAAGACCTGCTGGAATCCTACGATGGCACCGTATTTCTGGTGAGCCACGATCGCACCTTTCTGGACAACGTGGTGACCAGCACCATCGCGTTCGAAGGCGATGGCAACTGGCGTGAATACGAGGGCGGCGTGCAAGACTGGCTGATTCAATCCAAGCGAAGCCGGGCCCTGGCAGCGTCTGCCGCTGCTCCGAGGGAGAGCGCGGCAAATATTTCAAGCAAAATCACCCCCGAGCGCTTATCAGGCAAGCCCGAGCAGCTATCAAAAAAGAAGCTTAGCTACAAAGAGCAGCGTGAACTGGACCAGTTGCCACAACAGATTTCCGATCTGGAGGCCGAACAGAAAACCCTGCAGGACACGCTGGCCGACGGCACGCTGTACAGCCAGGACGCTGCCCGAGCCGCCGCACTCCATGCACGCGAAGGGGAAATCGAGGAGCAGCTGATGGCGGCACTGGAGCGTTGGTCAGCGCTTTCTGCCTGAACTCCTGGCCACCAGCCGCAAAGCGTGCGCCCCGCAGTGCGGTTTGGTTGGTTCAGATGCGATGGTGCAGGCGATTGGTGGCCCCGCGCAGGCGGGTGATCAACGCGGGGGCGATCTGGTTCAAAGGCAGCACCTCGTCTGCCGCACCATGCGCAATCGCTTCGCGCGGCATACCGAACACGATGCAGCTTGCCTCGTCCTGCACATAGTTGTAGCTGCCTGCATCTTTCATCTCCCGCATCGCCACCGCGCCATCGTTGCCCATACCGGTGAGCATGATCCCGAACGCATTGCGACCCACCACGGTCGCTGCCGATTTGAAGAGCACCTCCACCGAGGGCTTGTGTCGGTTGACCGGAGCGCCATCGTCCACCACCGCCACGTAATTGGCGCCACTGCGCGCCACATGAAACTGCGTGCCACCAGGGGCGATATAAGCATGCCCCGGCAAGATCCGCTCGCCATTGACGGCCTCCTTGACCGTGATCTGGCACAAACCATGGAGCCGCGCCGCAAAGCTGGTGGTAAAGCCAGGCGGCATATGCTGGGTGATCACAATCGCGGGTGAATCGGCCGGCATCTGCACCAGCACTTCGCGGATCGCCTCCGTGCCTCCCGTCGAGGCACCGATGCAAATCAGTTTTTCTGTCGACAGTCGCCCCAGCAACGCCGCTGCTGGCGCGGGGTGTGCCACCCCGGAGGTTGATGCTGCAGCCGCATGGCGTGGCGGTGGCGCGGCACGGCGTACCCGTGCCACCGCTGCCACGCGAATCTTGTCGACGATCAGGGAGGCGAGTTCATTGATGCCATTCGCCAAACCCACACGGGGCTTGGCCACAAAATCCACGGCACCCAGTTCCAGCGCCTTCATAGTGACCTCAGCGCCGCGCTCGGTCAGTGTGGAAATCATCACCACCGGCATGGGACGCAAACGCATCAATCGACCCAGAAAGTCAATGCCGTCCATGCGCGGCATTTCCACGTCCAGCGTGATCACATCAGGGTTTAGCTCGCGGATCATTTCCCGCGCAACCAATGGATCATTGGCCGTGCCGACACACTCCATATCCCGCTGGCGATTGATGATTTCGGCCAGCAAACTACGCACCAGCGCCGAATCATCCACTACCACCACCCGAATTTTCCTGTTCATTCCCTCACGCCTTCCTCAAAACAGATCCACCGACCCGCCCGATGTGGTCTTCGCGACAATGGCCGCATTTCCGCGCACCTCTTGGGCCACGAGCGTTTCGGGATGGGTATGCGCCAGCCGCTTCACCATGACTTTGCCAGTCACGGGGAAAAACACCACTTTGCGCGGATAAATATCCAGCACGTCCTCGGACATGATGGGAATACGCTCGGTCTGGAGATAGTTCAATACAAAATTCGTGTTGCGCTCACCCACGTTCATCGTGGTGAAGTTGTGCATCACCTGGGCACCGCCAAAAATCTTGGCCTGCAGCGTCTCGCGCCTGGCACCCAGCTTGAGCATTTCATTGATCAGCAACTCCATCGCGTAAGACCCATAGCGGCCTGAGACATCCGCCAGATCTCCGTCTGGAAGCATGAAATGGTTCATTCCTCCAATACGGGCTCGGCTGTCCCAAAGACACGCAGCAATGCAGGACCCCAGCACGGTCATGATGACCATGCTCTCGTCCGAAACGAAATACTCACCCGGCAACACCTTCACCGCGTTGTGCTGGAAGTGGTGATCCAGATAAAAGAACGATGCCTCACCAGACTTGCGTGCCCGAGCCTTCAACGCCTCCAGGGAAGACGCTTTTGCGACCGACGCGCCAGCAGTGGCGTAGATGTCTGCGCTCAAAGGAGCAATGCGCGGCGCGCGCCGCCGCTCGGTGGTGTCAAACGCCATGGAAAGATATCCCGGAAAGACCGCTGGCTAAATCGCGTTGGATCATTATTTGGTCACGGAAATTGCAAGGCATAGCAGATGCGCTCAACGCCGTTCGTACACCGTTTTGCCGCGCAGGGTGAAGAGGTCGCGGGATTCACTGAAGTTCTCCGCATGACCGACGAACAGCATTCCGCCGGGTTTGAGCACCCGGTGAATTCGCTCCAGCACTTTGCGCTGGGTCGGGGCGTCAAAATAAATCATGACGTTGCGGCAGAAGACCACATCGAAGGGTTCCCGGAACGGCCAATCATCGCGAATCAGGTTCACGCTCATGAACTCGATTGCCTTGCGCATCTCTGGTTTGGCGCGGACCATGCCTTCATTGCCCGCCTTGCCACGCAGGAAAAATTGGTGAAGACGCTCAGGGCTCAGCCCTTTGACATTGTCCAGACGATAGACACCTTGCGCCGCCGTTGCCAGAACACGAGAGTCGATGTCACTGGCCGTCAGTTGGAAGGGCGCATTCGGGCCGAGCGTTTCCAAGACGGTCATGACAATGGAATAGGGCTCCTCCCCAGTGGAGGCGGCATTGCACCAGACACGCCACGGCGTGCCGGAAGGCTTGCTTTTCAGATGCGCGGCCAGAATTTCGAAATGGTGCTGCTCACGAAAAAACGCCGTCAGATTGGTAGTCAGGGCATTCACGAACTCTTGCCACTCGGGCCCGTCGTGGGCTTCAAGCCAGCTCAGGTACTCGTTGAAGCTCGTGTGCCCCGTCTCCCGAAGTCGGCGCGAGAGCCGGCTGTACACCATCGCGTGCTTGCCGTCGTGCAGGCTGATACCGGCACGCTGGTAAATGAGTCCCTGAACGCGCGCGAAATCGGCTGTGGTCCAGACAAATTCGCGCCCTTGCGACAGAGGGCCGGATGCCGCCGTTGCCCCAATGGCAGTATCCGCCTTGCTGGAGAGTGTCCGCGTTCGCGTCGAAGATGCAGTGCTGGTGGTCTGGGACATGTGTGGTTCCAACGGGAAGTCCTGTTCGCTCCATGGAGCCCCGTGAAGCATTTCACGGGCCTGTAGTTGCCTGAGACTCTGAGCCACCGATTGAGCGATGCGCCCGTTCTAATCGTCGGCAGCTACCAGCCCCATGTCCACACTGGACATCAGTTTCTCAATATCCAACAGGATGAGCATGCGCTCGCCCACCGAGCCCAGGCCAAGGATGCAGCTGTTGTCAATCGCGCTTTCGATATCGGGGGCTGCACGGACACTGCCGGACGCGAGTTCCATGACATCGCTGACCGAGTCCACCACAATGCCGACCACCCGCTGGCGCAGATTCAAAATGATGACCACCGTGAAGGTGTTGTAGTCTGCCTGCGCGCAGTTGAACTTGATGCGCATGTCCACAATGGGGACTATCGTACCCCGCAAATTGACCACGCCCTTGATGAATGGGGGCGCATTGGCAATGCGGGTGGGGGGCTCGTAGCCACGAATCTCCTGCACTTTCAGAATGTCGATTCCGTATTCTTCCTGGTCCAGCCTGAACGTCAGATACTCCCGGGCACCGGACGCTGTGGTTTCTTCTGATTTTCCCATCACACTCATGGTGATCTTTCCTTTCATGACAGCGCCCGCGACGATCTGCGCAGGCGCTATAACCTAGTGGCGTGCTCGCCGCACCAGCCCGCCGGTATCCAGAATCAGGGCCACGGTGCCGTCGCCCAAAATCGTGGCCCCCGATACATTGGGCACTTTGCGATAGTTGGATTCGAGGTTCTTGACCACCACCTGGTGCTGGCCCAGCAACTCGTCCACCAGAAGAGCCACACGGCTGCCATCGGCTTCCACCACCACCATGATGTTGCTGGATTTGCTGGCGTCGAAGCGGGGCACCTGGAATATCTTTTCCAGCGCAATCACTGGCATGTATTCGTCCCGCACCTTGACCAGCTGCGACCCTTGCGCGACAGTGCTGACATCTTCGGCCTTGACCTGGAACGACTCCACCACCGACGACAAGGGAAGAATGTAGACCTCGTCACCCACGCCGACCGACATGCCGTCCATGATGGCCAGCGTCAGCGGCAGCCGCACGGACACCCTCATCCCGTAGCCTTCGGCCGAATCGATTTCGACCGAGCCGTTGAGCGCCGCAATGTTGCGCTTGACCACGTCCATGCCCACGCCTCGGCCGGACACATCGGTCACCTCATCGGCCGTGGAAAAGCCCGGTGCAAAAATAAGCTGCCAGACTTCGGCATCGCTCATGTGCTCGGACACATCAATGCCACGCTCCAGCGCCTTGCTCAGGATCTTTTCCCGCGACAGCCCTTTGCCATCGTCGCGCACCTCGATCACGATCGAACCACCCTGGTGGGAGGCCGAAAGGGTGATGGTGCCATGCTCCGGCTTGCCTTTTGCTAGCCGCTCGGCAGGCATTTCAATGCCATGGTCGCAGCTGTTGCGCACCAGGTGGGTCAAGGGGTCGGTGATTTTTTCCACCAGGCCCTTGTCCAGCTCAGTCGCCTCGCCCAGCGTCACAAGATCCACCTTCTTGCCGAGCTTATTCGCCAGATCGCGCAGCATGCGCGGAAAGCGGCTGAAGACGATGGACATGGGGATCATGCGGATCGACATCACCGATTCCTGCAGATCGCGGGTGTTGCGGTCGAGATCCGCCAGCCCCGCCAGCAATTGCTGGTAGGCGCCCGCGTCGAGCCCCCGGCTGTTTTGCGCCAGCATGGCCTGGGTGATCACCAGCTCGCCCACCAGGTTGATCAGCTGGTCGACCTTGTTCACGGCCACCCGGATCGTTGTCGATTCCATCTGGGCCTGGCTTTGCACCCTGGGCTCGGCTGCCTTGGGCGCCACGGGCTTGGCCCCGGTGGCTGCGGGCACCGCCGCAACTGGGGCTGCGGATGCACTGACGGGGGCTCCGGGCGCGTCCTGAAAAAAACCGTAAGGCACTTCGGCGGCATCACCGCCTTGCGCGGCCGTCTCGGCCGCGGCAGCACCTGTCGCCGCGGCATCGCTGATGGCCACCTGCTCCTTGGCGACGTGGAACGCAAAGAGGTCCAGCAGATCGTCGTTGGTCGATGTGGTCTCCACGGCAAATCGGCGCGTGGCAGGGTCGGCATTGGGCAAGTCGCTGATGGACCCCAGACCCGGGATGTCACGGAACAGCTCCTTGATGGCATCCGCCTGCTCGGGGCGCTCCAGCGGCCCGATCTGGATGTGCAGCTGGCGCGGCTGACCGGGCAGCACCGCTGGCGCCAGCACCGACACGGGCGCTGCGGCGACTGCCACCACTGCGGGAGCGGGAGCGGGTGCGGGTGCGGGTGCGGGTGCCGGTGCCACTGCGGGTGCTGGCGCGGCGTCACCCGGCACCCGGCCTGCCGCCAGTTCACTGATGCGGTGCACCAGATCGGTGGTGGAAACCGCCTCGCCCTGCTCTCCCGCCTGGTGGCGCGCCAGCAGACTGCGCGATGCGTCCGCCGATTCGAGCAATACGTCCACCATCTGCGGGATCGGTTGAAGTTCGTGGCGCCGCAGGCGGTCCAGCAGCGACTCCATCTGGTGCGTCAATTCGGCCACATCGGCAAATCCGAACGTGGCCGAGCCGCCCTTGATCGAGTGCGCGCACCGGAAAATGCCGTTGAGTTCTTCGTCGTTGGCATGGACCAGATCCAGATTAAGCAGCATGTGCTCCATCTGATCGAGGTTCTCGCCCGCTTCTTCGAAAAATATTTGATAGAACTGGCTCAGATCAAAATCTGCACCAGACCCCGATCCTTCTTGGTAGGTTTCCGCCATGGAGGCTCCTGTTGTCTTGCTTTCCCCTGTCCAGACGAATCAGCGGATGACTTTCTGAATCACTTCGATCAATCGGCTCGGATCGAATGGCTTCACCAGCCATCCCGTGGCACCCGCAGCACGGCCCGCCTGTTTCATTTGGTCACTGGATTCGGTGGTCAGAATCAATATGGGAATGGTCTTGAATTTTGGGTGCTCACGCAGCTTGCGTGTCAGGCCGATGCCGTCGAGTCGGGGCATGTTCTGGTCCGCGAGCACCAAATGGATGTCGTGGATTTCCGCCTTTTCCAGGGCATCCTGCCCATCCACGGCTTCCACCACATGGTAGCCAGCACCCGTGAGGGTAAAAGACACCATTTTTCGCATGGAAGGTGAATCATCTACGGCAAGGATCGATTGCATGTAAGGCTCCAACTGACTTGAATGTATAGGTTAACCAGCGATGTAAACGTCAAAACAGATCGACGGAACCCGCATCCATTTCGCTCTGGGTCACAGGATTGGGGCGGTCAGGGGCCATTTCGGCAAATGGCGCCGCCTCTTCACCGTCCTCATGGCCCATGGCTTCCGAGGCAAGCCGAAAGGCGCAACCCTGAAGCACCTTGGTGGTATGCCAGATCAACTGCGACGCCATGTCCTGAAACTGCAACTCGGTCACGGCCCTGCGCAATGCGGTTCGTGCAGCCATCAATTCGGGCGCACCGGCGATCGCCACATCGGACAAGGCGGCATTGGCCTCTCCAAAGCGCTCCAGCAAATTGTCCGTGGCGTGGGTCAGCAACCCTTCGAGCCGATGCAAGTCGTGCATGACCACCAGCAGCGAGTCCTGCAGTTCCGCCGCGACCATGACGGGAACCTGCACTCCGGGTCCTCCGGAGGGTGTGAGCGTAGATTGCATCGTTCTTCCATCCCGGCAAATATTGCAAAGCACGCACAAAAGCAACTCCCGCAGAATCTGTCGCCAAGCACCAGACCTTCACCCAACACGGCGTTGCTCGTCTGGCGCTTAGTACCGCATGCCTTCCGCGAGATAACACTATTTGTTCCAATATGTATCCTATGATAGCGCCCCTATGGTCAACGCAATACCAGACCATCCCCTGAAAATCCTTCATCTTGAAGACTCTCTTGCCGATCACGGGCTCGCCAAGACGGCATTGCGCCGCTCGGGAATGACATTCACGCTCCAGCATGTGGATACGCTGGATGCCTTCCAGACACTGACAACAAGCGAGCCTTTCGACATCATCCTGGCCGACTACCACTTGGCTGGTTTTACAGCCCTGGATGCATGGCGGCATGTTGCGCAATTGCCGCAACATCCTCCCTTTGTCCTGCTCTCCGGGGCCATCGGGGAAACAGCGGCCGTCGACGCCATGCGACTCGGAATCGCGGATTACCTGTCCAAAGGCGACATGGTGCGCCTGCCCCACGTCATGGCGCGCGCCATCGAGGTCCACGAGGCGAGGAGGATGCGCGAACACGCCATAGCCGAACTGGCCGCGTCCCAGCGCCACCTGGCAGACCTGACCGAGCACCTGCAAACATCCATCGAACGGGAGCGGGCGGCAATCGCCCGGGAAATCCACGACGATATCGGTGGCGCCCTCACAGCCGTGCGCTTTGATATCGCCTGGATCGGGCGCCACACCCATGACACTGCGATCCAGGAACATGCCGCGGCTGCGGCCGACATGCTGCAGCATGCCATTGGTGCCAGCCAGCGCATCATGACCCCGATGGCCAGGTCAAATTCCCCCACCCTTGGCCACCCCAAATTCCCCCAGGCAGGACGGTCGGATTATGACGACTCGGGCGTGATGGCGATGCGTGCGGCAGCCTCCTTGAGGCGGTAGCTCTTGCCCTCGAACTCCAGCATTGCGCAGCGGTGCATGAGGCGGTCCAGGATGGTGGTGGCCATGGTGGCGTCGCCCAGATATTTGCCCCAGTCCTGCACCACGCGGTTGGATGTGATGACGATGGAGCGGCGCAGCTTGTAGCGCTGGTGCACGATGGCCTGCAGCACCTCGGCTGCGTGCTCGCTGATGCGTCTGGCCAGGAACAGGTCATCGAGGATGATCAGGTCCGGTGAGACCCAGTCCTTGAGCAGCTCGGTGCGCTCTGAGTCGCTGGCCAACGCGTAGCGAGCAAACTCGGTGTCGGCTTCCAGGTAACGCGCGTCGTATCCCTGCAGCGTGGCCTGGTAGGCCACGGCCTTGGCCACATGGCTCTTGCCGGTACCGGGCTTGCCGATGATCAGCGCATTGGCGCCCTCGCCGATGAACTTCAGGGTATGCAACTCGAAGCAGGCGCTGCGCGGCAGCTTCGGGTTGAAACGCCAGTCGAAGTCAGCCAGCGAGGGCCGCTCATCCAGGCCCGAGCGCTTGAAGCGGCGCTCGGTCAGACGCGAGCGCCGGCGGTCCAGTTCGTCTTGCAGCATGGCCCCAAAGGTCTCCAGGAAGGGCTCCTGCGCGGCCTGGGCCTGCATCACGCGGGTGGACAGGGTCTCGGCAATGCCGGACAGACGCAGCTCGCGCAGCGCGCGTTCGATCTCGATCATGTTCATGGCTGAATTCCAGGTGCGTTGTTGGTGTTGTTGGTGGTGGTGTTCGCCGTGGCGGACTCGAGCGTGCTCGTGGCTGTGACGGCCGCAGCGTGCGCGAACAGATCGGCGTACTCATCGGCGTCGCGGATGAGCTCGTGCTGCTGGGTCAGCGTGCGCCCGCCGCCGGCGGGCGCACCGCTGGACTGGGTCTCGATGGCGTTGAGCGCCTGGGCAAAGATGGCCTCGGTCAAAGCCAGCACGCGCTTGTAGCTGTAAATCCCCTGCTCCAGGGCCTGTGCGCAGGCGGTGTCGACGCAGTGCGCTGGGTATCGCCTGGCCAGGCTGACGATGCCCCAGAGCTTGCGCTGGCCCACCCGACCCTCGATGGCAAAGAGCAGCTCACACAGCCGTTTGGCGTGCTCACCGATCTCGCCAGCCTGACGCAGGATCAGACGGGTCTCGCGCGAAGGATTGAATACCCGCTCCTCCATGGGCAGCACCACCGTGCCGGGGCGCTCGGCTTTGGCGTGGGTGCGCAGCAAGGCGCCGGTTTGCAGATCGCGGATCTCGATGCGCTGGGCATAGATGCGCACCAGCATCTTGGAGCCGATGTTCGCCGGGCGAGCGGCGTAGCTGCTGTGATCCACCCGCACGCAGCTGTCGTCGCAGACGGTGCGCACCGCCTCCTCGAAATACTGCATGCCCAGGAGCGGCAGAGGTTTGAGGTGGCTGCGCTCCTCCTCGAACATGGCCTGCACCTGGCGCCGCTCGGTGCCGTGGATGCGCTTGGCTGCCCAGCTCTTCTCCCAGTGCGCCAGGAACTCGTTCTGGGCCTCGATGGACTCAAAGCGCCGGCCCTTCAAGGCCGTGGCCTGGGTGTGGCCAATGGCATGCTCCACCGTGCCCTTGCGGTTGGGGTCTCGCACCCGCGCCGGGTCGGCCACCACGCCATAGTGCGCCAGGGTGGCGGCGTAGACTTTGTTGAGTTCGGGCTCGTACAGGTCGGGCTTGAAGACGCCTTCCTTCAGATTGTCCAGAACCACGTACTGCGGGCAGCCACCGAAGTACCGCAGAGCCTGCTCGTGCAACTCGGCCCAGATTTGCTGGCTGGACTTCCAGACCACGCAGCGGAAACTGGCGCGCGAGTAGCGCAGCGTGGCCACGAACAGGCGGGGCTTGCGGTACCGCTCGCTGCCCGGCACGCGGGTGGGCGCGCCCTCGCCGTAGTCCACCTGCATCTCCTCCCCAGGCAGAAAGGACAGGCGGTCGAACTGCTCGGGCTCCTTGTGGCGCAGCTTTGCACAGAAGCGTTTGACCGAGTTGTACTGACCAGTAAATCCGTGCTGGTCGACCAGGTCCTGGAAGATGGCCATGGCGTTGCGCTTCAGACGCAACTGGGCTTCGATGAACTCGCGCCAGGGTTCGCACAGGGAGGTGGCCACCGGCACAGCAGCCGGTGGCCAGGGTGGGGGAATTTGCTGGGCCGAGCCGGTGGCCACCCCGGGGGAATTTGACTGCAGTTGCTCCAGCCAGCGTTGGTGATAGCTCCTGACCGTCTTGCGGTCGATGCCCGTGATGCGGGCGATCTCGCGTTGCGATGTATTGCGCTCCAGCAGTGTCTCTATGGTGGCGCGTTGGTTGGACTTCAAGACATTCACTCCTTGGCCTTCCCTCGAGGAAGACCGGATCAATGTCCTGCCAACAGGTGCCGACGGCGCCGGCGTTTAACCCCTATCCCCGATCAGTTCAGGTGGGGGAGTTTGAGGTGGCCATAGACGGGGGAATTTGGGTGGCCATCAGGGATGATGAACTTGCGCCCGCCCATCCTTGATCAGGGCCTGGCCGCCGCTGTCCAGTGGCTGGCCAGCAGTTTCGAGCGGCGCACGGGCGTCTCGACGGTGCTTCGTATGAGCAGCGCCGTCGCAAACATACCGGCCGAAGTGCAGTTGGTCGCCTATCGGACCGCCCAGGAAGCACTGACCAACGTCGCCAAATATGCAGCCCCACAAAGAGTCCACATCGACCTGGCAGACAGTGAAGGCGTGCTGACGCTGGAAGTTGCTGACGACGGCTGCGGAATGGAGCCCTCCATGCGCGACAAACCCAAGGCGTTTGGCCTGAAGGGCTTGCTGGAGCGGGCACGCACCGTGAACGGCTGGTTGGACATCAGCAGCCAGCCCGGCAAAGGTACCAGCGTGATTCTCTCCGTTCCTATCGCATCGCGCGACAATGCATCCGATGAAGGAGCGTCCCAGTGATTCATGTTGTGTTGTGTGATGACCATGCTGTGTTGCGCCGTGGCATACGCGATACGCTGGCAGAAGCCCCCGACATCCTTGTCACCGGCGAAGCGGGAGGGTACTCGGAGCTGCGCGAGGTGCTGCGCTCCACACCCTGCGATGTGCTGCTGCTGGACCTGAACATGCCCGGCCGCAGCGGCCTGGAAGTGCTGGCCAGTGTGCGCGAGACCCACGCCAGCATCAAGGTGCTGGTGGTCTCGATGTATCCCGAAGACCAATATGCGCTGCGCTGCCTGCGTGCCGGGGCGCAGGGATATGCCAACAAGGCCAGCGATCCGGTCGAGCTCATTGCCGCCGTGCGCACCGTGGTGCAGGGGCGAAAATACCTGACGCCCGAAGTGGCCCAGATGCTGGCGGAAAGCCTGGCCCAGCCTGCGCCCGAGGTGCCACACGCCGCGCTCTCCGAGCGCGAGTTACAAACCCTGGTCAAGATTGCCTCGGGACGCAGGCTGTCGGACATTGCCGAAGAACTGATGCTCAGCCCCAAAACCGTCAGTGTCTATCGCTCCCGGGTTCTCGAAAAACTCAAGCTCTCCAACAACGCGGAACTGACGGTCTACGCCATCCGCAACGAGCTGGTTTGACTACCGCTGAACCTCAAATAGATCCATGACCTGCTGCATCAACGCCAGCACCGGCTGCTCCAGCATGGGCAAAGTGGCGGCAATGCCAAGCAAGCCGACCGTCAGGGTTACCGGGAAACCCACCGCATAGATATTCATCTGCGGGGCCACGCGGGAAATAATGCCCAGGGTCAGGTTGACAAACGTCAGCAACGCGATCATTGGCAGCGCAATCCACAAAGCACTGGAAAACAGCGAGGCCCCCAGTTCGTGCAGGTGCATCTGCCCCAGCGCCTGCAGGAAATTCCCGTCGGCGGGGAAACTGTCAAAACTCTTGACCACGGCCATCAACACCATCAGGTGCCCATTGATGACCACAAAGAGCAAGGTTGCCATATTCCCGAAAAATCGCGCGACCGCGCTGACCTGCGCATTGCTCGCCGGGTCGAAGAACGAAGCGAAATTCAGGCCCATCTGCAGACCAATGATTTCCCCCGCCAGCTCCACGGCTGTGAACACCAGCCGCACCGCAAACCCAATGGCCAGGCCCACCACCACCTGCTGCGCCACGGCCCCCAGGGCCTCGCGTCCGTTCACACTGATCACCGGCTGGTTGGTCAAAACCGCCTGCGCGCACAGCGCGACCAGAAAGGCCAGCCCCACCTTCACCCGCATGGGAATGGCACGCATCGAGAAAACAGGCGCCACCGTAAAAACGGCCAGCACGCGCAAAAAGGGCCAAAGGATGGGCGAAATCCAGGCCACGAGCTGCGCCTCGGTGAAGGTAATCACGAAAAATCCACCGTCCAGCCATGGAACACGGGCATGCCCCGCAAGCGGCCAGCCACCGGCGCTGGAACACACCCGCCGCCCGCACAGCCCGGCGACATCGCACCATGGCGGGTGAATTGGCGCGGCGTCCTCACCGTCCGCAAGCTGTCTGCCACATCAGGCCACCACGGACGGTATCGATTCAATGGTCCGGCGGATGTAGTCCACCAGCGTGCTGATCATCCACGGACCTGCCACCGCAAAGACCACCATGGCGGCGATGAGCTTGGGAACAAAGGCCAGGGTGGCCTCATGGATCTGTGTCACGGCCTGAAAGATGCTAACCACCAAACCGACCGCCATCACGACACCCAGCACGGGCATGGCGATCATCAAAAGCAGGGTGAGTGCTTCGCGCCCCATCGTTAAAACCAGTTGAGAGGTCATACAACGGAGTCCTCAGGTCACAAAACTGGCCGCCAGCGAGCCAATCAGCAGATTCCAGCCATCGGCCAGAACAAACAGCATGAGCTTGAACGGCAATGCCACCAGCACGGGCGACAACATCATCATGCCTAAGGACATCAAGATGCTGGACACCACCATGTCGATCACCAGAAATGGGATGAAGATCATGAATCCGATCTGGAATGCGGACTTGAGCTCACTCGTCACAAAGGCTGGCACCAACACCCGCAGGGGAGCGGTTTCGGCGGTGACTGCAGCGTCCAGCCGCGCCAGGCGGGAAAACAGCGCAAAGTCGGACTGCCGGGTCTGCTTGAGCATGAACTCCCGCATCGGTGCCTCGGCTTTTTCCAGCGCCGCCTCGAAGCTGATGGCGTTGGTGGTGTAGGGCACATAGGCGTCCTTGTACACGCGGTCCAGCGTGGGCCCCATGACAAAAACCGTGAGAAAGAGCGACAAGCCAATGATGACCTGATTGGGCGGGGCCGACTGCGTCCCCAGGGCCTGACGCAACAGCGACAGCACGATGACGATGCGGGTAAATCCCGTCATCATCAGCAGCACCGCAGGCAGAAACGACAGCGCCGTGAAGAACAGCAATGTCTGGATAGGCACCGAAAAACTGGTCCCCGCGCTGCCCGATCCCACAAGCAAAGGCAACGATCCTCCACTTTGGGCGATAGCCGGCACATGCACCATGGCCATCGCAGCAAATCCTACCAGCCATGCCATCGGGCGCGATGCCCCCCCCGCTCTGCCTCGGCATCCGCCAGCCGATTCAGACATGCGAAGCCTTTTCTGGGGTTTGTGCGGCCAGCGCCATGGCACCGGCAAACGAGGCCACAGAAGTCTCCTGAGCGGCAGCGGGGGCGCCCACGACATGCAGACAGGTAATGTTCTGGGCTGTCACCCCCAGCACCAGACAGGCGCGGGCCCCTTCTGGCCCCACCTCCACGGTCACCACACGCTGCTGCGGACCAACCGCCACGGCGGACAGCACGCGAGACGCAGCGCCTCCCGGAGCACCGCCCGCCGCATGGCGCAACTGCACTCGCCGCACCAGCCACGGCAAGGCCGCCATGGCCGCCACGAACAGCACCACGATGACAAGCGTCTGGGTCATGCCGGCACTATCCACGGCTGACCCGCCGCAGGCGTTCCGATGGGGTTACCACATCGGTGAGACGAATGCCAAACTTGTCATTGACCACCACCACCTCGCCCTGCGCAATCAGGTAGCCGTTGACCAACACATCCATGGGCTCGCCCGCCAGCGCGTCGAGTTCCACCACCGATCCCTGCGCCAACTGGAGGATGTACTTGATGGGCACCTTGGTACGCCCCAGTTCCACCGACAGCTGCACGGGAATGTCGAGCACCATGTTGATGTCGTTGACCGTTCCGTCACCGCCACCCGAAAACGGACGAACCGGTTCGCCGGACAACGGCCCGCCCTGCTCCGCATCACCGGGCTTGTCATCGGTGCGCTTTTGCTCTTCCAGGGCCTCGGCCCAGCCGGCAAACGGATCATCCGCGCTGTCTTTTTCGTTCTTGTTGTCTTCAGTGGGCATCTTTTTCTCCAAGCCAGCTCATGTCCGCATTGCGCAGGCATTCTTCAATGCGAATCGCATATTTGGAATTGTGGGTGCCGTATTGGCACTCAAAAATAGGCACTCCACCAATGGAGGCCCGAATACGGGGTTCCCGGTCCAGTTCAATGAAATCGCCGGGCTTCATGGCCAGCAGCTGCTCCACGGTGGCATCGGCGCGCGCCAGCTCTGCCACCAGGGTCACTTCGGCGGCCTGGATTTCGCGCGTCAGCACCCGCACCCAGCGGCGATCGACCTCGATCGAATCACCCTGCGTGGACGAATACAGCACATCCCGGATCGGCTCCAGAGTGGCATAAGGCATGCAGATATGGATGGCGCCCGAGAGGTCGCCGATCTCCAGCTGAAAAGCCGTGGAGACCACAATTTCACTGGGCGTGGCGATATTCGCAAACTGGGGCTGCATTTCCGAACGCTGGTATTCCAGCTCCAGCGGATAGATACCGTGCCACGCCTTCTTGTATTCAGCGCAAATCACATCCACCAGCCGGTTGATGACGCGCTGCTCGGTGGGGGAAAAGTCTCGCCCCTCAATCCGGGTCTGAAACTTGCCCACACCGCCATACAGTGTGTCGATGATGCCGAACACCAGCGAAGGCTCGCACACGATCAGTCCACTGCCACGCAAAGGCCGGATGGCCACAATGTTGAAATTGGTGGGCACCGCCAGTTCGCGCAGGAAGGCGCTGTAGCGCTGCACCGAAACAGTGCCCACCGAGATTTCGGGGCTGCGCCGGATAAAGTTGAACAACCCGATGCGGAAATTGCGTGCAAACCGCTCGTTGACAATTTCCATCGTCGGCATGCGGCCACGAACAATACGCTCCTGGCTGGCGATGTCGTAGTTGCGGACAGCCCCCGCCTCGGCGACTTCCTCCACCGATTTCTGACTCTCTCCGGTGACCCCCTCCAGAAGGGCGTCAACCTCTTCCTGGGATAGAAATGAATCACTCATGGAAAAATCCTTGCCAGTTCACTGGATGATGAAGCTGGAAAACAACACCCGCTGCACAGGGTTCTTCTCGACCTTGCGGCGCGCGGCGGGCTCGTCCGCGTCGTCATCCTGCACCTCGTGCCGGGGCTTGGCCGACGACACCGAGTAACCCAACGGACGGGACACTTCCCGCAAGATATCGGAGGCCAGCTTCTCCTTGCCCTCGCGCTGCAGCAGCTCTTCCGAGGTGCGCTGTGACGCCAGCAAAAGAATGCCGCTGCGAATGCTGGGCAGGTATTGCTTGATCTGCTCGGCCGTCTTGGCGTCCGCCACTTCCAGCGTGATGCCGATCTGCGCAAAACGATCACCACCGGGGTCGGCGAGATTAACCACCATGTTCTCCATGGGCAGGAACGTCGGCACCACCTTGACCGCCTCCTTGCGCTCGGGCGCCGAACCGTCGTCTTCCTCGGCATGAGACCGGCTGGCAAGGAACCACGCGGCGCCAGCCCCCACGAGGACCAGCAAGACAAGCACAGCGCCGATCACGATCAGCTTCTTGCTTTTCACCTTGACTGGTGCGGCAGCGGGAGTGGTGGCAGACACGTTGAAAATTCCTTGCGGTAGAAAGCATGCAGCGTCCGCGCCCGAAAGAGCGCACGATCCACTGCAAGCCCATTATTAGGCGAGGTGCCGGCCAATAATAGCCAGAATAAAAGCCCAAACCCCCGGCATTCCGCCACCTCATGCCAAGAACTCAGCGGGGCCATACCGAAAATAAGCGCTCCTCCTGCCTGCGCACCCCCAGCTCCAGGGGCCAGGGCATCACACAAAAATGTCCACGGCCCGGTCAGGCGCGCCGCCGGGGCGCCGCACTGGTGCCACGGCAGCCGACACGGACGCCACCACCTGCGCGCGCCGCTCACCTTCCCGGCCCTGGCGCTGTCCAGAATCGTTGGGCGAAGCGCCGTCGCGCGCCGTGGTTCCCACCGTGGTGCCCGACAACACCAGGCCTTCGTCGCGCAACAAATCGCGCAATTGCGACATGCTCGCATCCAGCAACTCGCGGGTCTGCGCCTGATCGCTGCGAAACGTCACATGGGCCTCGCTGCCGGAAAGCGACACTGTCACCTGCACCGGTTGCCCATCGCGGTCCAGTGTCATCTCGGCGTTCTGCGTTTTCTGGTTCACCCAGTAGGCCACCTGGTCCGCGACCTGCTCTTCTGCCCCCGCCTGCGTCGGGTCCGCAAACGCGGCTGCGCCCTCCACCCCCTCCGTCTGCGGGCCCGTGTGCACAGTTCCCCAGTCACCCCAAGCGGCCTCTGCGGAAGGGCGGCCACCCGCCTCACCGCTGGTGGCGCTGCCTGCGCGCTGAGGCACCCGGCTTTCAGTAAAGGCTTCCAGAGCGAACGCTTGTGCAGTGCCGCCCTGCCCACCCGGCAACTCGCGTCCGTCGCGTGACCCTGCATCGGCCAAAGACCCACCCAGCGCGCGCGAATCCGTGACGGCCTGAGCGCCCTGTGCTGCAACAGCCGCCACCAAGGCCTGCTTTTTTTCTGCCCCGATGACGCCTGCCGAGGCGGCAGCCACCGAACCCGGCAACTCACCCCCTTGCAACAACGCGTTCTGAATGCGCGAAAACATGCGGCTGTAGCCCGCCACGGCACCGCCTGGCGGCTTCATCCCACCCACTTCCGCAGCACCATCGAGCATCGCCGTCTGCGCCACCAGCCCATCGGCGGCTGGCAGCCCATCGGGACCGGTTATACCCGCCAGACTTGGCTCACTCCCACCGCCGCCTGCCGTTGCCGTTGCCACCGCAGTCCCTGGCGCACTCCCAGGCGCCAGCAGCCCCTGCCAGGCTGCCATGGATGCGGGGTCCGTTGGCACCAGAGAAGGATGCACCACGCTGCCGTCCACCGTACTGTCTGAGCTTGAAGGCAAAAAATGTGCGCTGCTGTCCACAACCACAAGATCGGAAGGCGGCACGTCACCCGGTCCCGCGCTGTCCAGAGACGCGAGCAAAGCCAAAAACCCGCCCTGCGCCGAGGGGTCCACAGGGCCACCGGCTTGCTGCGCGCTCGCTTTTGCACGCGTGGACTGGGGGCCCTGGGCGCCCTGGGCGCCCTGCGGGACAGAGATGCGTGTTGGTTCCATTGTCAATACTCCCGGCCCGGCGGGCCATTGATGGAATTGCGCAGCTGCATCGAAGCGCGCTCATCGGTTTGCTTTTGTTCGCGGCGCATTTGCTGGCGTTGGTGGTCCTGCTGGCGCTTTTCCACCACCTTGCGCAAGCTGGCCAGGCGCAACTCGGCGTCCAGCAAGTTGCGGGTGGCGTCCTGCACGCGGCTGGCGTGTTCATCCACCACACGCGTCTGCAAGCCCGCAGCATGGCCCAGGCGGTCCATGAACTGGTAGTGGTGAAACATCACCTCGGGCTGCACTGCGGCGTCCGCGCGCATGCCCCAACGCCCCTCTGTCTCCCGGGCGTAGCCCTGCAGCTGGTTCAGCTGGTCTTGCGCGGCTTGTTGCGCGCCCTGGGCGTCCTGCAACAGCCGCCGGGCCTCATCGCGCTTGCGCAAGGCCACGTCCACGGCAACCGCCAGAGCGTTGAGGTTTGACATGCCGATTGCGCCCCCTGCGTCAGCGGCCCAGCACTGCGGCCATGGCGTGCAGGCTTTGCTCCATGGAGGCCGCATCGAACATGTCCTGCTGCAAAAAGGCAGCCATCTGGGGCTGCAGGCGGATGGCTTCATCCAGCGCCGGATCGGAGCCGCTCATGTACGCCCCCACCTGCACCAGATCGCGGCTTTTCTGGTAGCGCGAATACACCGCACGAAAACGCCTTGCGACGTCAAAGTGCTCGCGCGAGACCACGTTGTGCATCACCCGCGAGGCCGACTGCTCGATATCAATGGCCGGAAAGTGCCCCGTTTCGGCCAGCGCCCGCGACAGCACGATGTGCCCGTCCAGAATGGCCCGCGCCGCATCGGCGATGGGGTCCTGCTGGTCGTCGCCCTCCGACAGCACGGTGTAGAACGCCGTAATCGACCCCACGCCATGCAGCCCGTTTCCGCTGCGCTCCACCAGCGCAGGCAACTTGGCAAAACACGATGGTGGATAGCCCTTGGTGGCCGGTGGCTCGCCAATGGCCAGCGCGATCTCCCGCTGGGCCATGGCGTAGCGGGTGAGCGAATCCATGAGCAACAGCACATGCTTGCCCTTGTCGCGAAAATGCTCTGCCACCGCCGTGGCATAGGCCGCGCCCTGCATGCGCAAGAGCGGCGGCGCATCGGCCGGGGCTGCCACCACCACCGAGCGTGCGCGGCCATCCGCGCCCAGAATGTCTTCGACAAACTCCTTGACCTCGCGCCCGCGCTCGCCAATCAGCCCCACCACGATCACATCGGCCTGGGTGTAGCGGGCCATCATGCCCAGCAGCACGCTCTTGCCCACGCCCGAGCCCGCAAACAAGCCCAGCCGCTGCCCCCGCCCCACGGTCAGCAGCGCGTTGATGGCGCGCACGCCGGTGTCCAGCGGCTCGCGCACCGGGTCACGGTCCATGGCGTTGATCTGGCGGCGGTCCATGGGCTCGGAGACCACATCCTGCACCGGGCCGCCGTGGTCCAGGGGCAGGCCTTGCGAATCCACCACGCGCCCGAGCAAGCCATCGCCCATGGGCAGCCGCAGCACACCGGCGCGGTGCACCGGGCGCGGTGGTTCGCCCAGGCGCGGCATGGGGATGTAGGGCGCCGCAGGCACCACGCTGGCGCCACTGGACAGGCCATGGATATCCCCGGCGGGCATCAAAAAGGCCCGGTCGGCAGAAAAGCCCACCACCTCGGCCAGGATGGGCGCGTGGCCCGGCATCTGCACCATGCACTGCGAGCCCACCGGCACGCGGATGCCGGCAGCCTCCAGCACCAGGCCCGTCAGGCGCGTGAGCGTGCCCCGCGTTTCCAGCGGCACGCCCGCCTGCACGCGTGCACGGGCATCGTCCATGAAACGCGTCCAGGCAGAACCCGGCTCAGCGGTCGTTGCCATCGCCATCCCCGCCGTCCTGCCACGCAGAATCGAGCCCCAGCGCCGCCACGGCCCGCTGCCAGCGCTTGTCCAGGCTGCCATCCACCACCGTGCCGGCCGACTCCACCAGACAGCCGCCAGCCGGCACCGCGGCGTCCGCCATCCACTGCACGGCGGCGCCATCCCATTCTTCGCGCAACGGCGCTGCCAGCGCTTCCATGTCCGCAGGGTTCAGGCGCACCAACGCCGGGCGCCCCTCGGATACCAGCATGCCCACGGCCTCGCGCACCACCGGCTGCACCGCGTTCGGGTTGACCGACAACTCATGCCGCAGCACCTGGCGGGCAATGTCACTGGCCAGGTGCAGCATGCCCTGCGCCATGTGCTGCTGCATGTCGGCCAGCGAGGCCTGCAACGACTGGACCACGGCGTTGAGCCGCTGGGCCGCTTCCTGGCCCTGGTTCGCCACGTAGTCGTCCATGCGGCGCTGCCATTCCAGCGCGGCCTGCGCCTCGCCCTGGGCCACGCCCCTCGCATAAGCCTCATCGCAGGCCGCCTGCATCAGGGCCTGCTGCTGCGCCTCGTCAAGTGCAGGCGGCAACTCTGGCACAGCCTCGGCGTCGGGCGTGGGCTCTACCAGGCCAGAGCCATCCACCGCACCAAATTTCCAGTGGGTGAAATCCCCCACCTCTTCGCTGGGGATGAAGCGTGAATACACCCGCTGGTTAGACGAAGGCATCATCACCGCCACCACCGCCAATCACGATCTGGCCCTCGTCAGAGAGGCGGCGCACCGTCTTGAGGATTTCCTTTTGCTGGGCTTCCACTTCCGACAGGCGCATCGGGCCACGCGACTCCAGATCTTCGCGCAAGGCCTCTGCCGCACGGGTGGACATGTTGGAGAGGAATTTCTCGCGCAATTCGGGCACCGCGCCCTTGAGGGCCACGATCAGCGTCTCCGACGCCACTTCGCGCAGCACCGACTGGATGGCCTTGTCATCGAGCTTGAGCACATCCTCGAAGATGAACATCTTGTCCATGATCTTCTGGGCCAGATCGGGGTCGTATCCGCGGATGGATTCGAGCACCACGCTGTCCATGTTGCCGCCCAGCATGTTGATGATCTCGGCCGCCGCCTTGACACCGCCCAACGAGCTTTTGCGAATCTTGTCGCCCCCCGCCAGCACCTTGAACAGCACCTCGTTCAGGTCTTTCAGCGCGGTCGGCTGGATACCTTCGAGCGTGGCCACGCGCAGCAGCACTTCGCTGCGCTGGCGTTCGGTGAAATTCATCAGCACGGCAGCGGCCTGGTCTGCATCAAGGTGCACCAAAATGGCCGCCACGATCTGGGGATGCTCATTGCGCAGCAACTCGGCCACCGACAGCGGGTCCATCCACTTCAGGCTTTCAATGCCCGAGACATCGCCGCCCTGCAAGATGCGGTCGATCAGCAACCCGGCCTTGTCATCGCCCAGCGCCCGCTTGAGCACCGCGCGCACGTAGTTGCTGGTGTCGGACACCAGCAGGCTTTGCGCCGCTGCGGCGTTGGAAAACCGGTTGATCACCATGTCCACCTTGTCGCGCGACACCGAACGCATGCGCGCAATGGTCTCGCCCAGCTTTTGCACCTCTTTGGGCGAGAAGTGCTTGAACACTTCGGCCGCCTCCTCCTCGCCGAGGGACATCAGCATGATGGCGGCGTCGTTGAGGCCCTGCTCATCCATAGATAAGTTGTCCGTTCAGATCCGGGCTCAGACGGGATCGCCGTTCACCCAGGTTTTCAAAATATTGGCCACGGCCATGGGGTTCTCCTTGGCCAGTCGGCGCGCCTCTTCCAGCTGCATCTGCTCGGGCGACACCGGCAGCAGCTCGTTTTGCCTGGTGGGCGCCGGAAGGGCGGGCCGCTCGGGCTGCTCGGCCTCCAGGGCGTCCAGCGTGCCACCGGCTACCGCAATGGCCCGGGGCCGCGCCGCGCCCTTGAGGGCCGGCCGCACCAGCCCCAGCAAAACCAGGGCCGCAAACAGCACCGCACCCACGGGCCAGGCAAAGCTCTTGGCCAGGTCCAGCATTTCGGGCTGCTTCCACAGCGGCACATCGTTGACCGGCGGCGCATCCACCTGGAACGGCGTGTTCATCAGGTTGACAGAATCCCCGCGCTCCTTGTTGAACCCGATGGTTTCGCGCACCAGCGCCGTCATCTGCTCCAGCTGCGCGGGCGTCAGCGCCTTGGCCACCGTCTTGCCCTTGTCTTCGGCCGACTGGTAGTTCACCACCACCGCCGCGCTCAGGCGTTTGACGGCGCCGCTGCCGCCGCGCGTCACGCGGACGGTTTTGTCCACTTCGTAATTGATGACCGACTCGCGCCGCCCCCCTGCACCCAACGCCCCCTGTGGCTGGCCGTTGGCCGCCGCCAGCGGCGGATTGGCGCCGTTGATGGGCGCAGCAGACGGTGCGGGCGGCTGGTTCGAGGCCGCGCCGGGCACGCCGGTGGGCAGCGCAGCGCCCTGGGGGCCATTGCTTTCCACCACCTGCTGGCTGCGGATGGCGCTGGCATCGGTAGCCAGATTGGGGCGGTGCTGCTCAGAGGTGGACTCGGTCTGGGTGAAATCGACCTCGGCAGACACCTGCGCCTTCACGTTGTTGCGCCCCACCACGGGCTCCAGAATCTCCATGATGCGGCGCGTGTATTGCTGCTCCAGCTGCTGCACATACAGCAGCTGCTGCGCATCCACGCCGGTGCCCGATGCGGCGTCGGGCGACTGCGACAGCAGCTTGCCCGTATCGTCCAGCACGCTCACGGCCGATGGCGCCAGCTCGGGCACGCTCGACGCCACCAGATGCACGATGCCCGCCAGTTGCGCCCGGTCCAGAATGCGGCCCGGGTGCAGACTCACCAGCACCGAGGCCGAGGGCTTTTGCTGCTCGCGGAAAAACCCGTTCTGGTTGGGCAGCGCCAGGTGCACACGGGCCCCCTGCACCGACGACAGTGCCTGGATCGAGCGGGTGAGCTCACCCTCCAGCCCGCGCTGAAAATTCAGACGCTCCTGGAACTGCGTCATGCCGAACTTGCTCGACTCCATCAGCTCGAAACCCGCCACCGACCCCTTGGGCAGCCCCTGCGTGGCCAGGCGCAGGCGCACGTCGTGCACGCGGTCGGCCGGAATCAAAATGGCGCCGCCGCCATCGGCGTGCTTGTAAGGCACGTTCATCTGCGACAGCTGGGCCACGATGGCGCCCCCGTCCTTGTCATTCAGGTTGGCAAACAGCACCCGGTAGTCGGGCTGGCGGCCCACCACAATGGCCGCAATGGCCACCGCCACCAGCAGCGCCACCCCCACACCCAGCCGCATGCGCTGCGCCCGGTCGAGCGCCGACAGGCGCTGCAGCCAGCCAGAGCTTGCGGGGGGAGTGACGGGGATTTCAGCAACTGCAGACATTTCGCTTTCCAGTAGGGCGGGCCGATCAGACGGTCCTGGCGTTGGTTCGATTATTCGGGCCCATCACCCGGATGTTCGCTGGATAAGCCGCGCATTTGACCATCATTTCCCCCGGATAGCCGGCGCCCCAGGCCCTAGTATTGCGACATCCCCCCTTCCCGCACCACACCGCCATGGACCTCCGCATACCAAGCTCTGCCGCCCCCCTGTCGGGTGCCGGCCTGGCGCGCCGTGCTGCAGCGCCGCAAAACGAAGGCAACGACGTCGGGTTTTCGGGGGCGCTCAAAGGCGCGCTGCAATCGGTCAGCGCCGCCCAGAACCACGCCACCGGCCTGCAGCAGGAAGTGCAGATGGAAAACCCGTCTGTCAGCCTGGAGCAGACCATGGTGGCCATCCAGAAAGCGCAAATCGGCTTTCAGGCCACGCTGCATGTGCGCAACCGCATGGTGCAGGCCTACACCGACATCATGAACATGCAGGTCTGAGGCGGGCCCCGGCAAGGGCAGCCTGCCAGGAATGCCTCACGTTCCGAGAATCACGCACCCCCGGCGCCCCCGCTCACTCCGTTTTTAATAGCATATGGCGCTTTCCACATAAGCGCTTGCGTCGAATTTCGCCAATAAAAAAGCCACCCTGTCACAGAGTGGCTTTTTTTTCGTTGCACTAACTTCGCAGCAGCAGCATCTGCCCGGATTTACTACTGTTTTGATAGCTTTGAGCGCTTATGGAACAAGCGCTACACACATATTTTCGCCCCAATATCGACCGCCTGGCCCCTGGCAACCCGCAGGGGGCCTCAGTGCATCATCTGCGGCTGACCTTCAAACAGGTGCTCAAACTGCACCAGCCAGGGCTCGGCCAGGCAGCGGATCTGGGCGTCGTTGCGCAGGATGCGCTGCATGATGCGCATCTTCTCCCTGCGCTGCTCGGGCGGCAGATCCTGCGCTTGTGCCTCGTAGCGCAGCTGCTCGATCAGCACGGCGCAAGCGCTCTCGTAGCGCACCACGCCGTCCCAGTCCTTGGCGCGGGCGGCTTCCAGCATCTTGAGGCTGCTGTCTTCGATGGCCTTGTAGTAGTCAATCAGCACATCAGACTCCCTGGGCATACGCCGCAGCGCCGGCAGACGCCATACGGCGCGGCGCCATGCCCGAAGTGACGGCGGGGCGCATCGCCACGGGGGCCGCCGCCGGCGCGGGCGCCATGGCGGCGGCCTGGTCGCCAATCCGCTTCCAGCTGTCAGCCACGGGAGCAATCAGGCGCACCACCTCGGCGAGTGCGTCGGCATCGTGGTGCAGATTGGCCTGAGTCAGGCGGCGCACACAATAGTCATAAAGGGCCCGCATGTTGGCGGCCACCTCGCCGCCGCGCTGCATGTCCAGCCCGCCCTTGAGGCCCTCATCCAGAATGCGCACCGCACGCCCCACCTGGTGGCCAAAAGTGGCGATGTCCTTGCGCTGCAGCGCGCCACTGGCGTGGTTGATGGCTTGCAGCAGGCCATCGAACAGCATCACGATCAGCTGATGCGGGCTGGCGTCCTGCACCACGGTTTCCACACTGGAGGTTTGGTACGCAGTGGCGGCACGGGAGAAGGCGGGAGTAAACACGGTGGCATCCATAGCGGGTTGTTCTTGTTGTATTTATCGGCTGTGCGGCGCCAAACTCAAGGTTTTTTGCCAAAAACTTCTGCGCTTTCGGCTGAGCGCCCATCGCGCCATCATTGGGTGGGCTTGTTCCACTGCTCGACCTGCTGAGTGATGTAGCTGTTGAGTGAATTCATCTTGTTCATCGTCGCGTCCAGCGCCGAATACTGCTTGCGGATGCGCGCTTCCCAGTTGTCCACCCGGGCCGTCACACGCTCCTGCTCCTTGGTCAGGGTCGTCTTCTGGTTATTCAGCGCCTCCGACTTGGAAGCAAACGTGCCCCCCGTACCCAGCACCGCATCGGTCATGCGCTTGAACTTCAACGCCACCCCCTCGGTGGCCGCGTCATCGGTGCTGGCGGTGAACAGCGAGCGCACGGCGCCCACATCGGCCAGCGCCGCCTTGAGCTTGCTGCTGTCGATTTCAAGATTGGTTGACGTGACCTTGCCGCCCACGCTCTTGGGCACGCCAATGCCAATGTCCGACAAGCGCCCGAACACGCCGCCGGCACCCGCCGCATCGCCCACCATGCGGCGCATCTGGTTTTGCAGCGCCAGCACCGTCGAGTCGCCCTGCAGCAGCGAGCCGCCCTCGCCGGCCTTGGCCGTGCTGTCGTAGCCGGTCAGGTTGGTGATCATCTGGTTGGCTGCGTTGAAGGCCGACACAAAGGCCTCCACCGCCTTCTGCATCGAGGCTGTATCGTCGGTCACATTGACCTGCACCGGCGCACCGGCCGTGGTTTTCTGGCTCAGCGTCAGGCTCATGCCCTCCACCGCCGTGGTCAGGGTGTTGCTGGCCGACTGCACGGCAATGCCGTTGATGGCGGCCTTGGCATCGGTGGCGTATTGCATGCTGGCGGCGCCCTGGTCGAGCACCAGCGTGCTCAGGGCCACTTCGTTGGCCTGCAGCGGCGGCTCTGCGGCGTCGGCCGTGGTCATCTGAAAGCCCATGGCCTCGCCGGTGCTGGCGGACTTGAGCAGCAACTGCGGGCCGCCGGTGCCCGCCACCACGGTGGCCGTCACGCCGGCCTTGGCCTGGTTGATCTGCGCGGCCACGCCCGACAGGCTGGAGCCGGCGTCGATCTTGATGTCCACCGCCGCCGCGCTGCCCGCCACGAATTTTTTGCCAAAAGGCTCGGCCGCGTCGTCGCCCCAGGAGCCCAGCTGCAGGGTGAGCGTGCCGCCCCCCAGGCTTTTGTCAGCGGCCACCGCCGTGGAAGCCGACACCTGCGACTGCGCCAGCTGGCTCACCTCGACCGAAAACGAGGTGACGGCCGCGCCGCTGGAGGCCGATGCCGACACCGCCGCACTGTTGGACGAAGTGACCGTGCGCGCCGTCCAGGTGGACGACTGCGACAGCTTGGATGCCGCGTCGGACAAGGTGGAAAACAGCGACTGCACCTGGCCGTAGGCCGAAATTTTGGTGTCAACCAGCGACTCCTTGCTTTTGAGCAGGGTCAGTGGCCGCTCTTCGATGCTGCGCAGCTGCGTGACGATGTTGTTCACGTCCAGGCCACTGCCCAGTCCGATTGAAGTGATTGCCATGGTGTGAACTCCTTGTGTGCACTCAACCTACAACGCGCATCATCGCAGGGCGGCTGGATCTGTAAAGCCTGAAAAGCGGCGTGCGGACAGGCCGCTACGCCGCTTTGTCATGGAGCCCCGGGCCAGACCTTGCGGCCCGGCCCCCTGCCTGCCGTGCTTAACGCAGCAGCGACAGGATGTTCTGGGGCAGCTGGTTGGCCTGCGCCAGCATCGCCACACCGGCCTGCTGCAGCACCTGGCCCTTGGACAGGTTGGCCGTTTCAGCGGCAAAGTCAGCGTCCTGAATGCGGCTGCGGGCGTCGGTCAGGTTGGCCGACGACGAAGCCAGGCTGCTGAGCACCGAGTCAAAGCGGTTCTGCACCGCACCCTGGTCGGCGCGGGCCGAGTCCACCGTGGCCAGGGCATTGTCGATGGCCGTGAGGGCGGCGCTGGCGCCTTCCTGCGTGGACAGGTCGATGGTGTCCAGCGACTGGCCGCTGCGGCCAGCACCGTAGGTGCCTGCGCCCATGCCCAGGCTGTTCTTCAGCACCGCTGTCGCGTTGGTGCCCTTGTCGATGGTGAACTCGCTGGCAGAGGTCAGGGTGATGCTGCTGGTGAAAGTTCTGGCGTTGTCATCAGCTGCACCAACGAAAGCTCCATTAAGACCCGTGGAAGCTGCGGTCAATAAGCCCGCAGTGCCTGCGCCTGCATCCACCGTGATATTTCGCCCATCGGCCGCCACCAGTTGCACACCCTTGGTGTCGTCATTGGTGTCGATAGCCACCACACCGGTTTGCGCGGAAATCTTGTTGATTTCAGCCACCACGGCGGCGCGGTTCTCGGCTTGGGTGGACGTTGCCGTGGTAGTGATGGTGCCCGTGGTCACGCCATTGATGACCAGCTTGCCTGCTGTCGCCCCAACGGTCATGGCGGCAGTACCCCCCGCCACTTCGGTCGCATTGGCCGTCGCCGTTACACCCGTCTTGCCGCTGATGGCGTTGATGGCGGCAGCGCGCGAGATGGCGCTGCTGTCCTTGGCATTGAACGAGGCCGTGTCGGTGCTGGTCAGCGAAGCGCCCACCAACTGGCCGTTGATGGAGAAGTCACCCGCTGCAATCTTGGTGGTGGTGCCAGTAGCCAGCGCTGCGGTGGCAGCCACGCCCGAGGCGGAAGCCACCTGGGCGTCGTAGCTGCCCGCACGCAGGCCCGAATTCTTCAGGTCACCCGCGTTGCTGCCGGCAATGGTGATGGCCTTGTCGGACACCAGGGTGAAGGAGCCGCGGTTGGTGCTGGTCGCGGCCAGACCCGTGCCCGCAGCTGTGACAGTCGTAAAAGTTCCAATATCCACATTGCGGCCATCGGCTGCGGTCAGCTTCACGCCACCGCTGTCCAGGCCGGTGTCTTCGGCGGTCACGCCGGTTTCCTTGGACTTGGCATTGATGGCAGCCACCACCGACTGGCGCGAAGCTGACAAATCGCTCGTAGTGGCGATATTGATGGTCACGCCATTAATCACGACGCTGCCCGTTTGGGCATTAGCCGCCATAGCGGTGCCACCCACTTCGGTGGCATTGACCTGGGCCGTCACGCCGGTCTGGGCCGACTTGGCGTTGATGGCGGCTGCCTTGGCGATGGCGCTGGTTTCCTTGCTGGTGGACGATGCCGTGTCGGCCGCGCCCAGCGAGGCGCCAATACCCACGCCGTTGATGAACAGGTCACCGTCTTTCAGCGCATTCGCGCTGGCGTTTTGCGCCGTGCTGACCGCTGCCGTGGCGGCGCTGCCCAGGGTTTTGGTATCCAGGCGGCCAATGGACACACCAATGGTTTCACCCGAGTTGGCGCCCACTTGGAACTGGGTCTTGAACGAGCCATCGAGCAGCTTGGAGCCGTTGAAGTTGGCGGTGCTGGAGACGCGGTTGATTTCTTCGAGCAGCTGCTTGGATTCGGCCGCGATGGCCTTGCGGTCCACACCGGTGTTGGTGCCGTTGGCCGACTGCACGGCCAGTTCGCGCAGGCGCTGCAGGCTGTTGTTGACTTCGCCAATCGCGCCTTCCGCCGTCTTGGACAGCGAGATGCCGTCGTTGGCATTGCGGCTGGCCTGGTTCAGGCCCTTGATCTGGGCGGTGAAGCGGTTGACGATGGACGAACCGGCGGCGTCGTCCTTGGCGCTGTTGATGCGCAGGCCGGAAGACAGGCGCTCCATGGCCGTGGATTGCGCGGCCTGCGACTTGTTCAACTGGTTTTGCGTGTTGAGCGATGTGAGGTTGGTGTTGATGAACTGTGCCATGGTGATAGCTCCTTGTGTAACGAAAGTCCGAACGCGCGGTATTGCTGTCGGTATCCAGTGCCAGCCCACGCTGGCCGCCCAACCCGTTGGCGCCTCACTTTTGCTTGCGGGGTTTGCTTTCGGGGGCAGGGGTTTTGTTCCCTGTTGCTTGGGTTATCGGCCCCATGCGCAACAAACTTTAGGGCCGGCGTAACTTTTTGTGTGTTGTGCGCGCTTTTGGCTTGGTCAAGCCGCAAGCCCTCACCCCGCCCTCTCCCGGCGGGAGCGGGAGTCAAACCGGCGCAACCGAGGGGCGGTCACCAAAACGTTCGGGGCGCAGGGCGACGGGTGACGCGGATTTGCATCGGGCAGTGCAAGCGCTGGCAGTGGCCAACATGCTCCAGCAGCGCAATCTGGCGGCCCAAGCGGGCCTTGTTCGCGCTTATGGGCGCCAAGGACTCTGCCAGAATCCATTCCCATGCTCGTCATCATTGGTTACATCGTCAGCCTGGTCTGCGTCTTTGGCGTGTTCATTTTGCATGGCGGAAACATTGGCGTGGTGCTGAAGGCGCTGCCTTTTGAAATGGCCACCATCGGCGGTGCGGCCGTGGGGGCTTTTGTGGTCAACAACCAGCCCAAGGTGATCAAGGCCACCATGAAGGCCATTCCTGTGGCGCTCAAGGGCTCCAAATACACCAAGGCGCGCTACATGGAGCTGATGGCGATGCTCTATGACATCCTGCAAAAAGCCCGCAAAGAGGGGCTGATGGCGATTGAAAAGGATGTGGAGGCGCCTGCAGAGTCCGAAATATTCAACAAATACCCCACGGTAGGCAGCGACCACCATGTGATCGAGTTCATGACCGATTACCTGCGCATGATGGTGTCGGGCAACCTCAATTCGCACGAAATCGAGGCGCTGATGGAGAGCGAGATCGACACCCACCACCAGGAGGCCTATGCGCCGGTGGCGGCGCTCAACCGTGTGGCCGGTGCCTTGCCGGCCTTCGGCATTGTGGCCGCCGTGCTGGGGGTGGTGAACACCATGGGCTCGGTGGGCCAGCCGCCGTCGGTGCTGGGCGGCATGGTCGGGTCGGCGCTGGTGGGTACCTTTCTGGGGATTTTGCTGGCCTATGCCTTTGTGGAGCCGCTGGCAGGGCTGGTGGAGCAAAAGGCCGAAGATGCGGCCAAGGAGCTGCAATGCATCAAAAACACGCTGCTGGCGAGCATGCAGGGCTACAACCCGGCCACAGCCATCGAGTTTGGCCGCAAGGTGCTTTTCTCGACCGACCGCCCCAGCTTTTCTGAGCTGGAGGGGCATGTGAAGGGCAAGAAGTAAGCGCGCGCCGCGTCGGAGCACAACACCATGGCAGAAAAAAAACTCCAGCCCATCATCATCAAGCGCGTCAAGAAGAGCAACCATGCCACCCATGGAGGGGCGTGGAAGATTGCCTACGCCGACTTCATGACGGCCATGATGGCCTTCTTTTTGCTGATGTGGCTGCTGGGCTCGACCGCCCAGGGCGAACTGCAGGGCATTGCCGCTTATTTCAACTCGCCCCTGAAGGTGGCCATGGCGGGGGGTGACGGCGCGGGCAACAGCTCCAGTGTGATTGCGGGCGGGGGCACCGATCTGACCAAGGTGCATGGGCAGGTGCGGCGCTCCGAATCCGAACAGGACAAGAATCGCCGCATGAGCATCGACACGGCGCGCGCCGAGCGGGCCAGGCAGGACGCAGCCCGCATCAAGGCCCTGCAGTCCAAGATCGACGCCATGATCACGGAGAACCCGCGGCTCAATGAATACAAGTCGCAAATCCGCATCGATGTCACGCCGGACGGCCTGCAGATCCAGATCGTGGACAACCAGAACCGCCCCATGTTTGACAGTGGCAGCGCCATGGTCAAACCCTATATGCGCGACATTCTTCGCGAAATTGGCGCGGCGCTGGGGGGCGTGGAAAACCGCATCAGCCTGGCCGGCCATACCGACGCCTTGCCCTACAGCAACAGCGACCGGGGCTACAGCAACTGGGAGCTGTCGGCCGACCGCGCCAATGCCGCGCGCCGCGAACTGGTTGCGGCGGGCATGCCAGACGCTAGATTGGGGCGGGTCGTAGGGATGGCCGCCAGCGATTTGCTGGAGCCCGACAACCCGCTCGCCCCTGCCAATCGGCGCATCACCATCACCATTTTGACGCATGAGGCCGAAGAAAGACTCATGGGCAAAGGCATTCCGACCGTCACTTCCACCCAGTTGATGAAAGAAAAGCAGGAAAATGCCGATCCCGCCAGGTAACCATTGCGGCATGCGTTATGACATACGTTACGGCATGCGTTACGACTTGTCACACAACCTGCGCTCCATGACAATATCCCCAGCCAATTTCGACCGAAAGGGTCCCAAGTGACCACCGCCCTTCGCTTTTTGATCGTTGACGATTTTTCCACCATGCGACGCATTATTCGCAATCTGCTCAAGGAAAGCGGATTTGCCGAGGCCGATGAGGCCGAGGACGGCGTGGCCGCGCTCAACAAGCTGCGCAACAGCAAATTCGACTTCGTGATAACCGACATCAACATGCCGAACATCAACGGCTTTCAGTTGCTTGCGGAAATCAAGAAGGACGACAAGCTCAAGCACCTGCCTGTGCTGATGGTGACGGCAGAGGCGCGCAAGGAAGACATTGTGGCCGCTGCCCAAGGGGGTGCTGCGGGCTACATCGTCAAGCCGTTTACCAAGGCGACCCTCGAGGAGAAGGTTACCCTGATTATCAAGAAGATGGGGTTATGACGCCATGGTGCCAACCGAGAATTCGCCGGCGGATTCCGCCGATGTTCACCACAAGATCGGGCAACTGACGCGCCAGCTGCACGATGCGCTGAACGAACTGGGCTATGCCGAAAAGCTGCGCGGCTCCATGGACGAATTGCCCGATGCGCAAAGCCGGCTGTCGTATATCGCCCGGCTCACCGGGGAAGCGGCCGAGAAAGTGCTCTATCGCGTGGAGCAGGCCAAGGCGCAGCACGATTTCATTGCGCAAGAAACCCGCAGGGTGGTCGCGTCGCTGGTGAAAGACCCGGTGGCGGCTGTAGCCAAGGGCGAGATCATGAACTTTCTCACCGACGTGGAGCGCGTGACCGCCGAGGCCGACGCGCACCTGACCGAGATCATGATGGCGCAGGACTTCCACGACCTCACGGGCCAGGTGATTACTCGCGTGGTGAATCTGACGGCAACAATTGAACAGCAATTGGTGCAACTGCTCATCCAGACCGCACCGCCCAACATGCAGACAGCTGCGGTCGAGGCGCCGCGCGCGCATCTGGCGGGGCCGGTGGTGGACCCCGAGCATACGCCCGACGTGGTTGCCAACCAGTCGCAGGTGGATGACCTGCTGGCAAGCCTGGGTTTCTGACCTGCGCCACCCGATAAGCAGGCCCAGCGGGCCTCTTATCGGGCTTTAGATTTCCAGGTCGCTCACGACAATGGCATGGCACCCACCGTCATGCCACCATGGAATCCAGCCAAGAAAAAAGCCTCCCCGCGACCGAGCGAAAGCTCCAGAAAACGCGTGAAGACGGCCAGGGCGCCCGCTCGCGCGATCTCTCGCACCTGGCCATCCTGGGCGCCGGGGCCGGCTGCCTGATGGTGCTGACCCCTGAATTAATGGAGCACATGCAGCGCGCCATGGAGCAGCAGCTGAGCTTCGATGCAGCCACCGTGATGGCCACGGGCAGCATGCTCACCCGCCTGAATGACATGGTGCTGGTGGGCCTGGTGGCCAGCACGGTGTTTGCCGTGCTGACGGGTGGCGCGGCCCTGCTCAGCGCCATAGGTGCGGGCGGCTGGATTTTCAGCGCCAAGCCCATCGCGCCGCAGTTCAGCCGGCTCAACCCGATCTCCGGGGCCGCCAACCTTTTTTCCAAGCAGCAGATAGCCAACGTGGCCAAGATGGTGCTGATGACCGCGATCCTGTCATTCGTGGCGTGGAATTTCATGCGCAACAGCATCCACAGCGTGGCCATGCTGGTGCTGCAACCCTCGCCGCTCGCACTTCGCCATGTTGCACAGTGGATGATTTCCGGCACCAGCCTGCTGCTGCTGGTGGTGTTTTTGGCGGCCGTGATCGATGTGCCGCTGCAGGCGTATTTCTTCAAGTCGCGGCTGAAGATGTCGCACGAAGAAGTCAAGCAGGAACATAAAGAGTCGGACGGCAACCCCCACACCAAGGGCCGCATCCGCCAGCGCCAGCGCGAAATGGCCGACCGCGCCAGCGTGGGCGCCGTGCCCAAGGCCGATTTCGTGGTGATGAACCCCACACACTATGCCGTCGCCCTGAAATACGACGAACAGTCCATGAGCGCCCCGCAGGTGATTGCCCGCGGCACCGACCTGATTGCCTTGAAGATTCGCGATCTGGCCGGCGCCCACGGCGTGCCGGTGCTGCAGTCGCCCATGCTGGCGCGCGCGCTGTATGCCCATGCCGAACTCGACCAGGCCATTCCCGCCACGCTGTACACGGCGGTGGCCCAGGTGCTGGCCTATGTGTACCGCCTCAAGGCCGCCCTGCGTGGCGAGGGCAAGATGCCCGACGCGATGGTGCAGCCCCATGTTCCCCCTGAGCTCGACCCGCTGAACCGGGTGGCACCGCAAGGCCCTGCCGTATGAACACCTCCGTAAAGTCTCTTCGGCAATGGGCGGGCAGCAACGCCGGCGCGCTGCAGGGCCTGTCGGCCCCTTTGCTGGTGGTTGCCATCCTGGCGCTGATGGTGTTGCCCATCCCGCCGTGGCTGCTCGATGCGTTCTTCACGCTCAATATCGCGGTGGCGCTGATGGTGATGATGGTGGCGGCATACATGCTGCGCCCGCTGGATTTCGCGGCCTTTCCCTCGGTGCTGCTGCTGACCACGCTGATGCGCCTGTCGCTGAACGTGGCCTCGACCCGCGTGGTGCTGCTGGAAGGCCACACCGGCCCCGGCGCGGCGGGTGCCGTGATCGAGGCGTTTGGCCACTTCCTGATTGGCGGCAACTTTGCCGTGGGCCTGATCGTGTTCGCCATTTTGGTGGTGATCAACTTCGTGGTGGTGACCAAGGGCGCCGAGCGCATTGCCGAGGTGTCGGCCCGCTTCACGCTGGATGCCATGCCCGGCAAGCAGATGGCGGTGGATGCCGACCTGAACGCCGGCCTGATCGACGAAAAGGAAGCCAAGCGTCGCCGCGCCGAAGTGGCCGAGGAAGCCAACTTTTTCGGCTCGATGGACGGCGCCTCCAAGTTTGTGCGCGGCGATGCCGTGGCCGGCATCCTGATTTTGCTGATCAATATCGTGGGCGGTTTTGCCATTGGCGTGCTGCAGCACGACCTGTCGGCCAAGCAGGCCGCCGACAGCTACATTTTGCTGGCCATTGGTGATGCACTGGTGGCCCAGATTCCTGGCCTGCTGATTTCGGTGGCGGCCGCCATGGTGATCTCGCGCGTGGGCAAAGACCATGACATGGGCCGCCAGATCGTGGAGCAACTGTTCCTGTCGCCGCGCGTGCTGGGCGTGACCGCCGGCATCCTGCTGCTGCTGGGGCTGATTCCCGGCATGCCGCACATCGTGTTCCTGACCATGGGCGGGCTGCTGGCCTATGGCGCGTGGGTGCTGCACGAGCGCCAGAAGGTGCCACCAGCCGTCGAGACCCCGCCCGCCCCCGTGAGCGACGGCGAAGCCACCTGGGACGACCTGCAGCCGGTGGACCTGCTGGGGCTGGAGCTGGGCTACCGGCTGATCACGCTGGTGGACAAAAGCCGCCAGGGCGACCTGCTGACCCGCATCAAGGGCGTGCGCCGCAAGTTTGCGCAAGAGGTGGGCTTTCTGCCGCCCGCCGTGCATGTGCGCGACAACCTGGAGCTCAAGCCCAGCGGTTACCGCATCACGCTGCGTGGCGTGGTGGTGGGCGAAGGCGAGGCGTTCCCCGGCATGTTTTTGGCCATCAACCCCGGCGGCATCACCACGCCGCTGATCGGCACCCCCACCACCGACCCCGCTTTCGGGCTGCCCGCGCACTGGATCGACGAACGCCAGAAGGAAGCGGCACAAATGGCGGGTTTTACCGTGGTTGATTCAGAAACCGTGATGGCCACCCATTTGTCACACTTGATGCAAGTGCAAGCCGCCAAATTGCTCAGCCGGACAGAGACCCAGCAGCTGGTGGAGCATGTGGCCAAGCTGGCCCCCAAGCTCATCGAAGAAGTGGTCCCGAAAATGGTTTCTATCGCAACGTTCCAGAAAGTCCTGCAGCTGCTGCTGGAAGAATCTGTGCACATTCGCGATATCCGCACCATCATCGAGACGCTGGCCGAGCACGCCGTCAGCATTTCGGACCCGGCAGAACTGGCGCGGCGGGTGCGCATTGCGCTGTCGCCCGCCATCGTGCAGCAAATCTACGGCCCGACGCGCGAACTCAACGTCATCGCCATCGAACCCGGGCTGGAGCGCCTGTTGGTGCAGGCCCTGGGCAATGCCGCCGGCCCTGCCCTGGACCCCGGCGTGGCAGACATCCTGACGCAAAAAGCGGCCGAAGTGGCGCTCAAGCAGGAAGAGATGGGCTTGCCCGCCTGCCTGCTGGTGCCCGACCAGATTCGCACCGCCATTTCCCGGCTGGTGCGCCGCGTAGCGCCGCGCCTGCAGGTGCTGGCGCACAGTGAAATTCCCGAGACCCACACCATCCGTATTGGGCCCATCCTCAAAGGTGCATCCGCATGAACATCCAACGCTTTCACGCTCCCACGTCACGGGAGGCCCTGGCCAAAGCGCGCATGGCGTTTGGCGAAGGCACGCTCATCCTGTCCAACCGCCCCACGGCCAATGGTGTGGAGGTGGTGGCCACCGCCGAAGACACCCTGTCGGACCTGGACAGCGGCAGCGCCGCCTCGGGCATGCAGACGCATCTGACTCCCGCCGCGCAACGCGCCGCCCGCCCGGCACCCGCCGCGCGCAACCCGGTGGAAGAAGACACGGAACAGCTGGCGATGAGCACACTTTCTTTTCAGGACTATGTGCGCGAGCGCATGCTGCGGCGCCGCCATGAGGCGCTGAATGGCCCAGCCGAAACGCCCACGCTCACGGATCGCAGCCGCGACCCCACTTCCGATCGCGAGCGCATGCCCGCCCCGCAGGCGCCGATGCAGGTGGCCCGCCACAACCCGCTGCGTGCGGCGCCCATGGAGCGCCCCGCAGAGCCCGCGCCCCGTCGCCGCCCGGAGCCCCCGATGGCCCAGGCAGCCGCACCCGCATCCTCGGCAGGCCAGCAAAGCCTGATGAACGAGCTGCAGGCCATGAAAGAGCTGATTGAAGACCGGTTCAACACGCTCTCGTGGCTGGGCCAGGCCAAACAAAACCCGATCCAGTCCAATCTGATGCTCAAACTGATCCGCGCCGGCTATTCGCCTGCCCTGTCGCGTGCCATCCTGGAGCGCATGCCCGAAGAGCTGTCGGCGGCCGAATCGGTGCGCTGGCTCATGGAGGTGCTGGAGCGCAACCTCAAGACCGACATGCACGCGCCGCCGCTGTATGAAGAAGGCGGCATCTTTGCGCTGGTGGGCTCGACCGGTGTGGGCAAGACAACCACCACGGCCAAGCTGGCCGCCCATTGCGCACGCATCCACGGACCTGCCAGTGTGGGCCTTATCACGCTGGACACCTACCGCGTGGGCGCCCATGAGCAACTGCGCACCTACGGGCGCATGCTGGGCATCGTGGCCCACCTGGCCCACGACCGCGCCGCGCTGCAAGACCTGCTCGGGCTGCTGAGCGGCAAGAAGATGGTGCTGATCGACACCACGGGCGTGGCGCCGCGCGATCCGCGCAAGCGCGACATGCTGGACGTGCTGGACCTGCCCAACGTCAATCGCCTGCTGGTGCTGAACGCCGGCTGCCACGGCGACACGCTCGACGATGTGCTCACCGCCTTCAAGACCAGCGGATCGCAGCAGGCCATCCTTTCCAAGGTGGACGAAGCCGTCAAGCTGGGCCCCGCGCTGGATGCGCTGATCCGCCACCAGATGGTGCTGCGCGGCATCACCAATGGCCAGCGCGTTCCCGAAGACTGGGATACCGCCGATGCGCACCAGCTCATCAGCACATCGATGCGCGCGCCGACAAAGTCAGCGTTCGACCCCAAGGCGACCGACCTGAACTTCTTTTTCTCACACTCGCCCGACACCATGACCGAACGGGGGCTTGTGGATGCTTGACGTCAGCTTTCACCAGGGTGCTGGCCTGCTCAGCTTCACACCGCAGTCCGAATTGCGCGTGCTGGCCGTGGCCAGCCACGGGCAAGCGGAAACCGGCATGGAGGTGCTCTGGCAACTGTGCGCCAGTCTGCAACGCCTGGGCTACCCGGTGGTGGTGCTGGATGGCACGGCCTATGAGACAGAGGCATCTCCGGGGCTTCACCACCTGCTCAGCCAGGCGCCGTGGCACGAGGGCGCAAGCCTGAACCTGGGGGACATCGCCTCGTCCCTGGCTGTCATCCCTGCCGCCCAAGGCCTGCCCGAACTGGCGCGCATCGCCCGGGCAACCGACACCGCTCCGCTGCAAGGGTTGCTGCCCTATTTCCGCGCCTACGGGCTGCTGGTTCTTCACGCCCCGGCCAGCGTACTCGGCCCGCTGCTCACGCACACGGCCACCACGCCGCTGGTCATGATGCCGCCGGGAGCAGCAGGCGTGCTGACGAGCTACCAAACCCTCAAGCAGATCGCGCTGCATGCCGGCCTGCCTTGTACCGTGGCTGCAGTATTGCAGGAAAACAGCGCACCGGAGCGCACCCAAGCAGCGGGTGCATTGCGCACCTTGCAGCAATGCGCAGACCGCCACCTGGGGGGGCGGGTGCGCACCACCACCCTGTCCGCCCACAATAGCCAGGATATGCAGCGCCTGGCCTTGCAACTACTGGAAAACGCGGGCACCATCGGTGGAACGATGTCAGCAATGCCTATCCACAACCTGACCGGCCTGCCTTCACATGGTGTTCGGAGCCACTGATCTGATGTATACCGCCAAAGGCCAGCTCGACCGTGATGCGCTGATTCGCCAGCACATACCGCTGGTTCGACGAATCGCTCACCACATGATTGCCAAGCTGCCTCCCAATGTGGAGGTGGACGACCTAATCCAGGTGGGGATGATGGGCCTGGCGGAGGCGCTTTCGCGCTACGAGGCCACCCAAGGAGCACAGTTCGAAACCTTTGCCACCCAGCGCATCCGCGGCGCCATGCTGGACGAGCTGCGCGAGGGCGACTGGATGTCCCGCAGCTCCCGCAAAAGCCAGAAAGACATCGAGCACGCTGTACGGCGGCTGGAACAGAAACTGGGCCGCAGCCCCCTGGAGTCGGAAATTGCCGCCGACATGGGCATGGCCCTGGCCGAATACCAGAGCCTGCTCGGCAAGGTGCGCGGCACCCAGTTGGTGTATCTGGAAGACATGACCCACGGCAATGATGACGAGGATGGCTTTCTGGACCGCCACGCGGCCGACAGCGACGCCGACCCTCTCGAACTATTGCGCGACCACCGCCTTCGTTCTTCCCTGGTCCAGGCCATCCAGAGCCTGCCCGAGCGCGAACAGCACATCATGGGCATGTATTACGAGCATGACATGAACCTGAAAGAAATTGCGGCGGTGCTGGGTGTCACGGAATCACGGGTGTGCCAGCTGCACAGCCAGTCGATTGCCCGTCTTCGCGCCAAAATGCGCAGCCACTGAGCGCTGGAATTTCGATGGAAGGGGTTGTGGCGCTCATTGCGCCGCATGCACTTTTTGTGCGACTTTTCAGCTGGCAGACCGGTAAATACGGGCCACGCTTCCCGCGTTGCGCCCCCCCATCGCGCGGCCATAGGTGGCAGCCGCATCTGCGGGAGGCAACAATCCTGCGACTTGCCTGTCGGTAATGGCCGCCAGACGGGCCAGGCTTTCACGCTGGACAGCCAGCATGGCGCCGACGGCCTGCAGACGCTTTTGCATGGCGGCAGGCAGGGCACCCTGCCGTTGAATCTGCGCCATGACCTGTGAAAGCTGCGCGGATGCGTTGCGCAGTTGGGCGCTGCCCAACTCCAGCGCTTGCGGGTCTGCAGCCAACAGCGCTGCAGAAACGCCATCCAGATGTTTTTCAACTGCGGAGAGTGCGTCTTCCAGCTGCATGGTGCCTGTGTGCGGGTGAAAGCGCTAAGGATGAAAAACGGGTTAGCCGCGGGAGCGGGAGAAAATTTCCTGGGCGTTGGACAGCATTTTGTCGGCAATGGCCTCGGCATCCACGGTGAAGGTGCCTTGATCGATGGCAGCTTTCACAGCCTTGACCCGGCCCGCGTCAAAATCTCCCACGCTTCGCGCAGTTTGTGCAAGGGTTCGAGCGCTCGTGGAAACCGTTACAGGCACGCCAGCGGCCGACGCGGAAACCGCGCTTTTTGCCGACTCTTCTGCCACGGCTGGGGCTTTTGCTTGTTTGGACAGCCCTGTCTGCGCTAGTGCGCCCGGGAGTTCCGGTTTTTGACCAATTTTCATCGCTCTCTCCACCACCCCGCTTGATGTGGGGCACAGTAGCAATGTTTTCGACCCATTTGAGTGAGACTTTAGCCATTTCTGGCCAAAGACACATCAAAGAGATGCATTGATCGTCCCGTCATCATTCACAATGCCTGAGACTAACCGCCCATTACCCATGCGGACGCGGACAGTCTGTCCCACGGCTCCGTTCGACATGGCCTGGCCCGATGAGGTCACCGCATAACCCGGGCCTTGGGCCACCACCCGCACCTGCGCACCCGCTCGGAAGACGCTGGGCGCCCGCACCATGGACTGGCGCACCGCTTGCCCCGCCATCAACTGGCGGGACGCCACCTGCCCGACCCATTGGTCGGGGTTGGCCAGAACGGGCGCGGCTTCAGCAGCCCAGTCCACCTCGGCTTCGCTGGCATCTGCCGCAGTCAGCTCGGCTCCGGACGCCACATTGCTGTTGAGCACCCAGGCCGGGCCAAAGGCCTTGATGCTCACCGGCAGAAAAACATTCCAGGCTGCGGCCCCTTCCACACAGCGCAGCCCCAGGCGCGTGCGCCCCCAAAGGCGTGAGCCCGCCGGCAAGTAGGGCTCCACACGGGCGCAGGGCGCCAGGCGCAGCCGGCTATCGAGCTGGCCCACGCTGACTTCCATGCGCAAGGGCAAGCCGCCAGGCTGGTTGCGCGCCAGCGCATCGTCCAGCCAGCGCTGCGTGAGCGGCGCCAGATCGACAGCCGGATCCGCCGCTGCCTGCGCCCGGGCGGGGCCGCCGCACAGAGCTGCCCCCAAACCCGCCAGCACCAGGGTCGTGCACAGCAAGCTGCGCCGCAGCGGTGGTGGCAGGCAAGCCCGCATCAAGCGGTGCAACGAGACAAGGGGGGGCAGGGGGATAAGGGACGACATGGCGATCTCCGGGGCGGGCGCATGGACTGCCAGCCACTGGGCAGACCATTTCACCGCTGCAACTATAGGCAGACCCGCGCCAGATGAACCCGGAAACTGCGCGCCAATGCCCGCGTTCTTCGGGCTTTAGAAAAAGCCGGCGATTTCCATAATCAATCCACGCCGAAAACCCTCTTCAGGACCCGGCGCCACTGCAACCCTGAGTGTGAGGCACACATGCTTGACAAGATGACCGACCGGCTGGACTTTCACGGCAACGCACTGTTGCTGCGTGCCGAGCGCCAGCGCGCCATCGCCAGCAACATTGCCAACGCCGACACACCCGGGTACGTGGCCCGCGACGTCAACTTTGCCCAGGCCATGCGCGAGGCCACCGGTTCTTCCACCGGCACGGGCGCAGCCCGGCTGGCCAGTGGTGGCGCCGGCGCTGCGGGCGCCACCGACCCACGCCACATTCCGCTGCCCGCATCAACCACCGGCATCGGCTCGCAAAGCACGCTGGGGTACGCGCTGCAAACCCAGCCCAGCCTGGACAACAACACTGTGGACCTCGACCGCGAGCGCGCCAACTTCGTGGACAACGCCGTGCGTTACGAGGCCACGCTGCGCTTCATCAACGGGCAGTCCAAGACCATGCTCAGCGCCATCCAGGGGCAATAAGCCCGGCCGCGCAGCAAAAGGGAAACCACCATGTCCATGTTCTCCATCTTCAATGTGTCGGGCAGCGCCATCAGCGCGCAGTCGCAGCGCCTCAACGTCGTGGCCAGCAACCTGGCCAACGTGGATGCCGTGGCGGGGCCGGACGGCCAGGCCTACAAGGCGCGCCAGGTGGTTTTCCAGACCACGCCCATGGGTGCAGACAGCTCTGCCGGGGTGCGCGTGAGCGCCATCAACGAAACCACCACGCCGGGGCGGCGCATCCACGACCCGGGCCACCCGTCCGCCGATGCGCAGGGTTACGTGACCCATTCCAACGTCAACGCCGTGGAGGAAATGGTGAACATGATTTCCGCCTCGCGCTCTTACCAGAACAACGTCGAGGTGATGAACACGGCCAAGTCGCTACTGCTCAAGACCCTGCAGATGGGCCAGTAATTTTCAGGACAAGCCACCATGATCACCAGCACCACCTCCGCCACCTCCGCCACGTCGGGCTCTTCGGCCTTGGGCACCACGGCGACCCCCACCGACGCCGCAACCGACCCCGCAGCCGCCCAGGATCGGTTTCTGAAACTTCTGGTGGCCCAGCTCAACAACCAGGACCCCATGAACCCGATGGACAACGCGCAGATGACTTCGCAAATTGCGCAGATCAACACGGTGACCGGCATCCAGCAGCTCAACGACACCGTCGCCGGACTGGTCAACCAGTTTTCGGCCCAGCAGATGCTCCAGGGCAGCGCCATGGTGGGTCGCCAGGTGCTGGCACAAGGCGACACCCTGTCCGTGGACAGCGAGAGCGGCCAGGCCACCGGCGCCTTCGACCTCGCCGGATCAGCCGCCAGCGTGAAGATCCAGGTGCTCGACGCCGCCGGCAAAGAGGTGGGCACGGTCGACATGGGCGCACTGCCCGCGGGCCGCTTCAACTTTGCCTGGGACGCATCCGCCTACCAGGGCGACAGTGCACCGCGCTTCAAGGTGCTGGCAGCCAATGGCGAGACCAACGTGGCATCCACAGCATTGATGATGGACAAGGTCACTGCCGTGAGCATGGACAGCGGCAGCCTGCAACTGCAGCTGTCGCGCGGCGGCACGACCACCCAGGCAGGCATCAAAGCCATTCTGTAATTTCAAGATTCATCAGGAGCACACACCATGGCTTTCCAACACGCCCTCTCGGGACTGAACGCTGCCAGCAAAAACCTGGACGTCATTGGCCACAACATTGCCAACGCCAGCACCACCGGTTTCAAATCCTCGCGCACTGAATTCGCAGACCTGGTGGCATCCTCCATGGGCTCCGGCGGCGGCGGCGACTACGGCATTGGCGTGGAAGCGGCCACCGTGGCCCAGCAGTTCTCACAGGGCAATGTCACCGTGTCGGGCAACAACCTCGATGTGGCGATCAACGGCAACGGCTTTTTCAAGGTGCAGCAGCCCGATGGCTCGGCCGCCTACACGCGCGCCGGCAACTTCAAAATAGACAAGACGGGTGATCTGGTTACCACCGGTGGTGCGCAGGTGATGGGCTTCAAGATCGATCCTGCTACGGGGCTCAGCACCTCCGAGGCGCAACCGCTAAGTTTCCCGACGGGCGCACCCATCGAGGCTAAAGCCACCGCCGGCATCACTGCGGTGCTCAACCTGGACGCACGCGCTACTGGCAACCCTGCAAAAGTAGGCCCGCCAGCCGTTGCCGCCGTCGCCCCTGCGGATCGTTCCACCTACGGCACCTCCATCAACGTGTATGACACACAAGGCGTGCCTGTGCCAGTCAGCATCTATTTTCAAAAGGCCGACGCCAACCAGTGGAATGTGTATGACACGCTCGACACCACTGCTGCCCCCCGGGGCACCATCACCTTTGACGGCAATGGCAAGTACGTCAGTTCCACACCCTCACCCCTGACGGTGAACGTCGATCCGTCCGCGGTCAACCCCAACAATCCACCCGCGCCGTGGGATGTGACCATTGATCTCTCGACCGTCACCCAGCTCGGCAGCGAATTCGCCGTGGCCGACCTCTCGCAAGACGGCTATGCCTCGGGCGACCTCACGAGCATCAGCATCGCCAACAACGGCATGGTCATGGCCGCCTACTCCAATGGCGTGACCCGTGCCGAGGCGCAGGTGGCGCTGGCCAACTTCCGCAACCCGCAGGGCCTGCTGGCCGTGGGCGGAAACAACTGGGTGGAATCGTTTGACTCCGGCGCGGCCGTGCTGGGCAAGCCGGGTGACGGCAACTTTGGCGCGCTGCGTTCGGGTGCGCTCGAAGACTCCAACGTCGACCTGACGGCCGAGCTGGTCAACATGATGACCGCCCAGCGCGCCTACCAGGCCAACGCCCAGACGATCAAGACGCAAGACCAGGTGATGTCCACCCTGGTGAACCTGCGCTGACCCACGCAGTACCACTGAACCCGGAGCACTGCAATGGACCACATCATCTACACCTCCATGACGGGCGCCAACGCCGCCGCGCACCGGCAGGCGGTGCTGGCCAACAACCTGGCCAATGCGTCCACGCAGGGCTTTCGCGCAGAGCTGTCCACCTTCCGTTCGGTGCCCGTCCAGGGCGAAGGCTCGACGACGCGCGTGTTCGCGCTCGAAGCCACCGCCGGCCACTCGGACAAGACCGGGCCGGCCCAGACCACGGGACGCAACCTGGACGCCATGGCCGTGGGCAATGCCTGGTTTGCCGTACAAGGGCTCGATGGCACCGAGGCCTACACCCGCGCGGGCCGTTTCGAAGTCTCCAACACCGGCCAACTGGTCACACCGGCCGGTCTGCCCGTGCTGTCGGACGGCGGCGCGCCCATCGACATTCCGCCCAACGCCACCATTTCGCTGGGCACAGATGGCACGGTCACCGCCAGGACGGGCAATGAGCCCCCGACGCCGGTGGGCCGCCTCAAGCTGGCCACGGCCACGGCCGACAACCCGGTGCGGCGCGGCGATGACGGCATGTTCCGTGCCGCAGCCGGCGACGCCCTGCCCGCCGACCCCAACGCCCGCATGCAACCCGGCGCGCTGGAAGGCTCCAACGTGAACGCCGTCGAAAGCATGGTCGGCATGATCGCCGCAGCACGCCAGTTCGAACAGCAGATGAAGCTGCTGCAGACCGCCGAAACCAACGACAAGAGCGCCAGCCAGCTGCTGAGCCTCAACGGCTAAGCGCCGCACCAGAAACCAAAGGAAAACCACCATGATGAATTCACTGTGGATCGCCAAGACCGGCATGACCGCCCAGCAAACCCAGCTGGACGTCATCTCGCACAACCTGGCCAACGTCTCGACCACCGGTTTCAAGCGCAATTTCGCCGTGTTCGAAGACCTGATGTACCAAAACCAGCGCCAGGTGGGATCGCAAGCCAACGAAAACGCCGAACTGCCCACAGGCTTGCACCTGGGGCTGGGCGTGAATGTGGGTTCTGTGTCGCGCAATTTCCTGCAAGGTGGCTTGCAGAGCACCGGCAATGCGCTGGACATGGCCATCAATGGCCAGGGCTTCTTCCAGGTCCAGTTGCCCGATGGCACAACCGCCTATACCCGGGCAGGCAACTTCACGCTGAGCTCCACAGGCGTCGTGGTGACGCCCGAAGGACATGAGCTGGTGCCGCAAATCACGGTGCAGACGGGCGACACGGTGGACATCAGCCGCAGTGGCCAGGTCTCGATCACACGGGCCGGCGTCACCACCAACGGCCCGCAGCTGCAACTGGCCAACTTCGCCAACCCGGCCGGCATGGAGCCGATGGGCAACAACCTGTTCCGCGAAACCGTGGCCTCTGGAGCGCCGGAAGTGGGCAATCCGCTGACCAACGCGCTCGGGGAAATCCGGCACAAGTTTCTGGAAAACTCCAACGTCAACGTGGTGGAAGAGCTGGTCAGCATGATCCAGACCCAGCGTGCCTACGAGATGAACTCCAAGGCCATCCAGACTTCGGACCAGATGCTGGCCAAGCTGTCGCAACTGTGAAGCATCCTGCGAGGAGAACCGCCATGAACACCCTTGTGCGCCAACTCGGTTGCATCGCTCTCGCCGTGCTCGCCACGGGTTGCGCCGGCATCAACCCGCCACCGCCCGTGGACGTGCTGTCCACCACGCCCCCCCCCGTGGCAACCCTGCCCCGGCCTGCGGGCCCCGCCACCGGCAGCCTGTTTCACGCCGCCAGCTTTCGGCCCGCTTTTGAGGACCAGCGCGCACGCCTGATCGGCGACATGGTGACGATCACGATCAAGGAAGAAATCGACGCCAAGCAGGACACCAAGTCCAACGTCAACCGCGCCGCCGACGCCAGCGGCGGCATCACCGCGCTGCCGCTGCTGGCAGCCACCACAGCGGGCAAACTGGCCGCGCGCTCGAGCGTGGGCGCGGACTACGCGAACAACTTCAACGGCAGCGGCAACACTGCCAGCAAGAACGAGTTCAAGAGCAACATCACCGCCATCGTCTCCGACGTGTTGCCCAACGGGCACCTGGTCATCGCGGGCGAAAAGCAGGTGGGCGTGAACCGCAGTGTGGATGTGCTGCGCTTTTCGGGCATCGTCGATCCGCGCCGTCTGCAGCCCGGCAGCATCATCGAATCCCAATACGTTGCTAATGTGCGCGTGATCTCGCGCGGTCTGGGCGAGCAGGCCGAGGCGCAGGCCATGGGCTGGCTGGCGCGGGCGTTCAACACGGTCACGCCGTTTTAATCACCCCCATGCCCTTGCAACGCTTCTGGCAACCAGTTGCTGCCCTGGCCCTGGTGCTGTGCTGCGGCCTGGCGGGCGCGGCCGATTTCCGCGATCCGGTGGAGCAGCCCTTTCTGGTCTGGCCCAACATCCCGGTGGTGCGCGCCTCCGATATGGGCGATTACGAGCACGATCGCAAGGTGTTTGCAGACCTGCATGCCGGCAAGGGCGATCCGGCCACGGTGCTTGCCGCCCTGCAGGCCGTGGACAGCCTGCAGGCCCACCACGAGCGTACGGCGCTGGCCCAGCTGGGGCGCACGCTCAACACCCAGCTGATTGGCGAACTCGACCGGCAGGCGCGGCGCATCAACACCCGCGCGCCCAAGCTGCGCTTTGAGTTTGCCGGCATCACGCCCGAGGAATTGCAGCGCGCCTCTGCGGCCGACGCCAAAGCGCTGGGCGCCCTCAGGGCCAAGGCCAGCCGGGTGGCACTGGTGGCCTACATCACCTACACCCCGCTGGAGGGTGCGCTGGTGCAGGCCACCGCCACGCTGGTCAAGCTGGGCAGTGGCGCATCGCAAAGCTTTACCGTAACGGCACCCGCGCCCACGCTGGCGGATGCGCTGGCGCGCGATATCTTCGATTACTTCCAGGGCACGCGTTTTTCACAGCACCAGAACCCGCTGGCCGCGCGGGAATGGCTGATGGCCGCGCCGGGGCATGCCGATCAACTGGTGTCCCGCGAGGCGGCGCAGCGCTACTGCCAGTCGCAGGACGCGGCCCTGCCCACGGCGAGCGAGCTGGAAGCAGCCGAAGCATCGGGGTTTTATGGCGGCGGCGTGGCGCTGCGGCCCACGGGCGTGTACCACATCCAGTCGGGCCTGTATGACACCACCCAGGCACAGGCGGACAAGGTGCGCGCCAACCACATTGCCAGCGTGCCCAATGGCTATTACTACTGCATACGCAAGCCGGCCCAGACCGAGACCAAGGCGGCCAGGGTCCGCAGGTAGCGCTTCAAAACAAATCGCCCCGCCCATTCTAAATCAAAAATGATAGCTATCAGCGCTTTACAGAAAAGCGCTAGAGCCATATTTGAATCATATTTTTGCGGATACTGCAGCACGGGAAAGCCAGGGGGCGAACACCGGTAATAAGGCGGCAGAAGCACGCTCTTTTCCCCTCTTTGCCCGCCGGATGGCACGCCACAATGGGTGTCATGAAGACCTTGCACCTCCCTCGCTTTGCATGGCTGCAGACACGCGCGCTGTGGCTGGCGCTAGCCCTGTTTGCCACGGGGCTGGCGGCGCCAGCCCATGCCTTGCGTCTCAAGGAGGTGGCGGCGGTGCAGGGCGTGCGCAGCAACCAGCTTTCGGGCTATGGCCTGGTGGTGGGGCTCGATGGCACGGGCGACCAGTCCACGCAGATGCCGTTCACGGCCCAGGCGATGGCCAACTATTTGCAGCAGATGGGCATCAGCCTGCCACCGGGCGCCACCGCGCCGCAACTCAAGAACGTGGCCACCGTGGTCATCACAGCCCAGTTGCCGGCCTTTGCGCAGCCGGGGCAGCTGATCGACATCAACGTCTCGTCCATCGGCAACGCCAAGTCCCTCAAGGGCGGCACGCTGATCGCCGCGCCGCTGCGGGGCGCGGACGGCGAAATTTACGCGCTGGCGCAGGGCAACGTGATTGTGGGCGGCGCCGGCGCATCGGCCGGTGGCAGCAAGGTGCAGATCAACCATCTAAGCGCGGGGCGCATCCCGCAGGGCGCGCAGGTCGAGCGCTCCGTGCCTACGCCGCTGCACGATGGCGACACCATCACCCTGGGCCTGAATGCCGTGGATTTCCAGACCGCGCGCAAGGTGGCGCAAGCCATCAATGCCCGCCAAGGCCAGGGCACGGCCACGGCCCTGGACGGGCGCACGGTACAGGTGACCGCACCGCAAGACCCGGGCAAACGCGTGAACTTCATCGCAGAGCTGGAAGAACTGCATCTGCCCGACTCCACCCCCGCGGCCAAGGTGGTCATCAATGCCCGCACAGGATCGGTGGTGCTCAACCAGTCGGTCACCCTGGGCCCCTGTGCCATCGCGCACGGCAACCTGTCGATCACCATCAGTTCCACGCCCGTCATCAGCCAGCCCAACCCCCTGTCGCAGGGCGTGACCGTCGTGGCGCAAAAGAGCGACATCACCATCAACAAGGAGGCAGGCAACATCATCCAGATGCCGGCCTCGCCCCAGCTGGCCGATGTGGTTAAGGCCCTGAACTCCCTGGGCGCGACGCCGCAGGACCTGCTGGCCATCTTGCAGGCCATCAAGGCGGCCGGCGCCCTGAACGCCGAGCTGGAAGTGATCTGACCATGGCTTGCCCAACCAGCGCCCAGCGGGACCTGCACAAGGAGTGAAGCGACCATGGCCCTGACCCTGCCCACTTCCACAACCTCCAGTGCCTCCAATGCGCTGGCGGCCGATGCACGATCGCTCAACGCCCTGAAATACGAGGCCGGGCAAAACAGCCCCCAGGCCGCCAAGGAAGCCGCCAAACAGTTTGAATCGCTGTTCATGCGCGAGCTGATCAAGAGCATGCGCGAAGCCACCATGAAATCCGGCCTGATGGACGGCGCCCAGGGCAACCTGGGCACCGACCTGCTGGACCAGCAGCTGTCGGTCAACATGTCGGGCGTGCCCGGCGGGCTGTCGGAAGCCATTGCGCGCCAGCTTTCGCGCCAGATGGGCGGTGCCGACACCAGCATCTCCGTGCCGTCCACTCTCAGCCTGCCCGGCGTGACCTCGCGCGGCGCAGCCCCCGTGGCCACGGGCCCGGTGCCCAAGGGGCGCGACGGCTTCGTGCAGTCGCTCAGCGCCACCGCCGAGCGCGTGGCGCAAGACAGCGGCATTCCGGCCAGCTTCATGCTGGGCCAGGCGGGGCACGAAACCGGCTGGGGCAAGAGCGAGATCAAACACAAGGACGGCTCCAACTCGTTCAACCTGTTCGGCATCAAGGCCGGCAAGGGCTGGACCGGCAAGGTGGCCGAGATCACCACCACCGAATACATCAACGGCAAGGCCCAGAAGGTGACCGCAAGGTTCCGCGCCTACGACTCGTACGAAGACTCGTTTCGCGACTACGCCCGCCTGATCACCGACAGCCCGCGCTACGAAAAAGCCCAGGCCACCGCCCGGACCGGCTCGGCCGTGGCCTATGCGGCAGAACTGCAGAAGGCCGGTTACGCCACTGACCCCGAATACGCCAGAAAGCTCAGCGGAGCCATCAACAGTGCGCTGCGCGTGCAACGTGCCCAGGCGTGATGGACGAGAAGAACCGAGGTAAGCCATGAGTCTGCTCAACGTCGGCGCCCGCGCCCTGCAGGCCAACCAGGTGGCCCTGCAGACCGCAGGCCACAACATTGCCAACGTCAGCACGCCCGGCTACTCGCGCCAGACCGTGGTGCTGCAGACCGTGCAGGGCCAGTTCACCGGGGGTGGCTACATCGGCAAGGGCGTGGATGTGCAGACCATCCAGCGCAACCACAGCGAACTGCTCACGCGCCAGGCCACGGCGGCCTCTGCGGTGGATGCAGGCGACACGGCGCGCATGGACCGACTGCGCCAGCTGCAGGAGGTTTTCAGCGGCGGCACCAGCGGCATCGGTGCCTCGATCAACGACATGATGAACGCGCTTTCGGATGTGGTGAGCGCCCCCACCGACCTCACCGCGCGCAGCGTGGCCCTGACGCGCATGGACGAAACGGCGGCGCGCATGCGCGATGCCTCGCAGCGCCTGGACGAAATCGGCTACACCGTGGCCGAGCAGCTCAAAGGCAGCATGCTCACGGTCAACAGCCTGGCCAAGAACATTGCCGGCGTGAACGAGCAAATTGCCCGCGCCCAGGGCAACGGCCAGCCCGCCAACGACCTGCTAGACCAGCGCGACCAGCTGATCCGCGAGCTCAACCAGCACATCCAGACCTCGCAAGTGGCCGCCGATGACGGCACCGTGAGCGTGTTCGTGGCCGGCAGCCAGCCGCTGGTGCTGGGCAGCAAGGCAGCCACGCTGTCGATCGACGACCCGGCCGACTTTGGCGCGGGCAGCGGCAAGAAGGTGCTGAACTTCCAGCAGCCGGGCTCCAGCACCAAGGTGGAACTCAACGAAAGCATGCTCGGCGGCGGCCAGGTGGCAGGCTTGCTGCGCTTTCAGAACAACGACCTGGCCGAGGGGCGCAATCTGCTGGGGCGCATGGCGGTGGCTATCAGCGAAACCATGAATTCGCAGAACAAGCTGGGGCTGACGCTGGATGGCAAGCCAGGGGAAAACCTGTTCGCGCCGATCAGCCTGGGCAATGCGGTGCGCAGCAACTTCAACACCTCGACAGCTGCCACCACTATGGCGTTGACGGTGACGGACCCCACGGCGCTGCAGGCATCGAGCTACACCATCAGCTTCACGACCGCCGACACAGGTTCGATCACACGCCAATCGGACGGCAAGGTTTTCAGCTTCGACGACTCGACTCCATCTCCGCCGAACACGACGACGATGGCAGATTTTTTCTCGACGCAGGGGTTAAGCGTCGTCCCGACAGCCCCACCCAACGCTCCAGTCGCTGGCGACCAGTTCATGATCAACCCACTGCAGGGTTCTGCAGCGGAACTGAAGGCGGTGCAGTACTCGCCAGTGAATTTGGCGGCGGCCAATCCGGTCAATGCGGCCATGGGACCAGCGAATATGGGTTCGCTTCAGTTGGTTTCGCTGAAGGCAACCGGCCCGATCACGCAACCTGCAACGGGAAGTCCTGTAACGATTACCTTCCAAGCAGGATCGCCTGCCACATATTCAGCATCGCTTCCCGGTGCGCCCCCAACCATTGTTTCCGGCAACTATGTTTCCGGCGAAAAAATTTCCATCGACGGCTGGGAAATCACGCTCAGCGGTTCGCCCAAGGACAACGACACCGTCACAGTAGGCAACGCCACCGATCCCCAATACGGCGACTGGTACCAACGCGACACCGGCAACGCCAGCGCACTGATGGCCCTGCGCGACGTGCCGATGTTCGACGGCGCCACGCTGTCCGATGGCTTTGCCAGCGCCATGGCGCAGGTGGGCACGCGCACGCAAAGCGCGCAGTTTGCGGCCGAGCTGTCCTCCTCCATCGCGGCCAATCTGGAGCGCGACCGCACGGCCGTCTCGGGCGTCAACCTGGACGAGGAAGCGGCACGGCTGATCCAGTACCAGCAGGCCTACCAGGCCTCGGCCAAGTTGATCCAGATCGCGCAGAATATCTTTGACACCCTGATCCAGGGGCTGGGCCGCTGAAGGTCTGAACGGAGTCCGTCATGAGCAACTCTCTATACCGGGTGAGCACCGCCAACCAGTACGACAACGCCCTGCGCAACATTGGCCAGCGCCAGACGTCGCTGTCCAACCTGCAGGAGAACCTGACCTCGGGCAAGCGCGTGGTGCGCGCCAGCGACGACCCGGTGGCCGCCGCGCAGGCCGAGCGCGCCCAGACACGGCTGGCGCGCAACGAAGCCGACCTGCGCGCGCTGGACATGCAGCGCAACACCATGGCCCTGGCGGAATCCGCCCTGGGCCAGGCAGGAGACGCCATGCAGGCCTTTCGCGAACTGGTGGTGAGCGCCGGAAACGGCACGTACACCCAGACCGAGCGCGACGCCATCGTGCAGCAGCTCGTGGGCCTGCGCGACCAGATCCTGGGCTACGCCAACCGCCAGGACGCCAACGGCCAGCCCCTGTTCCAGGCGCTGGGCAGCGCCGAGGCGCCCTTTACCGGCACGGCCACCACGGTCAACTTTGCCGGCCTGCCGGGGCAGCACGCCAGCGGCAACACGCAGATTGCCAAGGTGCTCGATGGCGATGCCGCCTGGATGAGCGTGCCCACGGGCAATGGGGTGTTCGAGGTGGCGCGCAGCGCCGCCAACACGGGCAATGTCTGGGCCGATGTGGGGCAGGTGACCAATCCTTCGGCACTGACCGGCAACGACTACCGCATCACGTTCTCGGTGGTGGGTGGCGTGACCACCTACGATGTCACAAACACCACGACATCGGCCACCGTGCTCTCGGGCCAGCCCTACACCACACCCGCCACCGTCGCTTTCGACGGCATGTCGCTGAAGCTCACCGGCGCCCCCGTTGCTGGCGACAGCTTTGACGTGAAACCCAGCCAGCCCTCGAATGTGTTCGCCGTGCTGGAAAACGCCATTGGCGCCATCCGCGATGCACACAACCCCGACGGCAGCACCAACGCGGGCATCCTGACGCACGGCATCGCCCGGGGGTTGAACGAAATCGATGCCGCCATGAACCGGCTGCAGGCGTCGCGCGGCCTGGCGGGCGATCTGCTTAATCGCGCCGACCGCATTGAAAGCGACCTGGACACCCGCGCCGTGCAGCTCGAAGACGACCGCTCGCGCGCCGAGGATCTCGATATGATCCAGGGCATTTCGGACTTCCAGAACCAGCAGGTGGGATACGAGGCTGCCCTCAAGTCCTATGCCCAGGTTCAGAAGCTGTCCCTGTTCAACTTCATCAGTTAAGGACGACCTGCTCGCGCGATGGGGGTCCACCCCGTCGCCAGGATCCGGCCCCGCTGTCTTATCGCTTCACCGCCCATGGTCCAATCCGTCCTCGGCAGCCTGATTCTTGGCTACCGCCCTTTGTGGAACCGGGCCCGCAAACTCGCGGGCATCCGGCTTTACGCCCAGAACGAGGCCGCCGCGGTGGTGGATGCCGCCCACCTGCTGCGCACGGTGCAAGAGCTGTGGTCTGCCAGCTCGCCGCCTTTGCTGCTGTCTGCGCAAACGCGCCAGCTTCTGTGCACGCTGCTGGATGAAGCGCCGCGCGGCGCCCCGTGGATCGAGGTGCGGGGCGACTGGCTGTCGGACACCGCCATCTTCAGCCGCGTGAAGGCAGCGCACCAGCGCGGCCTCAAGCTGGTATGGCGTGGCGACATGGCCCGCCTGCCCGAGCCCGAGGTGGCGCGCTGCTTTGACAACAGCCTGCTGACGCTGCGCCCCGAAGACGCCGTGGCCGCACTGCAAACCACCCCCGCCCGCCCCGGTGACCCGGCCCCCGCAACCCGCAGCAAAAGCCCAGTGCTGGCCGGCCAGATGTATGAAAACATCGCCAGCCGCGCGCTCATGGAGCATTGCCTCGATCAGCAAAACGCCCTAGCCCTGGCCGGCTGGCCGGTGGAAGACGTGCTTTACGGCCAGCGGCACCAGTCGCCACAGCCCTCGCACGCAGTCATCGTGAAGCTGATGAAGGCGATTGACGCCGAGCAGTCGCTGGAAACCTTCGAAGAAATCCTGGGCGAAGACCCGCTCTTGGCCTACCGCTTCATGGTCTACACCAACTCGGCGGCGCTGGGCCTGCGCACGGGCATCGATTCGTTGCGCCGGGGGCTGGTGATGATGGGCTATGGCTCCATCAAGCGCTGGCTGTCCGATCAGCTGCCCCACGCCAGCACCAACCTGAACCTGCGGCCCGTGCGCGAGGCCATGGTGATGCGGGCGCAGCTCATGACGCATCTGCTGGATGCCGGTGTGGAAAACGACCTGCGCCGCGAAATCTACCTGTGCGGGCTGCTGTCGCAGCTGGACGATGTCATGGGCGAATCCCTGGGCACCATCCTGCGCCGCATCCCGCTGTCCGAGCGCATCTATGACGCCGACGTGCTGGGCACCGGCCCCTATGCCTCGGGCCTGCAGATGGCCCGCGCACTGGAGTCGGACGACGCCAGCGTGATCCGCAAGCTGTGCGAAACCCATGAAATGGATCTGGAGGAAGTCAACCGCGCGCTATTGCGGGTGCTGGCCGATCTGGAAGTGGAACGCCCCGCCGCCGCCTGAACCTGCGCGGCCCGTTGCAGTGCAGCGCACCGTGGCTACCGGCTCTGCGCCACCACCCGCTGGAACACGCGCCAGAAGGCCGCGTCCTGCGTGGTGGTGAAGTTGATGCGCATCAGCGTGCAGGGTTGCCGGCTGGCGTGGAACAACGCCCCGGGCGCCAGCAGGTAGCCCTCGTCCAGCATGCGCTGGGCCAGCACGTCAGTGTCCACACCCGTCTCCACCCAGCCAAACAGCCCCGCCGGCTCGGCCGCAAAGCTGCAGCCGGCGTCCAGCGCCAGCTGCACGCTGCGTGCGCGTGCCTGGGCCAGGCGCAGGCGCATGCGCGCGGCATGGCGGCGCAACTGCCCTTGGTCGATGCACAGAGCCAGCGCCTTTTCCAGGATGGACGGCGTCGTCAGGGTGGACAGCAGCTTGGTGTCAAGCAGGCGCTCCACCAGATCGGGCGGCGCCGCCAGGTAGCCCACGCGCCAGTTGGGCGCCAGGATCTTGGCGAAACCGCTCACGTAAATGGTGCGCCGCAGGCCGTCGAGCACCGTGAGCCGCGTGGCGTGCTCGGGCGCGATGTGGCTGTAGGTGTCGTCTTCCACCACATGAAAGTTGTGCTGCTGTGCCAGCTGCAGCACCTGGTGCGCACTGCCGGGCGACAGGCAATAACCCGTGGGGTTGTGGAACACGCTCACGCTGACGAACAACTTGGGGGCGTGGGCCTCGCAATAGCGCGCCATCACGGCCAGATCGGGGCCATCGGCGTGGCGCGGCACGGGCAGGATGCGCATGCCCAGGGCATCAAGGCGCGCAAACTCCACCGACCAGCCGGGCTCCTCCACCATGACAGGGTCGCCGGGCCGCAGCAGGGTGCGGCTGACGATGTCGAGCGCGTGCGTGGCGCCCACCGTGGTCATGATCTGACCGGCCCGCGCGGGAATGCCCAAGCCCGCCAGCTTGCGCGCCAGCACCTGGCGCAGGCCGGGGTCGCCCATGGGGTCGCCATACTGCAGCGAGCCGTCTTGCAGCGCGCGGCTGCCGGTCACCTTGCGCACCGCTGCCGCCATGAACCCCGCCTCCAGCCAATCCGACGGAAACACGCCGGCGCCCGGCTGCGGATGGGTGGATGCCTGGTGGAACATGCCCCGGATCAGCGCCGTGGCGTTGATGCGCGACCCCGATGGCAAAGGCGCGGTGCCCGTGGCCGTCCTGAGCGCTACATTTGCTATATTTTGTATAGCTGATTGCGCTTGCCCCTCCTGCGCTTGCGCCCCATTTTGCACAAAATCGCGTACAAAGAAACCACGTTGACTGCGCGCCTCCACCAAGCCCTGGGCCTGCAACTGGTCGTAGGCCGCCACCACGGTGTAGGGGCTCACGCCCTGCTGGCGCGCGCATTCGCGCACCGACGGCAGGCGTGTGCCCGCAGGCAGCAGCCGCGAGCGGATGCGCTCGGCAAAACGCTCGGCCAACTGTTCGGTCAGTGTGTGGCTGCTGGAACGGGTAAGCATGGGAAGGGCCTTGTGCAGAAATGCCGACTGTGCTGAAACAATCACCACTACAGATGGCGTGATTGTCAGATTAACTGTACCGGCACTGTATTGCAATTGCCTCTACAGTAACAGCCTACCTTTTTCTTTTCAGCGCCATGCCACCTGTTGAATTCACTGCCCTGCTGGCACTGGCCACTGCCATGAGCTTCAGCCCCGGCCCCAACACCACGCTGTCCACCGCGCTGGCGGCCAACCGCGGGTTGCGCCACGCGATGCGTTTTGTCTGCGCCGTGCCCGTGGGCTGGAGCGCGCTGCTGCTGCTGTGCGCGGGCGGCCTGGGGGCTGCGGTGCTGGCGGTGCCCGCGCTGCGCTGGGGCATCAAGGCCGTGGGCATTGCCTATCTGGTGTGGCTGGCCTGGAAGCTCAGCCAGAGCGGCCAGCTCGGCGAGGCCGACGCCGCCCGCATGGACGTGGGTTTCTGGCAAGGGGCGGCGCTGCAGTTCGTGAACATCAAGGCCTGGCTGCTGTCGCTGACCATCGTGGCGGGCTGGATCATCGGGCGCGAAGACAGCCTGCAGCGCCTGGCCGTGGTGCTGCCGGTGATGGCCCTGTTTGCGCTGTGCAGCAATTTTGTGTATGCCGCGGTGGGCGCGCTGCTGCGCCACTGGCTGGCGCACGGCCGGCGCCTGCTGTGGTTCAACCGTGCCATGGGCTGCGTGCTGGTCGTCACGGCCGCATGGATGGTGCGCACATGACCGCGCCGCGCCTGCCCACTGCCAGCCCGCACGAGGCCCGCGGGCTGGCCCTGGGCCTGCTCGGCGTCACCATTTTTGCCCTGACCCTGCCCATGACCCGCCTGGCCGTGGGCACGCCCGATGCCCCGCTGATGTCGGGCCTGTTCATCGCCATGGGGCGCGCGGCCCTGGCCGGGCTGCTGTCGGGGGCGCTGCTGCTGGCCCTGCGGGCACCGCTGCCGCAGCGCTCCGACGCCCGGCCACTGGTGCTGACAGCGCTCGGTGTGGTGTTTGGCTTTCCGCTGCTGACGTCGGTGGCGATGCGCCACGTCAGCGCCGTGCACGCCAGCGTAATCGTGGGCGTGCTGCCGCTGGCCACCGCAGCCGTGGGAGCGCTGCTGCACCGCCAGCGCCCGTCGCCAGCCTTCTGGGCCTGCGCGGTGCTGGGCACGGGTCTGGTGGTGACTTTTGCCGTGCTGCATTCGGGCAGTGCCGGGCTGGCGCTGCACCCGGCCGATGTACTGCTGCTGGGCGCCATGCTGTGCGCGGCCGTGGGCTATGGCTTTGGCGCGCGGCTGTCGCAGCACATGCGGGCCGAGTTCGTGATCTGCTGGGCGCTGGTGATCTCGCTGCCGGTCACGGTGCCGCTGGCGGCGCTGTCGTGGCCCGCCGTGCCCCTGCCCGCGCAGGCCTGGGCTGGCTTTGCCTATGTGTCGGTGTTTTCGATGTGGCTGGGCTTCTTTGCCTGGTACCGGGGCCTGGCGCTGGGCGGCACGGTGCGCGTGAGCCAGGTGCAACTGGTGCAACCCTTTCTGGGCATGCTGTTTGCCGTGCCCCTGCTGGGCGAGGGCCTGGACGCGGCGAGCGTGGGCTTTGGCCTGGCCGTGATGGCCACCGTATTGCTGGGCCGCCGCATGCCGGTGCGCGCACCGCCCCGTCCGGGATGATGATGACACCCCGCCACACACCCACGGCCACATGGCGAATGGCGCTGCGCACAGGGCGGACCCGGCGGGTTAAAGTGCGAGCCCATCGCCCACCCGCAGGCTCCTGCACCGCCGCACAGCGGCACTTTTTATCGGATGACAAGCGCGCCCCTGCCGGGCGCCCACTGGAGATGACTGCATGACGAACTGGACCCTGGCCGCACGCGCCGCCAAGATGAACCCTTCCGCGATCCGCGAGATCCTCAAACTGACCGACAAGCCCGGCATCATCAGCCTGGCCGGCGGCCTGCCCTCGCCCAAGGCGTTCCCCCTCGAAGAATTCACCGCCGCCTGCAACACCGTGATGGCGCGCGACGGCGCCGCCGCCCTGCAATATGCCACCAGCGAGGGCTACGCCCCGCTGCGCCAGGCCGTGGCCGACATGCTGCCCTGGGCCGTGGACCCGGACCAGGTGCTGATCACCACCGGCTCGCAGCAGGCGCTGGACCTGATCGGCAAGGTGTTTCTCGACAAAAACAGCCGCATGCTGGTGGAAACGCCCACCTACCTGGGCGCGCTGCAGGCCTTTGCGCCGCAAGAACCGATGGCCGTGAGCGTGGCCAGCGACGACGACGGCATTCTGGTGGACGACTTTGCCGCCCAGGCCGGCAGCGGCGCCGACAAGGCCCGCCTGGCCTATGTGCTGCCCAACTTCCAGAACCCCACGGGCCGCACCATGACCGAGGCGCGCCGCGCTGCGCTGGTGGCCAAGGCGGCCGAGCTGAACATTCCGCTGATCGAAGACAACCCCTATGGCGACCTGTGGTTTGGCGAAGCCCCACCCGCGCCCCTGACGGCGCGCAACCCCGACGGCTGCATCTACATGGGCTCGTTCTCCAAGGTGCTGGCCCCGGGCCTGCGCATCGGTTACATCGTGGCGCCCCAGGCCATCTATCCCAAGCTGCTGCAGGCCAAGCAGGCGGCCGACCTGCACACGCCCGGCTTCAACCAGCGCGTGGTGGCCGAGGTGATCAAGGACGGTTTCCTCGACCGCCATGTGCCCACGATCCGTGCGCTGTACAAGCAGCAGCGCGACACCATGCTGGCCGCGCTCGAGCACGAGATGGCTGGCCTCGATGTGAAGTGGACGCGCCCGGCGGGCGGCATGTTCCTGTGGGTGCGGCTGCCCGAGGGCGTGAACGCGCAGGCCCTCTTGCCCGAGGCCGTGGACCGCAACGTGGCCTTCGTGCCCGGCGCGCCGTTTTATGCCGAACACCCCGACACGCGCACGCTGCGCCTGTCGTATGTCACGGCCACCAGTGACGAGATCCGCACCTCCATTGCAGCGCTGGCTGCGGCCATCCGCGCGCACCAGGCCAGGGGCTGAGCATGCTGCGGCTGTGGGGACGGCTCTCGTCCATCAACGTGCGCAAGGTGGTGTGGACGGCGCAGGAACTGGCGCTGCCCTTGCAGCGCACCGATGCGGGCGGTCAGTTCGGCATCGTGCGTGATGCGCATTACCTGCACCTCAACCCCAACGGCCTGGTGCCCCTGATCGAGGACGAAGGCGGCGTGGTGCTGTGGGAGTCGAACACCATCGTGCGCTACCTGTGCGCCCGCTATGCACCCGGCCAGCTCTATCCCGACGCGCTGCCCGCCCGGTTTGTGGCCGAGCAGTGGATGGACTGGCAGCAGACCGCACTCAACCCGGCCGGGCGCGACGCCTTCATTCAGTGGATCCGCACACCGGCCGCGCAGCGCAACGAGGCGCTCATCCGCCACTCGGTGGCCGCCACCGAAGCGCTACTGGCGCTGCTCGACGCCCATCTGGCGCGCCAGCCCTTCATGGCGGGCGAGCACTTCACCATGGCCGACATTCCGGTCGCCTGCGAAATCCACCGCTGGTGGGGCCTGCCCCAGGAGCGCACCGCCCGGCCTCACCTGGAGCGCTGGTTCCAGGCCCTGCGCGAGCGCCCCGGCGCACGCGGCGTGCTGGACCAGCCGCTGTCCTGATTCCTTCCCTTTCGCGGCCCCGCCATGCACCACCGCCCTTCAAAACAGCCTGTAGCGCTTACCCAGTAAGCGTTAGCAGCTATCAAAACAGGAATTGGCACCATATCTCTTCCTTCCCACCCTGGCCAACATCGAAGCCGCCGCGCCAGTGGTGTGCCGCGACTTCCCGCCCACGCCGCAATACCGCTGGGGCCTGCCCATGCAAAGCACCAGCGAGCGTGGCGCTCACCGGCGGCAATGTGGATGCACCCGTATTCGCGCAGACGCCCGCAGCAGCCTGAAACACCCCGGTCGGTAGTTTTGCTCAACGAAACCATCTCTGGCAACGCCACCTGATCCGCACACTGATTTGCGCGAAACGCCGCGTCAGACGGAAGGGTTTACCCGATATTTGATTTCATTCCTCGAAATATTCACCACGGGGTTTGACATGGGCCGCCTGCGCCCAACACCATAGTCTCCACATCCGCGATCCACAGCGGCGGGAGACAACAGCATGCGATGGAAACAACGCCCACCAGGCTCGAACTGGGGCGACTTCGGGCCCGACGACCAACTCGGGCGCGCCAACCTGATTGGCCCCGAACAGGTGCGCAAGGGCGCGCAAGAGGTGCGCGAGGGGCGCAGTTTTTGCCTCTCGCTGCCGCTGGACCTGCCAGGCGGCAATGCACTCAACGCGCGGCGTCATCCGCCGCGCCTTTCGCCCACGCGCAATGGCGACCGGCCCTACCTCAACTTCCCGCTGGGCCACGTGTACGCGGGCGCCACCGATGTGATCAGCGATGACCAGGTGCTGCTCTCGCTGCAGTACTCCACCCAGTGGGACTCGCTGGCCCATGTGGGTTCGCTGTTCGACTCCGAGGGCGACGGCCAGCTGCGCACCACCTATTACAACGGCTACCGGGGCCACGAACATGTGCTGGGGCCCGTTGACCATGGCCTGCCGCAGCGCGACGCGCAGGGCGCGCCCGGCCCCTACCGCCCCGTGTGCTGCGCGGGTCGGCCCGCCGACGCCAGCGTGGCGCGTGCCCTGGGCGTGGAAAACCTGGCCAGGAAAGGCATGCAGGGCCGCGGCGTGCTGGTGGACCTGGCCCGCGTGTACGGCACGGATTTCCAGGACATCGGCTACGAACAGCTCATGCACGCCATGGCGCAGTGCGGCGCCACGGTGGAGCCGGGAGACATGCTGCTGCTGCGCACCGGCTTTGCCGGCGTGGTGCTGTCCATGCAGGGGCAGCCCGACGCCGAGCGCCTGCACCACAGCTGCGCGGCGCTGGACGGCAGCGACCAGCGCTTGCTGCAATGGATCACTGACAGCGGCATCGCGGCCCTGGTGGCCGACAACTATGCCGTGGAGCGCCACCCGCCCACCCGCGTGCCGCAGGACGGTTCGCCCTATGCCGTGGTGCCGCTGCACGAGCACTGCCTGTTCAAGCTCGGGCTGCCGCTGGGCGAGCTGTGGTATCTGGACGAACTCGCCGAGGCACTGCACGCGCTGGGGCGCACGCGGTTCTTCCTCACCGCGCCGCCGCTGCGCCTGCCCGGCGCCGTGGGCTCGCCCGTCACGCCCATCGCCACCATTTGATTCCCGCTAGCCACACACCCAAGGAGACAAGCATGAACCGCCACACCCCCCGCAGCCCCCTGCCACGCGCATGCCGCGCGCTGTGCACCAGCCTGGCCCTGCTGGCCGCGACCACCGCGGTCACAGCGCAGGACGCAAAGATTTCCGACGACACCGTGCGCCTGGGCATCCTCACGGACCTCAGCGGCCCATTCGCCGACATCACCGGCCCAGGCAGCGCGGCGGCCATCCAGATGGCCATCGACGACTTTGGCGGCCAGGTGCTGGGCAAGAAGATCGAGCTCATCGTGGCCGACCACCAGAACAAGGCCGACATCGCCTCCAGCAAGGCACGCGAATGGTTCGACACCGGCAAGGTGGACGCCATCATGGACGTGGCCGTCTCCGCGCCCGCACTGGCAGTGCTGGAAGTGGCCAAGCAAAAGCAAAAGGTCGTCGTCTTCAACGGCCCCGGGCTGGACCGCCTCACGGGCGACCTGTGCATGCCCAGCACCGTGCACTACGTGTACGACACCTATGCCCTGGCCAACGTGACGGCCAGCGCCATCACCCAGCGCGGCGGCAAGGACTGGTTTTTCATCACCGCCGACTACGCCTTCGGCCACAGCCTGCAGGAGCAAGCCAGCGCCGTGGTCACGGCCCAGGGCGGCAAGGTGCTGGGAGCCGCCAAGCACCCCATCGCCGCGACGGACTTCGCCTCCTTCCTGATCAGCGCACAAAACAGCAAGGCCCAGGTCGTCGGTCTGGCCAACGCGGGTGGCGACACGGTCAACACCATCAAGGCTGCGCGTGAGTTCGGCCTGACGCAGGGAAAAAACAAGCAAACCCTGGCCGGCCTGCTCATGTACATCAACGACATCCACGCCATCGGCCTGCGCACCGCAGGCGGTTTGATGCTCACCGAAGGCTTTTACTGGGACATGAACGACGAGACGCGCGCCTGGTCCAAGCGCTACTTCGAGAAGATGAAGAAGATGCCCAACATGAGCCAGGCAGGCGCCTACTCGTCCACCATGCACTACCTCAAGGCCGTGCAGGCCGCCAAGACCGACGACACGGCCCAGGTCATGGCCAAGATGAAGGCCACGCCGATCAACGACTTCTTCGCAAAGAACGGCCGCATCCGCGAGGACGGCCGCATGGTGCACGACATGTATCTGTTCGAGGTCAAGTCGCAGGCCGAATCCAAGTACCCCTGGGACTACTACAAGCTCTTGGCCACGGTGCCGGGCGACAAGGCCTTCCTGCCGCTGGCGCAGTCCAAGTGCCCCTTGGTCAACAAGAAGTGAGGGCGCCTTCGCCATGACGACACCCGAGAAGACCGCCCTCATCGTGGGCGCCACCGGTGTGGTGGGCCAGGCCTGCCTGCGCCACTTCGCCAGCCTGCCCGGCTGGCGCGCCATCGGCGTGGCCCGCCGCCCCATCACCCCGCCGCCCGGGGCTGAGGCCCTGCAGCTGGATCTGCAGGACAGCAACGCCTGCGCGGCGGCACTGGCTGGCCGCGACGACATCACCCATGTGGTCTATGCCGCGGTGTACGAGCAGCCCGGCGGGCTGGTCGGCGGCTGGCGCGATCAGGACCAGATGCGCACCAACCTGCAAATGCTGCGCAACGTGGTTGAGCCGCTGGACCGCCCCGGCGGCGCGCTGCGCCACGTCACCATCATGCAAGGCGGCAAGGCCTACGGCGTGCACATTCACCCCGAAATCGCGGTGCCAGCGCGCGAGCGCTGGCCGCGCGACGCACACGAAAACTTCTACTGGCTGCAGGAAGACTTCCTGCGCGAACGCCAGGCCAAGGCGGCGTGGCACTTCACCATCATGCGCCCGCGCATCGTCTTTGGCGACGCCCTGGGCAGCCACATGAACCCGATCCCGGCCATCGGCGTCTATGCCTGGCTGCGCCACGAGCAGGGCTTGCCCCTGGCCTACCCCGGCGGCCCCGCGCGCGTGAACCAGGCCATCGACGCCGACCTGATCGCCCAGGCCTGCGCCTGGGCTGCAGACGCGCCCAACGCACGCAACGAAACCTTCAACCTGGAGAACGGCGACGTGTTCGTCTGGCAGAACGTCTGGCCCACCATCGCCGAGGTGCTGGGCATGCCCGTGGGCGACCCCGAGCCGCAATCCCTGGGCACCACCCTGCCGGGCCAGCAAAAAGCGTGGGAGCGAATCGTCAACAAATACCAGCTGGCCGCCCCGCGCGCGCTGGCGGCCTTCATCGGCCAGGGCGCCACCTACGCCGACTTCCAGATGAACCATGGCAAGACCGGGCCCCTGCCGCCCGTGATCATGAGCTCGGTGAAGATCCGCCAGGCAGGTTTTGCGGCCTGCATGGACACCGAGGACATGTTCCGCAAGTGGTTCGGCCAGTTGCAGCGGCACCGGCTGCTGCCCAGTGCCGACGAGGCCCGCGCACGCTGAATGCGCGCGGGCTGCGGGCCCCTGCGCTACCGCGCTGTGTGGCGCTGCGCCCACTCCCAGCCCAGCAGTGCCAGCGGGCCGGCCTTGCGCCCGGTTTCCTCGGCATCGGCCGACGCCGCACTTCCATCGGCTGCGCGCTGTGCAATGCCGTAGAGGATGGCCGCCATGCGAAACAGGTTGTAGGCCATGTAGAACGACCAGTGGCCCTGCGCATCGCGCCCCGTGGCTGCACGGTAGTCGGCCAGGTACTGCGCCTCGGTAGGAATGCCCAGCGCGGGCAGGTCCAGCCCGCCGATGCCGCGCCACAGGGCGGGCGGCACGTTCCAGGCCATGCAGTGGTAGGCCAGGTCGGCCAGCGGGTCGCCCAATGTGGACAGCTCCCAGTCGAGCACGCCGATCACGCGCGGCTCGGTGGGGTGGAACACCAGGTTGTCGATGCGGTAGTCGCCGTGCACCAGCGTGGTTTCGTCCGCAGCGGGCACCTGTGCGGGCAGCCAGTCCATCAGCCGGTGCATGGCCGGGTCCAGCGGCACCGTCAGCGCACGGCATTGGCGCGACCAGCGGTCGATCTGGCGTTCAACATATCGCCCCGTGCGGCCGTAGTCCGCCAGGCCCACGGCCACATGGTCCACGCTGTGCAGCGCGGCCATCACGCGCCCCATCTCGCGGTAGAGTGCGCCGCGCTCTGCGGGGGTGCTGTCCGGCAGGGCCGGGTCCATGAACACGCGGCCCGGCAGGAAATCCATCACGTAGAACGGTGTGCCGACGATGGACGCGTCCTCACAGTAGGCCCGCATGCGCGGCACCGGCACATCGGTTTCCTGTAACGCCCGCATGACGCGGTATTCGCGGTCAATGGCATGCGCCGACGGTGCCAGAACACCGGCCGGCTTCTTGCGCACCACGTAGGCGTGTTCACCGGCCGTGACACGAAAGGTGGGGTTCGACTGCCCCCCCGACAGCGGGGCTGCCTGGATCGCTTCGTTGCCCGCGAGGCCCTGCGCGCGCAGGTAGTCGGCGAGCGGCCCCAGGGGCAGTGTTGCGGCGCCGGCGCTCATAGCGAACTCACCAGGTGTGCGCCGTCCACGGCCACCGTGGCGCCCGACATCGCGGCGCCAGCGTCCGATGCCAATAGCAGCAGCGGACCGTCCAGGTCGTTCAACTCGCCAAAGCGCCGGCTCGGGATGCGGTTGCGCAGCTTGTCGCCCGCGTCGCTGGTCAGGAACTCGCGGTTCAGGTCGGTCACCACATAGCCCGGCAGCAGCGCGTTCACGCGGATGCGGTGGCGCGCCAGTTCCAGCGCCATGGCCTTGGTGGCCTGCACCACGCCGGCCTTGGAGATGGCATACGGCGCCACGCCACCGGCCACGCGCTCGCCCAGGATGGACGCCACGTTGACGATGCTGCCGCCGCGTCCGGCCGCCACCATGCGCCGCGCGGCCTCGGTGGCCACCAGCCAGCAACCCTTGAGGTTGGTGTCCAGCACATGGTCAAAATCTTCTTCGGTCTGCTCGAGCAGCGGCCGCGTGACGGTGACCCCGGCGTTGTTCACCACGACGTCAGGGGCACCCAAGCTGGCCAGCGCATCAAAGCAGGCGCGCACGCTGGCCGCGTCGGAGACATCGATCGACACGGCCCGCGCCTGGCCGCCGTCCTGGGTGATGCTGTCCACCACCGACTGCAGCTTGTCCGCTCGGCGTGCCGCCACGGCCACGCGCGCGCCGGCTTGTGCGAGCAAGCGGGCGAAGTGCGTGCCCAGCCCGCTGGACGCGCCCGTGACCAGCACCACGCGGCCATCCAGGCGAAAACGATCGATGGCCGCGCTCATGCCTGCTCCCCTGCCTCGGCCTTCTCTGCCAGGTGCACCAGCTTGCGCGCCATGCTCCAGCGATGTACTTCGCTGGGGCCGTCATAGATGCGAAAGGCCCGCATGTCCGTAAAGATGCGCATCACCGGAGACTCGGACGTGACGCCCGAACCACCGAGCATCTGCACGCTGCGGTCGACCACGCGCCACTCGGCCTCCGAGCACACCACCTTGGCGCGGCTCGATTCAAAGTTGCATTTCTCACCCCGGTCCAGCAGCCATGCGGTGTGCCAGATATGCAGGCGTGCGGTGTGCAGGTCCATGTCGTTGTCTGCCAGCATGAAGCCCACGCCTTCGTGCTCGGCCAGCGGTTTGCCAAAGGCTTGCCGGCGGCGCGTGTAGGCAAGGGCCGCATCATGGGCGCGGCGTGCCTGGCCCAGCCAGCGCATGCAGTGCGTCAGGCGCGCTGGCGCCAGGCGCACCTGTGCGTAGCGAAAGCCCTTGCCGATCTCGCCCAGCACGTCAGCGGCGGGTATGCGCAGGTTGTCAAAACGCAGCACGCCATGCCCGCCGGTAAAGCAGCTGTCCATGGCATCCATGCTGCGCTCGAGCGTGATGCCGGGGCGGTCCATGTCGGTGAGGAACATGGTGGCCGAGCCGTCTTCCATGCGCGCCATCACGATGGCATAGTCGGCGCCCTCGGCACCGGTGATGAACCATTTGAGTCCATTGATGAGGTAGTCATCGCCATCACGCACCGCCGTGGTGGCCAGCATGGAGGGGTCGGCACCCGCGCCGGGCGAGGGCTCGGTCATGGCAAAACACGAGCGGATGTGACCGGCCACCTGGGGGCGCAGCCAGCGCTCTTTCTGCGCCGGCGTGGCCACTTCTTCCATCAGGTGGATGTTGCCTTCGTCGGGTGCGTGAATGTTGAGTGCCGTGGGGCCCAGCCACGAATAGCCCGCTTCCTCGAACACTGCGGCCTTGGCCACATGGCTCAGGCCCAGGCCACCCATTTCCTTCGAAGCGTGGGGCGTGAGCAGGCCGGCGGCGCGGGCGCGCGCCACCAGCTCGCGGCGCAGCGCCTCGCTGGGGCCGTGGGAGGACTGGCGTTCGTCGTTTTCGAGCGGGATGATCTGTTCGGCAATGAACTGCCGCGTCTTGTCCCGCAGTTCCTTGATCTCAGGTGGCAAATCGAAGTCCATGGAGCTTCTCCTTCGGGTGGGGTGGGTCGTGAAAACGTCTGATTTTTCGATTTATTGTAGGACGATATATTAGGACGATATTGTCCAATATTTGGTTGGCAACTTCAGAGCCTCCCTATAATTTCCGCGATGAACCCTTCCGAACACCCCGAGAACGCTCTTTCTGCGGCCAATGCCGGCGATGCCCGCAGCGCCTCCGATGTGGTGTTCTATGGCGTGGTCAACGGCCTGGAAGCACAGCGTTTCGCGCCGGGCCAGCGGCTGGTCGAGGTGGACCTGGCCCAGCAGTTCGGTGTCGGCCGCAACTCGGTGCGCGAGGCGCTGCAACGGCTTGCGGCGGACGGCATCGTGGACACCTTTCGCCACCGCGGGGTGGCCATCAAATCCCTGTCGGCGCAGCAGACCCTGGACGTGCTCGACGTGGCCGAACGCATGACCGGGCTGCTGGCGCGCTCTGCCGCACGCGGCATCCAGGCGGGAAAAGCATCGCAGCCCATCGGCGCGGCGCTCGACCAACTGCGCGCCGCCGAAGACGAGGGCGACGGCGATGCCTTCGGCCGCGCCCGGCGCAACTTCTACCGCGCCCTGCTCGAAGCCAGCGGCAGCCTGGAACTCCGGCGGCTGTTCCCTTCGATCCAGATGCCCATCGTCTATGCCCAGCACCGCTTCGCCGCGCTGCAAAAGCTGCGCCTGCGGGACTATGTGGCCATGGGCCGCGCCGTGACGGACGCCGATGAAGAGGCTGCGGATGCGGCAGGCGTGAACCATGTGCGCAACGTGCGCGCGGAAATCCTGCGCAACATGGGTGCGCTCGCACCCGGTGGCGCGCCGGATTGAGCGGCCCCTGGCTCCCACCCAATACTTCAAGGCATTTTGGCCTCTAGCGCTTATCCTGTAAGCGCATGCAGCTACTTATTCAATAGCAAAATGCCACGAGCTGTGGCCTCAAGCGGGCTGCGCGCGGCCGGCCGGCGTGGGGACAGCGCATTCCACCAGCGCGTCCACCACGATGGCGCCGTCACCGGCGGCGCCCACCATCACCGGGTTGAGGTCGACGGAGGCGATGGCACCGCCGGCCCCGGCAATCACCTTCCCTACGGCCACCGCAATATCGGCCAGCGCCTGCACGTCCAGTGGCGGATCGCCACGCACGCCCCCCAGCAGCGGAGCGATGCGCAGGGTGCCCAGGGCGCGAACCACCTCTTCCTGGCTGAAGGGCGGCAACAGCACGGCGCAATCCTTGAGCGCCTCAACGTTCTTGCCGCCATCGCCCACCACGACCACCGGGCCAAAGACCGGGTCGATGCGCGCGCCCACCATGAATTCGTGGCGGCCCTTGCGGGTGGCGGCCACGATCACGCCGTCGCGCGCCACGCCCATCTCCGTCATCTTCGCGTCAAAGCGTTCGTACAGCGCACCCGTCTGCTCGGATGTGGCCACGCCCAGCGCCACCAGACCATGTTCGGTCTTGTGCGGCACCTCGGCAGAACAGGCCTTGACCACAGCGGGCGCACCGACGGCGTCGAACGCCACCCGCGCCTCCTGCGCCGAGCGGCACAGGTACATCGGGACGGTAGGCACGCCATGGCGCGCCAGCAGCGCCAGGCTGTCGGCCTCGTTGAGGAAGCCCTGCGCGCCCGTCGGAAGGGCCACCTCGGGCAGCGCGGGCCATGCCACGCGTTGCCGACGCATCAACGCCGTATGGTTCGCGACCTGTGCCAGCACACCCAGTGCCTCGCCCTCGTTGGGGAAAGTGGGAATTCCCTGCGCGCGAAACGGCTCGGCCACGCTCTCCTGCCAGGCAGCCACGGCCACGGGCTTGCCCGTGGTGGCCTCGAACGCTGCGGCATCGCGCGCAAAGGCCTGCACGTCGTAGCCCGCGCCGGCCACCGGAATATTGATAAAGAAAAGATCGGCCGCCGGGTCTTGCGCCACCTCCGGCAGCACCTTGCCGAACAGGCCACTGTCGCTCAGCAGCGCCGCGGTGACATCGATGGGATTGCTGGCCGTGGCAAAACCCGGCAACTGGGATGCCACAGCGGCCTGCGTTTGCTGCGACAGCTCCGCCAGGGGCAGACCTTCGTCTTCTGCCGCATCGGCGCCCATCACACAGCTGGCGCCCGAGTTGCTGATGATCACCAGGCGCCTGCCCTCGGGGCGCCAGCCCTTGAGGTAGGCCTGCGCCGCGCGCGCCTGCTCATGCGGGTCGCGCACGCGCCAGATGCCGTGGTGGCGAAAGAACGCATCCACCGTGCGGTCCTCGTTCGCCAGCGAGCCCGTGTGCGAGGACGCGGCCTTCTGCCCCAGCGCCGAACGCCCCGCCTTGATGGCAATGATGGGCAGGTCGCGTTCGCGCGCATGGGCGGCCGCGGCGGCCAGCATCTCGGGGTTGGCGATGCTTTCCAGGTACAGCAGCAGCAAACGCACTTCAGGGTCGTGCGCCACCGCCAGCGCCAGCTCGCCCGCAGTCACGTCGGCCTCATTGCCCGTGGCGTGTACGTGCCGCACGCCCAGGCCACGCCCGCGCAGCAGGCCGTAGGTCATGGCGCTCATGCCGCCGCTCTGGCTCACGATGCCGATGGGGCCGTCCATGGGCGGCACTTCGATGAACATGGTGGAAAAGCCCGCGATGGCGCCGGTGCCAAAGTTGGCCAGCCCCTGCGTATTGGGGCCATACAGCCGCATGCCTGCAGCGCGCGCCTGGGCCACCATGTGGCGCTGCAGCTCCATTCCCTCCGGGCCCGTTTCGCCAAAACCCGAAGCGATGATGACGGCCGACTTCACGCCGCGTACCGCGCACTCCTCCACGGCCGCCACGGTCTTGTCACCCCCCACCACCACCAGCGCCAGATCCGGAACTTCCGGCAGGGCCGACAGCGAGGCATAGCTCTTGTAGCCCTGGATCTCCTCGCGCGCCGGATTGACCGGATAGATGGCGCCTTGAAAACCATGGCGCTGCATGTAATAGATAGGCCGCCCGCCGATCTTGTGGATATTGTCCGAGGCGCCAATGATGGCAACCGAGCGCGGCTGCAGCGCAGAAGTAAGAAGATCAGTCATGGTGAGAACCGGCGCGGGCAACGCGCCAGAGAATGAAGGTGGATGGAATGAACGAGGTGGATGAAGGCGTGCTGGCTCAGTCGATCTTGGCGCCGGAGGTCTTCACCACCTTGGCCCACTTGTCAACCTCGGCCTGCAGGAAGGCGCCATAGACCACCGGCGCGCTCCAGGCCGCGGCAAACCCCTGGGCGTCAAAGCGCTGGCGGATGTCGGGGCTCTCGATATGTCTCCTGTATTGGTTTATTACGAATGCCGATCCAAGAACGCGAAATCAAAAAGTTCTAGGGCACTGGTGCAAAACGCACCAGCGTGCGCCCCTGGTGCTCGAAGAAGCCCGCATGCACGCGGTCGCCAATGCGCACGCCTGGCACGGCATGTGCCATGAGGCGCGGCCCTTCGTCGAGCTGCACGATCACCAGCGTGTACGGTACCAACGCACGGAATTCGTCGGACGGAGCGCGCGCCACCTCGGTGACGGCGCACACCGTGGCCGCGCCCGCAGCGTCGCGCCAGTGCAATCCACCGCGCTCGCCGCAGTGTTGGCAGGCATACCGTGCCAGCGTCTGCGCGCCGCCGCAGTGGGCGCATTGCTGGTAGCGCAGCAGGCCCTCGCGCAGGCCTTCGGTGAAAGGGGCGGCCAGGGGCCGCGCGGCGGTGGTTTCGGGGGCACTCATGGCTCAGTCCTCGCGCGAAAGGATCAGGCTGACATGGGACGACATCACGCCCCCGTCGGCATGGATGAAGGCCGTGCGCGGCGGCGCGATCTGGCGTGCGCCGGCCTGGCCGGTCATCTGACGCCAGGTTTCCACCGCGTGCGCCAGGCCGCCGGCCACACCGCAGTGGCCAAACGACAGCAGGCCGCCGTGCGTGTTGAGGGGCAACACACCGGTGGGTGCAAAGTCGCCCGCACGGGCGCGTTGGGCGGCCCCGCCGCGGGGGGCGAAGCCAATCTCTTCGAGCAGCATGGCCAGAGTGATGGTGAACGAGTCGTAGATGCCCAGGTAGTCCACGTCGTCCAGGCCCAGTCCGGCCTCGTCAAAGGCGCGTTGCGCCGCCTCGGCAGCGCCGCACTGCATCACATCGTCCATCGCCGTGAGGTGCTGGTGGCGGTGTGCCTGGCCGACGCCCACCATGGCGACCGCGCCCTGCGCTGCAGGCTCTGCCGACACGACGAGCGCCATGGCCCCGTCCGAGATCGGGCAACAGTCCAGCAGCGACAGCGGCCGGGCAATCGGCTTGGCGGCCAGCACCTCCTGCAGCGTGATGGGCGTGCGCAGGTGCGCGTCCGGGTGGTGGGCCGCGTTGGCGCGCATGAGCACGGCAAATTCGGCCAGATCCTGCGACGTGACACCCGTGCGGTGCATGTACTGCGAGGCCATCAGCGCGTAATACGCGGGCACCGACGCGCCGTTGGGCACCTCGTAATCGGCATCCCCCACCTGTGCCAGGGTCTGGATGGAGCTGTCGCGTGACTGGCCCGTCAGGCGGTTTTCGCCCCCCACCACCAGCACATTGCGGCAGCGGCCCGAACGCACCAGCTCGCGCGCCGCCATCAGCATCGCGGCGCCCGAGGCGCCGCCCAACTGCAACCCGTGTGCATAGTGAGGCCGCAGCGCCAGGCGTTCGCAGAGCAGCGTGGACAGCATCAGGTGCGGCAGCGTGGTGGCGTAGCCGCACAGCACGCCGTCGATCTGATGGCGCCGCAGGCCACTGCTCTCGATGGCCTGCGCAGCGGCCGCGTCCATCAGATCGAGCGCGCTGCGCCCCTCGTGGCGCCCGAAAGGCGTGCCGCCTGCGCCGCGCAGGTAGGCGGACCGCAAAGCTGTCGTCATTTACATGTCTCCTTGATGGGGGATGCAGGTCGGCGGTCGGCGCGCGTGGCTTCGGCCCAGCGCACCTGGCAGACCGTGGCCTCGTGCAGCAGCGCCTGCGCCAGCGCCGGCTCGCGCGTGAGGATGCGCTCGTTCAGCGCTGCAATACTCAGTGCCGCCACGGGGCGGCCCTCGGGGTCGAGGATGGCAACGCCAATGCCGCCCATGCGCTCGACCACCACATCGAGCAGCACAACAAAACCGCGCTCACGCGCCTGGTCGATGCGTTCGCGCAGGAGCGCGGGGGTGATGCGCGGGTAGCGATCGAGCTGGCCCAACAGCGTCTCCAGCGCCGCCTCGCGCTCGTCATCGGGCATCGCGGCAAGCAACGCCAGACTGCCCGCACCCACGCCCAGTGGCCGGCGGCTGCCCACGGTGAGGTAGTTGGCGCGGATGGGGTAGGTGCCCTCCTCCACGTCAATGCACAGTGACTCCACACCGCTGCGAATCGAGAGCACCACGGTGTCCTGGAACACGCCCGCCAGGCGCATCAGGCTGGGCCGTGCCAGAGGGCGCGGGTCAAAGCGCCGCAGCGCCGCAGCGCCCAGCACCGTGAGCTCGGGCCCCAGCGTGAACTGCTTGCTTTGCGCATCGCGCTTCACAAAACCCTCGCGTGCCATCACGTCGAGCAACCGCAGCGCCGTGGCTTTGTCCAGGTCTGCCGCCGACGCAATGTCGGTCAGGCGCAGGCTGCCGCCTTCGGACATGACGCGCAGCACGCGCAAGGCACGCTCCACCGACGAGGTGGCACCTCGTTCATGGGTGATGACCGCCTTGGGGCGGGTTGAAGTGGACATGGAGTTTCTTTCGGTGAAACCATCAAGACAGTTCACGCAATTTAGAGCCACACCATCCCATAGTCAAAACACGGCGATCAAGTTTTATTGAATGAAATTTCAGCCACCCACGGGATGGTGGCCGCCACACCAGCGCACGGCGTCAATTTGCTCACTATTTGATAGCACAAGTCGCACCAGCGACAAGGGCGCAGGCCCTGTGCAAGCCACAATCGCGCCATGGGAACCCTTTACCTTGTGCGCCATGGCCAGGCCTCGTTTGGTGCGGACGATTACGACCAACTCAGCCCGCGCGGGCGCCAGCAGGCGGTGCGCCTGGGCGAGCACTGGCGCGCACAGGGCCAGGCGTTTGACGCCATCCTCACCGGCACCCTGCGGCGCCACACGCAAACGCTCGAAGGCATTGCCGAAGGCCTGCAGATCACCCCCGAGCCGCTGCAGATGCCCGGCCTCAACGAATACGACAGCCTGGCGCTCATCCGCGCCATCCACCCCCAGCCACTGCCCAAACCCGATACGCCCGAACGTTACCGCCAGCACTTCCGCCTGCTGTGCGACGCGCTGGCGCAATGGATGGCGGGCGTGATCAGCCCGCAGGGCATGCCCAGCTGGGATGCGTTTGCGGGCGGCGTGCGCGCCGCACTCGACCATGTGCGCCACCAGCACGCGGGGCACAACGTGCTGCTGGTGAGCAGCGGCGGCCCCATTGCGGCGGCGGTGGGCGAGGTGCTGGGCACGGCGCCCGAGGTGACCATTGCGCTGAACATGCGCATCCGCAACAGCGCCGTGACGGAGTTCAGCGTGTCGCCCAAGCGGCTGATGCTGCAGACCTTCAACACCCTGCCGCACCTGAACGGGCGCGAGCATGCCGACTGGGTGACGCACGCCTGAAAGGCGGATCCGCGCAGTAGGATGCCCTGCCGCAGACGGCTTCTCAAAGACCCAAGCAAGCGCCCAGCACCAGCGCGGCCTCCAGCGTGAAGTCGCCCGCGGCCATGCGTTCTTGCACCTGCGCCAGGCTCCACAGCTCGAAGCGCTCCACCTCGCCATCCTGGTTGCGGGGTTCCAGCCCGCCGGGCACGGTGCAGCGAAACCAGTCGATGCGCTCAACCATGTAACCCACGCCGCCGCCCTCGCGGCTGGGGCGGCTGAAATCCACCTGCCCGCCGTGTTCAGGGCCGTGCAACTGCGGCAAGCGCAAGCCCGCCTCCTCCCAGGTTTCGCGCGCCAGCGCCTGCGTCAGGGTGTCGGCGGCCGAGACCATGCCGCCCATCAGCGTGTCCCACATGCCCGGGTTGTTGGGCTTGGTACGGGAGCGCTGCTGCACCCACATGCGGCCATCGGGCGCCCGGCCCACCAGGTGCACGGCCCGCGTGGCGATGCCCAGCACGCGCACGGCGCCGCGCTCGATGGTGCCCAACCGCTCGCCCTGGGCGTTGCACACCGCCAGTTGCTCGTCGCGCCAGGGGCCGCACTGGCCCTGGGCGCGCAGGGCCTGCGCCAGCAGGTTCAGCGCGGGTGTGACCGCGTCGGGCGGCACATCGAGGTGCCACACCGGTCCGCCCGATTGCTCCTGATTCAGTAGCTGGTAGCGCTTATCAGATAAGCGCCAGAGGTCGATTGGACTCAAAACCCCAGCCGCCACCGAACCCACGGCCTGCCCCGCCACCCACAGCGGCTGGCGCGCTTGCACGGGCGGCTGGCGGGCGGCCGCACGGGCTGCGGCCAGCCAGTCGGTGGCAGATGCTGCGGCGGCCCGCGTCACAGCGTGAGGATGGTGGAGCCGGTGGTCTTGCGCGCTTCCAGGTCACGGTGCGCCTGCTGCACTTGGGCCAGCGGGTAGCGCTGGTCGATGTGGATCTTGACCTGGCCACTGGCCACCACGGCGAACAGGTCGTCGGCCATGGCCTGCGTGCCTTCGCGCGTGGCGATGTGGGTGAACAGCGTCTGGCGCGTGACGTAGAGCGAGCCCTTGGCGCCCAGCGAGCCCGGCGCGAACGGCGGCACCGGGCCGGAGGCATTGCCAAAGCTGGCCATCAGGCCAAACGGCCGCAGGCACGCTAGCGACTTGTCCCAGGTGTCCTTGCCCACCGAGTCGTACACCACCTTCACGCCCTTGCCACCCGTGATCTCTTTCACGCGCGCGGCAAAGTCTTCGGTGGCGTAATTGATGGCGTGGGCCGCGCCATTGGCCAGCGCCAGCTGGCACTTGGCATCGGTGCCGGCGGTGGCAATCAGCTGCAGGCCCAGGGCGCGGGCCCACTGGCAGGCGATCAGGCCCACGCCACCGGCGGCGGCATGGAACAGCACAAAGTCACCAGCCTGCAGGCCTTGCACGGGCAGCGTCTTTTTCAGCAGGTATTGCGCCGTCAGGCCCTTGAGCATCATGGCCGCGCCGGTCTCGAAGCTGATGGCGTCGGGCAGCTGGCACACGCATTGGGCGGGCATCACGCGCACTTCGCAATAGGCGCCGGGGGGCTGGCTGGCATAGGCGGCGCGGTCGCCCACCTTCAGGTGGGTGACGCCCTCGCCCACGGCTTCGACCACGCCGGCGGCCTCCATGCCGATGGTGGCGGGCATGCTCAAAGGGTACAGGCCCGTGCGGTGGTACACGTCGATGAAGTTCAGGCCGATGGCATGGTGGCGGATGCGGATTTCGCCCGGACCGGGCTCCCCCACGGCCACGTCAACCAGGTGGAGTTCTTCGGGGCCGCCATGCTGGCGGATCTGGACGGCAAGGCTCATGAAAACGGTCTCCTGTAATGGGTTTGAAAAGTGGGCGCCATCCTGCCATGAATCTGCAAGCCTTGCCCGCCGCAGCGCCGTTACAGTGGCGGCATGACACAACGACTGACGCCCGGCACCGCGGCGCTGCTGGTGACGGCGCCGCTGCTGTGGGCCGGCAATGCCGTGGTGGGCCGCATGGTGCACGACCTGGTGCCGCCCATCACCCTGAACTTTTTGCGCTGGGTGCTGGCCCTGGCGCTGCTGCTGCCGCTCACGCACCGTGTGCTGCGCCCAAGCAGCCCGCTGTGGCCGCACTGGCGGCGCTTTGCCCTGCTGGGGCTGCTGGGCGTGGGCCTGTACAACGCGCTGCAATACCTGGCGCTGCAGACCTCCACACCGATCAACGTGACGCTGGTGGGCTCCAGCATGCCGGTGTGGATGCTGGCGGTGGGCGCGCTGTTTTTTGGCGTGGCCGTCACCCGCCAGCAGCTGGCGGGCGCGACCCTGTCGATGGCGGGCGTGCTCACCGTGCTCAGCCGCGGTGAGTGGAGCCAGCTGCTGGCGTTGCGCCTGGTGGTGGGCGACTTGTTCATGCTGCTGGCCACCATTGCGTGGTCGTTCTACAGCTGGCTGCTGGTGCGCACCACCGAGCCCGCCAGCCTGCGCGGCGACTGGGCGGCCTTCCTGACCGGGCAGATGGTGTTTGGCCTGGCCTGGTCGGGCGCCTTTGCCAGCGCCGAGTGGGCCACGGGGCACACGCACATCGCATGGGGCTGGCCGCTGGCGGCGGCGCTGCTGTTCATCGCCATCGGCCCGGCGCTGGCGGCCTACCGCTGCTGGGGCATTGGCGTGCAGCGGGCCGGGCCGGCAGTGGCCGGGTTCTTTACCAACCTGACGCCGCTGTTTGCAGCCTTGTTGTCGGCCGCGTTTCTGGGCGAGACACCCAGCGGCTACCACGCCGTGGCGTTTGCGCTGATCGTGGGCGGGATTGTGGTGTCGTCGCGGCGCTGAAGGGTTTTGAATAAAAACAGCCGCCAGCGCTTTGTGGGCAAGCGCAAGCAGCTATCAAAAACAAAGCACCCCCAACGCTGTCAGAACGTGCCAGGGTAGGCGCCGCCGTCGGCCAGCAGGTTCTGGCCCGTCATGTAACCCGCATGCACGCTGCACAAAAATGCGCAGATGGCGCCGAATTCTTCGGGGGTGCCAAATCGGCCAGCCGGAATCTGCGCCTGCTGGGCGCGGCGCACGTCGTCCAGGCTTTTGCCGGACTTGGTGGCCGCAGCGCCCAGCGTGGTGGCGAGGCGGTCGGTGTCGAACTTGCCGGGCAGCAGGTTGTTCAGGGTCACGCCCTGCGCCGCCAGCTTGCTGCGCGCGGCGCCGGCGACAAAGCCGGTGAGCCCGCTGCGCGCGCCATTGGACAGGCCCAGGATGTCAATCGGCGCCTTCACCGCGCTGGAGGTGATGTTGACGATGCGGCCAAAGCCCCGCGCGGCCATGCCGTCCACCGTGGCCTTGATGAGCTCGATGGGCGTGAGCATGTTGGCGTCCACCGCCTTGATCCAGGCGTCGCGGTCCCAGTCGCGAAAGTCGCCGGTAGGCGGTCCGCCCGCGTTGGTCACCACGATGTCGAAGTCGCGCCCCGGCCCGCCGGGCACCGCAAACACGGCGGCCCGGCCTTCGGGGGTGGTGATGTCGGCAGGCACCGCCAGTACCATGGGTTTTATGCCATTTTGACCTCTTGCGCTTGCTGCGTCTGCGCTAACAGCTATTAATTTGGAAGCGGCCAACTGCAGCGCATCGGCATTGCGCGCGTTGATGACCACGTTCACCCCTTCGCGCACCAGCGCCTGCGCGCAGCCAAACCCCAACCCTTTGCTGGCGCCACACACCAGCGCCCACTTGCCCGCGATACCCATATCCATAAAAAACTCCCGATGACTGGCTGCAACACGCAGCCGTTTCAAATCATAAGTGGGGCTTGGCAGCCCGGTCGGGCACCCCCCGCGTCGCCTCAGCGCGACATGCGCGTGAACACAAAGATGCCGGCCATCACCAGCGCGGTGCCCGCAGCCACCCACAGCGTGAAGGGCTCGCCCAGAATCCACACCCCCATGAAGATGGTGGACAGCGGGCCCACCATGCCGGTCTGCGCAGTCATGCCGGCGCCAATGCGCTCGATGGCCATCATCACCATCAGCACCGGCGCCGCCGTGCACAGCGTGGCGTTGAGCACCGACAGCCAAATCACCTCCGGCGCCACCACCGCAGCGCTCAGGGGCCGCAGCAGCACGAACTGCAGCAGGCAGCACAGGCAGGCCACCGTGGTGGCCAGGCCCACCAGCCGCAGCGCGCCGATGCGCTGCACCATCTCGCCGCTGTAAACAAGGTAGATGGCATAGCTCACGGCGCTCAAGAACACCAGCAGCGTGCCCCAGGCCGCATCGGCGCCCTGCAGTTGGGCCTCCAGGCCAAACACCAGCACCACGCCGCAGTAGCTGATGGCCATGCCCAGCGCCTGGCCCCAGCGGATGCGGCGGCCATACAGCAGCCAGCCGAGCATCATCACCAGCGTGGGGTTGAGGTACAGGATGAGCCGCTCCAGGCTGGCGCTGATGTAGGCCAGCCCGGCAAAGTCGAGAAAACTGGCCAGGTAGTAGCCGGTGACGCCCAGGCCCGCCACGCCCAGCCAGTCGCGGCGCAACAAAGGCGGCTTGCCCCGGCTGGCCCACCACGCCATGACGGCAAAAATGGGCAGCGCGAACAGCATGCGGTACATGATGAGCGTGACCGCGTCCACGCCATGGCGGTAGGCCAGCTTGACGATGATGGCCTTGCCGCTGAAGGCGATGGCGCCGAACAGCGCCAGCAAGAGGCCGGTTGCTACATTTTTTCTAGCTGCTTGCGATGGCTGGGATAGGGCTGTAGGCACTTTTTACTTAAAACTCACGCAAACGCATTCAAAAACCGGCAGCGCGCTCCCCCAAGGGCCTGCACCGCCCACCGAGCGGATGCCCGCATACAAGGACAGTCGCCGGATGGCATGGGGCCATTATCGGCGGCACGCCCAGGGCACGCTGGGCCTCAATGGGCATGGAACACCCGGTGGTGCAGCCGCCGCAGCGACCACCACACGCCCACCGCCACCACCGGAATCGCCACGGCCGCCGTGGTCTCGGACGACAGCGGCCAGCCCAGCTTTTGCGCGCCCTTGGCCAGGTAGCTCACCAGCCCGACGATGTAGTAGGTGATGGCCGCCACCGACAGGCCTTCCACCGTGGACTGCAGTTGCAGCTGCAGATCCTGGCGCTGGTTCATGGTGGCCAGCAGGGCCTGGCTGCTTTGCTGCTGCTCGATCTCGACGCGCGTGCGCAGCAGGTTGCTCATGCGCGAGACGCGCTGCGACAGCGCATCCTGGCGCCGCGTGGCCCACTCGCAGGTGCTGCGCGCGGGCGTCAGGCGCCGGTCCATGAACTCGCGGATGGTCTGCATGCCCGCCAGGCGCGATTCGGCGATGTCCTGAATGCGGCGGTCCACCAGCTCAAAATAGGCGCTGCTGGCCGAAAAGCGTGAGTGCGTGGCTGCGTACTGGCTTTCCACCTGCCCGGCCAGGCGGGTCAGGCGGTCGAGCAGCGCGGGCTCGGCATCGCGGTTGGCGGTGCGGATGGCATCGGCCAGCGCGGCCAGCTCGCGCTCGGCAAAGGCCAGCACCGTGGTGGCCTCGCGTGCGGCGGGCAGGCCCAGCAGGGCGGCCATGCGGTAGGTTTCGATCTCCAGCAGGCGCTGCACCAGGCGGCCCAGGCGGCGCGGCGCCATGCCGCCCGCCAGCAGCACCATGCGCGAGAAGCCATCGGCGTGGATGGCAAAGTCGGTGTACAGCTCGCCATGCCCGTCGGCCACGGTGGAGGCCACCAGCGTGTCCTCGTGCAGCACATGCTTGACCAGCGAGCCCGAGCCAAACTGCTGCGTGGGCAGCACCCACAGGTTCAGGCTGCACAGGCAATGGCCCGGCAGGGCGGCCAGCCATTCGTGTGGAACCACATCGATGGCGCTGGTGGGCTCGCGCTCGCCAAAGGCCTCGGCGGACGCCGGGACCATGAAGGTCCAGGTGACGAACTCGGTGTGCAGCTCCCAGCGCAGCCGAAAAGCACCCAGGTCCATCCGCAAGTGGGTGGTCTGGGCATCGGGCAGCGCCATGTGGTGGTCGCGCAGCAGTGCCGCCACATGGGCGCGGCTGGCTTCGCGGCCCGCCGCATCGGCCAGCATGACGATGTGGGCAATGGCCAGCGGTGCTGCCAGGGCCTCGGGCGGGCGGGCGTGGATCTCGTTGTGCAGCATGACCCGGTGCGGGTGCTGCGTGGGGCGGTTGGGTGGTTGCATGCGGTCCTCGGTGCGCCATTGTGTACCGGGCCTTCGCCCTTTCCACCGAGTCACCGCCCCAAAAAGCAACGGCACCCGAAGGTGCCGCTGTGCTTGCAGCCGGGGCCCGCGCTGCGGGACCGGCGAACGGGGTAAGGGGCTCAGTCTTCGACGAAGGCCTCTTCGCGCTTGTTCTTCACGGCGGGCAGCAGCACGATGACGAGCAGCAGGGCAGCAGCCGCCAGCAGGCCGGCCGACAGCGGACGCGTGACAAACACGCTCCAGTCGCCGCGCGACAGCAGCAGCGCACGGCGCAGGTTTTCTTCCATCATCGGGCCCAGGATCAAGCCGAGCAGCAAGGGCGCAGGCTCGGTGCCCAGCTTGTGGAAGATGTAGCCAATCAGACCAAAGATACCCACCATCCAGACGTCAAAGGTGTTGTTGTTGGTGGAATACACACCCACCGCGCAGAACAGCACGATGGACGGGTACAGCCAGCGGTAGGGCACCGTGAGCAGCTTGATCCAGATGCCGATCAGCGGCAGATTCAGGATCACCAGCATGGCATTGCCGATCCACATCGAGGCGATCAGGCCCCAGAACAGCTCGGGGTTGCTGGTCATCACCTGGGGACCCGGCTGAATGTTGTGGATGGTCATCGCACCCACCATCAGCGCCATCACGGCGTTGGGCGGAATGCCCAGCGTCAGCAGCGGGATGAACGAGGTTTGCGAACCCGCGTTGTTGGCAGCCTCAGGCGCAGCCACGCCGCGGATGTTGCCCTGGCCAAAGGGCACTTCGCCGGGGTGCAGCTTGGTTTTCTTCTCAATGGTGTAGGCAGCAAAAGCCGACAGCAAGGCACCGCCGCCGGGCAGGATGCCCAGGGCAGAGCCCAGGGCCGTGCCACGCAGCACCGCGGGGAACATGCGCTTGAAGTCCTGGGCCGTGGGGAACAGCCCCTCGACCTTGGCCGTGAACACCTCGCGCTCGTCTTCGGGGCGCGAGAGGTTGGCAATGATTTCGCCATAACCGAACACGCCCATGGCGATGGTCACGAAGCCGATGCCGTCGGTCAGCTCGGGAATGTCAAAGCTGAAGCGGGCCACGCCCGAGTTCACGTCGGTACCCACCAGACCAATCAGCAGACCCAGCACGATCATGCCCACGGCCTTGAGCAGCGAGCCCGAGGCCAGCACCACGGCGCCGATCAGGCCCAGGGTCATCAGCGAGAAGTATTCAGCAGGGCCGAACTTGAAGGCCACTTCGGTCAGCGGTGGCGCAAACGCCGCCAGGATCAGCGTGCCCACGCAACCGGCGAAGAACGAGCCCAGGCCAGCCGCCGCCAGCGCGGGCCCTGCCCGGCCCTTGCGCGCCATCTGGTAGCCGTCGATCACGGTCACCACCGAGGACGATTCGCCCGGCAGATTCACCAAAATGGCGGTGGTGGAGCCCCCGTATTGCGCGCCGTAATAGATGCCGGCCAGCATGATCAGCGCCGCCACGGGCGGCAGCGCGTAGGTGGCGGGCAGCAGCATGGCGATGGTGGCCACGGGGCCAATGCCAGGCAGCACGCCGATCAGCGTGCCCAAAAGGCAGCCGACAAAGCAGTAAACGAGGTTCTGAAACGTGAAGGCGACGCCGAAGCCGAGCGCCAGGTTGTCAAACAATTCCATAGTGTGGGTGCTCCTGCCTTAACCGGAAATAAAACTGGGCCACACCGGGAACTGAAGCTTCAGCGCCCAGACGAATGCCACATAGCTGCCCACGGCGAGCACCGTGGCAAGTACAAACACCGACTTCGCATGGAACTCGTTGCCTGCCAGGCTGGCAATGAAGGTCAGCGCATAGATGCCGACGATCAGGCCCATGGCGGGAATACCCAGGCTGGGCAGGCCGGCCAGCAAAATGCCGAAGGCAAAGTTGGCGGCCAGAATGAAGAACAGCGGCTTCCAGGCCCATTTGCCGATCTTTTCACCGTCCACGGTTTCCACCACGGTGGCCTTGAACGTAATAACGCCGCCGATGATGGCCAGCAAAATACCCAGCAACAGGGGGAAATAGCCCGGTCCCATGCGGGCGCCGGTGCCGACGTTGTAAGTTGTGGCGCCCCAGGCGAAGGCCACGCCGACGCCCATGAACATGAGGCCGGCAAAAAAGTCTTTTTGACTCTTGATTTTCACGAATGTCTCCTTGGCGGAATCTCAACCACGGGATTGTGCGGGGAATGTGGGCGCATAGCGATGTGGATTCCACCTACATCCCGTCACAATCGCCGCCCGCTGCGGTGCGGCGCCCTGGGTGAGTGCGGGTTTACCCCGACTTGATCAATCGAGCGGCGGCGTCGCCGCAATCACCTCGTCCAGCGTGGTCAGCCCTTCGGCCACCCGCAGGGCGCCGGCCAGGCGCAAGGGGCGCATGCCGTCGGCCACCGCCTGGCGGCGCAGCACCTCGATCGAAGGCGCCTGGGTGATCTTGTCCTTGAGCGCCTCGCTCACCGTCAGCAGTTCGTAAAGCCCCATGCGCCCCAGAAAGCCCCCCATGCGGCAATCCACGCAACCCACAGACTTGTAGGGCTGGTAGGCGCCCGTGATCTTCCAGGGCTTGACCACCTCGACCAGCGCCTCGGGGGTGGCCAACGTATCGGGCTGCTTGCACTGTTTGCACAGCGTGCGCACCAGCCGCTGGGCCAGCACGCCCAGCAGCGTGGCGTTGATCAGATACGACGGCACGCCCAGCTCCATCATGCGGGTGATGGCCGAGGGTGCATCGTTGGTGTGCAGCGTCGAGAACACCAGGTGGCCCGTGAGCGCGGCCTGGATAGCCATCTCGGCGGTTTCCAGATCGCGGATTTCGCCCACCATGATGATGTCCGGGTCTTGGCGCATCAGGGCGCGCAGGCCTTCGGCGAAGTTGAAGTCGAGCTGCGGCTGCACCTGCGTCTGGTTGAAGCTGGGCTCGATCATTTCGATCGGGTCTTCCACGGTGCTCACGTTCACCTCTTCGGTGGCCACGCGCTTCAAGGTGGCGTACAGCGTGGTGGTCTTGCCCGAGCCGGTGGGCCCGGTCACCAGGATGATGCCGTGCGGGCGCTTGACGAGCTGCTCCCAGCGCTGCGCGTCGTGCGGTGCGAAGCCCAGCGCGTCGAGATCCTTGACGGTGTTGTCGGGGTCAAAAATCCGCATCACCATCTTCTCGCCAAACGCCGTGGGCAGCGTGGACAGGCGCATTTCCACCTCGTCGCCGCGCTGGTTGCGGGTCTTGATGCGGCCGTCCTGCGGGCGGCGCTTTTCCACCACGTCGATGCGGCCCAGCAGCTTGATGCGCGACACCATGGCGTTGTGCACGCCCATGGGCATCTGGTAGACCGGGTGCAGCACGCCATCGATGCGAAAGCGGATCACGCCCTGCTCGCGGCGCGGCTCCAGGTGGATGTCGCTGGCGCGCTGATCAAACGCGTATTGCCACAGCCAGTCCACCACCTTCACGACGCCCTGGTCGTTGGCATCGAGCTGCTTGTTGCTTTGGCCCAGCTCCACCAGCTGCTCAAAGCTGCTGCCCCCCGAGTTGCCGCCCGCCTTCTGCGCCGCCCGCACCGATTTGGCCAGCGCAAAAAACTCGGCCGTGAAGCGGTGAATATCCTGCGGGTTGGCCACCACCCGGCGCACCGTGCGGCGCGACTGGCGCTCCACCTCGGCCACCCAGTCGTCGATGAAGGGCTCGGCCGTGGCCACCACCACCTCCTTGGCCGTCACCTGCACCGGCAGCACCTTGTGCCGCTCGGCATACGAGGCGCTCATGGTGTCGGCCACGCGGCCCACGTCCACCTTGAGCGGATCGATGCGCAGGTAGTGCAGCCCGGCGCGCTGGGCCAGGTATTCGGTCAGCGATTCAATATCGAGCGGCTTGCCATCGCTGGCGCGCGCCATGGCGACGCTGGCCAGCCGCACCAGCGGATGCTGCGAGCTTTCGGCCTGCGAGCAGCGGGCGATGGTGCGGTGCGCCTCTTGCGGCGAGATCACGCCATCGGAGCGCAGCCAGCCCACCATGCTGCGCCAGTCCAGCGGACCCGCATGGGCCGCAGGCGCAGCGGGCGCGGGGAATTCGGTGAAGGTTTTCATCAGGGGCTTCGGTGTTCAGTTCAATGGCGAGGCGGAGCGGCGGACGGTCAGCCCGCCACGGGTTTGAACACGCGCAGCCATTTGGCCGAAGGGATGTCCCAGCGCGCCTGGATGGCCTCGGCCCGCGCGGCCAGCTCGGTGCGCTTGGGCCGGCTGGGCGTGCGCTGCGCCAGCACCACGGTGTTGCCCTCGCGGGTGGGCTTGAAGGCCCACAGGGCGTCTTCGCCAAAGGCGCTGGCCATGCTCTTGAGGCTGCGCTCGAAGCTCGACGCCCGGCCAAACAGGTTCACGGTCATGCAGCCGTCCTCGGTCAGCAACGCGCGGCAGTCGGCATAAAAAGCGGGGCTGTCTAGCACCGGCGCCGCGGCTTCGTGGTCGTACAGATCGACCGCCAGGGCGTCCACGGTGCCCAGCCACATCGGGTTGCGGATTTCCTCGGCCGCATCGGCCAGCACCACGCGCAGCTTGGGGCCATCGGGCGGCAGCTTGAACCACTGGCGGCACACCGCCAGCACCTGCGGGTTGAGCTCGATGGCGGTGGTGCACAGGCGCAGTTTCTTGTGGCAAAACTTGGTGATGGCCCCGGCCCCCAGCCCCAACTGCATGGCGTGGCGCTTGGTGACACTGGCGGGCTCAACAAACAGCAGCCAGGCCATCATGCGCTGCACATACTGCAACTCGATCTCGAACGGCTCGGCCACGCGCATGGAGCCCTGGATCCAGGGCGTGCCCAGGTGCAGGTGGCGCACCTCGCCATCGTCAGAGACGCTCACTTCGGGCAGTTCAACTTCGGTCTTTTTATTGCGGGCCATTCACACCAATCCATGCCGGGCCAGCAGTTCGGCCCAGGCGTTCAATTTACGTTCAAAACTCCACGACGCATTGGCCGGGCTGGTGGAAGGCAGCCGGTGCACCGCCACCCCCAGCAAGGCCGTGCTGCGCGCATGCTTGAAGCTTTCCCCGCCATTGTGGGCGATGGCCGCCAGCCGGGGGCAGCGCGCGCGCAGGCTGGCAAAGTCGTTGACCTGCGCATTGCGGATGCGGGTGTCCAGGCTGCCCACCCGCTCACAGCTGGCGTACACGTCCCACAGGCCCAGCCCGCGCGCCAGCAGCCAGTCGCAGCGCTCGCCATAGTGCGCTGCGCCGGGCAGCGGGTGCTGCGGCCAGAGCGCCTGCAGGATGCGCCAGAAATGGTTTTGCGGGTGCGCATAGTATTGCCCCGCCCGCAGCGAGGCCGCGCCCGGAAAGCTGCCCAGCACCAGCACCACCGTGCGTTCGGACACCACGGGCGCCAGCCCCGTCAGGCGCTCGCCGCCGGGCGGCTGGAGCGGGCTGTGCACATCGCGGGGTCGGGTGGGCCGGCCCACAGCCGCCTTGTTTTCCTTCATGCGCCCATTCTGGCCTGAAATCCAACACACACCTCGGTCACTATCAAATAAATAGCTACCAGCGCTTATCTGGAAAGCGCCAGCGGCCAAAAACACCTCAAACTTCCTGCACCCGCCCGGCCAGCCGCGGCAGCGCCGCGCAGGCATTGGCGGTGGTGCCGCGCGCCAGTGCCGCCAACGGCAGGCCGCGCAGGCCCGCCACCACCGCGGCGATGCGCGGCAGCTCGGCCGGGGCGTTGCGCCCCTGCGGCTGCCCGGCAGCGCGCTGCGCCGCAGTGGCGTAAAGCCAGTGCGGCGGGATATCGGGCGCGTCGGTTTCCAGCACCAGGGCCGACTCGGGCAGCGCGGCCGCCAGCCGGCGCAACTGCAGCGCCCGGTCATAAGTCACCGCGCCGCCAAACCCCAGCTTGAAGCCGAGCGCGATGAACGCCTGGGCCTGCTGCAGGCTGCCATTGAAGGCGTGGGCGATGCCGCCAGGCACGGCTGTGTCGCGCAGGCCCTTGAGCAGCTTGTCGGCCGAGCGGCGCACATGCAGGATCACCGGCAGATCGAAGCGGCGCGCCAGCTGCAGCTGCGCGCGGTAGAACTGCTCCTGCCGCGCGGGGTCAAGGCCATCGGCAAAAAAATCCAGCCCGATTTCGCCGATGGCCACCAGGCGCGGGTCGTGGCGGTGCTGCTCCAGCGCCTGGGCCAGCAGCGCCAGGTCGGCATCGGCCGCCCGCGCGGTGTACAGCGGGTGAATGCCCAGGGCGTAGCTGTCGCCATGGCGGTGCGCCAGCTGGCGCACGGCGTCCCAGTTGGCGCGCTCCACCGCCGGAATCACGCAATGCGCCACGCCCGCGGCAGCGGCCTGCTGGCGCACGGCGTCGCGGTCGGCGGCGAACTCGGCGGCGTCCAGGTGGCAATGCGTGTCGATAAAAAAAGGCATGCCGCCATGATGCCGCACCCGCGCCCGCCCCACAGCGGCCGGCGCGCCCAGCGCGCCATGGCAGACAGCGGGTGCACAAATGAGCGATCCGTGCTACTGTCAAAACCGTGCGCCACGCCCTGGCGCGACATGCCTTTTCCTCACCCCCGCGCGCCAGCACCGGCGCGGCGCCCGCAGCCCCATGCGCATGCGCGCCGGGACAGGAAATGGCCATGGAACCAGAAGGTGACAGGATGCCCCGGCCCGCCCTCTACAGCAGTTCCCGCCCCACCCGGCGCCCGGCAGAACCGGCGGCCGAATCCGCAAGCACGCCGGAGCCGTCGCCATCGCTGGCGCAAGCTTCCGCACCATCCACAGCCACCACCGCCCAGCGCAACCGCCTGCGCGCCCTGTGGGCGGCCGTGGTGGTGCTCACCGCGCTGCTGCTGGCCAGCCTGTGGCTGCACCCGGGCGCGGCGCCGCGCCGCATCACGCAGGACGACATCGACGCCGCCGTGCTGCGCACCCTGGAAACCACCACCTTGCCATCGCCCGCCGCAGCAGCGGTGGAGGCCGTGGCGCCGTCGGTGGTGCGCGTGGTGGGCTACATGCGCAGCAAGAACGGCAAGGCCGAGATCGAGCGCGGTGTGGGCACCGGCGTGGTGATTGTGGATTCGGGAATCATCCTCACCAACCTGCATGTGGTGCAGGGCGCCAGCCGCATCACCATCACCTTCCACGACGGGCTGGAGACCACCGCCAGCGTCACCGGCGCCCAGCCCGAAAACGACCTGGCCGTGCTGCAGGCCCACAAGGTGCCCGACGACCTGGCCGCCGCGACCCTGCGCTCCACGCAAGACCTGCGGGCGGGAGACCAGGTGGTGGCCATCGGGTTTCCCTTCGGCATCGGGCCGTCGGTGTCGGCGGGCGTGGTGTCGGGCCTGGACCGGGAATTCGAATCGCCCGAAGGCAATCGACCGCTGACCAACCTGATCCAGTTCGACGCGGCAGCCAACCCCGGCAACTCGGGCGGCCCGCTGGTCACCATGGACGGCGAGGTGGTGGGTATCGTCACCGCCATCCTCAACCCCACCGAGGCCCGCACCTTCATCGGCATCGGCTTTGCCGTGCCCATTGAAAACGCCGCTGCAGCCGTGGGCATGCCGCCGTTTTAGTTTCCACCCGTTTCTGCAAGGACGCCATGACACCCACCGCAACACCCCCTGCTGCCGCATCCACCGCCACGCTGATGGAGCAGGTGCTCTACGAGGTCAAGCGCGTCGTGGTCGGGCAAGACCGCTTTCTCGAACGCGTGATGGTCGCCATGCTGGCCCAGGGCCATCTGCTGGTCGAAGGCGTGCCCGGCCTGGCCAAGACGCTTACCGTCAAGACGCTGGCCAGCACCATCCAGGGCAGCTTCAAGCGCATCCAGTTCACGCCCGATCTGGTGCCCGCCGACCTGGTGGGCACGCGCATGTACAACCAGAAGACGGGCGAGTTCAGCACATCGCTGGGCCCGGTGTTCACCCACCTGCTGCTGGCTGACGAAATCAACCGCGCCCCCGCCAAGGTGCAAAGCGCCCTGCTGGAGGTGATGCAGGAGCGCCAGGTCACGATTGCCGGCGAGACCCACAAGGTGCCCGAGCCCTTTCTGGTGATGGCCACGCAAAACCCCATCGAGACCGAAGGCACCTACGCCCTGCCCGAAGCGCAGGTGGACCGCTTCATGATGAAGGTGCTGCTCGACTACCCCACCGAGGAAGAAGAGTTCGTGATTGCCCAGCGCGCGCTCGATGCGCCCGTGCAGGTGCTGCCCGTGGCCACCACGGCGCAGCTGTCGGCCCTGCAGGCCGAGTGCCGCAGCGTGTATGTGGACCCGTCGCTGCTGCAATATGCGGTGCAGCTGGTGGCGGCCACGCGGGCGCCCGCACAGCACGGCATCAGCGACATTGCGCAGTTCATTGCCTGCGGCGCCAGCCCGCGCGCCACCATCTGCCTGGCCGAAGGCGCGCAGGCCCTGGCCATGCTGCGCGGACGCGCCTACGTGCTGCCCGAAGACATGACCGACCTGGCAGCTGACGTGCTGCGCCACCGGCTGTCGCTGTCGTACGAGGCGCTGTCGGACGGGCTGGATGCCGATGCGCTGATTGCCCGCATCATGGCCAGGATACCGGCGCCTGCACGGCCATTGCAGCACCTGCAAAACGGCTCGGGCCCTCACCATGAGCAAAAAGCCGCCTGAACCCGCCACCGGGCAACCCCTGCCCAGCGTGCCTGGCCAGGCCGACCGCCTGCTGCGGCACCTGGAGTGGCATGTCATCCGGCGGCTCGACGGCCTGCTGCAGGGCGACTACCGCACCCTGGTGCGCGGCAGCGGGCTGGATCTGGCCGACCTGCGCGAGTACCAGCCCCACGACGATGTGCGCCACATCGACTGGAACGTCACGGCCCGCCTGAACACGCCCCATGTGCGCGTGTTCACCGAAGACCGCGAAATGTCGGCCTGGTTTCTGCTGGACCTGAGCCCCTCCATCCACTTTGGCCCGCAGGGCCACGCCAAGCGCGACATCCTCACCGGCTTTGTGGCCGTGCTGGCGCGCCTGCTCACCCGCCACGGCAACCGCGTGGGCGCCCTGCTGTATGGCACTGGCCGCGGCGGCGTGCGCGGGGTGGATGCCGTGCTGCCCCCGCGCAGCAGCCGCACGCAGGTATTGCAGCTCATGCACCAGTTGCTGCAGCCCGCCACCGGCCAGCCTGCAGGCGGCACGCAGCTGGGCTTGCTGCTGCAGGCAGGGCTGGGCGGCATTCGCCGGCGCTCGACGGTGTTCGTGGTGTCGGACTTCATCAGCGCGCCCGGCTGGGAAAAGCCGCTGGCCCAGCTGGCGCTGCGCCACGACGTGGTGGCCGTGCGCCTGTTCGACCCGCTCGAACTCGAACTGCCCGACCTGGGCCTGGTGCTATTGCGCGACGCCGAAACCGGCGAACAACTGCAGGTCGACACGCACGACAAGGCCTTCCGCCAGCGCTTTGCCCGCCTGGCCGCCGAGCGCGAGGCCACCCTGCGCACCGGCCTGGCCGCGGCGGGCGCCGACACGCTGGAGCTGCGCACCGATGACGACCTGATCGACGCCCTGCTGCGCTTCATGGACCTGCGCCAGCGCCGCGCCGGCCCGCGGCTGCGCGCTTTCAAACCCAGCCCCCGCGCCATCACCGTGCCGGCCGGGCAAGCCGCTGCCTGACATCGACAAACCCAAGGACACCCGACCATGGTTTTTCTCTGGCCCACCCTGCTCTGGCTGCTGCTGGCGGTGCCGCTGCTGGTGGCGCTGTATGCCTGGCTGCTGCACCGGCGCAAGCAGCAGGCGCTGAACTACCCCAGCCTCGGGCTGGTGCGCGCGGCGCTCGGCCCCGGCCAGCGCCTGCGCCGCCATATCCCGCCCGCGCTCTTTCTGCTGGCGCTGGTGGCCCTGCTGCTGGCGGCGGCGCGCCCGCTGGCCGTCATCACGCTGCCCTCGGAGCAGCAGACCATCATGCTGGCCATGGATGTATCGGGCAGCATGCGCGCCGCCGACGTGGAGCCCGACCGCATCACCGCCGCGCAAAACGCCGCCAAGGCCTTCATCGCCGAGCTGCCGCGCCATGTGCGCGTGGGCATCGTGGCGTTTGCGGGCAGCGCGCAGCTGGCGCAACTGCCCACCCAGAGCCATGAAGACCTCGTCAAGGCGATCGACAGCTTTCAGCTGCAGCGCGGCACGGCCACGGGCAACGGCATCATGCTGGCGCTGGCCACGCTGTTCCCCGATGCGGGCATCGACATCGCGGCCCTGGGCGGGCGCCAGGCCATGCGCGCGCGCTCGCTCGACGAGGTCACCAAGCAGGATCCGGTCAAGACCTTCACGCCGGTGGCCCCCGGCTCCTACAACTCGGCCGCCATCATCATGCTGACCGACGGCCAGCGCACCACCGGCGTCGATCCACTCGAAGCCGCCCAGTGGGCCGCCGACCGGGGCGTGCGCGTGTACACCGTGGGCGTGGGCACGGTGCAGGGCGAAACCATTGGTTTCGAGGGCTGGTCGATGCGCGTGCGGCTCGATGAAGAAACCCTCAAGGCCGTGGCCTTGCGCACCCAGGCCGAATATTTCCACGCCGCCACGGCCGCCGACCTGAAGAAGGTGTATGAAACGCTGAGTTCGCGCCTCACGGTGGAAAAACGCGAAACCGAAATCTCGGCCCTGCTGGCGCTGGCGGGCGCCGCGCTGGCGGTGCTGGCCGCCGGGTTGTCGGTGTGGTGGTTCGGGCGGGTAATGTAGTCAGCCACTATCAAAACAAGAGCTGCTTGCGCTGGCTGGATAAGCGCTAGAGGCCAAAAGCACCCAAAACACCCAAACCCCACTATTCGGCCAGGCCCCCAGGGCCCTCCACCAGGGTGGTCAGCGGCAAATCGTGCAGTTCCTGCAGCAGCCGCACCAGTTGCTGCGCGGCGGCGTCCACCACCGCGCGGCCCTTGTCGGCCGTGGCGGCGGCTGCATTGCCCACCGCGCCAGCGACGTGGTAGTCCTGCATCTGCCAGCCCAGCTTGGCGCTTTTGCCGTTGCCCAGGATGGCGTAGCGCTCGGCGCGGTCCTGCGAGGTGGAGCGGAAATCGCGCGCGTGCTCCATGTGCACCGTGGCGGGCGCCAGGTGCAGCATCATCGAGGTCTCGATCTCGCCCGCATGGATGCCAAAGCGGTGCTCCTCGGCGCTGAACTGGCCGGCCACCGCATCGGGCAGCGGCAGGCTGAACCAGCTGGCGCTGTACACCAGCAGACCGCAGCGCGTGCGCAATTCGCGCGCCACGATGTCCATCACGCTGACCTGGCCGCCATGGCCGTTGAACAGCAACAGCTTTTTCACCCCGGCGCGCGCCACGCATTCGCCAATCTCGGTCCACAGCGCGATCACCGTGGCCGGCGACAGCGTGAGCGTGCCCGGAAAACGGATGTGCTCAGGGCTCAGGCCCACCACCTGCGGCGGCAGGAACAGCGCGGGCAGCGCAGCCGGCAGCAGCGGCAGGGCGGCGTCGATCACGCCCTGCAGCAGCGTGGCGTCCACCGACAGCGGCAGGTGCGGCCCATGCTGCTCGATGGCCGCCACGGGCAGCACGGCCACCGTCTGCCGGGCCTGGCCGCTGGCAAGCAGCCGGGTGAAATCGCGGGTGGAAAGGTCGGCCCAGAGGCGCGACGGCAGGGGTGGGGTGGCAGCGGCGGTCATGCCTGCCATGGTAGTGGAGCAGCGGCACGCGCGGATAATCCGGCCTGTGCAAAGCCCGCGCCGCCGGTCCGACGGGCTTTGCGCCCCCTTTCGCTCCACATTGCCCGACAGCCCCATGCCCCAGCCCCTTGCCCTCACGTCGCTCGCCACATTACGCCACCACCGTTGGGTTCGCCGGGGCCTGTGGGCCTTGCTGGCGCTGTTGCTGCTGTGGCTGCTGAGCTGGCTGTCGGTGCCGGCGCTGGTCAAGGGCCCGCTGGAGCGCATCGCCAGCGAACAGCTGGGCCGCCCCGTCACCGTGGGGGCCATCGAGTTCAAGCCCTGGACGCTGGAAGTCACCCTGCGCGACATCGCCATCGGCGGCGCCCAGGGCGGCCCGCCGCAGCTGAGCATTGCGCGCATCTATGCCGATGCCGAGCTGCAGTCACTGCTGCGCCTGGCGCCGGTGGTGGACGCCCTCGCGATCGACGCGCCCCATCTGCGGCTTACGCACCTGGCCGACGGCCACTACGACGTGGACGACATCCTGGCCCGGCTCACCGCCCCCACCGACAAACCCGCCAGCGGCCCCGCCCGGCTGGCGCTGCACAACCTCACGCTGACCGGCGGCGCCATCGACTTTGACGACCGCACGGTGGACAAAACCCACGCCGTGCGCCAGCTGGCCCTCAAAGTGCCCTTCATCAGCACCCTGCCCGCACAGCGCGAGATCCAGGTCGAGCCGCACCTGTCTTTCGAAGTGGACGGCAGCCGGTTTGACTCGTCGGCGCAGGCCACGCCGTTTACCCAAACCGGCAAGGGCGACGCCACGGTGAAGTGGGAGGGGCTGGATCTGGCACCCTATTTGCCCTACCTGCCCGCCAGCCTGCCGGTGCGCGTGCAGGGCGCCGTCCTCGACCTGGACCTGAAGGTGGCGTTCGAGCAGGCACCCCGCCTGGCCGTGACGCTGTCGGGCCAGGTGCAGACGCGCAAGGTGCAGATCACCGATCGCCACCAGCAACCCCTGCTGTCCTACGAGCGCCTCACGGTGGACATGGCCGATGTGCGACCGCTCGACCAGGTGGTGCGCCTGGCCCGCGTGGAGCTGGCATCGCCCATCGTGACGGCCACGCGCAATGCCAAAGGCGAGATCAACCTCGCACAACTGGCCGCACCGGCGGCATCCCCCACCGCCAAACCCACACCGCCTGCCGCACCAGCCGCCCAGCCCCCCGCCAGCAGCGCAACTCCACCCGCCGCCCCCCCCGGCTGGACCGTGGCCGTGGCGCAGGCCGCCGTGCGCCACGGCCAGCTGCGCTGGACCGACCAGAGCACCCGGCCCGCCGCCGCGCTGCAGGCCACCGACTTCACGCTGGATGTGGCCGATGTGGCGTTTCCGTTCAAGGCGCCGCTCACCTTCACGGGCGCGCTGGGCGTGCAAAGCAGCACGCAGAGCCTGCGGGGCAGCACGCAAAGCCCGCAGGGCAACACCCTGGCCTTCAAGGGCCAGGCCACCGACCGCGCCGCCGAGGTGAACCTGTCGGCCCAGGCCCTGCCCCTGCAACTGGCCGCGCCCTACCTGGCGCAGACGCTGGAGCCCGCGCTGACCGGCCAGGTCAGCGGCGAGATGGCCGTGCAGTGGCAAGCCCCCGCTGGCGACGCCGCCAAGGCAGGCGCCACGGGTATCACCCTCTCCGCAGGCCCCCTGGCGCTGGAGCAACTGGCGCTGCAACAGGGCAAGACCGCGCTGGCCAGCGTGGGCAAGCTGGGCCTGGACGGCCTGAAGCTGAATCTGGACACCCGCACCGTGGACATAGCGCGCCTGAGCATCACCCAGCCCCAGGCCACGGTGGAGCGCGCCGCCGACGGCCGCTGGATGTTCGAGCGCTGGCTCAAGGCCGCACCCGCCACCACGCCTGCCACCAAGCCCGCCAGCAGCACCACGGCGGCAGCGCCCGCCTGGCGCGTGCGCCTGGGCGAGCTGAACGTGGACCAGGGCAGCGTGGCCTTTGCCGACCGCGCCCAGCCCCGCCCCGTGGCGCTGAACCTGTCGGCGCTGAGCCTGCAGGCCCGCAACCTGGCCCCGGACGGCCGCAAGCCCGAAGCGTTCCACCTGTCGGCCCAGGTGGCTGCACGCCGGGGCAACGCCGGCAAACTCGAATTCGGGGGCAACGCCGGCAAGCTGGACTACCGGGGCACGCTCACGCCCCAGCCCTTTGCCACGCAAGGCCGCCTGGAGGCCAGCCGCCTGCCCCTGCACGCCCTCGACGGCTACCTGGCAGACCGCTTCGCCATCGAACTGCTGCGCGCCGACGTGGGCTTTCGCGGCCAGGTGGCGATGTCCCAAAGCCCGCGCGGGACCACGCTGCGCCTGAACGGCGATGCCGCCATCGACGCGCTGCGCGCCAACAGCACGGCCGCCGCCACGCCCAAGACCGCCGAGCAGGTGGGCGAGGAACTGCTGGCCTGGAAGAGCCTGGGCCTGCGCGGCCTCTCCGTGGCCCTGGCGCCCAACACCGCCCCCCGCGTGGAGGTGAAGGAAACCAGCCTGGCCGACTTTTATGCGCGCATCGCCATCAACGAAAACGGCCGGATCAACCTGAGCGACATCGCCAAAAGCCCGGCCGAGGTCAACAACCAGGCGCCCACCGCCACGCCCGCGCCACCCGCCCCCGTGGCCGCTGCCCCTGATACGCCCCCCGACACGCCCGCAAACACAGCCACCGCCACCGCATCGGCCAGCGCCCCCCTGCCGCCCGACCCGCTGGCGCCGGTGGTGGTGTTCGGCCCGGTGAGCCTGGTCAACGGCAAGGTGCTGTTCTCGGACTACTTCATCAAGCCCAACTATTCGGCCGACCTGACCGAGCTGACCGGCAAGCTCAGCGCGTTCTCGTCCCAGCCGCCGGGCGGCGAGCCCGTGCTGGCCGACCTGGAACTGCGCGGCCGCGCCGAAGGCTCGGCGTCGCTGGAAATCACCGGCAAGCTCAACCCGCTGGCCAAGCCGCTGGCGCTCGATATCCAGGGCAAGGTGCGCGACCTCGAATTGCCGCCGCTCACGCCCTATTCGGTGAAATACGCGGGCCACGGCATCGAGCGCGGCAAGCTCAGCATGGATGTCTCTTACAAGGTGCTGCCCAACGGCCAGCTCACGGCCAGCAACAAGCTGGTGCTCAACCAGCTCACGTTCGGCGACCCCGTGGAGGGCGCCCCCAACAGCCTGCCGGTGAAGCTGGCCGTGGCCCTGCTGTCTGACAGCCGAGGCGTGATCGACCTCGACCTGCCCATCAGCGGCTCGCTGAACGACCCGCAATTTCGCATCGGCCCCGTCATCTTCAAGATCATCGTCAACCTGATCGGCAAGGCCATTACCGCCCCGTTCAGCCTGCTGGCCCGCGCTTTTGGCGGCGGTGACGAACTGAGCACCGTGGCCTTTGCCCCGGGCAGCGCCACCCTCACGCCCGAGGCCCGGCAGGGCCTGGACAAGGTGGCCAAGGCGCTGACCGAGCGGCCCGCGCTCAAGATCACCGTGACCGGCACGGCCAGTCTGGAGCGCGAGCGCGACGCCATCCAGCGCGAGCGCCTGCAAGAGCTGGTGCGCGCCGCCAAGCGCCGTGCAACCCCTGCCGACACCACCCCTGTGCAGGCCGCCGAATACCCGGCTCTGCTCAAGGAGGTGTACCGCCGCGCCGACATGCCCAAGCCGCGCAACCTGGTGGGCATGGCCAAGGACCTGCCCGTGCCCGAGATGGAGGCACTGCTGCTGGCCCACCTGCCCGCCGCCACCGAAGACCTGGCCACCGAGCTGGCCACGCACCGCGGCCAGGCCGTCAAGGCCTATCTGGCCGAGCAAAAGCTGCCCGACGAGCGCCTGTTCCTGGCCGCACCCAAAACCACCGGGGCGGACGACAAATGGACGCCCCAGGCCCAGCTCAACCTGGCGACACAATAGCGGTGACACATCTGGCCGCGCCACGCGCAGGGTGCCCAACGCCCGGCGTGGCCTGCCAAAGCGCACCGGAGCACCGGAACCAACCGCTGCGCAAGCGCTCACACCCTGCAACCATGTCTTATCGTCTGCTCTCGCGCCTCTTTTTCGCTCTGCTTTTAATAGCTGCTAGCGCTTCATGGACGGGCGCCAGCGCCCAATTCAACCAAAAACCGGGGGCCAGCACCAGCACCAGTGCCGGCAGCGTGGTCACCACGCCCCGTGTGCGCGCCGAACTCGTCGCGCACGCGCCCGAGGGCGTGGGCCCTGGCCAGCCGCTGTGGCTGGGCCTGCAAATCACCCACCAGCCCGAGTGGCACACCTACTGGAAAAACCCCGGCGACTCGGGCCTGCCCACCGAGCTGACCTGGACGCTGCCCGCCGGCCTGACCGCTGGCGACATCGCCTGGCCCGTGCCCCACACCATCCGCATCGGCACCCTGGCCAACCATGGCTACGAAGGCCAGGTGCTGCTGCCCGTGCCGGTGCAGGTGGGCCCCGACTTCCAGGCGCCGCTGGCAGGCAACGGCACGCTGGCTGTGCGCCTGCGCGCCACCTGGCTGGTGTGCCGCGTCGAGTGCATTCCCGAAGAAGGCGAATTTGCGCTGCAACTGCCGGTGCGTGGCTCCACCGCGCTGCACGCCGCTGCCTTCGCCCAGAGCCAGGCCGACCAGCCGCTGGCGCTGGCGGGCGACGGCCAGGGCAGCCAGGTGCGGGTACAGGGCGAGCGCCTGCAACTGACCGTGCGCGGGCTGCCCGCTGCCGCACGCGGCCAAACGCTGGCCCTGTTTTCCGAAACACCCGAGGTGCTGATCCCCGCCGCCGTGCCCGGCAAGGACTGGACGCAGGCCTGGAACGGCGATGTCTGGACCGCCGACCTGCCGCTGTCGCCCCAGCGCGGCGACACGCCCGCCAGCCTGCCGCTGGTGCTGGCACTCGACCAGCGCCCCGCAGACCAGCAAGCGCCCCACGCCTGGCGCACCGTGGCCAGCGTGAGCGGCACCTGGGCCGCCGCCCCGCGCGCCAGCGTGTCGCCCGCCCTCGCGGCGGCGCTGGCGGCCAACCAGGCCCAGTCCGCGCCTTCCGCCCCCACCAGCGCCCCGCTGGGCACGCTGCTGGCGGCGCTGGCCGGCGGGCTGCTGGGCGGCCTGCTGCTCAACCTCATGCCCTGCGTGTTTCCGGTGCTGGCCATCAAGGTGCTGGGCTTTGCGCAGCACGGCAGCAACCGGCGCGCGCAGCGCCTGGCCGGTGCCGCCTACACGGCAGGTGTGGTGCTGTCGTTTCTGGCGCTGGGCGGCCTGCTGCTGGGCCTGCGCGCGGCGGGTGAGCAGCTGGGCTGGGGGTTTCAGCTGCAGTCGCCCGCCGTGGTGGCGCTGTTGGCCGGGCTGTTCACGCTGATCGGGCTCAACCTGGCGGGTCTGTTCGAGTTTGGCCAGTTCGTGCCGGGGCGCCTGGCCACGCTGCAGGCGCGCCACCCGGTGGGCGATGCGTTTTTGTCGGGCGTGCTGGCCGTGGCCATTGCCTCGCCGTGCACGGCACCGTTCATGGGTGCCTCGCTGGGCTTTGCCGTGGACATGCCCGCCGCGCAGGCGCTGGCCGTGTTTGCCGCGCTGGGCCTGGGCATGGCCCTGCCCTACCTTGCTGCCAGCCTGGTGCCCGCCGTGGTGGGCTGGCTGCCCCGGCCCGGCCCGTGGATGGACACCTTCCGGCGCGCCATGGCGTTTCCCATGTTCGCCACGGTGGTATGGCTGGTGTGGGTGCTGGGCCAGCAAAGCGGCATCGACGGCGCGGGCGCGCTGCTGGCGCTGCTGGTGGCCGGCAGCGCGCTGGTGTGGTCGCTCACGCTGCGCGGCCGCACCCGGGTGGTGATTGCTTCTGTTTTGATAGCTGGTGGCGCTTGGCTGATCAGCGCTATCGGCCAGAATGTCACCAAACCGGTGGAGAGCGCCACCCCGATTGCCTCCGACGCCCCCGCCGCCACCAATGCCTGGCAGCCCTGGTCCGCAGACCGCGCGGCCGCGCTGATGGCCGCTGGCCAGCCGGTGTTTGTGGATTTCACCGCCGCCTGGTGCGTGACCTGCCAATACAACAAGCGCACCACGCTGGTCGACAGCAACGTGCTGGCCGATTTTGCCGACCGCAAGGTGGCCCTGCTGCGCGCCGACTGGACGCGCCGCGACCCCGCCATCACCGCCGCCCTCACCCAGCTCGGCCGCAGCGGCGTGCCGGTGTATGTGCTCTACGCCCCGGGCAAGGCGCCGGTGGTGCTGACCGAGATCCTCAGCGTGGCCGAGGTGCGGCAAGCGCTGGCGACGCTGTAGCCGCCAACGCATCCGGCCTGCGGCGCGGGGCGGGCGGGGGCAGACGCGCTTGCGTACACTGCCCCGCATGAGCCGCACCCCCGACACCATCAGCACCCTGCGCGACGTGCTGGGCCGCTGCCGCACCATTGCGGTGGTGGGCCTGTCGCCGCAGTGGCACCGCCCCAGTTTCTTTGCCGCCAAGTACATGCAGGCGCACGGCTACCGCATCGTGCCGGTGAACCCAGTGGTGGCGCAGGGCGGCGGCAGCATTCTGGGCGAGACCTGCTTCGCCAGCCTGTCCGACGCCTCGCAGGCCATCGCCCGCCAGGGCGGGCGCATCGACATGGTGGACTGCTTTCGCAAAAGCGAAGACATCCCTCCGCTGGCCGAGGAGGCCATCGCCATCGGCGCCAGCTGCCTGTGGCTGCAGCTGGGCGTGGTCAACGAGGACGCCGCCCAGCGCGCCGAGGACGCGGGCTTGCAGGCCATCCAGAACCGCTGCGTAAAAATTGAGCACGCGCGGCTGTTCGGCGGCCTGGGCTGGATGGGCGTGAACACCGGCGTGATCACCGCCAAGCGGCTGCGGCAACTCCCTTATTGATAGCTTCCAGCGCTTGACCAGAAAGCGCTGGAGGCACTTTTCATGCACAACACCATGGCCCATCACCCTTCTTCCGGCGCCGACCATGCCTACGGCTTTGGCACCCGCGCCATCCACGCGGGCGCACAGCCCGACCCCGTGACCGGCGCGCGCGCCACGCCCATCCACCAGACCACCAGCTTTGTGTTTGACGACGCCGAGCACGCCAGCAGCCTGTTCAACCTGCAGACCTTTGGGAATGTGTACAGCCGCATCAGCAACCCCACGGTGGCGGTGTTCGAGGAGCGCATCGCCAGCCTCGAAAACGGCCGCGCCGCCCTGGCCTGCGCCAGCGGCATGGCCGCGCAGATGGCGGCGCTGCTGGCCATTTTGAAAACCGGCGACCACATCGTGGCGGCGAGCACGCTGTATGGCGGCACGGTGGGGCAACTCGGCGTCGGGTTCAGCCGGCTGGGCATCGAGACCACGTTCGTGGACCCGGCCGACCCCGAAAACTTTGCCCGCGCCATGCGCCCGAACACCCGCGCGGTATATGGCGAAACCATCGGCAACCCGCTGGTCAACGTGCTGGACATCGCCGCGATTGCCGAGGTGGCGCACGCGCACGGCGTGCCGCTCATCATCGACAACACCGTGGCCAGCCCCTACCTGTGCAACCCGCTGCAGTTTGGCGCCGACATCGTGGTGCACAGCGCCACCAAGTACATCGGCGGCCATGGCACCACCATGGGCGGCGTGGTGGTGGAAGGCGGCAAGTTCCCCTGGGACAACGGCAACTTCCCCGAGATGGTCGAGCCCAGCCGGGCCTACCACGGCGTGAAGTTTTACGTTATAGCCCCGCACCTCATCCATTAGACGAGGTGCCGTTCTCGCTCCCAACTCTTGGTTGGGGCAAGTCTTTGTAGCTCCCAACGGCTGACAAGCCTGCGAGTGCTCCAATAGGATCCCTGGCATTTCGCGTGTTGGGGATTCCCTTAGCGAACTCTGCAAAACCTCCCCCGCCTGACCTTCCTCAGCGCCAAGCATCCAAGAGAATGGCGCCATGGATCAAATAGCCCCAGGTCTGGACCCTTTGTTCAAGAAGACGCGCAGGAAGTCTTCCTCGAAGAGATGAACCAGGTCGTGCCGCGGGCAGCGCTTGTGGCCCTCATTGCTCCGTTTGGCCTTGTGGAACCTGAGTGATCCGGCCATGGAAGAAGAACTGCACGAGCGGGCCCTATACCGACGCTTTGCAGGTTTGGATGGGCTACACAGCCAAAGTGGACCCGGCTAGGGTGATCAAGCGGCAGTACGGCTACGCCATGGTGCGCTACCGCGAGCACGGCGCGCCTAATGATGCTGTTTGCGCGGGGCGGTCTGTGGATGCCAGAACGCGCATCATGGAACTGCAGGGATTGGTGCGCCTGCGGGGGCCGAACTGGCGCCGGCAAGGCCCAAACGGGCCTGCAAACCCAGCGAGACGAATGCAAATGAGCCGATAGCTTGGGCATAAGGCGACTCCAAGCGCACTACCGGGCTGCGCTGGCGTGATACCCGAGGTTTTGCACGCCTTCCTTAGCCTTCTGACCGAGCGCCGAGCTGCCTTGTCGTAGAACTATTTCAGCTCGCGTCCGGTGCAATTGGGTGCGCTGGGCACCCTGGCCGAGGAAGGTTCGTCTAGGTTTGGACGTAAGCGATCAAACTCCGTTGCTCGTCTCCTCTTAGATGAACTTACTGCGCCTTCAAACTATTGAAATGCGCGCAAATCTCGATTTGCTTTAATTAGTGAAACGCAATGATTTTTATAGTTTCGCCAAACTATTGAAACGATCAGGAAAAATCTAACGGTCTATAAAATTTCTCCATTTGGTTTGTTCTTTCGAATTTTTCCCATAGAATTTCTCCATTCTTCGGCGAAGCGGAATCCGCTTACTCAACACACCCTCTCCATGGGCTTCACTGTATTTTTTGGTGCACCGGATATTACCGAACGCAAAGGGTTTGGGAAAGTTGCGCGCATCCCTTGCATTTTCGATTCAAGACCCGGTTACCATAGACTTGGGAGTCAGTATTTAATTGATCGAGGCCTTGGAGTTTGGCACCCGCACTCCAAAGTTTCCTCTTACCCTTCAGGAAGGCCAAACGAAACAACACTGAAGAATTATGCATTTTGGCTGGTAAATTTTCTTGAATGGACTGACGTACGAGGCATTGATATTGACACCTGTAAATATCATGATCATGTTCACGGTCGATATCAAAGCGAGATGCTTACAGGCACTTGGTCGAGAGACAATCGCCGACTGAGCGGACGCACCATAAATCTTAGAGTACAGCAAGCATGTGATTTCCTCACGTGGATGAGTGACAAGGGATTCCGCGCACCGTTCGAAATACCACTCTTCAACATTAAAGTTAAAGGGGCAACCGCGAATAATTCCAAGGGTCACATCCTTAGGGATGTGGCAATACGTGCGGGAAAGGTCCGACAGGACAAAAGGCACCTTCAGATGCCAACAGATAAACAGGTGAAAGATTGGCTGAATTCTATCTACGCGTCCGCGGGCCAAACAATCGGATTAATGTGCGAAACAGTCCTTTGTACAGGATTACGCCGCGAAGAAGTTTCATGTTTCCGCATTGACACTCTACCGCTCGATCCAGACGACTGGCATGTGAATCGACTGGATGCACCAATAAGTGAACAAGCAGTACGCATCAAGATTAAATTTGGCACCAAAGGTCCAAGCTACGGCGTTGATCACGAAGACAAAATAGGCCCCGCGAGGTCAATTTGGATTCCAAAGACAATTGCTGATCGAATGCATATTTATAGAGCTAAACGGCGGCTGCAAGCCCTTCGCATTTTGCTTCGACAGGGACAAACTGCTTCGGAGCAACGAGCTCTTCGTGATGCTTCAGTTCACCTGTTCTTGAACGAGTCGACTGGTTCGCGCATTACTGGCAAAAATCTCTATAGGGCATGGACCAGTGTTCCCCTACCGTTTAAGGGCTGGAGCCCTCACCTTGGGCGCGATTGGTGGGCATGCTCTGTTCTTTGGGAAGAAATTAAAAGGCACGATCACTTTCGCCAGACGAATCCTAACGTTTTGGCGTCAGTGCTTAGTTCTGCAGCCGTGGACATAATCCGATTACGTATTCAACCGCAACTCGGTCATTCACATGAAAGCACCACGCATATCTATCTAACTTGGATAAGCGACATGCTGGGCGTCGGTCTAACTACTACCCAAACCCTCTACGACCCAAATATGACCGATGACTAAAAATTATATTGTTACCCATGGGAATTCGAAACAACAACAAAAACCGCCTTAGCCCAGACGCTACAGGCAAGAACTCTCATGGCCAAGAAATTCCTGTAGCGACCACTTCGATTCAAAGCCCCCTCATTTTCTGGACCAAGGGCCACACAGATAACAGCTCAGTCCTTGTCAATTTAACTGTCTTTGGCACGGGTGAATCATCTCGCCGCGCTTCTGGGAGATGGGCAGGACCTTTTTCCGGCCGCCCTCAGCTCATCCTTGAGCTTGCTCCAATCATTGCCAGCTTCCTAGAGTACCGATCTCCAAGTCTCGTCTCTACATACATAAAATCTCTTCGAGAGTGGTGGCGAGTTTTTGATCTAGTTGAATTGAGAAGCTCAGGGTCTAAAAAATTTATAGTATCTACCGTAGCAGATATTAAGTTCATACACCGACAAACGGCCATAGATGGAGGCATGGCAACAGGCGTATTCGGTGTCTTCGTCCGCGTGGCAAATGCAAGGCTCACAGCAGACGGACTGCCTCAGCTTCATTGGATACGCCCGAGGACCGAACCGAAACCGCGTCACATACCTGCTCCATGGCAGGTCGACAAAATTCGGTTAACACTCAAGGCACGGTGGTTTAAGACTTTAGATACTTGGCAGAGGGCCGACCGGCTAACTTCTGGAGGGAATCCATCCTCTGAAGAGGAACACCGCCTAATTAAAAACTATCGTTTTTTGCAGGATGCTGCAATTGCATACGATCATCCTCGACCCAGCTTTTTCGATGGCGAAAATCCCATCAAGGCTCGTGATTTCCATTCGCAGGAGCTCAATCTAGCAGATATGCTAGCGGGTTTTTATCCGAACGCACAGTCTGTACGAGTTGCCTTCCATCTGTGCCAACTACAAAGCGGTTGGAATGCGGCGGTATTGCTTTCCTTAGATGTAAACGACGATTTAATCGAGCCGCACCCTAAAGACCCCAAGCGATACATTTTACGAGGCTTTAAACATCGTGCTAAAACACACCAGATCTCCGACCCTGATGGCCACCCAAATTCCCCCGTCTATGGCCACCTCAAACTCCCCCACCTGAACTGATCGGGGATAGGGGTTAAACGCCGGCGCCGTCGGCACCTGTTGGCAGGACATTGATCCGGTCTTCCTCGAGGGAAGGCCAAGGAGTGAATGTCTTGAAGTCCAACCAACGCGCCACCATAGAGACACTGCTGGAGCGCAATACATCGCAACGCGAGATCGCCCGCATCACGGGCATCGACCGCAAGACGGTCAGGAGCTATCACCAACGCTGGCTGGAGCAACTGCAGTCAAATTCCCCCGGGGTGGCCACCGGCTCGGCCCAGCAAATTCCCCCACCCTGGCCACCGGCTGCTGTGCCGGTGGCCACCTCCCTGTGCGAACCCTGGCGCGAGTTCATCGAAGCCCAGTTGCGTCTGAAGCGCAACGCCATGGCCATCTTCCAGGACCTGGTCGACCAGCACGGATTTACTGGTCAGTACAACTCGGTCAAACGCTTCTGTGCAAAGCTGCGCCACAAGGAGCCCGAGCAGTTCGACCGCCTGTCCTTTCTGCCTGGGGAGGAGATGCAGGTGGACTACGGCGAGGGCGCGCCCACCCGCGTGCCGGGCAGCGAGCGGTACCGCAAGCCCCGCCTGTTCGTGGCCACGCTGCGCTACTCGCGCGCCAGTTTCCGCTGCGTGGTCTGGAAGTCCAGCCAGCAAATCTGGGCCGAGTTGCACGAGCAGGCTCTGCGGTACTTCGGTGGCTGCCCGCAGTACGTGGTTCTGGACAATCTGAAGGAAGGCGTCTTCAAGCCCGACCTGTACGAGCCCGAACTCAACAAAGTCTACGCCGCCACCCTGGCGCACTATGGCGTGGTGGCCGACCCGGCGCGGGTGCGAGACCCCAACCGCAAGGGCACGGTGGAGCATGCCATTGGCCACACCCAGGCCACGGCCTTGAAGGGCCGGCGCTTTGAGTCCATCGAGGCCCAGAACGAGTTCCTGGCGCACTGGGAGAAGAGCTGGGCAGCCAAGCGCATCCACGGCACCGAGCGGCGCCAGGTGCAGGCCATGTTCGAGGAGGAGCGCAGCCACCTCAAACCTCTGCCGCTCCTGGGCATGCAGTATTTCGAGGAGGCGGTGCGCACCGTCTGCGACGACAGCTGCGTGCGGGTGGATCACAGCAGCTACGCCGCTCGCCCGGCGAACATCGGCTCCAAGATGCTGGTGCGCATCTATGCCCAGCGCATCGAGATCCGCGATCTGCAAACCGGCGCCTTGCTGCGCACCCACGCCAAAGCCGAGCGCCCCGGCACGGTGGTGCTGCCCATGGAGGAGCGGGTATTCAATCCTTCGCGCGAGACCCGTCTGATCCTGCGTCAGGCTGGCGAGATCGGTGAGCACGCCAAACGGCTGTGTGAGCTGCTCTTTGCCATCGAGGGTCGGGTGGGCCAGCGCAAGCTCTGGGGCATCGTCAGCCTGGCCAGGCGATACCCAGCGCACTGCGTCGACACCGCCTGCGCACAGGCCCTGGAGCAGGGGATTTACAGCTACAAGCGCGTGCTGGCTTTGACCGAGGCCATCTTTGCCCAGGCGCTCAACGCCATCGAGACCCAGTCCAGCGGTGCGCCCGCCGGCGGCGGGCGCACGCTGACCCAGCAGCACGAGCTCATCCGCGACGCCGATGAGTACGCCGATCTGTTCGCGCACGCTGCGGCCGTCACAGCCACGAGCACGCTCGAGTCCGCCACGGCGAACACCACCACCAACAACACCAACAACGCACCTGGAATTCAGCCATGAACATGATCGAGATCGAACGCGCGCTGCGCGAGCTGCGTCTGTCCGGCATTGCCGAGACCCTGTCCACCCGCGTGATGCAGGCCCAGGCCGCGCAGGAGCCCTTCCTGGAGACCTTTGGGGCCATGCTGCAAGACGAACTGGACCGCCGGCGCTCGCGTCTGACCGAGCGCCGCTTCAAGCGCTCGGGCCTGGATGAGCGGCCCTCGCTGGCTGACTTCGACTGGCGTTTCAACCCGAAGCTGCCGCGCAGCGCCTGCTTCGAGTTGCATACCCTGAAGTTCATCGGCGAGGGCGCCAATGCGCTGATCATCGGCAAGCCCGGTACCGGCAAGAGCCATGTGGCCAAGGCCGTGGCCTACCAGGCCACGCTGCAGGGATACGACGCGCGTTACCTGGAAGCCGACACCGAGTTTGCTCGCTACGCGTTGGCCAGCGACTCAGAGCGCACCGAGCTGCTCAAGGACTGGGTCTCACCGGACCTGATCATCCTCGATGACCTGTTCCTGGCCAGACGCATCAGCGAGCACGCAGCCGAGGTGCTGCAGGCCATCGTGCACCAGCGCTACAAGCTGCGCCGCTCCATCGTCATCACATCCAACCGCGTGGTGCAGGACTGGGGCAAATATCTGGGCGACGCCACCATGGCCACCACCATCCTGGACCGCCTCATGCACCGCTGCGCAATGCTGGAGTTCGAGGGCAAGAGCTACCGCCTCAAGGAGGCTGCCGCACGCATCGCCATCACGCCCGAGTCGTCATAATCCGACCGTCCTGCCTGGGGGAATTTGGGGTGGCCAAGGGTGGGGGAATTTGACCTGGCCATCGGGGCCGAAGGTCTTTTCAAGACTCAAGGCTCTCCTGGCGGCATCATCAGTGAACTCATTCGACGTACGGAGCCTCTTCGGAACAAACTAAAAAATGAGCTCAATTTGCTTGAGCGCAGAATAAATGAATTAGGTTTTTCTAATAAATCCCCGGAGACCCTTCATAGCCTTCGCCTTCAAACTCAGAAACTTCGTTTAGGTATTGCATCACCTTGGCTTTTTGTCACTCGTCATTCTCAATCTATTCAGTGGCTGAACGAGGCCTCGGCAATCAGCAGTGGAAAATCTGGTGGAAGCACATTTCTTGAAGAATTAGTTCAAGATATAAATCAAATGCAGCCCGAAGACATGAAAATTCACAGAATAAATGGCAGTGATTTTCGAGATGCATTCGCGGCATCCGTATACAGTGGTAGCGGCGGCCTGGTTTTGCATGTCATGAAAGCGCTTGGTCATCGGAGCCTTAAAAGTACTCAAGTATATTTGGACAACAATATTATTAACGAGCAGGCAGACAAGCTGTATAGCAAATTTAGCGACTCGCTCTGGCATGAAATTAAGATTTCAAAAAGAGTTGAACCATCAGTGCTAGCGAAATGGGCACGCGACGGGCAACCAAGCGACGATGAGCGGCTTAGGCTTAATTCGTATCGCATGCTTTTGCGGAGCCGACTTGATATCGGCTGCAAAAATCCCACCCAACCTCCAAAGACCGTTGCTCCAAATTTCACCGCTGACGGAAATACACTTTGCCCCGTTCAACGTTGCACGCTCTGTGAGCATGCGGTTGTCTTTCCAGAAAGTATTCAAGGCCTCGCAAAGCGAGTTGCGGAGCTCCGATATATAAAGAGCAGAATGTCAATTGCATTATTCCTGAATTCGTCCTTCGATGAAGAACTGAATAATACAGAGGAAATTCTTAAGTTCTACGACAGCGAAAAAGCCGATACCGAAATCGAAAAGTGGATTGATCTGATTAGCAAAAACAAGCACCGCGCTATCGAATTTGACGGCCTTTAGATAACTGGAGTAAAGCAAAATGCGATCAGCCAGTAAAAATTCATCTCCTACAAAATTAGCGATGAATTTAGAGCCTTCACTCCTGACCTCTACCTGTGACGATGCATTGAGAGCCACTGATCTCCAAAGCATCCAACATTTGGGCGTATCTGAGATTGTTGAACTGCAATCTATTCTGATGCATGGCAACACCTTCGGAATTTGGGAGACTCCGGCTCATTGGGCACCATTTATTCAAGAGGGTCTCAGAAGAATTGACTTATGGCGACGGATCCTAAGTTATATTCCAGTCGAACATAAAGCTCACTTTAGTTTGTTTTCTAATGCGGATTCCGCAAAAAGATACCAAATTAATAGGGCACAGGGGGGTTATGCATTCGCATTCCAGATACTCATCGGGGCCGTACTGTTTCTTAAAAAATATCTGGTTCTTTGCAGAATCGGGCCATCAGGACTGGGGAATCGTGGGAACGGAGCGCCCCTTGACGTTACAACCCTAATTATAATCGCCTACCAACATTTGCCGGCGTTGCTAGCTGACAGCATCACCCGCCATCTCATAGCAAGTCGAAGTTCCCAGAAATCATTGTTTTTTGGTATCGAATCTTCAAAACCCATAAAATATTTTGAAGGATATACTCCATTCAATCTTCAGACCTTTAGTTCATCTGCGCGAGGATGCCTGCTCACTGAAATTAAGCGAATGAAAAAATTTAGGGATCTCGGCTTTTGGCATGACGCGCCCCTAAGCAAGCCGCATCTGAATAAACCTACCGCTGTAGCAGGATCGGCTGAAAAGGTAGAGGCAGAAAAAATAAGTCACCCTCATTTGCCGCTGCCGGATGATTTTATAGCGCACATGGGAACGTGTAGCCTTTGGCTAACTCAAGAGCTTTCCGGAAGTATTCTTACCGCCGCCGACTTCGTTTATTCGATGTTCTCGAATCTAGAACATGAATTTTCTCAACTGAAAAAGTATCACCAGTATTTGCACCAAGTTGAAAAATTTCTACAGAACTTCAAGTGGACGGATAGTAAGGGTGTTGAAATTGGCAGTCTACCCTTCGAACTATCCCTTTCGAAATTCGGCAGTAATTCACATTTAAAGCGCAAGGAAGTCAGGGTAGATAACGTTTGGCCACCCAGAAACTTCAGCCAATTCATGGGGCTTATGAATACACTGCAGGCCGCCCATTTATTTATCATATCTATGTCAATGGCCGCCAGACGTTCGGAGCTACTGCATCTACAGAGAGATTGCCTAATTCACTCCAAAATGGCCTTTCGTATGCAATTGGCAAGACTTTCAAGCTCGTAGATGCATTCGAAGGTGAGGAGCGTGACTGGGTACTTCCAAATGCCGCCGTAAACGCAATAGAGCGGCAGAGGAAATTAGTTTGCATTGGTGAAAAAATCGGTTCACGCGACGCTCAACCCCCGAGCAAGTCCCCACTTTTTGGAAATCACCTATGGGCTCAACTGGGAACGTCGGCGTCAAGTCGCCGGACAGAGCCATTGATAGATATTAATAAAGCACTTGTAAAGTATGCAAAAGATCTTGGGTTAGAAGCTAACCCAGGAGGCCAGCGAATGCGAAGCCATCGGATCAGAAAAACTATTGCACGGCTTGTCGCTCTAGCGCTGATTGAGGCGCCGAAAATCTTAATGCAGGTTTTTGGGCACAAGTCCATCGAAATGACATTGACGTACATATTGAGCGATGAGAATCTTCGCGCAGATATTGAGGTGGTATCTCGCGAACTTCGAATAATGCGAGCAAAAGAGGCTGTCGAAGCGATGATGGAAGCTGAGGCGAAGGGAAGAGGTTCACTTCAGTTCGGCGGTTACGGAGGTCCGGCAGCTCTCGCACTACAGAGAGCTGTAAACCAAACTACTAAGCGTGCCCGCGAGTCTGGGGTAGATTGGGGCGCTTCAGATGCACTTGAATTAGCAAGCATTCTTACGCTCGGTGGGAAAGCTTGGCAATTGGTGCGCCAAGGAGTGGTTTGCACTAAATTCCCTGGTACCGAATCAGGGCCGTGCAATAAAAGTAAGGGACATCCCGAGCCTGCAAGCTGTAGCTCTTTATGCCATCATCGACTAGAGGAGGGCTTTCTTCGCGAAGATGTGGACGCAAGTATTAGCGCTGCTATTGAAGGCTATAAGTCGTCGGCTTTGTCAAAGGATTTTTTGGTGCAAGCACACTGGGCCGGGCAGATCCGGACAAATATCTCGAGATTTTCAGATCTTCATAATAAATGGATGGAAGATCCCACGGTTCGAGAGATACTACAAGGAAACTTGCAAATGAATTGGATTTCAGATTGAAAAACTTGCAGGCTGATAATCTGTCATTAAGCCAATCGCTTTCCCTGCCAGATGGGAAAGCATCGAGCTTGACAGCTCGACGATCCGGCGAAGTCAAAGATCGCGTGCGTGCCGCGTTAGCCACCATAGAAACTGAACTCGCCGAAAACCACGGAAACTATCCGCATAACAAAGGGCGTATTTCTTTTGCAGAAATAGCAAGACGGGCGAAAATTCACCCAACAACTTTTTATACAGAAAATCAGAAGGATGTTTTCAACTGGGTTAAACAATGGAGATTAGCCAATAAATCGTCTATTTCCGATGATGTTCCAATAGAACGACTAAGTCTAGCGAAGCGAGTTGCCGCTTGGGGAAAATTGTATGCTGGACTTCAACAGTCTCACAGAGACACCGAGCTTGATCTGCAACAGGCACGAGCTGAACTTGTTGATCTGCAGCAGGAACTAAATAGAGCAAATTTGGAGAAAGAACAGTTACTCCACCTACTCGACATTTCCTCTGCGAATAAAATACATCCGATACTTAGCGCGCGCACTCGCAAGCCGTAGAGAAATCACTTTTACCTCCACAATTACGTCAGCAAGCATTTGTTAGGCCGGGCAAGTTGGACTTGCGCTGGGAGGGGCCTGATGACTCCAACGATGACATTGCGAATTAGCGAAGCAAAAAATCGAATTCACCTCAGAATGAGTTAAGTTGGTCGGGCCACTGGTCGGTCGCTGTTTCCGCCACCGTCTCTTTGGCTGCATCCAGCATGGTGTTGACCGGCTCAGCATCTGGGCTCGTGCCAATGGTCTAACTCACCACATGCGATATAGGACGCAGTCTGGGGGACTGGCTTTATTCGAGCCGCAGGCGCATGAACGGTCCGCTTCTTGCAGATTTCCACGCAAACCTAACCCACCGGGGGTGCGGACGAAAACTTGGACTACCAGGAGGTAGTTCATGTATTCCTACGAAGATCGAATCCGAGCCGTTGAGCTCTACATCAAGCTGGGCAAGCGCGTCAGGCCCACCATACGGCAGCTGGGCTATCCGACGAAGAATTCTTTGAAGGGTTGGTACAACGAGTACCAATTCAAGCTCGACTTGTCCGCTGGCTACGCAGGCCGTAAACCGAAGTTCTCGCAGGCGCAGAAGACTGCAGCCATCGAGCACTACCTCACCCATGACCGGTGTATCGCGGCCACCATGAGGGCGCTGGGCTACCCCGGTCGTGGGACGCTTACCAAGTGGGTGCGTGAGGCATTCCCTGAGGCCAGGAGGGCTGTCGTTGGCAGTGTGGGCCAACGAAGGTATCCCGAGTCCTTGAAGCAAGCGGGAGTGATGGAGCTTTGCACTCGGCAGGAAAGTGCGCAGGCAGTGGCTGACAAGCTCGGCGTGTGCCGGCCAACGTTGTACAACTGGAAGAACCAGCTTCTGGGACGTGAGGCACCCGCATCCATGAAACACACCAATCAGTCCCCACGGGCTCAAGAGCGCGACGAGCTCGAGCGCGAGGTTGATGCGTTGCGCCGCGAAGTCAGGCAACTGCGCCTTGAGCAGGACCTCTTGAACAAGGCCAATGAACTGTTAAAAAAAGGCCTGGGCGTCGATCTGCAGCTCCTGTCCAACCGGGAGAAGACACTGCTGATTGACGCCCTCAAGGAGCACTATGACTTGCCAGAGCTCCTTGGACAGTTGGGTCTTGCACGTAGCTCGTACTTCTACCATCGGGCCCGCGCAGCGGTGGGTGACAAGTACCTCCAAGTGCGTCAGTCCATCACCGAGATCTTCGAGTCGAACCACCGTTGCTACGGCTACCGCAGGCTACAGGCCTCGCTGACCAGGCAGCAGGTCAACATCTCGGAGAAGGTGGTGCAGCGGCTGATGAAGCAGGAGCGCCTGGTTGTTCCAATGCACAAGAAGCGCAGATACGCCTCGTACCTGGGGGAGATCAGTCCAGCACCAGAGAACATCATCAACCGCGACTTCCAGGCTGCGGCACCCAATGAGAAGTGGCTCACGGACATCACAGAGTTCCAGATCCCCGCCGGCAAGGTTTACCTGTCGCCGATCATCGATTGCTTCGACGGCATGGTGGTGAGCTGGACCATTGGCACGAGCCCCGACGCTGAGCTGGTCAATACCATGCTGGATGCAGCCATCGAGACGGTGACGGACACCGCTGACCGGCCTGTGGTCCACTCCGACCGCGGCGGCCACTATCGCTGGCCAGGCTGGCTATCAAGAATGAGCGATGCCAACCTCATCCGCTCGATGTCCCGCAAGGCCTGTTCTCCGGACAATGCGGCTTGCGAAGGCTTCTTCGGTCGCCTCAAAAACGAACTGTTCTATCCTCGGGACTGGAAGGGCACGACCATCGAGCAGTTCATTGAAGTGGTCGACTCGTACATCCGCTGGTACAACGAGAAGCGGATCAAGATCTCCCTTGGCTCTCTCAGCCCCATCGAATACCGGGTGAGCCTTGGACTTGCGGCATAAAACCAGTCCAAGTTTTTATCCGCACCCCCACCCTGCCGGTTGAACTTTGACCCGGGGACGGAGGCCGGCATCGTTGATGCTGGCTGTGGACAACTGTAGCGCTTTCCTCCTTTTCACTTGCTTGTTGATGTTCGGTCCCATAGGGCGCGAAGGGCGAAGCCCGCAGCGCCTTGTCCCTGCGTGCGGTTGATCAGGTGAGGTCGTTGGGTGGCGCCTTGGCCTCCTTGAGCTCCTGCTCGCGAGCCCTGATGCGTTTCTTCGAGTTGGCCGTGGCGTGCGTGATGCGGTAGCTGTCGTTGCCCGTCTCCACGATGTGGCAGTGATGCGTGAGCCGGTCCAACAGCGCGGTGGTCATCTTCGGATCTACGAACACGCTGGACCACTCGGCGAAGTCCAGGTTGGTCGTCACCACCACGCTGGTGTGCTCGTAGAGCTTCGACAGCAGATGGAACAGCAGCGCCCCTCCGGCCTGGCTGAAGGGCAGGTACCCCATCTCGTCCAGGACGACCGCATCCAGGCGCAGCATGCTCGCCGCAATGCGACCCGCCTTGCCTTGGGCCTTCTCCTGCTCCAGCGCGTTGACCAGGTCCACCGTCGAGTAGAAGCGCACGCGCTTGCCATGCTGCACGATGCCTGCCACGCCGATGGCCGTCGCAAGATGGCTTTTTCCGGTGCCGGGTCCGCCCACCAACACGACGTTGTGCGCCTCGTCAGTGAAGGCCATCTCGGCCAATTGCGCCACCAGCTTGCGGTCCACCGGGGAGACCTCGAAGTCGAACCCCGCAAGATCCCGATGCACCGGGAACTTGGCCGCGTTCAACTGGTGGCTCACCGATCGCGTGGCGCGCTCTGTCGTCTCGGCGCGCAGCATCTGCTCGACCAGCCAGCGCGATCGCTCCAGCTCGGCATTGTTCTGCTCGATCAGATCGGCCCAGGTCCCGGCCATCCCGTGCAGGCGAAGCGCCTTGAGTTCGGCAATGACGTCACGCATGGCCGGTCTCCTGGATGTCGCGCAGCCGGTCGTAGCGAGCCGTATCGGCGATCGGCGGCGTCAGCACCTGCAGCGAAGTTTGCACGTTGGCCGGCCTCGGCGCAGCGTTCAGACGCGCCAGCACGTTGATGACGTGCTCGACGCTCACGCGCCCCGACGGCGGCGCGCCGTCCAACGCCAACTCCACGGCCACCAGCACCGCCTCCAGTCCCGCCGTCGGCACCAGGGCTAGAACCCGCGCCATCAGGCGGTCGCCGCCGCTCTCGCGCAACAGCCCCCGGCGCAGCCGCTGCAATGATTCCGGCAGATCCGTGAACGGCGCTCCATTGCGCAACGCCCCCGGCTTCCTCTGCACCAACGGAATGTAGTGCTGCCAGTCGTAGAGCGTCTTGCCCTTGTCCGTGAGCCGCTCGTGCTCGGCCACGACCACGTCGCCGGCCACCACCGTTACGCGCGTCGGATACAGGTGCGAACTGACCATCTGCCCGGCCAGCTCGCATGGCACCGAGTAGCGATTGCGCGCCACCGACACCAGGCAGGTGCTGCTCACCCGTGCCACCTCCTCGACGTAGCCGTCGAAGGCGGCGGGCATCGGCATCAACTGCACCCGTTCGTGCTCGAGCACCTCAGCCACGCTGAACTGCTTGTGTTCGGGATGCCTGATCTCCTCCCACAGCGCCCGGCAGCGCTCGCCCAGCCAGGCGTTGAGCTCGTCGAAGCTGGCGAAGCGCCGCTCACGCGCGTCGATCCAGATGCGCCGGCGGCTGTCCTGCACGTTCTTCTCCACCACCCCCTTCTCCCAGCCCGAGGCGACGTTGCAGAAGTCGGGGTCGTACAGATAGTGCGCGCACATCACCGAGAAGCGGGCGTTGACGGTGCGGCCCTTGCCCTTGTGGACCTTGTCCACGGCCGTGCGCATGTTGTCGTAGATCCCGCGACGCGCCACCCCGCCCAGCGCCGCGAAGGACCGGGTGTGGGCATCGAACAGCATCTCGTGCCCCTGGCCCGGATACGCCACAAGGAAGAACGCGCGGCTCGCGCACAGTTTCATGTGCGCAACCTGCAGCTTGCGGTAGATCCCGCCGATCACCAGCGCCTCATCGCTCCAATCGAACTGGAACGCCTCGCCCAGCTCGAAGGCGAGCGGCACGAATGCCTTGCCGACTGCGACACCTCCTTGCTGCGCTCTCCAAGCGCGGATGAAGTCGGTCAGCTGGGTGTAGCCGCCTTCATAGCCGGCCGCCGCAATCTGCTGCAGCAGCGCTCGCGCGGTTCGCCGCTCCTTCCTCGGGCGACGCGCGTCGGCCAACAACGCCATCTTCACCATCTCGACGAACGGCGTCAGCTTCGTCGAGGCCGCTCGGCGCACGTACTTCGGTGGCTGCGCCACCGGCACGCGCAGGTACTTCCTCACCGTGTTGCGCGACAGGCTCGTCGCCCTCGCGATCTCTCGCACCGATTTGTTCTCGCGGTGGTGCATCCGCAGGACCTTGCCAATCATGGCCATGGTGATCAATCCTCATTCCCCCACCGCTTAAAAAAGCAGCAGGGTAGGCTGAACACCCGGGTCAAATTTGAACCGGCACAACCCTCACAAGTGGGTCAAATTTCGGCCGGCGCCAACACCCCAGACCACCGGGATGTCGCCCAGCTGCACGACGCCGAAGATCAGCGCGATCACGGCGCCCAGCGACGCGCTCCAGCCGATGCCCAGGCCTCTGGGCTGCCAGATGACCAGGACGAGCGTGAAGATGAAAATGAGGATGGCCGTCAGCATGGGGGCTGCTCGCACACGGCGCGTTTCTTGTGGGTGCGGAGGATCAGGACGATCATCTTCACCGGCGGGTCCCGATCTCGCGCACTTCATGCTGGATGGCCATGCGCTCCAGCTTGTCCATCGGCAGCGACAGCATGAACTCGATGCGGCGCTTGAGCGTCACCGCCGTGTCCATGAAGGCCCGCCTTTTCTCTTCCTCGGTGCCTTCCACTGCGGCGGGGTCTGGCAGGCCCCAGTGCGCGGTGATCGGCTGGCCGGGCCACACCGGGCACATCTCGCCCGCGGCCTGGTCGCAGACGGTGATCACGAAGTCCATCGGCGCAACGCCCTCCTTGGCGAACTCGTCCCAGCTCTTGCTGCTGTAGCCGCGGTCTTCGATGTGGAGCGTGCGCAGCGTTTCGAGTGCCAGCGGGTTCACGGCGCCCTTGGGATGGCTACCGGCGGAAAAGGCCTTGAACCGGCGGCCGCCCAACTGGTTGAGCAGGCCTTCGGCCAGGATGGAACGCGCGGAGTTGCCGGTGCAGATGAACAGCACGTTGTGGAGGGTGTCGGTCATGATGGTCGGTGGGTTGGTGGAGATCAACAACGAAGGGAGCCGTCCGAGGCCATGCAAGCCTCGCCCTGGCAGCAGTTGTCCGTGAGGTAGCCGAGCAGCGCCTTCATCTGGTCGAAGGCAGCGCGGTAGATGAGATTGCGGCTCTGGCGCTCCTGCGTGACGAGGCCGGCATGCGTCAGCTCCTTGAGGTGGAACGAGAGGCTGGTGTTGGGGACACCGAGGGCTTCGACCAGCGCCCCGGGCGTCATGCCGTCGGTGCCGGCGATCACCAGACTCCGGAAGACCTGCAGCCGCAGGGGTTGGGCAAGCGCGGCCAGCGCACGGACAGCCTCATTTGTTTCCATTATTCAATCATAGTCGAATGATTGAATTTTAGATGACAGCAGCAAGTCGAACTCACCGAAAGCAAGTCCGATGGGGCTTCGTCAGAAGGCCGCGTCAGGAAGACGCGACGGGCGGCGGCGTGGTGGCCAGCGGCAGCTTGCGCCAGCGGCGGTGATGCCAGCTCCACAGCTGCGGATGCTGGCGCACCTGCTGTTCGGTGAGCTGAACCAGGCGCTCGACATCCGACGCCAGTGACCCCTGACCCAACAGCACCGGCGGCTGGATCTCGAAGCGCCAGACCGGCTCGGCCGCCGTCGTGGTCACCGGCAGCAGCGGCGCACGCGCCGCGCGGGCGAGTTGCGCGGGGCCGGCCGGCATGGCGGCGTCCTTGCCCAGGAAGCGCTGCATCAGCCCGGTCTCGGCCTGCTGCACGCCCTGGTCCATCATGACGAAGACGATGCGGCCCTGCTTCAACGCCGAGACCATCTGGGCGTAGGCGCGCAGACCGGTGTTCGCGAGGATGCCTTCGATGCCGTACTGCTCGAGCCCGTTCTGCAGCAGGCCCGCCGACATCATCCGCGCCTCGCGGTAGACCACGCTCACGCCCCAGCCGGCGCGGGCCAGCTTGATGGTAAGCAGCGCCGCATTGCCCATGTGCGTGGCCAGCAGGATCGCGCCGCGCCCGCCGGCCATGGCGGTGCGCAGGTGCGCGAGGCCGTCGACCTCGCAGCGCGCGATGAGCATGTCCTCGTCCTGGCGCTGGTCGAACATCGCCAGGATCTCGAGCACGGCAGTGTTGTTCACGCGGTAGGCCTCGCGCAGCAGCGGCGCGATCGACGGGTCGCCGGGCGGGCGGCCGAGCGCCACGGCCATGTCGTGCGCGATGCGCCGGCGCTGGCGCCAGGCCAGCCGGTACTGCAGCGCGCCCGTCAGTTGGCCGAGCAGGCGCACGCGCTGGAAGCCAGCCACGCGCAGCACCGTGCGCAGGCCGAGGAAGAGCGCGCGACGGCGGGCGCGCCGCAGGCGGCGGCCGAGGTCGACCGGGCGTTCCGCGTCGCTCACAGGAGTACCTTCGTGCTGCGCACTGCGGTGCGAGCTTTCTTGGGGCGGCCCGGCGCGTCGCTCATGCGTCCCCCTCTGGCTCCTGCGGACCGCGCACCAGACTCACCTCTGCATCGGCCAGCCGGTAGATCCGGTCGGCCGCGTCGATCAGCAGGCCCTGATGCGCCACGGCCAGGATGGTCAGGTAGCCCTTGAGGCGCCGCACGGTGTCGATCACCACGGCCTGGGCCTCGGCGTCGAGGCTGCTGGTGGCTTCGTCGAGCACCAGCAGGCTGGGCTTGTGCACCAACGCCCGCGCGATGGCCAGGCGTTGGCGCTGGCCGCCGGACAGGCGCGATCCGCCCTCGCCCACCCGCGTCTGCAGGCCCTCGGGCATGGCGTCGACGAAGTCGAGCGCATCGGCGGCACGCAGGGCATCGCGCAGGTCGGCCTCACTCAGGTCCTGCTCGCCCAGCGCGAGGTTGTAGGCGATGGATTCGTTGACCAGCACCGAGTCCTGCGGCACGTAGCCGATCTGCCGGCGCCAGGGGCGCAGGGCCAGCTCGGGCATCGGCACGCCATCGACGCGCACGCTGCCGGCCTCCGGCTGCAGCAGGCCGACCACCAGGTCGAGCATCGTGGTCTTGCCGGCGCCCGAGGGGCCGACGACAACGGTCAGCTCGCGCGCGTGGATGGTGAAGGACGCGTCCTCGAGCACCAGGCGGCCGTCGCCGTGGCGGAAGCGCACGCCGTCGAACGCGATGCCGTCGGACAGCGTCGCCGTGCGGTCGCCGCCCTTCGGCTCGGCCTGCGCATGCGCGGCGTCGATGCCGTCGATGAGGGCCCAATAGGCGCTCTCGCGCACGACGATCTGCTGGTACGCGCGCTGCGTCTTCGAGAGATAGCTCACCACCCGCGCCAGCAGGAAGAGCATGACCAGCACCGACGCCAGCGGCATCTTCAGCACCACCAGGCTCAGGAAGAAGCCGGTGCCGACCATGATGGCGAGCAGCGGGTCCTGCAGCGCGCTGAGCGCTTCGCGGCTGACCACCTGGCGGCGCAGCGCGCGGCGCAACTGCTTCATCTGGTCCGACAGCAGCGCATCGACGTGGTCTTCGCGCGCCATCGCCTTGAGCGGCTTGGCCGCGGCCAGCTGCGCGCCGATGGCCGACAGCAGCGAGGTCAAGAGCTGCGTCTGGTGCTGACCCGCGCGGCGCGAGCTGCGGATGAGCGTGTGCAGCAGCGTCAGCAGCAGGCCGCCGGCAATCGCCGTGGCCACGCCCGCCTGCCACGAGATCGCCAGCGCGATGCCCATGTAGATCAGCGAATTGAGCAGCATCGCCGCCATCTCGGCGCTGTACTGGAAGGCTTCGGAGGCACGCTGCGCCTCGGTGGCGACCGCGTTCGACAGCCGGCCGACCGACTGCTGCAGGTAATGGCTCCAGCGCGCGCCCATCACCGCGCGGATCAGCGCCAGGCGCAGGTCGGTGGCGATGTGCGCCACCGTGTAGCCGACCTGCTTGTTGGCCACCAGCGTGAGTCCGGCACGCAGCGCGATCAGCGCGATCGCCAGCGTGAGCATGACCGGCGCGGTCGGCTGCAGGCCGAGGACATCGGCGATGCGCGTGGCGACCTGCTCGGGCATGGAGGGCTTGCGGCCCGGATCGTCGGCGGTCGTGAGCGTGAGCATCGACAGCAGCATCGACATGCCGAGGCCGTCGAGCAGCCCCGCGACGAAGACCGCGGCGAGCGCGGCCAGGCTGCGACCGGGATAGGCGCGCACGAAGGCGGCGATCATGGGCACCGCGCCGCGGGCGCGGGCGGCGGTCACGGCGTCGATGGGCTCACCGCTCATGCGGCAAAGAACCGAAGAGAGGGGCCGCGACGGATCACGACCGGGCGCGCCGGGTCGGTGTCGTAGGCCTCGCCGTCGAGCGAATAGCCGCCGAGGCCCGTGATCTCGACCTGCGCACAGCCGCCGCTGAGGAAGCCGTGGGCGGTGTCCATCGCGCGCGAGAAACGCCCCGTGAGCAGGCGCGGCAGCGAGCGGTAGAAGCGGCTGGCATGGCGCGACACGGCCGTCAGGCGCATGCCGCCATCGGCGCGCGTGGCGTAGGGGTCGAACAAACCCTGGCGGTGCTGCAGCGTCGTCGCCAGCAGCAGGTTCACCTTGCCCTCGAAGCGGCCCAGCGGACCGGCATCGATGCGCAATGTCGGACACGACAGCCCCGACCGACCGCGCAACGCGAGAACCACCAGGCGCAGCAGCGACGACAGCGTGCTCAGGTGGCCGGTGCGCAGCGCGCCGTCACCACCGATGCGGTGGGCGTGCGTGCGGCGGATCACGCCGTCGATCAGCGCCGCGCCCACCCACAGGCCGCGGCGTGCCGGTGCCGGCCCCTGCTCGATGCACAGCGTGGCGCGCTCGACGACGGCAGCATCCCAGCGCTTGTCCGCGACGGCCGCCAGGCCGCGCTCGAGCAGGCGCATCGCGTCGATACCCGGTGTCAGGTCGGCGGCCGTCAGGTTGGTGCGGCCGCCGGGCAGCACGAGCAGGTCCGGCATCCAGGCCCCCGTGGGCAGGCTGGCCAGCTGGTCGATGACCGCGCGCACGGTCCCGTCGCCGGCCAGCACCATCACGTGGCGCTGGCGACGGGCCAGGATGGCCTCGACCGCGGCGGTGAGCGATGCGGGCCCGTCGACCACGACCACCTCCGCGCCCTGCGCCTTCGCCACGGCCTGCGCCTGCTCGGCCAGGCCGCGCGAGGCGCGAAAGCTCAGCGGGTTGACGATGAGGCACGGCGGCAGCGCGGCGTTCGCCAGCGACTCGATCACTTCGGAGAGAGGCGTCCCTCCGGGTACGCTGGCGATCAAGATCGGCCGGACCGCGGCAGCCACGCACGCATCGCCGATTGCTCGTGCGGCGTCTGCCGGGCCGACTGCCAGAGCTCGCGCACGGCGGCGAAGAAGCTGTCGCGGTTGGTGATGCGGTACGACGCATCCGCCGGCAGGTTCTGCATCAGGCGGCGATGCGCTTCGTCCATGTTGTGGTACGGCAGCGCCGGGAAGAGATGGTGCAGCGCGTGGTAGCGCAGGCCCACCGGGAAGAAGGCGATGGTCAGCCAGGTCTGGCCGGTGATGTTGATGGATTCCTCGACCTGGCCCGCCAGGTCCATCGGCGTGCCGTCGTTGACGTACCGGTGCGCCGCCAGGTTGCGCACCCAGTTCAGCCCCAGCGTGAAGGCCAGCAGCAGGTAGCCCATGGCCACGTGCTTGAAGCTGATGACGTCGCGCCAGACCAGCACGGCGAGCGCCACGATGTACGCGAAGCACAGCGCCTCGACGATCTTCAGGTGCTTCTCGAAGCGCTTGGGGAAGCGCTCGCTGTAGTACGGGTTGGACACCGCCGCCGACGCGCGCGTCAGCACCCAGTGGCGCAGCCCGCCGTGCAGCCACGACAGCGGCCCCAGCACGCCGAAGCGCACCACCATGAAGAGCGGCAGCAGCGGCGCCTGCGCCAGGTACTTGAGGGTTTCCTTCACTGGCGACGAACCGAGCGGCAGGTATTCGCCGTCCGACGGGGTGCCGAAGCGGCGGTGGTTGTGGTGCTCGATGTGGTTGCTGTACATGATCCACGGCATCAGGAAAGGGATGCCCAGCAACAGGTTCCACGCCCGCTTGAACCACACCATCTGCTGGTTCGGCATGTGGATGATCTCGTGGATGAAGGTGCCCGAGCGGAAGAACAGCAGGCTGGCGACCACGAACGCGGCGATCTGCACGGCGCTCCAGGGCGTCGCCAAGAAATAGACGGCCGTCAACGCCCAGCCGATGCCCGTGCTGAGCAGGAAGTCGGTCCAGTAGATGGCCGGTGAGCGTTCGAACAGGTCGTCGATCAGCGCGCGCGCCTGCCCCCGCCATGCGAAATTTCGTGCAGCCGCTGAGGCGGCGGGAGCCCGTTCAAGGGGGGTGGAGGTGGCAGTCACGGCTCTGCGGAAGGAATCGGGAGGGGGCTAAAGCATACCGGTTGCGGGAAGCCCCCGGCGGGGGCTCCAGTTCCGCAGCGTTCTGCAGGAAAACGGCTATCCGCTCACGTCGGCCAGCGTCATGTCCAGCGGCGCGTCGAAGGGCGGCAGCGTGAGGCGGATGCGCACCGGCAGGAACTGCCGCGCCGGCTCGACCCAGACCTCCGCCCGGGTGTCGTCGGGCTGGCGCAGCACGCGTGTCAGCTTCTGGGTCCGCAGGTTGCCTGCGGGGGTCTTGACCGTCTCGGCACCCGAGGCTTCGAAGATCCAGGTTTCGGCTCGGCCGCGCACGCCCACCACGGGCATCACGACCCGCCCGCCGGCCTTCGCCTTGGCCGGGTCCGCCGTCAGGATGGCCTGCAGTTGTACCAGCCAGCTCACGCGGTCCTGGGCGCCCGGCACCAGCGGGATGTCCGGGGCGGAGCCCGAGAAATCGATTTTCGATTCGCTGCGCACGAAAGTCGCCTCCCGCGCGGACTTGCCCAGGCGTTTCTCCACGTAGCTGCCGGGGGCCACGCCCGCGGCGTCGAAGCCGCCCTGGCTGCCCCAGTTGATGAGCGCCAGGCCGGCGACCGTGCCCTTGAGGTGCGCCTCGTAGGCATCGGCCGTTCGTTTCCAGACGAACTCGCCGCTGCCCCGGATGCCGCCGCGCTGCATCTGGTAGAGCACGGTGAAGGAGCGCGCGATGCGGGTCGGGTAGACCTTGGCCTCGGCGTCGCGCGGCGGCGGCGCACTCGGTTCGGCGGCGAACGCAGTGGATGCGAGCAGGGCCGCCGTGCACAGCCAGAGGCGATGCCGGGAAAAACTCAGGGGAAAGAAGGGCATGGGCGAGAAGGCGGGAAAGATCCCCCCATTCTCGGCGCATCAGCGCAGCACGCCGCGGCGGCGCAAGCGCCAGTAGATGCCCGGCGCCGCCAGCAGCGGATGCCGCCGCTGGAAGGGGGTGGGCTCGATCCTGTAGCCGCTGTGGCGCTCGACCTTCCACGCGACATAGTCGGTGGCGTTGTCGAAGGTCAGCGCCGCCTTCAGCAGCCGCAGCAGGTTCAGCACCGGCCCCAGCCGGCGACGCCTGCGCCAGCGGTGCTCGGCGGTGGTGCGCTCGTCCGGCGCGAGCACGGGTGCCACTTCGCCCGGCGCCGTGGTGAAGGCCAGCCCGCCCTCTTCCCAGGCCAGCGGCAGCAGGCGCGCATAGCGCGGCCCGTCGTGCGCGAGCAGGTCTGCGCCGCGCGTGCTGCGCTCGACCCGCAACTCCGCCGCGTAGGTGCGCGCATAGAGGGCGCGCCAGAAGGCGACCGGCTCGGCGCGCAGCGGCCCGAGCATCGCCGCCCAATGCGCGGCGGCCACCACCGCGTCGCACACCGCATCGCGCATCGTGAGCCGGTCGGCCTCGCTGCGCGCATGAATGCAGGCGCAGGGCTGCGAGAAGCGGGCCCACAGGGTGGTGTCGATGCGCTGCACCGACATCGCCCGCCGGAACTGCGCGACCGTCATCACCGCGTACTTGGCGCGCAGGCTGCGGCCATCGACCGACTCCTCCAGGTAGCCGACGTTCGGCGGCAGCACGCGGTTGGCACAGGCCGCGAGCCACGAGCCCGGCCAGTCGCCGACGCGGTCGACCAGCACGTAGAAGTCGAGCACGCCGTCGAGCGCGCTGTCGCGCAGGGCCGAGCCGTAGAACAGCACGGCGGCCGCCCCGCCTTGCGCGCGCGCGGCCAGCCGCTCGGCCAGCGTGACGACGGCGGGCGACACGGCGCGCCGCAGCTCGTCGTCGATCAGCGCGCGCAGGTCCTCGCTCACGTCGAGGCCGAAAGCCAGGAGCGCAGCGGGCCGCGGCGGCGCGCCACGGCGGCCTGCAGCAGCCGCACGGCATGCACGGCCAGGCAGGCGACGGTCCAGATCGCCACGGCGAGGATGCCGAGGTCGGGACGGCCGAAGGGAAGGGACGCGGTCAGCAGCAGCAGGTTCGGGTTGCGGCGCGCGGTGATGAGCCGGAAGCGGCTGTCGAAGCGCTCCCACACGTGCATCTCGATGCCGAAGCACGCGATGAACAGGCCTTCTTCGAGCCGCTGCAGCACGTAGCCCGCGACGATGGCCGTGAGCGCCAGCGCGGCATGCGTCAGCGGCAGGCCGACGGCCGCCAGCCCGACGATCCAGGCCCACCACCAGAACGGCGGATGGACCAGGTCGATGGAATGGTCGAAGAAGTCGCCGAAGCGCGACGAGTTCAGCGTGACGCGCGCCAGCTTGCCGTCCACCGTGTCGAGGAAGGTCATGCCCCAGGCGGCCGCCAGTCCCCAGCCGTAGTGCCCGGTCCAGAACAGCCACATCGCGGCCAGCACCAGCACCAGGCTGAGCGAGGTCACCTGGTTCGGCGTGATGCCGGCTTCGGCGCACAGCCGCGTGACGTAGCGCGCCGGCCGCGGCCAGGCGTAGAGCGTGACCAGGTCGGTCACGCCCTTGTAGGCGCCGCGGAAGGTGCGCCACTCGATGGCGTCCATGCTTTCCGCGGTCAGCGGGAGCAGGTACGGCGGTTCGCGCTTGCGCAGTTTGTCGTTGTAGCCGTCGGCGATCTGCGCCGGCGAGACGGTGCGTGCGCCGGCCAGCGCTTGCCGCTCGGCCAGCCGCGTCGCGGCTTCGGCGGCCTGCGCAGCCGCGACCGACAGCGCGACCACCTCGCCGTCGCCCTCGCCCGCCCGCAACGCGACGTCGTCCGTCGCACCGGCGAGGCCGCGCACCAGCGCTTCGTCGAAGACCCAATCGGCCCGCAGCAGCACGACACGGTCGGCATCGGCCGGCGTCGCCGCCATGCCGGCCCGCGCGAACTGGCGCTGCAAGCGGGCCTCCGACGTGAGGCCCCAGACACGCAAGGGCGATTGGCCGACGACGATCCCGGCAACGCGCTGGGTGGGCACCTTGTCGGCGCTCATTTGGGCAGCCCGGCACGCGGGGTAAGAAGTTTTGGCATGATCGAAGCGAGTGTCCAGACAGAAAGCAGCGGGCGATTATCGATGAGCGGATTGACCTTGGCCCACGTGTCGGACCTGCACCTTCCCTTCGAGCCGGTGCTCTCGCCACGGCAACGCCTGTCGAAGCGCCAGCTCAGTGCCTGGTCGTGGCAGCGGCGGCGCGCGCTGCACCGCACCGACATCCTCGACGCGCTCGCGCAGGACCTGCGCGCCCATGCGGTCGATCACATCCTGGTCACCGGCGACATCACCAACTTCTCGCTGCCCGGCGAATTCGAGCAGGCGGCGCGCTGGCTCACGGCGCTCGCGCCGCCAGAGCGCATCAGCATCGTCCCGGGCAACCACGACGCCCTGGTGCCCGTGCCGCACGCACAGGGCCTCGGGCTCTGGCAGGGCTGGACTCGCGCCGACGACGGCTGGCCCGTCGTGCACCACCGCGACGGTGTGGCGCTGATCGGGCTGAACTCGGCGCTGCCGACCGCGCCGCTGCTGGCCCGCGGCCGGCTCGGCGACGCGCAGCTCGCGCGCCTCGAACAGCTGCTGATCGCTGAAGGCCAGGCGGGACGGACCCGCATCGTCATGCTGCATCACCCGCCGGCCGCAGGCGCCATCGGCTGGCGCAAGGCCCTGGCCGACGCCCCGGCGCTGCGCGCCGTGCTCAAGCGTGCCGGCGCCGAGCTGGTACTGCATGGCCACGCCCGCGACGCCCGCATGGACGTGGTCGCTGGCCCGTCGCTGCCGATCCCATGCCTCTGCGTGCCCTCGTCGTCGGCCGTGCCGAACCCGAAGGACCAGGGCGCGCTCTGGCACCGGCTGAGACTGATGGACGGCGCCGGTGGCCCCCAGGTCATGGTCGAGGTGCGCCGCTGGTCGACCGAGGCCGAGGCCTTCGTCGCCGACGGCGCCTACGCGCTGGCCCTGCCGCGCGCTCGCTGAAGCGACTCAGGCGAGAATGTCGCCCGCTGAGCACAAGCAACACACGACCCTGGACGACTGCGATGGCCAATGCCACTGAAACGAAATTCGGCGATCCCGCCACACGCCTCGCGCAGACGGACTGCTGGACGCTGCTGCTGCGCCCCAAGCAGCCCACGCTGGGGGCACTGGTGCTGGTGTGCCGGGAGCCGGTCCAGGCCTTCGCCGATGTGAGCGCGAAGGCCTTCGCGGAAATGCAGGGAATGGTCCGCCGCATCGAGGCCGCGCTGCACGAGGTGGTGGGCTACGAACGCATCAACTACCTGATGCTGATGATGGTCGACCCCGACGTGCACTTCCACGTGATCCCGCGCTACGACGGCACGCGCAGCTTCGACGGCGTGGCCTTCCCTGACGCCGGCTGGCCCGGCCCGCCGGCGCTGGACGCGGCCGTCGCGCTCGACGCCGCGATGACCGCCCAACTGAGCGTCGCCCTGCGCGAGGCCCTGCAGCGCACCGCCCCCTGAGAGACTGAGGCATCGTCCCTTGCGCTTTTTCTCGTTCGATCGGCTCGACCGCTACGCGGTGCGCCTGTTCGCCGTGCCGCTCTTCACGGCGCTGGCGACCATGCTGCTGGCGACCATGCTCCAGCGCCTGCTGCGTCTGTTCGACATCGCGGCGTCCACGGGTGCATCGATCGCCAGCGTGCTGTTCCTCGCAGCCGACCTGGTGCCGCACTACCTGGGCCTCGCGCTGCCGGTGGCGTTCACGGCCGCCATCTTCATGGCCGCCGCGCGCATGGGCGACGACAGCGAGCTCGACGCGATGCTCGCCACCGGCCGCTCGATCGCGCGCATCGCGGCGCCCTACTTCATCCTCGCGCTCTTCCTGTGCGTGTTCAATCTCTACCTCTTTGGCCGGCTGCAGCCGCTGGCGCGCTACGACTACCACGTGAAGATGGACGCGGTGCTGCAGACCAACTGGGACGCGAAGATCGAAGAGAACCGCTTCATCGACATCGCCCACGGCTTCAGCTTCAGCGCCGACCGGGTCGAAGACAACGGCCGCCGCTTCACCGGCGTGTTCATGGAACGGCGCCAGAACGGCATCGAAGAGATCACGACCGCCGTGCGCGGCCAGCTCGAAAGCGACCCCGACACGCGCAAGATGCGCCTCAAGCTGGAGGATGGCCTGCGGGTGCGCCAGACGCCCGACGGCGCGATCGCCACCACCCGCTTCGTCGACGGTTACGTGGAAGATTTTTCGAAGACGCGTGCGCCCTACCGCGATCGCGGCGAGACGGCCACCGAACGCACGCTGCCCGAACTCTGGCTGGCCATGTGCAAGACCTGCGACCCCGACTCGGCCGCCGAATTCCACAGCCGGCTGGCACGTGCGCTGCTGCCCCTGCTGCTGCCGCTGCTGGCGCTGCCGCTGGGCATGGCGTCCAAGCGCGGTCGCCGCACGCCGGGCGTGGTCTTCGCGTCGCTGGCCTTGCTGCTGCTCAACCACACGCTCCAGTTCGGCAAGAGCCTGGCCGAGAGCGGCCGCCTGCCCGCTGCATTGGCGGTGTGGACGCCCTTCCTGCTCTTCGCGCTGCTGAGCCTGTGGATCTTCCGCGGCAGCCTCGCCTGGCCCGGCGACAACCCGGTGTCGCGCACCGTCGGCGTGCTGGAGCGCCTGATCGAACGCCTCAAGCCGCGGCGCCTGAGCAACGTGGCGAAGGCCGCGCCATGAACCGCGCGATGGCTTCGTACCTGCGGCGCCGCGTCGGCACGCAGATCCTCGTGCTGCTGCTGGTCATCACCGCGCTGATGCAGGTGCTCGAGCTACTCGACGTGACCACCGACGTGCTCAAGCGCGACCAGGGCTTCATCGGCATCGTCTACTACGGCCTGCTGCGCCTGCCGGCCGAGCTGGTGATGGCCTTGCCGCCCGCGGTGCTGCTCGGCACATTGATGGCGCTGGCCAACATGGCGCGCAACCTCGAGATCGCCACCATGCGCACGGCGGGCCTGAGCATGATGCGGCTGCTCGGCTACCTGCTGCCGCTGGCGGCGGTGCTGGCCGTCGCCCAGTTCGTGCTGTCCGACCATGTCCTGCCGCCGGCCGAGAACGGCCTGAAGGAATGGTGGAGCGCGAGCGCGCCGGCCGACGACACGCCGACCAAGCGCTGGGCGCACACCTCCGGCGGCACCGTGTCCATGGAAAGCACCAGCCCCGATGGCCGGCGGCTGATCGACGTCCGGCTGTATGTCCGCGACGACCGCGGCCTGATCCAGAGCCGACTCACCGCCACCGAGGCGCAATGGGACGGCCAGGTCTGGCGGTTCAAGGGCGTCAACGAATTCGTCTATGGGGACCGGCGCGTCGAACGCATCCAGGTGGCCGAGCGCGCCTGGGACACCAACCTGCGGCCCGAGGACGTGCTGCGGCTCGACGTCGCGCGGCCGAACCTCTCGACCGCCATGCTGGCCGAGGTGATCGCCGGCACGCGCACCGGGACCCAGCCCCACCGTTACTACCAGAGCGTGCTGTACCGTTCGTACGCCGCGCCGCTGGCGATCTTCGTCATGCTGCTGCTGGCGCTGCCGACGGCGGTGTCGCTGCCGCGCGGAACGGGCGGTGGGTCGAGAATGGCGATGGCGCTGATCCTGGGCCTGGGCTTTCTTCTCTGCGACGGGATCGTCGCAGCCCTGGGGCTCGCCGCCCGCTGGCCCCCCCTGGTCATCGCGCTCGCCGCGCCGGCGCTGTTCGCCGCGATCGGCCTCCTGCAACTGAGAGCCTCCGAGCGTCTATGAATCTTTGGATCGACACCACCGGCGCCACCCGCGCCGAACCCCTCTACGGCATCCCGCCGGTCGAGCGCCTGCGGCGCAGCGTGAAGCACCTCGATGCCGGGGTGCAGGTCGTCCTGTCCGGCGTCGACGCCGGGCGCACCGCCTGGCCCGCTGCACGACCCGAGGTCGACACCGCAGCGCTGGGCGCGCGCCTGCGCCAGGCGCTGGCCGGCGGCGCGCTGGTGGCGATCGACGGCGGCAATGCGGTCGACCCGCGGCTGATCGACGTGCTGCTGCGCGGCACGTCCCCGTGCGTCGCCACCCGCGGCGAGGGCGCCGAACGCGCCGTCGTGCTGCGCCTCGAGCCCGCGCTGATCGACGCCATCCCGGCCGACGCACAGACGCTGCGCGAGGTGGCCGACGCCCTGCTGGCCGCAGGCCGTATCGCGCCGTACGACGAGCAGGACTTCCCCGCCTACGTCAACAAGCTGCGGCGCTCTCTGCCCTACTGGATCTACGCGGTGAACGACAAGGCCACGCGCCGCCGGCTCGAGCGCCAGATGTTCTGGGACAACTACAAGGGCTCGACCGACCTGCTCACGCGCTGGGTCTACCCGCCGCTGGTGTGGCCGCTGGTGCGCCTGTGCACCCGTTGGGGCATCCACCCCAACACGGTGACGGTGCTGTCGATCATCCTGACGGTCGTGGCCGTGCCGCTGTTCGCGCGGGGCGACTTCCTGCTGGGCTTCCTGTGCGCCTACGGCATGAGCGTGCTCGACAGCGTCGACGGCAAGATCGCGCGCGTGACGCTCACCGACTCGGCCATCGGCAACGTGCTCGACCATGGCCTGGACATCGTGCACCCGCCCTTCTGGTACTTCGCCTGGGCCTGGGGCCTGGGCGGGCGGTCGATGGACGATCCGCTCTACGCATCGGCCGTCTGGCTGATCGTCTTCTACCTGGGCGACCGCATCGTGCTCGGCGTCGCCAAGGCGCGCCTGGGCTTCGCGCTGCACGCGGCGACCCGGCTGGACGGCCGGGTGCGCAGCTTCATCGCCCGCCGCAACATCACCATGACGATCATGGCGCTCGCGCTGCTGATCGGCGCCGGCCCGGCCGGCTTGTACCTCGTCACCGCCTGGCAAGGGCTGACGTTCGCCTGGCACGGCGTTCGCACGCTCTGGCTCGGCTTCCTCGCACGCAACAAGGCCCGCCCGGCTGTCTGAAGTCTGATGACCACGCTCGAAATCGTTCCGGTGCGCACACCGGCGGAACTGGACCGCTTCATCCAGCTGCCTTCGCGCATCCATGCACGCGACCCGCACTTCGTGCCGCCGCTGATGATGGAGCGGCGCGAGGCGTTGTCGCCGCGCAAGAACCCCTACTTCGCGCATGCCGAAACGCAGTTCTGGCTCGCCCGCAAGGACGGGCGCGACGTCGGCCGCATCAGCGCACAGATCGACAAGCTCGTGAAGGACCCTTCGGTCGGCCACTTCGGGATGATCTGCGCGGAAGACGACGCCGAGGTCTTCGCGGCGCTGTTCAAGGCCGCCGAAGCGTGGCTCGCCGCGCGCGGCAAGACGAAGGTGCTCGGCCCCTTCAACCTGTCGATCAACGAGGAGACGGGCCTGCTGATCGATGGCTTCGATACGCCGCCGATGATGCTGATGGGCCACGACGCCCGCTACGTCGGCGCACGGGTCGAGGCCGAGGGCTACGCGAAGGCGAAGGACACGATCGCCTACCTCTACGACATCGAGCACGAGATGCCCGCCGCCGCGCGCCGCATGATCGGCCCGCGCAAGCCGTCGGCGCTGACGGTGCGCAACCTCGACACCAAGCGCTACCTCGAAGAGTTCGACACGGTCACCGCGATCTTCAACGACGCCTGGTCGCAGAACTGGGGCTTCATCCCGTTCACCGAAGCGGAGATCGCGCACATGGCCAAGAGCCTGAAGATGTTCATCGACCCGACCTGCGTGGCCATCGTCGAACTCAACGGCAAGGCCGTGGGCTTCGGCATCGCCCTGCCCAACCTCAACGAGATGATCGCGGACTTCGGCGGCAAGCTGCTGCCCTTCAATTGGGCCAAGCTGATGCTGCGTCTCAAGCGCGGCACGAAGACGGCGCGCGTGCCGCTGATGGGCATCAGCCGCAGCATCAGCGGCGAACTGGCCGGCGCCATCGCGCCCTTCCTGGCCATCGACACGATGCGACAGGGCCTGCGCGCCAAGGGCGTGAAGCAGGTCGAACTGTCGTGGATCCTGGAGGACAACCGGCCGATGCGGCACATCATCGAGTCTCTCGGCGCCGCCCCGTACAAGACCTACCGCGTGTACGAGAAGACGCTCTCCACCTGACATGGCAGCCCCACTCACCGCGCTGGTGCTGGCCGGCACACGGACCGGCGGCGACCCGCTGGCCGACTACGCCGGCGTGAGCCACAAGGCGCTGATCGAGATCGGTGGCACGACCATGATCGAGCGCGTCGTCGCGGCACTGGTGGCTGCGCCGGCCGTCGGGCGCATCGTGATCGCGATCGACCGACCCGGACTGCTGAACGACCTGCCCGGTCTCCAGCCTGATGTCTGCGGCAAGCCTTGGACGACCATGCCGACGCAGGGAGGCCCGAGCGCCACCGTCGCCGCCGCACTCGCACAAGAAGGCACGCCCCTGCTCGTCACCACGGCCGACCACGCGCTGCTGCAGGCCGCATGGATCGACGAATTCCTCGCCGCCTGCCCGCCCGAGGCCGACGTGGCCGCCGCGCTGGCACCGCGCCAGGCGGTCGAAGCGGCCGCGCCCGCCACGCGGCGCACCTGGCTGCGCTTCTCGGACGACGACTTCTCGGGCTGCAACCTGTTCCTGCTGGCACGGCCGAAGGCGGCCGGCGTGATCGTGTTCTGGGGCGAGATGGAACGTCTGCGCAAGGAGCCGCTGCGCATGATGCAGCGCCTGGGCTGGTGGTTCGCGCTGCGCTATCGGCTGGGCTGGCTCCGTTCGGCGGCAGCGGCCGAGCGGCTGGGCGCGTTGTCCGGCGGTGCGCGGCTCGCGCTGGTGTCGATCCGCGACGGGCGCGCCGCGATCGACGTGGACAAGGCCGCGGACCTGGACCTGGTGCGCCGACTGGTGGCGGCCGAGGGCCCGGGCCTGAATGGCCCGTCCACCTCAGGCGGTCGCTGAAAGCTTCGCTGTCTGCGGCGTCGCGCTGGCGCCGAGCCAGCCGGCAGCCAGGGTCCGGACGTACGTCAGGTCGGCCGGGAAATCGAGTTCGCCCCACTGCAGGCCTTCGATCGAGGCCACGCGGATGTCCGCCCCCGCACCGGCCAGGCGATGGATCGCCGAGAGGTACCACAGGCCCGGGCCTTCGGCGGTACGCATCGTGCGTTCGAGCTCGGCGACGAACAGCGCCGCACCCTCGGCCTCGAAGCGAAGGAAGCCAATCGATTCGCCATTGACCCGATCGGCCGACAAGGTCTTGCCGATGGCGCGCAGGCGATCTCCCTCCACCTCGACCTTCATGTCGTCGGCGTCGTAGCCTGCCTTGCAGTCGATGGTGACCGTGATCGGCGCCGCGGGTGCCGCGAGCAGACGGCGCGCGATCTCGGGCTCGAACAGGGTGTCGCCGTTGAGGATGAGGCAAGGCGCCCGGAGTTCGGACCGGGCCATCCAGCAGCTCGCGAGGTTGTCGGCCAGCTTGTAGAACGGATTGAACAGGGTGCGCACCGTCATGCCGGCCGGCGTGATGCGTTGCAGCGCCTGCTCGACCAGGTCGGAACGGAAGCCGGTCACGACGACCGCTTCGCCGATGCCCGCCTCCATCAGTCCGCGCAGTTGCCATTCGAGCATGCTGCGGCCATTGCCCAGGTCGAGCAGGCACTTCGGGAGTTGTTCGGTCAGCGGCAGCAGGCGGCTGCCTTGGCCGGCGCCGAGGATGAGGGCACGCTCAGGTCTGGACACGTTGGTTCACCAATCAGAAAAGGAAGGACGGTTGGGGGTGGGTCGGCGATGCGGGTCGGGGAATCAGGCCCGATCGATGCACAGGTCGAGTTCGAGCCATGCGCTGGACACCCGTGTCGCGCACCGGTTTCGAAACGCGAGATGCGCCACGTGGGCGCTTCCCATATCGAGCGCCGAAGTCTGCCAGAGTTGGCCGGCGAATGCAGCGTCCTCACCCGCCGGCCGGGTATCGATGTCGCGAAGCTTGTCCAGGCTGTCGGCGCCCGCAGCCTTGGCCACCGCCTCCTTGCGCGTCCAAACCGCACAGAAGCGCCGCGGATCACGACCGGCCCAGGCACGCTCGCCGTCGTTGAGGTAGCGCGGGAAGTCGTCGCCCGTCAGCGTGCCGATCGCCTCGACGTCCACGCCGATCGAGCCGTCGGTCGACACGGCGCAGACGACGCGCCCTTCGCAGTGGGAGATGCTGAAGTCGACCGGCAGATCGAGCGTCGGTCGGCCGCGCGGGGTGTAGCGCAACGACGCGAGCACGGTGCCGCGGTGACCGAACTGCCGAAGCCCTTCGCGCAGCAATCGGCTGGCGATCAGCGAGCGGTGCCGGCTGCGAACGCTGGGCCAGCGGGAGATCTGGATCCGGCGGTCGAGCGGCAATTCGTCCATCCAAGCAGCCTCGAGCGCCGTGGAAAGCACGAAGTCATGGGCAATCAAGACGGAGATGGGCATGGGCGCAGCATTGGCGCGCACATGACATAATCGAAGGCTCACCACCAAGGGTAATTTTGGATTATGGCACAGGGACATTTGGCGCCGGGCCCCGACCAGGGCTACGACCTCGACGCCAATGATGAGACCTTGCCGGTGCTGCAGCAATTGCGTTCACGCTACGGCCCGATCTGTCGCGTTCCGTCGCTGACGCGCCCGGGCGACGGCCTCGTCATCCACGACCCCGACGACATCCGCCGCGTGCTGCTGACCAACCGCGGCAACTACGTCAAGGGCGCGGGCCTGGAGCGTGTGCGCGTGCTCCTCGGCAACGGCCTGATCGTCAGCGACGGTGACCTGTGGGTGCGCCAGCGCCGCATGATCCAACCGGCCTTCCAGGGCCAGGCCACGCGCGGCTTCGCACCGGTGGTGCGGCAGGTCAACGCTGACCTGCTGACGCGCTGGAGCGCGCATGCCGACAGCGGCGAGCCCATCGACCTGACGCACGAGCTCAGCAGCGTCGCGCTCGAGATCGTGCTGCGGGCGCTGTTCAGTGCGGACTTCGACCGACTGGTCGAGACCGAGGGCGGCAGCCCCTTCGACCTGCTGACCGAAGAGAGCCGTCGCGATCTGCAGTTCGCGGCCCGCTTCCGCGGCCTGGCCCGCTTCGTGCGCGCCATCATCGAGACCCGCCGCCTGGAGGCGCGGGTCGAGTCCGACTGGCTCTCGATGCTGATGCAGGCCCGCGACAAGGCCAGCGGCGAGCCGATGCCCGACCGGGCCTTGCTCGACGAGGTCATGACGCTGATCGTCGCCGGCCACGAGACCACCGCCAGCACGCTCAACTGGACCTGGTACCTGCTGGCCCGGCACCCCGAAGCCGAGGCGGCGCTCCACGCCGCCATCGCCAATGCGGCGCCCACCGAAGCCGCGCCGGACCAGGCCTTGGCGACACCCTTCGCATCGGCAGACTACGTCGAACAGGTGCTGCAGGAAGCGCTTCGGCTCTACCCGCCGGTGTGGCTCTTCAGCCGCCGAGCCGTGCAGGACGACACCCTGGGCGGCTACCACGTGCCGGCTGGCACCGACATCTTCATCTGCCCCTACCTGCTGCACCGCGACCCGGCCCAGTGGGAGCGCCCCGAGGCCTTTCATCCCGCACGCTTCATGCCCGATGCGGCCGCGGGCCGGCATCGCTTCGCCTACCTGCCCTTCTCGGCCGGCCCGCGTTTCTGCGTGGGTGCGGGTTTCGCCATGGCGGAGATGGCCACGCACCTGACGATGGTGGCGGAGCGCTTCCGTTTGGTTCCCGTCGGCACCGAGCCGGCCGAAGCCGAGTTCCAGATCAACCTGCGCACGCGCCATCCCCTGCGGATGCGGCTCGTGTCGCGCCGCTGAGCGGCACCTCCTTCATGCGATTCGATACCCTCCACGCCATCCTGCCCGCCACCACGCGCGACGACCGCCAGATCACGCTCATCGAAGGCGACAAGGAGCAGCGCGTGCTGAGCTTCCAGCGGCTGCGCCAGCGCGCGCTCGCCGTGCTCGGGGCACTCCAGCGCCAGTCGATCGCGACCGGCGACACGGTGGTCCTGTGCCTGGCAGACAACGAGCGCTTCCTGGAAATGTTCTGGGCCTGCGTGCTGGGCGGCATCGTGCCGGTGCCGCTCGCGCCCGGCGCCACCGATGCGCACCGCCAGAAGCTGCTGCGTGTGTTCGCGCAGCTCGGCCCGAAGGCGTCGGTCTACATCGACCGCACGTCGCTGGAACGGCTCGACGGCTTCGCCGCGGCACAAGGGCTGGCCGACCAGGCGGCGGCGCTGCGTGCCCGCGCCCTGGTTCCGGGCGGCCTCGACATCGGCGGCGAACCGGGACAGCCCGTGTCGCCGCGTCCGGACGACCTGGCGTTCATCCAGTATTCCTCCGGCTCCACCGGCGAACCCAAGGGCGTGCTGCTGACGCACCGCAACCTGTGCGCCAACATCGCCGCGATCATCGAAGCCGCGGCCTTCTCCGACCGCGACGTGGCGCTCAGCTGGATGCCGCTGTCCCACGACATGGGCCTGATCGGCTTCCACCTGAACATGCTGGCCTGCGGCGCCAGCCACGCGATCATGCGCACCGACCTGTTCGCGCGCCGCCCCCTGCTCTGGCTCGAGCAGGCCAGCCAGCGCCGCGCCACGGTGCTCTGCTCGCCCAACTTCGGCTACCAGCATTACCTGCGGCAGTTCGCGCTCAAGCCGCCACAGGGCTTGGACCTGTCTGCCGTGCGCTTGATCTTCAATGGCGCCGAGCCGATCTCCGCCGAGTTGTGCCGGCGCTTCACCCAGGCCATGGCGCCCCACGGACTCAGGCCGAACGCCATGTTTCCTGTGTACGGGTTGGCCGAAGCCAGCCTGGCGGTCAGCTTTCCGCCCCCCTCGACGCCGCTCGAGACGATCGAACTCGACCGGACAACCCTTCGCGTCGGCGCGCCGGTGCGGGCTGCGGCACCTGGGTCGACGCATGCCATCGAATTCGTCAAGCTCGGCCGCGCCGTGCCCGGATGCGAGCTCGGCATCGTGGGCGACACCGGCGACGGGCTGCCCGAGCAGACGGTCGGCCATGTGCGGATCCGCGGCGACAACGTATCCCACGGCTACTTTCCCGGCGGACGCACCAGCGCCGATTCGGGCGCGAACCCAGGATGGCTGGACACCGGCGATCTGGGTTTGATCCTCGACGGCCAACTCGTGATCACCGGTCGGGCCAAGGACCTGATCATCGTCAACGGCCAGAACTACTACCCGACCGACCTCGAGGAAATCGCCCAACAGGTGCCTGGCATCGAGGCCAACCGCGTGGCGGCGGTCGGTGTGCGCGATGCGATCGAAGGCACCGAGTCGGTGGCCCTCTTCGTGATCCACCGCGGGAATCTGGCGGACTTCGTGCCGAAGGCGCAGGCATTGCGGCGCATCATCGGCCAGAAGACCGACCTGGCGCTGAACAACGTCGTGCCCGTGAGCGCCATTCCGAAGACCACAAGTGGCAAGCTGCAACGCTATGCCCTGGCCGCCGCCTTCGAACAAGGCGAATTCGCTACAATACTCGCGGAATTGGCAGGGTTTATGTCAGCGAACGCTGCGATCGAACCTGCCGAGGCGAAGCCGAAATCCACGGCCCTGCGCCTCAAGGAGATCTGCGAGCCGTTGATTCCAGACCAGCAGATCACGGTCCAAACCAACTTGCTCGAAATCAACCTCAAATCGCTCACCCTGGCGCGTATCCATGAAGCGATCGAGCGCGAATTCCCCCAACGGATCGAAGTCACGGATCTTTTCGATTACCCGACGTTGGTGCAGTTGGCGAAACTTCTGGACGAAACCCAGACCTGATCACTGTGCATAGCATTTATGACAGTTTGACGTTTCCGGATTTTACAATCCCGCGGCGGTCGAGTTTTTTCCATGGGGTGCGCGGCCTGCGGGTAGCCAAAACCGTACAGTATCGTACAGTTCAGTCAAGTTATAGAGTGAAGCAGTGCATGCCCAAAATGTTGTGTTCTAGCGTTCTCCCGAGAGTTCAGGAGCACGGGAAGCGGGAGGGTGCAAGGTGACGCAAGCAATGCTCCTCGGTACGACACCGACGCCGACGGCCAGTGGCATTCCGCTGCGCAGCGCGCTCTTCTCCACCCTGACGGAAGCCCTGGACTATGCCGCGACCGGCGAGACCGGGTTCAATTACTACGATGGCCGCGACAAGCTCTCGGCCGTTCTGCCGTACCGTGAACTGCGTCGCCGCGCCCTGGAGATGTCGCGCCACCTGGCGCCGCTCGGCCGCGGTCAGCGGCTGGCCCTGGTTGCGCAAACGCACCCGGACTTCGCCGTCATGTTCTATGCGTGCCAGTACGCCGGGCTGGTGCCCGTGCCGCTGCCGGCCGCCGTGCACCTGGGCGGCCGCGAGGCGTACGTTCGCCACCTGCGCCAGCTGATGCGCGACTGCCAGGCGGTCGCTGCCTTCGCACCGTCCGAATTCGTCGGCTTCCTGAACGAAGCCAGCGAAGGTTTGCCGCTCGCGCTGTCCGGCACGCTGGACGACTTCCTGGCACTGGACGCCCAGGAAAAGCTGCCGCCACCGCCCGCGCCGACCGACCTGGCCTATCTGCAGTACACCTCGGGCAGCACCCGCTTCCCGCGCGGCACGATGATCACACAGTCCGCGGTCATGGCCAACCTGGGCGCCATCTTCAACCATGGCTTTGCGCTCACCGCGGACGATCGCTTCTGCTCCTGGCTGCCGCACTACCACGACATGGGGCTGGTGGGCATCGTGCTGGGGTGCATGGCCACGCAGCGCTCGGTCGACTACCTGCCGACGCGCGAGTTCGCGATGCGCCCGCGCCTCTGGCTCAAGCTGATCTCGCGCAACCGCTGCACCATCTCTTACAGCCCGCCGTTCGGCTACACGCTGTGCGCACGCCGCCTGCGTCCGGCGGACATCGAGGCGCTCGATCTGTCCTCCTGGCGCATCGCCGGCGTGGGCGCCGAGATGATCCACCCTGATTCCCTGCGCCAGGTGTCGGAGATCCTGGCACCGGCCGGCTTCGACGAACGCGCCTTCCTGCCCAGCTACGGCATGGCGGAATGTGCGCTGGGCGTGAGCTTCGCGCCCGTGGGCAGCGGCTCACGCAGCGACCTCATCGACATCGACAGGTTGTCCCGCACGGGCGAGGCACGTCCGCCGATCGAGGGTGAAGCCGCGGTCAAGGGCAAGGCCTTCATCGACTGCGGCCGGCCACTGCCGGGCTTCGAGGTCGAAGTACGGGGCGACCGGGGCAACGCGCTACCCGAACGCCGGTGCGGCGCCATCTATCTGCGCGGGCCCAGCGTGATGTCGGGCTACTTCGGCAACCCCGAGGCCACGCAAGAGGTGCTGTCGGACGATGGCTGGCTCAACACCGGCGACCTGGGCTACTTCGCCGACGGTTCGCTGTTCGTCACCGGCCGCGCCAAGGACCTGATGATCATCAAGGGCCGCAACATCTGGCCGCAGGACCTCGAATACCTGGCCGAGCAGCAGCCCGAAGTCCGGCCGACCGATGCCTCCGCCTTCACGGTCGTGGACGAGGACGAGAACGAAACCGCAGTGCTGGTCGTGCAGTGCCGGGAAACCGATCCGATCAAGCTGGCCTCGCTGTCGGTGCGCCTGAAGCAGGCCATCAACGCCGAGTTCGGCATCCATTGCCTGATCGAACTGGTGCCGCCGCACACCCTGCCGCGCACCTCGTCGGGCAAGCTGTCGCGCAGCATGGCGCGCAGCGACTTCCTCAAGCGTTGCGGCGAGGAGCCGCAGGTCGGCTTCGTCAAGGACGATGCGCGCGTGCAGACCCAGCACGCGAGCATCGGCCGCGACATTGCCCTGACGACCCCTGATTGAGCCCTCACCCGTGACCGAATTGAATCTGGCAACCATCGAAAGCGCCATCCGCGAAGCACTCGACGCGATCCGTCCCGGCACGGCGAGCCTGGGCGGCAATGCCGACCTGATGCAGGAGGCAGACCTCGACTCGATCGGCGTGATGGACCTCGTCATGGAGATCGAGGACCGTCTGGACCTGTCGATCCCGGTGGAGACGCTGGCCCAGGCGCACACCATCAACGGGCTGCGCGCCGGCATCGCCCAACTGACCGGCGGTGCGGCGTGAGTCTTCTCAACAAGTTCGGCGCGCAGCGCCAGCTCCAGGCGAGCTTGGACGCGATGGGTGGCGTGGCACCGATCGCGACGCCGATGGACGAGATCCATTCAGCCACCTCAGCGACCATCGGGGGGCGCCGCATGGTGCTCGCGGGGACCAACAACTACCTCGGCCTGACCTACGACGCCGCCTGCCGCGCCGCCGCCATCGCGGCCATCGAGACCCAGGGCACCGGCTCCACCGGTTCGCGCATGGCGAGCGGCAACTACGCCGGCCACCGCGCCCTCGAACGTGAACTGGCAGACGCCGTCGGCTGGCCGTCCTGCATCGTTTTTTCCACCGGCTACCAGACCAACCTCGGCGTGATCTCCGCGCTGGCCGACACCGGCGACTACCTGCTGGTGGATGCCGACAGCCATGCCAGCATCCATGACGGCTGCCGTTTGAGCAATGCGACGACCATCCGCTTCCGGCACAACGACCCCGAAAACCTCGACCGCCGCCTGGCGCGGCTGGGCGACGATGCGCATCGCGCGCTGATCGTGGTCGAAGGCGTCTACAGCACGCTGGGCGACCGCGCGCCGTTGCAGGAAATCGCCGAGATCAAACGGCGCTATGGCGCCTGGCTGCTGGTCGACGAAGCGCATTCCTTCGGCGTGTTCGGCGAACGCGGCCTCGGCCTGGCAGAGCAACTGGGCGTGCTCGACGACGTGGACTTCATCGTCGGCACCTTCTCCAAGAGCCTGGGCGGCGTCGGCGGCTTCTGCATCGGCCGGCACGCGGAACTCGAATACGTTCGGATGGTGAGCCGACCGTACATCTTCACGGCCTCGTCGTCGCCGCCCTCGATCGCGGCCACGCGCGAAGCGCTGCGCCAGATGCTGGATGGCCATGCGTTGCGCGAACGACTGTGGCGGCACGCCGAACGCCTCTACGCCGAAGCAACGAAGCTCGGCTACCGGCTGGGCACCACGACGCCCGGCCCGGTCGTGGCCTTGGTCTTCACCGAACGCGCCGAAGCACAGGCCCTGTGGCAGTCGCTGCTGGACAGCGGCATCTACACCAACCTGATGATCCCGCCTGCCACGCCCGCCGGCCTGAGCCTCGTGCGCATCAGCCTCAGCGCGGCGCACAGCGACGACGACATCGGGCAGATCATCGCCGCGCTGGCCAGTGCGCGGCGTTGAGCGCTCACGACGCGCCCCAAATACCCCATCGTCGCTTGGCCGTCGTCGCAACGGCTATCGATGGTACCTTGGAAATTTGGAACTCCGACCGCAGCCATTGAAGGTACGTAGCGGTGACGCTATCGATGCTGGGAGCAGCAGCGCGTAAGACTTGCGCAGTTGATCGCCGCGCCTCGGTGGACTCCAACGCATCCAGTGCCGCGGCGAATTCAGCTTCGTCGTCGGCCCACTGTTCAGCCCCGCAAGCCGTCTCAAGATACCCCGCCTCGCGATTGCAGATCACTGGCGTCCCGCTTCCCTGTGCGTTGGCCAGCTTGACATTGCTCTTCCAATTCCTTGGGGCATAGCCATCGCAGTCACGCAGCGCGACCAAGACGTCCACGTCCGCCACCTCTGTGGGATTGATGACGAACCGCAATCCGCGTGCTGAGCACTGACGTTTGATGATCGGCAGCCAGCGTCCCAGGTACTTCTCCCCGCCTTCATACCCCAGCACTTTCAGCGGCCGGATCGGGTTCTGCCGCAGGCCCGGCCGTGCGTGGTGCGGTAGCGCCAGCACCGGCACGCCAAAGCCCTCGCAGTCCCGAGCCATCGCTCGTGTCGCCGCGACGATCCCCGCAGGCCGGATCGTCTTCACTTCGCCGGCCAGCCACTCCAAGCACCGGTCTTTCTGCCATGCGTTTCCAATGGGCTGAGGCCATGCATCGACCACATCCCAGATCAGCGGGACCTTGGACTGATGGAATCTCTCCAGCAAATCGGTTGTCTGCCGCTTCACGAGCACTGCCAAGTTGTAGGGTGCAAGATCTTTGGCGTTCGGGACCACGGCTGCCCGCAATGTCTGCCCCAGTTGAACGCCCCGGATTTGCCAACTGCCGCTGGCGCCCTTACCGGTCATCAGCAAATGCATGCTGAACTCCCCCATGCAGCACCGACTCGGACGTCGACAGCCATTCGGATTGATTGCGGAAAATGTGGCTCGTGTAGGAGATGTACTACCTTCATGCGGCGCCAGTGTATCCCGGCGGTCGAGTCGGCTCGGGTGACCCGAGATGGATCGTTCTCGGCTAGGGTCGTGCCAGAGGTGAAAATACGGCATGCGCAACGCCGTCTTCATCCACACCAACCCCAAGCAGATCGTCGGCGCCCTGGTGGCGCAGCACGCGTTGCGCAGCCGCAGCGCCGCGCCCGAGCGCTTCGACGTGCGCATCCTCCAGACGACGGACTTCCCGGCCTTCGAACGCTTCGAGGGTCGCCGCTACCTGCGCGAAGGCCAGCAGGTGCCGTGGCGCAACGACGACCTGCAGTCGTTCACGCCGCTGCGCTTCGCCGTGCCCGAGCAGATGGGCTATGCCGGTCGCGCGGTGCTGATCGACCCCGACATCTTCGCGCTCGGCGACATCAACGCGCTGCTCGAGCGCAACATGGGCGGCGCTGCTGTGATGGCGCGGCAGATGGACGGCGATTTCCGCCGCCCGCTGCACTACGCGTCGAGCGTGATGCTGATGGACTGCGCGCGCCTCAAGCACTGGCAGTGGGAAGCGGACTTCGAGCGCACCTTTCGCGGCGAGCGTGATTACCGAGACTGGATGTGGCTGCTGCTCGAGCCGCCCAGCAGCGTCGCGGCACTGGAGCCCGAGTGGAACGACTTCGACCGGCTCACGCCCCAGACCAAGCTGCTGCACAACACCCATCGCCGCACACAGCCGTGGAAGACCGGCCTGCCCTCGGATTTCACGCCGCGCGGCACCACGCTCACCTCGCGCGCCGGCATCTGGCTGCGCAAGCTGACGGGGCGCGGTGCCGGGCGCTACCGCCGGCACCCCGATCCGGCGCAGGAAAAGCTGTTCTTCCGGATGCTGGGCGAATGCCTGGACAACGGCGCGATCGACCGCGCCCTGGTCGACGCCGAGATCGCGCGCGGCCATGTGCGCAGCGATGCGCTGGATTGCGTGGCCCGCGCCTCGCGCGCCACGGCCTGAGCAGGCCCCCCCTGCCCGATCCAGCCGATCAGGGCCGATCGATCAGTGCGTGGATGCGCGCCAGCGTGGCCTCGCGCTCCTGCCGTGCCAACGCGAGCACCTGCCCGCCGCCGTCGAACGCACCGGCGGCGTCCAGCGCAGCGTGCAGCAAGCCCAGGTCGCGCAGCGACGAGAGCAATCCGAGGTCCTGCAGGGCATCGAAGCTGCGCGCCACCAGCGACCCTGGCCGCCGTGCCGCGGCGGCGCGCCAGGCCGTCGCCAGGCGCCAGCGCCAATCCGGTTGCCGTGGCAATGCGAAGGGCGCGACCGGCCGTCCGGTGAGCAGCGCCTCGGTCAGCATCGACGCGCTGTCGGTCGTGACGATGATGCGGTCGGCGCGCTGGCGCAGGGCGGCGTAGGGGTTCTCGCCCTCGCCCCAGCGGACGACATGCGCAGGCACGTCCAGGCACTGGGCCAGCACATCGATTGCAGCGGCTGGCGTCCGCGGGCTGCCGAGCACCCAGGCACTGCCACCTTGCGCTCGCACCTGTGCATTCACGAGGCGCGCCAGGCCAACGGCTGCCGCGTCGTCGAGCACGAAGGGCCGGCTGTCGCCACCGACCATCACCAGCGTCCAGGGCCGCGGCATGCGGGCCGCCTGCGCCTGCCATGCGGACGGCAGGAGCACCTCGCTCGCGGACGGCGGCTGCATGAAGGGCAGGCGATGGCTCAGCACGTTGACGCGCTTGGGCACCGCGTACTGCGGCGTCGTCACGATCAGGTCGAACCACGACAGCGGCGCCCACGGCCGGTTGACGTGGACCAGCTGCGTGCGCCCGCCCGACCGCTGCCGGATCCACCGCGCCGCCGGCACGCTCTTGCGCCCGGCCGCCAGCACCACGCGCGGCCAGGGCGGCTGCAGCACTGCCGCATCTTCGCTGCGCCAACTCAGCCGCGAGGCGCCCAGCAGAACCGGCGGCAGCCCCGCAGCGGTGTTGAAGCGCAAGGGCACGGTGCGGTACGGCACGCCCAAGGCATCGGCGATGGCCAGCAGTTGCTGGTTGTCGCCATGGCGCGCGCCGAGCAGCACCCAGACCGGGACTGCGCCGGAATCGGACGATGTCACCGTCACCCCGGCAACCAGCCGGCCGACCGGTACCAGGCGACCGCATCGGCGAAGCCGGTGTCGATGTCGAACTGCGGCGACCAGCCCTCCGGCCGCGCGAGTTCGGCCGGCGAAACGCCCCAATCCGCATGGCGCAGCTCGCGCAGCTTCTGCGAATTGAGCATGGCCGCCGAGCCGCCGAGGCGCGCCACATCGCCGACCCATGCGATGCCACGCAGCAGCCCTTGCGGCGCCTGCAGGAAGCGCGGCGTCGGGTTGCCGACCGCCCGCGCCGCGGCACCGAGCAGTTCGTCCCAGCGATAGCCCGCTGGCTGGCCATCCGCCGCCGCCAGCACCTGGCCCTGCGGCGTCGACGCGACGAGCATGACGATCAGCCGGGCCACGTCGCGCACGTGGATCAGCGCGGCGCGCGCGTCCGGCCCGCCGAGCAGGGGCACGCGCGGCCAGCGGGCAACCTGGAAGAAGCGCAGCGTTTCGCGGTCCCCCGGGCCGTAGACAGCCGGTGGGCGCAGCACGGTGGCGCGCGCGCCCATCGCGTCGAGTGCCGCAGCCTCGCCGGCACGCTTGCTGGCGGCGTAGTCGGAAAGCAGCGGTTCGCGCGCGGCCAGGCTGGAGACCAGCAGGAAATGCGCGTCGGGCGACAGTTGCTTCGTCGCCCGCGCGATCCGCGCGACACCCTGCTCGTTCACCGCAAAGAAATCGGCACGCCGTGCCGCCTTGATGAGTCCGGCCAGATGGATCACCGCATCGACGCCCTCCACGAGACGCGCCACTGCGGCCTCGTTGTCGAGCGAGCCGGCCACGACTTCGGGCGTCGACTGGCGCCATTCGGCGCCGGACGGTTCGCGCCGCAGCAGCAGCCGCACCCGCCAGCCCGCCTGCACCAGCGCGGCGATGAGATGCCGGCCGATGAAGCCGGTCGCGCCGGTCACGGCAACCAGGGGCGCGCGCGCGGTAGCGACATCGGAATTCGGGAACGGCAAGTGCATCTGAGAAGTGAGAAAGAGAGCGGGCGACAACGTGCGGCACCCCGCGCGGCAGCCGGATAGCATAGAGCACCGCGGCCCGGGCGCCGCGGCCTTCCACCATGACCAAGACCCTTCTTCTTTGCCTCCTCTTCGCCGCCCTGCCCGGCATGGCCGACGCCCGCAACAAGCACCGCGACCACGCCGAGCAGCGCGCCTTTCGGCAGGAACACCCCTGCCCATCCACCGGGCAGGCCGAAGGCGCCTGCCCCGACTGGCAGATCGGCTACGTGGTCCAGCTCTGTGCCGGGGGACAGGACACGCGCGAGAACATGCGCTGGATCACCTCGGAGGACAAGCGCTTCGTCAAGGAATCGACGGGCAAGGACTGCAAGAAGCTGCGGCATACACCGCTGCTGCGCTGAGACGCATCCGCGCGCGCCTCAGCGCGATGCCCAGAACGCCCGCTGCATCGCCACGGTTTCCTCGGCGATTTCCGGCACCGGGCCGATGAGCTCGACCGGCTTCTGGCAGTGGTCGAACACATAGCGCGACGGCACGCTCATCGTCGGGTTCTCGGCATGGCTGCCGGTCTCGGCCAGCAGTTGCGCCTCGGTCATGCCGTAGACGACGCGCCCGATGTTGGCCCAGTAGGCCGTGCCGGCGCACATGCAGCAGGGCTCGACCGCGGTGTAGAGCGTGCAGCCCCACAGGAACTCGGGCGTGAAGTTGGTCGCCGCCACGCGCGCGAGCGTCGACTCGGCATGGTTGACCGTGTCGATGTTGCACTGCTCGAGCAGCACCGTCTCCTGGTCGGGGCCGACCAACACGGCACCGAAGGGATGGTGGCCGAGCGAGACCGCGCGCTGCGCCACCGCGTTGGAGCGGCGCAGGTGCTTGAGCATCTGGTCGTGCGTGGGGCGCAGGCCCTGTGCGGGCAGGTCGGGGTCGAACATGGCCGGGCTCGTCAGTTCACGGGGTCTCCTCGTTTTCAGTGCAATAAGTGACGGTACGCAAAGCTAGCACTGGCGCGGGGGTGGTCTGGGTAGACCGTTGATTTCATTGACTTTCCTGTTCGCTTTGTAAACGGGTATGGTGGCCTCCCACTTTTGAGGTTCACGATGCAGGGTTGGCACACAACGTTTTTGGGGATGCGTGGGCTCCCCCGCGATATCAGCGACTTCGAGATGAAGGCATTTTTCACCTTCGATGGTGCCGAGCGCGACGCAATCAATGCACGCCGAGGTGATTCCCACAAGCTTGGTCTGGCGCTCCATATTGGTTTCCTGCGCATGAGTGGGCGTTTGCTCGGTGCCTTTCGGGTAATTCCAGTAGCCTTGTGGCGCCACCTTGGCAACGAGCTTGGCATTGCAGCACCAGAAGTCGCCTCGCTGAGAGCCATGTATGAACGCGGGCGCACGCTATTCGATCACCAACAAGTAGCCTGCACGGTCCTTGGATTCCAGTGGATGAGCGAGCACCAGCGCCGCTCACTGGTACGTGAACTGCGCGACGAAGTGGCGCGCTGCGCCGACCGCGATCAGCTACTCGTGCGGGCGCGTCAATGGCTGTACAAGAACAAGCTGGTGATCGTGCACGAGCGGGCAATTCGGACACTGATTGCGGCGGCACTTGCCCAGCTTGAAGTTGAAACAGGCACCGCCATCGCCGCCAGCGTTGATCCAGCAACACTTGATCGCTGGCGAGCCTCAGTTTCAGAGCTGCGCCCAGATGGACAAACCCAGCAGAGTTGGCTATGGGCTGCACCGGCGAAACACTCAACCCGCCAAATCAGCGAGGTACTGGAGCGCATCGACCTGCTTTACACGCTGGACGTTCATAAGCACCTGGCAGACATCCCCGATCTCATCTTGCGCCGCTACGCGCGCCGACTTGTCTCCAGGCCGCCCTCAGCCGGAGCCAAGATCAAAGAGCCAGCGCGCACCGTGGAGGTCGCATGCTTTCTTCGGTATTGCCTGTTCACCACCACAGACCAGTTGATCCTTATGGTGCAGCGCCGGATCGCCGATCTGTGGCGTCAGGCTGCCGCCGATGTCCCCGCTACCGTCAATTGGGCCGCAATGTACAAAACGCTGCTCGGCGAACTTGTTGCCTTGAGCGCGCAAGGTGCGGTGCCAGATGCTGAGTTGCGTGCCCGTCTTGAAGCCTTGATCACCGAAACCCAGAAACGCAAACCACCGAGCAGGGCCTCCCTGGTCCGCGAGGGATTGATTGATGGAATTCGCCCCGTGCGGTCGTTGCTCGTCGCCATTGCAAAGCTGCCCTGGCAGGCCACCGGCGAGCATCCTGCCATCGAGTACCTTGCCAAGCTGCAAGCTTTATATCTCAAAGGATCCAGAAAGCTGCCAGTTGAAGTGGTGGCACCAAGTCTGGGAATGATCTGGCAGGTTTCGATCTCCAGCCCAGACCGGGAACGGGCGTTTCAGGCGTTGGAGGTGGCCACCCTGTTTGCCCTGCGCCGCGCGGTGCGCAATGGCTCGGTCTGGATTGAGCACAGCCTGAGCTTTCGGGGTCGTGCGCGCTTGTTCTTCACGGACGAGCGTTGGCAGGCAGAGTCCAAGAAACACTATGCCCGTCTATCGTTACCCAGCAAGGCTGCCACTTTCTTGAAGCCTTTGCTGGCCAGAGTAACTGCCGGTGTCGATGCGGTGGCCGCTGCAGCCCGCAGTGGCGTACTGCGCGTGGATGATGAACTCCATTTGTCGCCATTGCCCGCAGAGGACGAAGACCCAGAAGTGACCAAGCTGCGCGCGGCTTTGGATCACCGCATCGGTGAGGTTCAATTGCCGGAAGTGATTCTGGCCGTTGACGCCCAGGTGCGCTTTAGCTGGATCATGCTCGGACGTGAGCCGCGCTCTACCGACGAGCTGCTGATGGTCTATGCCGGCATCATGGCCCACGGCACCAGTCTGACTGCGGTCGAATGCGCGCGCATGATTCCGCAATTGTCTGCCACCAGCATTCGCCAGGCCATGCGCTGGGCGCGGGACGAACGGCGTCTGAGCCAGGCCTGCCAGGCTGTGCTGGAATTCATGCAGCGACACCCGATTGCCGCCACCTGGGGGCGGTCCGATTTGGCATCTTCTGACATGATGAGCATGGAGACCACCAAACGGGTGTGGCAAGCCCGGCTTGATCCTCGGCGCAACACACCTTCCATTGGAATCTACTCCCATGTAAAAGACCGGTGGGGCATCTTCCATGCGCAGCCCTTTGTGCTCAATGAGCGCCAGGCGAGCGTGGCCATTGAAGGTGTCATCCGCCAAGAAAAGCTGGAGACCAGCCAGCTTGCTGTGGATACCCATGGCTACACCGACTTTGCCATGTCACATGCCCGTTTGCTTGGTTTTGATCTTTGCCCGCGGTTGAAGGAACTCAAACAGCGCCACCTCTTTGTGCCACGCGGCACCAAAGTGCCCGCAGAAATCGCTGCGGTGTGCGAAGCCAATGTCGACGTCGCTTTGATCGAAAAGCATTGGGATAGTCTGGTGCACCTGGCAGCCTCGGTCATGAGCGGACATGCCAGTGCGGTGGCAGCTCTTGCGCGGTTCGGTTCTGCCGCCCAGGGCGATCCAATCTATGAGGCTGGCGTGCAATTGGGGCGGTTGCTGCGTACGGCGTTTTTGGCTGACTACTTTGTCAAGGACGCTTTCAGGAACGAGTTGCGCCGGGTGCTCAATCGGGGCGAGGCTGTTAACGCCCTCAAGCGCGCCATTTATACCGGCCGGATCAGCCCGGCGCAGGCCAAACGTGTCGATGAAATGCAGGCTGTGGCCGATGCGTTGAGCCTGATGGCCAACATCGTGATGGCGTGGAATACCTCACAGATGCAGGCGGTCCTGGATCGCTGGTCGAACCGCCGCCAGGTCATTCCACCGGAACTGATCGGGAAGATTGCGCCCACCAGGCTGGAGAGCATCAACTTGCGGGGTGTGTTTCGCTTCCCGGTTGACCGCTATGCTGACCAAATCCTGCCTTCGCGGCCAAATGCATCGATAACTGGCACCAATGGATGAAACCGACCACGGTTTGACGCCACGAATCGCAGATTTGAAAGTGAACAGGAAAGTCAATGAAATCAACGATCTACCAACACCACCTCCGCGCCAGTGCTAGCTTTTCGTACCGTCACTTATTGCACTGAAAACGAGGAGACCCCGGGCACAACTGCACAGCATGGCCTGTGCCGCAGACCAGGCCATGGGAAGCGAAAACCTGCAAGCCTTCGCCGACCGAGGCTACTTCAGTGGCCCGCAGCTCAAGGCCTGCGAGGACGCTGGCATCACGACCTTCGTGCCCAAGCCGATGACATCCAACGCGAAAGCCGAGGGGCGCTTCGACAAAGGCGACTTCATCTACATCGCCAAGGATGACGAGTATCAGTGCCCGGCAGGTGAGCGTGCGATCCATCGGTTCAAAACGATCGAGAAAGGCCTGAGCCTGAGCATCTATTGGTCAAGTGCCTGTCCGCACTGCCCGCTGCGCGAGCAATGCACGACCAGCAAATACCGACGTATCCGGCGATGGGAACACGAAGAAGTGCTGGAGCGCGTTCAGCAACGGCTGGACAGCAACCCCGAGGCGATGACATTGCGCAGGTCCACCGTGGAGCATGTCTTCGGAACGCTCAAGCACTGGATGGGCTCAACGCACTTCCTGATGAAGACCCTCAAGCACGTGGGCACCGAGATGAGCCTGCATGTCCTGGCCTACAACCTCAAGAGGGTGATGGGCGTGATGGGTATCGTGCAGATGATGAAGGCGATGCGGATGGCGAAGGCTTGAGGCCTTTATGGCATTTTTTAAAGGCCGAGAAAGGCGTCAGGAACGCGTCAAAAGGTCCAGGTGCGCCAGAAACGGCTCGACCGAAGCGCTGGTGGAAAATGCGGCTCGGTGCTGCGGGATGGGGCTGGCACGTATGCTCGGTGAGCGTTTCCACACAGCCTCGACCGACAGCGGCCATAGTACCGGAGACGCAATGGCGGCCTGCGTCTCATACTTCTGCGCTCTCCAGCGGTGAGGCAACAGTTCGCCGATCAAGCTGGCCCGGTGATGTCCTTCAAATCTTTTCGAGGCAGGGTTCAGCAACGAGGCGTCCGCGCAAGTCGCCAACGGGCACGAAGAACTGGCGCGTTTGGTTGGCTGATCGGCGCTTTCAGCGAGTGCGCGCATCCGCCAGTACCGGCACAGTGAGGTGCACCACCACCAAGGAGTACCCATGCCTGCCATCTCATCCACTCGTCCCGACGCTTCTGCAGTCGGCTTCCCCGCCGCGTCCCGCCGACATGCCCTCCTGGGCGGCGCCGGGGTCCTTGCCGTGTTGGCCATTGCTGTGCCAGCGGTTGCGAAGGCTGCAGGCGCAGGATACGCCGACACGCTGTTCGTTGAAAGCGGTGGCCGCAAGCTGGCCTACCGCAGCGTCGGCAAGGGCAAGCCGATCGTGCTGGCCCACCGCTTTCGGGGCGTGCTTGACCTGTGGGACCCGGCGTTCATCGACGCGCTTGCTGCGCAGGGCTTTCAGGTCATCACGTTCGACCATTCCGGTATGGGCCTGTCGACCGGTGAACGCTCCTACAACCCCAGCGCGCTGGTCAAGGATGCCAAAGATCTGATCGATGGCCTGCGCCTCAAGGATGTGGTCATCGGCGGCTGGTCCTTCGGCGGCATCGTGGCGCAGATCTATGTCGCCATGTTCGGCGCCAGCGTCAGCCATGCAGTCCTGATCTCGACAACACCGCCCGGCAAACTCGTCAAGGCGGGCGAGCAACTCTTTTACGACTTGGCAGCACAGGGGCCTGCAACGCTGGAGCAGTACACGACGATGTTCTTCGAACCCAGCGATCCGGCCAGCCGGGCCGCCTCGCAGCGTTCCTTCGAGCGCATCTTTGCCCGCGAGACGGGCCGCAGCCCCGACGTGTCGGTGGACTGGGCCTTGGCCATGTTTGCAGCGGCTTTGGCGGGCATGGGCATTACCGGGCTCCCATCGTTTGTGGTGGCCGACGCACTGCGCGGCAAAGCACTGGAGCGCGTGCGCCCCGGATGGCACATGCTCACCACCACCTTGTATGCCGCCATGCCCACCCGCAAATACGTATCCGTCCGGCCACCCCATCTACCTCGAATGAGCAATTGCAAGCACCATCGTGTCCACGTAAACCATCGTGCACACCATGTCTCAAGAGATCCCCAACTCGCGCTCCCGTGTCCCCCGCACACGCCGGGTCTACAGCGCGCAATTCAAGGTTGAACTGATCGCCGCGTGCCAGCAGCCCGGCGCATCAATTGCCGCCACAGCACGTGAACATGGCATGAATGCCAATGTGCTGCATCGCTGGCTCAAGGAGCATCGTCTGGGCCTTCACCAGCCCACCTGCGATACCGCGCATGCTGTGGCGTCCGGCATCGCCCCGCACTGCGACGATGCAGCGGCTGAGCCAATGGCCAATGCACAGCCTGTTCGTGCCCCGGCGCATCTGCCTCATGCCAGCACCGTGCCCGCCTTCATCGCGATGACGCTGGGCTCGCCGGCGATGGGGCCTCAGCCAGCGGGTGCGCAAGCTGCCCCAAGTGCTGCATCGGCAACTCCCTCATCAGACATCCGCATCGAGTGCTGTCATCACGGCACCCTCGTGACGGTCAATTGGCCGGTGGCCGCTGCTGGCGAGTGTTCCCGCGCATTGCAGGGTTTGCTCCAGGTGCTGCGGCAATGATCCGTATCGACGCTGCCTGGCTTGCCACGGCCCCGCTGGACATGCGCGCCGGCACCGACACGGCGCTGGCCCGGGTGGTCAGCGTGTTCGGTGCTGCCCACCCTCATCACGCCTACCTGTTCGCCAACAGACGCGCCAACCGCATCAAGGTGCTGGTGCACGACGGCATCGGCATCTGGCTGGCCGCTCGCCGCCTGCACCAGGGGAAGTTCGTCTGGCCGGCGCCAGGCAATGAGCAGTGGCAGTTGGAGCCTGTCCAGCTTGACGCCCTGGTGCTGGGCCTGCCCTGGCAACGCATGGGAAACGCCGGCATTATCACCATGGTCTGAAGCCGGCGCGCAATCGGTGGATCTGCGCATGGCAGCGCAGGGCCTTCCTTGGCACACTGGCTGCCATGGTGGTGCAGCAACAATCCCTGAACAATCTCAGCGCAGAGCAACTGCGCGAGATGGTTGCCAGCCTCATGGGCCACGTGAGCGACAAGGACGCGCAAATCGCCCGCCACCAAACCGAACTCAAGCACAGCCAGGCGCTCAACGCCAAGCTCACCCACGAGAACGCGCTCTTGAAGCGCATGAAGTTCGCGGCCCAGTCCGAGCGCTTCAACGCCGAGCAGCGCAGCCTGCTTGAAGACGAGATCGAGGCCGACCTGGCAGCGGTCGCCGTCGAGATCGAGCAACTGCAGCCGCCTGCGCCAGCGCCCCAAGCCAAACAGCAACCCAAGCGCCAGCCGCTGCCGGCCAACCTGCCGCGGCGCGAGATCCGCCACGAGCCTGAGTTGACTACCTGCGCCTGTGGTTGTGCGATGAAGCGCATCGGTGAAGACGTGGCCGAAAAGCTGGACTATGTGCCCGGCGTGTTCACGGTGGAGCGCCACATCCGTGGCAAGTGGGCCTGCGCACAGTGCGAAACCATCACCCAGCCGCCGGTCGAAGCGCATGTGATCGACAAGGGCATCCCCACCACGGGCCTGCTGGCCCAGGTGCTGGTGGCCAAGTACGCCGACCACCTGCCGCTATACCGCCAGGAAGCGATCTTTGGACGCGCCGGTCTGGCCATCCCCCGCTCGACTCTGGCGCAGTGGGTCGGCACCTGCGGCGTGCGGCTGCAGCCGCTGGTCGATGCGCTGAAGGCGGAGATACTCAGCCGCAGCGTGCTGCACGCCGACGAGACGCCGGTGCAAATGCTCAAGCCTGGCAAAGGCAGCACCCACCGGGCTTACCTGTGGGCTTACGCACCAGGCGCCTTCGAAGACATGAAGGCCGTGGTGTACGACTTCTGCGAGTCAAGAGCAGGCGAGCATGCCCGCAACTTCCTCGGAGACTGGCGCGGCAGCCTGGTATGCGATGACTTCAGCGGCTACAAGGCTGGGTTTGCCAATGGCATCACGGAAGCGGGTTGCCTGGCGCACGCGCGGCGCAAATTCTTTGACCTGCACGCGGCCCACAAAAGCCAGATCGCCGGGTTCGCGCTGGAGCAGTTCGCCAAGGTCTACGACATCGAGCGCGAGGTCAAGGAATTGAACACGGATCAGCGCCAGGCCATCCGGCAGCAGCACACCAAGCCATTGCTAGCTGCACTGCACGAGTGGATGCTGCTACAGAGACAAAAACTGCCCGACAGCTCGGCCACGGCCAAGGCGCTGGATTACAGCCTGCGGCGCTGGACTGCACTGACGCGCTTCGTTGGTGACGGGCAACTGCCGGTGGACAACAACTGGATCGAGAACCAGATCCGGCCGATCGCCATTGGCCGCAACAACTGGCTGTTCGCCGGCAGCCTGCGAGCAGGCCAACGTGCGGCCGCGGTGATGAGCCTGGTGCAGTCGGCGCGCATGAACGGGCATGACCCCTATGCCTACCTGAAGGACGTGCTCACGCGCTTGCCCACGCACCGGGCCAGCAGGATCGAAGAATTGCTGCCGCATCGCTGGCAGGCCCCGAACTCCTGATCAATACCTGTGCGGCCGGCTGCGGTCAACATGGGATTGCCGCGCGCTTACGCAAATACGTGCCGGCACGCACGCGTGCTTTCATGGACTATCTCGTCGAGTCGTTCGACGGCCGGGGCGGTACCGTCGACCCCTGGTTGCGCGGTGCACTTGCCGATTAACAACGTGCCGTGTTTTCGGCATAGTTTGGGGTTGTTGCCACTTACTCGTTCAACCGCTGCAATGCGGTCACTCAAGTAAGCCTGTGCAAAGTCAGATTTGGGCGCCCAAAGCGGGTGCTCGCGGCTATCCAAAGCTGTCGGTCAAGATGGGATCGCCGCGCGCTTACGCTGCAGCTGCGCCAGCAGGCCGGCGAGCCCTGCTTCACGCAAAGCAGTTTGAGACGGTGCTCGCCCGTTTCCTCTACGCCTCAGCCAACGGCCGAGTCAGCAGCGCCAACAATTGGTGCCACGTTCAGGAACTTGCGCCCGCTGTATCAAACCATGGAGATCACCTCGGCGCATCTAGCGGCACTGCAAGTTGCAAGATCGCATGGTGATCTACAGTTTTCCGGATTGCTTCCATCGACGCGGCAGCCACCACCATAGGAGAAATATCAACCCGGCGACCAGCGCAGCTGCCAAGCTCCCGACCACATGTCCAAATATTGTGGACAGTACAAGCTGCGCGCCGGAAACGAGAGCGCTCGCGAGCGCGACCGCTCCCACCAGAATCTGGCGGGAAGCAAGCGACTTGAATCGAGGTCGATCAAGCAACGGCCGAATCAAGCGATGCTGCACAGCCGGCGCACTCAGAAGTACCAAGCCGACAACAGCCAGAACAAACGTCGCAAGGAAGACCCATTTCTCCGCGTTGGCGATTGCACTGAAGCCGGGGGTAAATGGCACAGTTATCAGGAAAGCAGAAAGTAGCTGCGCGGTCGGCAATAGAACCCGAAGCTCCCCCAGCATGTCCGTCAAGTCGCCATCGTCCGAAAGTTCATCTGGCTCGTTGCCAAATCCTTCTGGTTTCGACATCAGTGTCCTCGTTTCTTGGCCAAGCTTCACGATAGTGCGTCGTCAGATTCGCCTTGCGCTATGCATGGCCTTCTGCTTGTCTACCAACGTGCTTTGCCGGCGCCGTAAAGGTGTCCATCTCATCCGCCAGACGACAGGAAACCGACTCCATCTGTAGGGTCGTATGAAAAACTGCGAACCTGTCAGCAAGAATCGCATTGATGGCTTCCCGCACGATCTCAGGAGTGGACGAAGGGTCGTGCACGACATGTGCCGTGAGGCTGGGTTTGCCACTGGTCAGGGCCCAGATGTGCAGGTCGTGAACCGACGTCACGCCGCTTACTTTGGCGATGCTGTTCCTGACCTCGGCAATGTCCATCCCATTTGGCACACCCTCCAGCAGGATGTTCAAGCTTTCCTTAAGAAGAACCCACGTGCGCGGCAAGACCCACAGTCCAATCAGCACGGCGATGATTGCGTCTACCGTCGTCCAGCCCGTGTAACGGATGATGATCGCTCCGATGATCACACCCAGTGAGCCAAGCATGTCGCTCCAGACCTCGAGGTAGGCACCTTTAACGTTGAGGCTTGCATCCTTGCCGCTCTGCAGCAACTTCATGCTGATCAGATTTACGACCAGGCCCAGGATTGCGACCAGCATCATCGCGCCGGTCTGTACCTCCGGTGGATTCTTAAAGCGAGAGTAAGCCTCTATCAGGATATAGATCGCAACCCCAAACAACATCAGGCAGTTGAAAGCTGCCGCCAAAATCTCAAATCGGTAGTAACCGAAAGTCCGGAGAGAGTCTGCCTTCCTCTTGCCGATTTGTACTGCAGCAAGGGCGATAGCCAAAGCGGCCGCGTCGGTCAGCATGTGTGCCGCATCGGAAATAAGCGCGAGGCTGTTGGTGAGAATCCCCGCAACAACCTCGGCGATCATGAAAGACGCCGTCAGCCCAAGAGCGATCCAAAGCCGTCGCTCATTCCCAGTTGTTGGTAATGCATGTTCGTGTGAGGCACTCATACCGGTACATCCTATGTTTTCGCTTATTTAAAAAGCATTTGCACTACCACTATCTCAGCATCAATGGCGGCGGCGCCTATCGATGTTCTTTCCCTGCCGGGATTGCAACTGCAGCACCCTACGATCTCTGAGCCGCTTGGCCAAGCGCTGGCTGTACTTGAGGCCCTTGTCCCGTTCTGGATGCCGTTTTAGCCACATGTGGCGGACCCGCCAGAATGTGATCACTGTCACGATCAGGCTGATCCAGATCCAAAAAAGCTTTGCGGCGAGTCCGTAACCCATCTTTGAAACCGTTCAACGTGCTGACCACACCTGGACCCTGTGCGACGAGGTGCATCGCCAGGGGCAATTGCAACGATGACGGCTCATCGCAATTGGATTACTTCAAAGCGAAGCGGACCGATGCGACGGACTTGCCGCCTTTCGAGACTACTGCGACGGCTTTTGTGCCTGCGGCAAGCTTGAAGCTTCCCGACGCCTCCAGCTTTCCATCCACCGGCAGCAACTCGACGTCCTGCTTTTCTGAGCCTGTCAAAAGCGTTATCTTCGCAGTCATTCCGGAAACGTCGGCAGGCTTGCCATGATCCCGTACGTAAAGCTGCAACTTGGCTGCGCTGGTCACCAGTTCGTAGTGGATGTCTTTTGCCTGTGAAACGATGCCTCCGTGCATTGGTTTTGCGTCATGGTTGTCCGCGGCCATCGCAGTTCCAGAAATGGACAAGGCCAGCGCGAGAAGGATATGCATTGCTTTCATGGTGTTTCCTGAGTAAGTGAAAGAAAAAAATGGGCCCCGCAATTTGCGGAGCCCGAAGGCCCACTTGTCAGTGGGCGGAGGGAACAGAGTGCACGGGCTCTGCCGACACGTCTTCGTCCTTCTCGTCGGGCTTGTGAGCCAGTCGATAGAGGATTGGCAGCACCAACAGAGTGAGCAGAGTGGAGGAAAGAATGCCGCCAATAACCACGGTTGCTAGTGGGCGTTGAACCTCAGCGCCGGTGCCTGTTGCAATGGCCATTGGAATGAAGCCCAGAGACGCCACGAGAGCGGTCATAAGCACAGGTCGCAGACGTGTCAACGCTCCATCGCGGATGGCATCGTCCAGCGGAACGCCTTCCTCTCTCAACGTCCGGATGTATGAAATCATCACAAGCCCGTTAAGAACAGCAACGCCTGAAAGCGCGATGAAGCCAACGGCCGCAGAGATCGACATGGGTATGTCGCGAAGCCATAGTGCCAAGATGCCACCAGTTAGCGCGAATGGAATTCCGGTGAAGACCAGCAGCCCGTCCTTGGCATTTCCAAACATTGCGAACAACAGAACGAAGACCAGCAGCAGTGAGACGGGCACCACAATCTGCAAACGCTTGGAGGCAGATTGCAGGTTTTCGAATGTTCCGCCCCAGCTCGTCCAGTAGCCCGTTGGTATCTTGATCTGAGCCAGGCCTTGCTCTGCCTCCGCAACGAAAGATCCCACGTCGCGGCCACGCACGTTGGCGCTGACCACTATGCGGCGCTTTCCGTTCTCGCGGCTGACTTGATTGGGGCCAGGGGCGAGTTCAAAAGAAGCGACCTCGGCAAGCGGGATGAAATTGGTCCGTGCTTCGGCGGTACCCGCTGAGCGAGGCAGCGGGATAGGCAGTCGCTTCATGCCTTCCATATCATTGCGGATCGCTTCGGGCAGGCGCACCAGGATGTCGAATCGCCGATCACCCTCGAACATCGTTCCCGCTTCACGTCCACCAATGGCTGTGGCCACGGTGTCCTGGATGTCGGCCACATTCAGGCCATAGCGAGCAGCCTTCTGGCGGTCGATATTCACGGTGAGCATCGGCAGCCCGGTTGTCTGCTCCACCTTCACCTCCGATGCCCCTTGGATCTTCTGCAGCATCGACGAGATCTCTTCTGCAGACTTGTTCAGGACGTCCATGTCGTCCCCAAAGATCTTGACCGCAACGTCGCTGCGCACACCGGAAATAAGCTCGTTGAAGCGCAATTGGATCGGCTGAGAGAATTCGTAGTTGTTGCCAGGGATCTTGCCAACCACTTCCTGGATCGCGGTAAGCAGTTCGTCGCGGGTCTTTCGCGGCTCGGGCCACTGGTCCATGGGTTTGAGCATGATGTATCCGTCCGAGATGTTCGGCGGCATCGGGTCCGAGGCAATTTCTGCAGTCCCGGTTCTGGCAAATACCCGGTCTATCTCAGGGAACTTCTCTTTCAGCGTCCCTTCGATCTGACGCTGCATGGCGATAGATTGCGAGAGGCTGGTACCGGGGATGCGCAGCGCCTGGATGGCGAGGTCGCCTTCATTGAGCTGGGGAACGAACTCGCTGCCCATTCGGGTCGCGATCAATCCGCAGAGCACTACGGCCACCGCGGCAATGGAGAGCACCAAGGCCTTGGCGGACATGACTCGATCCAGCAGGGGCGCATAGATTCGCTTCGCATGACCGAGCAGGAAGTTCTCCTTCTCGCTGACCCGGTTGCCGATGAACAGCGCGACTGCGGCGGGGATGAACGTTACCGACAGGATCATTGCGCCGACAAGCGCTGCCACCACGGTAAACGCCATCGGGTGGAACATCTTTCCTTCAACACCTGTGAGGGCGAAGATCGGCAGATACACCACCATGATGATGAGCTGACCGAACAGCAGGGCGCGGCGTGATTCTTTGGATGCCAAAAACACTTCATGGAAGCGCTCGGCTCGGGTCAGCGGCCGACCGTGATGCGCTTGTGCATGCGCCAGGCGGCGAACGCAGTTCTCGACGATCACAACCGCTCCGTCAATGATGATGCCGAAGTCCAGCGCTCCAAGGCTCATCAGGTTGGCACTTACCTTGTAGTTCACCATCCCGGTGAACGTGAAAAGCATCGACAGCGGAATCACCGTTGCCGTGATCACCGCAGCCCGGATGTTGCCCAGGAACAGGAAGAGGATCACGATCACCAAGATCGCGCCTTCCATGAGGTTCTTCTTCACCGTACTGATGGCCTTGTCCACCAGGACAGTCCGGTCGTAGACCGTGACCGCGTGCACGCCTTCGGGTAGGTTGCGGTTGATCTCCACCATCTTCTTGTCTACAGCTTGAGACACAGTACGGCTGTTTTCGCCGATAAGCATGAAGACTGTACCGAGCACGACTTCACGGCCGTTGTCCGTGGCGGCGCCAGTGCGCAGTTCCCGGCCGATGGATACGTCGGCGACATCCCGCACACGCACAGGCACACCGTTGGCGCTGCTCAGGATCACATTGCCTATGTCTTCCATTGACTTGACTTGGCCAGGTGCGCGAACCAGGTACTGTTCGCCGCGCTTCTCGATGTAGCCGGCGCCAACATTGCCGTTGTTGCGATCTAAAGCAGTGACGATGTCTTGCAGCGTCACGCCGAGCGAGGCCAGGCGCTCGGGGACTGGCGCAATCTGGTACTCCTTCGCAAAGCCGCCGATGGAGTTGATTTCGGTGACGCCAGGCACATTGCGCAATTGCGGCTTGATGATCCAGTCCTGAATCTCACGCAAGTCTGTCGGGGTGTAGGGGTTGCCGTCTGGCTTCTTGGCGCCATCCTTGGTTTCAACCGTCCACAGGTAGATTTCTCCGAGGCCGGTCGAGATCGGTCCCAGCGCAGGGGTAATGCCTGCCGGCAACTTATCTCGGGCCTCCTGGATGCGTTCATTCACCAGTTGGCGCGCGAAGTAGATGTCCGTGCCGTCCTTGAAGATCACGGTGACCTGGGAAAGTCCATAGCGAGACAATGACCTTGTCTGCTCAAGATTGGGCAGGCCCGCCATGACTGTCTCGATGGGGTAGGTCACGCGCTGCTCAGTCTCAAGCGGCGAGTAACCAGCTGCTTGAGTGTTGATTTGGACCTGGACGTTGGTGATGTCCGGGACGGCGTCGATGGGAAGCTTCTGGTAGTTGAAGACACCTAAGGCGCCCATTGCAAGGGCGGCTAGCAGCACCAGCCACCGCTGCTCGATCGAGAATCGAATCAGTTTTTCAAACATGTGTAAGGCTCCGTGATCAGTGCGTGTGCTCGGCGGACGCCTTGCCCAGTTCGGACTTCACTACGAAGCTGCCGGACGCTGCATAAGGCGTTCCAGGCTTGATGCCTTGCAGGACCTCGATCCGTTTGCCGTCGCTGCGCCCCAGTTGCACTGGTTGGGCAATGAAGCCTCCATTGACCTTGAGGAAGACAACCGGCTTTTCTCCAACCGTCTGGACCGCGTCTGCAGCGATCGTCACGGGCACTGTGGCTTCATCAGCCACGACCTCGACGTTCACGAACAGACCTGGCCGCCATGCCCCCTTGGGGTTATCCAGTACCACCCGCGCTTTGGCGGTTCGGGTTTGCTCGCCTATGAGCGCGCCCACGAAGGCCACTGTGCCCGTCGCTGAAGCGTCGAAAGCGGTGGCCTTGATAGTGACTTTCTCGCCAACTCGCACCTGAGGCAAATCTTTGGCTGGCACGTTGATCTCAGCCCAAACTTGGCTCAGGTCCGAAATCGTGAACACAGCAGCGTCTTCCTTGACGGCTTCACCAAGGCTCAGATGTTTCTCGATGACGATCCCATCAAAGGGCGCACGCAGTTCAATCCGGTTCAAACCAGAGGCGGATGAGGACGAAAGGCCCAGTGCACCCAGCTTCTGGTTAGCGTTTGCGACGGCCACTTCGGCTTCGCTGAGAGCCTGTTTAGCTTGCAGGTAGTCCTGCTCTGCCGAAACCTTCTGCTCCCAGAGCTTTTTCTCCCGCTCGTAGGTCGTCTTTGCCAACGCCATGCGCTTTTGGACCGTCTGCAGCTCGCTGCGTTGCTCCGATGCTGTGGGACTTGCGATAGCGGCCAGCACCTGCCCCTTCTTGACAACCTGGCCCAAGCTGGCGTTGACGCTTTCCACCACGCCTGCAAGGCGCGGGACCACGTGCGAAGTGCGATCTTCGTTGAGACGGATCTCGCCGGGCAGCAGCAGCGCAGACTTGATGCTCGCAGGGGATGCCGAGTCAATGCTGATAGCTGACGCCTTAATCTGGGCATCTGTCAGCTCGACCTTGCCTTCTTCCTTGCTCATCACGAAAAGGAAAGGCTCATTGCCCTTTTGCGCAATGATCTCAATGTCAAACACATGCGGTTCTGCCACGTTCTCGCGGCTCACCCATCCAGCCTTTTCCTGAATGAATGAGAGCGTCTGCTTTTCCCCCGTCGGCCGGGTAATTGTTGCGGCGACAGTGGCGGCGCTCTGGGGCAGTGGCTTTTCCTTGTCGAACATCCAGACGCGAAGGCGTGGCTCGCCGCCGTCTTCTGCGAGCAGGGCTTCCAGCCCGAAGTCGCCTTCCTTGAAGAGGCTGCCGCCGTTCGCACCCTTCGACTCACTTTTCTCGTGATGCTCCCCGTCGGCATGACCTTTGTCGTCGTCGTGGCCTTTGCCATCCGCTTTGCCATGGTGCTCGCCGTCTCCGTGCCCCTTGGCTTCAGTGTGTGTGCCGTGGCCGTGGCCATCTCCCTCACTGGCTGCTGCCTTCGTCTTGCCACCCTGCAGAATGAGGGCGCCAGCACCAACGCCCATCGCGATGACGACGGCGATGGCGATCAGATGCTTCTTGCTGATGCTTGATTTGATGGAGTTCATGGTCGATCTCAGTTTTGCTGGTTGGTCGGTGCATTGGGCGTCGGGTTGCCCAGCAGGCGGTCGATCTCCGCGGCTGCTCGATGGGCCTCGGCCAACGCCTTGAGGTATTGCGACTTGGCAGTGAAGTACGTGCGTTGTGCGTCTAGAACTTCGAGAAAATTGAATTTGCCGTTCTCGAACCCAATGGTTGCCGCGTCGTAGGCTGACTTGGAACCGGGAAGCACGTCACTCTGCAGCACCTGCACTTCGGTACTGATCGTTGACAGTCGATCATGGGCTTGGGTCACCTCGCTGTGCAGCCGCACGGTGGTGCCTTGCAGCTCGTCCCTGGCTTTGTCTTCAAGCTTCAGGGCCTCCAGCAGGTTGCCTTGGTTGCGGTCGAATACCTGTAGAGGTACCGACACTCCGAGCAGGAGCATGTTGCGCTGTGTCTCGTTGCTCCGCTGCATACCTGCGCTCACAGTCACGTCCGGCACGCGCTTGCTTTGTTCCACCTCGGTCAAAGCTTTGCGCCGATCCACTTCAGCCTTGGCGACAACAACGGCTGGTGATGACGCGACCAATGATTGCAGCGCAGCAAGATCAGGAACGGTTGGAATGCTCTCGGCATCGCCTTCCAGCTGGAGAGTGACCGCGGTGCTGCGGCCCAACAATGCATAGAGGCGGGTCAGCGCATTGCGCTCTTCGCTCGCCGCCTGCGTCAGCTCCACGCGTATTCCAGCTTCAGCAACGCGTGCCTTTGTCTCCTCGACCGGGGAGACCTTGCCAGCCGCGACACGCTTCGCAACGGTGTCAGTGGATGACTTGGCAAGCGTTGCGCTGTCCTTTGCCAGTGCCAGCCGCTCTCGGGCAGTCAGTGCGTCAAAGTAAGCGGCAACCACGCTGGCGCGTACCGTGGATTTCACCTCGGTGAGCTGAGCTTGTGCTTGCTCCCGAGCACTTTGCGCGGCTTTAGTCCGTGCAGCACGCTTCCCGCCAAGTTCGATCGGAAGGTTGAGCTGCCAGCTTTGCGTGCGCGTTTTCGAGCGTGTGTCTTCGAGCGAGTACGCGAACTCTGGGTTTGGGCGCGCGCGTCCTTGAATGACTTGCCCTTCCGTCGCCTCAACCTGACGCGTGGCCGCAGCAACGTCTGCATTTCCCTCCAGCGCCAAGTCGATGGCCCTGGCCAACGACATCGGAGCAGCGGACGATGCCGAGGCGCTGTGAACAACTACCGGCTGGCTTCCCACGGCGCCCGAAGACACGCCCTGGGCGAGCGCGATTGATCCAGCCGCAAACAACGTGGCTGCAACGATCGTTGTGACCGCAAAATTCTTCCGGCCGGGCGCAGCGACCAGGCCATTTGAAATATGAATTCCCTTGAACATCCGATTCTCCAGTGACCTTGAAACACGAGGAAATCGGCGGTACGGCACCGACAAAGATGCCTGGCTGTTCAAGTCCATTTCGGCCACGGCGCGCGCGGCGATACCGCCTTATCGAAGGCGGATGAAAAATGGATCGAGTAAGAAGCCCCGCCGACTAGGCGAGGGAGGGCCACTGAGGGCGATCGGGCGGGATGGGGCTGATGCCAGCTAACGGTGACAAGACCGGAGCATTCATGCCGCTGCCGCGATTGGCAGGCATTTTGGCAACTGGCACGTGGACTGCACCGAGTCCAAGGCCATGGCATGAGCGGCAATCGGGGTCGAACTTATCGAGGTTCTTTTCGCCTGCTTTGGTTTTGCCGCCAGAGGCACCTGAATCATGCTGGTGTTCGTGGTGACCTACATGCTGCACGGTAGAGGCGGACGTAAATCGCTCATGCTGGCAATACGTAGCTACCGCTGCCCAGCTAAACTGGAGCGGTAGCAATGCGAGCATCAAAGCGACGACCCAGCGACTCATTTTTTTATTCTAGCATGGCAGCCAGTCTTCTCGACTGCCTGCGTCAAAGAACGGAGCCAGTCAGCGCCTTAAAGACTTTGGGAGTGGCCCGTGAAGCCACGCTCAGTGGCAACGTCAGTGTGGCTACCACGGTAGAGGCCAGGAAATACTTCCTTGACCGAGCGGCCGTCTTCGCCGTTTGCCATCATCTCGCCGTGGACGATGGCTTCCTCCAGTTCGTGGCGAACCTCGTCTCGCGTCTTGGCCTGTGCGGTCACTGCCTGCGATGGATAGCTGCCGGGTGCAATTTCGTTGAGCTTGGCACCGGACTCACCGGCGGCCAGAATTTCTCCTGTCCGCATCGCCTGGTTCAGTTCCTGAGCCACTTGCGAGCGTGTCTTTGAAACAGTGGCTGCGGGGGCTGGGTAAGCACGCGGATTGATTTCGCGCAACGTCATGCTTGCCTCGCCGCGGGACAACATCTCGCCGCTACGCATCGCCTGCGAGAGTTCTGCGCGAACCTGTTCACGGGTCAGAGGTGCCGACTGGTCGGCAGCGAATGCGGGTGCGGCGCCCAACGAGAGGATCAGCAGTGCGGTCTTGAAGTTCATGGTGGTTCCTTTGAATGAATGAGATTGATTGGATGGTGTTAGGGCAACTGTCGGGCGTTGACCCATCCAGCTTCGCCGCCCATGTCGCGCATACCGTCAGCGGTAACGGGGTTCTTGCGTGAGTACTCCAGTTCTTGCCTGACCTGCTCGCGGGTCTTGCTCAGGGCAGGAGCCTTCACGAGCGGATAGGTGGCGGGATAGCCACGGCTGATCCATTGGAGCGAGCCGTCTTGCTGCGCTACGAGCACAGCGTTGCGAACTGACTCCCGGCTCACGGTGTTGCCCAGATGGTCGGGAGTAAAAACTGCTCCCTGCTCCTGCACTGGGCTGGCGTGATACGCCGACCCGGCGAACGAAGCGGTAGCGACGGTGGCCAGGCCAACAATGATGAGTGCGTTGCGAACTTTCATGAGAATCTCCTGTTGCACCGGCTGCCTCTTGGCAACCGGGAGATGCTTTTTTTGCACCACGGAGAGAAGTCTAAAAATCGCGCACCATCGAGGCAGTGACTGCAAGATTACGTTTTTGACAGATTTGTAAAGTGCTGCGCACTGTGTGTCGGTTCGCGTGTGGCTAGCCTAGAATCCGGCGTCATGTCCCACCGCGTGCAATCGGCCATGCTCGTGCTTGCCCTTCTCTGGCAGGCAATTAGCATGGTCAATCCCTTTGCAGGAGCACCCCGCGCCGACCAGTTTGAGCACCTGGTAGTTTTCACACACGTGGCGCACCAAGCTAATGAAGACCGGTTCATGCATGAAAACGCATCAGCCTCTCATCTGCATACAGATGAGGGGCTGATGCTTGCGGGGCTGATCCTGACATTGGCGCTCGGAGTTCCGAGCGTGCCTCGGGCGGACCTAATTCCTGAGCAGGCACCACGCTATTCGCCGCCCTCACTGGACGGCCTGCTGCGTCCCCCGATGGCGCTGGCCTGAATACGCGTCCTCGGCGCGCGTCTGCCACCAGTGTGCGGTGGCCCCCCAAATATCCCTTTCTGCACGAAGCCTTCGCGTGACTGCCCCTGTGCGCGGCAGTCCGCGCGCAGGCGGTAAACCATCAAACGTCCCGTCGTGACTCGATGCGCAGTGAGGTGCCGGACCGCGCCGCTAGTTCGCAGCGGCACTCGTCCGAACATTTCCCTATGGCTCCTTCTTTGAGGACCCCCTTATGAGTTCGCAACAAGTCCTGACCATTGCGCAGGCGGCACTGCACATGTTGCTGATGACCGCCGCGCCTATCCTGCTCGTAGTGTTGCTGGTGGGCCTGATCGTTAGCACCTTCCAGGCGGTGACGCAAATCAATGAAAACACGCTGTCGTTCATCCCCAAATTGGTGGCCGCCATCGTCGTGCTGCTCATTGCCGGACCATGGCTCATCAGCACCTTCGTGGACTACTTGCGAGAGGTGCTGCTCTCGATCCCAGGTATGGTTGTATGACTGTGCATTGCCAACTGTGCCAGCGCAGGCCAAGAAGGCGCGCGAACTCGGCAGATTCATTGGTCCTGGCCATTGAGGCTGCTACCATTAGTTACGAGCGCAAAGCACTTGTATTCATCATTCTGGTGCTGCTGCCAATCCAGTGTTGACGCCGACCGAAAACTGAGCCACTTTTTGGTGTGATGCCGACCTAAAACTGAGCCAGGTGTTTTACCTACCCTGCTGTTTTGTGCAGCAAGGGAATGAAGAGGGTGATCACCATGGACATGATTGGCAAGATACGGCGGATGCATCGCCGGGACAAGAAGACGAAGCGGGAGATATCGAGGGCCACGGGTCTGTCGCGCAACACGGTGGCCAAGTGGCTGGACGAGGCGCAGCCGGTCGAGCCCAAGTACCGCCGGGAGGCGGCGAAGGCGACCAAGCTGTCGGCGCACGAGGCGGAGCTCAAGCAAGCCTTGAAGGCCGATGCCAAGCGGCCCAAGAAGGAGCGGCGCACGGCCAAGGCCTTGTTCACGCAGATCAAGGCAGCGGGCTACGAAGGTGGCTACACGCGGGTGACGGACTTCATCCGCAAGTGGCGCCAAGGTGAAGGCCAACAGGCGGCCTGCAAGGCCTTCGTGCCATTGACCTTCGAGCTTGGCGAGGCCTTCCAGTTCGACTGGAGCGAAGACGGCTTGCTGGTGGGCGGGGTGTACTACCGCATGCAGGTCTCGCACATGAAGCTGTGTGCCAGTGGGGCCTTCTGGCTGGTGGCCTACCCCAGCCAAGGCCACGAGATGCTGTTCGATGCGCACACCCGCAGCTTTGCAGCGCTGGGTGGCGTGGCACGCCGTGGCATCTACGACAACATGAAGACGGCGGTCGACAAAGTCAAGAAGGGCAAAGGCCGCGTGGTCAATGCGCGCTTTGCAGCCATGTGCGCGCATTATCTGTTCGACCCTGATTTTTGCAACCGTGCCAGCGGCTGGGAGAAGGGGCGCGTGGAGAAGGATGTGCAAGACAGCCGCCGTCGCATCTGGGTGGAGGCGGGGCAACGGCGCTTTGGCAGCTTTACCGAGCTCAATGCGTGGCTGGGCGAGCGCTGCCGGGCTCTGTGGCGAGAGCTGCGCCACCCGCAGCACAAAGCGTTCAGCATCGCCGAGATGCTGGAGCTGGAGCAAAGCCACCTGATGCCGATGCCGGTGGCCTTTGATGGCTATGTTGAGAACCCGGCCAAGGTGAGCAGCACCTGCCTGGTGACGGTGGCGCGCAACCGCTACTCGGTGCCCTGCGAATGGGCGGGGCAAATGGTCAGCACACACCTGTACCCGGCGCAGATCGTGGTGGTGGCCGGCGATGCTATGGTGGCCACGCACGAGCGCCTGAGCGATCGCAACCAGACCCGCTACGACTGGCAGCATTACGTGCCGCTGATCGAGCGCAAGCCGGGCGCGCTGCGCAACGGCGCGCCCTTTGCAGACCTGCCCGAGCCATTGCAGCGCATGCGCAAAGGCTTGCTGCACCAGGAGGGCGGCGACAGGGTGATGGCGCAGGTACTGGCCGAGGTGCCCAAGCAAGGGCTGGACGCCGTGCTGGTGGCGGTGGAGTTGGCCCTGGAGAGTGCGCCGCCATCGGGGCGGGTGAGCACCGAGCACGTCATCAACGTGCTCGGCCGCCTGCAAGCGCAGCCCCTGCCCGAGACGGTTGCGACCAACCTGCAAGTGAGCCAGACACCCCTGGCCGACACGGCGCGCTATGACAGCCTGCGCGCTGGCAGCGACATGCAGGAGGCCGATCATGCGTGAGCTGGACAAGGAGTTCAAAGAGCTGCGCCTGTACGGCATGGCCGGGGCCTGGGAGGACCTGGTCAAGCAAGGCGGCCACGCCACGCTGGAGAGCTCGCGCTGGCTGCTGGAGCACCTGCTGCAAGCGGAAGTCACGGACAGAGCCATGCGCTCAGTGAGCTACCAGATGCACACGGCGAAGTTCCCCGTGCACCGCGACCTGGCGGGCTTCGACTTCGAATGCTCGCCCGTGGACAAAAAGCTCATCGAGCAGTTGGCCAGCATGGCGTTCACCGAGCAGGCGCACAACGTGGTGCTGGTGGGTGGCCCCGGCACGGGCAAGACGCATCTGGCCACGGCCATCGGCGTGGCGGGCATCACGCGCCATGGCTCACGCGTGCGATTTTACTCCACGGTGGACCTGGTCAACGCACTGGAGCAGGAGAAGGCCCAAGGCAAGGCAGGCCGCATCGCAGCGAGCTTGCAGCGCATGGACCTGGTCATCCTTGATGAGCTGGGCTACCTGCCCTTCAGCCAGGCAGGCGGCGCCTTGCTGTTCCACCTGCTGAGCAAGCTCTACGAGCAGACCAGCGTGATGATCACCACCAACCTGGACTTCAAGGAATGGTCCAGCGTGTTCGGCGACGCCAAGATGACCACGGCACTGCTGGATCGACTCACGCACCACTGCCACATCGTCGAGACGGGCAACGAGTCCCACAGGTTCATGCACAGCACAGCCGTGGCCAAGAAACGCATCAAGGCACGCGAACAGGCCAAGAAGGCTGAGCCGTTCTGAGCGGTTCAAGGGCAAGCCGCTACGGGCTTCGCCCTGCGCGGCTTGCTCTCAACGGACGACCACCGAGCTCGATCACCAAGGAGACCAAAACCGACCCAAGGCACTACACTTATCCACAGCCGACCTTCACAGGTTGGCCATTAGCCCTGGCTCAAAATTCAATCGGCACGGTGGGGGTGCGGACGAAAACTTGGACTACCAGGAGGTAGTTCATGTATTCCTACGAAGATCGAATCCGAGCCGTTGAGCTCTACATCAAGCTGGGCAAGCGCGTCAGGCCCACCATACGGCAGCTGGGCTATCCGACGAAGAATTCTTTGAAGGGTTGGTACAACGAGTACCAATTCAAGCTCGACTTGTCCGCTGGCTACGCAGGCCGTAAACCGAAGTTCTCGCAGGCGCAGAAGACTGCAGCCATCGAGCACTACCTCACCCATGACCGGTGTATCGCGGCCACCATGAGGGCGCTGGGCTACCCCGGTCGTGGGACGCTTACCAAGTGGGTGCGTGAGGCATTCCCTGAGGCCAGGAGGGCTGTCGTTGGCAGTGTGGGCCAACGAAGGTATCCCGAGTCCTTGAAGCAAGCGGGAGTGATGGAGCTTTGCACTCGGCAGGAAAGTGCGCAGGCAGTGGCTGACAAGCTCGGCGTGTGCCGGCCAACGTTGTACAACTGGAAGAACCAGCTTCTGGGACGTGAGGCACCCGCATCCATGAAACACAACAATCAATCCCCGCGGGCTCAAGAGCGCGAAGAGCTCGAGCGCGAGGTTGAGATACTGCGCCGCGAAGTCAGGCAACTGCGCCTTGAGCAGGACCTCTTGAACAAGGCCAATGAACTGTTAAAAAAAGGCCTGGGCGTCGATCTGCAGCTCCTGTCCAACCGGGAGAAGACACTGCTGACTGACGCCCTCAAGGAGCACTATGGCTTGCCAGAGCTCCTTGCACAGTTAGGTCTTGCACGTAGCTCGTACTTCTACCATCGCGCTCGTGCTGCGGTGGGCGACAAGTACCTCTCTGCACGTCGTGCGATCACCGACATCTTTGAGTCGAACCACCGCTGCTATGGCTATCGCAGGCTGCAGGCCTCGCTGACCAAGCAGGACATGACCATCTCCGAAAAGGTGGTGCAGCGCTTGATGAAGCAAGAGAGCTTGGTCGTTGCAAAGCCCAAGCGGCGGCGGTATGCGTCTTACCTTGGCGAGATCAGCCCGGCACCGGAGAACATCATCAACCGTGACTTCCAGGCTGCAGCGCCCAACGAGAAATGGCTGACGGACATCACGGAGTTCCAGATCCCAGCAGGCAAGGTCTACCTGTCACCGATCATCGACTGCTTCGACGGGATGGTGGTGAGCTGGACCATTGGCACGAGCCCTGACGCTGAGCTGGTCAACACCATGCTGGATGCAGCCATCGAGACTGTGACGGACACAGCTGACCGACCAGTGGTCCACTCAGACCGCGGTGGGCACTACCGCTGGCCTGGCTGGCTATCGAGAATGAGCGAGGCGAACCTTACCCGCTCCATGTCCCGCAAGGCCTGTTCTCCGGACAATGCGGCTTGCGAAGGCTTCTTCGGTCGCCTCAAGAACGAACTGTTCTATCCTCGGAACTGGAAGGGCACGACCATCGAGCAGTTCATTGAAGTGGTCGACTCGTACATCCGCTGGTACAACCAGAAGCGGATCAAGATCTCCCTGGGGGCCCTCAGCCCGATCGAATACCGGGTGAGCCTTGGACTTGCGGCATAAAACCAGTCCAAGTTTTTATCCGCACCCCCGGTGGCTCAATTTTGAATCGGCGCCAACATCCTGTGCTCATCGCACCGCGTTCGATGGTAATTCTCCGCAATGAGCTGTCCAGGGCCACCACAGGCCTCACAGACTCTTTTGGATAGCGCTTCAACGTACGACACCATCGAAGCGTCTGCCGGGTCGAGCCCGTGGAAACGAAGGCTTAGATATCCCCACTTTTCACGAGCTTGCAATGCGACGGGCTGCAGGCCGCTTTCGTCGGCGCGCGCTTGAAGCCGGGCGCACAGCACCTCAAGCAACGCACTCCACCCTGGCCCACCGCGGGGCTGCCCCTGTGTGAAGATCAGAGGATACTTCGCCTCAAGGTCGGCGAGACTCACAATGGCGCCTCGATGCGCCGAAAGAACTCTTCCAGACGTTCTCGCTCCTTGTCTCTTTCCTCCACAGTGAGCGCGAAGTTGCGCCCCATCTTGGACAAAAGCCAATAGTGACTACGCAGATTGTCGAGGCCCTTTTGACGCAACCGGCTCACCCTAGTGTGGCATTTCGGACACGTCTGAGCTTCAGCCGTTTGATCCTTGGTGCCAAGCCAGTCGCAGCGTGGGCAAGCAACTGGGCTCATCTCGTCGCCGCTCGGTGTGCGGTCTGTGTTGTCCGCCAGTGAATTCTGAGGTTGCATGACTTTCGCGTTCCCTTCCAAGCAAGAATCCTGACAAGATGACACCGAGCGACCTGAAAAACATCGTAAAGACCTACCGCTACACAGACGCGCTCTATGTGGTGGTGGACTCGTTGCCTCAACCCTACCAGGATGGCTTTGCCAACTTTCTGGTTGGCTCGACATGTCCGATCGCGGATGGTCGAAATCGCTACGCCTATGTCGCCGATTTCGATAGGTGGATCGCATCTTTGTCCCAAGGCGAAGAGAGCACGTCCGGGCCGGGCTGATTCAGTAGTCGGTTGAAGGCACAGCCAGCAGGGTGTACACGCCTTCCTCATCGCGGAACCCAACACCGATATCCAGCTTCGAATCCCGTGACGCCACATAGGCACCTGTCGCTTTGAGCTCGCTGGAGCACAGGTGGCCGGTGAAGATCTTGTGGATCGGTCCCAGGATTCTGTTGTCCATAGCGGTTTCCTCCCGCAGGAAGGCGATGAACTGCTGTTGCTTGATAGCTAAGTCGTCGCGTAGAAATTGGGGGCAGCCATCCTCATTCTCCACCCCATAGATGCTCACGGTTGCCTCGTCTTCGACGAAAAATATCGACTCAAAAACGTGGCTGCCACCGCCTGTTCGACTCGCAATAAGGTCGGCTGACCAAACCTGCGCCTCGTCATTAGGGAAGTTGGCGATAAATCGCGGGTTGCTAGCGCTAAAGACAATAGGGCCCGAGAACCCTCCCTCTTGGTCAAACATTCCGTGCAAGTGCTTCACAAGGCCTCCGATCTGCCGGTGAGTGAGTAGCCACCACCTGCATTGAGCACGTTTCGAGGCCCCGATGGCCAGGTCAAATTCCCCCACCCTTGGCCACCCCAAATTCCCCCAGGCAGGACGGTCGGATTATGACGACTCGGGTGTGATGGCGATGCGTGCAGCGGCCTCCTTGAGGCGGTAGCTCTTGCCCTCGAACTCCAGCATCGCGCAGCGGTGCATGAGGCGATCCAGGATGGTGCTGGCCATGGTGGCGTCGCCGAGGTATTTGCCCCAGTCCTGCACCACGCGGTTGGACGTGATGAGAACAGCGCGGCGCAGCTTGTAGCGCTGGTGCACGATGGCCTGTAGGACTTCAGCGGCATGCTCGCTGATGCGTCTGGCCAGGAACAGGTCATCGAGGACGAGCAGGTCCGGCGCGACCCAGTCCTTGAGCAGCTCGGTGCGCTCTGCCGTAGTGGCCAGCGCGTAACGGGCGAACTCGGTGTCGGCTTCCAGGTAACGCACGTCATAGCCCTGCAGCGTGGCCTGGTAGGCCACGGCCTTGGCCACATGGCTCTTGCCGGTGCCCGGCTTGCCGATGATCAGCGCGTTGGCCCCCTCGCCGATGAACTTCAGGGTGTGCAACTCGAAGCAGGCGCTGCGCGGCAGCTTCGGGTTGAAACGCCAGTCGAAGTCAGCCAGCGAGGGGCGCTCATCCAGACCCGAGCGCTTGAAGCGGCGCTCGGTCAGGCGAGAGCGCCGGCGGTCCAGCTCGTCTTGCAGCATGGCGGCGAAGGTCTCCAGGAAAGGCTGCTGGGCGGCCTGGGCCTGCATCACGCGGGTGGACAGGGTCTCGGCGATGCCGGACAGGCGCAGCTCGCGCAGCGCGCGTTCGATCTCGATCATGTTCATGGCTGAACTCCCGGTGCGTTGGTGGTGTTGTTGGTGGTGGTGGTGGTGGTGGTGGTGTTTGCCGTGGCGGCGGCGAGCGCGAAGAGATCGCTGTACTCCTCAGCGTCTCGGATGAGCTCATGCTGCTGCGTCAGCGCGTGGGCACCGGCGGCGGGTGCTTCGCCGCAGGTAGCCTCGATGGCCGCCATCGCCTGGGCAAAGAGGGCTTCGGTCAGCGCCAGCACGCGCTTGTAGCTGTAGACCCCTTGCTCCAGGGCCTGGGCGCAGGCGGCATTGATGCAGTGCGCCGGGTAACGGCGCATGAGTCCCACAATGCCCCAGAGCTTGCGCTGCCCGACACGACCCTCGATGGCAAAGAGCAGCTCACACAGCCGGCTGGCGTGCTCACCAATCTCGCCGGCCTGACGCAGGATCAGGCGGGTCTCGCGAGACGGATTGAACACCCGCTCCTCCATGGGCAGAATCACCGTGCCGGGACGCTCGGCCTTGGCGTGGGTGCGCAGCAAGGCACGGGTGTGCATGTCACGAATCTCGATGCGCTGGGCGTAGATGCGCACCAACACCTTGGAGCCGATGTTCGCCGGGCGAGCGGCGTAGCTGCTGTGATCCACCCGCACACAGCTGTCGTCGCAGACGGTGCGCACCGCCTCGTCGAAATACTGCATTCCCAGCACTGGCAGGGGTTTGAGGTGGCTGCGCTCTTCCTCGAACATGGCCTGCACCTGGCGTCGCTCGGTGCCGTGGATGCGCTTGGATGCCCAGCTCTTCTCCCAGTGCGCCAGGAACTCGTTCTGGGCCTCGATGGACTCAAAGCGCCGGCCCTTCAAGGCCGTGGCCTGGGTATGGCCGATGGCATGCTCCACCGTGCCCTTGCGGTTGGGGTCTCGCACCCGCGCCGGGTCGGCCACCACGCCGTAGTGCGCCAGGGCGGCGGCGTACACCGGGTTGAGATCGGGCTCGTACAGGTCGGGCTTGAGGACGCCTTCCTTCAGATTGTCCAGCACCACGTACTGGGGGCAGCCCCCGAAGTACCGCAGGGCCCGCTCGTGCAGCTCGGCCCAGATCTGCTGGCTGGACTTCCAGACCACGCACCGGAAACTGGCACGGGAATACCGCAAGGTGGCCACGAACAGGCGGGGCTTGCGGTACCGGTCGCTGCCGGGCACGCGGGTGGGCGCGCCCTCGCCGTAGTCCACCTGCATCTCCTCGCCGGGCAGGAAGGACAGGCGATCGAACTGCTCGGGCTCCTTGTGCCGCAACTTTGCACAGAAGCGTTTGACCGAGTTGTACTGGCCATCAAAGCCGTGCTGGTCGACCAGGTCCTGGTAGATGGCCGTGGCGTTTCGCTTCAGCCGCAGCTGGGCTTCGATGAACTCGCGCCAGGGTTCGCACAGGGAGGTGGCCACCGGCCCAGGAGCCGGTGGCCAGGGTGGGGGAATTTGACCTGCCGAGCCGGTGGCCACCCCGGGGGAATTTGACTGCAGTTGCTCCAGCCAGCGCTGGTGGTAGCTCCTGACCGTCTTGCGGTCGATGCCCGTGATGCGGGCGATCTCGCGTTGCGATGTGTTGCGCTCCAGCAGTGTCTCTATGGTGGCGCGTTGGTTGGACTTCAAGACATTCACTCCTTGGCCTTCCCTCGGGGAAGACTGGATCAATGTCCTGCCAACAGGTGCCGACGACGCCGGCGTTAAACCCCTATCCCCGATCAGTTCAGGTGGGGGAGTTTGAGGTGGCCATAGACGGGGGAATTTGGGTGGCCATCAGGGGAGGTAATAGCGGCAGCGTCCTTTGGGCCATGGTCGGCCCTCATCCGCTGTCAAAAAACGCCTGAAGTTTGCTTCGTGCACAACGGGATCATTTAGCACGTTCGATCACAGGCCCAAGCGAAAAAATGCGATTTTCGCATATTCCAAGATCGCATGGAAGCTCATGGGCTGACGTTGCCCATGCAGAAGACTCTCTATTCCCGCGAATATCGGCAGATGCTGAAGCTGCTGCGTGAAAAGCGCGTTGCGATTCAGGTCAGCCAAGCAGAACTAGCCAAGCGTCTACACTGGACTCAAGCTGAAATAAGCAAATGCGAGACCGGAATTCGGAGGGTAGACGTAGTGGAGTTAAAGCTGTGGCTTCAAGCTTTAGGTTCTGATCTCCCCGGCTTCGTAGCCGAGTTGTACGGCGACGCTTAACTAGAAAACATTGGGCTGTCGGCTCGCTTCACCTCCCCCGCTCACTTTCGCTAGGCTTCGCTCTTCGATATGGCTACCAGTTACTTTAACGTTTTGGTGGTCGCAGTGTGGGCGTCCGGTACCTTCACATGGAGGGGCTTTTGGTAAGTGGTCCTCCACATAGCGGGAATAGTGGAGGTAATGAAACAAAACAGCCGCTGACAGCCGCGACCCAAAAATAAGACGCTGTCGAATCCACCGCGTTCCAAGCAAAGAGCATACGCAAACAGTGTTGCCTCACCTTTGATCGCAGTCATCTCTACCAGATGGGAGGCGACCACCTATACCCAATGACTGCCTGCCATTCTTGTTTTGCGTGAGCAGATACATGGCCAGGTACCACACCGTCAGGGGCAGCTTGGTGTTCTCCAAAATCGTTCCAACGATCGGGGAGGACTGGTAGCCGTACAGGAAACATTCCCATAGCAGAACGCCTTTGCCGTTGCGGGTGCGGAAATAGCGCGAACAGCTGCAGTCCGCGCAACGCCGGCCCAAGGGCTAGCGTGCCTTGGCCAGCGCATCCTCGCACTGCCACTCAGTGCCAAAGTCCTTGAGGAATTCGGGCAACGACAGGCCCCCCTTGAAACTGGATCTGGTTGATGGGCATGACAACTCCTAAAACTGTGTTTATACACATCTAGTGGTGCCATCCTCATTCATCAAGGGTTGGTCTGAGACTCGTTGCTAATCAAGTAACCACAATAGCGGCATGAGCTCGGGTTAGTTGCATCCAACATTCGTCTGGACAGCCGGCGAATGGTCGGTAGGCTTGCGGCCGCGACTTATAGCAATCATTGCGATCTCAAGCAAGCTCGGTCTACACGATCTGGTAGAAAAGTCTGTGGACGACCTTGGACGAGCAAGCCAATACGAGTAAAGGCAGCGCTTCCAATGCCCTGCCTTCAAGTTAAGCAACCCGTGAGCAGTGCTGCTGCACGAGGCTTGCAGCTTCGGCATGCACAGCTATTCGCACGTCACGGCGCGCCGGCGGCGGATGATGGTCGCCCCTCGCCGCCCCCGAGATACGTAGATCAACCCAGCTGTCTTTCGACACACAGAAAAAGTCCACGCTCAATCGAAGGTAGATGAGCTAAGTCTATGACTTAAAAGCTCTTTTCGCCTCATCTAACGGTTTTCCGGCTGTAATTTCCGAGACCTTTGGCGACTTTGGCTACACCATGAAGGCGCGCATGGAGGTCAACCGCACCTTTGGCGGCGTGCTCTCGCCCATGAACGCGTGGCAGCTGCTGCAGGGCGCCGAAACGTTGCACCTGCGCATGCGCGAGCACTGCCGCAATGCGCTGGCCGTGGCGAAGTTTTTGCAAAGCCACCCGCAGGTGGCCTGGGTCAACTACCCCAGCCTGGCGGATTCGCCCTATTTCGACCTCGCGCAAAAGCAGTTCCGTGCAGTGGATGGCACGCCCGGCGCTTCGGGCATCCTGACCTTCGGCGTGAAGGGTGGCGCTGCGGCGGGCGAGAAGTTCATTGACGCGTGCGAGTTCCTGAGCCACCTGGCCAACATCGGCGACGCCAAGACGCTGGTGATCCACCCGGCCTCGACCACGCACCGCCAGCTGAGCGACGAAGAACTCGCCCGCGCCGGTGTCAGTGCCGATATGGTGCGGCTGAGCGTGGGCATCGAGGACATCGACGACATCCTCTGGGACATTGACCAGGCCTTGGCCCGCGCCACGGCCTGATTCCATTTCCCTTGCTATCGATTCAGCCCGTTGGCGTCTCCAGCGCCTTTCGGGCTGAGCGCATCCAAACCTGTTGGTCAATGCTCCGCAGGCGGCCTGGTGCAGCCTGCGGTGCGGCAGCGCTGCCAGCGGCGCCCGCGCTGCACAGCCGGAGCCAGCCACAGGATGTGCACGGCCACATAACCCAGCGCCGCCAGCAGCAAGCCCAGGGTGGGCAACCCCACCAGCAGGGGCGTGCCCAGGGCCTGCATCCATGCGGCCAGCGCCTGCACGGAAAACACTCCGTCCGGCGCCACGGTGCCCCAGGCGGGCATGACCTGCTCTCCCGGCATCGCCAGCGCGCCCAGGTAAAAGGCCAGCGCATACAGCGGCACGATCGTCAGGGGGTTGGTATAGAACGTGGTCATGCCCCCCGCCACCACATTGCCCCGCAGCCAGGCGCAAGCCAGCAGGGTGCCGGGCAACTGCAGCGGGCCGGGAATGAGCCCGCAGAACATCCCCGCTGCCACGCCCCGGGCCAGGGGCTGGCGCTGAAAACGGAACAGCGCGCGCTGCTCCAGCCAGGGCTGCAGGCTCAGCAGCCAGGGCCGGTCCATGTGGCCCCGCACGCGGGGCTCCAGCCCCCGCAACCAGCGGCGCAAGCTGCACAGCATCTGCATGGCGGCCAAAGCTCAGCCCTTGGGAGGCAGGGCAGGCGAGCCTTGGCTCGACGCCCGCAGCGACAGCACGATGGAACCGGCAATCAGCGTGGCCGTGACCAGCAGCGCGTAGCCGATCGGAATCTTCACCAGGTCAATCAGCAGCATCTTGCCGCCGATGAACACCAGCACCAGCGCCAGGCCGTAAGCCAGCAGGTGGAAGCGGTTGGCCAGGTCGGCCAGCAAAAAGTACAGCGCGCGCAGGCCCAGGATGGCGAAGATGTTGGCCGTGAGCACGATGAACGGGTCGCTGGTGATGGCAAAAATCGCCGGAATGCTGTCCACCGCAAAGATGATGTCGGTGGTGCCGATCAGCACCAGCACCACGAACAGCGGGGTGTAGTGCTTGACGCCGTCGATCATGGTGCTGAGCTTTTCGCCGTCAAACCGGTCAGTGATGCGCATGCGCTTTTTCAGCAGGGTGAGCACCGGATTGGTGGCAATGTCGGGCTCCTGCCCTGCAGCAAACCACATTTTCGCGCCGGTAAACACCAAAAACGCGCCAAATACATACAAAAGCCAGTGAAAGGTGGCCAACAGCCAGGCGCCCACCAGAATCAGCAGCGTGCGCAGCACGATGGCGCCGATGATGCCGATGATGAGCGCGCGCTTCTGGTACTGCGGCGGCACGGCAAAGTAGCTGAACAGCATCAGAAACACGAAGATGTTGTCGATCGACAGGCTTTTTTCCACCAGATAGCCGGTGATGAACTGCATTGACACCGTGTTGGCCACCTCACGGCCCTGGCTGCCGTCCAGATACCACCACAGGATGGCCACAAACACAAAGGCCAGCGAGAACCACAAAAGACTCCAGCGCACGGCCTCTTTCATCGTGACCTTGTGCGCGCCCTGGCGCTCCATCACCAACAGGTCGATGGCAATGGCCACCACCACAAAGACGGCAAATCCCGCCCACATCCACCAGGTTCCTATCGTTTCCATGCTTTTTCTCCGAAAGGGAATTTGTTTTGCCCACCGCTCGCCTCGGGCACAGGGCTGCACTGTAGGGGCGGCATCGATTCTTAAAAACCTGTCATATTGGTAGCATTGGTTCGGTTTTTACGAACCCCACCGCTTCACCCACCGAAAGCCCCCCATGAGCCAAAGCTTCAATTACCGCCATCTTTTCTACTTCTGGGTGGTGGCCAAGGAAGGCGGCATTGCCCGCGCCGCCGAGCGGCTGGACATGGCCGTGCAGACCATCAGCGCCCAGGTGCGCGAGCTGGAAAAATCGCTGGGTGTAAGCCTGCTGCGCAGTGAGGGGCGCAACCTGGTGCTGACCGACGCCGGCGTGGCGGCGCTGCACGAGGCCGACCTCATCTTTGCGCTGGGTGAGCTGCTGCCCGTGCGCGTGCGCGAGGCCGCCAGTGGCCAGACGCTGCGGCTGAACCTGGGCATCTCTGACGGCATTGCCAAGCTGGCCGTGCACCGGCTGCTGACGCCCGTGCTGGACGAGCCCCACCTGCGGCTGCTGTGCCATGAGGGCGAATTTCAGCCGCTTTTGGGCGAGCTGGCACTGCACAAGCTCGACGCGGTGCTGGCCGACCGCGCGGCGCCGCCCAACCCCACCCTGCGCACCACCAGCCAGCTGCTGGGCAGCAGCGCCATCGCCTGGTATGCCCCGCCGCTGTGGGCCGAGGCGACAGCCAACGGCTTTCCGCACAGCCTGGCCGTGGTTCCCGTGCTGCTGCCCACCGACCACGCCGCCATGCGCGCGCGCATCGACCACTGGCTGGAGCGCGAGCGCATCCGCCCGCGCATTGCCGGCGAGTTTGAAGACAGCGCCCTCTTGAGCACCTTTGCCGCCACCGGCATGGGCGTGATGCCCGCGCCCGTGTCGCTGGGCGAGCACCTGGCGCAGACCCATGGCTTGGTGCAGGTGGGCAGCACGCCCGATGTGCAGGAGCAGTTCCACCTGATCTACAGCGCGCGCAAGGTGATGCACCCACTGCTGACGCGGCTGCTGGCGTCGGGGCAGAGTGGCACGCTACTGAATCAATAGCTGCCAGCGCTTATCCATCAAGCGCCGGATGCCAAAAACACCTCAAATGGTGCCAACCCACACCAGCGCGCCCCGGCCATCCAGTCCACCACCACCCGCAAGCACATCCACCCACGGCAGCGCAAACCGGGCATCGCGGCTATCCTCGCAGCACGTCGACCGCATGAACGGCAGCACGCTCGACTGCCGGCTCCACCCGAACCTTCATCGGCCCCATCCAACCAGCGCTCATGTCCTCGCCCTCAACCTCTTTATGGAGCCCCCTGCGCCAGACCGCTTTCCGGGGCCTGTGGATCTGCGGCGGGGTGTTCTTTGTCGGCAACGGCATGCAGACCATGGCGGCCGCGTGGCTCATGGTGGAACTCACGGGCTCGTCGTTCCTGGCGGCGCTGGTGCAGACCGCCGTGTTCATGCCCATGTTCTTGCTGGCGCTGCCCGCCGGCGTGCTGGCCGACACCACCGACCGCCGGCGCCTGATCTCTGGCGCGCTGCTGGCGCAGACCGTGGCCTGCGCGCTGCTGGCCCTGCTGGTGCTGGGCGGATGGGGTGGCCCGACGTCGGTGTTGCTGCTGGTGTTTGTGTGCGGCTGCTGCACGGCCATGCTCACCCCCGCCTGGAACTCGTCGGTGATCGACCCGGTGCCGCGCGACGGGTGGCCGCAGGCCATCACCGCCGTCAGCATTGCCTACAACGCGGCGCGCGCCGTGGGGCCCACGCTGGCGGGGCTGCTGTTTGCGCTGCTGGGGGCGGGCTGGGTGTTTGCCGTCACGGTGGCCACCACGCTGGTGATGTGGGAGTCGATCCGCCGCTGGCCGCCCAAGGCGCACCCGCCGTCCAAACTGCCCGCCGAGCGCCTGTGGGGCGGCACATTGAGCGGCCTGCGCTTTGCCTGGCATTCGCGCATGATCCTGGCGCAGCTGGTGCGGGTGACGGCCTTTAGCGCGGCGGGCTCGGCGCTGTGGGCATTGCTGCCGGTGATTGCGCAGCGCCTGGGCACCGGCGCGCAGGGCTTTGGCCTGCTGATGGGCTGCCTGGGCACGGGCGCGGTGCTGGTGGGCCTGGTGCTGGGACGGCTGCGCGCGCGCTTCGGGCTGGAGGCCATCGTGGGCACCGCCGGCGGCGTGTTTGCCGCGGCCATGCTGGTGGCGGCGCTCACGCAGCGGGCCTGGTTTGTCTATCTGTGGCTGCTGCTGGCGGGCGCGGCGTGGATGTCGGCCATGTCCACCTTCAACACCGCCACCCAGGCCAGCGCGCCGCAGTGGGTGCGCTCGCGCGCGGTGGCCATGCACATGGTGGCGGCGCTGGGCGCGTTTGCCATGGGCTCGGCGTTCTGGGGCGCCTCGTCCGACCTGATCGGCATCACGCCCACGCTGTGTGTGGCTGCGGCCCTCATGGTGGCCAGCCTGCTGCTGGCCCGCTCCATGCCCCTGCGCATAGGCGCCCTGCACGAGGTGACGCAGGCCACGCCCTGGGACGAGCTTTTCATCGAGGCCGAGCCCCTGCCCGAGGCCGGCCCCGTGGCCGTGGAGGTGGGCTACCGCATCGCGCCGGGCACCGACGCGGCCTTTCTGGACGCCATCGGCCGCATGAAGGCCCCGCGCCGGCGCGATGGCGCCACCTTCTGGCGCGTGTACAAGGACCTGGGCGAACCCTCGCGCTATGTCGAGCGCTTCATCGTCGAATCCTGGGCCGGCTACCTGCACCAGCGCGCCCGCGCCACCCTGGCCGACCAGGCGCTGGAGACCGAGGTAAGGGCTTTCCTCGCGCCCGGCGAAATCGTGCGGATGTCGCACTACATCGCTGAACGGTGACCCCCCCTGAGCCGCTTCGCGCCTTCCCCCCTGAGGGGAGACGCTCCCAGCGGCCTGGCAAAGCCAGTTCCGCGGGCGCACTGGCTTGATGCGCGTCAAATTTCCACCGCCGGGTCGAGTGTCGAGGCGGGTGGTCCGCCTGCGACAATTGCGGGATGACCTTCGCGCCCCTCTCCAACGACACCTTCCTGCGCGCCTGCCGCCGCCAGGCCACCGACTACACGCCCCTGTGGCTCATGCGCCAGGCGGGGCGCTACCTGCCCGAGTACAAGGCCACGCGTGCCCAGGCAGGCAGCTTCATGGGCCTGGCCACCAACGTCCAATACGCCACCGAGGTCACGCTGCAGCCGCTCGATCGCTTCCCGCTCGACGCCGCCATCTTGTTCAGCGACATCCTGACCGTGCCCGACGCCATGGGCCTGGGCCTGTCGTTTGCCGAGGGCGAGGGCCCGCGCTTTGCCCAGGTGGTGCGCGACGAGGCCGCCGTGGCCCAGCTGGCCGTGCCCGACATGGACAAGCTGCGCTACGTGTTTGACGCCGTCACCAGCATCCGCAAGGCCCTCAACGGCCGCGTGCCGCTGATCGGCTTTTCGGGCAGCCCCTGGACGCTGGCCTGCTACATGGTCGAGGGCAAGGGCAGCGACGACTACCGCCTGGTCAAGAGCCTGATGTACGCGCGCCCCGACCTGATGCACCGCATCCTGGCCGTGAACGCGGACAGCGTGGCGCAATACCTGAACGCCCAGATCGACGCAGGCGCGCAAGCCGTGATGATTTTTGACAGCTGGGGCGGTGTGCTGGCCGATGGGGCATTTCAGGAATTCAGCCTGGCCTACACGAAGCGTGTGCTGGCGCAACTGAAGCGCACCGGCGTGGACGGCACCGACGTGCCGCGCATCGTCTTCACCAAAGGCGGCGGCATCTGGCTTCAAGATATGAAGGACATCGACTGCGAGGTGCTGGGCCTGGACTGGACGGCCAACCTGGGCAAGGCCCGCGCCATCGTCGGTGGCCAGGTGGGCGGCCCCGGCAAGGCGCTGCAGGGCAACATCGACCCCAACGTGCTGTTTGCCCCGCCCGCGCAGATCGTCAGCCAGGTGCACAAGGTGCTCGACAGCTTCGGCGCGCCGCACACCGACCGCACCACCACCGGCCCCACGCACATCTTCAACCTGGGCCATGGCATCAGCCAGTTCACCCCGCCCGAGCATGTGGCGGCGCTGGTGGAGGCGGTGCACGGTTACTCGCGCGCGCAGCGCCAGCGCTGAAGGGACGGGGCCGCCGCCCCATGCACCACGCGGTGGCGTGCAGGCCACGGTTATGCACAAAATGGGGCGCCCCCAGTCGCTCGGCGGCGGCGCTTGCACACCGTTCCAACGGTCTGTGCCATTTCTAAAAATTTCCGCTAAGTGATTGATTTTGAACGATTTAATCCAAATGCCTTTTTTGTAAGCAAACCAGCCGAAACGCGTCATTTCAAGGACTTGCAGGCCAAACCCCCGAGATATCAACAAAGTTATCCACAGAAATTCTGGATTTCTTGCAAATCCCCCATGAAATCAATCACTTGCAGGTCAAATTGAAGAATTTTTTGAGGAGCAGCATCGGTGGCTAGCACAAATCGGGGGCATTTTTCCCTCTTGACGAACCCGGGCTGTACGACTTATGCACACAAATCGTGGTGCGGCGCAGCAAATATCCGGACGACCGTGCTAACACAAAAATTCCCCCTGAAATTCTTCAGACGATTGATTCATAAGGATTTTTTGTTCATGCCCTTTTTCCGGGCAATCTGTTGCAGGCCAGCATTCATGCGGCCTGGCAGGGCATCCTGACAGGATGTCAACAAAGTTATCCACAGAAAACCGGGATTACCTGCCGGCACCAGCCAAATCAAGCACTTAGCCGCCACACCCCCACATCACATCAAGATGCGCCCGTAATGTCCGCCCACCCCACCATCGTCCATGTGGCCCTGCAGACCCCGTCGCACAGCGGTGTGGGCGACCTGTTGAGCTACGCCAGCGAGCGCCCGCTGGCGCCCGGCACGCTGGTGCGCGTTCCGCTGGGCGCACGCGAGGTGCTGGGTGTGGTGTGGGATGCCGACGCGGCCACGGGCGAGCTGCCCGACGGCGCCACCCTGCGCGCCATTGCCGGCGTGCTCGACGGCGTGGCCCCGCTCGATGGGCCCTGGCGCCGCCTGGTGGCGTTTGCGGCGCGCTATTACCAGCGCGCCCTGGGCGAAGTGGCCTTGGCCGCCCTGCCCCCGCAGCTGCGCGACCTGAAACCCGAACAGCTAGCGCGCCGCCTGCGCCGCCCGGCCCAGGCAGTGGGCGACCACTCAGACGCTATTCAAACCATAGCACTTAGCGCAGAGCAGGAAAGCGCCAGAGCCAGAATTGCCTCTGAAAAAGGCCCCTTCCTGTTGTTTGGCAGCACCGGCAGCGGCAAGACCGAGGTCTACCTGCGCTGCGTGCAGGAAATGCTGGAGGCCGACGCCACGGCCCAGGCGCTGGTGATGGTGCCCGAAATCAACCTCACGCCCCAGCTCGAAGAGCGCTTTGTCGGCCGCTTCGCACCACGCTTTGGCGCAGGCGCCGTGGTCTCGCTGCACAGCGGCATGACGAACCCGCAGCGCCTCAAGAGCTGGCTGGCCGCGCACAGCGGCAGCGCGCGCATCGTGCTGGGCACACGCATGGCGGTGTTTGCCAGCCTGCCGGGGCTGAAACTCATCGTGGTGGATGAGGAGCACGACCCGAGCTACAAACAGCAGGAGGGTGCCCGCTACTCGGCGCGCGACCTGGCCATCTGGCGTGGGCGCGAACAAGGCGCCAAGGTGTTGCTGGGTTCGGCCACACCCTCGCTGGAGAGCTGGCACGCCAGCCGCCCGCCCACGGCCGAAGACCCCGAGGGCGGGCGCTATGTGCGGCTGCACATGCCAAGTCGGATCGGTTCAGGCAGCGACGCCGGCGCCCTGCCCCGCGTGCGGCGCGTGGACATGAACCAGCAGCCCCGGCGCACCGTGTTCAGCGCCCCGCTGCTGCAGGCCATCACCGAGCGCGTGGCGCGCGGCGAGCAAAGCATGGTCTTGCTGAACCGCCGTGGCTACGCCCCCGTGCTGCACTGCGCCGACTGCGGCTGGAAAAGCGACTGCCCGCACTGCAGCGCGCACCAGGTCTTCCACAAAACCGACCGCACGCTGCGCTGCCACCACTGCGGCTATACCGTGCGCGTGCCCTACCACTGCCCCACCTGCGGCAGCCCCGACATCCACCCCATGGGCCGCGGCACCGAGCAGCTCGAAGAGCAACTTGGCGCCCTGCTGCGCAACGTGCAGCGCCCCGACGGCGCGCCCGCCCGCATCGCCCGCATCGACGCCGACACCACCCGCGCCAAGGGCGCGCTGGAGGCACAGCTGGCGCAGGTGCATTCGGGCGAGGTGGATGTGCTGGTGGGCACGCAGATGATTGCCAAGGGCCACGACTTTCGCCGCATCACGCTGGTGGCCGCCGTGCAGCCCGATGGCGCCCTGTTCAGCAGCGACTTTCGCGCGCCCGAGCGGCTGTTTGCGCTGCTCATGCAGGCCGCCGGCCGCGCCGGGCGCGACGCCGCCTACATGGCCGCGCAGGGCACGCCGTGCGAGATGTGGGTGCAGAGTTTTCACCCCCAGCACGCCGTGTTCGAGGCGCTGCGCACGCACGACTACCCGGCCTTTGCCGCCCAGCAACTGAAGGAGCGCGAAGAGGCCGCCATGCCGCCGTTCTCGTACCAGGCCCTGGTGCGGGCCGACGCGCGCACGCAAGAGGTGGCGCAGGGTTTTCTGACCGCCGCCACCGCCGCCGCCCATGCGGCAGGACTGCCGGGGCTGGAGGCGGTCACCCTGTTCCCGCCCGTGCCCCTGACCATCCAGCGCGTGGCCAATGTGGAACGCGCCCAGATGCTGATGGAAAGCCCCAGCCGCGCCGCGCTACAACGCTTTCTGGCCGCGTGGCAGCCGGTGCTGCAAACCACCCGCAGCCAGCCCGAGCACAAGGGGCTGGTGCGCTGGCTGGTGGATGTGGACCCGCTGGCGATTTGAAGTTGCCTGGGGTAGTTTGAGGTGTTTTATGGCTCAAGCGCTTGTAGATAAAGCGCCTTAAGCTATCAAAAGAGAAGCAGGCCGCAGCGTCGCCGGAAACCTGCATCTGGCCCTGTCGTTGCTCAGCGCGCTTTCGAGCGGCGCGAGGCAACGCCCAGACCGGCCAGCGCCAGGCCCATCAAGGCCAGCGAGCCAGGCTCGGGCACCGGGTTTGCCGACACATTCATTACATAGGCACCGCTGTTGCCCAGCGCGCCGCCACTGACGGCAAAAGCGTTTCCAAAGCCGCAACCGAAGCGGCACACCCCGATGAAGTAGTTACCCGCAGCCACGTTGAAGTTGACGATGGCGGCATCCAAAATAGAACCACCAAAGTCGTAGTTGTTGTCATCGTTCGCCGCCAACAAGGTGCCCGCAGCGTTCCACAGGCCGACTTCCATGTCCGTGTCGTTGACGCTGTCAAAGTCGATCGTGACGAGTCCACCAGACGTGCCAAAGGTGTAGAAGTCATACGCCGTCCTCAACCCGGTTGACCGTGTGACCTCGACGTGCGGCTGCGTGGTCGAGTTGGTCACTGTAGAGACGAAGTTGGTCGAAAACAGGCTTGCACCAAGGACTTGTGCGGTGGCAACACTGCCAGCGCCGATGGACGCCACCGGCAAGGCATGGGCCGCGACCCCGGCAACACTGATGGCAGCAGCAAGCGCTATTTTGGAGAACATGGTCATAGAACTTCCGATTGTTTTGGGTGAGGTAAATGGAGCCCCATGGGTTCGTTCCGCGCGATTGCCTTGGGTCTGGGCACTTAAGAGCAAATTACGCGCCATGCACGTGTTTTGTTGTTTTATTCGTTACAGATCAAACACTTACAAATGTTTCGGCGTGCGATCCCGATCTAAAAGAGCCGCGAGTGTAAAAAAACCCGACACTTCGACGGCCAAGACTACCTGGCTGGCGCCAGAAGCCCGGACGAACTGACTCGCCCTGTGCTGGACATACCGAATCAGGCCAGCCCCTTGCAGAGAGTTTTCGACCACAAGAAAAGCGCATCTTTTTAACCTCTGGCGCTTATGGACAAAGCGCCACCAGCTATCAAAATAAAAGCACTCAGGTCAACAGCGCCACCGCCCCCGAAAAGCTCAAGAACGCCAGCGCCGTGGACACCAGGATGATCCGCGCGATGCGCCCGTTGTGCGCGCCAAAGCGTTCGGCCAGCAGCGAAACATTGCTGGCGCTGGGCAGCGCCGCCAGCAACACCAGCACCGTGAGGGCGAACGGCGTGAGCGGCACCCCCAGCGCGATGGCGGCCCGGCCCACGGCCCACACCAGCAGCGGGTGCAGCAGCAGCTTGGCCAGGGCGATGGGCACGTAGTCGCGCACCAGCACGCGCTCGTGCGGGCTCATCGGCGAGCGGGCCAGCACGGCGCCAATGGCGAACAGCGCCACGGGCGAGGCGGCGTCGGCCAGCATGGCCACGGTTTTGTTCAGCGGGCCGGGCAGCGTGAACTGCAGGGCCGAGGCCAGCGCGCCCAGCGCAATCGACCAGGGCATGGGGTTGGTGGCGATGCCCCTGAAGGCATTGCGCAGCGCCACGCCCACGCCGTGGGTGCCGGCGCCATCGAGCCGCGACAGCGCGATGCACAGCGAGCTGGTGATGACCATGTCCACCACGATGGCGACGATGGCCGGGCCCGCGCTTTGCGCACCCAGCAGCGCCACCAAAAGCGGCACGCCCATGAAGCCGGCGTTGGGGAAAGCCGCCACCAGCGCGCCAAAGGCGGCGTCGTTCCAGCCCATGCGCGGCCCGCGCGTGAGGGCCACCGTGCCGCCCACCATGACCAGCGCGCACAGCAGGTACACGCCGGCCACGGCCGGGTCGAGCAGTTGCGCTATGGGGGTGCTGGCGCCAAAGCGGTACAGCATGCAAGGCAGCGCAAAGTACAGCACGAAGGCGTTGAGCCCGGAAATAGCGGGTTGCGGCAGCACGCCGCTGCGCGCGGCCAGGTAGCCGCAGAGCACGAGCGCGAAGAAAGGAAAGGTAACAACCAGAACAGACAGCACGGCGGGCATTCTCGCAGGACAGGGCGAAGCGGGGATGGGTGGCCGCCGCTTCGCCATGTGAAATTTTTTGCGCCTGTGCAGGGCGCAGCCGCTCGACCCGGCTCTGTATCATTGCGCGCTCTGTCGTCCCCCGCTTCGCGCTCTCGCTTTCTCCTCCCCATGTCTGCCGGTCTCAACCTCGCCCAGCTCCAGGCTGTCCATTACACCGACGGGGCCTGCCTGGTGCTGGCCGGCGCCGGCTCGGGCAAGACGCGGGTGATCACCCACAAGATCGCGCACATGATCGAGCGCGGGATGGAGCCCAGGCGCATTGCCGCCATCACCTTCACCAACAAGGCCGCCGCCGAAATGCGCGAGCGCGCCAAGGGCCTGATCGGCCGGCGTGCCAAGGATGTGCTGGTGTGCACCTTTCACGCTTTAGGCGTGCGCATGGTGCGCGAAGACGGCGCGGTGCTGGGCCTCAAGCCCCAGTTCAGCATCATGGATGCCGACGACGTGGCCGGCATCTTGAAAGACGCCGCCGGCGGCACCACCGACCTGGCCACCGCGCGCCAGTGGCAGTGGACCATCAGCAAATGGAAGAACATGGGCCTGACCTCCGAGCAGGCGCTGGCCCAGGCAGCCGACGACAACGAGCGCAGCATTGCCGTGGTGATGGCGCGCTACGAAGAGCGCTTGGCGGCGTATCAGAGCGTGGACTTTGACGACCTCATCGGCATGCCGCTCAAGCTGCTGCGCGACTTTCCCGAGGTGCGCGCCAAATGGCAGGCGCTGCTCGGCCATGTGCTCGTCGATGAATACCAGGACACCAACGCCACGCAGTACGAGCTTTTGAAGCTGCTGGTGGGCGAGCGCGGTCACTTCACGGCCGTGGGCGACGATGACCAGTCCATCTATGGCTGGCGCGGCGCCACGCTCGACAACCTCAAGAAGCTGCCGCTCGACTACCCCGCGCTCAAGGTCATCAAGCTCGAGCAGAACTACCGCTCCACCAGCGCCATCCTGCGCGCGGCCAACAACGTGATCGGGCCCAACCCCAAGCTGTTTCCCAAGACCCTGTTCAGCGAACTGGGCGAGGGCGAGCCCGTGCGCGTGGTCGATGCCGACACCGAAGAGCACGAGGCCGACCGCGCCGTGGCCCGCATCCAGAGCCTGCGCGCCGCAGCCAACCCGCCGCCTGCGTGGAAGGACTTTGCCATCCTGTACCGCGCCAACCACCAGGCCAAGCCGTTCGAGAAGGCGCTGCGCAAGGCGAACATCCCCTACAAGGTGTCGGGCGGCACCAGCTTTTTTGACCGCGCCGAAATCAAGGACCTGTGCGCCTGGTTTCGCCTGTGGATCAACAACGACGACGACCCGGCATTCTTGCGTGCCATCGGCAGCCCCAAACGCGGCATCGGTCACACCACGCTGGCCGCGTTGGGCGCGTTTGCCACGCAGCACAAGCAAAGCATGTTTGGCGCGCTGTTCAACGGCATGCTGCCCGCGGCCGTGCCCAAACGCGCGCTCGATGGCCTGCACGAGTTTGGCCGCACCATCAACGACCTGGAGCACCGCGCCCGCCACACGCATGGCGCCGAAGCCTCGCGCGCCTTTCTGGTCGACTGGCTCAAGGACATCGGCTACGAGCAGCACCTGTACGACGGCGAAGACAGCGAGAAAGTGGCCGCCGCCCGCTGGACCAACGTGCTGGAGTTTTGCGACTGGATGGCCCAGCGCGCGGGCGGCCAGATCGACGACACCGCCGGTGCCGTGGTGGCCAAGGAGACCAAGGAGACCAAGAGCCTGCTGGAGGTGTCGCAAACCATTGCGCTGCTGTCCACCATCAGCGAGCGCGAGCAGGAGCAGGACATGGTCACGCTCTCGACCCTGCACGCCAGCAAGGGGCTGGAGTGGCCGCATGTCATTTTGGTGGGCGTGACCGAGGGCATGTTGCCCTTCAAGCTCGACGACGACGAGGGCCGCCAGCTCAAGGTGGCCGACGACACCCTGCAGCGCCTGCAGGAAGAGCGCCGCCTGATGTACGTGGGCATCACCCGCGCCCAGCGCACCCTGGCCGTGAGCTGGACCAAAAAGCGCAAAAAGGGCCGCGAGATGGTGGCCGCGCGGCCCAGCCGCTTCATTGCCGAGATGGGCCTGGACAAGGCCACCACGCGCGAAGACCCGCGCGAAAAGCTCAAGGCCCTGCGCGCCGAATTTGCCGCCAAGGCCCAGGCCGCCAGCGCCGCCAATGCGGCTGCGCCCACCCACCCGGCGCCTACCGCCTGAGAAGGTTCACGCACCATGGCAACACATCCCGTCACCGCCCACGCCACGCCCTGCCCCACCGCGCCGCGTGCCCGCAGCGCCTGGGAAATTGCTGCGCTTTTGATAGCTATCAGCGCTTATCCTGCAAGCGCTATTGGCCAAAATGACCCAAAATCCACGGCAGCGTGCCCGGCTGCGGCCGACATGACGCACCAGCACCTGCAGGGCCGCTGGCACGCCACGCTGCAGCCCGCCACACCCGATGCGGCGCCCCAACCCGCCACCACGGCCGTGCTGCAACTGGGCTCCCATCCCGAGCTGGCCGAAAGCGTGCGCGGCACCGTGCAACGGGGTGAAACCCGTGCGCAACTGAGCGGCGATGTGGATGCGGGCGATCTGACCCTGGAAGAATCCATCAACGGCACCAACATCAGCGCCACCTGGACAGGCCAGGTGGTCGAAGGAAGTTGTGGCAAGGAAATACACGGAACATGGACCAACGCCCAACCCCCCACCGCCCTGCCTTTCGTCCTGCGCAAGCAGGCGGGCTGGCAATGAACGCGCGCCACGGCGCCGCCCTGGCGCTGGCGCTGCTGGCCCCAGCCAGCGCCGCCCTGGCCCAGCAGGCGCCCGCCGCCCGCAACGCAACCACCAGCGCCACACCTGCCAGCGCCGACACGGCATGGCGCCGGTGCGCGGCCCTGGCCGACGACAACCAGGCGCGCCTGGCCTGTTTCGACCAGTGGGCCAGCCAGCAGGCCTGGCAGGCGCCCAGTGCATCGGCCAAAGCAGGTGCAGTGGATGCACCGGGTGCTGCCGTCCAGCAGGGCGCAGACGCCTCGGCAGTGCCGCTGCCGGTGGACACCCGGCTGCCAGCCACCCGCATCATCGAGGTGTCGAACACCGCAGGTTGCCGTGACACGCAATACAGCGACATCTCGCGCTTTTGGGAACTGGAATCGGGCAGCGACTGCGGCACCTTCAGCTTTCGCGGCTACCGGCCCATCACCGTGTCGGTGGTGGCCGCCAACAGCGTGAACCGCCAGCCCAGCTCGGATGCCGAGGGGCACACCGCCACCGAAGCCACGCCCTACCGGCGCACCGAAACCCGCATCCAGCTGTCGGTGCGAACCAAGCTGGCCCAGGGCATGCTCACGCGGGGCCACCCCACGCTCAAGGATTCGCTGTGGTTTGGTTACACGCAACAGTCGCACTGGCAGCTGTTCAGCCCCGACCTTTCGCGCCCCTTCCGCACCACCGACCATGAGCCCGAGGTGATCTACGTCTATCCCACCGATGCGCAGCTGCCCTTTGGCTGGCGCTGGCGCTACAGCGGCGCCGGGCTGGTGCACCAGTCCAACGGCCAGAGCAACCCCTTGTCGCGCAGCTGGAACCGCGTCTATCTCATGACCGGCATGGAGCTGGACAACCGCTGGAACGTGCGGGCGCGCGTCTGGAAGCGCCTGTCCGAAAACAGCACCAGCGACGACAACCCCGGCATCAGCGACTACGTCGGCCGGGGCGAGTTGCAGGTGTTCTGGAACCTGGACAAGGACAACACCCTGGGCGCCACGGTGCGCCACTCGCTGTCCAGCACCGGGCGCGGCTCGGCCCGGCTGGAATGGCTGCAAACCCTGGGCACCGGCCTGGGCGGCAGCAAAAGCAACCTGCGCCTGCACACCCAGCTGTTCAGCGGCTATGGCGACAGCATGATCGACTACAACCACAAGCGCACGGCGTTCAGCGTGGGGCTGAGCCTGGTGGATTTCTAGCGTACATCCCCCTGAGGCGCTTGCGCGCCTTCACCCCTTCTCTCGAATTGCTGCGCAATTCGAGAGAAGGGGGACGCAGCCAGTGCGGCGGGGCGGCCCTTGCACGGCTGCCCTGGCTTGGGCCGCGCCAGTGTCACGCGCTGCAGGTAGCGCGCAGCGCCGGAGAGGGCCAGGGCCATCACTGCCGCCCTCGTCGCCTCACAACTCGTTACGACATCGCCCTCAAGTTTGGCCCTCACGCGCCGGGACGCCGCCACAATGGCACGCGCACCAACGCCGGCATGGCCCCTGCGAAAGGCGCCAGAAAAGAGCTGCTTTCCAGCCCTTTACCCGCCTTTGCCCGCACCGTGCGCCCTCGACAATGCCGCTAAAGAGGAAACCCCATGGACATGCAATACCAGCTCAAGGCCGGCAGCTATTACCTGTACGACATGCGTGACACGCCCAGCGCGGTCACGGGCGAGCGCCGGTTCAAGCTGAAGACCGACACGGTGGCGATTGCGTTCGATGCGCACACGGGCCAGGTGCACCAGCATGGCAGCCCCACGCGCATCCAGTCGTGGGCCAACAACACGCGCCGGCGCCTGCGCGCAGCGGGCGCGCAAGACATGGCCAATGACATCGTGGTGGTGTCGGGCCCGCTGCCGGTGGACGAGCTCAACAAATGCCTGTGGGTCAATGGCTATGCGCGGCGCATGTTCAAGCGCCTGGCCAGCCTGCCGCACGGCAAGCTGCAGCGCACGGCCGAGCCGTTTCGCAAGGCGGCCTGAAGCCGCCGAAGCCCTCTGCTTCTTCCAACGCCAAGGGCCGCAGCAAGCGGCCCTTGGCGCATCTGCGGCTCAGAGGCTGAGCGTTTTTCGGCCGTGCCCGAAAGGCGCGTCAAAACGCGCCGGGTCTAGGCGCAAAACACAGCCATAGCTCGGGCTATGGCGAGTATTTGCAACGACGAGCCGGTGTGTTTTGGCGTGCTAGGCGGGCATGGATGAAAGACTCTCAGCCTCTCAGGCTGCCAGGTCTGCGACGCCTTCCCCATCATCCTCTTGCTCTGGTAGCTCGGCGTGCTTCACGATGGTCACCGGCACCGGGCTGGCATGGGCCAGCTCTTGCGATACCGACCCCAGCAACGCACTGCTGATGGCGCCCTGGCCGCGCGCGCCGATGATGACCATGTCGCAGCCCGAGCTTTCGATGATGTCCACCAGCACATGCGCCGGGTCGCCCACGCCCACGGCGGTTTCGCAGCTGAGACCGGCCGCCTGCAGCAGCACGCGGGCCGGGGCCATCAGGTGCTCGCCCGCCTCCACGCTGGCGGCGGCGATCAGGTCGGGGTCGCGCGACACCACCAGCTCATACAGCGACGCGGGTTCTTGCACGTTGGCCAGCACCACGCTGGCGCGCAGGCCGTCCTGCACCAGACGCAGCACATGGTGCACGGCGTCAAGCGAGAGTGCCGAGCCATCCACGGCGATGAGTATCTTGATCATGGCAACAACTCCTTTTGATTGAACGGTTCGAACCAGTGTAGCGGCGCGTTGGCGGCGCGCGGGCCAGCGGCAGGGAGATGGCCCCATCTGGGACAATCGCGCCCATGCTCCAGTTCGACCTTCTCACCACCGACCCCACCAGCCACGCCCGCCGTGGCACCCTCACGCTCAACCACGGCGTGGTGCAAACCCCCATCTTCATGCCCGTGGGCACCTACGGCACCGTCAAGGGCGTCATGCCGCAAAGCCTGCACGACATGGGCGCGCAGATCATTTTGGGCAACACCTTTCACCTGTGGATGCGCCCCGGCCAGGAGGTCATGCAAAGTTTTGGCGGCCTGCACGGCTTTGAGAAATGGGACAAACCCATCCTCACCGATTCGGGCGGCTTTCAGGTCTGGAGCCTGGGCGCCATGCGCAAGATCACCGAAGAAGGCGTGCACTTTGCTTCTCCCGTGAACGGCGACAAGCTCTTCATGTCGCCCGAAGTCAGCATGCAGATCCAGACCACGCTCAACAGCGACATCGTGATGCAGCTCGACGAGTGCACACCCTACGAAACCAAGGGCCACCTCACCACCGAGGCCGAGGCACGCAAGAGCATGGAAATGAGCCTGCGCTGGGCCCAGCGCAGCCAGGACGAGTTCCACCGCCTGAACAACCCCAATGCCCTGTTCGGCATCGTGCAGGGCGGCATGTACAAGAACCTGCGCCAGGAGTCGCTGGAACGCCTGGTCGAGATGGACTTCCCCGGCTACGCCGTGGGCGGCGTGAGCGTGGGCGAACCCAAGGACGAGATGCTGGACATCATGGCCCACACGCCCCACCGCCTGCCTGCGCACAAGCCGCGCTACCTGATGGGCGTGGGCACGCCCGAAGACCTGGTGGAAGGCGTGGCCCAGGGCGTGGACATGTTCGACTGCGTGATGCCCACGCGCAACGCGCGCAACGGCACGATGTTCACGCGCTTTGGCGACCTGAAGATCCGCAACGCGCGCCACAAGGCCGACCACAAGCCCATGGACACCAGCTGCACCTGCTACGCCTGCGCGGGCAGCTCCGGAGTATCGTGGGACGACGGCGGGCGCGAAGGCTTCAGCCGCGCCTACCTGCACCACCTCGACCGCTGCGGCGAAATGCTGGGCCCCATGCTCACCACCATCCACAACCTGCACTACTACCTGAACCTCATGCGCGAGGTGCGCGCGGCGCTGGATGCAGGGCAGTTTGCGCAGTTCCGGGCGCAGTTCAAGGCGGACCGGACGCGGGGGGTGTGAACATGGGGTGATGGCGGCACCCTTTCGCTATTTATTTGATAGCTATTAGCGCTTATCACGCAAGCGCAAGGCGCCAAAACCATTCGTAAATTTCTGCACCATCTGCTGCGCTGGCCCGTGCGTGCCCTGACTGGCCTGGGCAGCGGGCTGCTGGCGCGCATTGGCCCCTGGCCCGGCCTGCGGTGGGTCGAGGCACTGTGGTGCGCAGCCTGCCGCCCTGGGCGGCGGTGGCGGTCTTTCTTTTGCCCACGGCCCTGCGGCTGCCCGTCAAGCTGCTGGCCCTGTAGGCGGTGGGGCGCGGGCTGGTGCTGCTGGGCATGCTGGTGATCGTGGTGACCAAGATCGTGAACACCGCCGTGGTGGCGCGGCTGTGCACGCTGACGCAGCCCGCACTCATGCGGTTGCGCTGGTTTGCCTTGAACTATGCACGCTGGATGCGCTTCAAGCATGCCGTGCTGGCGCGCGCGGGCATCGTGGGCATGGCGCCTGGCGCGAGTAATCAAGCGCCAATGGCGGCAGCGGTGGCGCAGGCGCTGACGCAGACCGGAAAACCCACACCCGTACATGGCAATACCAGGGCGGTGCGTGCCCAACGACGGGACTGCGTCGCCAACACGGCGCCAGAAAAAAGGCCCCTGCCATGCGAGATGGCAGGGGCCTGCTGAGGCGGAACCGAAGGCGCGCCGCGGATCAGTCGCGCAGATCGGCCGGCAGCGTGCCGCCGTTGGCGGCAATGCTGCGCATCACCTGCTTGTGCAGCCCGATGTTCCATTCGGCCGAGCCGGGTTCGCCGTTGCCGCTGTAAAGCAGCTCGCCGGCCAGTTCCTTGCGGGCGGCCAGGCTGCTATCGAGGCCCAGCAGCTTGAGCAGGTCGACGATGGAGGTGCGCCAGTTCAGCGCGCTGGCGCCGGGCATGGCGTCGAGGATGGGCGCCACGTCACCCAGCGGGATGGACGCCGGTGCCGCGGGGGCGGCCGGTGCGCTGGCGGCGTCTGGCGCCGATGGCGCGGCCACTACGACTTCGGCAGCGTTGGCCGACGGGAAAATCTTGGAAAAAATATTGGAAAAGAAACCCATATGTGCTCCCGGAGTGACGTTGAGGTTGCTGTGAAACGCGGCACGCGGGGGGGGAAGCCCTGAGCGCCGCCTGCCTTTGTATCACGCGGATGTGGCAGGTGGGATTGCCGGTGCGGTTGCGGCGGGCTGGCTCGACGTGCCGCAGGCGTGGCAAAACCGGGCAAAGGCGCTCTTGCGCGTGCTGCAGTGGCCGCAGTGGTCAAACAGGCCAATGCCGCAGTGGGGACAAAAATCGATCTTGTCGTTCTTCAGATCGACCGGGCGCTCACAACCGGGGCACACGCTTTTGGCCAGGCGCGCCAGGGCCACGTCGTAGCCCAGTTCCTTGCGGCGCTGCGGGTCGGGCAGGGACTCGGCCTGCTTTTGCCGCTCTAGATAGCGGTTGAGCGCCACGATGGCGTAGCGCCCCACCAGCGCCGTGATGGCAATGCCCACCACATAGCGCACGTAGCCGCCATAGCTGGGCAAATACGGCACCAGTTCGACAAAAAAGGCGAACAGCGCAAACCAGATGAAGCCCCACACAAACGGCCACCAAGTGCCCTTGCGCTTTTTGACAAACAGCCAGCCGGCGATGGCCAGCAGCGGCAGCGTGAGCGCCAGGCGGTACAGGAACACGCGCAGTTCGACCTTGCGGCGCTCGGTGCTGAGCTTTTCGTAGCCGGCGGCTTCGAGCTGGCCCAGGCGTGCCTGGGCGGCGGCTGCGGCCTGGCGGGCATCGAGCGCGGCCTGCTGCTGCGCCTCGACCGCCTGCTGGGTTGTGCGCTCGGCCTGCTTGAGCGTGTCCAGCGCCTGCGTGCGGGCCAGCACCTCGGGGTCATGCTCGGCGCGCTGGGTCACGCTGCGCGCGGCCAGCCAGTTGCTGAAGGTTTCGCGCTCGACCTGGCTTTCGCTGCGCGCCTTGCTGCGCTGCAGCTGGGCCTGCTCCAGCGCGGTCTGCGCCTCTTGTTCGGCCTGGCGCGCGTCCTTGACCTGGGCGCGCAGCTTGTCGGCTGCGGCGCGGTCCAGGAAGTCATCCACGCGCAGCGGTGTTTCGACCTTGGGCAGATCGCCCACAATGGTGCCGCCCAGCCCGATGAGGAAGCCGGCAAACACCAGCGCCACCAGCCACAGGCCTCGGCGGAACCATTTTTCGGACAGGCGCAGTGATTTGCTCATGGCCCCTTCTCCCCGTAAATGCTATGTATTTAATAGCTATTGACGCTTTCAAATAAAGCGCTAGAGCCCGTTTTTACCATTATTCCCGCCCAACGATGCCGCTACACTGTGCACCGCGCTCCCGGCCTGGCGTCTGCTTCATGGCAGCGAGGGTGCCCGGCCTCGTGGCGGCCATGCCAGGCGCAGGGGAAGGAACTTTTGCCCCGGCATGGCCCCCAACAACATCCATACAGATCACCAAGGTGAAATCATGATGCGGCAAAAACTGCGGCCTCTCGCGCTGGCTGTGACGGCCCTCACCGCGCTGGTCGCCAGCGGTGTGGCGTGGGCCGATCGGGGCGGGCACGGCCATGGACACCGGGGTGGTGCGCGGGTCGGCATCGGCCTTTACCTGGGCCCGGGTTTCGGCTATCCCGTTTACCGCCCTGCCTACCCTTACTACTATGCCGACCCATACGGCTGGTCGCCCCCGGTGGTTGCGGTGCCTGCCGAACCGCCCGTTTACATCGAGCGCGGCAACGACACACCGGGCTACAGCGGCGGCACCACCGGGCAGCCGCCCCAGGGCTACTGGTACCGCTGCAACCAGCCCGATGGCTACTATCCCTACATCACCCAATGCCCCGGCGGTTGGCTGCAGGTGCCTGCCCAGCCACCGGCCAACGCCAACTGACGGACACCCCGGCCACCGACGGCCATGGCCATGGCGCCTGGCCGGCGCCCCATCTCCTACCTGAGGACGCATGATGAGAACCCTTTCCCTCGCAACGTTGCCGCTGCTGGCGCTCACCTTGACCGCCTGCACGGTGATGCCCACCGGCCCCAGCGTGACGGTGCTGCCGGGCAGCGCCAAGAGTTTTGAGCAGTTCCGGTACGACGACGTCAACTGCCGGCAGTACGCACAGGTGCAGGTGGGTGGCGCCACCGATGCCATCAATCAGAGCACGGTCGGCAGCGCGGTGGTGGGCACGGCGGTTGGCGCCCTGGCCGGCGCTGCGCTAGGCGGCAACCACCAGGGTGCAGCGGCGGGCGCGGGCATGGGCTTGCTGATGGGCTCCACCGTGGGCGCTGGCAATGCCCAATCTGCCGGCTACGGCAGCCAACGCGGCTACGACAGCGCCTATGTGCAATGCATGTATGCCCGCGGCCATCAGATCCCGGTGTACGGCCGCATGCTCACCAGCCCGGGGGCAACCGGCCCGGCCTACGGCGCACCCACGGCGCCGCCACCGCCGCCCGGTTACTGGCACCGATAGTCCTTCTTCAAGCCTCCAGCAGGCGCGCCACCCGCTCGCGCAGCAGCGCGGGCTGCACCTGGCGCGCTGGCATGGGGCGCCCCACGTTGAGACCCACGCGGTTGAACATGCCGCGCCGCAGTGGCCGCACCATGGCAGTGCCGCGCTCGATGCGGCTGAAGAATGAGCCCCACAGATTGGTCAGCGCCATCGGAATCACGGGCGCTTCCACGCCCTCTTGCTGCGCGCGCTCGATGATCTTCATGATGCCGCCCTTGAACTCCTGCAGCTGCCCATCCTGGGTGATGCCGCCTTCGGGAAAAATGGCCAGCAAATCGCCGCCTTGCAGCACCTGGGCGGCACGCTCGAACGCCGCGGCATACACGCGCGGGTCGTCCTTTTGCGGCGCAATCGGAATCGCCTTGGCGAGGCGGAACAATGCGCCCAGCACCGGCACCCGAAAAATGCGGTGGTCCATCACAAAGCAGATAGGGCGCGGGCTGGCAGCCATGAGCAGCACGGCATCGACAAAGCTCACATGGTTGCAGGCCAGGATGGCGGCGCCGGTGGTGGGCAGGTGTTCGTCGCCCCGCACCTTGAAACGGTAGACAAAACGCGATGCCACCCAGGCCACGAAGCGCAGCAAGTATTCAGGCACCAGCATGAAGATATAAAACGCCACCACCGCGTTCGCAATGCCGGTGAACAAGAAGATTTGCGGCACCGTGAAGCCCGCGCCCAGCAGCACGCCGGCAATGACCGCGCTGCCGATCATGAACAGCGCGTTCAGGATGTTGTTGGCCGCGATGATGCGGGCGCGGTGCGTGGGCTGGCTGCGCATCTGGATCAGCGCATACATGGGCACGCTGTACAGCCCGGCAAACAGGCTGAGCAGCGCCAGGTCGGCCATCACGCGCCAGTGCGCGGGCTGCGCCACGAAGGCGGCCAGGTCCATGACGTCGGAAGGCGGCAGGCCCCGCGCGGCAAAGTAAAGGTCGATGGCAAACACACTCATGCCGATGGCGCCCAGCGGCACCAGGCCGATCTCGACATGGCGGCGCGACAGCACCTCGCACAGCAGCGAACCGGTGCCGATGCCGATGGAAAACACCACCAGCAGCAGCGAAGCCACCTGCTCGTTGCCATGCAGCACCTCTTTGGCAAAGCTGGGGAACTGGCTCAGAAACACCGCGCCAAAAAACCACATCCAGCTGATGCCCAGCAACGAGCGGAACACCACGATGTTCTGGTGCGCCAGCTTCAGGTTGCGCCAGGTCTCGGTGAAGGGGTTCCAGTTGATCGCCAGGCCCGGGTCGGTGGCGGGCACCGGGGGGATGAACTGCGCCACGGCCCGCCCTAGCAGCGCCAGCAGCACACAGGCCACGGCCACGGTGGTGTGGCCCCCTGTCAGCCCATTCCCGGGCAGCGCCACCAGCAGGCCACCGGCCACGTTGCCCAGCAAGATGGCCACGAAGGTGCCCATCTCGACCATGCCGTTACCGCCCGTGAGCTCGCGCTCGCTGAGCACCTGGGGCATGTAGGCAAACTTCACCGGGCCGAACAGCGTGGAATGCACGCCCATCAAAAAGGTGCACAGCAGCAGCACCGGCACATGGCCCGCGATGAACCCACCCGCCGCCACCAGCATGATGGCGATCTCCAGGTTCTTCACGAAGCGGATCATGCGCGTCTTGTCGTACTTGTCGGTCAGCTGGCCCGAGGTGGCCGAGAACAGCAAAAACGGCAGGATGAACAGCGCCCCGATCACCAGCCCCGCCATGGCCGGCGGCAGCCACGACACGCTGAGCTGGTAGGTCACCATCACGGTGAAAGCGAACTTGAACAGGTTGTCATTGGCCGCGCCCGAGAACTGCGTCCAGAAGAACGGCGCAAAGCGGCGCTGGCGCAGCAGGGCGAACTGGTTGGGGTCCGCGTGCGCCGGATCGCTCTTTTCATTCGCCATGAAGACTGCTCCTGGGTGTTGCTGTGGGTGCAATTTTGCACAGTCTCCATGGCACCCAACCTGCGCCGGCACCGGCTTGCAGGGCGCGTGCGTGCCAGCGCGCTGAAACACAACTTCACAACACTTCGCACAGCACCTACATGCGCTTGACGCGGCGCCCCCACGATCAAGGCTCCCGGTTCCGCACGGAATCATTTCTGAGGAGAACACCATGGCACGCATTGCCCTCGCCGCCGCTTCCATCGCCCTGCTGTCGCTGAGCGCCCTGACAGCGGCGCACGCACAGGTCGGCGCCACTGTCGTCATCCAGTCGGGCAGCCCCCACTACCAGCAGCCTGTGCCGGCGCGGGTGCAATACCAGGCCCCGCCGCCACCGCGCCATGAGGCGGTGCCCCGCCCCCGACGCGGCATGGTCTGGGTACCCGGCCACTGGGAATGGCGCAGCCACCGCCATGTGTGGATGCAGGGCTACTGGGTGAAAGCCCGCCCCGGCTACCACTACCGCGAACCCCGCTGGGTGGAGCATGACGGCCGCTGGGCCATGCAGCGCGGCGGCTGGGACCGTGACCGGGATGGTGTGGCCAACCGCCACGACCGGGACCGCGATGGCGATGGCGTGGCCAACCGCCGCGACCATCAGCCCGACAACCCGCGCCGCAACTGACGCCGGCGCCCTTCGCCCGCGCCGGGCGCGGCACATCAGTGCAGCTGCAGCTCGGCGCGGCCCAGACCGGCGAAGTCTGCCACCACCACCGTGCCCGGCGCCACCAGCACGGTGCCGGTGCACGAGCCGGTGGTCACCCACTGGCCCGCCCGCAGCCCGCCCAGGCTGCGCGCGCCGTCGTTGGCCAGCCAAGTCAGCAGCCGCAGCGGGTCGCCCGCCGGGTTGCCCCAGGCAGAGTGCTGCACGGCCACCGCGCCATTCACCGACAGGCTCACCCCTTGTGCCAGGGACTGCACGGAAGCCACATCGACCGTGCCCGAACCCACGATGAGTGCCCCATGGCAGGCCTGGTCAGCCAGGCGGCTCCATTCGCCCTGCTGCGCCCAGGCGGCATAGCGCGTGTCGCACACTTCGATGGCGGCGCGCACCGATACCACGGCCGCCAGCACCTCGGCCGCTCTGTAGGGCGTTGCGCGGCCCGGCAGGTCGGCGCCCAGTTCGTACACCAGTTCAGCCTCCACCCCCATCACAAAAAAACCGGCGGCAGACAGGCGCACGGGCTGCCCGGCCGTCGCCACCCACACCGAATCGTGCGTGAGTGGCGCACGCGCGGGCTGCGCCTGGGGCGATGCGGCGCCCACCTTCCAGCCGGCGATCTCGCCGCGCTCGCGCACCACGGCGTCCTGCACGGCATAGGCCTGGACCGCATCCTGCGGACGCAGTGCGGCGGGCAAGTCCAGCGGCCGGGGCGTGCGCCCCAGGCGGGCCATGGTGAGCAAGGCCGCGCTGACAAAGGGATCAAAAGCGGTGTCGGGCATGGGGGGGCCTGGGTTGGGATCAGCGTATCGACCGACAACGGGCACTGCGGCCCGGCCACTCCTCAACCGCCGAGTGCGCCAAGTCAGTGACTGCCACCGAGGTAGGCGGCCTTGACGGCCGGGTCATCGCGCAGGCGCTCAGCCGGGCCTTGTACAGAAATACGGCCGTTTTCCAGAACATAGCCGTAGTCGGCAACCGCCAGGGCGGCCGCTGCAAATTGTTCCACAAGCAGCATGGTGACACCCTCTCCCTTGAGGCGTTCAATGATGCGAAAAACCTCCGCCACCAGAATGGGCGCAAGGCCCATCGAGGGCTCATCGAGCAGCACCACTTCAGGGTTGAGCATGATGGCACGGGCCATGGCCAGCATCTGCTGCTCGCCACCGGACAGGGTGCCTGCCAGTTGGGTGCGGCGCTCCTTGAGGCGCGGAAACAGCTCCAGTGCCCGCTCCAGGTCACCGGCCACATCGCCCCGGGGGCGGCTGCCCGTCAGGCGGGGGAACGCCCCCAGGGTGAGGTTGTCGGTCACCGTCATGGTGGCAAAAACGCGCCGCCCTTCCGGGGAGTGCGCCAGCCCCTGCTTGGCAATGGTGTAGGCCTCCTGGCCATCAATGCGCTTGCCGTTGAGCGTGATCTGGCCCGCCGTGGGCGCGATCATGCCGCTCACCGCCCGCATGGTGGTGGTTTTGCCGGCGCCGTTGGAGCCGATCAGCGTCACGACCTTGCCCTTGGGCACTTCGATGGAGATGCCGTGAAGCACCTGTACCTTGCCGTAGCCGGCCGATAGATTCTGGATGGTCAGCATGTGTTGTGCGTCTTGTATCGTCGTTTCTGGGTGCGTCGGGCTCAGGCGGGCTGGGCCACGATAGTCTCGGCACCACCGCCCAGGTAAGCCTCAATCACCTTGGCATCGGCCTGGACCGCAGCGGGCATGCCCTCGGCAATCTTCTGGCCAAAGTCCAGAACCGAGACCGTGTCGCAGATGCTCATCACCACATCCATGTGGTGCTCGATCAGGATCACCGTCACGCCGTGGTCGCGAATCTTCTTGATGATGGCGATCAACTCGACGATGTCCGGGGCGGTGAGACCGGCGGCGGGCTCATCGAGCAGCAGCAACTGGGGATCCAGCGCCAGGGCGCGGGCAATCTCCAGCAAGCGCTGTTTGCCATAAGGCAGGTTGCGCGCCTGTTCCGCAGCCAGGTCTTCCAGGCCGACCAGACGCAACAAGCCCATCCCCCGGGCAATGGAGGCATCGCTTTCACGGCGATAGCGCCCCGTGTGCACGGCCACATCAAACAGGTTGCTCGCAAAGCTGTGGTGCAGGCCCACCTGCACGTTTTGCAGTGCGGTCATCTCACCAAACAGCTGCACGTTCTGAAAGGTTCGTGCAATACCCGACAGCGCAATGTCCGACGAGGTGCGCCCCACCACAGAGCGGCCATCAAAGTTGATCGAGCCAGCGGTCGGCACGTAAATGCCGGTGAGCACGTTCATCATGGTGCTCTTGCCCGAGCCGTTAGGGCCGATGAGGCCGTGGATGGTGCCCCGCTGGATGCTCAGGTCCACATTGTTCAGGGCCTTGAGACCGCCAAACTGCATGAGCACGCCGCTGGCTTGCAACAGTTCGGTCGATCTACCCGCCTTGGCGGCTGTGGACACCGCATCCGCCTGCGATGCACCGGCGGGTTGCACGGGCAACTCGGGAGGTGCCGTGCGCAGGTTGAGCGCGTTGCGGACAAAACCAACAATGCCATCCTGCAGGTAGTACACAACAAACAGCATGATCACGCCGAAGATCGACAAACGCCAGTCGGTCATGGTCTGCAACCAGAAAGACAGCGCTGCCAGCGCAATACTGCCCACCACCGGAATCACCATCTGGGATACGGTGGAGCGCCCGCTTCGGATGGCAACCACGGCGGTAATAGCCACCAACACCGCCAGGCCCACCGACACGTAGCGGAACAGTTCCACATCATCGAGCAGCTTGGGCAGCAGCACGATGATGGCAGCGCCCACCAGCGAACCAATGCGGCTCTTGCGCCCCCCCATGATCACCGCCAGCAGGAACAGCACCGTGAGTTCAAAGTTGTACGAGTTGGGGGAGATGTACTGCTCGGAATACGCGTACAGACAACCAGCCAACCCGGCAAAACCGGCGCTGATCACAAAAGCGTAGACCTTGTAGCGGTAAACCGATACGCCCATGCAATCGGACGCCACGGGGCTGCCGCGCAGCGCCTCGAAGGCCCGGCCCAGGTGGGAGCGCAAAATGCGGTGCGACACGATGAGCGACAGCACCATCATGGTGGCCACCAGCCAGAAATACTCGCGCTTGGCCAGCTGAAAACCGCCGATCTCGGGCTTGTCCAGCTTGATGCCCATGGGGCCTTCGGTCAAAAAACTCATCTCGTTGATGAGAATCTGGATGATGGTGCCGAACGCCAGCGTCACCATGGCCAGATAAGGGCCGGAGACGCGCAGGGCGGGCAGCGCCAGCAGTGCACCAAAGCCCGCGGTCAGCACAATGGCGGCCGGAATGGTGACCCAGATGGGCGCGGCCAGCTTGAACACCAGCACACCCGCCGTGTAGGACCCCAGGCCAAACAGACCCGCATGGCCCAGGGACACCTGCCCGGTGTAGCCCACCACGATGTCGAGACCAAAGAGCACGATCGCGTAGATCATGATGGTCTCCAGCAAGTGGATGTAATAGGGATTGCCGACCACCGTGGGAAACGCCAGCAGCGCGGCGAAAGCCAAAACGGACAAGACCAGCCGCAGCACCTTGGTGCCGTGGGACGTTGGCGATACAGCGCCGGGACCGGCCAAGGAGGTAGTAGAGGATGCAGCCACTTTGTCAGACCTTCTTGATCACGGATTTGCCGAAAATTCCCTGCGGACGCACGGCCAGCACGATCAGCAGGAGTACCAGGCCAGGAACATCCTTGTAGCCGGTGCTGAGATAAAAACCGGTGGTGGTCTCTGCCACACCCAGGATGATGCCGCCCACCACAATGCCCAGGCCGCTGGTCAAGCCACCGATGATGGCGACCGCAAACGCCTTGAGCCCCAGCACGGCGCCCATCGTGGCGCCCGTCAGCGTCAGCGGAGCAATCAGCACGCCTGCAAACCCGGCCGTCAGGGACGACAGTGCATATGAAAAAGTAATCACCAGCCCGGTGTTGATGCCCATCAGCTTGGCGGCATCGCGGTCATTGAAGGTGGCCACCACGGCTTTGCCGAAGATGGAGCGGCGGTTGAACAACTCCACCGCCAGCATCATGGCCAGCGCACCGCAGACCACCAGCACTTCCATCGGCAAAATGTTGGCCCCCAGGAACTGGAACGGAGCCTCCGGCAGTGGCGAAGGGAACTTGAGGTCATCGCGGCCCCACACGTTTTCTGCCACGTTCTTGAAGATGATGCCCAGGGCAATGGTGGACATGATCCAGCCGAACTCCGACTTGATCTTGATGGCGGGCCGCACGCCGATGCGCTCCACTACCGCGCCCTGCAGCGCGCCAAACAGGCACACCAGCGGGATCATGAGCCAGTAATTAACACCGAGGCCTACGAGCGTCAGACCAACCAGGGCGCCCAGCATCAGCGCGTCGCCCTGACCAAAGTTCAGGGTGTCCGACGTGGCAAAGGTGAGTTGATAGCCGAATGCAATAACGGCATAAATCATGCCGAGCGCAATGCCGCTAAAGACGAGTTGGGTAAAAATTTGCATGCGGGGAGCCCTCGCGTACGGATCGGCCGAATGGCGTGAAAAATGTCAGTGAACGAAAAAATACCGCTGCCAGGCGTTTCTGGCAGCGGCAGCGGGTGGCGAACCGCTTACTTCTTCAGGCGAACTTCAGAAGCCTTCTTCTGGTCTTCGGGATAAGCGTAAACAACGCGCTGGCCCTTGACCTCACCAAACACCGGGATGTTGGCGGTAATGGCTTCGTGGTCGGTCTTGGAGAAAGGCTTCACGTAGGTGGTGACAACGCCTTCCACCGGAGCCTTCAGGTCCTCCAGGGCAGCCTTGACCTTGGGGCCATCCGTGCTACCGGCCTGCTTGATCGCAGCAGCCAGCAAGTAGATGGAGTCATACCCCTGGGCAGCAGACACTGGCGAATCGATGCGGCTGTTCTTCGGGTTGAAGGTTTTCAGGTAATTCACAATGAACGCCTGGCGCTTGGGCGTGGTGGGTTCCTGCACAAAGGTTTGCGGCATGCGCGCACCCTCGCCGCCAGGGCCGGCGTTGTCGATGTAGTTGGCCATGGACAGGGTCCAGCTGCCGACCATCGGGACTTTCCAGCCCAGCTTGGTCATGCCGTTGGCGATCTGGGCCAATTCAGGGCCGATTCCGTAGGTCAGGATCGCATCAGCACCTGCAGCCTTGGCCTTAAGCAATTGGGCCGTCATGTCGACGTCCTTGATGTTGAACTTTTCAACGGCCACCGGCGTGACGCCCTTGGCTTTCAGCGCTTTCTCCAGATCTTCGCGGCCGAGCTGGCCGTAGTTGGTGGAGTCCGCCAGGATCGCCACTTTCTTGAAGCCACGGCGTGTCACGGCTTCTTCAACAATCATGGGGGCCTGGATGCTGTCGTGCGCGGCATTGCGAAACACGTAGTTCTCAGACTCTTTTTCGAACTGCTTGGTGATGATGGAGCCGGTGGCCACGTTGTTCATGACCGGAATCTTGGCTTCCTGAAAGAAGCGCTGTGAAGCCAGGGCCACACCGGTGTTGATATAGCCCACCACGGCGACTGCGCGCTCCTTGTTGACCAGCTCCTGGGCAATCTGCACGCCACGCTCATTCTTGGCTTCGTCATCGCGCTCAACCAATTGCAGCGGACGCCCCAGCACGCCGCCAGCCTTGTTGATTTCTTCAGCGGCCAGACGCACGCCATCCCGCATGCTGACACCCATGGAGGACGAACCGCCCGTGAAAGGACCGTCCACACCGATCTTGATAGGGTCTGCAGCGAAGGCCGCAGTGGACAGTGCGACAGCACCAGCGAGGGCAGCAAGTTTGAAGGTGAATTTCATGGGGTCTCCTGAATTTAGACGGTTCGAGCCTGACGTAACAGAACCAAGTTGCGCGGCTAACCAGGACGTTAGTGACTACCGCCCTACCCCCTCGACAGTGAAAATCCTTGAACGCCCGTCATTTTGCTGACATATCGCTGACCACCGATATATCAGGCACCCCTCCCCCAGAAAGTCGATGGACTATGCGCTGGCCGTGAACACGGTCAGCACGCCCGTATAACCGTACAGGTGGTGGCGCGCGATTTCACCGCCAGCGAAAAAGCCCACCAAAGGCACATCGCCCAGCGCATGCCGCACGATCTGCAACTCGGCACTAGGCCCACCAAAGTGCGGGCCACCACGGCCGGAGCAGCTCACGTAGATGGCGCCCCGGATAGACCGGGCCGGTTGGATGACAGCTGGCAGCCCCGCCGTGCCGGGCGCCATGCGCGGTGCTCCCTGCGCATCGCTGGCCAGCGGCGCTGGCTCCAGCTCTTGCGGCGACAGTTCTTCGCGGATTTCGGCGCAGATGCGCATCAAGTCGGCGCGGGCCGCAGCCACATTGCGCTGACAAAACGACAGGTGCATGCCAGGCTCCACATGGTCGGCCAGGGCCACGCCCCGGCGCGCACCATCGAGGCCCACGATGTGGCGTACGCGGGTGTCGGTGCCAAAGTGGCCGGTGCGCTGCGGCCCTTGCGCCGGTTCGCCGACATCGACCAGGCCCGCCAGCGTGGCCCGCACCTTGCGCAGCGCCGTCTGCGGATCGCCGTCCAGCGACACATCGAGCGTGGACAGCAGCACATCGAGCGCGGGCTCGCCGTCGAGCTGCAGCACCACGTTCTCGTGTGCGGCGGTGACGGTGTGCAAGCGCCCCACCGGCTGGCAACCCTGGGTGACCCGGGACAGCAGCGCCACGCCAGGCCCAAAGGCCACGCCCGACAGGCCGCCATCAAACACGCCACCGGCCGCGCCGTGGCCGGCAATGTTGCCGTTGCCAGCCACGGCGAACTGCACGCTGGCGCCGCGGCTGGCGCTCAGCCCCCCAAACAGGTAACCCGTGGTGGTGCGTGCGGCCATTTCGCCCAGCAGCTCCGCCAGTTCGGCGGTGTGGCCATCGGCGTGCACCAGCGCGGTGGCGGCCTCGAACCCGCTGGCAGGGTTGCGCGGCAACGGGGCCACGCCCGAGAACACGCGGTACTGGTCGGCAGGAATATCGAGCAGCATCACCGACAACGCGGGTTCGTCAAAATACTCGGCGTTGTTGGCCGATACACCCACGCCCACGGTGCCGCTCCAGTCGGTCACTTCGGGCAGTTCGCCGCTGACATAGTCGAGCAGCGCTTGCGCCTCGCTGGCGTAGTGGTCGGTGATGTAGAGCAGGCCCAGCGTGGGGGCGGATGCATAGCCGGGCAGGGCCATCTGGGCGCGCAATTGCGCCAGCACCAGAGCGGCAGCCATGCGCCACTGGGGGTGGGTGGCATGGCCGGTGGGAAAGAGTTTCATGGCGTGACTTTACCGGCTGTGGCGGGCACTGCAGGCAGCAACGCCAGATCAGCCTGCTGGCTTGCGCGGTGCGCGGCGAGCCGTGGCTTTTTTGGCGGCGGGCTTGGCTGCAGAGGGGGCGGGTGCCTTTTTGGCGGCGGCTTTTTTGGCAGCGGGCGCCTTTGCCGCGCTGGCGGCGGTGCGCCGGGCGCCCTGCACAGCCTGCATACCCTGGGCAGCAAACTGGCTGGCCACCTCGGTGGCCGTCTTGATGGCCTCGGCGGCCATGGTTTTGGTGGTGTCGATGGCGGCGGTCTGCTGGGCGGCGTCTTTCAATACGTTGGCCGCGATCTGCTGGAACTGGCTGGTCAGCGCGCCCCACCATTGCATGGGGTCCACCACGCTGGGTTCAGCCTCCTTGGTGGCCTGATCGCCGTCAGCCGGGGCGGGCTTGGCCGGTTCTGCGGGTTGTGGCGCAGGGGCGGCCGGAGCGGTTGCAGCGGCCCGGCTGGCAAAGCTGTCGGCCGCCTTGTCCAGGCCACTCTTGCCGCTGTCGGTCGCCTTGACCTTGAAGGCGTTGGCCACGTCGCCCATGCTGAAGTTCATGCCCTTGAGCGTGGCCAGGGTCATCTTCTGCACTTCCAGCGCCTGGACGGTGGCCGTGAGGGCGCGCGAGTTCTGCTCCAGCCAGAACTGCACGGCCTTGAGTTCGTCGATGCGCTTTTCCAGCTCTTCGACGCTGATGGTGGGCGCCACCCAGTTCGACAGGCTTGGCATCTGGGGAATGCTGCTGGAGGCACCTTTCGCCAAGCTTTGCAGAAAGTCAAAGCCGGGGACGAATTTGCCGAAACCAAAGTTGGATGTGTCGCTCATGGCCGCTCCGCAAGAGGTGGTCTGTAGTGGAGTCACAGCTTACTCCAATGCGTTACGCCCGCGAAGGCGCTGCGGCGGCGGTTACCTCAGTGTTTATGCCCATCCATCATGCCGCCCGCCATGGCGCCACCAGGGGCCGTCGTGCCCACGGGCACCGTCAGGTTGAGTTTGCTTTCCACGCCCTTGGCGTCCTGGAACACCAGGGTGAGCGGCACCGAGCTGTCCTTGGCCAGGGGCGCCTTCAGGTCCAGCAGCATGACGTGGTAGCCGCCGGGCTTGAGGTCCACCATCTTGCCCGCAGGCAGGTCCAGCACGGGCACGGCGCGCATCTTCATGATGTCGCCTTCCATCTTCATCTCATGCACTTCGGTCAGACCGGCGGCGGGCGACTCGACGCGCACCAGGCGGGCGCCGTCCTTGGCGGTCAGGCGCATGAATGCGCCCGTGGCCTTCTGGCCCTGCACGCTGGCACGCGCCCAGGCGCCTTCGACCTTGACGGCGGCGGTCTGGGCCCATGCAGGGGCACTCAGCAGTGCGGCAAAGACGGCGGCGGTGTGAAGCAGTTTTTTCATGGTGAATGTCTTTCAGTGTGCGAGAGGAAAAAGGGAAGCAGCAACAGGCTCTGGGCCCGACTGTCAATGATTGTGGGCAGCGGCGCCACCGGTGGGCAGAATCTCCAGCGCTGCCGCTGGGGACTTCAGGTCCGACAGCTTCTGGCCCGGCTTGGGCACCTCGGTCCAGTCGCTCTGGCCCTCGGCGCAGACCTGGCGCACCGGCCAGTACACGGTGCCCGCCTGCTCCGGCGCCTGGGCGACCAGCACAAACTCGTCATAGTGGGCGCTCTGCAGCATGTCATCCGGCGTCTTGGCCGTCCAGGTGATGCGCACCACGTCTTCGGTGATGCTGCGGCCGTGGCTGGTGTAGGGCTGGGCCAGCTTGTCGCGCTGCACCTCCAGCGTCCAGCCCGGCTTGGGCATGGGGTGTGCGCCGCGCATGCCTGCGGGGATGTCCACCACCACCTGCCGCGTGGGCGACGCGCCGCAGCCGTGGCCGACCTTGAAGGTGGCCTTGTAGCTGGCGCCCGCAGGGGCCACCTGGTATTCGAGCACCACATGGGCCGATGCAGAGCCAAACAGGGCTGTAGCGCTTATCAACAAAGCGGTAGCAGCTATCTTTTTCATAGTATTCAGAGACATGGGATGTTTTCCTTTCAGAGGGTTACTTTCAGTTCAGCCATGTAGCTGCGCTGCGGGTAGGGGTGGAAGTTCCAGAACTGGTAGTTGTTAAGGTTGTCGATGCCCACAGCGGCGCTGACCTGCTTGGTGACTTGGTAGCGCACGCGCACATCGGTGGTGAAGTAGCGGCTCGCGCCCTGGTAGGCAAAGCCGTTGGGGTCGGTGTTGTCGAGCGTGCTGTACTGCTTGCCGCTGTAACGCGCGCCCAGGGTGTACGACCACTTGTCGTCCGGCCGGTAAGTGGCCACGGCAGTGGCGCGCCATTCGGGGATGCGCGGCTGCCATTTACCGACGCTGGCGGGGAACTTGTCGTTGCGCGTGATCTTGGAGTCCGTCCAGGTCAGGCTGCTGCCCAGATCCAGCCCGCGCACGAAGACGTTGGCGGCCTGGTACGACAGCTCAATGCCCTTCGTGCGGATGGCGTCCACGTTCTGCACGTTGGTGACGTTGGGTGTGACGAGCACATTGGTCTGCGAATACAGCGCGTCTTTGGTGCACTCAAAGAAGGCCGTGAGGCGCAGCAAACCATTCCCCATGTCCCGCTCGGCGGTCAGCTCGGTGGTCCAGCTTTTTTCAGGCTTCAGGTTCGGGTCGTTGTTGATGAGCGTGCCGCTGCCGCTGATGCCGCCCTGGTACAGCTCGGCCACGGTGGGCATGCGCACGGCGCGGCCCGTCGATGCCTTGAGCACCCACAGCCCATTGGCCTGATAGGCCACGGCAGCCTTGGGCGAGACATAGGTTTCGTTGCGCTCGGGGTGGCTCAGCGTGGTGGTGGCGTTGCCGGTCTGGCCGTTGCTGGCGCTCCAGCGCTCGGCGCGAGCGCCCAGCACGGCTTTCCAGCGCGGCGCGATCTTCCAGGTGTCTTGCGCCCACAAGCCGATGAGCTGCGTGTCACCGTTGAAGGCCTGGTTGCGGGCGCCTGCATCACCGCTGATCCAGTTCGTCGTAGCGTTTTCGATAGTGCGCAGTTGGTAGCTGTCGCGCTGCAAGCCAAAGTCCACGATGTGCGTGCCCTGGATGCCATCCGGCCGCCAGGTGCCCTTGGCAGCCAGCGTGTTCCAACCCGTGCCTTTGCTGTTGACGATGCGCCCTGCCCCGCCGTTCAGCGCCGCAGGCAGCGCGACGGTGGCGGCGCGCAGGGTGTCGGTCTGGTAGTCGTACAGGCTGGCGGCCACCTCCCAGTCAAACACGCCTTGCGTGCGGCTCTTGACCGACAGGCCGTGCATGAAATGCGTGAGGTCTTCGTTAGACACATTGAAGTCCGTAGGCGCGAGCGCAAACCAGCGGCCATTGATGTTGACCGTGCCGCTGTACACCGCATTGCCATTGGCGTCCCGCAGGTAGCTGGTGGGCCGCCCTTCGGATTCGTTGTGCCACCAGCCAAAGGTGTAGGCCGCGCGCACGTTGGGCGAAAAGTCGTAGGCGATTTTGGCCTTGATGTGGTCTTGCTGCGTGTGGTACTGCGTGGCCGTGCCCAGCAGGTACCAGGGCTGGTTGCTGCGGTTGTTGCCCAGCACCGCGCCCGTCACGGGTGTGCCCGCGCTGCCCACGGTGCCTGCAGACACCAGGCGCGTGGGGAAGGTGAGCGGCTGGCCTTCGCTGTCCGTCTTGTTGAAGTTGAGGAACCAGGACCAGTCGCCATTCTTGTTGCCCACCGAGGCGCTCACCTGCTTGCCGCCGTAGGTGCCGTTGGTGCTGTACAGGTCAAAGGGTTGGTGCTGGTAGCTGACCTGCCCATGCGCCTCGAACTTTGTCGGCATGCGGGTGACGTAGTCCACCACCGCGCCCACCGAGTTGCCTGCGTAGGCGGCCGAGAAGGGGCCGTAGAACACGTCCACGCGCTCGATCTCCTCGGGCGTGACCAGCATCCAGCGCGGCGCATTGGTGGGGCCGTTGCCCAGGTAGTTGCTCAGCAAAATGCCGTCGGCAAACACCATGGAACGCGCCGGGTTGCCCGTGCCCGAGGCGCGCGTGGACAGCACGGCGTGGTTGTAGTCGCCGATGTAGCGCTTGCGCACCAGCAGGCTGGGCAGGTACTTGAGCGCGTCTTCGCTGTCGGTGGCGTTGATCGAGTGCTCGATCTGCTCGCGCGTCACGCCCTCGATGGTGGTGGGGATCTGCGTGGGCAGCGAGGTGGCTGGCCGCCGGTGATGGTGACCACGCCCAGTTCCTTGACCGGGGCAGGGCTGCTGCCGGTGCTGCTGCCATTGCTGTCAGCGGTCTGGGCGAATGCGGAGGAAGCCCCGGCATACGCGATGCCCAGGACGATGGGAAAGGCACTGGCCACGGCCAGCGCCATGCGGCTTTTGCGCATGGAAACTCCTGAAAATCAAGCCAAATAGGCCGCTAGCGCTTATTCATCAAGCGCAAGCAGCTATCAAACAAATAGCAATTTCAGGAGAAAGCCGGGGGGCCGCGGGGCGGCAGCGGCGCGGCGGTGCGCGCAGCAATGTGCGCGGCGGGGATGGGGCGCAGGGCATGCGCCAGGGGGTGTGCCACAGGCAGCTGGGCCTGCGAGGTGGGCAGTGGTGCCCCCACATGCGCGCACAGCGGACAGTCGAGCGTGTGGCTGGGCAGCTCCTTGGCGCCGTCGTCGGTCTTGACCAGCAGCTTGATGGCGCCCGAGCCCGAGCAGATCAGCTCCATCGCCTGCGGGTTGACCAGGGGCGACGCCACGGCCACGCCGATAGACAACACAAACCACGCCAGCACAAGGCGGGCGAGCCAACGGAGGCCGCGAATGGTTTGCAGGGAGGGCATGGGTGCGGATTGTAGGGGGCCGGGGTGTGCAGTCCTTGACCGGGGTCATCTACGCGACGGACAGCGGTCTCACCCGCACCTAGGATGCGTGCTGCATCCACCACCACAACGGAGACAACACCATGCTGACACTCTGCGGCTTTTCGGCCAGCAATTACTACAACAAGGTCAAGCTGGCCCTGCTCGAAAAGGGCCTGCCGTTCACCGAAGAACTGGCCTGGGTGGGCGAGACCGACCCCAGCGCCAGCCCGCTGGGCAAGGTGCCCTACCTGCGCACGCCGCAGGGCGCACTGTGCGAATCCGCCGTGATGGCCGACTACATCGAAGCCGCCCACCCTGAGCACCCGCTGATCCCGGCCGCCCCCTTCCAGGCAGCCAAAGTGCGCGAGCTGATCACCTTTCTCGAGCTGCACCTGGAGCTGGTCGCACGCAGCCTGTATCCCCAGGCTTTCTTCGGCGGCACGGTGAGCGACACCGCACGCGAAAAGGTGGGCGCCCAGCTGGAGAAGAACATTGCAGCCTTCGGCCAGCTGGCGAAGTTCAGCCCCTACGTGGCTGGCGACACCTTCACGATAGCCGACTGCGCGGCCATCGTGCACCTGCCGCTGGTCAGCGCCGCCACCAAGATCATCTATGGCCGCGACTACTTGGCCGACCTGCCCGTGCGCGAATATCTGGCCCGCATGGCCGAGCGCCCCCATGTGCAGCGCGTGAACGCTGACCGCAAGACCAACACCGCAGAGATGCTGGCGCGCCCGCCCAAGCGCTGATCCCGCCGAGCGGCGCACCCAGGGCGGGGGGCACCGCGCACCATCCCTTGACCCTGATCAACCCAGGGCACCGCGCACAGGCGCACCATGCAGGTATCCGATCACCCTGAGGAGTCCCCGCATGGACAAGACCCAAGCCGCACCATTGCGCCAGCAGTTATTGGCCCAGCAATCCGAACTGCTGGCCCAGCTGGCGGCACAGCGCGGCGGTGTCGTCGGCCGCGCCGAGGCCGCCGCCGACCATTTCGGACAGCCCGAAGACCCACGCGCCCAGGTCGCCACCGAGCGCGAGGTGGAGTTTGCCCTCGACGAGCGCGAGACCGCGCACCTGGCGACCATCGAGTCCGCCCTGGCCCGCATTGAAGCGGGCACCTATGGCGAGTGCACGGACTGCGGCAACCACATCACCGCCGCCCGCCTGCACGCCACGCCCGAGGCTGCACGGTGCGTGCATTGCCAGGAAAAGGCCGAGCAATACCACCGGGCTGCGTGAGTTCGCTCACGCATTCAGTCCCCTTCCCTCCCCCGTTTTTGTCATCACTTCAAGAAAGCCGATTCATGAGCACTTTTCACGCCGTTGTCTGGATGGACCAATCCGAAGCCCATGTGGTGATGTTTGACCGCGAACACGCCGAAGCCCAGCGCATCAAGTCCCGCAGCCACCACAAGCACCAGGGCAAGGCCGACGACCTGACGCCATTCTTTTCCGACATTGCCCAGGCGCTGACGCATACCCGCGAGGTCCTGCTGGCGGGCCCAGGGCTGGTGCGTCACCAGTTCCGCGACTGGGCAGCAAGGCACCATGCTGCAGTTGCAGGCGTGGTGGTGGACTCGGTGGCCGCAGACCACCCGACCGACGCCCAGCTGGTGGCTATGGCACGCCAGTACTTCAAGAAGTTTGACAACATGGCCGCCGATCCATCCATGGCCTGACCGCTGCGAGACCCCATCGGGCCCGCCCAGGCGGTGCCCTTGGCTGCTATCCTTTGCGGGATGCGCAGCCTCTTTCACCTCGCCTTTCACGTCACCGACCTGGATGCCGCCCGCCGCTTTTACGGCGGCGTGCTGGAATGCCAGGAAGGCCGAAGCACCGACACCTGGGTGGACTTCGACTTCTTCGGTCACCAGATCTCGTTGCACCTGGGCACCCCGTTTGCCAGCACCCGCACCGGGCATGTGGGCGACCACCTCGTGCCCATGCCGCATTTCGGCGCCATCTTGGAGCTGCCCGACTGGCATGCGCTGGCCGCGCGGCTCAAGGCCGCCGGCACCGCATTTGTGCTGGAGCCCCAGGTGCGTTTTGAAGGCCAGCCCGGAGAACAGTGGACGATGTTCTTCCACGATCCCAGCGGCAATCCGATTGAGATCAAGGGCTTTCGCTCGCTAGACACGGTGTACGCAGCGTGAGCTATACCTTCGCGTCCGCCACCATCCTGCTCCTGCTGATCACCGATCCGCTGGGCAACATCCCCATCTTTGCCAACGCCCTGCGCGGCGTGGCGCCCGAGCGTCGGGCGCGCGTGATCCTGCGCGAGGTGCTGATCGCCTTTGCGCTGCTGCTGGTGTTCCTGTTCTTTGGCGCTCAGTTTTTGCAGGTAATGAACCTGAGCGATCTGTCGCTGCAGATAGCGGGTGCGGTGGTGTTGTTTTTGATCGCACTGCGGATGATCTTTCCGTCGGCGGACGGACCGCAAGCAGAGTTGCCGGGCGAGCCGTTGATCGTGCCGCTCGCCATCCCCGCGCTGGCTGGCCCCTCGGCACTGGCCACTGTCATGCTGCTGGTGGCCCAGGCACCGGAACGCCGGTGGGAATGGGTGGCCGCACTGTGCGTGACCATGGCCGTGTGCGCCGTGGTGCTGCTGCTGGCCGAACGCATCCAGCGCCTGGTGGGCGAACGCGTGGTGATGGCTTTTGAACGCCTGATGGGCCTGATCCTGGTCGCAATCTCGGTGGAGATGCTGATCCGCGGCATCAAGCAGCTCGCGCAGCAGCTGTAGGCCACATGCCCTGGGGCCGGCCTCAGGGCTTTCGGCTGGGATGTAGCGTCCCGGTCGCCGCGCGCAATTTCATTTGCGGGCCAGTGCCGGCATGGCGCCCAGCGCAAAGACCGAATTGGGCACACCGGCGCGTGCCATCAGCGGCGCCGGACGACGGGCCAGTTTTGCGCGCGCCACCACCGGCGACTCAACCCGAACGCCCCGGGCCTGCTGCTCGGCCACAAGATCGCGCAGCGTAACGGACTGGAGGTATTCCATAACCCGCGCGTTGAACGCCGTCCAGAGCGATCCGGTCATGGACACCATCTGCGAAGACACGTGCGCCGCTGGCACGGACTCTTCGCCAGGCTTGTGGTTCTCTACCGCCACCACGATGTCAGCCACCGACACCTGCTCGGGCTTGTGGGCCAGGGCATAGCCGCCCCCGGGGCCGCGTGTGCTGTCAACCAGCCCGGCCCGCTTGAGGGCGCTGAAAAGCTGTTCGAGGTACGACAGTGATGTGCCCTGGCGCGCGCTGATGGTGGACAGCGCAACGGGGCCGGTGTTCTGGCGCATTGCCAGATCGGTCATCGCAGAAACGGCAAGTTGACCTCTGGTGGTAATTCGCATCTTCACTCCTTGTGAACATTGATCCCTCCGAGCGCCGGCAAACCCCGTGCAGCTCGGTCCATCAAACCAATGTAGCGCATCAAACACTTCGCGTATATTCGTTTTATTGTTAAAAACATTGCGGTTTTTTCGAACTATTTCGTACCCTTTGATGAACTTCAAGCATCTCAAATATTTCTGGACGGTGGCCAAGGCCGGTGGCGTGGTGCGCGCGGGCGAGCAACTGCACACCACGCCCCAGACCCTGTCAGGGCAGATCAAGCAACTGGAACAATGGCTGGGCCACGACCTTTTTCGCAAACGCGGCCGGGGGCTGGAGCTGACCAGCGAAGGGCGGATTGCGCTCGGGTATGCAGAGCAAATATTTGCCCTGGGCGACGAGCTGGAAAAATCCGTGCGCCTGTCACGCGGTCAGGCAAAGACGCTGGAATTTCGCGTGGGCATCGCCGATTCGGTGGCTAAGCCGGTGGCCTACCATCTGCTGGAGCCGGCGCTGGGCCTGCCCGATCGCGTGCACATGATCTGCCACGAGGGCAAGTTTCCGGAGTTGCTGGCGCAACTCACCCTGCACCGCCTTGATCTGGTGATTGCCGACGAGCCGGTGTCCCGCAAGGTAGGGGTAAAGGCCTTCAACCACGCGCTCGGAACCAGCGCCATGAGCTTCTTCTGCGCTCCGTCGCTCGCCCGGCAGCTGCAAGGCCCCTTTCCCCAATGCCTGCACGGCGCACCGATGCTGATCCAGGGCCCGCAGTCTTCCGTGCGCCAACAACTCGATCACTGGTTCAACAAATACCAGCTACAGCCGCATATCGTGGGAGAATTCGATGACAGCGCTCTCATGAATGCCTTTGGCCGCGAAGGACGCGGCGTCTTCACCTTGCCCAGCGTGCTCGAAGACGAAGCCATGGGGCAGTTCGGCGTGGAGGTGGTGGGCAGAACCTCCGAGCTGGTGGAGGAATTTTTCGCCATCTCCGTCGAGCGCCGCATCACCCACCCCTGTGTTTCAGCCATCACGCGAGCGGCCAGGGCGGAGTTGTTTGCGCGGTGAGACATCGCAGAACAGCAGGTGTCCGGGCACATCCCCTCGCGTTTTGCCAAGCCCGACCCCTCGCCGTGCGCGGGGGCCGATCCCTCCATGCTTGCCCCCACTGCGGTGCGCCCGCCGGGAGGCTCAGGGCCTGGGCCGACTCTTGCGCCCCGGTTTGGCCGTAGAGCGCAGGGGCTTCGCGCTCGCCTGCTCCAGCCACAGCAGCGAATCCACCTGCGACAAAAAGCGCCGCAGGTAGTCAGGCGACAGTGACTGCATCAAGCTGAGTGATCGCAACATGAGCCTGTGCGAGTTGAGCGGCCCGGCATTTTCGGGCCCACGATCCAGCGCCTGCGCCACCTGCCGTTGTGCAGAAATCTTGGACCAGACTTCGCTGAACTGGCGCACGCTCTTCATGTCTGACAGGCTGCCGCCATCGCCCGCACGAACGACATCTGCATCGGCCTGTGCGCGGGCGCTCAGGTCACGGTTCAGTTGCACCAAGGGGGAGATCGCTGCAGGTATTGCAGGCCGACCCACCTGCTGGGCCGCATCCGGACTCGACCGGGCTCGCTCGGCATAGTCCGCTACAGCGGCATGCAGCCGCCCCTCCAGTACCTGCCGCACGGCCACAGGCTGGCCTGGCAGGCGCCGTGCCAGCACCTCCAGAAAGTGAAAGCGCGCCGGGTCGTGGCGGTCGGCGCCGTCGGCCCGCAAGGACCCCAACGTGGGTTCGCTCGGCTCACTCATTGCGGGCGGGCTTGGCATTGGGAGCCTTGGGCACCGGGGCCATCTCCACACGGCGGTTTTGCGCGCGCCCCTTTTCATCGGCGTTGTCGGCCACGGGTTGTTCGGCACCAAAGGCTGCGGCAAACACCTGCGACGAGGGCATGCCTTCGTCAATCAGGGCCCGAGCCACGGTGAGGGCCCGCTGGGCCGACAGCTCCATGTTGTCGGCAAAGCGCTGCTGAGGCCCTTGCAGCAGCGTGGTGTTGTCGGTGAAGCCGCTCACCATGAGCATCTCGTCGCGCTCGCGCAGGTAGACCTGCAGGGGCTGCACCAGGCTCTTGAGGAGCTGGCGGCCTTCGGAGCGCAGCTCGTCGGAGCCTGCGGCAAAAAGCACGCTGCCGCTGATGCCTATACGGCCGTTGTGCACGGTGACCCGGCCGCTGGCCAGTGGAATGGCCAGCGCCTTCTCCAGCGCCATGCGGCGCTGCTCTTCCATCTGGCGCTTTTCCACCTCCTGCTTGAGGCTGGCCACCAGGTCGATCTGCACCACAAGCACGCCCACCAGGATCAGTACAAACGCGCCCAGCAGACCCGCCATAAGGTCGCCGAAAACAGCCCACACGGGGGCCGTCTGTTCGGTGGCATCGTCCAGGGTGTCGTCAACGCCCATCACGCAGCCACCCCTTGTGCCGAGGACGCCTTGCCGTGCAGCCGGCGCAAGTCTTCCACGATGCCCTGCTGCGCGCTGATGCTCAGGTCGATCACCTCGCGGGCCTGGGCCACGTAGTAGGCCAGTTGCTCGTCACTTCGGCTCATCGACTGGCTGATCGCGCCTTCGATGCCCTGCAGGCTTTCCATGAGTTTCTCGTTGCTGGCGCTGAACAGGCCCGCACCGTGGCTGAAGGATTCACCCAGGCTGGCCAGTTCCACTGCGCTGGCAGCCACATGCGCGGCCACTTCGTCCACCTTGCGGGCCTGCGTGCTGATCGACTGAGCAAACTGCTGGCCTGCCTGCTCCAGCACCTGGGTAGCCGAGCCCACCAGGGCATCGATCGCTGCGCGCTGCTGCATGGCCACTTCGTTCACCGACTGCAGCAGCGTGCTCAGCTGCTCCAGCATGGCCGTGCGTTCTGCCAAGGCTACATTGTCGCGCTCGCTCAGGCGCGTCATTTCCTGGCGCAGCTGTGTGATGACCTCGGCTGCCGCCTGGGGTACGTTCGAAGCGGTCTGCAGCAAGCGCGTGAGCGGGGCCTCCAGGGCTGATCCCAGGGTAGCCAGGTGCTGCGCCACGGCAGCCTGCAGCGTATCGAGCCGCTCCACGGCAGCCTGACCGCGCTGGGCCTCGGCATCACGCAGGGCAACCAGCTCGGTGCGCCACACACCGGTCAGTTCGTGCATGCGCTGGCCTTGGGCCTGCACCCACTGGGCCTCAGCCTCCATGCGGGTGCGCAGCAGCGCGTCTGACTGGTCCAGCAACCTGGCAGCACCGCCCAGTGTGCGAGCCACCTGCTCGGTCATGCGTTCGGTGATTTGCGTGGCGGTTGCCTCCAGTGCTTGGCATACGCCCTGCTGCTGCGCCACTGTCTGTACACCCACGCGCTGCCATTCGGCGCTGAGCGTTCTGGCCATGGCCTCCATGGAGCGGCTCCAGCCATCCTGGCGCTGTTGGTCGGCCGCAGTTTGGGCGGTGTGCGATTGCGCCACGGTGTCCTGCAGCGTTGTCAGCAAACTGTCGGAGCGCTGGTCAAACGCCTGCGCGGCCATCTGCAGGCTGCGGTCGAGCTGCTGAACCGCACCTTCCAGGGCCTTGCCGACACGCTGCTGCTGTTCCAGCATCTGCGCGCCTGTGCGTTGCCACTCGCCGCCGAGTGTGCTGGCCATGCCTTCCATGGAGCGATTCCAGCGTTCCAGGCGCTGCTGATCGGCAACTGCCTGGGCTGCGTGCGCTTGCGCAGTTGACGCCTGCAGCGAGTCCACTAATACGCTAGAACGCAGGTCAAATGCTTGTGTGACCGACTGCAGAGCACCATCGAGCTGTGCCACCAGGCTACCTTGTGTCTGGGTGTGCCTGTGCAGTGCCGAAGTCCATGTGTCAGACACCTGACGGGCCGTTCCCTCCCATTGAGCCGAGAGCGCCTGCAGCTGTGCATCGGTGGTTTCGCGCAGTCGCTCATGCGAGCGCTGGGCCTCGTTGGCCAGCGTGGCCATTGCCTGCTCGACCACGGGGCGAATCGCCTCTCCCACCTGGCAGGCGCTGGCGCCCAGGCTCTCCTGCAAGGATGCCCCCACCGTGCTGGCAAGTTGGGTGTAGGCCGCTGCAGCTTCACGATGAAACCCCTGCTGCTGTGTCAGCAGCTGCTCGCCCAACTGACCGTTGCGGCGCTCCAGACCCTCCATCAGGCCCTGAAGGCGCTCGGCGATCAGCGGCAGTGCCTGGGCCTGTGTTTGCAGGGCCTGGAGCATTTCCTCGCGCCGATGGGCCGAAGAGAACGGACGGAACAACGTGGGTATGTGCGCATCAAGCTGGCGCACCGTCTCCAGCCGCTCCCGGCGGCTCATGGCAGACAGAAGACCCAGCATGGCCGACGCGGCTACCCCGGCGACCGAGGTTCCAAATGACAGGCCAAGGCCCTTGATGGGCGCCGCCAGCGCCGAACGGATCGACTCCAAGTTGGACGAGGCCTCCAGCGCAAACACGACGCCATTGAAGGTAACGACCATGCCCAGAAAGGTCCCCAGCATGCCCAGCATGACCAACAGCCCCACCAGGTAGGGCGTGAGCGCAGCGCCGGGCAAGGCCACCCGTTCGCCCTCGATGCGCTGGCGCACAGGGTTGCGCAGTGAAGGGGCGAGGCGGCCCAGCCACCCGCCCAGATCCATCAGTGGCTCTGCGGAACAGCCCCCAAGCGCGGTGGCCAGGGACACCGTGGCCGCCCGAAACTGCATCTGCTCATAGGCGCCCAGCACGTAGACCCCACCAATGACAGCTGTCATTGCCAGCGCCAGCGGACTCGATCCCACAAAACCCCAGCCCACCCAGCCCACGACCGCAAGGCCCACGGCGAAGATGGCGGCCATCACACTCTTGTTCATTCCTGTTGTCCTGTTGTCTCGTTGTGTGCCGCTTCCAGCAGCCCCACGATCGGCTGAAGGCGGACCTGCATCTCTGCGAGCAGTAACGCCTGTAAATCCTGCTCGAAGGTCCACAGCAAGCCACCGGGCTGGCGCCAGCGTTGTGGTGCATCGTCCTGGCCACTGGTCTGCAGCGCCTGCTGGTGCTGCTGGAGCCGGTGCGCCAGGCGTCGCTCCAAATAACCCGGTAGCAAGGCCCAAAGCCGTTGCTCTCTCGTACCCAGCATCTGCTCCATCACACCGTCCAGGGCTGCCAGTTGTCGCAGGGCCGGCGTACTTCGAGACAGCCACTGCCGCATCTGCGCACGCAAGGCGGCAAGCTTTACGTCCATCTGCTTTTGTAGGCCAAGATAGCGCTGTATGTAAGCAGCGAAATCTTCTGGCTCCTGCGAATACGAGTCATCGGCGAGCGCGTGCTGTGCCCGCCCACGCATTGCCGTCGCTGGAGCGATATTGATCTGAATAAGCCCCATGACATCGGCTTTTGCGGTATGAAAAGCAGCGTTCAACCTGCACATATCCACGGCTGGCCCCGACCGCTCCGCCACGGACGGCATCGACCCAATGGCGTGCAGTGCCCTGCTAAGTTGGATTGCATCCACGGCACGCAACCACTGGCTCAGCGCTTGCGCCGTGTCCTGCCGCGGCACGCCCTCTGGTTCCACGGCCGTCCATTGCTGCAGGAGGATAAGAAGACTAGAGCTATTAAATCGGTGGTGCAGATACATTCCATGGAAACTTGTCACTGCGCCAGCCATTCAGCCAAAAGGCGCAGACATCGGGGACGTAACCCGCGCCGCACAAAACCACTTATTTCCGCAGGAATGCGCTCTGGTGCGACTCCTCACCCTATCTTCATCGCAGCTTGAGGGCCCGCACACCTTCGTGTGCCGACTTCAAAGAGGGTAAACGCGCAGACCGTGATGACCACATCCGTATGCGTCCACGGTTAACGCATCTATGACTAGGTTTCGATACCCAAACAAACCTAAGTACAAACAACAAAGCCCACTTTAAAGTGGGCTTTGTTGCAGCGTTAACCGCTTTTTTGGTTGCGCGAGAAGGATTTGAACCTCCGACCTTTGGGTTATGAGCCCAACGAGCTACCAGACTGCTCCATCGCGCGGTAAAAAATAAATTATACCCTATTATTCGTCAGCGGCAGAATTATTTTCGCTTTCCGCAGCACGGTCAACCAATTCGACCAGTGCCATAGGCGCATTGTCACCGACGCGGAAACCCATTTTCAAGATACGTGTGTAACCACCAGGACGCACCTTGAAACGGGGGCCCAGGTCGTTGAATAGCTTGGTCACGCTGTCGCGGTCACGCAAGCGGTTGAAAGCCAGACGGCGGTTCGCAACCGAGTCTTCCTTGGCCAGGGTGATCATGGGTTCGATCACGCGGCGCAACTCCTTGGCCTTGGGAACCGTTGTTTTGATGGCTTCATGCTCGATGAGCGAATTAATCATGTTCTGAAGCATCGCAAGCCGGTGCGAGCTGGTGCGATTGAGTTTGCGAAGGCCGTGTCCGTGGCGCATGGTGCTTTCCTTTTACTTAGATTAAATCAGGCAGCCGTATCAGGTACTGCCCGAGGCACTGCTCCCTTGAAGGGAGCCGAAGATTATAACTTAACGCTTGTCCAAACCGGCTGGTGGCCAATTTTCGAGCTTCATGCCCAGCGTGAGACCACGCGATGCGAGCACTTCCTTGATCTCATTGAGCGACTTGCGACCCAGGTTGGGGGTCTTGAGCAACTCGTTTTCGGTGCGTTGGATCAGATCGCCGATGTAGTAGATGTTCTCGGCCTTCAGGCAGTTGGCGGAGCGAACGGTCAGCTCCAGCTCGTCCACAGGACGCAGCAGGATAGGATCGAATGTCGCGTTGCCGCGCGGGCCTGCTGGTGCGTCAAACGCGGCCAGCTCGCCACCTTCCAGCTGTGCAAACACGGCCAACTGTTCCACCAAGATCTTGGCCGATGCGCGCACGGCGTCTTCTGCCGTGATGGCACCGTTGGTTTCGATCTCTACGACCAGCTTGTCCAGATCGGTACGCTGTTCGACGCGGGCGCTTTCCACGGTGTAGCTGACGCGCTTCACAGGAGAGAACGATGCATCCAGAACAATTCGGCCAATGGACTTGGTCGATTCGTCCGCATAGCGACGCTGGTTGCCAGGAACATAGCCACGGCCTTTTTCTACCTTGATCTGCATGTCCAGCTTGCCACCTGCGGACAAATTGGCAATCACATGATCAGGGTTGACGATTTCCACGTCATGGGGCGTCTGGATGTCACGTGCGGTGACAACACCTTCGCCATCCTTGCGCAGACTCAACGTCACCTCATCCCGGTTGTGCAGCTTGAACACGACACCCTTGAGATTCAAAAGGATGTTGACCACGTCCTCTTGCACGCCATCAATGGACGAATACTCGTGCAGAACACCTGCAATGGTGACTTCCGTCGCTGCGTAACCCACCATGGACGAAAGCAGGACACGCCGAATGGCGTTGCCCAATGTGTGACCGTAGCCACGTTCGAACGGCTCAAGCGCCACCTTGGCACGATTGTGACCAAGCTGTTCGACATTAATCGCCTTGGGTTTCAGCAAATTGGTTTGCATGCAACTTCCTCTCAATACCCCCAGCTCGTTACACCGGTAAGGCTGGTGAAGCGCCTAAACCGCGATGCCTCGCGGTTCAGGGACGGTTTTCTCTAAATACGTACCGAGCGATTAGCGCGAGTACAACTCAACGATCAGCGATTCGTTGATGTCGGCACCAAACTCATCACGGTCAGGCACCTTCTTGAAGATACCTTCAGCCTTTTCGGCATTGACATCCACCCATGCAGGCATGCCAACCTGGGCAGCCAGTTGAAGGGCTTCGACAATGCGGTTTTGCTTCTTGGACTTTTCACGCACAGCCACCACGTCACCCGTCTTCACGAGGTACGAAGCGATGTTGACGGACTTGCCGTTCACCGTGATCGCCTTGTGGGACACCAACTGGCGCGCTTCAGCGCGGGTCGAGCCGAAACCCATGCGATACACGACGTTGTCGAGACGGGATTCCAGCAGGAACAGCAGGTTGGCGCCGGTATTGCCCTTCTTGCTGTCAGCGGCTTCGAAGTAGCGGCGGAACTGCTTTTCCAGCACGCCATACATGCGCTTGACCTTCTGCTTTTCACGCAGTTGCAGACCGTAGTCAGAGGTACGCGCACCAGAGGTACGGCCGTGCTGACCAGGCTTGGAGTCGAACTTGGACTTGTCAGCGATCGAGCGACGAGCGCTCTTCAGGAACAGGTCGGTGCCTTCACGGCGGGAGAGTTTGGCCTTGGGGCCGAGGTAACGTGCCACTTGAGCTTCCTTTGTGTCATCTACCGCAAACCATTGCGGGAGCCGCCTGAGGTGCTTGCGCGTTCTCAGGCGGCGGTGGGCTTAGAGAGATTAGATACGACGACGCTTTTGAGGGCGGCAACCGTTGTGGGGCACCGGGGTCACATCGGAGATCGAGGTGATACGAATGCCCAGTGCGCCCAAAGCGCGCACCGACGATTCACGGCCAGGGCCGGGGCCCTTGATTTCAACGTCAAGGTTCTTGATACCCTGATCGATGGCAGCGCGGCCGGCCACTTCCGATGCCACCTGGGCAGCGAACGGGGTGGACTTGCGCGAGCCCTTGAAACCTTGGCCACCGGACGAAGCCCACGACAGGGCGTTGCCCTGGCGATCGGTGATCGTGATGATGGTGTTGTTGAACGAGGCGTGCACGTGTGCAATGCCGTCCGAAACGTTCTTGCGGACCTTCTTGCGAACGCGCTGAGCTGCGTTATTGGCAGGGGACTTAGCCATGATGATCTTTCAATCTCTTTATTTCTTCAGTGCAGCTGCACCCTTGCGCGGACCCTTGCGAGTGCGTGCATTGGTACGGGTGCGCTGACCACGCATTGGCAGACCGCGGCGATGGCGGAAGCCACGATAGCAGCCGATGTCCATCAAGCGCTTGATGTTCATCGTGGTTTCGCGGCGCAGGTCACCTTCAATGGTGAACTGCTCGATTTGTTCGCGAATTTTTTCCAGATCGCTATCAGAAAGATCTTTGATCTTCTTGCTGTAAGCGATACCAGTTGCTTCGCAAATCTTGCGAGCGCGGGTGCGACCAATGCCAAAAATAGCGGTCAGACCGATTTCCGCGTGCTTGTGCGGCGGAATGTTAATGCCAGCGATACGTGCCATATGCGTCCTCTAATACTTTCCAATCAACCTTGGCGCTGCTTGTGACGCAGATCCGTGCAGATCACGCGCACCACACCCTTGCGGCGGATGATCTTGCAGTTGCGGCAGATTTTTTTGACCGAAGCCGAAACTCTCATTGCATTCTCCTAAAACTTTTCCATCCGTCCCGGCTGTTTTGCACGGAACACATTTTGTGCCCGCGAAAATTCGTGGGGCGCCAACTTAACCGATATCCAACTCTCTACAGGTAAGGTCGCCATGCGACCACCGCCGTTTCCTGTTCATCAACTGCCCGCGTTGCCTTTGAAATTGGCTTTCTTGAGCAGCGATTCATACTGTTGCGACATCATGTAGTTCTGAACCTGGGCCATGAAGTCCATGGTCACCACCACAATGATCAGCAGCGAAGTACCACCGAAGTAAAACGGAACGTTGTACTTCAAGATCAGGAACTCTGGCAGCAAACACACGAAGGTGATGTACACAGCGCCTGCCAAGGTCAGGCGAAGCAAGATCTTGTCGATGTAACGTGCCGTTTGCTCACCTGGGCGAATGCCCGGAATGAACGCACCGCTCTTCTTCAGGTTGTCTGCAGTTTCGCGGCTGTTGAAAACCAGGGCCGTGTAAAAAAAGCAGAAGAAGACGATCGCAGTGGCATAAAACATCACATAGATGGGCTGACCAGGCGTCAACGCACCCGATATGTCCCGCAACCAGCGCATCGACTCACCCGCACTGAACCAGTTCACCACCGTTGCCGGCAGCAAAATGATCGACGATGCGAAGATCGGAGGAATCACGCCAGCCATGTTCAGCTTCAGGGGCAAGTGCGACGACTGACCGCCGTAGACCTTGTTACCCACCTGCCGACGAGCGTAATTCACCAGAATCTTGCGCTGGCCACGCTCTACAAACACCACGAAGTAAGTCACCAGACCCACCACGATGACGATGAAGATGGCAGCCAGAATGCTCATGGCACCCGTACGAACCAGTTCCAGAAGACCGCCGATGGAACTCGGCAATCCAGCAGCGATGCCAGCGAAGATCAGGATCGAAATCCCGTTCCCCAGGCCGCGCTCGGTGATCTGCTCACCCAGCCACATCAGGAACATCGTGCCAGCCGTCAGACTGACCACCGCTGTCATACGGAAACCAAAACCAGGGCTCAGCACCAGACCCGCCGAGCTTTCCAGCGCGACCGCGATACCCAGCGACTGGAACAGGGCCAGGCCCAGCGTGCCGTAGCGGGTGTACTGCGTGATCTTTCTGCGACCGGCTTCGCCTTCCTTCTTCAACTGCTCGAATGTGGGAACCACATAGGTCATCAGCTGCATGATGATCGACGCCGAGATGTACGGCATGATCCCCAGAGCGAAAACCGTGAAACGCGAAAACGCTCCACCCGAGAACATGTTGAACAGGTTCAGGATCCCGCCTTGCTGGCCACTGAACAGCTGCTGGAGTTGGGCTGGATCGATGCCTGGCACAGGGATATGAGCCCCGATGCGGTACACGACCAGCGCAAGCAACAGAAAAACCAGACGACGACGCAGGTCGCCGAACTTACCGGTCTTTGCAATTTGAGCCGCGCTAGTAGCCACAGATATCTTCCTTCAGAGCCACACTCAGGCGACGCTGCCGCCAGCAGCTTCGATAGCTGCCTTGGCACCAGCCGTAGCGCCCACTCCATTCAGCTTGACAGCCTTGGTGAGCGAGCCACTCTTGATGACCTTGACCACCTTGGCCAGCTCACCCACCAGGCCAGCCTGCTTGAGCGCCAGGATGTCCACTTCGGCCAGGCCGAGTTGGTCCAGAGCAGTCAGCGTCACTTCCGCATTGAACTTGAGCAGATGCGACTTGAAACCGCGCTTGGGCAGACGGCGTTGCAAAGGCATTTGACCGCCTTCGAAACCCACCTTGTGGTAACCACCCGAACGCGACTTCTGACCTTTGTGACCACGGCCAGCGGTCTTACCCAGACCGGAGCCGATACCACGGCCTACGCGGCGCTTGGCATGCTTGGCGCCGTCTGCGGGCTTGATGCTATTGAGTTCCATGATCGATCTCTCAGAGGACTTTGACCAGATAGCTGATCTTGTTAATCATGCCGCGCACTTCAGGCGAGTCCTGCAGTTCGCTGACACTGTTCAGCTTGCGCAGGCCCAGGCCACGGACAGTGGCGCGGTGCGATTCCTTGGTGCCAATCGGGCTGCGCACCAGTTGAATCTTGACGGTTTGTTGCGTTGTCATATTCAAGCTCCGGTTCAGGCGAAGATGTCTTCGACTGTCTTGCCGCGCTTGGCTGCCACATTCGACGGGGTGGTCGAATTGACGAGCGCGTCAAACGTTGCACGGACCATGTTGTACGGGTTCGACGAACCATGGCTCTTGGCCACGATGTCGGTGATGCCCACCACTTCAAAAACAGCGCGCATGGGGCCGCCAGCGATGATGCCGGTACCCTTGGGGGCTGGGTGAAGTTCCACCGATGCTGCACCGTGATGACCCTTCACCGAGTGGTGAATGGTGCCGCTCTTGAGCGCAACCTTCACCAGGTTGCGACGGCATTCTTCCATCGCCTTTTGCACAGCAGCGGGCACTTCCTTGGATTTGCCCTTGCCCATGCCCACGCGGCCATCGCCGTCGCCAACCACCGTCAGTGCAGCGAAACCGAGGATACGGCCACCCTTCACGACTTTGGTCACGCGGTTCACCGCGATCATTTTTTCGCGCAGACCGTCGTCCTGGCCTTCGCTCTGCACCTTGGGTTGAAATTTAGCCATTTTTAATTCCGTTCCGCTTAGAACTGCAGACCTGCTTCACGGGCTGCATCGGCCAAAGCCTTGACGCGACCGTGGTAAGCAAAACCTGCACGATCAAATGCAACCTTCTCGACACCAGCAGCCTTTGCTTTTTCAGCAATGCGCTTGCCAATGGCCTGGGCTGCAGCGGCATTGCCACCCTTGCCCGAACCGCCGAGCGCCTGGCGCACGTCGGCTTCTGCCGTCGATGCGCTGGCCAGCACCTTGCTGCCGTCGCCGGAGATCACAGTGGCGTAGATATGGAGGTTCGTACGATTCACGGTCAAACGTGCCACGCCTTGCTGTGCAATGCGGATGCGCGTCTGACGCGAACGACGAAGACGCTGCTCTTTCTTTGTCAACATGTTGCAGCTCCTTATTTCTTCTTGGTCTCTTTGATCGTGATCTTTTCGTCCGCATAACGGATACCCTTGCCCTTGTAGGGCTCAGGTGGACGAACAGCACGAATCTCGGCAGCGATCTGACCCACGCGCTGGCGGTCTGCACCCTTCACAACCACTTCCGTGGGCGTGGGGGTGGCAACCGTGATGCCAGCAGGCATGTCGAAATTGACCGGGTGCGAATAGCCGACCGTCAGGTTCAGCTTGGAACCCGTGGCAGCGGCCTTGTAGCCCACGCCAACCAGGCTCAGCTTCTTTTCGAAGCCCTTGCTGACGCCGATCACCATGTTGTTGACCAACTGGCGAATCGTGCCGCTCATGGCATTGGCTTCGCGGGATTCGTTGGCAGGCTCAAAGCTGAGCTTGCCATCATTGCTGGACACCTTCACCAGCACATTTTGTGCAAGCGAGAGCGCACCACCAGAGCCCTTGACAGAGATCTGGTCATCTTTCACGGACACATCCACGCCTGCGGGGATGGTCACGGGCATTTTTCCTACTCGGGACATTTCAGTTTCTCCTCAATGCCGCGGGTTAGGCCACGTAGCAGAGCACTTCGCCACCGACACCGGTAGCGCGCGCCTTGCGATCAGTCATCACGCCCTTGGGGGTCGTGACGATTGCCACACCCAGACCGTTCATGACTTGTGGAATGGAATCACGGCCTTTGTAGACACGCAGTCCGGGGCGGCTGACGCGCTCGATGCGCTCAATCACGGGACGGCCTGCGTAGTACTTCAGGGCGATTTCAAGTTCGGACTTGCCAGCTTCGGTTTTCACCTGGAAGCCGTCGATATAACCCTCGTCCTTCAGCACCTGGGCGATGGCAATCTTCACTTTGGAAGAAGGCACCAGCACCGTGGCCTTGGCGACCATTTGTGCGTTACGAATGCGGGTCAGCAAGTCAGCGATAGGATCACTCATGCTCATGTTGTATCTCTCCTGCCTGCTTACCAGCTGGCCTTGGTGACACCGGGGATGTCGCCTGCAAAAGCCAGTTCGCGAATCTTGGCGCGGGCCAGACCGAATTGACGGAATGTTCCGCGTGGGCGACCGGTGATTTCGCAACGGTTACGCTGACGCGTAGGATTTGCATTGCGCGGGAGCTTTTGCAGACCCAGACGGGCTGCATCACGCTCTTCATCGCTGCGCTTGGCATCGCCAGCAATCGCCTTCAGTTCCGCATACTTGGTTGCGTACTTGGCCGCCAATTTTTCGCGCTTCAGTTCGCGCTGGATCAAAGCTACTTTAGCCATGCTTCGCCTCAGTTCTTGAACGGGAAACGGAAACCAGCGAGGAGAGCCTTGGCTTCTTCGTCGGACTTGGCCGTCGTGGTGATGCTGATATTGAGACCGCGCAAGGCATCCACCTTGTCGTATTCAATTTCAGGGAAAATGATCTGCTCCTTGACGCCGATGTTGTAGTTGCCACGGCCGTCAAAAGCGCGACCGGAGATACCACGGAAGTCACGGACGCGGGGCAGAGCCACGGTCACGAAACGATCCAGGAACTCATACATCTGCACGCCACGCAGTGTGACCATGCAACCGATGGCCTGGCCTTCGCGAATCTTGAAACCCGCGATAGCCTTCTTGGCCTTGGTCACCACGGGCTTCTGACCAGCAATCTTGGTCAGATCCGCTACAGCGTTGTCCATCACCTTCTTGTCCGAGACCGCCTCGCTCACACCCATGTTGAGCGTGATCTTGGTCAGACGCGGAACCTGCATCGGCGAGGTGTAACCGAACTGCTTCATCAGCTCGGGAGCGACTTTGTCGCGGTAAATTTCTTGCAGTCGTGCCATGTTTACCCCTTAGGCCGCCTTGATTTCAGCGCCGCTGGACTTGAACACGCGAACGCGTGCACCGTCAGCCTGCACCTTGATGCCTACGCGATCAGCCTTGCCGGTGGCAGCATTGAAGATGGCCACGTTGGACTGATGGATGGGCATGGATTTTTCCACGATGCCGCCCGTCGTACCCTTCATGGGGTTTGGCTTGGCGTGCTTCTTGACGAGGTTGATGCCGTCGATGACGAGATAGGAATCATCCTTGCGCAGCGACACAGTGCCACGCTTGCCCTTATCGCGCCCGGTCAGCACGATGACTTCGTCGCCCTTGCGAATCTTGTTCATGGCGCGTCCTTAGAGAACTTCAGGAGCCAGGGACACGATCTTCATGAACTTCTCGGTACGCAGTTCACGCGTCACGGGTCCAAAGATGCGGGTGCCGATGGGCTCCAACTTTGCATTCAGCAACACCGCAGCGTTGCCATCGAATTTAACGAGCGAGCCATCGCCACGACGAATACCCTTCGCCGTACGAACCACCACCGCGCTGTAGACCTCGCCTTTTTTGACGCGACCACGCGGAGCAGCTTCTTTGATGCTCACCTTGATGATGTCGCCAACGCTTGCATAGCGACGCTTCGAGCCACCCAGCACCTTGATGCAAAGGACGGACTTGGCGCCGGTATTGTCGGCAACCTCTAACCGAGATTCTGTCTGGATCATTTCAATATTCCCAACTTGCACCAGAAGACAACAGCCCCAGAGAACTTCTCAAGGGCTGCAATTCAGCCAGTCAGTCTTGGGCCCGTCGTCCGCACCGCAAACCATTTGCAGCACTTCCCGCTGGGCAGAAACTTCACGTTTGAAACGCGAAGCCCTCGATTATTGCAAAGGAGTTTCGGCAAGTCAAGCGCCTGTCAGCCAGGAATGTGCAAATATTGTTGTGCCAGTGCCAGAAATGCCTCCAGCTGTGGGTCCGCGCCCAGCTCATCCCTCAGGAAAGCCGCCACCTGCGGGGCCAGGGCGATGGCCTTCCGGGCATCCAGAAACAGCAGCCGCGAACGGCGGGCCAGCATGTCCTCTACCGTTCTCGCGTATTCATACCGCGCCGCAAAGCGCACCATGGCTTCGGTCAGCCCTTCGCCCAGGTCATTGCCATTCCCCGGCAAATCGCCAACAAACAAGGCCTCGCTGCCATAAGAGTGCAGCCCCTGGGCATCACTGATGCGATGCTGAACGGGTTCCCGGGGCGCCCCCACCAAAGACAGATGGTTGGTCACGCCAGCCGGTTTTTCCGGGAGCAGGCCCGTGGTGAAGCATTTTTGCAACACGTCTTCGGCCATGGCACGGTAGGTGGTCCATTTCCCACCTGTCACGGTAATCAGGCCGCTGCTGCTGGCCAACACGGTGTGCTCACGGCTGATCTTCTTGGTGCTGTCGCCATCGTCGTCCTGCGGTTTCACCAGAGGGCGCAGCCCCACCCAGATACTCCGGATGTCTTCCACCTTGGGCGCACGGGTGAGGTAGCGCGCCGATTCTTCCAGGATGAACCGGACTTCTTCCCGAAAAGGCTCCGGCTCTCGCACGATGTCCTGGCGCGGGCTGTCTGTGGTCCCCAGAATCAGCTTGCCCAACCACGGCACCGCAAAAAGAACCCGGCCATCGGCCGTCTTAGGCACCATCAGGGCATGATCCGACGGCAGGAACTCCCGATCCACCACGATGTGCACCCCCTGGCTGGGGGCCACGATGGGTTTGGCCGGGCGGTCAATGGCATCGCCGTCCAACCGGCGCAGCGTATCCACCCAAACACCTGTGGCATTCACGACAGCGCGTGCGCGCACGGTGAACTGCTGACCACTTTCGGCATCTTCACACACAAAGCCTGCGACCTTGCCAGCCTCATGGATCAGCGAACGCGCCGGACAGTAATTAACCATCAAGGCCCCCAGGCTGGCTGCCGTCCGCGCCAAGGCCAAGGCCAGGCGGGCATCATCGAACTGTCCGTCCCAGTATTTGACGCCACCCTTGAGACCCTCGGCGCGGGCGGTGGGCAGGCATGCCAGCGTGCGCGCACGTCCCATGAATTCGGTACCGCCCAGGCCGGCCTTACCCGCCAAAGCGTCGTACATCTTGAGTCCGATGCCGTAAAACGGCGTCTCCCAGAAGCGGTAAGACGGCATCACAAAAGGCAATGGCTGCGCCAGATGCGGCGCGTTATGGAGCAGCGTGGTGCGCTCATGCAGCGCCTCGCGCACCAGGGCTATGTTGCCTTGCGCCAGGTAACGCACCCCCCCGTGTACCAATTTGGTTGACCGGGATGAGGTTCCCTTGGCAAAGTCGTGCGAATCGACCAGCACCACACTGAACCCACGGGCCGCTGCATCCAGCGCGACCCCCAGCCCAGTTGCCCCACCGCCGATGACAGCGAGATCGAAACAGCGAGGTTCCGCCAGGAGAGCCAACAACTCTTCGCGCCGCGTGGGCAAGGGTGCAGAAACAGTGGTCATAGGGTGCGATTGTCCATGGGCGGCAGACGGATGCGGGCACCGCTTGTTGCTTGCGTTCACTCACGACGTCACGCACGGATATCCTTGACCGCCATGACCTACCTGCTCGCCCTCGACCAAGGCACCTCCAGCTCCCGCAGCATCGTTTTTGACGAACGCGGCCACATCGTGGCACAAGCCCAGCTGGAGCTGCCGCAGATCTACCCCCGGCCCGGCTGGGTGGAGCACGACCCGCAGGAGATCTGGCGCACCCAGCTCGCCACGGCCCGCGAAGCGCTCGCCAAGGCCGGCATTGCCGCCAGCGCCGTGCGCGCCGTGGGCATCACCAACCAGCGCGAGACCACCGTGCTGTGGAACCGCCGAACCGGCCAGCCCGTGCACCACGCCATCGTGTGGCAAGACCGGCGCGCCGAGCCTGCCTGCGCCCAGCTGCGCGACCAGGGCCACGCCGCCGCCATCCAGGCCAAGACCGGACTGCTGGTGGACGCCTACTTCTCGGCCACCAAGCTGCAGTGGCTGCTGGACCACGTGCCCGGCGCGCGCGACGCGGCCGAGCGCGGCGAGCTCGCCTTTGGCACGGTGGACAGCTGGTTGGTATGGAACCTCACCCACGGCCAGGTGCATGCGACGGACGCGAGCAACGCATCGCGCACCATGCTCTTCAATGTGCACACCAACCAGTGGGACGACGCGCTGCTGGCGCTGCTGCGCATCCCCAGGGCGCTGATGCCCGAGGTGCGGCCATCCAGCGCCCACTTTGGCGACATCGCCGCCGACCTGCTGGGCCACAGCATCCGCATCGGCGGCGTGGCGGGCGACCAGCAGAGCGCGTTGTTCGGCCAGGCCTGCTTCACGGCCGGCATGGCCAAGAACACCTATGGCACGGGCTGCTTCATGCTCATGCACACGGGCGGCACGTTCCAGACATCCCACAACGGCTTGCTGACCACCAGCGCGGCGCAGCCGGGCACGCAGCCCGAATTCGCCATGGAAGGCAGCGTGTTTGTGGGCGGCGCCGTGGTCCAGTGGCTGCGCGACGGCCTGCGCGCCATCTCCACCAGCAACGAGGTGGAGTCACTGGCCCAAAGCGTGCCCGATTCGGGCGGCGTGATGATGGTGCCCGCCTTCACCGGCCTGGGCGCCCCGTACTGGAAGCCTGACGCACGCGGCACCATCACGGGCCTCACACGCGGCACCACGCTGGGCCACATTGCGCGCGCGGCGCTCGAAAGCATTGCCTACCAGAGCGCCGCCCTGCTGCTGGCCATGAGCCGCGACGCCGTGGCCGCCGGCGGCGCCCCGGTGAGCGAGCTGCGTGTGGACGGCGGCGCCTGCATCAACGACCTGCTGATGCAGTTCCAGGCCGACCTGCTGGGCATTCCCGTGGTGCGCCCCGCTGTCATCGAAACCACCGCCCTGGGCGCGGCCTATCTGGCGGGGCTGTCGAGCGGCGTGTACCGCAGCATCGATGAACTCTCGCAACTGTGGCGTGCCGAGCGCCGCTTTGTGCCTACGCTCAGCAGCGCCCGCGCGCAGGAGCTGATGGCGAAGTGGGAACACGCGGTGCGGCAAACAACAGCAGAGTGAAATAAGAACATCCCCCTGAGTCGCCTTCGGCGCCTTCCCCCTTCTCTCGACTTGCTGCGCAATTCGGGAAGGGGGACGCTCCCGGCGCGGCGGGGCGGCCCTTGCGCGGGAGCCCTGGCCTTGGCCGCGCCAGTTGCACGGGCCATTGGGCCAAAATCACTGGCTTGATCAGCGCTACCATCGTGGCCCCTGTTGTTGCCACCTTGCACCGCCCATGAGCCAAACCGCCGCATCCCCCTCCCTCCCCACCATCGCCTTCATCGGCGGCGGCAACATGGCCAGCGCCATCATTGGCGGGCTGATCCACCAGGGCCACCCCGCCAGCCAGATCGAGGTGGTCGAGCCCTGGGCCGAGGCGCGCGAGGCGCTGCGCAAGAACTATGGGCTGCAAGCCCAGCCCGAAGCGGGCCCGGCCTTGCAGCGCGCGCAGATCGTGGTCTGGGCCGTCAAGCCCCAGACCTTCAAGGACGCGGCCGCCCAGGCCAAAGGCCACACGCAGAGCGCCCTGCACCTGAGCGTGGCCGCCGGAATCCGCTCGGACAGCATCGCCCAGTGGCTGGGCAGCGAGCGCATCGTGCGCACCATGCCCAACACGCCCGCTCTGGTGGGCAAGGGCATGAGCGCGCTGTATGCCCGCCCGGCCGTCAGCGCACCAGAGCGCCAGAGCATCGAGGCCATCATGGCCACCACCGGCGAGTTTCTGTGGGTGGATGAAGAGCAGCAACTGGACGCCGTCACGGCGCTGTCGGGCTCGGGCCCGGCCTATGTTTTCTACTTTCTCGAAGCCATGGCCCGCGCTGGCACCGACATGGGCCTCACGGCCGCGCAGGCCCACCAGCTGGCGGTGGGCACCTTTGTCGGCGCCTCAGAGCTGGCCCGCCGCTCCAACGAAACGCCGGCCGTGCTACGCCAGCGCGTCACCTCCAAGGGTGGCACCACCTACGCAGCCCTGCAGTCGATGGAGCACGACGCGGTGGGCGACAAATTTGTGCAGGCCATGCAGGCCGCACGCCAGCGTGCGCACGAACTGGGCGACGAGTTTGGCAAATAAGCATCAAAACAGCCTGTAGCGCTTGATGGATAAGCGCTACCAGCTATTGATTTGTTAGCACATCAACGCAACAGGTAGCTGCCCGCAATGCCGACAAACAACGTGAACCCCACCCAGTGGTTCATGCGAAACGCCCGAAAACACCCCTCGCGCGTGCGCGTGCGGATCAGCCACCAGTGCCACACCACCTGGGCCAGCGCCACCGCAATTGCTATGTAAAAAATAGCACCCAGCACAAGCGGGGCAAGCGCTACGAGCCAAAAACCCAGGAACAACAGGTAGAACACCACAATGGCCGCCACATCGAAGCGCCCCAGCGTGATGGCCGAGGTCTTCATGCCGATCTTCAGGTCGTCGTCGCGGTCCACCATGGCGTATTCGGTGTCGTAGGCCAGCACCCAGAACAGATTGCCCAGCCACAGCAGCCACGCCATGGCCGGCACCTGGCCCTGCACGGCGGCAAACGCGATCACGATGCCGAAGTTGAAGGCAATGCCCAGCACCGCCTGCGGCATGGCAAAAAACCGTTTGGTGAACGGGTAAAGAATCGTCACCAGCAGCGCGGGCACCGACCAGGCCACCGCCACCCCGTTGGTGGTAAGCACCAGCCCCAGTGAAATGAGCGACAGCACCGCGCCCACGGCCAGCGCCTCCTTGACCGAGACCTGGCCCGAGGTGATGGGCCGCTGCGCCGTGCGCTTGACGTGGCGGTCGAAGTCGCGGTCGGCCACGTCGTTGATGCAGCAGCCGGCGCTGCGCATCAGGATGGTGCCCAGCACAAACACCGCCAGCAGATGCCAGCCGGGGAAACCGCCCGCGGCCAGCCACAGCGCGCTGAGCGTGGGCCACACCAGCACCAGCCAGCCAGCGGGCCGGTTCCAGCGGATCAGGTCAAGGTACAGGGAAAAACGGCTGCGCGGGGAAGGGGTCATGCTGAAACCAACGGAAAGCGGATAAAGCGAAAAGAACGGACAGAACGGTCGAAGAAAGGACGGCGGCCAAAATGCGGCGAGCGGCGCCGCCCGCGCGCAATGGCGGGCTGGCCCGGAAAAGGCGCTTTATACGCCACCCTGCAACGGCGGCACCGCTGGCACCGCTGGCACGCCAGCCTGCCCGGCAGCAAAGCCGCGCAGAAACTCCACAATGCCCCGGTCCACCGCCAGTTGCTGGGCCAGCACCCCGGCCTGCAGCACATCGCGCGATGCGCCGATGCCCGCCTGCAGCTGGGTTGCCTGCTGCAGCCAGCGCTGTGCGCGCACAGGCAAAAGCGGGCGCAAGGCTTCGATGTTGTAGCGCAGGCGTTTGGCCAGAATGCGCGCGCGGTGCTGGCTTTCGGCATGGGTGCTGTCGCGCAGCGCCTTTTTCCACTGCGCATGCAGCCGGGTGATGCGCTGGCGCACCCAGTGGCGCACGGTTTTGCCCGGCAGGTCCGGCGATGCACCCCAGGTCTGCGGGCGGGCCAGGTCATCCAGCCACAGGGTGATGGACAGCAAAGCGGCGCCCACCGCCGGCTCCTGCAATGCCCGGCGCACCCGCTGGCGCTGCTGCAGCGCGGCCTGCTGGAATGCCTGCACCATCGCCTGCCAGCGCTCTGCCCGCCCGGCGTCACCAGCCACAAAGACGTTTTGCAACGCGGGCAGCGTCTGCGTGCACGCCACATCCAGGTCGCGCAACTCGCTCAGCAAGACCAGCATGGGCTGCATCTGCGGCCACGCGGGTATCTGCTGCACCGGCGCAGCCGGCTTGAACAGCCGCAAGGCGCCGCGAAAGCGCCGCCAGCCCACGCGTGCCTGGTGCACCAGCTCCGGATCATCGCTATGGACCAGCGCGTTCAGGTTGGCGGTGAACTGGGCAAACATTTCGCCCAGCACGGGCTGCACCATGGCGCGCAACGAAACCTCGGTGCCCAGTTTCGGCGGGCAGGCGCGCAGCGGGGCATCCAGCTTGCCGTCGCGCAATTCATAGCCACGCTGCGCCTTGCTGGCCGCCAACGGCAGCACGGCGATGTGCTGCGCAATCTGCCGCGCCAGATCGAACAGCGCGGCGGGCGGCCCAGCCAGCAGTTCCAGCTCCAGCTCGCAAATCGGCACGCTGCGCTGCCCGCAGGTGATTTGCCCCATGTCCAGCGCCACCTCGATGGCACTGCCATCGCGCCGGCGCACGGTCCAGGCCGTGCGCTCGAAGTCCGTGGCAAAACACGGCGCGAGCGCTGCGAACACCGCGCCGTCGGGGTCCACTTTGTGCCAGGGTGGCGCGGCCTGCAGGGCAGCCTGCACCAACGCGGGCCCTGGCACCGGCACTTCCCACTCACCGCGCAGGCTCAGTGCCGAATCGCCGCTGTCGCTGGTCTTGAGGGTTTGCAGCCATTGCGGCGCATCATCGCCGCCCACGCGCCGCAGGCGCAGGGCCATGCGCTGGGCGCGCAGGGCTTGAGCAGGCGTGTCGTAGTAGATGTTGTCCACCTGCTTGCGCACGGGCTGGTGCCGCGCCAGGGCTGGCAGGCGCGCCAGCTGCCGCGCCAGGCCCGCAGGGTCGGGCGTGGGCAAGGCCAGCTTGATTTCGAGCTCGACTCCCGGGCCCGGATGGGTGGCAGATGGCATGGTGCTTGTCTCTTCCGATCACGGCACCGGTGGGGCCGCGGCCGGGCACCAAGGCCGCGGACGCAGACCCGGCGCCGTGGGCTCTGTCAGTCTTCGAGCAAGGAGCGCAGCATCCACGCTGCCTGCTCGTGCACCGTCAGGCGCTGGGTCAGCAGGTCGGCCGTGGGCTCGTCGCTGGCCTTGTCGGCCAGGGGGAACAGGCTGCGCGCGGTGCGGGCCACGGCTTCATGGCCTTGCACCAGGATGCGGATCATCTCGGTGGCCTTGGGCGGCTCGGCAGGGGCGTCTGGCAGGCTGGTCAACTGGCCGAACTGGGCATAGGAGCCCGGTGCGAAATGGCCCAGCGAGCGGATGCGCTCGGCCACGGGGTCCACGGCATTCCACAGCTCGGTGTACTGCGTCATGAACATGGTGTGCAGCGTGTTGAACATGGGGCCCGTCACGTTCCAGTGGAAGTTGTGGGTGGTGAGGTACAGCGTGTAGGTGTCGGCCAGCAGGCGCGACAGGCCCTGGGCGATGGCGGCGCGGTCTTTCTCGCTGATGCCGATGTTGATGCTCGGTGCGTTGGTTTTGCTGGAAGCTTTGGCCATGTCATTTCTCCTGGAAGGGGTGGGTGGAACAAGCGCTGCGGGTGCCGGCAAGCCGGTGTGCGGCGAGATCGCTCACTGTAGCGCAGGTCACAACGCCCGCACGGCATCACCGCCATTCAACCCAGGTCAACCCTTGTTGCATTCTGCCGGCACGGTCGCACCAGGTCATGACAGCCGCGTGACGCCCGGCAGCTCGCAGGCATAGATGGCGTTGCGCAGCGCGGCAATGGCTTCATAGCGCGTGAAGCTGCGCCGCCAGGCCAGCACCACGCGGCGCGTGGGCGGCGGGCCGCCGTCTTCCTCGCGGATGGGCAGGTAACGGATGTAGTTTTCGTCGCTCTTGCGCCGGCGCGACACGGTCAGCAGCGCATCGCGCGGCACCGACAGGCGCGGCACCAGCGTCACGCCCATGCCCGCGGCCACCATGTGCTTGATGGTCTCCAGCGACGAGCCTTCGAACGACTTGCGGATGCCCTCGGCATTGCTGGAGAACCGGGCGAACTCGGGGCAGACCTCCAGCACATGGTCGCGAAAGCAGTGGCCCGCGCCCAGCAGCAGCATGGTTTCATTCTTGAGTTCGGCCGCCGTGATGGATTTTTGCGCGGCCAGCGGGTGCTTGCTGGGCACGGCCGCCATGAACGGCTCGTCATACAGCGGCGCAATGGCCAGGCCCGTGTCGGGAAAAGGCTCGGCCAGGATGGCGCAATCGATCTCGCCGGTGCGCAGCATCTCCAGCAGCTTGACGGTGAAGTTCTCCTGCAGCATCAGCGGCATCTGCGGGGTGCGCGTGATCGAGTGGCGCACCAGGTCGGGCAGCAGATAAGGGCCGATGGTGTAGATCACGCCCAGGGTCAAAGGCCCGGCCAGCGGGTCTTTGCCGCGCTTGGCGATTTCCTTGATGGCCGCCGCCTGCTCCAGCACGCTTTGCGCCTGGCGCACGATGTCCTCGCCCAGCGGCGTCACCGTCACCTCGCCCGCGCTGCGCTCGAAGAGCTTCACATCCAGCTCTTCCTCGAGCTTCTTGATGGCGACCGACAGCGTGGGTTGCGACACATAGCAAGCATCGGCCGCATGGCCAAAGTGCTTCTCACGGGCCACGGCGACGATGTATTTGAGTTCGGTGAGGGTCATGGTGAATGCATTCCAGCCCGTCAGGCTTTGAGATAGTCGGATTTTCCCCCCAACCAGCGCGCCACATGCCGCGCCGCCAACTCCGCGTAGCGGTCCAGCATCACCGGGGCCAGCTCGCGCGCCCATTCGAGCAAATGCGTGTCGGTGGCCAGGTCGGCAAAACGCAAGAGCGCATCGCCCGACTGGCGCGCGCCCAGGAACTCGCCGGGGCCGCGAATCTCCAGGTCGCGCCGGGCGATCTCGAAGCCGTCGTTGGTTTCAGCCATGGCGCGCAGGCGCTCCTTGGCGGTTTCGCCCACGCGGCCGCTGTCGTTGGTGGCATAAAGCAGCACGCAGGCCGACGCCGCTGCGCCCCGCCCTACCCGGCCGCGCAGCTGGTGCAGCTGGCTCAGGCCAAAACGTTCGGCATGCTCGATGACCATGAGCGACGCATTGGGCACGTCCACGCCCACCTCAATCACGGTGGTGCTGACCAGCACGCCCATCTGGCCGCTGGTGAACAGCGCCATCACCGCCTTCTTCTCGGCCGTGGGCATGCGCGAGTGCAACAGCCCGACCATCACCGGCGCGCGCCCGTGCGCCTCGTCGCCTTGCAAGGCCGCGCTCAGGTCGGCATGCGTAGCGGTGGCGTTGGACAGGTCCAGCGCCTCGCTCTCTTCGATCAGCGGGCACACCCAGTACACCTGCCGCCCGGCGGCCACCTGCGCGCCGATGCGCGCGATGACCTCGTCCTTGCGGCTGTCGGCGATCAGCTTGGTGACGATGGGCGTGCGGCCTGGGGGCAATTCGTCGATCACCGACACATCGAGGTCGGCGTAATAGCTCATGGCCAGGGTGCGCGGGATGGGTGTGGCGCTCATCATGAGCATGTGCGGCTCCATGCCTTGGGCTGCGAGTTTCTGGCGCAGCGCCAGCCGCTGCGCCACGCCAAAACGGTGCTGCTCGTCGATGATGGCCAGCGCCAGGTTCTTGAACTGCACCTGCTCCTGGATAACGGCATGCGTGCCCACCACCAGGGCGGCCTCGCCGCTGGCCACCATCGCCAGCATGGCGGTGCGCTCTTTCTTTTTTTGCCCGCCCACCAGCCAGGCCACGCGGCGGCCACGGGCGGCGAGCAAGGGCTCGAGCCAGCCGATCATCTTGGCAAAGTGCTGTTCGGCCAGGATTTCAGTGGGGGCCATCAGCGCGCACTGCCAGCCGGCGTCCATGGCCAGGCACGCCGCCAGGGCCGACACCACGGTCTTGCCCGAGCCCACATCGCCCTGCAGCAACCGGTGCATGGGCACGGGGCGGGCCAAGTCGGCGGCGATTTCTTCGCCCACGCGGCGCTGGGCGGCGGTCAGGTCGAACGGCAGCACGGCCATGAGCTGCTCGTGCAGGGGCAGCGCGCCGTCGTCCGCCCTGGCGGGGCGCAGCACCGGGGCCCGCAGCCGGTCGCGCTCGCGCCGCGACTGCTGTTGCGACAGTTGCTGCGCCAGCAGCTCCTCGGCCTTCAGGCGTTGCCAGGCGGGATGGCTGTGGTCTTCCAGCGTGGAGAGCGCCACATCGGGCGTGGGGTGGTGCAAAAATGTGAGCGCCTCGCGCAAGCTGAATAAGCGCTGGAGGCCATTTTTATCATAAGAGCGGGCCAAGGGCGGTTCAACCCCGGGCGGCAGCGTGTCAGACAGATCGACCCGGCCCAGCGCCCCCACCACCGCGCGGCGCAGATACGGCTGGGGCAGACCGGCCGTGGTGGGATACACCGGCGTCAGCGCCGCCGGCAACTCGCCCCCGGCCAGCCGGAACGCCGGGTGCAGCATCTGCCGCCCCCAGAACCCGCCCTTGACCTCGCCCCGGATGCGCAGGCGCGCACCCACGGCCAGGGTCTTCTGGTGCGAGGGGTAGAAGCTGAAAAAGCGCAACTCGCACGACCCCGTGTCGTCTTCCACCCGCACCAGCAACTGGCGGCGTGGGCGCAACTGCACTTCGCTCGCGGTCACCGTGGCTTCGATCTGCACCATCTGCCCGTCGCGGGCGTTGGCCAGCGGGGTGATGCGGGTTTCGTCCTCGTAGCGCAGGGGCAGGTGCAGGGCCAGATCGATGTCGCGCGTGAGGCCGAGCTTTTGCAGCGCCTTCTGGGCCACCGACGCCCCGCTTTTGGCGGCTGCGAGGGGCGCAGTCCGGGCGGCGACGGGGGGAGCAACTTTGGCAGCGGTGGGCATGGAGGAGCGATGGGAGGGCAGGCACGGGCAAAAGCCAAGTCAAAAAGGCTACCATGGTTGTCTTCACTCAGACTTTGTTACGACGGTCTTTCGCGTCCCGTGCGTCCGACATGCTCAAGCGCATCCAGATCCAACATCTCACCCTGGGCATGTACCTGCACGAACTGTGCGGCTCGTGGATGGAGCACCCGTTCTGGCGCGCCAAGTTCCTGCTGCAAGACCCCAAGGACCTGGCCCGCATCCAGGCCACATCCATCCACGAGTGCTGGATCGACACCGACAAAGGCGTGGACGTGGCACCGGGCACCGCCTCGGTCTCGCGCGCACAGGCCGATGCGCAATTCGAGACCGACTTCAGCCACCCCAAAGACCTGCCACCGCTGCAGATCAGCCTGCCATTGCCGCCGCGTCCCGCGCACAACCACGCCCCAACGGACATGGAAGGCGAACTGCAGTTGGCCGCATCCATCGGCATCCAGGCCAAAAAAGCTGTGGTATCGATGTTCAACGAAGCGCGCCTGGGCAAGGCAGTGGACACCGCCAGCGCCCAGCAGCTGGTGCAGGAAATCTCTGACTCGGTCACCCGCAACCCGGGCGCGCTGATCAGCCTGGCCCGCCTCAAGACGGCCGACGACTACACCTATATGCATTCGGTGACGACAAGCGCTGCTGGGACCCGGCGGCCATTTCGATGCGCGGCTGTTCCATGCCTTCGTCAAGATCATCGGCATCTACCCCGTGGGCTCGCTGGTGCGGCTAACTTCGGGCCGGATTGGCGTGGTGATGGAGCAGGCTCCGGCGGCGCTGACCACCCCGCTCGTCAAGGTGTTTTTCTCGACCAAGTCCGATCTGCGCATTCCGCCCGAACGGGTGAACCTGGCCGCCCCGGACTGCAACGAAAAGATTGTGGCACGCGAGGATCCGGAGAAATGGCGCTTTCCAGATCTGAACGAATTGTGGTCGGGCTTCTCCGACAAAGCCTGGTAGCCCATGCCCGCACTGATCACCCTCACCCCTAACCCCGCCCTCGACCTGGCGACCACCACCGACCGCGTGGCGCCCACGCACAAGCTGCGCTGCGGCCCCGTGCAGCGGTTTGCGGGCGGCGGCGGCATCAACGTGGCGCGGGTGCTGCACCGCCTGGGCAGCGACGTGCAGGCCTGGGCGCTGGCGGGCGGCGCCACCGGCGCGCAGGTGCGCCAGTTGCTGGCCGATGCGGGCGTGGCCACCGCCATCCAGCCCATTGCCGGCGACACGCGGGAGAACTTTTCGGTCGTCGAGACCGCCACCGGCCAGGAGTTTCGCTTTGTGCTGCCCGGCCCGACCCTGCAGACCACCGAATGGCAGGCCTGCCTGGAAGCCGTGGACGCCCTGGCCACACAGCCCAGCGCACCGCGCTGGTTGATTGCCAGCGGCAGTCTGCCGCCCGGTGTGCCACCGGATTTTTATGCCCGGCTCGCGCCCGGCGCACGCGCACGCGGTACGCGCCTGGTGGTGGATACCTCCGGCCTGCCGCTGGCGGCGGCACTGCAGGCCGGGGTCACGCTGGTCAAGCCCAGCCTGCGGGAATTGCGCGAAGTGCTGCAGCAGCCGCTGGAGCGCCCCGCCGACTGGTGCGCGGCCGCCCAGGCACTGGTGCACGCGGGCCAGGCAGAGATCGTGGCACTGTCCGTGGGCGAGCAAGGCGCCGTGCTGGCCACGCGCGAAGGGGTTTGGCAGGCCCCGGCCCTCAACGTGCCCGCCACCACTGGCACCACGGGCGCGGGCGACTGCTTTCTGGCCGCACTGGTCTGGGCGCTGGACCTCGGCGACGCGCCGCCCGAGGCCCTGCGCTGGGGCGTGGCCGCGGGCGCTGCCGCGCTGCTAGCCCCCGGCACGGCACTGGCCCAGGCCGCCGATGTGCAGCGGCTGGTGCGCAGCGTGCCCGCGCCGGTGGCGTTCACCTCCGATTGAAAGCACCGCGCCTGCAGGGCCTGCAGCCCCGTGGGACAATCGGCTCCTTCCGCAATTTTTACCTTGGCACGGGCCCGTTCGGCCCTCAAGCACGATGACTGATCTCTCCAGCGGCGCAGCCGGCGCCCCCGCAACACCCCGCACCTTCACCCTCAGCGACTTCGATTTTTCGCTGCCCCCCACCCTCATTGCCCAGCACCCCGCCGCCGAGCGCAGCGCCTCGCGCCTGCTCGACGGCCGTGCCATGCAGCCCGTGGACCGCATCTTTCGCGAGCTGCCCGGCCTGTTGCGCGAGGGCGACTTGCTGGTGTTCAACGACACGCGCGTGGTCAAGGCGCGCATCTTTGGCGAGAAGGCCAGCGGCGGCAAACTGGAACTGCTGATCGAACGCGTGCTGCCCGCCCAGGCGGGCCAGGACACGGGCGGCATGGGCAACGAAGTCGTGGCCCACATGAAGGTCAGCAAAAAACCCCAGCCCGGCAGCGTGGTGCACATGGCCGGTGGCCGCAAGGCAGGCGGCTTTGACGCGCAGCTGCTGGGCCGCTGGCCCACTGAAGACGGCCCGCTGTTCCGCTTTGCGCTGCACGGCCCGGCGGGCGAGTCGCCCTGGGAGCTGATGGACCGCCACGGCCACCTGCCGCTGCCGCCCTACATCGAACGCCAGCAAAACACCGACCACGACCCGGACGAGGCCGAGGACAGCCAGCGCTACCAAACCGTGTTTGCAAAGAACCCCGGCGCCGTGGCCGCGCCCACCGCCGCGCTGCACTTTGACGAAGGCGTGCTGGCCGACCTGGCCGCGCGCGGCATCGAGCGCGCCAGCGTCACGCTGCATGTGGGCGCGGGCACCTTCCAGCCCTGCAAGACCGAAAACCTGGCCGAGCACCAGATGCACAGCGAGTGGTACGAAGTGCCCCTGGCCACGCTGGCCGCGCTGGAGCGCTGCCGCCAGCGCGGCGGCCGCGTGGTGGCCGTGGGCACGACGACGGTGCGCACGCTCGAATCCTGGGCGCGCACGGGCCAGGCCACGGGCGACACCAATATCTTCATCACGCCGGGCTTTGGGTTTCAGGTGGTGGATGTGCTGATCACCAACTTTCACCTGCCCAAGAGCACGCTGATGATGCTGGTGAGTGCGTTTGCGGGCTACGCCCATGTGATGGGGCTGTACCGGCATGCGATTGCGCAGCAGTACCGGTTTTTTAGTTATGGGGATGCGATGCTGCTGGAGCGGGTTTCTGGGTGATTTTTGGCTCTAGCGCTTTCTGGTATTGCGCTAGCAGCTATTGTTTTCATAGTTCGCGCGGTACTTTGTTGGGACCGGAGGCCAGGTCTCGGCCCTCAGAACGATCTCAGCACAAACACCAGCACACCCGCAAAAAACCACCGCAAGCTCAGCCGGACATCACCGCCCGCCCAATATCCCCCGCGTGCGAAACCAGGTACAACACCAGCCCCACCAAGCCGCCGACCAAAGTGCCATTCACGCGGATGTACTGCAGATCCTTGCCAATATTCAACTCGATGAGCTGCGACAGCTCCTGCGCATCCCAGCGCTGCACCGTGTCCTGTATGTGCTGCGCGGCAAACTGCGCCACATCGGGTGCCAGTCCCTGCACCCAGCCTTCCAGCCGCATATTGAGCGACTGGCGCAGCGCCGCATCGCCCGCCAGCGAGCGGCCCAGCCACGCGCCCATGGCATGCACGTTGCGCGCCACGGCCGAGCGCTCATCGGCCAGGTCGCGCTGCAAGGCCGCGCGCATGCCTTGCCACAAGTCCTGCACATAGCGGCCCAGGGTGGCGTTGGTCTGCAGGTAGCGCCGGATCTCCTCGCCCTTGCGCGCCCAGTCCGGATCGGTCTGCAGCCGCTGCACCAGGCGCTGCACGGCGGCGTCGAACTGTTCGCGCAACTGGTGCTGCGGGTTCTGCGCCACGTCGGCCAGCAGGGCTTCGAGTGCGTTGGCGATCATGGCCGAGCCCTTGTCGCCCAGCCAGTCGGTGGGCAGCATTTTTTCCTTGAGCGGATGCTCTTTCTTGAGCCACTGCACGATGGTGGTGGCAATCAGGTGGCGCGTGCCCTCCTGTTGCAACACCATGATCAGCCGGCCCAATGCATCGTCGAGCAGCGCCTGGTGGCGCCCGTTGTGGGTGAGCGCCCCCAGCACCGTGGCCAGGGCGCCCGACAGGTCCACCCGCCCAATCAGGGTGCGCGCGGCCTTGCGGATGAAGCGCTCTACCTGCGCATCCTGCACGGTGTCGAGGGCAGCGCTGAGCAGCCGCGCCGCCTGCTGCCCCAGAAGGCGGGCGTTGTCGGCAGCACCCAGCCATTGGGCCAGCCGCAGCGCGGGGTCGTGGCGCCGCAGCAGCGCCACCAGCGATGGTGGGTCGAGAAACCGGTCGCGCACAAAGGCGGCCAGATTCACACCAATGCGGTCCTTGTTGCGGGGGATGACCGCCGTGTGCGCAATAGGCAGCCCCAGTGGCCGGCGAAACAGCGCCACCACCGCAAACCAGTCGGCCAGGGCGCCGACCATGGCGGCCTCGGCCATGGCTTTTACACAGTCGAGCAGCAAACCGCGCTCGACCATGCTGGTGGCCACGAACACCGCCGTCACCAGCAGCAACAGCGCGAGGGCTTGCCGCTTGGCTCGTCGCAAGCCAAGGACGGCGGAGTCAGAGGCCGGGGCGGCGCTTTTTTTCATGTCCATGCAAGCCCAAGAGCATGACTGCGGCACCCGCCTTGCATCACGGCCGGCGGGCAGGCGCTAGCCCGCAGCCGCCATCTGGTCCAGCGCCCGGGACAGATGGCCCACGGTGCGCTCCACGTTGTGCCATTTATCCAGGCCAAACAGGCCGATGCGGAAGGTCTTGAAGTCGAGCCCTTCGTCGCATTGCAGCGGCACGCCAGCGGCGGTCTGCAACCCCACCTGCGCAAACTTCTTGCCGCTCTGGATGCCGGGGTCGGTGGTGTAGCTCACCACCACGCCGGGCGCCTTGAAACCCTCGGCCGCCACGCTGGGGAAACCGCGCGATTCGAGCAGCGCGCGCACCGCAGCGCCCAGTGCGATCTGCTCGTCACGCACCTTGGCAAAGCCGTAGGCGCGGGCCTCGGCCATCACATCGCGCAGGCGCACCAGCCCATCGGTGGGCAGGGTGGTGTGGTAGGCGTGCTGGCCTTTTTCGTAGCCCTCGGCGATCTGCATCCACTTCTTGAGGTCGCACGAGAAGCTGCTGCTCGTGGTGCCATCGATCGCCTGGCGTGCGCGCTCGCTGAGCATCACCATGGCGCAGCAAGGCGAGCCGCTCCAGCCCTTTTGCGGGGCGGAAATCAGCACGTCCACACCCGTGGCCTGCATGTCCACCCACACCGCGCCCGATGCCACGCAGTCCAGCACAAACAGCGCGCCCACCTCGTGCGCGGCGGCGGTCAGCGTGCGGATGTAGCAGTCGCTCAAGATGATGCCGCTGGCCGTTTCCACATGGGGCGCGAACACCACCTTGGGCTTCTCGGCGCGGATGGCGGCTGCCACCTCGTCAGCCGGCGCCGGCGCCCAGGGCGCCTGCGGGCCGCTGCCCTGCTGGCGCGCCTTGCAGACCACGGCGCCGCCGCCCAGGCCTTTGTCGGCATCGAAAATCTGGCTCCAGCGGTAGCTGAACCAGCCGTTGCGCACGATCAGCACTTTTTGCTGGTTGGCGAACTGGCGCGCCACGGCCTCCATGCCGAAGGTGCCGCTGCCGGGCACGATCACGGCGGTGTGGGCGTGGTACACCTCTTTGAGCACGGCCAGGATGTCCTGCATCACGCCCGTGAAACGCTGGGACATGTGGTTGAGCGCGCGGTCGGTGTAGACCACCGAGAATTCGAGCAGGCCATCGGGGTCGATATCGGGCAGCAGTCCGGGCATGAGAGGTCTCCGTTGACGGTTTGTAAGGCTGCACACCGCCCCTTGGGCGGCACGCCAGAAAGTGCGCTAAATCAGCTTAGCACGGGCCACTATAAAAGCGCCCTACCGCACTTTCCAGGCCAGCGGCGCTGCTTTCTGGCACTCCATCAGGGCGCCGGGTAAGTCCGGCCGCCAAAGATGCCGGTGCCCACGCGCACCAGGGTGCTGCCCGCGTGGATGGCGGCCTCCAGGTCGGCGGTCATGCCCATGGACAGGGTGTCAAAGCCTTCGAGCCCGGGCTCGCCCAAGGCCGATATCTGGTCAAAAAGTGCTCTAGCGCTTTGGTGGATTGCCAGTTGCGCTTCGAAATCAGGAGCATGGTCGGGGATGCTCATCAGCCCGCGCACCCGCAGGCGTGGCAGTTTTGCCACAGCGCGCACCAGCGCCAGCGCGTCCGCCGGCGCCACGCCCGACTTGGTGGGGCCGCCGTCGATGTTCACCTGGATACATATTTGCAGGGGCGGCAGGTGGTCGGGGCGCTGGGCCGACAGGCGCTCGGCGGTCTTGAGCCGGTCCACCGTGTGCGCCCAGTCAAAGTGCTCGGCCACCAGGCGCGTCTTGTTGCTCTGGATGGGGCCAATGCAATGCCACTGCAGCGCGGGATCGAACGCCCGGCCCACTGCGGCGATCTTGTCCACGCCTTCCTGGACGTAGTTTTCACCAAACGCCCGCTGGCCCGCCGCAGCGGCCTGCACCACCGCATCAGCGCCAAAAGTTTTGGAAACGGCCAGCAGCGAGACACTGGCAGGGTCCCGGCCGGCAGCCACGCAGGCCTGCGCGATGCGGGTCCGAACCTTTTGGAGGTTGTTATCAATCGTGGTCATAATGAACAACAAGCGTATCAAAAGAGAGAGGGAACCCGTGGACATTACCCAGTTGCTCGCATTCAGCGTGAAGAACAAAGCTTCCGACCTGCACTTGTCCTCCGGGTTGCCGCCCATGATCCGGGTCCACGGCGATGTGCGGCGCATCAATGTGGATGCGCTGGACCACAAGACGGTGCACGCCATGGTGTACGACATCATGAGCGACTCGCAGCGCAAGACGTATGAAGAGTTTCTGGAGGTGGACTTCTCGTTTGAGATCGAAGGCCTGGCGCGCTTTCGCGTCAACGCCTTCAACCAGAACCGCGGCGCGGCCGCCGTGTTCCGCACCATTCCAAGCAAGATCCTCACGCTGGAACAGCTCAACGCCCCCAAGATCTTCGGCGACCTGGCCCTCAAACCGCGCGGCCTGGTGCTGGTGACCGGCCCCACGGGCTCGGGCAAGTCCACCACGCTGGCGGCCATGGTGAATTATCTGAACGAAACCGAATACGGCCACATCCTCACGGTGGAAGACCCGATCGAGTTCGTGCACGAATCCAAGAAGTGCCTGATCAACCAGCGCGAAGTGGGGCCCATGACGCTGTCGTTCGCGGCAGCCCTCAAATCCGCGCTGCGCGAAGACCCCGACGCCATTTTGGTGGGCGAAATGCGCGACCTGGAAACCATCCGCCTGGCCATGACCGCCGCCGAAACCGGCCACCTGGTGTTTGGCACGCTGCACACATCCAGCGCCGCCAAGACCATCGACCGGATCATCGACGTGTTCCCCGCCGAAGAAAAGGAAATGGTGCGCTCCATGCTGTCCGAATCGCTGCAGGCGGTGATCTCGCAGACGCTGTGCAAGCTCAAGGACGGCTCGGGCCGGGTGGCCGCGCACGAAATCATGCTGGGCACCAGCGCCATCCGCAACCTGATCCGCGAGTCCAAGGTGGCGCAGATGTATTCCACCATCCAGACCGGCAACAGCCTGGGCATGCAGACGCTGGACCAGAACCTCACCGATCTGGTGCGGCGCAACATCATCAGCCCCGCTGAAGCCCGCAGCAAGGCCAAGATTCCCGAAAATTTCCCCGGCTGATCGCGCCCCGTTGCAGCCCACACATCCTTCTGACAGAGCGGCAGCAGACGCCGCACATTGGAGCAAGTTATGAAAGGCATTCTCAGCCTTCTGCGCCGCAACACCCGCGGCACCAAGCCGCTGGAGGAGCACACCGACTCCGTGCTGTTCTCCACCGCCTTTGCCGGCCAGGGCGTGGATCCATCCATGCTCGTGCCCTGGGAGGCTCGTGCCGTGGAAGTGGCCGCCAAACGCCTGCCCCCCAGCCGCGGTGGCAAGCTGCTGCAGGCGTTGTGGTCCAAGGACAAATACATGGCCCACCTGGACAAGGATGCCGTGGAGCGCATGGAGCGCTTTTTTGAATTTACCGCCGTTGCAGCCAACCGCGACGTGATCCGGCAGGACGAATACGGCAACTTCATGGTGGTGCTGCTCACCGGCACCATCGCCGTGGACCGCCTTCAGCCCTGGGGCGAGCAACTGCGCCTGGCCGAGACCCGGCCCGGCGACATTCTGGGCGAAATGTCGCTGCTCGACAGCGGCATCCGCTTTTCGGCGTGCACCACCCTCACCGACTGCGAGATCGCTGTGTTGAGCGCGGAAGCCCTGGACCAGATGATGGCCGAAGACCCCCAATTGGCAGCCAGCCTGGTGGCGCTGCTGGCGCGCAAGCTGTCGCTGCGCCTGCGGGCCGTGAGCGCCCGGCTGAGCGACCACCAGAAATGAACACCCGTCCTGCAGACAAAGCCCCACGGAAGGATCTCTGATGGAACGCGATCAGGCCAGTAAATTCATCAACGATCTGCTCAAGCTGATGGTGAGCCGCAATGGCAGCGACTTGTTCATCACGGCAGAGTTTCCGCCCGCCATCAAGGTCGATGGCAAGGTGACCAAGGTATCGCCCCAGCCGCTCACGCCCAACCACACCCTGACGCTGGCCCGCGCCATCATGAGCGACAAGCAGGTGGCAGACTTCGAGCGCACCAAGGAATCCAATTTCGCCATCTCACCGGCCGGCATCGGGCGCTTTCGCGTGAACGCATTCATCCAGCAGGGCAAGGTCGGCATGGTGCTGCGCACGATTCCGCTCACGTTGCCCACCATTGACGGTCTGGGCGTGCCGCAGGTCCTCAAGGAAGTGACGATGACCAAGCGCGGCCTGTGCATCCTGGTGGGCGCCACGGGCTCGGGCAAGTCCACCACGCTCGCGGCCATGGTGGACTGGCGCAACGAAAACTCGTTCGGCCACATCATCACGGTGGAAGACCCGGTCGAATTCGTGCACCCGCACAAGAACTGCGTGGTGACGCAGCGCGAAGTGGGGCTCGATACCGACAGCTGGGAAGCGGCCCTCAAGAACACGCTGCGCCAGGCGCCCGACGTGATCCTGATGGGCGAAATCCGCGACCGCGAGACCATGGAACATGCCGTGGCCTTTGCCGAAACCGGCCACCTGTGCCTGGCCACGCTGCACGCCAACAGCGCCAACCAGGCGCTGGACCGCATCATCAACTTCTTCCCCGAAGAGCGCCGCGCCCAACTGCTGATGGACCTGTCGCTCAACCTGCGCGCCATGGTGTCGCAGCGCCTCATCCCCAAGCAGGACGGCAAGGGCCGGGCTGCGGCGGTGGAGGTGATGCTCAACACCCCGCTGATCGCCGACCTGATCTTCAAGGGCGAAGTCGCCGAGATCAAGGAAGTCATGAAAAAGAGCCGCAACCTGGGCATGCAGACCTTCGACCAGGCGCTGTTCGATGCCTACGAGGCCAATGTGATCAGCTACGAAGATGCGCTACGCAACGCCGACTCGCTCAACGACCTGCGTCTGCAGATCAAGCTCAACAGCCAGCGCGCCAAGTCGCCCGACCTGGCCTCGGGCACCGAGCATTTCGCGATTGTCTAGCCGAGGTCCGCCACCTGCATTGATTTGCTTTTCATGACCGCTGGAAGCCCGCCCCGTTGGGCGGGCTTTCTTTTTCCTCTACCCACTTTTTTCCTTCGCTCCCATGCCAAGCACCAACCCTCGCAGCTACGACACAACCCCTTCGCGCAAGGTCGCCTTTCTGGGCTTGGGCGTGATGGGCTACCCCATGGCCGGCCACCTCGCGCTGGCGGGCCATGAGGTCACGGTGTACAACCGAACTACTACAAAATCAATAGCATGGTGTGCAGAGTACGCAAGCACCAAAGCCCCAAAACATGCCGCAACGCCACGCGAGGCAGCGGCGGGTGCGGACATGGTTTTCTGCTGCGTGGGCAACGACGATGACCTGCGCTCGGTGACGCTCGGCGCCGACGGCGCGTTTGCCGGCATGCGGCCGGGCGCGATCTTTGTGGACCACACCACAGCATCGGCCGAAGTGGCGCGGGAGCTGTATGCCGCCGCGCGCGCACTGGGGCTGCAGTTTGTCGATGCGCCTGTGTCCGGCGGCCAGGCCGGGGCACAAAACGGCATGCTCACAGTGATGTGCGGCGGGGACCAGGCCGCGTTTGACGCCGCCCAGCCCGTGGCCATGGCGTTCTCACGGGCGTTCACGCTGCTGGGTGCCAGCGGCTCGGGGCAACTGGCCAAGATGGTCAACCAAATCTGCATCGCGGGCCTGGTGCAAGGCCTGTCCGAAGCGGTGGCCTTTGGCCAGAACGCCGGGCTGGACATGAAGCAGGTGCTGGACGTGATTGGCAAAGGCGCGGCGCAAAGCTGGCAGATGGACAACCGCGGCAAGACCATGGTGGACGGCCAATTCGATTTCGGTTTTGCCGTGGACTGGATGCGCAAGGACCTGGGCCTGGTGCTGGACGAAGCCCGCCGCAATGGCTCGCGCGTGCCGGTGACCGCGCTGGTGGACCAGTTCTATGCCGATGTGCAGAAGATGGGTGGCAACCGCTGGGACACGTCCAGCCTGGTCAAGCGCCTGCGCTGAAACTGACCCAAAAACGGCGCAGCGGGGATGCCCGCAGCGCCGCATGCCGTCATGCAGGCCTCATTGGCCTGGTGACGCGGGGTTGTCGGTGGTCACAGTCGGGGGCGGCTGGGTGCTGTTGCGGCGCAGATCGTCTTCCGTGACGATCTCGAACACCCGCACCACCTTGGTCACACCGCTCACGCCACGGGCAATTTCGGTGCCACGGGCAGCCTCGCGCGCGGTGGCCATCCCCATGAGATAGACCGCGCCGCGCTCGGTCACCACCTTGAAGGCGCTGGACGTAATGTCTTTGGCATCCACCAGGCTCGCACGCACCTTGCCGGAGATCAGGACATCGTTGGAGCGCTGGCCCAGCGTGCTGCCAGGCATCACCGCCAGATCGTTCACGACCGAGCGCACATTGTTCACGCCCGCCACGATCTGCTCCACCGTGGCCCGGTCTTGCGCCGTGGGCACCTCGCCGGTCAGCAAAACCTGGCGGTTGTAGCTGGTGACGTTGACATGGGCCCGGTCGCCCAGCACCTCGCGGATGCGGTTGGCCGCACGCAGCTCGATGCCTTCGTCTTCCACCTGGGTGCCGGTGGTGCGGCGGTCTGCGGCCATCATGCCGCCCATCACCGCCCCGCCAACCACCAGAGGAGCGCAGGCGGACAGGCCTGCGGCCAGCGCAACGGCGGCCAGCAGGGTGCAGGCGGTACGGTTCATGGTCAGCTTCATAGCGGTATTTCCTGTTCTCCAAGTAATTGGGCATCCACGCCGTCGCACAGGCAGTGCAACACCAACGCATGGACCTCGCGCACCCGCGCGGCGCGGTCGTGCGGCACACCGATCAGCACATCGGTCTCGCGCACCATGGTGGCCAGCTGGCCGCCGGTGCGGCCGCTGAGGATCACCACCGTCATGTCGCGCTCGTGCGCTGCCTCGGTGGCGGCAATCAGGTTGGCATCGTTGCCGGTGACGGACAGTGCCAGCAAGACATCGCCCGCCTGGCCGAGCGCGCGCACCTGGCGGGCAAACTGCTGGGCCACGTCGCTGCCGCCGCCGGCCCCCGTGAGCAGGGTGCTGTCAGAGGTCAGCGCCAGCGCGGCCAGCTCGGGCCGGTCCCGCTCGAATCCCGCCACGCAGAAGGCCGCAAACTGCAGCGCCTCGGCGGCCGAAGGGCCATTGCCACAGGCCAGCACCTTGCCGCCGCTGGTTACGCAGGCCAATATGGCCTGCACGGCAGCGGCGATGGGCGCGCTGAGGGCTTGCGCGGCCTGGTATTTCAGGTCGGCGCTGTCGATGAAGTGCTGTTGGATGCGTTGCTCTAGCATGGAGGCCCGATGATACCCGCGGGTTGTTATAGGTTTTGTAGCAAACCGTAGTCGCCGGCTTGGCGTACCCGGCTTTTGTGCCCCGCCTTACTGGGCGTCGAAAGCGGCCTGGAGCCACTGCACCGAAGCCTGCACCAGCACCACGTCAAAACGGCACGGCGGCGGCGCGGGCATGCGCAGCAGGTAATGGCGCGCCGCAAACACGATGCGCCGCTGCTTGACGGCGCCAATGCTGGCACCGGCCCCACCAAAGGCATTGCTGGCGCGGCTGCGCACCTCGACAAACACCACGGTGCCGTCCCGGTCGCGCATCACCAGATCGATCTCGCCCCCGCCGCGCCCGGGCGTCCGATAATTGCGCACCAGCAGCTTCAGGCCTGCGGCCTGCAAACAGGCCAGCGCCTGGTCTTCGGCCGCATCGCCCCGCTGCCGCGTGGTGCGGCCGCTGGCGGCATCAGCGCCCCCTGGGCGGGCACTGGATAGCATTTTTCCAAGGAAATTCATTGAGCGCATCTTTCGCATCTGCCTTGAACGCCGCACGCGATGCGGCGGCTGCACAGCATTATCCGCAGGGCACGCTGTATGTCGTGGCCACGCCGATTGGCAACCTGGCCGACATCACCCTGCGCGCGCTGCATGTGCTGCAGCTGGCCGACGCCATTGCCTGCGAGGACACGCGCCACACCCAGGCGCTGCTGCGCGCCTATGGCATCGACAAGACCAGCGCGCAACTGCTGGCCGTGCACCAGCACAACGAGGCCGAAGCCGCACTGGCCGTGGTGCAGCGGCTGCAGCAGGGCCAGCGCGTGGCCTATGTCAGTGACGCGGGCACGCCGGGCGTCAGCGACCCCGGCGCGCGCCTGGTGGCCGCCGTGCACGCGGCCGGCCTGCGCGCCCTGCCGCTGCCGGGCGCCAGCAGCATCACCACGGCCCTGAGCGTGGCCGGCGCCGTGGCGCACAGCACGGACAGCGGCGGCTTTCTTTTTGCGGGTTTTCTGCCGGTAAAAAATGCCGAGCGCGCCACGGCCGTGCAGCAGCTCGCCAGCGAGCCCCGCTGCGTGGTGCTGCTCGAAGCCCCGCACCGCATCGAGGACCTGGCCGGCGCCCTGGCCGTGTTGGGCGAGCGCCCGGTGACGCTGGCGCGCGAGCTCACCAAGCAGTTCGAGGAGATCTCCACGCACCCTGCGCAGGATCTGGCGCGCTGGCTGGCGGGCGCCCCGCAGCGGGTGAAGGGGGAATTCGTCGTGCTGCTGCACCCGCTGCTGGCCCCACCGGAAGATGGCGCCGACGCACAGCGCGTGCTGCGCCTGCTGCTGGGCGAGTTGCCGACCAAGACGGCCGTCAAGCTGGCCGCCGACATCACGGGCGCGCCGCGCAATGCGCTGTATGCGCAGGCACTGCAAATCCGCCAGGACGAGGGCCCCGCAGATTGACGCCCGGCGGGGCACAGCCTGCGGCGGCACCATATTGAACCAAACAGGCCTCTAGCGCTTACCCAGCAAGCGCAAGCAGCTATCATTTCGATACCAAACCAGCTGAAGCGTACAGCCCCCTCACCGCGGTGCGCCGCGCGGCAAGCCCAGGGCCAGCGCCCCCAAGGCGCCCTGCGCCAGTCCATAGAGGCCATAGACCATCCCCACGCCCACGGCGGCCGGCGCTGCCACGCCAAAGGGTGCCAGCGCGGCCACGGCGGCGGCCTCGCGCGTGCCCCAGCCGCCCACGCTCAGGGGCAGCGCGGCCATCAGAAACACGGGGGCCATCGCCCAGGCCCACACGGGCGCCGGCAGGACCACGCCCAGCGCCATGCCGCCCGCGGCCAGCGCCGCCGCCGACAGCACCTGCACCGCAGCCGAGGCCAGCGCCTGCCCCACCCACTGGCGGCGAAAGTCCGGCCGTGCCACCGCCAACCGCAGCGGCACCAGCCAACCGCCCTGCCACCGGCGCGGAGCCCAACGCAGCAGCACCGGCAGCGCCCAGGGCAGCGCCAGCCACAGCAGCGTGCCCGCCAGCATCAGCCCGGCGAAAACGTCCGGCGGCAGGCGCAGCCAGGGGGCCAGCACATCGGCACAGGCGGCCGCGCCCAGGCCGCCGATGGCGCACAGCATCCACAGGCCGCTGGCGCGATCGAGCACGACCGACCAGCCGGCCGCCGCCGTGTCCTGCCCGGCGCGGCGCAGCGCCATGGCACGGTACACATCGCCGCCCACCACGGCGCCCGGCAACAGCGCGTTGAGCCCCATGGCCTGGAAGTACCAGCGGCAGGCGTCCAGCCAGCCCACCTCGGCCCCCAGCCAGCGCGCGAGCGCGCGCCAGCGCAATGCCGACACAATGTTGGATGCCATGGCGGCCAGCAGCCCCACCAGCAGCCACCCGGGCTGCGCCTGGCGCAGCTGCGCCAGCACCCGCGCCGGATCGGTCAGCGCCACAATCAGGCCGAGCAAAAGCAGCCCCAGCAGGCCGCGCAGCAGGGCTTTATAGGAGCGCTTCACGCTACCTTATTAATAGCATCTTGCGCTGTCAACACGTCGGCTTCAGCCCGATTGGATCTATTTTCTGGCACATATTCCTGCGCATGGAACTGCGCCGCGCCCCCGGCTTCGTGGTACACGCGCATCAGCAGCTCGCCGATCAGCCCGGCAGCGATCATTTGCACGCCCATCAGCACCAGCATCACACCGGCCAGCAGCAGCGGGCGGCCGCCAATGTCTTCGCCCAGCAGTTTTTGCACCAGCAGCCAGGTCAGGATCAGCCCCCCCGGCGCGGCCAGCCACATCCCCAAGCCGCCGAAGGCGTGCAATGGCCGCTGGCGGTAGCGCATGAAAAAGACGATGAGGATCAGGTCCAGGATGACGCGGAAGGTGCGGTCGATGCCGTAGTTGGACACGCCGCGCGTGCGGGCATGGTGGCGCACCGGCACCTCGGTGATGCGCGCGCCCACGTCTTTGGCCAGCGAGGGGATGAAGCGGTGCAGCTCGCCATACAGCCGTATGCGGTCGATGATGGGACGGCGGTAGGCCTTGAGCGCGCAGCCATAGTCGTGCAGGTGCACGCCGGTGGTGCGCGAGATGATGCGGTTGGCGATGCGCGAGGGCAGCTTGCGCGACAGTTCGGCATCCTGCCGGTCTTTGCGCCAGCCGCTGACCATGTCCACGCCGGGGTCGGTTTCCAGACGCTCCAGCAGCAGCGGAATATCGTCCGGCTCGTTTTGCAGGTCGGCGTCCAGCGTCACCACATAGCGCCCGCGCACGCGATCAAAGCCCGCCTGCAGTGCGCTGGACTGGCCGTAGTTGCGCGCCAGGAACACCGGGCGCAGCCACGGTCGCGTGGCGGCAAGCTCGCGCAGCTTGTCCGCGCTGCCATCGCGCGAACCGTCATCCACCGCCAGCAATTCAAAGCCGAGCGGCTGCGCGGACATGGCATGGGCGATGCGCTCCACGAGATCGGGCAGGTTCTCGACCTCGTTGTAGATGGGCACGACGATCGATACATCGGGCGCGGAAGGGGGGGCGGTGGTCATGGGAGCAACAAACTGTAGCGAAATAATGGATACGATTGTGCCTTGAGCGCCCCCATGCACCGGGGAAACCGTCCCCCCGGCCGCTGCCCCCTTATCACTCGTTTCATGACCACCCCCACTGCGCCCCGCGCGTTTTCGTCAGCCCCTGTATGGGCGCACCCCCTGTTCTGGCTGGCATTTTTTGCGTTGGCGCACATTGTGGTGCGCGTGGCAGCCTCGCCCGCACTCAAGTGGGACGAGGCCGAGCAGATGCTTTGGACCCAGCAGCTGTCCATGGGCTACGGCTCCCAGCCACCGCTGTACACCTGGCTGCAGTGGCTGGTGAACCAGGTTGTGGGGCCCAGCGTGCTGTCGCTGTCGGTGCTCAAGCATTCGCTGCTGGCGCTGACCTATGCGTTCATGTACCTGGCAGCCCGCGAAGTGCTTGACGAGCGCGGTGCCTTCTGGGCATCGGCCAGCATGCTGCTGATGCCCCCCCTGGGCTGGTATTCGGTGCGCGACCAGACCCACACCGTATTGGTTACAGCGATGGTCTGCGCCGCCTGGTGGCTGCTGCTGCGCATTGTGCGCAAGCCGCGAGCACTGGACTTTGCCCTGCTGGGGTTGGTGTGCGGACTGGGCATGCTGGCCAAGTACAGCTTCGCGATGGTGGCGGTGGCCATGCTGTTGGCGGCACTGTCGGTTCGCACGACACGGATCGCCCTCCTGTCCCATGGCTGGTGGTGGGCTCCAATCGTCGGACTGCTGGTGGTGCTGCCCCATGCGGTCTGGCTGTTTTCGCACCTGGGCGAGGCCACGGCGGAAACGATCGACAAAATGAATATCCAGCCAGAAGTTGGCTGGGGCCAGGGCTTTTTGAGCCTTGTCGAAGGTGTGGCCGGCTCGCTGCTGCTGTGGGTAGTGATCGCGCTGTGGGCCTTTCGGGCGAACTGGTGGCGTACACCCGTTGCGCCCGCCTCCCCTGCGATCCATCAAGTGCTCCTGCGCTTTCTGATGCTGGTCATGCTGGCGCTGGCGGGCATGGTGCTGTTTGCGGGTGTCACGAGTTTCAAAGGCCGCTGGATACTGCCGCTGCTGTGCGTGGCGCCCCTGGCCGCGTTTGCAGCGCGGCCCCGGCTGCAGCAAGATCCGCGTGGTGGACGCTATTCGGTTGCGATCTTCGGCATAGCGGTCATCCTCCTCGTTGCGGCCGGCGTGCGCCCTTGGTTCAGCGGGCTGCGCGGCCAGGTGGATGAGCTCAACCACCCCACCGTCGAGTTAGCCCAGGAACTGCGCAAGGCAGGCTACGACGGGCTGGGCACGATCGTGGCGTCGGACCACATGTTGGCGGGCATGCTGCGCGTGCGCTTTCCCCAGGCCTTGGTGGATACCTGCATATCCGCCAAGAACGGCCTCCCGCAATGCGTGGCGGACCACGCCGAACGCAGCAGGCAGGCCGGCAAGGGGCTGCTGCTGGTCTCGCGCGCAGACCGCATCGTTCCCGACTGGTGGGAGCAGGCACTTTCGCGCGTTGCACCGCAACCGGTGCGCTTTATCGACCTGCCCTTTCGCATGGTGCGCGAGGGCACCCCTGCGGCGCACTACGGCTACGTCTGGTACACCCCGGCACAACGGCCTTGAGCACCGCACGGGGATAGGCGCACACGGGTACGGTCATGGGGCGGCCACCGCCAACCCCGCTGCGACGCCGCCAAACAGATCGCCCTCGACCTGGGGCGTGTCAGGGAACGCCGCACGCAGCGCCTGGCGCAGCGGACGCAACGCCGACGACCCTCCGGTGAGGTAGATGGCCTGCAAATCATGAGGCGCCAGCCCGGCCTGCTGCAGGCACTCGCTGGCGCAGGCCACCACCTGATGCAACGGCCCGGCAAGGTGGCGGGCCAGGCCTTCGGAGGTAACCAGCGCCCCCAGCCCCGGCTCGATCCAGTCCAGCGCCATCGGTGCATCCACGCCCCCCACCGACGCTGCGATCTTGGCCTGCTCCACCGTGTTGGCCAGGCGATGCCCCAGGCGCTGGTGCAGCACCGCCATCAGCCGATCGTGCAGCACCGGCTGCGCGTAGTCGGGTCGCAGGGCCTGTGCGTCGCGCAGCGCCCGTGGCGCATACAGCCACTGGATCAGGTGCCATGTCGCCAGATCAAAGAACACGCGGCTGGGCACCTCGCGCCCCGAAGGCCCGGTGTGGCCCAGGCCCAGCAGCGGCATCAGCAGCGCCAGGCTGAGGCGCCGATCAAAGTCGGTGCCTCCGACATGCACGCCTGTGGTGGCCAGAATGTCGCTGGCGCGATCAGGGCGGGCCCTGCGCTCCGGCCCCAGGCGCACCACGGTGAAATCAGAGGTGCCGCCGCCAATGTCCACCACCAGCACCAGCGATTCGCGCTCGATGCGCTGCTCATAGTCCAGCGCCGCGGCAATGGGCTCAAGCTGGAATGCTATGTTCACAAACCCCGCGTCCTGCGCCGCCTGTCGCAAGGCGTCCTCGGCCTGCTGGTCGCGCGCGGCATCACCATCCACAAAATGCACGGGGCGCCCCAGCAACACCCGCCCCGGCATGCCGCCCAGCGTGTCACGCGCCTGCTGGGCCAGCATGCGCAGGAACAGGCTGATGATGTCCTGGTAGCTCACCAACGCGTTGTGTACGGCCGTCTTGTCCTGCAGCAGCGAACTGCCCAGCAGGCTTTTGAGCGAGCGCATGAGCCGCCCCTCGGTGCCGGCCAGATACTGCCCCACCGCGTCGCGCCCATAGTGGGTGCAATGGTCTTCGGCATTGAAGAACAGCGCCGTCGGCAAGGTGTTGTTCTCGCCCTCCAGGCGCAGCATGCGTGCAGGCGAATCCCCCTGGCGCACGGCCATCGCCGAGTTGGAGGTGCCAAAGTCAATGCCCAGGGTGGTGTCCGTCAGAAATGCCATCGTGAAAAATAGGGGAGATAAGACCGGGGATAAGACCAGGAATAAGACCGGGACGACATGCCACACCGAAATATACGGCTCGACGAAACCATCAAGCATCGCCGCGGCACGGGAGCGCATCCACGCCTGTGCAGACAGGGCACGCCAATAGGAAAAGCCCTTGATTCTTTCAAATCAAGGGCTTTTGTTTGGTGGCCTGGGACTGGATCGAAAGATCCTTCGCAACCCGCGCCAGCACTAGCTTTTCCCTGACTGTCCTAGTTCCTGGGTACACCTCTGGGTACACCAGACCAGTAGCAGCGCTTCGATTCCGATTTGGAACCTGATCGCTGTTTCGAATTATCCCACTTCACAGGATTGAAGGCACTCCCTCAGGGCCGTTGCACTGCTGACGTGTCGCGCACAAACATTGGCAATCCCCGATATACGACATTCATACACCAAAGCAAGTATCTTGCAGAAACTGGATTTAGAATATATATTGGCATTTCCCGATAGAGAACATCGCATGGACTTCCCGATCCACCTGACCAGCCAGCTTCGCGAGCACCTGCGCGCGCTCAGGAAAGCGCGCGGCCTGACCCAGGCCGCGCTCGGGCGGCTGCTCGGCGTGGGACAGGCCCGCATCGCCGAGATCGAAAGCAACCCTGGCGCCGTGAGCGTCGACCAGTTAATGAAGGTGCTCTCGGCGCTGCGCGCGTCCCTGTTGTTGAGGGATGACGTGATCGACGTGACCGCGAATCAACCGGATGCGACCGCCTCGCCCCCCTCCCCTCCTGCGAGCAACCCCCGCAAGCCGGCCAAGCAACCGTCGGTCAACATCCCACCGACGGGTCAGTGGCGCATGCAGCCCTTGACTGGCAGCGGCCGGCACCAGGCGGCATCGGTTCTCGCAAGCCGCAGTGATGCGAAGACCCCATCGGACGCGCAAGCGCTGCGGGACGCGAACCCGAACTCGGATGTCACACCGACATCCAGGCGCAACTTCGTCATCCGGCCCAAGAAAGGCTCTTGGTAATGGTGGCGCTCAACGCGTGGATGAATGGCGAATTCGTCGGAGCCTGGCAGGTCAACCGCGGAGCTCACAGCTTTTCGTACGCCCCGTCATGGCTGGAGTCCGAGAAGTCCCGACCGCTGTCCCTGTCGCTACCGCTCACCCGTACCCTGGAGGTCAAGGGGGAGGTCGTTGCGAACTACTTCGACAATCTGCTGCCCGACAACGAGCGAATCCGCGAGCGCATCGGCCGGCGATTCAAGACCAGGACACTCGATGCCTTCGCCTTGCTGGAGGCCATTGGCCGTGACTGCGTCGGCGCAGTGCAGTTGCTTCCGGAAGGAACGACGCCTGACGGATGGAACCGCGTGGCATGCGAGCCCCTCACTGATGAGCAGGTCGCGGCCGCACTTCGCGCCGTGCCCGACGACCCGGTCGCGCACCACATCGACGAGGCTCCGCCGTTCCGAATTTCCCTGGCGGGAGCCCAGGAAAAGACCGCCTTCGTGCGGGTCAACGGGCAGTGGTGCAGCCCCGTCGGAGCCACTCCGAGCACCCACATCTTCAAGCTTCCGCTCGGCGTGATCGCCAACACGACCCGAGTGAACATGTTCGACTCCGTCGAGAACGAATGGCTTTGCGCGCAGATCATCCAGGCGCTCGGCCTGCCCATGGCACACACCGAGATGGCCACGTTCGGCGACCAGCGCGCCCTGATCGTGGAGCGCTTCGACCGCGAATGGATGGACGATGGAAAGTGGATCGCCCGACTTCCTCAGGAAGACTTCTGCCAGGCGCTGGGCCTGCCTCCGCGCCTGAAATACGAAGGCGATGGCGGACCATCCACCGCCGCAGGGCTCACGCTGCTGGCCGGGAGCGCGGATGCAGAGACGGACCGGATGGCCTTCCAACTCGTCCAGTTGGCCTTCTGGCTCATGGCGGCACCCGATGGCCACGCCAAGAACTTCTCGATCTTTCTGCGCCAAGGCAATGTCTATGAAATGACGCCTTTGTACGACGTCCTGTCCGTATGGCCCTACATGGGCAGGAGCCGGGGACAACTGCACATGCGAGACGTGCGCTTGGCGATGGCACTGCGTTCGAAGAACACGCACTACGAGATCCACACCATCCGTGCCCGCCACTGGCACGACCTGGCCATGAAGAACGGCGGCCCCCTGGTCTGGGAAGCGATGCTGGGCCTGGCCGATGGTGCCGCGCAGGCCCTCGACGCCGTCGAGGCGCAGTTGCCCCAGGGGTTTCCTGAACGCATCTGGGAGCCGATCTCGAAAGGCATGCGGAGCCAGGCGGAGAAGTTCCTCTCAGAGGCGGCCAACCTCTCCTGACGAGGACGCGGCGCTGCCGCCTTGATCTGAAGCTCGTTGAGTTGCCCCATGGTGCACCCAAAATCGACTGCGATTGAAAAGCAGTCTGGGGTACACCGTTGGGTACACGCAAGAACAGGACTTTATGGGATTCAGCGATACCGCTTGAGCCGCCTTTTTGATGCTAAGCACTTGATCCACAAGGACTTCTGAGCTGACTTTGGATCTACTGAGAAAGAAAGATGGTGGCCTGGGACGGAATCGAACCGCCGACACAAGGATTTTCAATCCTCTGCTCTACCGACTGAGCTACCGGGCCTGAGCCTCGAATTATAACCAGAATTTTGCACAAAGAAACCAACAGCACCAGATTAACCGCGTTTTCCTCGACCGAGATCTACGCCCAGTTGCCGCAGCTTGCGGTAGAGATGCGTGCGCTCCAGCCCGGTTTTTTCTGCGACGCGGGTCATCGAACCACCTTCACGGGCCAGATGGAATTCAAAGTAGGCTTTTTCAAAGCCATCGCGGGCTTCGCGCAAGGGGCGATCCAGATCGAACCCCTGGTGGGAATGGGGCTCGACCTCTCCATCCATCGCGGCGGCAATGATCGGCGCGGGCATAAAACCACCATCGGCGGGCATCGCTGCGGGCTGATGGGTGGCCACGGGGGCCGTCTGTTGGGCGGCTTTGCGCGCCAACCCCTGCTCCACCGCCTTGAGCAGTTTTTGCAGGGTGATGGGTTTTTCCAGAAACGAGAAGGCGCCGATCCGGGTGGCCTCCACAGCGGTGTCGATGGTGGCGTGTCCGCTCATCATGATGACGGGCATGGTGAGCATGCCGGCCGTGGCCCATTCTTTCAAGAGCGATACGCCATCGGTGTCCGGCATCCAGATGTCCAACAGCACCAGGTCGTACACACCCGTGGCACGCGCCGCGCGCGCCTGTGTCGCGTTCTCGGCAAGGTCTACGCTGTGCCCCTCGTCATTCAGAATTTCCGACAAGAGGTCACGAATGCCGAGTTCGTCATCAACCACCAGAATGTTTGCCATGTGTATGAAGCGCCTTGGATGCTGCAGTGGGTGTTGTTATGACGCCACCGATGGGTATGTGGCGAATGATAACGACACTTGCGCCCCCTGCACTACGCCGTCGTCAACCCGGTTTGACAGCTCAATGCGCGCGCCGTGCTCATCGGCGATCTTTTTCACCACGGCCAACCCCAATCCCGTGCCCCGGGGCTTGGTGGTCACATAGGGCTCAAACGCGCGCTGAAGGATGTGCGCGGGGAAGCCCGGGCCGCTGTCGGCCACGGTCAGGCGTACGCGGCGCGATGACTCGCTCCAGCGCGTGCTGATGCGCACGGGCGGCAATGCGCTACCGTCCGCACGGGCCTGCTCTGTGGCGTCCTGGGCGTTTTGCAGCAGGTTGTGCACCACTTGGCGCAGTTGCTGGGCGTCGCCGGCAATCGGCAGGCAACGCGCGTCCAGCTCGGATTCCACGGGCACGGTGGCGTTTTCTGCCCCATACAGATAGAGCACATCAGTCACCAGCGCGTTGAGGTCCAGCGCCTGCAATTCGGCGGCGGGCAGGCGTGCATAGTCGCGGAACTCGTTGACGAGCCGCTTCATCGCATCGACCTGTTCGACGATTGTTCTGACCGACTTGGTCAGAATGGCCTGCTCCGGCGCCGGCAACTTGCCGGTGAGCTTCATTTCAAGGCGCTCGGCAGACAACTGGACGGGCGTGAGGGGGTTCTTGATTTCATGGGCCAGGCGCCGCGCCACCTCGCCCCAGGCCTGCGCCCGCTGGGCCGAAACAATTTCTGAAATGTCGTCAAAGACCAACAACCGCGATGCATCCGGAAGCTCGGCCCCCCGTATGACCAGGCTGGTTGCATGGTGCGCCGCTCCACTGGGGGAGCCATGCAGCTCAAAGGGCTGCTGCCAATGGTCCAGACCGTGGTGGTGCTGATCGCCCAGGAATTCGTCGAACTGCTTTTGCACTGCTGCGGCAAAAGCGGCCATGCCCGGCACCGCTGTGAGTGGCTTGCCCGCGTAGGCCGCCATGGGAGCGCGCAGGATGCGCGTGGCACCAGGGTTGAAGGACAGGATGAGGCCCTGCGGGTCCAGCACCATCACGCCTGCCGTGAGGTTGTCCAAAATAGTCTGCAGCTTGGCCCGCGCAGCATCCACCTCGCCCATGCTCTGCTCCACCGCGCCCTGCGCGTCGGCAATCTGCTGGGTCATGGTGGCAAAGGAACGGGTGAGGCCGTCGAGTTCATCCTTGCCCTGCAAGGCGGCCTTGGGACCTAGATTGCCGGCCGCCACCTCCCGCACCCCTTCGGCCAGCACCAGCAGCGGCCGCACCAGCTGGTTGCCCAGCAACACTGCCAGCAAAACTGCGCCAAACACGGCCAAAAACAAGCCCAGCGTCAATGTGCCCACATACATGCGGCGCAGGCCCTCGCGGGCCAGTGCACGCTCCTGGTATTCCCGATTGGCCTCCTGCACCGCAAGGGCATTGGCCACCAGCGCCGGGGGCAATGGCATCGTGACCTGCAAAAACCGCGGCTCCAGCAGCAGCCCCACGCTGGGGCTGGCAACCAGGGCAAACACCTTCACCCTGGCGTTTTGCGTGACGGCAGGGTCGGCGAGGTCGTCCAGCCCCTCGATCTGGGCCAGGGTGCGCTGCTGGCGCACCATGCGCAGCTGGGCTGTGCCGGGGCGCTCCGGACTCAGGCTGAAACGCGACTGGCCGGCGCTGGCCACGGCATGGCCTGCGGCGTTCCACAGGACCACGTCGGTGGCCGAAAGCTGGTCGCGGATGCGCTCGAGCACCAGCCCGGCTGCGGCATCGGGAACCTGGGCCAGCTGCACACTGGCAGCCCGCGCCTTGCTGGCCATGTCTTCGGCCATGGAATCAAGGGACACGCGCGCCAGGTTCACCCCCGCCACCAGCGCGCCCTCCACCTTGACGTCAAACCAGCTTTCTATGGAGCGCGTAACAAATTGGTAGGACACCACATAAATCAGCAAACCGGGCAGCAGGCCGACCAGCGCAAAGATGGCGGCCAGCTTGACCAGCAGGCGGCTGCCAAAGCGCCCACGCCGCAGGCGCACAACCAGTCGCACGCCCACCCACGCCAGCACGGCCAACAGCAACACCGCCACCAGCACGTTGACCCCGAACAGCCACGCGTAGTTGCGCTCGTAAAGCGCCCGGTTGTTGGTGGCCAGCGTCAGCATGAAGAGCAGCACCATGCCGATGGCCGACATGATGGCGGCCCCGACACCGACGGTCCAGCGCACGGCGCGCGATTGCCGCGCCAGTGTCTGGGCCGTTGCTGGTTCGCCGGTGGGTTGGCGCTTGCTCACCGCGCAGCCTCCGGCATCAGCCACTGGTTGCGCGTGACCGCGAGGCTCCAGCCCGCGCTGCCGACGGCACCAATCTGCAGCGGGCGGGGTAGCTGCGACATGTCCAGCCGGAACCGAAAGTTCACCTTGTGCACCGCATCTGCATCGATTTCATCGGCATTCGCGATCTTCCAGCGCGAAATTCGTTGCATGGCAGACACCGCATCGCGCAGGTCGTCAAAGTTCTGCCCCAGCACCACCCCCAGGCCGGTGTTGGAGATGGGTGAGGTCGACGTGCTCAGGCGCCAGCGGCGCGTCAGCGGCTGATAACTCAGGCGTAAATGGCGGGTGGCGGTGGCCACTTGGCGGTCGGACCAATACCAGCGCTCCCGCAGTACCTGGGCTTCGGCCACAAAAAACATGGGAATGCCCTTGTAGAGGGCGTCTTCGGCCAGTTCGGGCAGTGCAAATTGCAGGGTGGCGCTCAGATACACACCGTCGTCGGCCCGTTCCAGGCGCAGATCCGCTACTTCGCTGGCAGGCGATTGCGCCTGTGCCCACACCGGCCAGGCCAGCACCAGCAGCCATGCCATCACCCAAACGAAGACGGAGCGAGCCATGCGGCGCTCACCCGGGTGCTTTATGCAACAGTGCGTAAAAAAATCCGTCATGCTCACCCGGTGCATTGTCCGGGACAGCTCCGAGATTATTCACATGGCCAGGCATTAAATGCCCTGGCGATGGCAGCAACCGGGCATCGGTGTTGTGCGCAAGAAACGTTTGAACCTGCGCATCACCCTCGGCGCGGAACACCGAACAGGTGCAATACAGTAGCCGGCCACCGGGCCGCACCAGCGGCCACAAGGCCGCCAGCAGGCGCGCCTGCTGGGTGGCCAGCTGGGCAATGTCGGTTTCGCGGCGCAACCAGCGCACATCCGGATGGCGGCGAACGATGCCGGACGCGGTGCAGGGGGCGTCGAGCAGCACCGCATCGAACAATTCGCCGGCGCAGGCCTGCTGCCACCAGTCCTGCGGCCGTCCTGCGTCGGCCACCAGCACCTGTGCGTGCAAACCGAGGCGCTCCAGGGTTTCGTGGATGCGCGCGCTGCGCACCGCGTCCACCTCCAGGGCGGTCACCTGCATGGCACTGGAGGTGCCCGCATATTCCAGCAGATGGGCCGTCTTGCCGCCCGGCGCCGCGCAGGCATCCAGCACCCGCAGCGGCTGCGTGAGGTCAAGCCCCTGCAGCAACAAAGGGGCTGCCTGCTGCGCGGCCGCGTCCTGCACCGAAACCATCCCTTGGGCAAATCCAGGCAACTCCGTGACCGGCAGGGGCTGCCGCAAAATCAAACCGCTTTCACCGACCACCGCCGAATCAATATTCATAGCAGCTAGCGCTTGCTGGTATTGGGCTATCGTGCCTTTTAATGCATTAATGCGCAAAACCATGGGCGCTTGGGCATTGTTGGCCTGCAGGATCTGCTCCCAGTGCGCTGGGTGGTCTTTTTGCAGCTTTTTCACCCACCACAGCGGGTGATTCCAGCGCGCCACGGGGTCGGCATCCGTTGCCGCAACCAGCGCTTCGCGCTCGCGCAGGAAGCGGCGCAGGCAGGCATTGATGAACGACGCCTGTGCACGCATGGCGACGCTGCGCTTGGCCGCCTCAACGGCCTGGTTGACCAGGGTGAATGGCTCGTAAGACGCCGTTTCTGAATCCCACGACAGCGCCAATGCCGTGCACAACAGCGCATCGGCAGCGGGCGGCGGCGTGCGCGACACCAGCTGGCGCCGCAGCGCCTCGGCGCGGCCCAACGCACGCAACACCTGAAACAGCAGCGACTGCACACCCGGTCGCAAGCCCGCATCCACGGCGGCCAGCGCCGCCGTGCCCGACTGTCCGGCGCGAATGGCCTGCAACGCCGCAGCAACGCTTGCGAGCTGCTGCCACAGCGCAATCCCGGCCGTTTTGTGCGAATCCGCGCTGCGCTCTGCCGGCACGAAAGCCCGGCTACTTGCCCCAGCCGCTGGGGACGGGGTGCGTGATGATGGTGGGGGTGAACCGGCTCGCGTCATGAATTGCCTTCTCGTGTGATGGACAGCGCACGCGCTGGTGTGAAACCAAAGACCCAGGCCACCAGCGCCGCCGGGAACTGCCTGATCGCTGCGTTGTAGTCGAGCACCGCTTCATTAAAGAGCTGGGCGGCCTGTTCATTGCGTTTGTGCAATTCGTCCCACCGCGCGCGCCAGGGCGCCATCTTGCGAACGGCGTCATCGGCATCTCCACCCGGCTGAAGATTCAGCCACACGGCATCCAGAACCGCACACGCAGCGGACAGCGCCGCCACGGCGTCGCCCTGCAGAGGGCGGGCCCGCGCCACTGCCAGAGAGGCCGTCAACTGCGTGGTAGAGCCTTGCAGGGTGCTGTGCGCCTCGCGGTCCAGGGCGCCGGCGGTAAGCTGCGCCGCATCAAATTCGCCCAGCATGGCAAGCCATCGGATCAGGTGGGCGTCCAGACTGCCAAATGCCTGAACCACGGCAGAGCGCAGCCGCACCAGCCGGTTGTAGGCACCGACGGCCCAGAAGAGCGCGATGGCAATGGCTATCCAGATGAGCGGCGATGACCACATGGGCTAATACACCGGCACCGCATGCACCATGCGGCCCGTTCCGTGAGAGTTCCAGAAAAAACGCTCCCGACCTGTCGGTAGACAGGGCGGGAGCGCATCAGTGACGGCCCGGGGGGGCTTAATCGGCAGCTGCGTCGGGGGCAGCGCCTTCCGTCACGACAGCTGCGGCCGAGGCTTCCATTTCAGCCGCTTCGGCTTCGGCAATGGCACGGCGCTCGGCGTCGTCCATGGCGTCCTTGGCCTTGCGCGCCTGGTGGTACGCCATGCCGGTGCCGGCAGGAATCAGGCGCCCGACGATGACGTTTTCCTTCAGGCCACGCAACTCGTCGCGCTTGCCCATGATGGCCGCCTCGGTGAGCACGCGGGTGGTTTCCTGGAAGGAGGCCGCCGAGATGAACGAGTCGGTCGACAGCGATGCCTTCGTGATACCCAAGAGCAGATTGCTGTAAGTCGCAGGGATCTTGCCGGCAGCCTGCAGTGCATCGTTGGTGTTGAGGATCTCGGAGCGCTCGACCTGCTCGCCACCGATGTAGCTCGACTCGCCGACGTTCTCGACCACCACGCGGCGCAGCATCTGGCGAACGATCACCTCAATGTGCTTGTCGTTGATCTTCACGCCTTGCAAGCGGTACACGTCCTGCACTTCATCGACGATGTAGCGCGACAGCTCTTCGATGCCCAAGAGGCGCAGGATGTCTTGCGGGTCGGCCGGGCCGTCCACAATCGATTCGCCCTTGTTGACCACCTGGCCTTCGTGCACCAGGATGTTCTTTTCCTTGGGCACGAGCTCTTCGAACACACGGCCTTCGGGGTCGGTGATCTGCAAGCGGACCTTGCCCTTGGTTTCCTTGCCGAACGACACGGTGCCGGTCATTTCGGCCAAGGTGCCCTTGTCCTTTGGTGTACGGGCTTCGAACAGCTCGGCCACGCGGGGCAGACCGCCGGTAATGTCGCGGGTCTTCTGGCCTTCGACCGGAATACGCGCCAGCACTTCGCCAGGGCCCACGTCCTGTCCGTCACGCACCTGGATCAGCGCGCCGACCTGGAAGCCAATGGTCACCGAGTGGTCGGTGCCAGGGATCTTCACTTCGTTGCCCTGGGCATCGATCAACTTCACCTGCGGGCGCACCACCTTGGCGGCACCACGGCGCTTCGGATCGATCACCACCAGCGTGGACAGACCGGTCACTTCATCGACCTGCTTGGCCACCGTCAGGCCTTCTTCGACGTTCTCGAACTTGGTCTGGCCAGCGAACTCGGTGATGATGGGTCGCGTCAGCGGATCCCAGTTGGCCAGGATGGTGCCGGCCTTGATCTGCTGGTCGGCCTTCACCGTCAGCGTGGCGCCGTAAGGCACCTTGTGGCGCTCGCGCTCGCGGCCATGCTCGTCCTGGATGATGATCTCACCCGAACGTGCAATCACCACCAACTCGCCCTTGGTGTTGCTCACGTAGCGCATCGTGGCGTTGAAGCCGATCACGCCGTTGGACTTGGCTTCCACGCTCGACGCGATGGCAGCACGCGAAGCCGCACCACCGATGTGGAACGTACGCATGGTCAGCTGCGTGCCGGGCTCGCCGATGGACTGGGCAGCAATCACACCCACGGCTTCGCCGAGGTTGATCAAGCCGCCACGGCCCAGGTCGCGGCCATAGCACTTGGCGCACAGGCCGTAGCGGGTTTCGCAAGTCAGCGCCGTGCGCACCTTGACTTCGTCCACGCCAGCGGCTTCGAGCTCTTCGATGAGGTCTTCGTCGAGCATGACGCCCGCCGGGACCAGCACCGAGCGGTTCTCTGGATGCAGCACATCTTCAGCCGCAGTGCGGCCCAAGATGCGTTCGCGCAGCGATTCGATCACTTCACCGCCTTCGACGATGGCACGCATCAGCGAACCATTGGCCGTGCCGCAATCCTCTTCGGTCACGACCAGATCCTGCGTCACGTCCACCAGACGGCGGGTCAGGTAACCCGAGTTCGCCGTCTTCAGCGCCGTGTCGGCCAGACCCTTACGGGCACCGTGGGTGGAGATGAAGTACTCCAGCACGTTCAGACCTTCGCGGAAGTTCGCGGTAATGGGCGTTTCGATGATCGAGCCGTCTGGCTTGGCCATCAGACCCCGCATACCGGCCACCTGGCGGATCTGGGCGGCGGAACCGCGGGCACCGGAGTCGGCCATCATGTAGATGGAGTTGAACGACTCCTGGTCCACTTCCTTGCCGTGGCGGTCCATGACCTTCTGCTTGGAGAGCTGGGCCATCATCACCTTGGAGACTTCGTCACCGGCCTTGCCCCAGATGTCCACCACCTTGTTGTAGCGCTCGCCAGCAGTCACCAGACCGGACACGTATTGCTGCTCGATCTCTTTGACCTCCTTCTCCGAGCGCTCGATGATGCCGGCCTTTTGCGGCGGCACCAGCATGTCGTCGATGGCGATCGAGATACCGGCGCGGGTTGCAAGGCGGAAACCGTTTTGCAGCAGCTTGTCGGCAAACACCACGGTTTCTTTCAGACCGCACTTGCGGAAGCTCACGTTGATGAGCTTGGAGATTTCCTTCTTCTTGAGCGCCTTGTTCATGTTGGAGAACGGCAGGCCCTTGGGCAGGATCTCAGACAGCAGTGCGCGGCCCGCGGTGGTTTCCACCAGCGAGGTCGACGGCACGAATTCGCCGGTTTCCTTGTTCTTGGTCCACTCGGTCATGCGCACCGTGATCTTGGCTGCGAGTTCGACTTCGCCGGCATCCAATGCACGTTGCACTTCGCCGGTGTCCGAGAAGATCAAGCCTTCGCCCTTGCCGTTGATGCGATCGCGGGTGGCGTAGTACAGACCCAGCACCACGTCCTGCGACGGCACGATGGAAGGCTCGCCCGAGGCGGGGAACAGCACGTTGTTGGAGGCCAGCATCAGCGTGCGGGCTTCCATCTGCGCTTCCACCGAAAGCGGCACGTGAACAGCCATCTGGTCACCGTCGAAGTCGGCGTTGAAGGCCGCGCAAACGAGGGGGTGCAGCTGGATGGCCTTGCCTTCGATCAGGATGGGCTCAAAGGCCTGGATACCCAAACGGTGCAGCGTAGGCGCACGGTTGAGCATCACGGGGTGTTCCTTGATGACCTCTTCCAGGATGTCCCACACCACGGGGGTGCCGGATTCGACTTCCTTCTTGGCTGCCTTGATCGTCGTCGCGATGCCCATGGCTTCGAGGCGCGAGAAGATGAAAGGCTTGAACAGCTCCAGAGCCATCAGCTTGGGCAGGCCGCACTGGTGCAGCTTGAGCGTTGGGCCCACGGTAATCACGGAACGACCGGAGTAGTCCACGCGCTTGCCCAGCAAGTTCTGGCGGAAACGACCCGACTTGCCCTTGATCATGTCGGCCAGCGACTTCAGGGCACGCTTGTTGGCGCCCGTCATGGCCTTGCCACGGCGGCCGTTGTCCAGCAGCGAGTCAACAGCTTCCTGCAGCATCCGCTTTTCGTTGCGGGCGATGATTTCAGGGGCCTTCAGCTCCAACAGGCGGCGCAGGCGCGAGTTGCGGTTGATGACGCGGCGGTACAAGTCGTTCAGGTCCGACGTGGCGAAGCGGCCGCCGTCCAGCGGCACCAGCGGACGCAGGTCCGGTGGCAGCACGGGGAGCACTTCCAGCACCATCCACTCGGGCTTGATGCCCGACTTCTTGAAGGCTTCGAGCAACTTCAGGCGCTTGGCGTTCTTCTTGACCTTGACTTCGGAGCCGGTCAGGTCGCCGCGCAGGCGTTCGATCGACAGGTCGATGTCGATGGATTCGAGCAGGTCCTTAATGCCTTCCGCGCCCATCTTGGCGATGAATTCATCGCCGTATTCCTTGCGCTTGGCGTCGTAGTCGTCCTCGGACATGATGCTGAACTTCTTCAGCGGGGTCATGCCGGGGTCGGTCACCACGTAGGCTTCAAAGTACAGCACGCGTTCGATGTCGCGCAGCGTCATGTCGAGCACCAGGCCCAGGCGCGAAGGCAGCGACTTCAGGAACCAGATGTGCGCGCAGGGCGCGGCCAGGTCGATGTGGCCCATGCGCTCGCGGCGCACCTTGGTCTGGGTGACTTCCACGCCGCACTTTTCGCAGATCACACCGCGGTGCTTGAGGCGCTTGTACTTGCCGCACAGGCATTCGTAGTCCTTGATGGGACCAAAAATCTTGGCGCAAAACAGGCCGTCGCGCTCGGGCTTGAACGTGCGGTAGTTGATGGTTTCAGGCTTCTTCACTTCACCGAACGACCACGAACGGATCTTTTCGGGCGAAGCCATGCCGATACGGATGGCATCGAAGTGCTCATCCGGCGTGAATTGCTTGAACAGGTCGAGTAGCGATTTCATGTGACTCTTTCCTTTTCGTCAAAAATCATAGCTACCAGCGCTTGATACAAAGGGCTTTGCGCTTCAAAACACACGCAAAGCCTTTACCAATCAGCGCTAGCAGCTCACTTTTTTAATAATTCCGATCCTGTTCAGGAGCGTTCGAGTTCGATGTCCAGGCCCAGGGAACGAATTTCCTTGACCAGCACATTGAACGATTCCGGCATGCCGGCTTCGATGGCGTGTTCGCCCTTGACGATGGATTCGTACACCTTGGTACGGCCCACCACGTCGTCGGACTTCACGGTCAGCATTTCCTGCAGCACGTAGGCGGCGCCATAAGCTTCCAGCGCCCACACTTCCATTTCCCCGAAGCGCTGGCCACCAAACTGGGCCTTGCCGCCCAGCGGCTGTTGCGTGACGAGCGAGTACGGACCGGTCGAGCGGGCGTGCATCTTGTCGTCCACCAGGTGGTGCAGCTTCAGGTAGTGCATGTAGCCGATGGTGGTGGGACGCTCGAAGCGATCACCCGTGCGGCCGTCAAACAGATAAGCCTGGGTGCGCTCGGGGGTCAACCCCTTGCGCTCGGCCAGATCGTCGGGATAGGCCAGCTTCAGCATGGCCTTGATTTCGTCTTCCGACGCACCGTCGAACACCGGCGTGGCATAGGGCACGCCATTGGTCAGGTTCTCTGCCATGGCGACCAGCTCATCGTCGCTCAGTTGCGACAAGTCTTCGGTACGACCACGCGAGTTGTAGACCTCTTCGAGGAACTTGCGCAGTTCAGACGCCTTGGCTTCCTGCTGCAGCATGTCGCCAATGCGCTGGCCAATGCCCTTGCCGGCCCAGCCCAGGTGAACCTCAAGAACCTGACCGATGTTCATCCGCGAAGGCACGCCCAGCGGGTTCAGCACGATGTCGGCAGGGGTGCCGTCAGCCATGTAAGGCATGTCTTCGACCGGAACGATCTTCGACACCACACCCTTGTTACCGTGGCGGCCGGCCATCTTGTCACCCGGCTGCAGGCGGCGCTTGACAGCCAGATACACCTTGACCATCTTGAGCACGCCCGCGGGCAGCTCGTCGCCCTGCGTGAGCTTCTTGCGCTTTTCTTCGAAAGCCAGGTCGAAGCTGTGGCGTGTCTGCTCCAGCGAATTCTTGATGGATTCGAGCTGCGTGGCGACTTCGTCTTCTGCAGGACGGATGTCGAACCAGTGGAACTTCTCGACCGAGGCCAGGTAGGCCTTGTCGATCTTCGTGCCCTTGGCCAGCTTCTGCGGGCCGCCATTGGCGACGCGGCCGGTCAGCAGCTTCTCGATACGATCGAAGGCGTCGGCCTCGACGATGCGCAGCTGGTCGTTCAGGTCCAGGCGGAAGCGCTTGAGTTCATCGTCGATGATCTGCTGGGCGCGCTTGTCGCGCTGGATGCCTTCGCGGGTGAACACCTGCACGTCGATCACCACGCCCTGCGAGCCCTGGTCCACGCGCAGCGAGGTGTCCTTCACGTCGGACGCCTTCTCGCCGAAGATGGCACGCAGCAGCTTTTCTTCGGGGGTCAGCGTGGTCTCGCCCTTGGGCGTGACCTTGCCGACCAGCGTGTCGCCGGGCTGCACTTCGGCACCCACGTAAATGATGCCGGACTCGTCCAGGCGGTTCAGTTGCTGTTCCGACAGGTTCGGAATATCGCGCGTGATTTCTTCGGCACCCAACTTGGTGTCGCGGGCCATGACCACGAGTTCTTCGATATGGATCGAGGTGTAGCGGTCTTCGGCCACCACGCGCTCAGAGATCAAGATCGAGTCTTCGAAGTTGTAGCCGTTCCAGGGCATGAACGCGATCAGCATGTTCTGGCCGATGGCGATTTCGCCGAAGTCCGTCGATGCGCCGTCGGCGATCACGTCACCCTTGACCAGCATGTCGCCCTTCTTGACGATGGGGCGCTGGTGGATGTTGGTGTTCTGGTTGGAACGCTGGTACTTGATGAGGTTGTAGATGTCCACACCCACTTCGCCAGCAACCGCTTCAGCGTCGTTCACGCGCACCACGATGCGGGTCGCGTCCACGTAGTCCACCACGCCGCCACGGTTGGCCGTGACCACGGTGCCGGAGTCAACGGCGGCCACACGCTCGATGCCCGTGCCCACCAGAGGCTTCTCGGGACGCAGCACGGGCACGGCCTGGCGCGACATGTTGGCGCCCATCAGTGCGCGGTTCGCGTCGTCGTGCTCCAGGAACGGAACCAGCGACGCAGCCACCGACACGATCTGTGCAGGCGACACATCCATGTATTGCACGCGGTCCGCGCCGCACAGGATGGATTCACCCTTTTCACGGGCAGACACCAGGTCACCCGACAGGCGGCCGTCCTTGTCGAGCACGGCGTTGGCCTGCGCGATCACGTACTTGCCTTCTTCGATGGCAGAGAGGTAGTCGATGTCGTTGGTGACCTTGCCATCGACCACGCGACGGTACGGGGTCTCGATGAAACCGTACTCGTTCAGACGGGCATACAGAGCCAGCGAGTTGATCAGGCCGATGTTCGGGCCTTCAGGCGTTTCGATAGGGCAGACGCGGCCGTAATGGGTCACGTGCACGTCACGCACTTCGAAGCCAGCGCGCTCGCGGGTCAGACCGCCCGGGCCCAGTGCGGAGACGCGGCGCTTGTGCGTGATTTCGGCCAGCGGGTTGGTCTGGTCCATGAACTGCGACAGCTGCGACGCACCGAAGAACTCCTTCAACGCAGCCGAGATCGGCTTGCTGTTGATCAGGTCGTGGGGCATGAGCGGTTCTTGCTCAGCCTGGCCCAGACGTTCCTTCACGGCCTTTTCGATACGTGCCAGGCCGGTGCGGTACTGGTTTTCAGCCAGTTCGCCCACGCAGCGCACGCGGCGGTTGCCCAGGTGGTCGATGTCGTCAACTTCGCCGCGGCCATTGCGCAGGTCCACCAGGATCTTGACCACGGCCAGGATGTCTTCGTTGGACAGCACCATGGGACCGGTGGATTCGTCACGACCGATCTTGGCGTTGAACTTCATACGCCCAACACGCGACAGGTCGTACGTGTCGGGGTTGTAGAACAGGCGCTGGAACAGGGCCTGCACTGCGTCTTCCGTTGGTGGCTCGCCAGGACGCATCATGCGGTAGATGGCCACGCGGGCGGCAAACTCATCCACCGTTTCGTCGATGCGCAGGGTCTGCGAGATGTAGGCGCCTTGGTCCAGTTCGTTCGTATAGATGACCTGCAGGTCTTGCACCCCTGCGGAACGCATCTTCTTGAGCAGCGCTTCGGTCAGTTCTTCGTTGGCCTTGGCGATGATTTCACCGGTGTCGGCGTCCACAATATTGCGGGCTACAACGCGACCAATCAGGAAATCTTCGGGCACGCTGATGTGCGTGGTGCCGGATTGCTCCAGTTCGCGAGTGTGGCGTGCCGTCACACGCTTGTCCTTGGCCACAACGACCTTGCCGGACTTGTCGGTGATATCAAAACGCGCGACTTCGCCACGCAGACGCTCAGGCACAAACTCCATCTGTGCGCCGCTGTCCATCAGGCGGAAGTTGTCGTTGACGAAGAAGTTCGCCAGGATGGATTCGGGGTTCAGGCCGATGGCCTTGAGCAGGATCGTGACCGGCATCTTGCGGCGGCGGTCGACGCGGAAATACAAGATGTCCTTGGGGTCGAACTCGAAGTCGAGCCACGAGCCGCGGTAAGGAATGATACGTGCCGAGAACAGCAGCTTGCCGGAGCTGTGGGTCTTGCCCTTGTCATGCTCGAAAAACACGCCGGGCGAACGGTGCAGCTGCGAGACGATCACACGCTCGGTGCCGTTGATGATGAACGAGCCCTTGTCGGTCATGAGCGGCACTTCGCCCATGTAGACCTCTTGCTCCTTCACTTCCTTGACCACCTTGGACTGCGAGGTCGAAGACTCGCGGTCATAAATGATCAATTGCACCTTGGCCCGCACGGCCGACGCAAAGGTCAGACCACGCGTCTGGCATTCGCGCACGTCAAATGCGGGCTTGGCCAGGTTGTATTCGATGAACTTCATCTCCACAAAACCGTTGTGGGAGACGATAGGAAAGGCGGCGTCGAATGCAGCCTGAAGGCCTTCGATGGTTCTTTTCTGAGGTGCTTTATCAGCCTGCAGGAAAGCAGTGTATGCGTCCTTCTGCATCTGCAGCAGATAAGGAACTTCGAGCACGCTATCGCGGGTGCCGAAACTTTTGCGAATTCGCTTGCGTTCGGTATAGGAATAGGCCATGAGATCTCCGGGCAAAGACATGAGTCCTGGGTCTTCGACGACTGACCCGCAAGGAAATGTGTCCTTACGGGCTTGGCGGTTGGCCACTACCAACCATGGCGGACGGTGATGCGTTGCACATCACCCGAACCAAGGCGCCTTCTGCTGTCGGGGTTGTCAGAAGACACTCGAAAGCCCCATTGATAAGGGGACTTTCGGGTGCACTCTGAAAGCACCAAAGGCTGGAGGCCCTTTGAGGAACACTCCAGCCCTTGAGCAAGACCGAATTACTTGAGTTCGGCCTTGGCGCCGGCTTCCACCAGCTTCTTGACAGCTGCTTCGGCGTCGGCCTTGGCAATAGCTTCCTTGACGTTCTTCGGAGCGCCATCCACCAGGTCCTTGGCTTCCTTGAGGCCCAGGCCGGTGATTTCGCGCACTGCCTTGATGACGGACACCTTGTTGGCGCCAGCCTCGAGCAGCACCACGTTGAACTCCGTCTTTTCTTCAGCAGCAGCTGCGGCACCGCCGCCAGCAGCAGCAGGAGCAGCCATAGCAGCAGCGCTCACGCCAAACTTCTCTTCAATGGCCTTCACCAGGTCATTGAGTTCCAGAACCGTCATGCTGTCCAGCGCGGTCAAAAATGCGTCTTTATCGAATGCCATTTTTATTTCCTAACAATTTTGTTGGTTATCTATCGGGCAATCAAGCCGCGACAGGTTCGGCGGCCGTTTCGGCAGCGCCTTCGCCTTTTTTCGCCGCCAGTGCGCCCAGCACAACGGCCGTACGCGACATGGGGGACATAAGCAAGCCACAAATCTGAGCCAACAGCACTTCCTTGGAAGGAATGTTGGCCAGTTGCTTAACGCCGTTGACATCCAGGGCTTTGCCACCGAAAGCGCCACCGCGAATCACCAACTTGTCGTTGGTTTTCGCGAAATCGGCCACCACCTTGGCGGCGGCCACAGCGTCTTCGGAGAAACCGTAGATCAGCGGACCGGTCATCTGGTCTGCCACCACGTCAAATGCGCTGCCAGCCACAGCACGGCGAGCCAGGGTGTTCTTCAGAACACTCAGGGTCACGCCCTTGCTGCGAGCATCAACACGCAGTTTGGTCATGTCGGCGACCGTGATGCCACGGTATTCCGCGATCACAAGCGTTTGAGCTTTAGCGGCGAGGCTGGTCACTTCACTGATGACCGCTTCTTTCTCACTGCGATTAAGACTCAAGGTCTACTCCTTAAAATGCGCACTCGGCAGGTGCCTTGCACGCGCTCTTGTTGCAGCGACCAACTGTTCAGGAAAATATTCCATCTGCAGCGGGATCGCCATCTGCGTTGGCCCCAAAGGGTTTAAGTGCGAACATCCTGCACACCAACGGTCTTGGATGGCCCGAAAACGCCAGAGCGCTTTCAGCCCACCACATCAAGCCTTTTGACGGGCCTGAAGATTTCTTGCAATTACGCTGCGATGGACTGTGTATCCACGCGGACACCCAGGCCCATCGTCGACGAAACAGCGACCTTGCGCAGGTACAAACCCTTGCTCGAGGCAGGCTTGGCCTTGTTCAGCGCATCGATCAATGCAGTCAGGTTGCCCTGCAGCTTGTCGTTGTCGAACGAACGGCGACCAATCGTGCCATGCACGATGCCGGCCTTGTCGACACGGAATTGCACCTGGCCAGCCTTGGCATTTTTAACTGCCGTAGCGACATCAGGCGTCACGGTGCCCACCTTGGGGTTAGGCATCAGGCCACGCGGACCCAGAATCTGTCCCAGGGTACCCACCACGCGCATGGCATCAGGAGCGGCGATCACCACATCGAAAGGCATGTCGCCAGCCTTCACCATAGCGGCCAGGTCGTCCATGCCCACGATATCGGCACCGGCGGCCTTGGCCTCTTCCGCCTTGGCACCCTGTGCAAACACCGCTACGCGGGTGGTCTTGCCGGTACCGTTGGGCAGCACCACGGCGCCGCGCACAACCTGGTCGGACTTCTTGGCATCGATGCCCAGCTGCACAGCCACGTCAATGGATTCGTCAAACTTGGCCGTTGCCGCGTCCTTGACGATTGCAATGGCTTCAGCGAATGCGTACAGCTTGGTGCTGTCCACTTTGCCCTGCAGCGCCTTTTGTTTCTTTGTCAGCTTGGCCATTTACAACCCCCCCACCGTCACGCCCATGGAGCGCGCAGAGCCAGCCAGCGTGCGGACAGCAGCGTCCACATTGGCGGCATTCATGTCCTTGAACTTGGTCTTGGCGATTTCCTCGAGCTGGGCACGAGTAATCTTGCCAACCTTGGTGCTCAGTGCATTGGGCGAGCCTTTTTCCAGCTTGATCGCCTTCTTGATCAAAACCGTCGCAGGCGGTGTCTTGATGATGAAGGTAAAGCTCTTGTCTGCAAACGCCGTGATGACCACAGGCAGTGGCAGACCGGGCTCGACACCTTGGGTCTGCGCATTGAATGCCTTGCAGAACTCCATAATGTTAAGGCCACGCTGACCGAGCGCAGGGCCGATCGGTGGGGATGGGTTAGCCTTACCAGCTGGCACTTGCAGCTTGATAAAACCGACGATTTTTTTCGCCATGCTTTACTCCTTGCGGGTGATAACGCCAGACTTGCTGATGCAAGCAACGGCTCCCCGGGGTTAACGACTCACTCACTGCATTCGCACCGAGTCGAAAAGTGCGATGCCCAAAATTCTTCGGATCAGGCTTTTTATCGAAAGACTTAGGTCTTTTCGACTTGACCAAACTCCAGCTCCACCGGCGTGGAGCGACCAAAAATCATCACGGAAACACGCACGCGGCTCTTTTCGTAATTCACCTCTTCCACCGATCCATTGAAATCCGTGAAAGGGCCCTCCTTAACCCGCACCAACTCGCCCACCATGAATTCAACCTTGTGCCGGGGCTTGTCAGTGCCTTCCTGCATCTGACTGACGATCTTCTGCACTTCTTCTTCAGAAATGGGCGCCGGGCGGTTCTTCGCACCACCCACAAATCCCGTGACTTTGTTGGTGTGCTTGACCAGATGCCACGTATCGTCATCCATGACCATCTCGACGAACACGTAGCCAGGAAACAAACGGCGCTCCGTGGTTTTACGCTGGCCGTTCTTCATCTCGACCACTTCTTCGGTCGGCACCAGAATACGGCCGAATTTATCCCGCATGCCGGAGCGGGTTATGCGCTCAAGGATGTTGCGCTCTACCGCTTTTTCCATACCCGAATATGCATGGACGATATACCAGCGCAGATCAGGATTGGAAGATGCAGAGCCACCCGAGGCATCCACCCCAGTCAAATCCACAACGCTTGTCATGATTTTCTCCAACCCAGAATCAAGTCATACAAAACCCACTCAAGAGTCTTGTCGGTAAACCACAAAAACAACGCCATGATCACGACAAATGCAAACACATAGGCAGTCATCTGCAATGTTTCCTTGCGCGTAGGCCATACCACCTTTTTGACCTCACGCCAGGCATCATGCGCAAAGGCAACCAACTGACGTCCAGATTCGGAAACCAGAAAGACAGCCGCCGCAGCGACGAGACCCACCAGCAATGCCGCCCATTGAACAACGACCCCCTGATTGCCCAGCAAATAAAAACCCGCAACAGAAGCTATCACCAATGCCACCGCTGCGGCGAGCTTGGCCTTGTCCGCCCCCGTATTGACGGTTTCAACTTGTGTAGTGGCCATGTCTAAATTTCCTACTTCAATTTCCGGCATCCCCCAAGACACCGAAGCCCGCCAATGCTTGGCGGGCTTATTTGGACCACATTCAAGTGGCAGGGGCAGTAGGAATCGAACCTACAACCTTCGGTTTTGGAGACCGACGCTCTGCCAATTGAGCTATACCCCTATGAACACGCTTTAAGCAATGATCTTGGCCACGACGCCAGCGCCCACGGTACGGCCGCCTTCGCGGATAGCGAAGCGCAGACCTTCTTCCATGGCGATGGGGTTGATCAGCTTCACAGTGATCGACACGTTGTCGCCAGGCATGACCATTTCCTTGTCGGCTGGCAGCTCGATGGCGCCGGTCACGTCGGTCGTGCGGAAGTAGAACTGAGGACGGTAGTTGTTGAAGAAGGGCGTGTGGCGGCCGCCTTCGTCCTTGCTCAGCACATACACTTCAGCGGTGAAGTGGGTGTGGGGCTTGATCGAGCCGGGCTTGCACAGCACTTGGCCGCGTTCCACGTCTTCGCGCTTGGTGCCGCGCAGCAGCAGGCCGACGTTGTCGCCAGCTTGCCCTTGGTCCAGCAGCTTGCGGAACATTTCCACGCCGGTGCAGGTGGTCTTGACGGTGTCCTTGATGCCGACGATTTCGATTTCTTCGCCGACCTTGATGATGCCGCGCTCGATACGACCGGTCACCACGGTGCCGCGGCCGGAGATGGAGAACACGTCTTCCACGGGCATCAGGAAGGCACCATCCACAGCGCGCTCAGGCGTAGGGATGTAGGTGTCCAGTGCTTCGGCCAGCTTCATGATGGCTTCTTCGCCCAGCGGGCCCTTGTCGCCTTCCAGGGCGAGCTTGGCGGAACCACGGATGATGGGGGTGTCGTCGCCAGGGAAGTTGTATTTGTCCAGCAGTTCGCGCACTTCCATTTCGACGAGTTCGAGCAGTTCTTCGTCGTCCACCATGTCGCACTTGTTCAGGAACACGATGATGTAAGGCACGCCCACCTGGCGGGCCAACAGGATGTGTTCACGGGTCTGGGGCATGGGGCCGTCAGCGGCCGAGCACACCAGGATGGCGCCGTCCATCTGGGCGGCACCGGTGATCATGTTCTTCACATAGTCGGCGTGGCCGGGGCAGTCCACGTGGGCGTAGTGGCGGTTGGCCGTTTCGTATTCCACGTGGGCGGTGTTGATGGTGATGCCGCGGGCCTTTTCTTCAGGCGCTGCATCGATCTGGTCGTAGGCCTTGGCTTCGCCGCCAAACTTGGCCGACAGCACCGTGGCGATGGCCGCCGTCAGTGTGGTCTTGCCGTGGTCCACGTGACCGATGGTGCCCACGTTGACGTGGGGCTTGGTGCGTTCGAATTTGCCTTTTGCCATTTTTCCGACTCCGAAAAAAATCTATGCCAACACAACAGGATCTCGGCGCAACCGAACTCGGACGCACCACAAATTGGTGCCCATGGCGGGAATCGGACCCGCGACCTCTCCCTTACCAAGGGAGTGCTCTACCACTGAGCCACATGGGCCATTTGGAACCACCGAGGCAGCACCAAAGACTTTTCAAATTCTACAAACCAGCCAACAGACAATGGAGCGGGAGACGGGAATCGAACCCGCGTCATTAGCTTGGAAGGCTAGGGTTCTACCATTGAACTACTCCCGCACAAGCAGCATTCACCACTTTCGCGCCGCCCAATCAACGCCGAGCACCTTGACACATCATCCAAAACTGGTGGAGGGGACTGGATTCGAACCAGTGTAGGCGTAAGCCAACAGATTTACAGTCTGCCCCCTTTAGCCACTCGGGCACCCCTCCGAAGAATTTCGAATTATAGCACTAAATTTTGCCTTATCGCCGAGTTGCTCAGCAACATCGCGATTTGACATAACGACATACCCCCACCAGCACCTTCAGAACAAAGGCAGTTGGCGTGAATCACTGGTGCGGCTGGCGGGGATCGAACCCACGACCGGCTTCGGAGGCCGATACTCTATCCACTGAGCTACAGCCGCAACGCTGAAAAAGACCAATACTCAAAATTCCGCTGACAGCCCGTATGACTATAGCCTTCGGAGGGCAAAAAAATTGCTGCGTTTCAATAGCAATTTTTGCACTCAATAAGTAACCAATCGACGTAAGTTGTTGATCATACAGGATTTGCACCCATCCCAATTGGGACATCACGAGCCCTCATTTGCGCTCAACAGGCACACATTGTCACGCTGATCCCGCAAAAACGGCCCGAAGCGCCACTCGCAATTGATGACTCTTGGCCTCTTGCTTCCTGCCCCGCCGGGTCTTCAAGCCGCTTAACTTGATGCGCAGGTGTTGCTTGATCCACTTGAAGAACAACTCCACCTGACAGCGATGCTTGTACAACGCGGCAATACTTAGGGGTGTCTAATTAGCGATATACCTCAGACACACGCAGCACCTTGAGCGGCAGCGGCCCGGTCGCCATCATGGCTCGCAGCAACCCGCGCAGCATCGGGCATCTGAAACACGACAACCGCATGGACCGGTGTTGGCTCAAGGGGCAAACGGCCGATGCGCTACACGCTGTGCTGTGCGCGGCCGGCTACTTGCATCCGCTGGCTGCCCGCGGGCGATTGTACGTTTGGGGCTCAAGGGTGCCATCCAAGCCAGGAGAATTGCTGACCTTGTTGAGGGAGCGCCACGTGCCGGGTTTGGAGAGCCCGACCTCCACGAGGCGTGCCCGCCCCATACAGCTCGATAAATGGGCCGTAGATACCGCTTCTCAGGCGCCGAAACAGCCGACTCCTGCTCAGATACTCTTGCGTAGTCGCCATCGTGATCTCCGTAGTTGAGGACGGAGGCAGGAGGGCGTGTCCGAATTTCTGTGTAAACGGTTCGGACTTCAGTTGACGGAGATGCGGTCTCCGAACTGAATGGTACCTGCGCACCAACATGGCGAAGGAAAAGATCACGGGCATTTGGGCCGAGGCAGCGGCCATCCTGTCAAAGGCCCGGGCGGCAGGGCTAGGAAATCACCGTTTGCCGACTCTAAAAACGCTTGCTCCCTTTTTTATGTTGTAGTAACATGGCTACATTTATCGCCTATCGGAGGTGCAGTTATGACCATCACCACCCTATCAAGCCGCGAGTTCAACCAAGGGGCGAGCGAGGCAAAACGGGCCGCAAACAACGGGCCAGTGTTCATTACAGATCGCGGCCGACCGGCCCATGTGCTGATGAGCTTTGAGGAGTATCAGCGGCTCACCAAGCAGCGGCGCAACATTGCCGATGCGCTGGCAATGCCGGGTATCGCCGACATCGAGTTTGTGCCGCCGCGTGTGACCATCAAACCCCGGCCGGTTGATTTCACATGATGTTTGTTCTTGATACCAACGTGGTGTCGGAGCTGCGCAAGGTACGCAGTGGCAAGGCCGATGCGAACGTGACCGCATGGGCGGAAAGCGTTGATGCCGCCGATCTCTTTGTGTCAGCCATCACCATCATGGAGCTGGAGCTTGGCGTTCTGTCGATTGAACGCAAGGACGCCACCCAGGGGGCCATGCTGCGCTCATGGCTGGAGCAGCACGTATTGCCCGAGTTCTCCGGCCGCACGCTGCCTATTGATACCGCCGTGGCGCAACGCTGCGCACGGTTGCATGTCCCCGACAAGCGCGGCGAGCGCGATGCACTCATTGCGGCAACGGCCCTTGTGCACGGCATGACGATGGTTACTCGCAACGTTGCTGATTTCCAGCCAACGGGCGCGATCATTCTCAATCCGTGGGAGGCGGTGCGGTGACCGCTGCCCATGAACATTACACGACATGGCTGTGGTAAGGGGGTGCGGATAAAAACTTGGACTGGTTTTATGCCGCAAGTCCAAGACTCACCCTGTATTCGATCGGGCTGAGGGCCCCAAGGGAGATCTTGATCCGCTTCTCGTTGTACCAGCGGATGTACGAGTCGACCACTTCAATGAACTGCTCGATGGTCGTGCCCTTCCTGTCCCGAGGATAGCCCAACGCCTCGACCGTGGTGGCGATGCAGCGCCCGTGCTCGGCGTAGTGTTTGACAGCCTGCTCCTTCTGAACTTGAGAATACTTCGGCTTCGAACGCACGTAGCCGGACGACAGGTCCAGGCGCCGCTCGTACTCCTCATGCCAGCTTTTCAAAGAGTTCTTCGTCGGGTAGCCCAACTGGCGGATAGTCGCCCCGGTGCGCTTGCCCAGCTTGATGTAGAGCGTGACCGCTCGGATGCGGTCTTCGTATGAATAAATGAACTACCTCCAGGTAGTCCAAGATTTCCGCCGCACCCCCAGTGGGTCAGTTTTCGGTCGGCGTCAACAACTGGCCCAAGGCGTATTTCGGTTGGCCAGATGTAGCGGTTTGTTTTGTCATATCCATCTCCATGAATTGAAGATGGGCACCAGCCCCGGATGGGGCATGAGGTGCCCATCGGGGTTGATAAAAAGAAAGGTTGGCACGAGGCCAAGATCGCCAAAGGAAATACCGTCCATTCTACGTGCTCGGGGGCCTTGTGTGAAGGCCCCGCCCTGCCCCTTCATGGCATGAAAGACCCGTGCCAAGAGCCGTCTGGTTTCTGCCGCTGTTGGCCTAGGCAATGCGTTAAAACAGGCGAGGGTCGAATTCGAAAGGGTTGCGCTCGACGACCAACCGGATGGCCCCGTATTGGGAATGGGCCGGGTTGATCAGCAGGTTCATTTCGTCGCGCTCGACAAATGACGGCACCCAAAGACCCAGGCTCGCCCCGGACGCAAGCCAGTTCATGCCGATGGATTGTGTCGCTGCCATGTGGTCATGCCAGTCCTTTGGGAGGCCCAGATCTGCCGCATGCAGGATTTCCGATCTGGCGGGCAATTCAAGGCGCATGAGGGCTTGATTGGCAGGATTGGCTCCGTTGCAGTGGACGCGCTTTTCCAGCTGGCACAGGGCCCGACTGGAGCCCGCATAAACGATCTGCGCAGGCCCTTTGGTATGCCAACGGCCATTGGCCAGGGTTGAACCGTAGCCAAGCGATCCGAGGATGGCTGCAATAGCAGGTTGCGGGCTCGGTACAAAGCCTATGCGCCAGACGGTGGTGCTCAAACGGCACCGCCGTATTTGATAGCGACAAGAATCTCTTTGACGCGCTCGTTCCCAAATGAGTTTCTCGCAGCATCAAGGGGCGTGTCGCCATCCAGCATGGGATGAGGCTGGCGTAACCATCTTGTGGCTTCTTCCTCGGTCGAGAAAGTATCAACGGCCATCCGGTTCAACTCAAGTAGGCGCAAGACGCCTTCCGCCGCATGGTCTGGGAGTGGTTGATTTTTCTGAGCACGCCGATTGGCGGTCACCCGGTCCATATCCAGGTACTCAGCCACATTGCCCTTGCCCAGGCCCAGAAAGGCAGCAAGAGGCCCGATTGCTTTACTGGAGATGCCGCGCTTGAGAATCCGGTAGGCATGCTCATTGTCGATGGCAACGGCGTAAGTCCTCTTTCCGAATTTCACGCCCATTTTTACCTTGGCAAGGCCTGTTCTTGCAGTCGAGGTGTTCTTTGGTGCGGGCGCTGCATCATCGATGTACTGCCACAGCTCAGCCAACGAAGACAAGCGTGCAGCGGTAGCGGGGGGGGTGGGAGTTGGGTCGGCAATCATGATGCGATTTAATCACGGCTCCGATGCAATTGCAACGACCTGGAGGCGTGGGCGTGGCTACTGGGGGGTCGCTTCAGAAAACGGAAAAATCGTACGTTAAGCCGGAATCGTCGAAAATTCCGCCTTGAATTGTACGGCAATTTGCCGTATCATTGCATCAGGAGGACAAAGCCATGCCCGTTGCCATCTCTACCGCCCGCCTCGAAGCCCGAATCAGCACCGATCTGCATTCAATGCTCAAGCGTGCCGCTGAACTTCAAGGCCGCACCATGACCGATTTCGTTGTGTCCGCCGTCCAAGACGCAGCGCAACGCGCCATTGAGCAAGCGGAAGTTATCCGGCTTTCGCTGGCCGATCAGGAATGCTTTGCACAAGCGCTGCTGTCGCCGCCGCTACCGGCCCCAGCTCTGGAACGTGCCTTTGCCCGTCGCAGCAAGCTCTTGCGCACTGAATGAGCGGTGCACCGTTCCGGCTCGCGCCGCTTGATGCCGGGCATGACCGCACCGCGTTCAACAGCGATTCGGAGCCGCTGAATCGCTACCTGCGCGAGCAAGTCACCCAAGACGTTCGCCGCCGCGTTGCTGCCTGTTTCGTGGCTTTGGCAGATGGGCCGCACATCGCTGGCTATTACACCTTGGCCTCGGCAAGCCTGCTGCTGGCCGATCTTCCGGCCAGCACCGTCAAGAAACTGCCGCGCTATCCGACCGTGCCAGCTGTTCGGATGGGCCGCTTGGCTGTCGATCAGGCTTTCAAGAGCCAAGGTCTAGGTGGTGCGCTGTTGGCCGATGCGCTCGACCGTGCCGCCCGTTCGGAGATTGCCGCCTTCGCCCTGATGGTGGACGCCAAGGACGAGGCTGCAGCGGCTTTCTACCGGCATCACGGCTTCATTGCCTTGCCAGACTCGCCGCTTACCCTGTTCTTGCCGCTGGCTACCGTCCTGCGTTCTTGAAACTCGCCGTTCCAAGCCGTTTGAATTGAGAACGGTTTTCGAGAACACCCCAGCCACGTCGACGCCACGCCGCGCCATCTTCTCAGCAAGGCTTCTCGCAGACCATCGTTTGCGAGAAGCCTTAGCGTACGATTTTTTCCGTTTTCTGAAGCGACCCCTATTGGCGCCGCGCAGTGCGCCAGGCCAAAAAAAAGCCCACGGCCGAGACCTTTCGGTCGGCGCGTGGGCTTTGTTTTATGGGCGCGCAGCTTCGAAGCCTATGTGTGTTGATTTCCACCCGGAAGTGACCCACTAAACCCTAGGATTTCCATCCAAACCTGACCCACGTACTAACCCTAACCTGCTGCTTTTTTGAGCAGCAGGAGACCAGGAGTGATAGACGTGGCAACACTAAGTGTCATCAGGCGCTGGGCCCTGCGAGAGCAGCTGTCCATCAGGGAGATCGCTCGCCGCACGGGCCTCTCGCGCAACACCATCCGCAAGTACCTGCGCGCAGGCGAGGCCGAGCCTCACTACGCCAAGCGGGTCAGCCCTTCCAAGCTCGATCCCTTCAAATCGAAGCTCTCGGGCTGGATCAAGACAGAAGCAGGCCGATCCCGCAAGCAGCGGCGTACCGTCAAGCAGATGTACGTCGATCTGCAGGCGCTCGGTTACAGCGGCTCCTGCAACCGGGTAGCGGCCTTCGCCCGGGTCTGGCACGAGCAGCGCCTTGTCGCCCAGCAGACCACCGGACGCGGCACCTTCGTTCCCCTGGCCTTCGGCTCGGGTGAGGCTTTCCAGTTCGACTGGAGCGAGGACTGGGCTGTTCTCGCCGGAGTGCGCACCAAGCTGCAGGTAGCCCACTTCAAGCTCAGCCACAGCCGCGCGTTCTACCTGCGCGCCTATCCACTGCAGACGCACGAGATGCTGTTTGACGCTCACAACCATGCGTTCGTCGTGCTCGGCGGTGTGCCCCGTCGTGGCATCTACGACAACATGCGCACCGCTGTAGACCGGGTGCGCCGTGGCAAGGAACGCGACGTCAATGCGCGCTTTGCGGCCATGGTCAGTCACTTCCTGTTCGAGGCCGAATTCTGCAACCCGGCTTCGGGCTGGGAGAAGGGCCAGGTGGAGAACAACGTGCGCGACGCCCGCCATCGTCTGTGGCAGGTGGTGCCGCCATTCCCAAGCCTGCCCGATCTCAATGCCTGGCTTGAGAAGCGCTGTGTGGCGCTGTGGCACGAGATCGAGCACGGCAAGCTGCCGGGCACCGTCGCGGATGTCTGGGCTCAAGAGAAGGCAACCTTGATGCCGATGCCTCGGCCCTTCGATGGCTTTGTGGAACACACCAAGCGCGTCTCACCCACCTGCCTGGTCCACTTCGAGCGCAATCGCTACAGCGTGCCGGCGCCGTATGCCAACCGGCCTGTGAGCCTGCGGGTCTACGCAGACCGCTTGGTGATTGCCGCCGAAGGCCAGATCGTGTGCGAGCACCAGCGCCTGATCGAGCGTAACCACCATGGTGCCGGGCAAACCGTCTACGACTGGCGCCACTACCTGGCGGTGCTGCAGCGCAACGGATAGGCGTTTTAACCGCATGAGGCCAAGTATCGCACCGCGGAAGCGCCATCAAGCCGGCTGAGACACTCGATTTTCCCGCCCAGGTGTCAGGTTCACCACCAGGGTTTGGCGTTCAGGAGAGTGATTTGCGGCGCTCGGCGTGTACCGGGCGCAGAGCCAGTTCGCGGCAAGTCAAAATCGCCGCTTTGTTCATTCACCAACTGATGCGCTGATCGACCTCAAAGTCCGGTGCCGGTTGCGCCGCTAGGTCCCAGTCTGCTGGCTCGGTTTGCGCCCCGTCATCCATCTGCGCATCACTACAGTCATCCCACAGCGGTGGCCCGCGCGCCGGGGAGATGCGGGGTGGCTCTGAATCTGCCCCGATGTGGTCCAGGATGTGCCGGATGTCAGCGCTGTGCGTAATGAACGCGATGATGCGCATATGCCCGCCACACAGCGGACACAAGAGGGGGAACACCTCGTAGATGCGGGCGATCAGCACCGCCCACAGGTAGTGCGCTGCACGCTTGGGCAGCACCGGCTCGCTCTGGGATGGCAGCGCGCTGCTCATCGGTACCACACCAGGCGCGCACTCCCCCGTGCTGATCGACGCGCCCAGCACGGGAGCGGCTTGCGCCGGTGTCGCCAGCGCCGTCACCGCAGCCCTGAGCGGCGAGTTGGGTGCCAACACGCCAAAATAGCGGTGCCGGTGGGTGCGTGGCGGGGGAACCAGCGCGGCAATGCGGTCGATCAGCTCCAGCGGTGTGAGGTGCAGCTCATCAACCTTGGCACCGCGCTTGTCGCTGGTGGGTTCGCTGCGCTGCTTGCCGCAGCGGTACACCAGTTTGCTTCCCTCTTTGCGTAGGCGCTCCATGGAAAACGGTGGACGCGCGCAATAGCGCAGCAGCCGCTCCAGCGCAGCGCGGTCGTGGGCTTCGATGCAGACACCGGCGTCCACCGAGAAGCCGCTGTGTTTGTAGCCCAGCATGTCTTTGGCGTCACAGTTCTCCAGCAGGCCCCGAGCAACGAAGGCGCGCAGGATGCGTTTTTGCAGTGTGGTCTGCACTGGGGCCACGGTAGCCGCATCGATGCCGGTGGCCGCGTGAAAGATGACACCCGGCGATGAGATTCGAGGGGTCGCATCAGCATCGCCCTCGCCCTCCACTTCCTCAAACACCCCGTCCACCACACAAACGTGGAAGTGGACGTGTTCATTGAGGCTGGAGCCGAATCGGTGAATGAAGGCGATGGCACCGATGTGCAGGCCTGCCTTGTCCATATGGGCCGCACCGGGGCTGTGGGTCTGCAGAGTTTGTGCGATCACCCGCAGAAAGATGCGCAGCACCATGCTCAGCACCGCTCCGTCGCGTTGCATGAAGTACCGCAACCTCTTGGGCACGGAGAGCACCCACTGGCGCACCGGCAGGCGGGGGAAAACGTGGTCGCTCAGGTGTGCCGCCGTCTCCACCATCCGCCGCGTGGTGCACGAGGGGCAGACTCCCCGGCCTTTGCAGGAGAAGGCTACAAAGTAGTCGTGCCCACAGTCGCCGCAGCGAGCGCGGGCAAAGCCATGGGCAAAGATGCCGCACTCAAGATACTTGGCAAACGCTTTGCGCACGAAGGGCTTGGGGGTGTGATGTTGCGTGCAGGAACCCTGGTGGACGCCACACTGATTGCTGCACCGAGTTCGACCAAGAACGCCAAGGGCGAGCGTGACCCCGAGATGCACCAAAGCAAGAAGGGCAACCAGTGGTACTTCGGCATGAAGGCTCACATTGGCGTTGATGCCGACTCAGGCCTGGTGCACACGGTACGTGGCACGGCAGGCCATGTGAGCGATGTGGTCGAGGCCAACGCGCTGCTGCATGGCGAAGAGACCGAGGGGTTTGGGGACGCTGGCTATCAGGGTGTCGACAAGCGGCCTGACGCCAAACCTGGCGTGCGATGGAATATCGCCATGCGGCCAGGCAAGCGCGCGAACCTGAAGAAGGACAGCGTTGTTGACCAACTCTACGACCAGCTGGAGCGGCTCAAAGCCAGCATGCGCGCCAAGGTCGAGCACCCATTTCGTGTGATCAAACGACAGTTCGGCCACGTCAAGGTGCGCTACCGCGGCTTGGCCAAGAACACCGCGCAACTGCACACTTTGTTTGCGCTGTCCAATTTATGGATGGCGCGGCGGGCTTTGGTGCCCGCGGCGGCATGAGTGCGTCTGCACGCTGCCAAAGTGGCCCAAACAGGGCCGAATCTGGGTATCAATTGCCCAAATCCAGGCCCAGCCTGCCCTCTCAGATCGAACCATTGATGCCGCGCGCTCAAAGCATGCGTCGGATTGAATTATTCAGACCTTCCCTAGGGGTGGCGACGGGGCAAATCGCCTGCGACCAGCAGCGACAATTTCAGCGTTTTTAGAATTTCATGAAACCAGCCCTGCCGGCCTCCGAAATTCATGAAAATTTCCTGACTGATGTCACCGTCAGCCGACAAACTTGCGAGGCACCCCTTGAGCGTCACAGCGAGTCAGCCAACCAGTAAGACCAGCATCGAAGGGCCGGATGCGGTCGTTGACATGAAGTTGCCCCAGCTTCGAGAACTCGCCACGAGCCTGCGTTTCTCGCCGGACGAGGGCAGGATCTGGATGGGCAGCCACCGAGCCGTGCTGCTCCAAGCAGAAACGTTCTCGTCTCTGCGAAAAGAGTTGATCAACGCCCTCGGAATGGACATGGCACGCGTGTTGCTCAGCCGCGTCTACTACGAGGCGGGTCAGCGCGATGCCGAAGACACGTTGAAGGCCGCGGGTCCCAACGCCTCATGGCATGACGTGGTGAGAACGGGCGGCATGCTGCATGCGCTTCAGGGCTATGTCTTGCCCGAGCACAGCGGCCAGGGCATGTTCGTCGGAGACTTGCACAGCGATGACTACTGCGGTGAAGCCATCTGGAAGGACTCGCTTGAAGCAGAGATGCACATTGCCAAGTTCGGCGTGGGGTCGCACGCGGTGTGCTGGAACGCCGTGGGGTATTGCTCTGGCTATCTCAGCCAATGTGCGGGCAGGACCATCCTCGTGCGCGAGGTCGAGTGCCGGGCGTCGGGAGCAGCGCGTTGCAGGATCGTCGCCAAGCCTGTACAGCAGTGGGAAGACGCGGCAGACGATCTGCGCTTCATGCTGCCAGAGCCATCTCCACTTCCTCATGAGCATGTGCCGTTGAGCATGCGGCTCGATCCAAGCGACATGAACGTCACCCCCTGGCCCAGACCTGCTGCTGCACAAGGCGCTTCGGACTCGGTGTTCGTCGGCGTGTCGGCCGCCTTCTGTGTGCTGCAGCACAAGATCGACCGGGTCGCGCCGACTCAGGCGACGGTCTTGCTACTGGGCGAGAGTGGCGTTGGCAAGAGCCTGATTGCACGGGAGGTGCATCGCCGAAGCGGGCGCGCCAAGGCGCACTTCGTCGAAGTCAACTGCGCCGCCATCCCAGAGCAGTTGGTCGAGTCCGAGCTTTTCGGCGTGGAGCGTGGGGCGTTCTCAGGGGCTTCGCACTCCCGTCCCGGGCGGTTCGAAGCGGCAGATGGCGGCACCCTGTTTCTCGACGAGATCGGCACGCTCAGCATGACCGCGCAGGGGAAGCTGCTGCGCGTGCTACAGAACGGCGAGATGGAACGCCTGGGCAGCAACCAGACCATCTCGGCCAACGTGCGGGTGATCGCCGCCACCAACGAGGACTTGAAGCAGGCCGTACGGGACGGAAAGTTTAGAGAGGACCTGTACTTCCGCTTGAACGTGTTCCCCATTGTCGTGCCGCCGTTGCGCGAGCGCCGAGACCCTGATGGCCACCCAAATTCCCCCGTCTATGGCCACCTCAAACTCCCCCACCTGAACTGATCGGGGATAGGGGTTTAACGCCGGCGTCGTCGGCACCTGTTGGCAGGACATTGATCCAGTCTTCCCCGAGGGAAGGCCAAGGAGTGAATGTCTTGAAGTCCAACCAACGCGCCACCATAGAGACACTGCTGGAGCGCAACACATCGCAACGCGAGATCGCCCGCATCACGGGCATCGACCGCAAGACGGTCAGGAGCTACCACCAGCGCTGGCTGGAGCAACTGCAGTCAAATTCCCCCGGGGTGGCCACCGGCTCGGCAGGTCAAATTCCCCCACCCTGGCCACCGGCTCCTGGGCCGGTGGCCACCTCCCTGTGCGAACCCTGGCGCGAGTTCATCGAAGCCCAGCTGCGGCTGAAGCGAAACGCCACGGCCATCTACCAGGACCTGGTCGACCAGCACGGCTTTGATGGCCAGTACAACTCGGTCAAACGCTTCTGTGCAAAGTTGCGGCACAAGGAGCCCGAGCAGTTCGATCGCCTGTCCTTCCTGCCCGGCGAGGAGATGCAGGTGGACTACGGCGAGGGCGCGCCCACCCGCGTGCCCGGCAGCGACCGGTACCGCAAGCCCCGCCTGTTCGTGGCCACCTTGCGGTATTCCCGTGCCAGTTTCCGGTGCGTGGTCTGGAAGTCCAGCCAGCAGATCTGGGCCGAGCTGCACGAGCGGGCCCTGCGGTACTTCGGGGGCTGCCCCCAGTACGTGGTGCTGGACAATCTGAAGGAAGGCGTCCTCAAGCCCGACCTGTACGAGCCCGATCTCAACCCGGTGTACGCCGCCGCCCTGGCGCACTACGGCGTGGTGGCCGACCCGGCGCGGGTGCGAGACCCCAACCGCAAGGGCACGGTGGAGCATGCCATCGGCCATACCCAGGCCACGGCCTTGAAGGGCCGGCGCTTTGAGTCCATCGAGGCCCAGAACGAGTTCCTGGCGCACTGGGAGAAGAGCTGGGCATCCAAGCGCATCCACGGCACCGAGCGACGCCAGGTGCAGGCCATGTTCGAGGAAGAGCGCAGCCACCTCAAACCCCTGCCAGTGCTGGGAATGCAGTATTTCGACGAGGCGGTGCGCACCGTCTGCGACGACAGCTGTGTGCGGGTGGATCACAGCAGCTACGCCGCTCGCCCGGCGAACATCGGCTCCAAGGTGTTGGTGCGCATCTACGCCCAGCGCATCGAGATTCGTGACATGCACACCCGTGCCTTGCTGCGCACCCACGCCAAGGCCGAGCGTCCCGGCACGGTGATTCTGCCCATGGAGGAGCGGGTGTTCAATCCGTCTCGCGAGACCCGCCTGATCCTGCGTCAGGCCGGCGAGATTGGTGAGCACGCCAGCCGGCTGTGTGAGCTGCTCTTTGCCATCGAGGGTCGTGTCGGGCAGCGCAAGCTCTGGGGCATTGTGGGACTCATGCGCCGTTACCCGGCGCACTGCATCAATGCCGCCTGCGCCCAGGCCCTGGAGCAAGGGGTCTACAGCTACAAGCGCGTGCTGGCGCTGACCGAAGCCCTCTTTGCCCAGGCGATGGCGGCCATCGAGGCTACCTGCGGCGAAGCACCCGCCGCCGGTGCCCACGCGCTGACGCAGCAGCATGAGCTCATCCGAGACGCTGAGGAGTACAGCGATCTCTTCGCGCTCGCCGCCGCCACGGCAAACACCACCACCACCACCACCACCACCACCACAACACCACCAACGCACCGGGAGTTCAGCCATGAACATGATCGAGATCGAACGCGCGCTGCGCGAGCTGCGCCTGTCCGGCATCGCCGAGACCCTGTCCACCCGCGTGATGCAGGCCCAGGCCGCCCAGCAGCCTTTCCTGGAGACCTTCGCCGCCATGCTGCAAGACGAGCTGGACCGCCGGCGCTCTCGCCTGACCGAGCGCCGCTTCAAGCGCTCGGGTCTGGATGAGCGCCCCTCGCTGGCTGACTTCGACTGGCGTTTCAACCCGAAGCTGCCGCGCAGCGCCTGCTTCGAGTTGCACACCCTGAAGTTCATCGGCGAGGGGGCCAACGCGCTGATCATCGGCAAGCCGGGCACCGGCAAGAGCCATGTGGCCAAGGCCGTGGCCTACCAGGCCACGCTGCAGGGCTATGACGTGCGTTACCTGGAAGCCGACACCGAGTTCGCCCGTTACGCGCTGGCCACTACGGCAGAGCGCACCGAGCTGCTCAAGGACTGGGTCGCGCCGGACCTGCTCGTCCTCGATGACCTGTTCCTGGCCAGACGCATCAGCGAGCATGCCGCTGAAGTCCTACAGGCCATCGTGCACCAGCGCTACAAGCTGCGCCGCGCTGTTCTCATCACGTCCAACCGCGTGGTGCAGGACTGGGGCAAATACCTCGGCGACGCCACCATGGCCAGCACCATCCTGGATCGCCTCATGCACCGCTGCGCGATGCTGGAGTTCGAGGGCAAGAGCTACCGCCTCAAGGAGGCCGCTGCACGCATCGCCATCACACCCGAGTCGTCATAATCCGACCGTCCTGCCTGGGGGAATTTGGGGTGGCCAAGGGTGGGGGAATTTGACCTGGCCATCGGGGCCGAGACGACATTCCGCTGCTCACAGACGCCCTGCTGACACGTTTCTCCAAGCGCCACGGAAGAAACCCGACGGGCATTGCGGCCCGCGCCATGCAGGCCCTCATTCACCACGGCTGGCCAGGCAATGTCCGGGAACTGGAGAACGTGTTGGAGCGTGGCGTGATCATGATCCAGGGCGACGAGTTGCTCGACATCCATCACCTGTCGAACGCCGACGACACGTTGACGTCACCCAGCTTCTTCGGCATTGGCCACATGGGTCAACTCGCCACGAACACTGAAATCGACACGGACCCATCAGCCGTTTCCCTGCGCAATGAAGGGACCGCCACCTCTGTGCCCGCGCTCGCTGAACTGCTGGTTCAGCAAGGCAAGGGGCGTCTGCCTGAAATGGAGGACGCGCTCGTGCGCGCGGCCATCCGGCAGGCCGGCGGAAACATCACGCGCGCAGCGGGTCTGCTCGGCATATCGAGAGCACAGATGGACTACCGTCACAAGAAGATCGACGGCGGCGCCAACTAGGCCGACCCACTTCTTTCGCCTACGCAGTTTCAGCGTGGTGCATCGACCAGTCGAGGCTACGGGCGGCGAGCAATCAACGGGATGGTTGCCAACCTCATGACCCCCTGAGCCCGCGACGCGCCGCCATCACCACATGGCGGGTATGCAGCGCCAAGCCCAGCTCAGCCAAGTCGGCGCTGTGGCGCCCGAGGATTTGCTGGGCCAGCGGCAGCAGGCGGTCTTCCTCGAAGCGGGCGTGCGCCTGGTAACGGCCCACCAGTTCCTGTGCGGCGGCGCTGTCGAACTTCACGTCGGCTCCCTTAGCGACTTTCTCCAACTGCGGCTCCAGGTCGAGCCAAAGCTCCTCGATGCGGCGGTGCTCGGCCGTCAGCCTTTCCACCATGGCCTGCACCTCCGCGCGTTCAGCGCCTGGCACGGCATGCCGCAGCACTGCGGGGAACAGGTCTTTTTCCTCTTCCTTGTGGTGATCGAACACAGCGCCGCGGAAGAAGGTCAGCGTCTCGCGCGCGATCAGGCGGGCACGGGCCGCGGGCTCCAGCAAGGCAGACAACTCACCGAAGGTGTTGAGGTGCGAAATGATGCCAGCGTGGCAGTGCGAGAAGTTGCCCAGGGGCGAGACATCGGCGGTGGGGGCCAGGGTTTCAGTCATTGTGTGCTCCAGGAAATGTGGGCGTCTGTGGCACAGCGCCACAGGGATCACTCTAGGCACATTCGGTCTGCACATAGTCGCTTTAACAACCATTTTTGATCTGAATCAAAAACCGACAGACAAGGCCAGCGCGTCGGTCGAGCGGGACTACGAATACGTGCGAAAGGGATCGCCCCATTTGTTCGTGACGCTCGAGCCGGTCGCGCCAAAGAGGAACATCTCATCGTCTGCGCCCCCAATCACCGGGGGCGAGACGGACTTTGTAGGCTTCGTCCAGACCAGCATCACCAACACACATGCGACGGAACGACGGTGCACGACACACTGCACGAACTGAGGCGGCGGAGGCCGCCCCCAGAGTTCCTGATAGATCGACCGACCAGTCGATCACAGGGCTTCAAGAATCCTAAATTCGTGAATGACCCTTATCAGAGGCGCCGTGTCGGTACCTATGCTTTGCTAACTGGACTTCAGAATCACGGTCCGTCCACACCCGAGGCCGCAGCCCCCGGAGGAATCAGTTTGACCATCGAAGCGCGGGCACTGTGCTCCAAGTCATCGCAGAGCCGCTCGAGCAAACCCAACAATTGAGCCTGCGCGGTCGGATCAAGGGGCGACATCAACCGCTCATACGCTCGAGCGGCCCCTGCTGCTGCCCGCTCACGCAAGGAACGTCCCTCGTCGGTCAGACAGAGCGTCATCCGGCGTCGACCAGAAGGACACGGCACGCGAGTCAGCAATCCCCTCGCTTCCAACACTCTGACGATGTGCAAGGTCGTCACCTTGTCGTGGCCGAGCGCTTTCGAAAGCGTGACTTGGTCGATGTCTTTCGCATAGGAAAGCACGCAGAGGATGCCGTACTGGGGCGGGGTGAGATTGAATTCCCTGCAGTACTGCTCAAACAACCCGACAGACAGTTGATGAGCTCGCCGCAGCAGAAAACCTGGGCGCTGATAGATCTGGTCCTGCGGAGCCAGCATGGAATCGGATGTCATAAGGGTTAACACTGATAGTTAACTAATCACATGACAGACTAGCATGCGCGTCTTGTTAGTGTACTAACCAACTGTCATATTGCAAAGCTATTAAGGAGCAACTATGGAAATCACGTTGATCGGTGCCGGCATCGGCGGATTGGCTGCCGCCGCGAGCCTGATCCGGCACGGGCATCGTGTGCGCGTGTTCGAGCAGGCACCGGAACTCGGCGAGGTCGGTGCAGCGGTGCAGATGAGCGCCAACGCGGTCAAAGTGCTCTACGACCTCGGACTCAAGCCCACCCTGGAAACCCTGGGCGTCAAGCCCGCGTCCTTTGAATTCCGCCGTTTCGACGACGGTGAGCTGCTGCACGAAATCAAGCTCGGTCCAGCGCATGAAGCCGCGCACGGCACGCCGTACTACCAGATCCATCGAGTCGACCTGCACGCGGCCCTGCTGGACGCGGTCAAGGCGCTGGACCCGCAAGCCGTGCGGCTGGGCGTGCGCGCCCAGGAAGTCCGCGAGACGGGCGACCATGCCGAGGTTCTCTTCAGCGATGGATCGACAGCGCGTTCCGATCTGCTGGTGGGCGCGGACGGCATCAAATCGGTGGTACGCCAGCACGTCGTAGACGCCGAGCCGCCGGTGTTCACGGGCCAGGTTGCCTGGCGTCTCAGCATTCCCACCGAGCGTATTCCCGAGAACCTGCGTCCTCCCGTCGTCTCCTCGATCTGGTGCGGTCCGAAGAACCACGCGGTGATGTACTACATGCGCGCCGGCAAGTTGCTGAATTTCGTCGGCTGCGTCGAGCGTCCCTGGGAAGAAGAGTCCTGGACTGCCCGTCAGCCCTGGAGCGAGCTCGACCAGGACTACGCCGGCTGGCATCCCATCGTTCGGGCGGCCATCGAGCATGTCGACCGGGACCAGTGCTTTCGGTGGGCACTGAACAACCGCAAGCCAGTGCTGACCTGGAGCACGCCGCGCGTCACGCTGCTGGGCGACGCAGTACACCCGACCCTACCGTACATGGCCCAGGGCGCGGCCATGGCGATCGAGGATGCCGCCGTCCTGGCCCGAGCCCTGGATCTGGGCAAACCGCTTGCCGAGGCCCTGCGCGTCTATGAGCAGCACCGCGCGCCCCGCGCTGCCCGGGTCGTCAACGAATCGACCGAGATGGCCGACCTGTACCACATCGCCGATGCGAACGAGATGCGCCAGGCGTTCCGCGACCGCAACATCGCAGCCTCCCGCAACAACTGGCTCTATCCCTACGACCCGCTGACGGTTCCCCTGGAATAAGCCGCCGCCATATCCCACTGGAGCAAGAAATGCAAGAACTTGGACGCCTCGAAGACCTGCCGCAGGACTACCGCGATGCCTTGACAACCCAGAACCTGGTGCCTCTGTGGCCCAGCCTGCGGGGGGTGCTGCCTCCCAAGATTCCCACGCGCAACACCCGGCCGACCTGCTGGCCTTATGCGCAGTTGCGCCCCTTGCTGCTCAAGGCCGGTGAACTCACGCCCATCGAGAAGGCCGAGCGACGCGTGCTCGTGCTGGCCAACCCCGGGCACGGCCTCGAAAAGATGCAGGCCAGCGCGGCCATCTACCTGGGCATGCAACTGCTCATGCCAGGCGAATGGGCACCCTCGCACCGCCACACACCCAACGCGGTGCGCATGGTCGTCGAGGGTGAAGGCGCCTACACGACGGTTGACGGCGAGAAATGCCCGATGAGCCGCGGCGACCTGATCCTCACCCCGACCGGCATGTGGCACGAGCACGGCCACGACGGCGACCAACCGGTGGTGTGGCTGGACGTGCTGGACCTGCCTCTGGTCTATTACATGGAAGCGAGCTACCACATCAACGGCCCCAGGCAAGAGGTTCTCGACGGACAGGGCGACAAGTCCTGGAGCCATGCCGGCGTGGTGCCCACGTCCAATTTCGTGCGCTCGGACAAGCCCTATCCGCTGCTGCGCTACCCCTGGGAAAACACGCGAAACGCGCTACTGTCTCTCGCCCAGGACCAGCCCGGCCTCGACTGCGTGCAAGTGACGTACGTGAACCCGGAAACCGGCCGTGACGCCGAGAACCTCCTGGGTTTCTACGCGCTGATGCTGCGCCCGGGCCAGACACTGCAACTGCCTGCCCGCTCGCCAGCGATGGTGTTCCATCAGATCGAGGGCTCCGCCGAGGTGAGCGTGCTGGATGCCGTGTTCGCGCTGGCCCAGGCCGACACCTGCTGCGCCCCCGGCTACAGCGAGGTTGTCCTGCGCAACCTGTCCGCCACCGAACCCGCGTTCCTGTTCATCGCCGACGAGTCGCCACTGCACAGAAAGCTGGGCGTCTACGAGGTCCGGGACAGCGCGGCATCGACGTCGGTCGGTTCTCACCCCGCCGGACGCTGATATTTCCATTTCGAACTCACTTTTCTTGCCAGACCACATGTCTTTCGCCATCACCCCCATGCCCATCGTCGGCGTCCCCATTGCCGGCACCTCCGACCTCTTCCCGGTACGCCGGGTCTACTGCGTGGGCCGCAACTACGCGGCGCATGCACGCGAGATGGGCTTCGACCCCGACCGTGAGCCGCCCTTCTTCTTCTGCAAGCCCAACGACGATGCCTCCATCGTGCCGGTGGCTGCGGGCAGCACTGCGACCATCCCCTACCCACCGCTGACGCAGAACTACCACTACGAGGCCGAGCTGGTGGTGGCCATCGGCAAGGGCGGCCGCGACATCGCCGCCCAGGACGCAGCAGAACACGTCTACGGCTATGCCGTGGGCCTGGACATGACGCGGCGCGACCTGCAGATGGCTGCGCGCGAAAAGGGCCGTCCCTGGGAAGTGGGCAAGGCCTTCGACTTCTCTGCGCCGATCGCCCCCATCACCCGCCGCGCCGACGCGGCCGGCGTGAACCAAGCGAGCATCGTGCTCGAAGTGAATGGCGCTGTTCGCCAGCAGTCGACCATCGGACATCTGATCTGGTCGGTGGACGAGGTCATCGCGAACCTGTCCACGCTCTTCACCCTGCAGCCCGGCGACCTGATCTTCACTGGCACCCCCGAAGGCGTGGGCGCCGTCACCGCTGGCCAGACGCTGGTCGTGAAGATCGACGGCCTCACACCGCTGTCGGTGCGAATCGACTGAGGAATCGAACCGTGCAGCTTCATGGCTATTTCCGCAGCTCGGCCGCGTACCGCGTTCGCATCGCACTCAACCTCAAGGGTCTGCCTTATGACAGCCTGCCGGTTCACCTCACACGCGGCGGCGGCGAGCAGCATGGCGACGCCTATGGCGCCCTCAACCCCGAGCGCCTGGTGCCCACACTGGAGGACGGCGACACACGGTTGACCCAGTCGCTCGCGATCATGGAGTACCTCGAAGAGCAATACCCCGACACGCCGCTCCTGCCTTCCAGCGCGGCCGATCGTGGCTGGGTGCGTGCCATCGCCGCCCAGATCGCCTGCGACGTTCATCCACTCAACAACCTGCGGGTGCTTCAATACCTTGAGAAGACGCTGGGGGTCAGCGCTGAACAGAAATCGGCCTGGATCGCCCACTGGATCACACAGGCATTCGATGCACTGGAGACACGTCTGGCACGCGACGGTCGCAGCGGCCTGTGCTGCTTCGGCGACACGCCGACCTTCGCCGATTGCTGCCTGGTGCCGCAAGTCTTCAGCGCGCGCCGCTTCCAGGTGCCACTCGAACCCTATCCCAACATCGTTCGAATCGACGCCCACCTGGCCACCCTTGCGGCTTTCCAGCAAGCCGCACCAGCAGCGCAACCCGATGCGGAATAGACACCAGGACATTCACAAGGAGACACCCACATGTTCAAAAAATGGATGAAGGCGCTGCTGCCCGCGGCAGCGATGTGCTTGGCCGCCACGACGGCATCCGCTTGGCCGACACAGCCCATCACGCTGGTCGTGCCATACACCCCGGGCACCGGCATCGACCTGATCGCACGCCAGCTCGCGGCCCATCTGCCCGCGGTCCTGAAGCAGCCCGTGGTCGTGGACAACGTAGCAGGTGCCAGCGGCAATATCGGCAGCGAGAAGGTTGCGCGAGCCAAGCCAGACGGGCACACCCTCCTGGTCCAGGTCAACACGCTGGTCATGAACAAGAGCCTGTACAAGACGCTGTCCTATGATCCCGTCAACGACTTCGCGCCGGTCGCTCAGACGTCATGGGGCACGCTTCTGCTGGTGACCAACCCGAACGTGCAAAAGGCCAACTCGGTCAGCGACGTGGTGAGCGCAGCCAAGTCGAAGCCCGGACAACTGACCTACGCCACGCCTGGAGTCGGAACGCCTCACCACCTGTCGATGGCCCTCTTCCTCCAACGCAGCAACTCGGACATGCTGCACGTCCCCTACAAGGGCACCGCAGGCGCGGTCACCGATTTGCTGGGAGGCCGCATTGACTACATGTTCCTGCCAGTGCACGTCGCGCTGCAGCATATCCAGGCAGGCAAACTGAAGGCGATCGCGACAGGCAGTGCCACCCGCCTGCCGCAACTCCCGAACGTCCCGACCCTGGCTGAGGCCGGAGTGACCGCTGACAACATCGACATGTGGTACGGCGTGCTGGCGCCGAAAGGGACACCGGCTGACGTGATCGCGCGTCTCAATCAGGAAATCTCCAAGATCCTGAAGCAACCAGACATCGCAAAGGCGTTCGAAGCGCAAGGCATGGTTCCCGCCACCTCTACTCCGGCTGAATTCGGCGCCTTGGTTGCCAAGGACGCACAACGCTGGGCTGACGTGGTGAAGAAGGGAAACATAACGGCGGACTAGGCGGGCAACCCCTCCGTCACAGCGAAAAGCGGCGGCGTGCGTCCAAAGGATGCCGCCGCCTGTGTGTTGGAGAGGGCCTGCCAGCACGCCCAAGTCATCGGCTGTGTGCCCCCTGCTGTCGCTCCGATGCCGGCGCTGCAGGCCATCCCGGATTGGCGCGGTCAAGTGGCCACGCCACGCTTTGCGTTTGGAGGTGTTCGTGACCTGGGCAGATGAGCTTCTTCGCGAAATTGATGAGGTGAACAACGAGAACGTTCTGTTCGCAACGGTGGCGCGTGCCGCTGGGGAACTGGGTTTCGACTACTGCGCTTACGGAATGCGGGTTCCCGTACCGGTCACGAACCCGAAGACTCTCATGCTCAACAACTACCCGAAAGCATGGCAAGGGCGTTACGCGGAGAAGAAGTACCTTGACGTCGATCCGACAATCCTCTTGGGTCGCCAATCGCAACAACCGATCGTTTGGAGCGACAACGTCTTCGCGAAGACACCTGACCTTTGGAACGACGCCCGCGATGCGGGCCTGCGCGTCGGTTGGGCAAAGTCCATCCTGGAAACCCCATGCGTCGGAGGCATGCTGACCCTGGCGAGATCAGGCAAGCCGTTGACGGTCAATGAGTTGGCCGCGAAGGAGCACCGCATGCGCTGGCTCGCGAATACAGCGCACCAGGGTTTCCGGCGAATCGTGGCCGCGCGGTGGAACATCTCGCTGTCCGTCCGCGAAAGAGACGTGTTGCGCTGGGCCGCCGACGGCAAGACAGTCGGCGAGACTTCCGAAATCATGGAGATCTCGGTCGCGACAGTGAAGTTCCACACCCGCAACGCAGCGGAGAAATTGGGCACCATCAACCGCACCGCCACGGTCGCTCGCGCCGTCGTGATGGGATTGCTGGCCTGACGCCTTGATACCTGTGCTTCGCAAGTGGGATGATCGCGATATCGTTGGACCGTCGCAATCGAAAGGGGATGCCATTGGAAAAGGTTGAGACACGGATAGGCGTTTTAACCGCATGAGGCCAAGTATCGCACCGCGGAAGCGCCATCAAGCCGGCTGAGACACTCGATTTTCCCGCCCAGGTGTCAGGTTCACCACCAGGGTTTGGCGTTCAGGAGAGTGATTTGCGGCGCTCGGCGTGTACCGGGCGCAGAGCCAGTTCGCGGCAAGTCAAAATCGCCGCTTTGTTCATTCACCAACTGATGCGCTGATCGACCTCAAAGTCCGGTGCCGGTTGCGCCGCTAGGTCCCAGTCTGCTGGCTCGGTTTGCGCCCCGTCATCCATCTGCGCATCACTACAGTCATCCCACAGCGGTGGCCCGCGCGCCGGGGAGATGCGGGGTGGCTCTGAATCTGCCCCGATGTGGTCCAGGATGTGCCGGATGTCAGCGCTGTGCGTAATGAACGCGATGATGCGCATATGCCCGCCACACAGCGGACACAAGAGGGGGAACACCTCGTAGATGCGGGCGATCAGCACCGCCCACAGGTAGTGCGCTGCACGCTTGGGCAGCACCGGCTCGCTCTGGGATGGCAGCGCGCTGCTCATCGGTACCACACCAGGCGCGCACTCCCCCGTGCTGATCGACGCGCCCAGCACGGGAGCGGCTTGCGCCGGTGTCGCCAGCGCCGTCACCGCAGCCCTGAGCGGCGAGTTGGGTGCCAACACGCCAAAATAGCGGTGCCGGTGGGTGCGTGGCGGGGGAACCAGCGCGGCAATGCGGTCGATCAGCTCCAGCGGTGTGAGGTGCAGCTCATCAACCTTGGCACCGCGCTTGTCGCTGGTGGGTTCGCTGCGCTGCTTGCCGCAGCGGTACACCAGTTTGCTTCCCTCTTTGCGCAGCCTGTCCATCGCAAAGGGTGGGCGGGCGCAATAGCGCAAGAGCCGCTCAAGGCCTGGACGGTCGTGGGATTCAATGCACACCCCGGCATCCACCGAGAAACCGCTGTGTTTGTACCCCAGCATCTCTTTTGCCTCGAAGTTCTCCAGCAGCCCACGGCCCACAAAGGCGCGCAGGATACGTTTTTGCAGTGTGGTCTGCACTTGTGCCACGGGTGTCGCATCGATGCCGGTGGCAGGGTGGAATACGACACCTGACGCAGAGACTTGCATTGCGGCATCAGCGCTGCCCTCGCCTGCCACCTCCTCAAACACCCCGTCCACCACACAGACGTGGAAGTGGACGTGTTCGTTCAGGCTGGAGCCGAACCTGTGGATGAAGGCCACTGCGCCGATGTGCAGGCTTTCCTTGTCTGCATTGGCCGCGCCAATGCAGTGCGCCTGCAGGCTTTGCGCAATCACCCGCAGGAAGATGCGCAGCACCATATTGAGCACTGGCCCGTCGCGCTGCATGAAGTAACGAAGCCGCTTGGGAACCGACAGCACCCACTGGCGCACCGGCAGGCGGGGGAATACGTGATCGTTCAGGTGCGCTGCTGTCTCCACCATGCGCCGGGTGGTGCACGAGGGGCAGACTCCCCGGCCTTTGCAGGAGAAAGCGACGAAGTAGTCGTGCCCACAGTCGCCGCAGCGAGCGCGGGCAAAGCCATGGGCAAAGATGCCGCACTCAAGATACTTGGCAAACGCTTTGCGCACGAAGGGCTTGGGGGTGTGGTGGTCGCCCTGGCCGTCGAACTGACCCGCGCTGGCCAACTCTAGCCAGGTCTCGTAGTGCTCGGCTACCGTTTGGTACAGCAGCGTGCGTTCGGGGTGGCGTGGGTTGTAGAGCTTGGGCTTGGAAGTGGCTGACATGAATGCTGTACAAATGCACAGTATTCTGCGGCGATTGTTTGGGTACGCAAAGCACAAGGCCCGAACCGTCGCCAGTTCGGGCCTTGTCAGGGTAGCTTGGCTGCGGACTTACTTGCGCGCAGGCGGCACATCCGTGCAGCTGCCATGCGCCACTTCCGCCGCCATGCCGATGCTCTCGCCCAGCGTCGGATGCGGGTGGATGGTCTTGCCGATGTCGACAGCGTCCGCACCCATCTCGATGGCCAGGGCGATCTCGCCGATCATGTCGCCCGCATGCGTGCCGACCATGCCGCCGCCCAGGATCTTGCCGTGGCCCCGGCCAGCATGGCCGTCTCCTGATCCTGCTTCGGGGCTGTCGTCGAACAGCAGCTTGGTGACGCCTTCGTCGCGGCCGTTGGCAATGGCGCGGCCCGAGGCCGCCCAGGGGAACAGGCCCTTCTTGACCTTGATGCCCTGCTGCTTGGCCTGGTCTTCGGTCAGGCCCACCCAGGCCACTTCGGGGTCGGTGTAGGCCACGCTGGGGATCACGCGGGCGTTGAAGGCGGCGCTGGCCAGTTCCTTGTTGCCCTGCAATTCGCCGGCGATCACTTCCGCCGCCACATGCGCCTCGTGCACCGCCTTGTGCGCCAGCATGGGCTGGCCCACGATGTCGCCGATGGCGAAGATGTGCGGCACATTGGTGCGCATCTGGATGTCCACGTTGATGAAACCGCGGTCCGTCACAGACACGCCGGCCTTGTCGGCAGCGATCTTCTTGCCGTTGGGGGTGCGGCCCACGGCCTGCAGCACCAGGTCGTAGGTGCCTTCGCTCTTCGTGCCGTCCAGGCCCTCGAACTGCACCTGGATGCCTTCGGGCGTGGCCTGGGCGCCCACGGTCTTGGTCTTGAGCAGGATGTTGTCGAAGCGGTGCTTGTTCATCTTCTCCCAGACCTTGACGAGGTCGCGGTCCGCGCCCTGCATCAGGCCGTCCATCATCTCGACCACGTCCAGGCGGGCGCCCAGCGTGCTGTACACCGTGCCCATTTCCAGGCCGATGATGCCGCCGCCGACGATGAGCATCTTTTGGGGCACGCCCTGCAGCGCCAGTGCGCCGGTGGAGTCCACCACGCGCGGATCGTCGGGCATGAAGGGCAGGCGCACGGCCTGGCTGCCAGCGGCGATGATGGCCTTCTTGAACGCCACCACCTTTTTGCTGCCGGTCTTGTCCTGGCCGGTGCCGGTGGTTTCTTCCACTTCGAGGTGGTTGGCACCCACAAAGGCGCCGTAGCCACGCACGATGGTGACCTTGCGCATCTTGGCCATCTGGCCCAGGCCGCCGGTGAGCTTGGCGAACTCGCGCATCTCCTCGAACTCCGACGCATTGATCACCGCACCGTCCTTGACTGCCCCCGGATAGTCGACAGCAAGGTAATCGAGCAGTTGCCAGATGCGGCGGACATCGGCCTCGCCCGCATGTGCCGCGGCAGCAAGGGACAGCATCAGCGCACAGACAAGCGAAGCGCAGACCCGAAACCACGATGGAAACACCATAAAACGAGACTCGTAAAAGATAACGATTCTAGTTTCGATTGCAAAAGCCTGGTGTCAACGCGGCGGCCCGCTGCAAGCAGTCCGGCGCTGGCAAGGCCGCGTCATGCGCCCTGCGCCGCAGCCACGATCTGCCGCACCAGCGGATGATCGCGCCCGCGGCGCGACCAGATCGCATGCACTTCCTCGTGCAGATCAGGGCATTCACCCAGCAGGCGCAGCCCGCGCACCAGGCCCACGTCCTTGGCGCCGAGCTCGCTCACGGGGAACACCCCCAGGCCGCGCGCGGCGAATACCGCGAGCAGCGCGCTGTCTTCGAATTCACCCACGATGCGCGGCTGCACCCCGAGGTCCTCGAACCAGCTGTCGAGCGTGGCGCGCAGCGGCGAATGGGCCGTGGGCAGCAGCACGGGCAGATCCTGCAGCGACTGCGGAAAGCGCTCGCGCGTGGACTTCCTGACGAGTGAGGCCGGGCCATACCAATGCAGCGCCGAGCGCGCGATGCGTTCGCTCGACAAGCGCTGGTTCACATTGCGCGGCGCGGCCTGGCCCGCGAGCACCACATCGAGTTCATGCAGCGCCAGCTCGGACAGCAGTTCGTCGAGTTCGCCTTCATGGCACACGAGGCGCAGCCGGGGCGTCGCGAGTATCGGCTCGAGCAAGGCATGGGCCGCGAGCTTGGAAATGCCGTCGGACAGCCCTACAGACAGGCGCGCGAGCGGCGCGCTGCCGGCGGCGCGCACTTCCTCGGCAATGCCCTGGCCCAGCGCGAAGATCTCTTCGGCGCGCGCATACGCGGCCTGTCCGGCCTCGGTCAAGGCGACGCCGCGGCCCGCGGGCTTGAGCAGCTGGTGGCCAAGGTCCTTTTCGAGTTCGCGCACCTGCACGCTGATGGTCTGCACGGCCATTCCCAGGCGGTCGGCGGCGCGCGCAAAGCCGCCCTCCTTCGCCACCAGCCAGAAATAGTAAAGATGGCGGAAATTCAGCAAAGTCGTCATTTCGTAAAAACCGAATACCTGATTCGGCTGAAGCTGGTGTTTTCCAAACAACGATTTGGCCATACTTTCACATTGCCATTTTCAGAATTTCCCATTCCATGTTTTACGCACTTGCCTGGTTTCTCTCGTTCGCGCTGCTGGCGCTGTGGTCGCTGGCCTGCTGGGGCCTGCACGCAGTCACTGTATGGGCCGTGGCCAGCGCGGGCGCCCTGGCCGGCGGCGGCGCCGCGCTGGGCGCGTCGCTGTGGCCCGAATGGATCAACCTCTGGATTCCGCCGGAGCTGGCCCAGGCCCTGCAATCCATGATCGCCTCGCTGGGCCCGATGGTGCAGGCCGCGCTGGAAACCGTGCCGTTCCTGTCGGGCGCCGTCTCGGTGCTGGCCTGGGTGATATGGGGTCTGGGCGCGCTGACGCTGCTGGCCCTGACCATCGGCGCCCATGTGCTGATCGCCGTGCTCAAGCGCCGCCGCCCCGGCAATGCGCGCGTGGCCGGCCACGCGGACGCAGCGCCACTGCGCTGACATCGCCGGCAGCTGCGCTACAGTGAGCCAAGCGCTGGACCACCGTCCAGCGCACTTGACTACCTGCCGGAGAGCGCTGCCGTGAACCTGGATATCGCATTGATCGTGATGCTGCTGACCATAGGCCTGGGCAGCGGCTTTCTCGCCGGCCTGCTGGGCGTTGGCGGCGGCATGGTGCTCGTGCCCTGCCTGGTGTTCATTCTCGGCAAGCAGGGCGTGAGCGGCGACATCGCCATCAAGATGGCGATCGCGACCGCGATGGCGACCATCCTGTTCACTTCGCTGTCCAGCGTCTGGGCACACCACCGGCGCGGCGCCGTGCGCTGGCGCATCGTGCGCGGCCTGGTGCCGGGCATCGTGGGCGGCGGGCTGCTGGCCGGCGCGGGTGCGTTCACTTTCATCAAGGGTCAGGCGCTGGGCCTGTTCTTCGCCGCCTTCGTCGGCTACTCCGCATGGCGCATGTTCAAGGGCGCGGCAAGAACGGCCAGCGCGCGCCAGGACGTGCATGGGCCGCTGGGCCTGAGCGCCATGGGCGGCGCCATTGGTTTCATCTCGGGGCTGGTGGGCGCGGGCGGCGGTTTCCTGTCGGTGCCCTATATGACGCGCTGCAACGTGCCCATGCACCAGGCCATCGCGACCAGCGCCGCACTCGGCTTTCCCATCGCCGTGGCGAATGTGCTGGGCTATGTCGTGGGCGGCTGGGGCCTGCCTGCCCCGGCGGCCGGCAGCTGGGGATATTTCTATCTGCCGGCGCTGGTGCTGATCGTGCTGTGCAGCGTCTGCACCGCCCCGCTGGGTGCACGGGCGGCGCACGCGCTGAACGTGGCAGCGTTGAAGAAGGTTTTTGCGCTGCTGCTGGCCAGCCTGGCGACCTATATGCTTTACACGAGCCTGTCGGGCGGCTGAGCGCCGGGCCGCGCCTACTCGGCCCGCTTGGGCGAGCGGCGAATGCGCGCCGAGCGCGTCTCCACCAGCAGGTCGTACAGTTGCTGGGCCGCGGGTGACAGCGACCTGCCACGGCGCTTGATCAGGCCCATCTGGCGCGTGACGATGGGCTCGACCAGCGGAATGCTCACCAGCGTCGGGTGGTCCTTGCCCGGCATCGCCAGGCTGGGAACAGCGGCCACGCCCAGACCGGCCTCGACCAGTCCCAGCAGCGTGGTCACATGCTTGGCCTCATAGAGGCATTGCGGCCGGTCGGGCACATTCGCCAGCGCCAGGTCCATCAGCAGGCGGTTGCCCGAGGTCTTGCCCACCGACATGAAATCGTGCTGACCGAGTTCGGCCCAGGTGACTTTCTTGCGCCTGGCCAGCACATGGTCGCGCCGGCAGGCGGCGACAAAGCGCTCGGCCAGCACGGGCTTGAACTCGATCTCGGACTCCTGGCTACCGATGAAGTTGAGGCCGAAATCGGCATCGCCTTGCGCCACGGCCACCAGCACTTCGTTCGCACTCGCGTCGTGCACCTTCACGCGAATCCGGGGAAAGCGCTCGTGGTAGCGCTTGACCACCTGCGGCAGGAAGTAATAGACGGCCGAAGGCACACAGGCAATCGTCACTTCGCCCATGCGCCGCGCGGCCACATCGCCCAGGCCCATCAGCATGCCGTCGAGATCGTCGAGCCAGACGCGCGTCTTGCGCGCGAAGTCGCGCCCCACGGCCGTGAGCGTCACGCGGCGCGTGGTGCGATCGAGCAGGCGCACGCCCAGTGCTTCTTCCAGCTTGTCGATGCGGCGGCTGAACGCGGGCTGGGACAGATGGATGGACTCGGCCGCGGCGCGAAAGCTCTGCAGCTCGGCTACGGCCGCGAAGGCCTGGATGTCACCGAGGTCGAATTTATTGTTCATGGCGATCGCTTTCAAGGCATTTCTCTGATGCATGGGATGCATCAAACGTTGAGAACATTGCAATTCACGCAGGCGATTTCACCATGTAAATGGGCTGGAAGGCTATTGCGCCTGGCGCATCAATCATTGCCAACAATGCAATTCACAGAAGATCGCAAGCGTCGCACCATGCGAACCCATGAGCTACAACCTTCCTTGCGTACTGATGCGTGGCGGCACCTCCCGGGGTCCGTTCTTCCTCGCCGACTGGCTGCCCGGCGACCCCGCGGCGCGTGACCGCACGCTGATCGCGGCACTTGGCTCGCCCCACGAACTGCAGGTCGACGGACTGGGCGGCGGCAACTCGTTGACCAGCAAGGTGGCGATCGTCTCGAAGTCGGTGCATACCGACTGCGACGTCGACTACCTGTTCGCCCAGGTCAGCGTCGAGGAGGCGCGCGTCGACACCCGGCCCAACTGCGGCAACATGCTCGCCGGTGTCGGCCCGTTCGCCATCGAGCAGGGGCTGGTGCCCGCCGCGGCCGACAGCCCGACCACGACGGTGCGTGTCTACAACGTCAACACGCGTTCGCGCATCAATGTCCAGGTCTGCACCGCCGGCGGGCGCGTGCAGTACGACGGTGACGTGCACATCGACGGCGTGCAGGGCACGGCCGCACCGGTGCTGATGAACTTCCTCGACGCCTGGGGCGCGGTCACGGGCCAGATCTTCCCCACGGGCCAGCGCGTGGACACCATCCAGGGCCTGCAGGTCACCTGCATAGACGCCGCGCAGGTGATGGTGCTGGTGCGCGCCGCCGACCTGGGCCTGCGCGGCGACGAGACGCCGGCCCAGCTCGACGCCGATACGGCACTGCTGGCCAGGCTCGAATCGCTGCGCCGCGAAGCCGGACTGCGCATGGGCATGGGCGATGTCTCGAACAGCGTGCTGCCCAAGCCGGTGATCGTGTCGCCGGGGGCGCAGGCGGGCAGCGTGGTCTCGCGCTACTTCACGCCGCTGCGCTGCCACCGCTCGCATGCCGTGACCGGGGCCATAGGCGTCGCCGCGGCCCATGTGCTGCCGGGCACGGTGATCACCGACAGCTTCCAGGCCGCGAGCGCGGGCACGCGCCGCGTCGAGGTGCTGCATCCCGCGGGCCGCATTCATGTGGACGTCGAACTCAGCGAAGTCGACGGCCAATTCAAACTCGTGCAGGCCGCGCTGGTGCGCACCGCACGCAAGATCCTGGAGGGCACGCTGTACGTTGCAGAACACGCATTGACCGAATGATTCCAAGACTCAAGCCTTCCAAGACAGGAGACAAAAAATGAAAAAATCCAACGCCTATTCCTCGTGCCTTTCGCGCCGTTCACTGCTGGCCTCGGCCGCGCTCATCGCCGCCTGCGCGCCCTGGCTCACGCCCCTGGCCCACGCGGCCTTTCCCGAAAAGGCCATCACCCTGGTCGTGCCCACGGCTGCCGGCGGCGGCAACGACGCCATGGCGCGCGTCGTGGCGCAGAAGATGTCTGGCCTGCTGGGCCAGCAGGTGATCGTCGACAACAAGGCGGGTGCCAACGGCGCGATCGCGGCCGAACATGTGGCGCGCGCCACGCCCGACGGCCACACCATTCTTTTCGGCTACATCGGCACGCACGGCATGAGCCCGGCGCTGCAGAAGCTGCGCTACGACCCGATCACGCAGTTCGAGCCCATAGGCATGGTCAGCTATTCGGCCACGCTGATGGTGGTCAACCCCAAGGTGCCGGTGAAGACGGTGGCCGAACTGGTCGCACTGACCAAGGCCAAGCCCCAGGACTACAACTACGCCTCGGCCGGCAACGGCACGGCGCCGCATTTCACGGCCGAGATCTTCAAGCTCGAAAGCGGCGCGCAGATGGCGCATGTGCCCTACCGCGGCGCGGCGCCCGCGATGAACGACACCATGGCCGGCCAGACCCAGGTCATGTTCCCCAGCCTGTTTTCCGCCTATACCCATGTCAAGAGCGGCAAGCTGCGCGCGCTGGCGATCGCCGGCTCCAAGCGCTCGTCGCTGCTGCCCGATGTGCCTACGCTCGCGGAAGCCGGCATCAAGGGCGTGGAAGTCACGCAGTGGTACGCGATGTTCGCGCCGGGCAAGACGCCGCGCCCCGTGGTCGACCAGCTCAACAAGGCCCTGAATGCCGCGCTTGCCGACAAGGACGTGGTGCGCCGCATCGAGGAGCAGGGCGCGGTGGTCGACAGCAGCACCCCCGAGCAGTTGGGCCAGACCGTACGCCAGGAGATCGCCAAGTGGAAGGGCGTGGTGCTCAAGGCCCAGCTCACGCCCGATTGAAGACGCTGCGCCATTTCACATTTCAACAAGAGGGAGACAAGAATGAAAACCATAGCCACGCTGTGCGCCCTGCTCGCCAGCACCTGCGTCACGGCGCAGACCAGCAGCGTCACGCTGTACGGCATCGTTGACCTGGGCGCGCGCCACGGCAGCGGCCTGACGGCCGGCAACGCGCCCGCGGCCGCTTCGACCAGCAGTCTGGGCAGCGGAATCAATACCACCAGCCGCTGGGGAATCCGCGCCAGCGAAGACCTGGGCGGCGGCACAAAAGCGCTGTTCCAGCTGGAAAGCGGCATCAACGCCGACACCGGCACATCGGCCAACGCCAGCAAGTACTTCGACCGCGCATCATGGGTCGGGCTGCAGGGCGGCTGGGGTACGCTGGCACTGGGCCGCCAGACGACCACGCTGGCCGACGCGGTCTCGCCCGTCGATCCGCTGGCCATGCGCTTTGCGGGCTTCAACCCCAGCATCGGCGTGGCGGCGCTGAGCCAGCATGGCCTGGGCATCCAGTTCGGCAGCGCGGGCTCGACTTCGGGCTCGTACCGTCTCGACAATTCGCTCAAATACACGGGCCGCTGGGGTGGCCTGACGGCGCGCGCCATGCTGGGTCTGGGCGAGGTCGCGGGGCAAAGCGGCGCGCTGTCGTCACGCGGCCTGGGCCTGGCCTATGCGGCCGACGGCTTGACGGTATCGGGCGCGTTCCAGACGTTCAAGGACCTCAACCAGCGCGAGCTTGATGGCGCGACGCTGGGTGCGGCCTACCAGTGGGGCAAGCTGCGGCTCGCGGCCAATGCCGGGCGCAGCAAGGCCGAAACCGCGGCCAACCAGCACACCGTACAGCGCATGCTGTCCGCGGGCGCGACCTGGGCCGTGAGCGGTCAGACCGAACTCACGGCCGCCTACTACAAGGTGGACCGCACGCGCACCGGCGCCGCCGACGACGGCTACGGCCGCCTCGTGGCCTTTGCCGAATACAAGCTCTCGCGCCGCACCAAGCTCTACGCCGAGGTCGACAACACGCGCTGGCGCCATGGCTTCCAGGGCGCGGCCAACAAGGCGCGCGCCACGGGTCTGTCGGCGGGCATGGTGCATTCGTTCTGAGTCTGTTGGCGGGTGCCGGCCTCACGGCTTGAGCGCAGGCCGTTCATCCTTCGACCCGGCCGGCGAGGCAGGCTCTCAAGAAACAGCTTTTTTCAAATAAATCAATGACTTAGAAGGCGGTCTATTGGGACAAACAGCGACGAGCGCTTCCAAACCGTTCGTGGTGAGCTTCCCTGGCCGGGCGCGTCGCACCATGAACGCCCCGTCCTCATGACTTGAGCGCGGGTCGTTCATCCTTCGACGCGGCCGGCGAGGCAGGCTCAGGACGAACGGGGGATAAAGCCCGCTGTTTCTTTTTGACGCCTTGCGAGACCTCGGCTTGCTTACCTCGCTCAGGACGAACGGGGGATTTAGGCCCGTTGTTGCTCCCAAACCCCCTGCCCACAAAAAAGCCGCTGTTCCCAGCGGCTTTTTCATGGGCGCAACGCCGCCATCAAGGCTTGACGACCAGCACCGGGATATGGACCGAACGCAGCACGCGCTGGGTCACACTGCCCAGCATCAGCTTTTCGAGGCCGCGGCGGCCGTTCGAGCCGATGACGATCAGGTCGGCGCCCGTATTCTCCACCACGCGCACGATGCCTTCATGCACCGCATGGCCCTCGCCGACCACGGTATTCACCGCCAGGCCGGATTCGTCCATGATCTTGCGCACGGCTTCGAGCGCTGTGTTGGCTTCGGCCGTGGCCGCGCTCAGGTACTGGGCCTGGCCGTAGGCGAAGTCGGCGCCCACGCCGGTGAAAGGATAGGGATCGACCACATAGACAGCGGTCACGCTGCTGCCGAAGACCTTGGCCAGTTCAGCGGCCTTGGAGACCGCGAGCAGCGATGTGGACGAGCCGTCGACCGGAACCAGAATGTGCTTGAACATAATGTCTCTCCTCTAGATGAACACGACAGGCCGCAGCGCGGGCCCAATGACTGCAGTGTGGCATGCCACCAGGCCGCAGGCATTGATAGTTGTCAAGTCACGCGGGTTCATCGAATTGCGCGCCCTGAAAACCACCGCGGCGGCAGGTGACCACCAGCGTATCACGATAGCCGCCATCTGCCACGGGCTGAATGGGCGTGGTCTCATGGATCATGCGCGCGTCGTCGAGCAGCATCAGCGACCAGGGTTCGGTCAGCGTGAAGCGCTGGCCTTGCGGTCCCGAAGCTTCGAAAACGCGGGTCTCGCCGCCTTTCACGTTCTCGCGGCCGACCAGAAACACCGCCACCAGATCGACGCCGTCGCGGTGCGCGCCTTCGGGCGTGGGCCGGCCAATGCCGTGCTGGGTATCGATGCGGAACTGGTGCGATTCGATGAACCAGGGCGCGGGCGGCGCGTGCAGGCGAAACACCTGGTCCGACAGGTGACCGAGCTGTATCAGCAGCTTGCGCCATGCGGGCTGGGCCACGACATGCTCATGCATGGGCGCGAACATGCGCAGCATGCCGCCGTGCAGCGCGTTGTACTCCACCGGCTGCCAGTGCGCGCGGTGCGCGACCTGCTCCAGCTGCCCGTCCTCGGCGATGAAGCACGAGTGGCGGCGGCGCCGGTAACGACCGCCGTCCTTGAGATGCTCGTCGGGCGGCAGATCGGACCAGTCGTCGGCCAGCGTCTGCAGCTGCGCCGGCGTCGCACCGATCCAGGCCGCGACGTCGGCGGGAGACAAAACGGCATACCCCTGGCTGCGCAGCTGGCTGGCCGCCTGGTCGGGGTGGATGTACGGGGGTGGAAAAGTGACGTTCGTCATAGATTCCCGAGCTTAACGCCGCGGCCCGGGTGCTGGCGCCAACGCCCCACACTTTTTTGCGCCAACGCAAGCGCCCAGCCCGAGCGCCGGGTCAAAAGCGCGGCGTCTTACCTGTGAACGAGGGGTCGTAACGCCGCATCTGCTGCAGATCGTCGCGATTGCGCACGCCGCATTCCAGATACTGCGCATGCAGCGTGGCCAGCGCCTCGCGGTCCAGCTCCACGCCCAGGCCAGGCGTCGTGGGCACGACCACCGAACCCTGCTCGAAGCGTATGCGTCCGCCCTTGACGACTTCCTCCTCCTGCCAGGGATAGTGGGTGTCGCAGGCATAGGTCAGATTGGGCACGCTGGCCGCGACATGGGTCATGGCCATCAGGCTGATGCCCAGATGCGAGTTCGAGTGCATCGACATGCCCAGGCCCCAGAGCCGGCACATGCGCGCCAGCGTCTGCGTGGCGCGCAGGCCGCCCCAGTAATGGTGGTCCGACAGCAACACCTTGACCGAGCCCATCTCGCAGCCCTTGCGGAAGTCTTCCATGGTGGTGATCACCATGTTGGTCGCCAGGGGCAGCTTGGTGTGCTTTGCCAGTTCGGCCATGCCTTCGAGACCGGGAGTCGGGTCCTCGTAGTACTCGAGGATTTCATCGAGCGCGGGTGCGGCGGCGATGCTCGCGGCCAGCGACCAGTTGGCGTTCGGGTCCAGGCGCAGCGGCAGCCCCGGAAAGGCCTTGGCCAGCGCCTGCATGCAGGCCACTTCGTGTGCTGGCTCGAACACCCCGCCCTTGAGCTTGATGCTCTGGAAGCCATAGAGCCCGATCATGCGCCGCGCCTGCTCGACGATCTGTTCGGGGCTGATGCCTTCGCCCCAGGCGTCGGGCGCATAGGGCTGGCCGATATGCTCCGCATATTTGAAGAACAGATAGGCGCTGTAGGGCACCGACTTGCGCACCGCGCCGCCCAGCAGGTCGACCACGGGGGCGCCGACGATCTGGCCTTGCAGGTCGAGCATGCCGACTTCGAAGGTGCTGATCACCTTGGGCGCGTTCTTGGCCGCATGCGAGCCTGGCGCCAGCTCGAACTCCACTGCACCGGGCACGGCCGTGATCGTGGCGCGCACGCGCTCCTCCATGGTGTTGAGCGCAAACGGCGACAGGCCGATCAGCAGTGGTCTGGCCTGCTCCAGCACCTTGAGCATGGGCTCGTCGCCATAGGTCTCGGAGATGCCTATGCGGCCGTCGCTGGTCTCGATCTCGACGATGGCCCGCAGTGCCCAGGGTTCGTGGATTCCGGCCGCGTTGAGCAGCGGTCCGTCGCGAAAAGCGATGGGAGTTATACGGACGTGGGTGATGGTGATGTCGCGTGCCATGGTTCTGTGGTGTCTCGGTTGCTGTGTCTGTCCAAGCGTTACTCGGTGGTGGCTCCGGTCTTGCGGACCAACTCACCCAGGCGCGCCATGTCGGCCGCTGTCACGGCAGCGAGCTCGGCCGGCGTGCTGCCCACCACCTGCATGCCGAACTGCGTCTCGAGCTTGCCCTTGAGTTCCGGCGACTTGAGGGCCTTGACGACTTCGGTGTTGAGCCGGGTCACGACATCCTTGGGCGTGCCCTTGGGGGCGTAGACCGCCTGCCAGGACACCAGATCCAGGCCCGGGAAGCCCGCTTCCGCCGTGGTGGGCACATCGGGGGCCAGAGGCGAACGCGTCTTGGTCGTCACGGCGAGAAACTTGAGCTTGCCGGCCTTGACCAGCGGCAGTCCGGCGGTGAGCTGGTCGAAAAGAAAAGGTACATTGCCCGCGGCCACGTCCTGCAGCGCCTGCGGGCTGCCCTTGTAGGCGATGTGCTGCATGGGCACCTTGAGCAGTTCGGCCATCTGCGCTCCGGTCAGATGGGTCGAGGTGCCCGCGCCCGACGAGGCATAGGAGGCTTTCTCCGGGTTCTTGCGGATCCATGCGACCAGTTCCTGCACGGTGTTGATGCCCAGCGAACTGTTGACCATCAGCACGTTGGGCACATAGGCGATCAGCGTCACGGGCTCGAAGTCCTTGACCGGGTCGTATGGCAGCTTCTTGTAGAGCGCGGAGTTGATCGCATGGGTGCTGATCGTTCCGCCGATCAGCGTATAGCCATCGGCCGGCGAACGCGCCACGGCCTGCACGCCGATCGCACCGCCCGCGCCCGGGCGGTTGTCGATCACCACCGACTGCTTGAGCGCCGCGGACAGCTCGTGGCCCACCATGCGCGCCACCACGTCGGTCGATCCGCCGGGGGCAAAAGGCACGACCCAGGTGATGGGCTTGGCCGTGGGCCAGTCGGCGGCATGGGCGGCGGTGGCGAAAAGGCAAAGGCTGCTGCAGGCGGCAGCAACCAGGGCAAGGCGACGGTGCATGGATTTGTCTCCGGGAATTATTGAAATGCAGGCCAATTGAAGCACTAATGTATTAGCGCGTCAATGCTGCAAGACCTTAAAATCAAGGCCCATACAGCGACACCCGATGAAGACAATCCACAAGCTCGACCGCACTCGCCAGGCCGCCCCGCAGGTTTTCGGATGGCTGCGCGAAGCCATCATTTCCCTGGAGCTCGCGCCAGGCACGCCCCTGTCACGCGCCGAAATCGCCGAACGCTTCGAGCTGAGCCAGACGCCAGTGCGCGATGCGCTGATGCAGTTGCGCCAGGAAGGTCTGGTCGACATCTTTGCCCAGCACGCCACGCGCGTGAGCCGCATCGACCTGCCTTCGGCCGAGCAGGCGCAGTTCCTGCGCTGCGCGATCGAACTGGAAGTGGTGCGCACGCTCGCGCTGGCCGGCGACAGCGCGCTGCACGCACGCCTGCGGTCCATGGTCGATGTCCAGGCGGCGCTGGCCACCAGCGGCGCCGAGGAGTTCATCGCCGCCGACCAGGCCTTTCACCGCACCATGTACGAAGCCGCGGGCGCCCCCGATCTGTACGAGCTGGTGCGCCGGCGCAGCGGCCACCTCGACCGGCTGCGCCGCCTCGACCTGCCTTCTGCCGGCAACGCCGAGCGCGTGGTGCGCGACCACCGCCGCATCGTCGAAGCCCTGGCCAGCGGCGCGCCCGACGCCGCCCAGGCCGCGCTGCGCGCGCATCTGTCGGGCACGCTCAGCCGCGTCTCCGACATCCGCCAGCGCCATCCCGAGTACATCACCGACTGAGACTGCCAGGCGCAGAGGCGCTTACACGTTTCCCGCGCAAGCTCATGCGAAAAGCTTTGTTCCCCGCGCAGGCCATGCTTCCTAAAGTGCAGATCAACGCAGCAAAAAGCTGCGATCTTGCCTTCCAAGGAACCACGCCATGCCGACCACGCCCCGTCCCCTGTCACTGCGCCCCGCCCTTGCCGCGCTCATGGCGCTGGCTTGCAGCGCCTGGCTGCCGGCGCAGGCGCAGGCGCAAGGCGACGCCGACTGGAAACCGCGCAAGTCGACCGAATTCATCGTGCCCAGCGGCGCGGGCGCGGCGCTCGATGTCGCGGCACGCAAGCTCACCGAGCTGCTGACGCGCGAAAAGCTCGCGCCCGGCTTCATCGTCAGCAACAAATCGAGTGCGCATGGCATCGTCGCGCTCGAAGGCCTGCACCGCCACCCGGGCGACGCGCATGCGCTGATGACGCTCAGCACCAGCTACGGCAACAGCCTGGCACAGAACGCGCTGCCCGACCACCTGCAAAAAGGCACGCCGCTGGCCACGCTGTTCCGCGAGTTCGTCACGGTGGTGGTGCGCGCCGACTCGCCGCTGCGCAGCACCCAGGACCTGGTCACCCAGCTCAGGCAGGACCCGGGGTCTCCTCGTTTTCAGTGCAATAAGTGACGGTACGCAAAGCTAGCACTGGCGCGGGGGTGGTCTGGGTAGACCGTTGATTTCATTGACTTTCCTGTTCGCTTTGTAAACGGGTATGGTGGCCTCCCACTTTTGAGGTTCACGATGCAGGGTTGGCACACAACGTTTTTGGGGATGCGTGGGCTCCCCCGCGATATCAGCGACTTCGAGATGAAGGCATTTTTCACCTTCGATGGTGCCGAGCGCGACGCAATCAATGCACGCCGAGGTGATTCCCACAAGCTTGGTCTGGCGCTCCATATTGGTTTCCTGCGCATGAGTGGGCGTTTGCTCGGTGCCTTTCGGGTAATTCCAGTAGCCTTGTGGCGCCACCTTGGCAACGAGCTTGGCATTGCAGCACCAGAAGTCGCCTCGCTGAGAGCCATGTATGAACGCGGGCGCACGCTATTCGATCACCAACAAGTAGCCTGCACGGTCCTTGGATTCCAGTGGATGAGCGAGCACCAGCGCCGCTCACTGGTACGTGAACTGCGCGACGAAGTGGCGCGCTGCGCCGACCGCGATCAGCTACTCGTGCGGGCGCGTCAATGGCTGTACAAGAACAAGCTGGTGATCGTGCACGAGCGGGCAATTCGGACACTGATTGCGGCGGCACTTGCCCAGCTTGAAGTTGAAACAGGCACCGCCATCGCCGCCAGCGTTGATCCAGCAACACTTGATCGCTGGCGAGCCTCAGTTTCAGAGCTGCGCCCAGATGGACAAACCCAGCAGAGTTGGCTATGGGCTGCACCGGCGAAACACTCAACCCGCCAAATCAGCGAGGTACTGGAGCGCATCGACCTGCTTTACACGCTGGACGTTCATAAGCACCTGGCAGACATCCCCGATCTCATCTTGCGCCGCTACGCGCGCCGACTTGTCTCCAGGCCGCCCTCAGCCGGAGCCAAGATCAAAGAGCCAGCGCGCACCGTGGAGGTCGCATGCTTTCTTCGGTATTGCCTGTTCACCACCACAGACCAGTTGATCCTTATGGTGCAGCGCCGGATCGCCGATCTGTGGCGTCAGGCTGCCGCCGATGTCCCCGCTACCGTCAATTGGGCCGCAATGTACAAAACGCTGCTCGGCGAACTTGTTGCCTTGAGCGCGCAAGGTGCGGTGCCAGATGCTGAGTTGCGTGCCCGTCTTGAAGCCTTGATCACCGAAACCCAGAAACGCAAACCACCGAGCAGGGCCTCCCTGGTCCGCGAGGGATTGATTGATGGAATTCGCCCCGTGCGGTCGTTGCTCGTCGCCATTGCAAAGCTGCCCTGGCAGGCCACCGGCGAGCATCCTGCCATCGAGTACCTTGCCAAGCTGCAAGCTTTATATCTCAAAGGATCCAGAAAGCTGCCAGTTGAAGTGGTGGCACCAAGTCTGGGAATGATCTGGCAGGTTTCGATCTCCAGCCCAGACCGGGAACGGGCGTTTCAGGCGTTGGAGGTGGCCACCCTGTTTGCCCTGCGCCGCGCGGTGCGCAATGGCTCGGTCTGGATTGAGCACAGCCTGAGCTTTCGGGGTCGTGCGCGCTTGTTCTTCACGGACGAGCGTTGGCAGGCAGAGTCCAAGAAACACTATGCCCGTCTATCGTTACCCAGCAAGGCTGCCACTTTCTTGAAGCCTTTGCTGGCCAGAGTAACTGCCGGTGTCGATGCGGTGGCCGCTGCAGCCCGCAGTGGCGTACTGCGCGTGGATGATGAACTCCATTTGTCGCCATTGCCCGCAGAGGACGAAGACCCAGAAGTGACCAAGCTGCGCGCGGCTTTGGATCACCGCATCGGTGAGGTTCAATTGCCGGAAGTGATTCTGGCCGTTGACGCCCAGGTGCGCTTTAGCTGGATCATGCTCGGACGTGAGCCGCGCTCTACCGACGAGCTGCTGATGGTCTATGCCGGCATCATGGCCCACGGCACCAGTCTGACTGCGGTCGAATGCGCGCGCATGATTCCGCAATTGTCTGCCACCAGCATTCGCCAGGCCATGCGCTGGGCGCGGGACGAACGGCGTCTGAGCCAGGCCTGCCAGGCTGTGCTGGAATTCATGCAGCGACACCCGATTGCCGCCACCTGGGGGCGGTCCGATTTGGCATCTTCTGACATGATGAGCATGGAGACCACCAAACGGGTGTGGCAAGCCCGGCTTGATCCTCGGCGCAACACACCTTCCATTGGAATCTACTCCCATGTAAAAGACCGGTGGGGCATCTTCCATGCGCAGCCCTTTGTGCTCAATGAGCGCCAGGCGAGCGTGGCCATTGAAGGTGTCATCCGCCAAGAAAAGCTGGAGACCAGCCAGCTTGCTGTGGATACCCATGGCTACACCGACTTTGCCATGTCACATGCCCGTTTGCTTGGTTTTGATCTTTGCCCGCGGTTGAAGGAACTCAAACAGCGCCACCTCTTTGTGCCACGCGGCACCAAAGTGCCCGCAGAAATCGCTGCGGTGTGCGAAGCCAATGTCGACGTCGCTTTGATCGAAAAGCATTGGGATAGTCTGGTGCACCTGGCAGCCTCGGTCATGAGCGGACATGCCAGTGCGGTGGCAGCTCTTGCGCGGTTCGGTTCTGCCGCCCAGGGCGATCCAATCTATGAGGCTGGCGTGCAATTGGGGCGGTTGCTGCGTACGGCGTTTTTGGCTGACTACTTTGTCAAGGACGCTTTCAGGAACGAGTTGCGCCGGGTGCTCAATCGGGGCGAGGCTGTTAACGCCCTCAAGCGCGCCATTTATACCGGCCGGATCAGCCCGGCGCAGGCCAAACGTGTCGATGAAATGCAGGCTGTGGCCGATGCGTTGAGCCTGATGGCCAACATCGTGATGGCGTGGAATACCTCACAGATGCAGGCGGTCCTGGATCGCTGGTCGAACCGCCGCCAGGTCATTCCACCGGAACTGATCGGGAAGATTGCGCCCACCAGGCTGGAGAGCATCAACTTGCGGGGTGTGTTTCGCTTCCCGGTTGACCGCTATGCTGACCAAATCCTGCCTTCGCGGCCAAATGCATCGATAACTGGCACCAATGGATGAAACCGACCACGGTTTGACGCCACGAATCGCAGATTTGAAAGTGAACAGGAAAGTCAATGAAATCAACGATCTACCAACACCACCTCCGCGCCAGTGCTAGCTTTTCGTACCGTCACTTATTGCACTGAAAACGAGGAGACCCCCATTACTGCGAGGGTCTTTAGATAGGCCAGCACACTGCGAATTTCATCGTCTGCCAGTATGTATTTGAATTGGGGCATCAATATCGCGGGTTCAGGCAATCGCGAAAGTCCCTCGCGTACGCTTTGCAGCAATTGCTCGTCGCGACCATTTAGGTACCCCGGCGTTGCAAAGTCGGGAATGAACTGCACGCCGGGTTGAAAAAATGCTGAACGTGGTCCATCGCCGCGTCCATGAAGTCCATGACACAACGCGCAGTGATCAACAAATATGGGCTCGCCCCTGGCTGCAGAAACAGTCTTGCCAGTCGGCTTGAAATGCGGGGTCACGTCCATCTTCGCCGACGCCTTCTTTGAGGAGCCCTTTGAGGTATCCAGGTCTTGTCGGCGGCCACACTTGCACCGCACAATCCGATGGCGAGCCCGACAGTCAAACAAAGCAGTAAAAGCGGGTTTTTCATGATGGGCTCCCGGGAATGGCAGATTGATTGGCAGCATCAAGTTGCGAGCGATGCACATGCACTAGATAGCGCATGGAGTCAAGGAGATGGCTGTAGGGATTTTCAGGGACCAGTTTGATTGCAATGTCTGCAAGGCAGTCGGTAAATTTTAGCAAGAAGCGATCCAAAAATTCCGCCTGTGCATCTCGCACGCCCGCAAGCAATTCAGCATCAGAACGATCTACGGCCTCGCCCTCCCGAAAACACAGCAGTTGCAAAAACTCCAGCTCCACGCACAAGTGGTCTGGTAAGTCGTCGAAAGTTTCAGACATGTCGACACCATGGCTTTGGTAAAACTCCTTGATCGCGAGCATTTCTGCCAGGCGCTTGTCACTGTCGACTGTCGTGAACAACGATCCATACGGTGGACATGGAAGGTGTGGATAGTTGTTTGTGAAAAGGGATATGTGGGCAGCCTCGGCATCTTCGAAACTCATCCGGCGAATCCCAGCAAAGAATTGGCTTGCTGCTGTCTCACCCTTCTGATCGAGAATTCCACCGGCTTGACCGACCCCTTTGTAGCGGCCCTGGAAGTCGCGCTCAGTGCTTTCCTCAGAAAAATAAGCGTGCCCATCTTCACCGGGATGTGCGAAGGCCAGCTCAAGGAAGTGGTACAACTGCGCGCGGTCCCGCGGGGACAATGGCTGGCTCGACGGCGCGTCGCAGGATAGTGTTGTATTCATTTTGGTTGTTCCTTTTGGCGCTAGATGTCTTTCATCTTGGTCGGGGCTTCAACGTGGTGTGGCTCGTCGAGCAATCCACCCATGCCGTATCCGAAGTACTTTTCAACTTCTTCCTTAGGGATGTTCCTGGGAGGTATGTACCAAACAGAAGGAATTGTTCCGAAGTCTGGGCGGTACTGCCGTGGCTCCTGTGGAGTCATCACACGGTGGGTGGCCTTGAGGCTGGTCTCCGGGTCATAGGCCTTAACGCCCAGCGACGGGTCCCGGATCATTTTTGAGATCGTGCTTTCCGGATCCATAAGGTTTCCAAAGATTCGGATCTTGCCAACGCAGGTCTTGACACATTGTGGCTCTTGTCCCTTTTCAAGCAGTGGGAAGCAGAACATGCACTTTTGAGATTTTTTTGTGACTGCGTTGTAATAGATTTTGTCGTAGGGGCAAGCTTTTACGCAGTTCTGAAAGCCTTCACACGTGTTTTGGTCAATGAGAACAACCCCATCCTCCGTCTTGTAGATTGAGCGTGTCGGGCAGGCCGGGAGACAAGCGGGATTGGCGCAGTGGTTGCATGGCCTTGCCAGATAGAACTGCCAAAGCTTTGGAAATTTGCCTTTGGGCGTGTCTTGGTACAGATTGGAAAAACGGTAGTCCCAGTCTGTGGGATTCTTGCTACCATTTTTCCGAGGGTACTTGCCAAATGGCTGCGTCGATACGCTATTCCAATACATGTTTTCCTGACCCGGACCGCTGGTCCAGGTTTGTTTGCATGACATGGTGCATGTATGGCAACCGATGCACTTATTGATGTCAAGAAGCATTCCATACTGGACCTTGTTCCCGTACTTCGGATTAGGCTTGCCATAGAATTTTTGCCAGAGTTCTTCAGACATGTTGTTGCTCCTTGTTAAGCCTTCTTGACTTCACACAACTGGTCAAAGTGGCCAGAAACTGGGCCCCAAACATTGGGAATGAAGTAGATTTCGTGAATCGGATTGATGTCGTTGTGTGTTAGGGCGTTCCAATGGCCCTCACGAATTTGGTCGCGCTGCCAGCCAAAATAGATCAAGACAGCACCAGGCGGGACCGATTCGCGCACCTTGACCTTGGCCTTGACATAGCCGTTCTGGTTGTAGGCCGTAGCCCAGTCCCCGGCAACCAATCCGCGTTTGATTGCATCAATCGGGTTCAATTCCAACAGCGGTTGGCCGATGTCGTCAAGCTTAAGAATCTCTTCCGTGGTACGCCACGATGAGTGGACACTCCAGCGGGTGTGCCGGGCGTGGTAAACCATGGGATAGGTCTTGTAATAGGGGTTACTCTCCTTTTTCGCTTCGCTCCAGACCTTCGAGGGGCCATACGGCGTGGCCATGTGTGGCTCCTTGTGCACTGGCAACTGCTCTCCCATCTCGATAAATCGGTCTTCGTCTTTGTACAACTCCTGCCTTCCGGATGCCGTCTTGAATTTTTGCTTGCCCTCAATTTCTTCGGTAAACGATGCGTAAGGTGAGCTTGGAAGGTTAACCCGGATGCAGCGCTCTTTCTTCAAGCGCTCGAATGTGATGCCCTTGACTTGCGGCCCACCGGTTTCCAGCAGCAATTCAATGGCGGGCTCAGGGCGGTTGAACTTGAATATGTCACCGGTACCCAGGCGTTTGCACATTTCGTAGTAAATCTCGATGTCAGTCTTGGCCTCGAACATCGGTTGAATGGAGCCCTCAGCCAACTGAATATAGGGATGCGCTGGCGTGGTGGCGATGTCATAGGGCAGTTCGAACCAGCTGACAACCGGCAGCACGATATCGGCCAATTGAGCGGTGGTGCTCATCTCGATCTCGGGTGAGACAATCAATTCAATTTCGGGCAACACCTTGCGGGTCAGATTGCTTTGATCGGATGCCTCGCCAAGCAGATTGCCACCGGCGGCCCAAATACAACGGATCTGTCGCCATAATTTGGCCTTGTCGGCCATGGTGTCCGTCGGCCCATTGACCACATAGGCGGTATCCAAAGGCACGGCACGGTAACGATCATTGGGATTGCCATTATTCTTCTTGGGGAAGAAATACTCCGTCGGATTCAGCCGCATCAGGTACTGACCAGCCCAGGGGCTCACGCCACCACCGTGCACGCCCACGTTACCGGTCAGGCAGGCCAGCTCAATCACTGCCCGACCGATCAGGTCGCCGTGATACCAGTGATTGATGCCGGTCCCGGACCAGATGCTGGAAGGTTTGGTCGTCGCATATTCGACCGCAATGCGTTCGATGACAGCGGCGGGCACACCGGTGATTTCCGCCACGGTGGCCGGATCGTAATCTTCCAGCTTTTTCAGCATCAACGTGTGGGCCGTTGTGCAACTCACAGTCTTGCCGTCCTTCAACGGAATGTCCCACGTGCCAGTCAGTGCATTTGTCGCACTGAAATAGGTATCCGGCACTGCCTTTGCCGATTGCGGATCAAAAACCATAAAAGTCTTGGCATCGCCGCCTGCCATGACGTCGATGGACTTCAGATACTTGCCATTGTCTTTGCGCACCAATAGCGGACCGCTTGTGGTCCGGCGCAGGTGGTTATCGTCAGTCAGACCGCGTTTGACCACCACATGGCACATACCCAGAGCCAAGGCGCCATCTGTACCAGGACGTACGCGAATCCACTCGTCTACCGCCGTGGCCGTGGGGTCGTAATAGGGTGCGATGTAAACTAGCTTGACACCTTTTGCGCGCGCATCGGTGAAGAAGTGTGCGTCAGGCATGCGGGTCTGCAAGATGTCAGACCCCCAGATGATGGCGTACTTGGTGTGGAGCATGTCTTTGAATTCATGCTCTTCGGTCTGCACGTTCCAGGTAATGGGATGTGCCAATGGCAGGTCGCCGTACCAGTTGTAAAAGGTCCCAAGGCCGAAACCATTGACCGATGCAAAACGGAAGCCCGCACCCTGTTTGACGATACCCGTGGCAGGTACCGGCGGGTAGATCCACACCGTATTGGCACCATACTTCGCAGAAATTCGCTTGATTTCTGTAGCAAGATAGTCAAACGCTTCATCCCAACTAATCCGCTTCCATTGCCCCGCACCGCGCGGCCCAACCCGCTTCATCGGAAACTTGACCCGATTGGGCGAGTACACCCGGCGGTGATAGGTGGCACCCTTCATGCAACCGCGCGGGTTGTACTCGTCGTCCGGGTAGTCTAGAGGCTGCTCAACACGCTGCACGATGCCATCTTTGACAATCACGTTCCATGCGCAGGAACCCGTACAGTTGGGCATATTGATCGTTCGGACGATCGTCTCGCCTTTAAAGATGTTGCGGTATCCATCCTCCCAAGATCGATCTTTTCGAGGCGTTAACGCCGCCAACGCAGGCTGGCTGAGTGAAAATGGTAGCCCGCCTATGGCAGCGACTGCAAGACTGCCCTTGATGAATTGTCGACGTCCGATTGTCATGATGGCTCCTGGGTATGGGACTTGAAGGTGGGGGTGCGGACGAAAACTTGGACTACTAGAAGGTAGTTCATGTATTCCTACGAAGACCGAATCCGAGCCGTTGAGCTCTACATCAAGCTCGGCAAACGCACCAGCCCGACCATCCGTCAGCTGGGTTACCCAACCAAGAATGCATTGAAGGGGTGGTACCGCGAGTATCAGCAGCGGCTCGACCTGCCGCTGGGATATGCCCGTCGGGAGCCGAAGTTCTCGCAGGGCCAGAAGGCAGCGGCCATCGAGCACTACCTCACACATGATCGATGCATCGCTGCCACCATGAGGGCGCTGGGCTATCCAGGGCGTGGAACGCTAACCAAGTGGGTCCGCGAGGCATTCCCTGAAGCCAGGATGGCCCTTGTCGGCAGTGTGGGCCAGCGAAGATATCCCGAGAGCTTGAAGCACGCGGGAGTGATGGAGCTTTGCACCCGGCAGGAAAGTGCACAGGCTGTTGCCGACAGGCTCGGCGTGTGCCGGCCAACGTTGTACAACTGGAAGAACCAGCTTCTGGGGCGTGAGGCACCCGCATCAATGAAACACACCGATCGATCACCGCAGGCGCAAGAGCGTGAAGAGCTCGAGCGCCAAGTTGAGATACTGCGCCACGAAGTCAGGCAACTGCGCCTTGAGCAGGACCTCTTGAACAAGGCCAATGAACTGTTAAAAAAAGGCCTGGGCGTCGATCTGCAGCTCCTGTCCCCTGATGGCCACCCAAATTCCCCCGTCTATGGCCACCTCAAACTCCCCCACCTGAACTGATCGGGGATAGGGGTTTAACGCCGGCGTCGTCGGCACCTGTTGGCAGGACATTGATCCAGTCTTCCCCGAGGGAAGGCCAAGGAGTGAATGTCTTGAAGTCCAACCAACGCGCCACCATAGAGACACTGCTGGAGCGCAACACATCGCAACGCGAGATCGCCCGCATCACGGGCATCGACCGCAAGACGGTCAGGAGCTACCACCAGCGCTGGCTGGAGCAACTGCAGTCAAATTCCCCCGGGGTGGCCACCGGCTCGGCAGGTCAAATTCCCCCACCCTGGCCACCGGCTCCTGGGCCGGTGGCCACCTCCCTGTGCGAACCCTGGCGCGAGTTCATCGAAGCCCAGCTGCGGCTGAAGCGAAACGCCACGGCCATCTACCAGGACCTGGTCGACCAGCACGGCTTTGATGGCCAGTACAACTCGGTCAAACGCTTCTGTGCAAAGTTGCGGCACAAGGAGCCCGAGCAGTTCGATCGCCTGTCCTTCCTGCCCGGCGAGGAGATGCAGGTGGACTACGGCGAGGGCGCGCCCACCCGCGTGCCCGGCAGCGACCGGTACCGCAAGCCCCGCCTGTTCGTGGCCACCTTGCGGTATTCCCGTGCCAGTTTCCGGTGCGTGGTCTGGAAGTCCAGCCAGCAGATCTGGGCCGAGCTGCACGAGCGGGCCCTGCGGTACTTCGGGGGCTGCCCCCAGTACGTGGTGCTGGACAATCTGAAGGAAGGCGTCCTCAAGCCCGACCTGTACGAGCCCGATCTCAACCCGGTGTACGCCGCCGCCCTGGCGCACTACGGCGTGGTGGCCGACCCGGCGCGGGTGCGAGACCCCAACCGCAAGGGCACGGTGGAGCATGCCATCGGCCATACCCAGGCCACGGCCTTGAAGGGCCGGCGCTTTGAGTCCATCGAGGCCCAGAACGAGTTCCTGGCGCACTGGGAGAAGAGCTGGGCATCCAAGCGCATCCACGGCACCGAGCGACGCCAGGTGCAGGCCATGTTCGAGGAAGAGCGCAGCCACCTCAAACCCCTGCCAGTGCTGGGAATGCAGTATTTCGACGAGGCGGTGCGCACCGTCTGCGACGACAGCTGTGTGCGGGTGGATCACAGCAGCTACGCCGCTCGCCCGGCGAACATCGGCTCCAAGGTGTTGGTGCGCATCTACGCCCAGCGCATCGAGATTCGTGACATGCACACCCGTGCCTTGCTGCGCACCCACGCCAAGGCCGAGCGTCCCGGCACGGTGATTCTGCCCATGGAGGAGCGGGTGTTCAATCCGTCTCGCGAGACCCGCCTGATCCTGCGTCAGGCCGGCGAGATTGGTGAGCACGCCAGCCGGCTGTGTGAGCTGCTCTTTGCCATCGAGGGTCGTGTCGGGCAGCGCAAGCTCTGGGGCATTGTGGGACTCATGCGCCGTTACCCGGCGCACTGCATCAATGCCGCCTGCGCCCAGGCCCTGGAGCAAGGGGTCTACAGCTACAAGCGCGTGCTGGCGCTGACCGAAGCCCTCTTTGCCCAGGCGATGGCGGCCATCGAGGCTACCTGCGGCGAAGCACCCGCCGCCGGTGCCCACGCGCTGACGCAGCAGCATGAGCTCATCCGAGACGCTGAGGAGTACAGCGATCTCTTCGCGCTCGCCGCCGCCACGGCAAACACCACCACACCACCACCACCACCACCAACAACACCACCAACGCACCGGGAGTTCAGCCATGAACATGATCGAGATCGAACGCGCGCTGCGCGAGCTGCGCCTGTCCGGCATCGCCGAGACCCTGTCCACCCGCGTGATGCAGGCCCAGGCCGCCCAGCAGCCTTTCCTGGAGACCTTCGCCGCCATGCTGCAAGACGAGCTGGACCGCCGGCGCTCTCGCCTGACCGAGCGCCGCTTCAAGCGCTCGGGTCTGGATGAGCGCCCCTCGCTGGCTGACTTCGACTGGCGTTTCAACCCGAAGCTGCCGCGCAGCGCCTGCTTCGAGTTGCACACCCTGAAGTTCATCGGCGAGGGGGCCAACGCGCTGATCATCGGCAAGCCGGGCACCGGCAAGAGCCATGTGGCCAAGGCCGTGGCCTACCAGGCCACGCTGCAGGGCTATGACGTGCGTTACCTGGAAGCCGACACCGAGTTCGCCCGTTACGCGCTGGCCACTACGGCAGAGCGCACCGAGCTGCTCAAGGACTGGGTCGCGCCGGACCTGCTCGTCCTCGATGACCTGTTCCTGGCCAGACGCATCAGCGAGCATGCCGCTGAAGTCCTACAGGCCATCGTGCACCAGCGCTACAAGCTGCGCCGCGCTGTTCTCATCACGTCCAACCGCGTGGTGCAGGACTGGGGCAAATACCTCGGCGACGCCACCATGGCCAGCACCATCCTGGATCGCCTCATGCACCGCTGCGCGATGCTGGAGTTCGAGGGCAAGAGCTACCGCCTCAAGGAGGCCGCTGCACGCATCGCCATCACACCCGAGTCGTCATAATCCGACCGTCCTGCCTGGGGGAATTTGGGGTGGCCAAGGGTGGGGGAATTTGACCTGGCCATCGGGGTGTCTAACCGGGAGAAGACACTGCTGATTGACGCCCTCAGGGAGCACTATGGCCTGCCAGAGCTCCTTGCACAGTTGAGTCTTGCGCGTAGCTCGTACTTCTACCATCGGGCCCGCGCGGCAATCGGAGACAAGTACGTGAGGGTGCGCCAGTCCATCACCGAGATCTTCGAGTCCAATCACCGCTGCTATGGCTACCGCAGGCTGCAAGCCTCACTGGCCAGAGAGCAAGGCCCGATCTCCGAGAAGGTGATACAGCGGCTGATGAAGCAAGAGAGCCTGGTCGTTGCAAAACCCAAGAGGCGTCGGTATGCGTCTTACCTGGGCGAGATCAGCCCGGCACCAGAGAACATCATCAACCGTGACTTCCAGGCAGCAGCCCCCAACAAGAAATGGCTGACCGACATCACGGAGTTCCAGATCCCTGCAGGCAAGGTCTACCTGTCGCCGATCATCGATTGCTTCGACGGGATGGTGGTGAGCTGGACCATCGGCACGAGTCCGGATGCAGAGCTGGTCAACACCATGCTGGATGCAGCCATCGAGACCGTCACAGAGACAAGCGATCGACCAGTGGTCCACTCAGACCGCGGAGGTCACTACCGCTGGCCTGGCTGGCTATCCAGAATGAGCGAGGCCAAGCTCACACGCTCGATGTCCCGCAAGGCCTGCTCGCCTGACAACGCAGCGTGCGAGGGCTTCTTCGGTCGGTTGAAGAATGAACTGTTCTATCCTCGGGACTGGAAGAGCGTCACAGTTGAGCAGTTCATTGAGGTGCTCGACGACTACATCCGTTGGTACAACGAGAAGCGGATCAAGATCTCCCTGGGGGCCCTCAGCCCGATCGAATACCGGGTGAGCCTTGGACTTGCGGCATAAAACCAGTCCAAGTTTTTATCCGCACCCCCCCCGGGTCAGCTTTGCGTGGAAATCAACAAAGCCGGGAATCTCTACTTCCGAGCGGTACTGAATCGGGTACGGGGTCAGCGCCAAGCCCTCCGCTCAAGCTAGAATTCGAACGATCAATAGAATGCACATGAGTTTCTCACATTGAGCAACCCTCAACGCTCGACTGACAAGTACACCGCGAAGTACCTTCGAGTGCTGCAGGAGGCTGCACGCCAGTTCTCCCAACGCGGCTATCACGTCGCCACGACTAAGGACATAGCCGATGCTCTCGGGGTGCAACAAGGTAGCCTCTATTACTACATCCGGTCTAAGGAGGCTGCACTCGCGGAAATTTGTGTCTACGCGATCGAGGGTTACGTGAGTTTCTCGACTGAAATTCGACAATCGCGACAGGCGCCCGCCGAGAAAATCCGCGAAATGATCAAGCGACACCTTGAGTCGCTTGAAGTAAGACCCGAGTTCTACAAGGTATTCCTAGCGCACCGCAACGACCTAGGGGACGAAGCACGCCACGAGATCGGTCGGCAGATCCGTGAGTACGAGAGTAACTTGGAGACTATCCTGCGTTCAGGGACTAGACGCGGAGACTTCCGGAAAGACCTCGATTGCCGCCTGGTGACACTCGGAATCCTCGGCATGTGCAACACGGTTGCCTCTTGGTGGGGCAAGCGCTCCGATGCGACTATTGCGGATATTGCGGATCATTTTGCAGATCTGGTCTTAGGCGGCATAGTCGCCGCCGGGGAAGAGCGTTAGCTACATAGGGCCAAGTAGTCCTCAGGTATGGGAATGGCGCGAAGCCGACCTTCCTGATAGCCAGCAAATACCCGAGTCTCGTCCGCCTGCATCACTAACTGAGGCGCCTCACCGGAGTTGGACAGGCGAAGCACGCGATGGTGCTGGACGAAACTTTTCTTACCCCACTCCCGGACCTCGGTCTCGATCAACAGCACATCGTCATAGCTTACGGGCGATGAGAAATTTGCATTGCTGCTGACGAGCGGCGTTCCGACGATGCCTCGCTCAGCGAGCGTAGTGCGCCAAGGCGGGACGCCGCAGGAGATGAAGAAGTGCCGCGAAGCGGCGTCCAGCCACCTGAAGTAGTTCGGGAACCACACGATACCCACAGGATCGCAGTCGCCAAACTCAACTCGCTGCTCGAACGTAACTTGCCTCGACATGCTTAACGTCCCACGAACACATCGGGCAGCCAGGTAGCGATCCCGGGCCAGAAGAAAATCAGAATCAGCATGGTGAATGACAGGCCAACGTAGGGCATCGCACTGGCAAAAACCTGGCCCATCGTGATGTGCTTCGGGGCTACCCCTTTCATCGTGTACAACAGCATGCCGTGCGGGGGCATCAGCAGACCTAGTTGCATGCAGATCAGGTACATGACGCCGAACCAAATCTGGTCGATTCCAAGCGACTTCACAATGGGCATGTAGAAAGGCAATGTCAGCAGCATCATGCTGACCTGGTCAACGAACAGCCCAAGGAAGATCAGAATAGCCAACATGATTGCGACCACACCGGCGGGCGGTAGCCCTGAGGACTGAACAAGATCGACGATACCGTTGGTGGCACCGGAAAAGCTCAACACCTGTGAGAAGGTCGTAGCCGCCACGATGATGAACAAGATCATGCCCGAGATCGCGACTGTGCCTTGAAGAGCTTGGACGAGCGACTGCCACCGCAACGCCCGGTACATCAGGGTGATCGCTAGCGTGGCAGCGCAGCCGATAGCCGCGGCCTCTGTCGGGGTTGCTACACCTCCAGAGATGACGGCGACGATGGCCACAAAGATGAGGCTCAGCGGCAGCACGTAGACGACCAGCTCGCGCCAGCGCTCCCACCCACGGAGCACCACCAGCTCCTCTCGGGGCGCTGACTCTGGGCGCAACTTGGCTGAAGCCACGATGTAGGCAACGAACGAAATGGCTAGCAGCAAGCCCGGCAAGACCCCGCCAATCAGCAGCTTCGATATCGAGATGCCCGCCAAGCTGCCTAGCAACACAGCCAGAGCTGACGGCGGAATCAGCATGTCAACACCGCCGATCGCAATTATCGGCCCCATGCCGAGTTTTGGCTCATAGCCCCTGGCTAGCATCATGGGAAGCATGAGGCTCCCAAGCATCGCGGTGGTCGCAATCGTGGAACCTGAAATGGCTGAAAAGAAGGTTCCAGCGACGACGGCTATGACTGCGAGTCTCCCTGGAAGGCGAGGGATAACCTTGTCGATACCATCGATTGCTCTCTGTGCCAACCCCGTATGGAACAGGAGTTCGCCCATCAGAATAAAAAGAGGAATCGGCGTGAGGGAGAAACTGGCGACAGCCACCAATCCGTTCCGGACGAGCTGCCCCAGTGCGCTATCACCTCCGAGAAAAAGCCAGGCGCCCACCACATTGATGGCAAAGAACGAGTAGGCGACCGGCAGCCCCAAGAAGAGAAGAACCGTAGTCCCACCCAGAAGCAGCCATGCTGCCAATTGCCAGTTCATTTATTGTTCTCCTCAAGCGGCCGAAGTGGCCTCTTCTCTCATCTGGCGCTCACCTTGAACTAGGCGTCGCATACGCAGCAGAAACTCGATTGTCAGAAGCGCGAGTGAGATCGGCATTGGAATGTACAGCCACCACTCCGGAAACATCATCTCGCGCATCACCATCGCAGACTGAGAATAGCTTTGCACCAGGACGTGCACAGAGGATGTCAAGAACAGCCCACTAATTGCCGCACCACAGGCATCCACGGCCCACTCCAGAAGCCATGCCGCTCTGGGCGGCATGGCCCTAAGAACTAGGTCTACCCGAATGTGCTGCCCCTTGCGCAGCAGGAGCGGGGCTGCTAGGAAGGTAATCGCGTAAAGCGAGTACTCTGCCACCGCACTGGCTGAAGTCAGCCCCGATCGCATCGTGGCGCGCAGGGTCACATCAGCACAGATGACGAGCACCATGAGCAGCACGAGACCGCATGCAACTGCAGCGAGAATTTCCTCGGCTCTGCACGTCCAGCCATCGACACGGCTCAGCGCCTCACCGCGCACGGAGATCGGGGCCATCGCTGACTTCATTGGGTGGAAGCCAAATAGCGACGCAGAAGCGGACCATTCTCCGGTGCGCGCGCAATGATGCCCTTCCAACCTTCGTCGTATGCACGACGTACAAACTCTCGACCTTCTTCACCCTCGAACCGAATCACCTGAATGCCCGCGTCAGCCTGCTTCTTTTCTTCGCGGGCATTGATCGTCTTGTAATCCTCATTGAGCCCTTCGGCGTACGCGAGTGCTGGGTCAAGCACGGCTCGTTGCGCTGACGTCAGCCGCTTATACGAGTCGAGATTCATGATGATGCTGGTCTCGGTGTTATAGAACCCCGGCTCAACGCGGTACTTGGTCTTCTCATGCCAACCGAGGTCAAAGATGCTGTAGATCGGCCAGCCATACCCTTCCACTACTCCACGCTCGAGGGCCGTGTAGATTTCACCCGGGGCCACGTTGACGACCTGCACGCCTAGCGCCGACAGAAAGTCACGGTAAAGCGGAGAGATCCGGATCTTCATGCCCGCAAGCTCCGATGGCTTGCTGATCTTTTTGTTGAGGAAAAGGTGGTAGGGCGAGTACGCGTAGATCATCGCCAAGTACTGCATGTTTCCCTTTGCGTTCCAGATGCGGTTGATCGCATCGAAGCCCCCACTGCGGCGCAGCTCCTGAGGCGTAACTTGCATCAGCTTCAGAGCGTCAGCTTCAGGGAACAGATTTGCGTAGTAGCCGCCATGGCAGTTTGCGATATCGACAACGCCGCTCTTGACAGCATTACCCACTTCAAAAGTCGGGATCGCACGAGGACCACCCACATAGTTGATGCGCAGCACGCCCTTGCCGGTAGAGTTGACCCGCTCGATGAACTTCTCGAAGTGAATCGATTGAGAAGTCTTCTCGGGGAAAGCACTAACGGCCCGCAGAACCAACTCTTGTGCCCTTACAGGCAGCGCGGCCGAGGCAACACTTGCGGCGGCGGCGATAGAAAACTGGCGACGATGAATACGCATCTGTTGTCTCCTTGGTGATGTGATAGCGCTAGGTGCGCAGACGGCTAACTTGACACCTGCTGCACCAGCTGGCGCCGCAGTACCTTGTTCAATGCATTCTTCGGTAGCTGATCCAAGATGAAGTAGCGCTTGGGCCGCTTGAAATCAGCAAGCTCACTGGAGCGGCAGAAGGCGTCGAGCGCATCTTCGGATAAGGTCTCTCCAGGCCGAGGGACCACACAGGCGGTCACAGACTGCCCCCACCGCTGGTCTGCGAGGCCAATCACGACTACCTCAGCCACGCCAGGTGCGGCTCCGAGCACGCGCTCGATTTCGGACGGGTGAATGTTCTCGCCGCCGGAGATGATCATGTCGTCCACCCGACCGAGGATTCGAACGGTACCTTCAGGTGTCCACACGGCAGCGTCGCTGGTCCTATACCAGCCGTCCTGCAGCTTTTCCGCAGTGGCTTGGGGCTGATTCAAGTAACCGACGAAGGCTGAATCAGAGGCGGCCACGATCAACTCCCCCTCTTCTCCGTTCGCCATCACCTCGTCGACACCGCCGCCGACACGAACGATCCGCACTTCCGAGAAGAACCCAGGCACCATTTCGGTACCCGTCTTCGGCTGTCGCATGTAGAGCGAGTTCATCGCCTCAGTGGTGCCATAGATGTTCACTTTCTCGCCGGGCAGATGCTGGTGAACGGCCTCGAGCACGGCATCGGGCATAGTCGCACCCGCAAAAGTGATGTGGCGCAACGAATCCAGTTTGAGGCTCGAGCCAGCCTGCGCTGCTGCGGCAGCCAACGCATCGAGGTGCGTCGGCGTCGCGAATAGCGATGTGACCAGCTCCTGCTGCACGAGCTGGAGCGCATCCACGGGTCGGAATTCCTCTACTACGACATAGGTGCCATCGAGAGCGAGTGCGGCGACCAGGACCGCGAAGAAGCCCACCACGTGGTAGAGCGGCATCAGACCCAGCACCACATTGTGCTGTCCATGACGCAGTCCGACCTGCGTCGACATGAACAGCACTCGACTTTCCGCAGCTCGCTGCGGAATGATCGCGGCCTTAGGCAGGCCAGTGGTTCCCGAGGTATAGAAGATGAACGCCGGCTGCGCTGGCTCGCGCTGCGGATCCTCAATCGGCGGACCATAGGAGTCGCAAGGCTCCCCATCTCGTACCAAGTCGCCGAGAAAAATGATCTGCGCTCTGCTGCCGCTCTGGAAAATGGTATCCGCGACCTGCTGGCCGACAGCTATGACGGCAGCCGCCATTTCCCCGCGCTTGATCAGCTCGGCAAGTTCAGCGGACTTCAAACGCGGATTGAGAAGCGCAGGAACTGCGCCGAGCCGATGCAACGCGAGGATTGCAATGACCACGTCGGCGGAGTTGGGGGCGACCACCGCGACCCTCTGCTGCGGCCGAAGCCCGTCTGCATGCAGGCGGGCGGCCACAGCTTCCACCCGCGTCTGTAGCTCTGCGTGCGTTAGACGGAGCCCACGTGCCGGGTCCGCCAACGCACAGTGATCTGGCGCGCGGGTGGCTGCCCGGCGGAGCAACTCATTGACTGTCTGCATCCGCCGCTCCTTCAAAAGCCCGAGGGCAACTCGACCTGCGCGCGATCAGCCTTATCGCCGTCCAGGAATCGCTTGAGCCGCGGCATGAAGTGCGGATGGGTCACAGACGAGATCACGTTCTGAATCTCAAACTCCGTGCATTCCTCGACCGGCTGCATCCAGCCGGCGTGGAACCGCTCCTTGGCCATCACCTGCAGGTGCGTGGGCACCGATGCGAGTTCGCGAGCAGCCTTCCACGCGATGTCTCGGAATTGCGCCTGGGGATAGACGCGATTGACGATGCCCCAGTCGCAGGCCTCCGACGGCTGCAGCGTCCGGTTGGTCAGCATGAGCTCCATTGCTCTGCGCATACCAACTGCGCGCGTGAGGCTGTAGCTCGTCGCCGTGTCATTTCCAATGCCAATGCTGTGCCAGGCGCACACGAATTTGGCGTTATCTGAGCAGATGGCCATATCGCTGGCCAGCAGCACGCCCAGACCGCCGCCGGCTGCGACGCCATTAACGGCCGCCAACACCGGCCTCTTCACACGAATGATCTTGTGGATCATCTGGTGCCACCAGAGGGCAGCGACTCGGAAGTGGTCACGGATGCCGGCGACACCGTTGTCGAGCGGAATCTCGCGCAGGTAGAAGCCAGCGCAGAACGCGTCAGCAGCGCCGGTAATCATCACCGCTCCCACGTTGTCGTCTTCCTCGGCTCGATTCAGCGCGTCGGTGATCTCTTGCATCGCCTTGACCGACAGCGCATTCCGATGGCGCGGCAGGTTGATCGTGATTTCCGCGACGCCGTCCTGAACGCGGTGACCGATGGCTTCGTACATGTGAAATGCTCCTTGTGACGAGTAGTGGAGGCGAACTATAGCGGCCAAAATTCGATTAGTCAATAGATTTTCTATGGACCTATTGATTTCCCTCGTGCGCCCGCATGCTGGCCCAGGGCAGATCCGAGGGCCAGCAGCACCTGGATTGGGGCATTTACCGAGGCGAACTCCTCTTGGATTTGATAGTCGAAGGACCGACAGCAGCAGCAGGCTCGGCAGAAGAAGCAGCGGAAGACCAGCACACGGCGAAGCGCGAAGCCTCCCCGCCGGCTCGATCTACAGGTGAGCAAGACCGCAGACGCTGCCAGATTTCGAGGGCCTTCTTGGAGTCAGAAAACTCTCGCGGATATGGAGTCCCTGGACAGTTCGCACGGTCTTGAGACTAGCTGCGCGCGCGATTTCTCGCTCTATCGCAGTTCGGCGGCGCGCTGCTCGATGAGGTCCTCGTCCTGCATATTCAGTTCTCGTTGGTGAGGTGGGAATGCAGCGTGCTGTGCTTACCGTCATACACCTGGCCGGGGCGTTCGCCCACTTGTACGCTCAGGCCAATCAGGCGGCGCTCGAACGCTGGCGCGAGGCAGGCCTTGGTGCGCTCCAAGATGGTTTCGCCCGCTAGCTTCTTGACCGCATCGCTGCGCCCGGTGCTCATCTGCAGGTTCGTTTAGTTGAGGGCGTAGTCGCCCTCGGCGTCCGCCACCGCGTGATCCGCGGCGGGGTATGCCAGCACGCGCGTGCCGCCGGTCGGGAACCACCTGCCTGCCGCCCTCGTCATTCGCGCCGAGCATGCAGGCGGCCAGCTGCCGGCACAGGGCCAACATGCCGGTATCGAGCTCGACGTTCGGCGTGTAGAGGATCACTAGGTGCGGCATGGGGTGCACCTCAGGCCGGCAGCGGCGTGACCGGGAAGATTGCGTTGATCTGGCCGGTGCCCGAGCTGCCGAAGTAGGGCGTGACGATCTCCACCGGCGCGCGGTAGCGGTCCCAGCCCAGCAGGCCCAGCAGCATGGCGGTGTCGTGCATGCCGCCTTCGCCCCAGCACTTGTCGGCGTACATCGGCAGCATGCCCACGAACGTCTTCCAGTCGCCGGACTTCCACAGGTCCACCACGCGCTGGTCCACCTGCTCCAGGAACGGGTCGTACACCTTGTGCATGAAATCGGGCGCGCGGCCGTTATCGGCGAAGTGGTGCGACAGCGAACCGCTGGCGAACACGGCCACCGTGCCGTGGTGGCGCTCCTCGATGGCCTTGCGCACCGCCAGCCCGAAGCGGCCGGATTCGTGCAGGTCGTGCCAGTCGCACCAGCCGCTGACGCTGACCACCTTGTAGTGCTGGTCGCCGTTCATGTAACGCATGGGCACCAGCGTGCCGTACTCCAGCTCCAGCGTGGTGTCGGAGTGGGCGCGGCTCTTGACTCCCATTTCGTTGGCGACGTCGGCGATCAGGTGCCCGAGCCCGGGATTGCCCGGGTACGAGAAAGGCAAGTTCTTGATGAAGTGCGGCAGCTCGTTGCTGGTGTACACGCCTTCGAACCTCGGCCCGCAGTTGATGTGGTACTCGCTGTTCACCTGCCAGTGCACGTCGAACACCACGATGGTGTCCACGCCCAGCTCCCGGCAGCGGCGGTCAATCTCCTTGTGCCCGTTGATCGCCGCCTCCCGGCATCCCTGGTTGGGTCCCGGGAACTCCGAGAGGTACATCGACGGCACGTGCGTGATCTTGGCCGCCAGCGCGAGCTTGCCCATGTCTTTAGGTCCCCCAGTGCGGAATGTGGTGCGAACCCAGGCATACCGCGATGTTCTTGGGCTCCAGGAACACCTCGTAGCTCCAGGTGCCGCCTTCGCGATTGGTGCCGGAGGCCTTGGCGCGGCCGAACGGCTGGCGCAGGTCGCGCAGCTTTTGGCTGTTGACGATGCACATGCCGGCCTCCGGTGCTGCGGCTAATCGGTGCGCGCGGCCGATGTTCTCGATCCACACGTAACGGCACAAGCCGCAGGCGATGTCGTTGGCGACGCAGATGGCGTCGGCCTCGTTCTCGAACGGGACCAGCAGGGCTCCCCGCAGGAGCTCATGGCGGGAAATTTGCTCTCGCCGGTAAATTGCATCGGCGCGGGAGGGGGCTGCTTCGTCCTTGTGCATGTGGGATCCAGTTAAGGGGTCCCCTCGTTTTCAGTGCAATAAGTGACGGTACGCAAAGCTAGCACTGGCGCGGGGGTGGTCTGGGTAGATCGTTGATTTCATTGACTTTCCTGTTCGCTTTGTAAACGGGTATGGTGGCCTCCCACTTTTGAGGTTCACGATGCAGGGTTGGCACACAACGTTTTTGGGGATGCGTGGGCTCCCCCGCCCCCGATGGCCAGGTCAAATTCCCCCACCCTTGGCCACCCCAAATTCCCCCAGGCAGGACGGTCGGATTATGACGACTCGGGTGTGATGGCGATGCGTGCAGCGGCCTCCTTGAGGCGGTAGCTCTTGCCCTCGAACTCCAGCATCGCGCAGCGGTGCATGAGGCGATCCAGGATGGTGCTGGCCATGGTGGCGTCGCCGAGGTATTTGCCCCAGTCCTGCACCACGCGGTTGGACGTGATGAGAACAGCGCGGCGCAGCTTGTAGCGCTGGTGCACGATGGCCTGTAGGACTTCAGCGGCATGCTCGCTGATGCGTCTGGCCAGGAACAGGTCATCGAGGACGAGCAGGTCCGGCGCGACCCAGTCCTTGAGCAGCTCGGTGCGCTCTGCCGTAGTGGCCAGCGCGTAACGGGCGAACTCGGTGTCGGCTTCCAGGTAACGCACGTCATAGCCCTGCAGCGTGGCCTGGTAGGCCACGGCCTTGGCCACATGGCTCTTGCCGGTGCCCGGCTTGCCGATGATCAGCGCGTTGGCCCCCTCGCCGATGAACTTCAGGGTGTGCAACTCGAAGCAGGCGCTGCGCGGCAGCTTCGGGTTGAAACGCCAGTCGAAGTCAGCCAGCGAGGGGCGCTCATCCAGACCCGAGCGCTTGAAGCGGCGCTCGGTCAGGCGAGAGCGCCGGCGGTCCAGCTCGTCTTGCAGCATGGCGGCGAAGGTCTCCAGGAAAGGCTGCTGGGCGGCCTGGGCCTGCATCACGCGGGTGGACAGGGTCTCGGCGATGCCGGACAGGCGCAGCTCGCGCAGCGCGCGTTCGATCTCGATCATGTTCATGGCTGAACTCCCGGTGCGTTGGTGGTGTTGTTGGTGGTGGTGGTGGTGGTGGTGGTGTTTGCCGTGGCGGCGGCGAGCGCGAAGAGATCGCTGTACTCCTCAGCGTCTCGGATGAGCTCATGCTGCTGCGTCAGCGCGTGGGCACCGGCGGCGGGTGCTTCGCCGCAGGTAGCCTCGATGGCCGCCATCGCCTGGGCAAAGAGGGCTTCGGTCAGCGCCAGCACGCGCTTGTAGCTGTAGACCCCTTGCTCCAGGGCCTGGGCGCAGGCGGCATTGATGCAGTGCGCCGGGTAACGGCGCATGAGTCCCACAATGCCCCAGAGCTTGCGCTGCCCGACACGACCCTCGATGGCAAAGAGCAGCTCACACAGCCGGCTGGCGTGCTCACCAATCTCGCCGGCCTGACGCAGGATCAGGCGGGTCTCGCGAGACGGATTGAACACCCGCTCCTCCATGGGCAGAATCACCGTGCCGGGACGCTCGGCCTTGGCGTGGGTGCGCAGCAAGGCACGGGTGTGCATGTCACGAATCTCGATGCGCTGGGCGTAGATGCGCACCAACACCTTGGAGCCGATGTTCGCCGGGCGAGCGGCGTAGCTGCTGTGATCCACCCGCACACAGCTGTCGTCGCAGACGGTGCGCACCGCCTCGTCGAAATACTGCATTCCCAGCACTGGCAGGGGTTTGAGGTGGCTGCGCTCTTCCTCGAACATGGCCTGCACCTGGCGTCGCTCGGTGCCGTGGATGCGCTTGGATGCCCAGCTCTTCTCCCAGTGCGCCAGGAACTCGTTCTGGGCCTCGATGGACTCAAAGCGCCGGCCCTTCAAGGCCGTGGCCTGGGTATGGCCGATGGCATGCTCCACCGTGCCCTTGCGGTTGGGGTCTCGCACCCGCGCCGGGTCGGCCACCACGCCGTAGTGCGCCAGGGCGGCGGCGTACACCGGGTTGAGATCGGGCTCGTACAGGTCGGGCTTGAGGACGCCTTCCTTCAGATTGTCCAGCACCACGTACTGGGGGCAGCCCCCGAAGTACCGCAGGGCCCGCTCGTGCAGCTCGGCCCAGATCTGCTGGCTGGACTTCCAGACCACGCACCGGAAACTGGCACGGGAATACCGCAAGGTGGCCACGAACAGGCGGGGCTTGCGGTACCGGTCGCTGCCGGGCACGCGGGTGGGCGCGCCCTCGCCGTAGTCCACCTGCATCTCCTCGCCGGGCAGGAAGGACAGGCGATCGAACTGCTCGGGCTCCTTGTGCCGCAACTTTGCACAGAAGCGTTTGACCGAGTTGTACTGGCCATCAAAGCCGTGCTGGTCGACCAGGTCCTGGTAGATGGCCGTGGCGTTTCGCTTCAGCCGCAGCTGGGCTTCGATGAACTCGCGCCAGGGTTCGCACAGGGAGGTGGCCACCGGCCCAGGAGCCGGTGGCCAGGGTGGGGGAATTTGACCTGCCGAGCCGGTGGCCACCCCGGGGGAATTTGACTGCAGTTGCTCCAGCCAGCGCTGGTGGTAGCTCCTGACCGTCTTGCGGTCGATGCCCGTGATGCGGGCGATCTCGCGTTGCGATGTGTTGCGCTCCAGCAGTGTCTCTATGGTGGCGCGTTGGTTGGACTTCAAGACATTCACTCCTTGGCCTTCCCTCGGGGAAGACTGGATCAATGTCCTGCCAACAGGTGCCGACGACGCCGGCGTTAAACCCCTATCCCCGATCAGTTCAGGTGGGGGAGTTTGAGGTGGCCATAGACGGGGGAATTTGGGTGGCCATCAGGGTCCCCCGCGATATCAGCGACTTCGAGATGAAGGCATTTTTCACCTTCGATGGTGCCGAGCGCGACGCAATCAATGCACGCCGAGGTGATTCCCACAAGCTTGGTCTGGCGCTCCATATTGGTTTCCTGCGCATGAGTGGGCGTTTGCTCGGTGCCTTTCGGGTAATTCCAGTAGCCTTGTGGCGCCACCTTGGCAACGAGCTTGGCATTGCAGCACCAGAAGTCGCCTCGCTGAGAGCCATGTATGAACGCGGGCGCACGCTATTCGATCACCAACAAGTAGCCTGCACGGTCCTTGGATTCCAGTGGATGAGCGAGCACCAGCGCCGCTCACTGGTACGTGAACTGCGCGACGAAGTGGCGCGCTGCGCCGACCGCGATCAGCTACTCGTGCGGGCGCGTCAATGGCTGTACAAGAACAAGCTGGTGATCGTGCACGAGCGGGCAATTCGGACACTGATTGCGGCGGCACTTGCCCAGCTTGAAGTTGAAACAGGCACCGCCATCGCCGCCAGCGTTGATCCAGCAACACTTGATCGCTGGCGAGCCTCAGTTTCAGAGCTGCGCCCAGATGGACAAACCCAGCAGAGTTGGCTATGGGCTGCACCGGCGAAACACTCAACCCGCCAAATCAGCGAGGTACTGGAGCGCATCGACCTGCTTTACACGCTGGACGTTCATAAGCACCTGGCAGACATCCCCGATCTCATCTTGCGCCGCTACGCGCGCCGACTTGTCTCCAGGCCGCCCTCAGCCGGAGCCAAGATCAAAGAGCCAGCGCGCACCGTGGAGGTCGCATGCTTTCTTCGGTATTGCCTGTTCACCACCACAGACCAGTTGATCCTTATGGTGCAGCGCCGGATCGCCGATCTGTGGCGTCAGGCTGCCGCCGATGTCCCCGCTACCGTCAATTGGGCCGCAATGTACAAAACGTTGTTGGGAGAATTGGAAGCCTTGAGTGCCAAGGGAGCTGTGCCTGACTCAGAATTGCGTGCACGTCTTGATGCCCTTGTCATTGCGACTCAGAAGCGCAAGCCACCAAGTCGGGCTTCGTTGGTACGGGAGGGATTGATTGATGGAATTCGCCCCGTGCGGTCGTTGCTCGTCGCCATTGCAAAGCTGCCCTGGCAGGCCACCGGCGAGCATCCTGCCATCGAGTACCTTGCCAAGCTGCAAGCTTTATATCTCAAAGGATCCAGAAAGCTGCCAGTTGAAGTGGTGGCACCAAGTCTGGGAATGATCTGGCAGGTTTCGATCTCCAGCCCAGACCGGGAACGGGCGTTTCAGGCGTTGGAGGTGGCCACCCTGTTTGCCCTGCGCCGCGCGGTGCGCAATGGCTCGGTCTGGATTGAGCACAGCCTGAGCTTTCGGGGTCGTGCGCGCTTGTTCTTCACGGACGAGCGTTGGCAGGCAGAGTCCAAGAAACACTATGCCCGTCTATCGTTACCCAGCAAGGCTGCCACTTTCTTGAAGCCTTTGCTGGCCAGAGTAACTGCCGGTGTCGATGCGGTGGCCGCTGCAGCCCGCAGTGGCGTACTGCGCGTGGATGATGAACTCCATTTGTCGCCATTGCCCGCAGAGGACGAAGACCCAGAAGTGACCAAGCTGCGCGCGGCTTTGGATCACCGCATCGGTGAGGTTCAATTGCCGGAAGTGATTCTGGCCGTTGACGCCCAGGTGCGCTTTAGCTGGATCATGCTCGGACGTGAGCCGCGCTCTACCGACGAGCTGCTGATGGTCTATGCCGGCATCATGGCCCACGGCACCAGTCTGACTGCGGTCGAATGCGCGCGCATGATTCCGCAATTGTCTGCCACCAGCATTCGCCAGGCCATGCGCTGGGCGCGGGACGAACGGCGTCTGAGCCAGGCCTGCCAGGCTGTGCTGGAATTCATGCAGCGACACCCGATTGCCGCCACCTGGGGGCGGTCCGATTTGGCATCTTCTGACATGATGAGCATGGAGACCACCAAACGGGTGTGGCAAGCCCGGCTTGATCCTCGGCGCAACACACCTTCCATTGGAATCTACTCCCATGTAAAAGACCGGTGGGGCATCTTCCATGCGCAGCCCTTTGTGCTCAATGAGCGCCAGGCGAGCGTGGCCATTGAAGGTGTCATCCGCCAAGAAAAGCTGGAGACCAGCCAGCTTGCTGTGGATACCCATGGCTACACCGACTTTGCCATGTCACATGCCCGTTTGCTTGGTTTTGATCTTTGCCCGCGGTTGAAGGAACTCAAACAGCGCCACCTCTTTGTGCCACGCGGCACCAAAGTGCCCGCAGAAATCGCTGCGGTGTGCGAAGCCAATGTCGACGTCGCTTTGATCGAAAAGCATTGGGATAGTCTGGTGCACCTGGCAGCCTCGGTCATGAGCGGACATGCCAGTGCGGTGGCAGCTCTTGCGCGGTTCGGTTCTGCCGCCCAGGGCGATCCAATCTATGAGGCTGGCGTGCAATTGGGGCGGTTGCTGCGTACGGCGTTTTTGGCTGACTACTTTGTCAAGGACGCTTTCAGGAACGAGTTGCGCCGGGTGCTCAATCGGGGCGAGGCTGTTAACGCCCTCAAGCGCGCCATTTATACCGGCCGGATCAGCCCGGCGCAGGCCAAACGTGTCGATGAAATGCAGGCTGTGGCCGATGCGTTGAGCCTGATGGCCAACATCGTGATGGCGTGGAATACCTCACAGATGCAGGCGGTCCTGGATCGCTGGTCGAACCGCCGCCAGGTCATTCCACCGGAACTGATCGGGAAGATTGCGCCCACCAGGCTGGAGAGCATCAACTTGCGGGGTGTGTTTCGCTTCCCGGTTGACCGCTATGCTGACCAAATCCTGCCTTCGCGGCCAAATGCATCGATAACTGGCACCAATGGATGAAACCGACCACGGTTTGACGCCACGAATCGCAGATTTGAAAGTGAACAGGAAAGTCAATGAAATCAACGATCTACCAACACCACCTCCGCGCCAGTGCTAGCTTTTCGTACCGTCACTTATTGCACTGAAAACGAGGAGACCCCGAACACCAGCGCCAAAGAGTTGCTGAGCGATCGTCTCGAGACCGCGCTGCAGGCTACGCCGCATATCAGCGCCGTGCCGCAGTCGGCGCATATCGGCGCGCTGATTGGCGGCGTGGATCTGAGCCAGCCGCTGACGCCGGCCGAAGTGCACAGCATCCGTTCGGCGCTGCTGCGCTGGAAGGTGGTGTTCTTTCGCGAGCAGCATCTGAGCCATGAACAGCATGTGGCGTTTGCGCGCCAGTTCGGCGAACTGACCATAGGCCATCCGGTGTTCGGCCATGTCGAAGGCCATCCCGAGCTGTACTCGATTGCCAAGCACCGCCGCGCCAACAGCCATGGAAGCGAACCCGAGCGCCGCCCCTGGACTGGCTGGCATGCCGACGTCACCGCCGCGCACAACCCGCCCGCGGCCTCCATCCTGCGCGGCGTGACCATTCCGCCCTATGGCGGCGACACGCAGTGGACCAATCTGGCCGCCGCCTACGACGCGCTGTCCGAGCCGTTGAAGGCTTTCCTGCAAGGCCTGCGCGGCGAGCACCGCTTCAGCCCGCCCACGGGCGCCAGCCCCACGCCCGAATATCTGCAACTGATCAAAAACAATACGCTGGTCAGCGAGCATCCGCTGGTCACCGTGCACCCCGAGACCGGAGAACAGGTGCTCTACATCAGCCCCGGTTTTCTCAAGACCATCTCCGGCCTGCGCACGCGCGAATCGCGCGTTCTGCTGGAACTGCTGTGGGAACATGCGGTGGCCAGCGAATTCACCGTGCGCTTCAAATGGGAAGCCGGCTCGATTGCCTTCTGGGACAACCGCTCCACCGCCCATGTCGCGCCGCAGGACATCTTCGCGCTCAAATACGACCGCCAGCTCTATCGCAGCACGCTGGTCGGCGAAGTGCCCGTGGGCGCCGACGGCCGCGCTTCGACGGCGCTCCAGGGCGATCCGGTGCTGGCCGCCCATGGTGCGGCCTACTGAGCCGCCGCAACGAATGTCTCTTCCCCTCAGGGAATTCGGGCGCTGCGCATGCAGCGCCTTTTTTTCCTTGCAGCCGCTCAGTTCAACGGCAGGCCGACATAGTTTTCCGCCAGCGCCGTCGAACCGGCGCGCGAATGCACCAGATAGTCGAGTTCGGCTTCCTGCACCTTGCGCTCGAAGTCGCCCGACTCGGGGAAGCGGTGCATCAGCGAAGTCATCCACCACGAGAAGCGCTCGGCCTTCCAGACGCGGCGCAGGCTGACTTCCGAATAGCGGTCTATGCCTTCGCTGCTGCGCTGCTGGTAGTACTCGGCAAACGCGTTCGACAGATAGCCCACGTCGGAGGCCGCCAGGTTGAGCCCCTTGGCGCCCGTGGGCGGCACGATGTGGGCCGCGTCGCCCGCGAGGAACATGCGGCCGAAGCGCATGGGTTCGGACACGAAGCTGCGCAGCGGCGCAATGCTCTTTTCGAGCGAAGCGCCTGTGACCAGGTTGTCGCGCGCCTCGGGGTCCAGGCGCAGGCGCAATTCATCCCAGAACGCCTCATCGCTCCAGTTCTCGACCTTGTCGGTCAGCGGCACCTGCAGGTAATAGCGGCTGCGCGTGGCGCTGCGCTGGCTGCACAAGGCGAAGCCGCGCTCGGTGTGGGCGTAGATCAGCTCATGCGAGACCGGCGGCACATCGGCCAGGATGCCCAGCCAGCCGAACGGGTAGACCTTCTCGTAGTTGCGGATGCTTTCCGCGGGAATGCTCGCGCGGCACACGCCGTGAAAGCCATCGCAGCCGGCAATGAAGTCGCAGCTGATCTCATGCTGCTCGCCGTCCTTGTGATAGCGCACGCGCGGGCGCTCGCTGCCGAATTCAAGCGGCGTCACGTCCTGGGCTTCGTACACCGTGAGCAGGCCCGCGCGTTCGCGCGCTTCCATCAGGTCGCGCGTGACTTCGGTCTGGCCGTAGACCATCACGCGCTTGCCACCCGTGAGTTCATGCAGGTCGATGCGGTGGCGCTTGCCGCCGAACAGCAGTTCGATGCCGTCGTGCGGCAGGCCTTCGGCGCGCATGCGCTTGTCGGCCTTGGCCTGGGTCAGCAGATCGACCGTGACCTGTTCGAGCACGCCGGCGCGGATGCGGCCCAGCACGTAGTCGGGACTGCGCTGCTCGAGGATCACGTTGTCGATGCCTGCTTCATACAGCAGCTGTCCCAGAAGTAGGCCTGCGGGGCCGGCGCCGATGATTGCCACTTGTGTACGCATCTGTCTCTCCACCAAAGTTGTTTGCCGCTAGCGTAGAAGCGATGCTCTGCGCCAGCGCAAACCGGGATCGACTTTTGCGCGATGATCGCGCAAAATGTGCGGCAATCGCGCAATACTTCACGCCTGCCCATGACGCCCTTGCCTTCCTCATCGCCCGGCCCCGGCATTGCCGCGGCCGATTACATCGCCGGCCTGGGCAAGGGCCTGGCCGTGCTCGAATGCTTCGACACGGAGCGCCAGCGGCTCAACGCCACGCTGGCCGCGGAGCGCGCAGGTCTCACGCGCGCCGCCGCGCGCCGCCATCTGCTGACGCTGGCGCACCTGGGCTATCTTGAATCCGACGGCCACCATTTCTGGCTCACGCCCAAGGTGCTGGGCCTGTCGGGCAGCTATCTGGCCAGCGCCCGCCTGCCGCGCACCGTGCAACCCGTGCTCAATCGCCTGAGCGCGCTGGCCGCGTTCTCGTTTTCCGCAGCGATTCTTGCGGGCAGCGAAACCGTGGTGATCGCGTGCAGCACAGCCCAGGGCGCGGCCCAGCAGCTGTTTGCCCACGGCGTGCATCTGGGCAGCCGGCTGCCCGCGCATGCTTCGTCGACCGGCCGCGTGCTGCTGGCCGCCCTGCCCTTGCAGGCGCTGGAGGAATGGCTGGCCTGCCGCACGCTGCACCGGCTGACGCTGCACACGCTGACCCAGCCTCCCGAGCTGCGCGCCTGTCTGGACCAGGTGCGCGCCCAGGACTACTGCATTGCCCAGGAAGAGCACGAGCTGGGTGTGCAGGCGATCGCCGTGCCGCTGCGCAACAGCGCGGGCCAGACCGTGGCCGCGCTCAACGCCGTGATGTCTTCGCAGCACATGACGGCCCAGGCCCTGGAGCGCAATCTGCTGCCGCTGCTGCGCGACGCGGCGCAGGAGTTGCGGCCGTTGCTGTGAGGCCAGGCCTCCCAGTCACTCCCCCTTCAAAGGCCTCACAGCCGCCTCCAGGCACAGGCCACGCAGCAACTCCGAAGTGCGGCGTATCAGCGGCGTGCTTTTCTTCTTTGCCGACTGCGCCATGCACAGCGTGCTCACTATGCCCGGTGACTCGATGGGAATGCAGGCCAGCTCGTCCTGATGGTCATGGCTGCTGAGCGCACTCGCCGTGAGCGCCGCATAGCCGTAGCCGCCACGCACCAGGTCCAGGATGGCGGGGACGCTGGAAACTTCCCAGACCACGTTGAGCTTGACCTGCGACAGCGTCGCCTGGGCTTCCATCAGCTTGCGGAAGATCTGGCCGCGCTGCGGCATGACCAGCGGATAGCCCGAGAGCTCCTCGAAGCGCACTGCAGTGCGATGGCCCATGCTCGCCGGTCCTATAAGGCATAGCCGCTCCTCGAGCACGGGCGTGACCTCGACCTGGGGCTGGGGCTCGGGCGTGTAGACCAGGGCCAGGTCCATGCGCCCCGATGTGAGCCATTCGGCCATGTTGACCGAAAAGCCTTCGACCACGGCCAGGCCCGCCTTGGGCATTTCACGGCTGAAGACATCGATCAGCGGCAGCGTGAGCCGGCGCGCGAGGCTGGGCGGAAGACCGACCACGATGCGCCCCACGGGTTCGTCGCGCTGGCTGCCCAGGTCTTCCTTGGCCAGGGCCACGCGCTGCATGATGGCATGGCCATGCTCGAGCAGGCGCCGGCCCGCGTCGGTAAGCGTCACGCCGCGGCCGGTGCGTATCAGCAAGGTCTCGCGCAGCTCGATTTCCAGGGTGCGCACCTGGCGGCTGAGCGCCGGCTGCGCAATATCGAGCAAGAGCGCGGCCTTGCTGAAGCTGCCGGTCTCGGCCACCTGGACAAAAGTTTCTATCTGCTGAAGATTCATGGCGCACTCAAACTGTAACCATGCCATTTTGCTATAGCTGGTAGAGAGGCGGGCGTCTAGGTAATACCGGCCGGCCTGCCACAATGCAGAATAAGCTGCGTTCGCCCCTAGCCTGCACAAGAGCGAACGCGCTAAAAAACGCGATCAGCCGATAACGGAGACAAAATGACCATAGACACACGTCAAATGAACCGCCGCAGCGCCGGCCTTGCGTTGGGCGCGCTCGCGCTCGGCGCCATGGCCCCGGCACGCGCCCAGACCGCGACCAACTGGCCCACCAAGCAGGTGCGCATCATCAATCCGTTTCCCGTGGGCGGCGGCCCCGACGGCACCTCGCGCCTGGTCGCAGACAAGCTGTCGCGCCTTTGGAACCAGCCGGTGATCGTCGAGAACCGCCCCGGCGGCAACGGTTTCATCGCCATCGATGCGTTCAAGCGCGGCGCGACCGACGGCACGGACATCATCCAGCTGGACAACGTCCACCTCGCGGCCTACCCCCACCTGTTCAAGAAGCTGCCCTACAACATCGACAAGGACTTCGAAGTCGTTCTGCCGCTGTTTCGCACCTTCTTCTTCGTCTGCGTCGCGACCGACAGCCCTTACAAGACCGTCGCCGACCTGATTGCCGATGCCAAGGCGCGTCCCGGCAAGCTCAACTACGGCTCGTGGTCCGTGGGCAATCCCGTGCACCTGGGCTCGGCGCTGCTCGAATCGCTGACCGGCACCAAGATGGAGCATGTGATCTACAAGGAAACCAGCCAGCTCTACACCAGCGTCGCCACGGGCGAGCTCGCGTTCGCGCTGGGATCGTCCGGCACCGCGGGTCCGCTCGCGCGTTCGGGCAAGCTGCGCTTCCTAGCCGTGCTCGCGCCCCACCGCCTCAAGGGCTACGAAGACGTTCCCACGGTCGCCGAATCGGGCGGCCCGGCCAATGCCATCGTCACCGGCTGGAACGCGTTTGCAGTGTCCAAGAGCACGCCCGCGGCCGTGGTCGACAAGATCCGCCGCGACACCATGAAGGCGCTGGCCGAGCCCGATGTGCAGCCCAAGTTCCAGACCTTCGGCTACGAGAACTACTTCCCGACACCGCAGGAATTCAAGACCTTCATGGTCGAAGAGAACAAGCGCTTTGGGGACGTGATCCGGCGCGCGAACCTGGAGCTGTGATCCGGGCGCCCGGTATTGCCGGGTGCTGGAAAAGAAAGCCGCTGCAGGCAACTGCAGCGGCTTTTTACATGGCTTGCACGCCAGGCGCTCAGTCGGCGCGCACGAATTCCTCGGTATCGACTTCGCGGTGCCCCTGCGGCGCGTAGCGGCTGCCGACGATCGCCGATGGCTGGAACAGCGCGTCGAGTTGCTCGAGCTGGGCGCTAGACAGCTTGATTTCGGCGCCATGCAGGTCTTCATCCAGGTGCTTGCGCTGCGTGGTGCCGGGCAGCGCGATCACATGCTCGCCCTGGTGCAACACCCAGGCAATCGCCAGCGCGGCCAGGCTGCAGTCGGCCTGTTCGGCGATCTCGCGCATGGGCGCGAGCAGACGCAGGTTGCGCGGGTAGTTTTCCGCCGAGAAACGCGGCATGGCCGTGCGCACGTCCTTTTCGCCCAGCGTCGCCGCATCGAGCAGATCGCCGCCCAGAAAGCCACGGCCCAGCGGACTGAAAGCCACATAGGCAATGCCCAGCTCGGCGCAGCGCTGCAGCGTGCCGAGTTCGGCGTTGCGCGACCACAGCGAGTACTCGCTTTGCAGCGCGGTGATCGGGTGCTCGCGGTGGGCGCGCGAAAGCGTCTCGGCCGAGACTTCGGACAGGCCCAGCGCGCGCACCTTGCCCTCCTGCAGCAGCCGGCCCATCTCGCCCACCGATTCCTCGATAGGCACCGACTTGTCCCAGCGGTGCAGGTAGTAGAGGTCGATCACGTCGGTGCCCAGGCGGCGCAGGCTGTCCTCGCAATTGCGCCGCAGCGTGGCCGGCCGGCCATCGATCACGCGGCGCGTCACGCCGTCCTCGCCCACCACCCCGGCCATGCCGCCCTTGCTGCACAGCGTGATGCGGTCGCGGTGCGGCGCCAGCACCGGGCCGACCAAGGTTTCATTCGCGCCAAAGCCGTAGAGGGCCGCGGTGTCGAACAGCGTCACGCCCTGGTCGAGCGCATGGGCGAGCAGCTCGCGGCCCTGCTCGGCGCTGGGCGGCGTGCCGTAGGCATGGCTCAGATTCATGCAGCCCAGACCGACGGAAGTGACGTCGAAGGGGCCGATTTTGCGTGTCTGCATGGGTCAATCCTTGAAAAGGCAAAGCCAGCGCCTGCTGTCTGCAGGCGCTGGCCGTGGGGTTGCGAAGTCAGGCAAGCTTGCCCGAAGCTTTAGTTCAATTGCTGCTCAAGCTTATGCAGCGCCTGGTAGCAAGGCAGCACCTGGGCCACGCTGGCATTGGGTTCGCGGCCTTCGCGGATCGCGGCAAAGAACTCGCGGTCCTGCAGCTCGATGCCGTTCATCGACACATCGACCTGGGACACGTCGATCTTTTCATCCTTGCCGTTGAACAGGTCATCGTAGCGCGCCAGATAGGTGCCGGTGTCGCCGATGTAGCGGAAGTAGGTGCCCAGCGGGCCGTCGTTGTTGAACGACAGGCTCAGCGTGCAGATCGCGCCGTTCGCGGCCTTGAGCTGTATGCTCATGTCCATGGCGATGCCCAGCACGGGGTGGATGGGGCCTTGCACGGCATTGGCCTGCACGATGGGGCTGCCCGCCTGGTAGGCAAACAGGTCCACGGTGTGGGCTGCGTGGTGCCACAGCAGGTGGTCGGTCCAGCTGCGTGCCTGGCCCAGGGCGTTGGTGTTGGTGCGGCGGAAGAAATAGGTCTGCACGTCCATCTGCTGCAGGTTCAGCTCGCCTGCGCCGACCTTCTTGTGGATCCACTGGTGGCTGGGATTGAAGCGGCGCGTATGGCCGCACATCGCGACCAGGCCCGATTCCTTTTGCGCTGCGACCACGGCCTCGGCGTCGGCCAGGCTGTCGGCCATGGGAATCTCGACCTGCACATGCTTGCCGGCCTTGAGGCAGGCAATCGCCTGAGAAGCATGCATCTGTGTGGGCGTGCACAGGATCACGGCGTCGACTTCGGCGAGCGCCAGGCTGTCGGCGAGATCGGTGGTCACATGGGCAATGCCGTACTTGGCCGCGACTTCGCGCGTCTTTTCGAGGTCGCGGCTCACCAGCGAGACGACTTCGACGCCGTCTATGTTCTTGATGCCGTCGAGGTGCTTGATGCCGAATGCGCCGGCACCGGCCAGGGCAACTTTGATGGTCTTCTTGTTGTTCATTGGTTCTCCAGGATCAGGTGGCCCACGGCGGTATTCGACGCAGGCACATGGTAGAAGCGGTGGGCGACCTTGGGCACGGGCGCCGGGCTGTCGATGTCGCTCATCGCGCCGCGCGCGATCAGCCACATCACCAGTTCGATGCCTTCCGAGCCGGCTTCGCGCACATAGTCGATGTGCGGCATCTTGGCCAGGCCATGGGGGTTGTCGATCAGGCGGTCCAGGAAGTTCAGGTCCCATTCCTTGTTGATCAGGCCGGCGCGCGCGCCCTGCAGCTGGTGGCTCATGCCGCCCGTGCCCCAGATGTGGACGTTGAGGTCCTCGTCATAGCTTTCCACGGCCTTGCGGATCGCGCGGCCCAGGTTGAAGCAGCGCTGGCCCGAAGGCACGGGGTATTGCACCACGTTGACCGCAAACGGAATCACCGGGCAAGGCCAGCCTTCCTCGGGCGTGGGCTGGCCGCACATCAGCGACAGCGGCACGGTGAGGCCGTGGTCCACGTCCATCTTGTTGACGATGGTCAGGTCGAAATCCTGCTGTATCACCGACTGCGCGATGTGCGACGCCAGATCGGGGTGGCCAACGACGGTGGGCACGGGGCGCGGGCCCCAGCCTTCGTCGGCCGGCGTGAAGGTGTCGGCCGTGCCGATCGCGAACGTGGGAATCATGTCCAGGCTGAACGCCGTCGCGTGGTCGTTGTAGACCAGGAAGATGACGTCGGGCTTGTTGTCCTTCATCCACTGCTTGGAGGGCTCATAGCCCTTGAACAGCGGCTTCCAGTAGTCGTCCTGGTCGCGGCCCAGGTCGAGGGCCGCGCCTATCGCGGGCACATGGGAAGTGAAGACGGAAGCGGTGATGCGGGCCATTCAGTTGCCCTCCTTGCGGGCAGAGTTTCCTTGGGGCTGGCGGTGCGCCTGGGCGTCGCCGTCTTCGCCGACAACGCGGTTGCCGTTGGCCGAGCGGCCGCCGGCAAGCATCATGGCGCGGTATTCGTCTTCGGTCATGCCGGTCATAGAGCCTGCCATCTGCTGGAAGCTCTTGCCGTCGGTCGCGCCGATCTTGGCCAGAAAGTAGATGTTGCCGCCGGTGCGCATGCACCAGTTCAGGTCGCGCGCGAGCACGGCCTGCTTCTGCTCTTCGGTCATCGCCCACTCGTCGAGGTAGGCGCGCTCGTCGGCCTTGAAGCGCGCGCGGTTCTCGGCCTTCATCAGCGACATGCAGAACTGGTTGAGCCAGTAGCCCTTGCGGGACTGCTGGGCGTCAAAGATGATGGTGCCGGGCACATCGGTATAGGGTTTATGCAGAGCCATGATCAGACTTCCTCTGGCCAGTAAAGACGCATGGGATTGTCCACCAGCAGCTTGCGCTGCAGTTCGGCCGTGGGCGCGATGTGGGGAATGAAGTCCACCAGCAGGCCGTCGTCGGGCATATGGTCCTTGAGGTTGGGGTGCGGCCAGTCGGTGCCCCACAGCACGCGATCGGGGAACTCCTCGACCACACGGCGCGCGAACGGCACCACGTCCTGGTAGGCATTCTGTTCGCCATCAAGCGCCTTGGGGCCGGTGATGGACAGGCGCTCGGGGCACGAGACCTTGCTCCAGACATTGGGGTGCTCGCGCATGAACTTGAGAAACAGCTCGAACTCGGGGCCGTCGATGGGCTTGCTCACATCGGGGCGGCCCATGTGGTCCACGACCACCGTGGTCGGCAGGCTGGTGAAGAAATCCCACAGCTCGGGCAGGTCGACGGCCTCGAAGTAGATCACCACATGCCAGCCCAGCTTCTGGATGCGGCCGGCGATTTCGAGCAGCTCGTCCTTGGGCGTGAAGTCGACCAGGCGCTTGACGAAGTTGAAGCGCACGCCGCGCACGCCGGCGTCATGCAGCGCCTGCAGCTCTTCATCACTGATGCTGCGCTTCACGGTGGCCACGCCGCGCGCCTTGCCGCCCGCGGACTTGCAGGCATCGACCATGGCGCTGTTGTCGGCACCGTGGCAGGTGGCCTGCACGATCACATTGCGCGCAAAGCCCAGATGGTCGCGCAGCGCAAACAGCTGCTGCTTGCTGGCGTCGCAGGGCGTGTACTTGCGCTCGGGCGCGAACGGGAATTCGTTGCCCGGGCCAAACACATGGCAATGGGCATCGACCGCGCCCGCGGGCACCTGGAATTTCGGCTTGGCCGGGCCGCTGTACCAGTCGAGCCAGCCGGGGGTCTTTTCAAAATTTGCCATTTTTTGCAGTCCTTCAGTCGATGTAACGCAGGCCTGCCTGGGCCAGCGGCTCGCGCATCTTGTACATGTCGAGGCCCAGCACGCCCGAGGCCAGCTTGGCGCGCTTTTCGCCTTCGAAGCTCTCGCGCTTTTGCGCGGCCTCCAGCGTGGCGACGGCCCTGGCCGCGGGCACGCAGACCACGCCGTCGTCATCGGCGACGATCACGTCGCCGGGAGTGACCCACATGCCGGCGCAGACCACGGGAATGTTGACCGAGCCCAGCGTCGCCTTGATCGTGCCGCGCGACGAGATGGCGCGGCTCCAGACCGGGAAGTTCATTTCCTGCAGTGTCTTCACATCGCGCACGCCGGCGTCGATGATCAGCGCGCGCGCGCCGCGCGCCTGGAAGCTGGTGGCCAGCAGGTCGCCGAAATAGCCGTCCGTGCATTCCGAAGTGATGGCCGCGACGACCACGTCGCCGGGCTGGATCTGCTCGGCAACGACATGCATCATCCAGTTGTCGCCGGGCTGCAGCAGCACGGTGACGGCCGTGCCCGACACCTGCTGACCCGCATAGATGGGACGCATATAGGGCTTGAGCAGGCCCACGCGGCCCATGGCCTCGTGCACCGTTGCCGAGCCCAATGCTGCCAGGCCGTCGGCGGCCGCCTTGTCGGCACGTTCGATATTGCGGTAAACCACACCGAGTTCGTACATTGCTAGTCTCCTGTCTGTTGTCGGCCTGCTTACAGGCCCTTCTTCTTGAGCGCGGCGTCGAGGCGCGTGAACACGCGGCGCGCATTGCCTTCGTAGACCTGGAAGCGCTCTTCCTCGTTGAGGTTCACCGTGTCCTCGATGTAGCGCTTGGTGTCGTCGTAGTAATGGCCCGTGGTCGGATCGATGCCGCGCACCGCGCCAATCATCTCGCTGGCAAACAAAATGTTCTTGACCGGGATCACCTTGGTGAGCAAATCAATGCCCGGCTGGTGGTAGACGCAGGTGTCGAAGAAGATGTTGTTGAGCAGGTGCTCGTCGAGCAGCGGTTTTTTCAGTTCCTGCGCCAGGCCGCGAAAACGGCCCCAGTGGTAGGGCACGGCGCCGCCGCCATGCGGGATCAGGAACTTGAGCGTGGGGAAGTCCTTGAACAGGTCGCTGGTCAGGCATTGCATGAAGGCCGTGGTGTCGGCGTTCAGGTAGTGCGCGCCCGTGGTGTGGAAGCAGCTGTTGCAGCTGGTGCTCACGTGGACCATCGCGGGAATGTCGTACTCGACCATCTTCTCGTAGATGGGATACCAGCTGCGGTCCGACAGCGGCGGCGAAGTCCAGTGGCCGCCCGAGGGATCGGGGTTGAGGTTGATGCCCACGTTGCCGTATTGCTCCACGCATTTCACCAGCTCGGGAATGCAGGTCGCGGGATCGACGCCCGGCGACTGCGGCAGCATGGCCGCGGGAATGAAGTGCTCGGGAAACAGTTCGCTGACGCGATAGCACAGCTCGTTGCAGATCGCCGCCCAGGTCGACGAAGTCTCGAAGTCGCCGATGTGGTGGGCCATGAAGCTGGCGCGCGGGCTGAAGATCGTCAGGTCGGAGCCGCGCTGCTTCATCAGCTTGAGCTGGTTGTTCTCTATGGTGTCGCGGATCTCGTCGTCGCTGATCTTCAGCGAACTGGCCGACGGGGCCTGGCTGGGGTCCTTGAGGCCGGCAATCTGCAGGTCGCGCCAGGCGCCCAGCGCTGCGGGAGCCGTGGTGTAGTGGCCGTGTACGTCAATGATCATCGCAATGTTCTCCTGTAATTCTGAATGGGCTTAATGCGCGGCGGTGCGGCCCACGGTCTCGCCATGGGGCTTGGGACTGAAAACTTCCTTGACGATCAGCGCGCCGGTGGCGACCAGGCCGGCCACCGCAACCACGCTGAAGATCTCGCTGAAACCAAGGTGGCGCGCCGACAGCTCGGCAACCAGGAACGAGCCGGCAATGCCGCCGAAGCGGCCTATGCCCAGCATCCAGGCCACGCCCGTGGCCCGGCCGCGCGTCGGATAGAAGGCCGCAGCCAGCGCCGGCATCGACGACTGGGCGGTGTTCATGATCGTGCCGGCAAGAAACACCGACACCACCAGCCAGCCGAGGTTGCCCGCGGTCTGGCCTATCCACCAGATCGACACCGCAGTCAGCGCATAGCCGACGGCAATGATGCGCGTGGCATTGAAGCGGTCCATCAGCCAGCCGAAGAACACCGCGCCTACGCCGCCCAGCGGGAACAGCGCCGCGACCAGCGCGCCGGTCTTGGGGTCCAGGCCGGCGTCGCGAAACAGGATGGGCATCCAGTTGATCAGCGCATAGAAGATCACCAGGCCCATGAAATAGGCCAGCCACATCATGACCGAGCCCACGCGGTACTGCGCCGACAGCACCACGCCTATGCCGCTCTTGGCGTCCGACTCCGGCGCGGTCTCGGTCAGCACGAAGCGCTGCACGCTCTTGACGCTGTCGCCCGCGATGCGCAGCAGCACGCGGCGCACGCGCTCCATCGGGTAGCCTTTGGCCACCATATAGCGCACCGACTCGGGCAATTGCCACAGCAGCAGCGCGACCAGCACCAGCGGCAGCACGCCACCCAGTATCAGCACGCTGCGCCAGCCCAGCAGTGGAATCATCCAGGCCGCGAGAAAGCCGCCAAACGCCGCGCCCAGCGGAAAGCCGCAGAACATCGCATTGGTCAGCGTCGCGCGCCGGCTGTCGGGGCAGTACTCGCTCATCAGCGTCACCGCGTTGGGCATGGCCGCGCCCAGACCCACGCCGGTGACGAAGCGCAGCGCCGTGAGGGTCCACAGATTGGGCGAAAACGCCGAACCCAGGCAGGCCAGGGCAAACAGCGCCACCGAGCCGACCAGCACCACCTTGCGGCCGAGCTTGTCGGCCAGCGGTCCGGCGCTGAGCGCGCCCGCGGCCAGGCCGAACAAGGCGGCGCTGAGCACCGGCGCGAGATCGGGCTTGCTCACGCCCCACTCGGTCATCAGATGCGGGGCGATGTAGCCGATGGCCGAAGTGTCGAAGCCGTCGAGCAGCACGATGAAGAAACACAGCGCGAAGATGCGCCACTGGAAACCCGAGAACGGGTGTTCGTTGAGCAGGGTCTGCACATTCACGGCAGAGCCTGTCTCACGCGGGGACTTGGAGGACATAACGCTTCACTTCACTCTCGCGGCCGGCGCCCGGATCGACGCTGGCCATTGCAAACATCTTGCGCCCGGCAATCAGCGCTTGCCGTCCCAGGCGCTGCGCGGCACCATCACTTCGCCGCGCATCAGCAGGCGCGCGGTGCGCAGCAGCGCGGCCTTGGTCACGACCGAAGGCTGGTCCGGATCGCTGTCCAGCGTGACGCTGAACTCGCCCGTGGGATGCTCGACCGAGACCGTGACGCTGCCCGCGCCCTGGGGCACCTGGGCCACGCCCTCGCAGACCGTGCCGGGCATCTTCACCGCTGTGCCCACGGTCACCGCCGCAAGCACGCCGATGGCGTCATGGCAGGCGTGGGGAATGAAGCTGCGCGTGGTCAGCGCCCCGCCATGCGCGGGCGGCGCGATCAGCGTCATCTTCGGGTAGTTCTTCTGCGTCACGTCGCCCAGGCCCATGCGCTGCGAGATCTGCAGGCGCAGCGCCTCGATGCGGCGCTTGAGGTCGGTGTCGGCATTGAGTTCGGCAACGCTTTCCTGGCCCGTGCGGCCCACGTCGGCGGCGCGCAGTATGACCAGCGGCATGCCGTTGTCTATGCAGGTCACGTCCAGCGTGAAGTCGTCAAAGCCTTCTCCGGTGACGGTGATGGTGTCCCTGGGCTGGCCCGTGGGCAGCAGGCTGGAGCAGACCGAGCCCGCGGTGTCGAGAAAGCTGATGTCCACGGGTGCCGACTGGCCCGGTGCGCCGTCGATGCGCGCCTGGCCCTCATAGGAAATCTGGCCGCCCGGCGTCTGCACCGTGATGTCGGCCGCCATGTCGGTGTTGAGCGTCAGCACGCGAAAGGTGCTGGTCTCGCCGCGCGCGCTGACCATACCGGTCTCGAGAGCGAACGGCACGACCGCGGCCAGCATGTTGCCGCAGTTGGGCGTGGTGTCTACGGTGTCTTTCTCGGGCTGGAGCTGGGCAAACAGGAATTCGAGATCAATGCCTTCGCGCTGGCTCAGCGACACCATGCCGACCTTGCTGGTCAGCGGGTGGGCGCCGCCAATGCCGTCGATCTGGCGCTTGTCGGGCGAACCCAGCGCCGCGAGCAGCACCTTGTCGCGCGTTGCCAGGTCTTGCGGCAGGTCTTCGGCGCGAAAGAACGGGCCTTTCGAGGTGCCGCCACGCATCAAAAGGCAGGGAATGGCCGTTTGCATTGCTGTTGTCTCTCCTGTGTATTGCTGCACATTCTGAACACTTGCAGCGGACCCCACCAGCCTTATCGCCCGCTAGCAGGTATAGCTATTCGGCATAACCCGCAGAGGGCCTGCTGCCGGGAACGGCATAGCCGCGCTCCAGCACCACCGCCTGGGCGCATTCGACCAGCCGGCGTATGCGTGCCAACCGCGGCGAGGAGCGCAGCCACAGCGTGCCAAAGCGGCGCGACTCGGTCTGTCCGGGCAGCGCCAGCCGCACGACGTTGTGGCCGTCGGGCCAGTCGAGCGCGGTGTCGGGCACGACGGCCACGCCCAGGCCGCGGTCGACCATCATGGAGATCGCCACCAGCGAACTCAGCTCGAAGCGCTCGCGCTGCACCGTGATCTGGTTGGCGCGCAGGTAGCGCTCTATCATCTGCCCGCCGCCCAGGCTGCGGTCGTAGCGTATCAGCGGCTGACTGCGCAGCAGCTCGAACGGCGTCAGGCCGGCGAGATGGCGCGGCGCCAGCAGTATCAGCGACTCCTCGCGCAGCAGCGACCAGTCAAAGGCCTTGGACAGCGCAAACGACGGGTAAAGACAGATCGCCGCGTCGAGCGTGCCCTGCTGCACCGCCTGGTAGACCTGCTGGGTCGTGCCTGACTGCAGGAAAACCTTGACGCCGGGCAGCTCGGCCACGAAGCGCGCCAGGATGTCGGGCAGCAGGCTGTGCAGCGCGGTGTTGATCGTGCCCAGGGTCAGCTCGCCGACCTCGGATTCCTGGTTCACATGGGTGCGCGCATGGGCCAGGTCGCGCAGCAGCTGCGGCGCGGTCGCGGCCAGGCGGTGGCCCGCGGGCGTGGGCGCCACGGTGCGCCCGGCGCGCGCCAGCAGCTCGGTGCCGAACTCGCGCTCCAGCGTGCGCATCTGCTGGGCCACGGCCGCGGCCGTGAGGTGCAGGCGGCGCGCGGCCTCGGCAATCGATCCGGTTTCCATGACCAGCAGGAAGCTGCGCAGATATTGGGTTTCCATTCGATCATTATTTCTTTCTTTTGAAGAAAGATTGCATGTGTTTCTTTTGTTTTTTGCGCGTTCCACAATGGCCGCATGAGAAGCAAACTGTTTGTCCCCGCATCCCGCCCCGAGTTGTTCGCCAAAGCGCTGGTCGGCGCGGCCGACAGCCTGTCCTTCGACCTCGAAGACGCCGTCGCCGAACCGCGCAAGGACGAAGCGCGCGCGCTGCTGCAAGGCTTTCTGCGCAGTCCAGAAGCCCTGGGCGGCCACCGCAAGACGCTGATCGTGCGCATCAACGCGATGGACACGCCACATTTCGAGCGCGATGTCGCGGACATCGTGTGCCCCGCCGTGCACTGGATCAACCTGCCCAAGCCCGAGAGCGCCGCCGACGTGCGCGCCGCCGCCGACGCCGTGGAGCGCGCGGCGCGCGCCGCGGGCATGGCCCGGGCGCCGCGCCTGCTACTGAACATCGAGACACCGCGCGCGCTGCGCCTGGCGCATGAGATTGCCTGCGCCCATCCGCTGGCCGTGGGCCTGCAGGTGGGCCTGGGCGATCTGTTCGAGCCCTATGGCGTGCACCGGCGCGAGCCCGCGGCCATTGCCCAGGTGCTGATGAGCGTGCGCATGGCCGCAGCCGAGGCCGGCATCGCGGCCTACGACGGCGCGTTTGCCAACATCCAGGACGCCGAGGGCTTTCGCGCCGAAGCCCAGCTTGCCGCGCGCCTGGGCTTCACGGGCAAGACCTGCATACATCCCAGCCAGGTGGCGACGGCCAACGAGGTGTTCCAGCCCGGCGCCGCGGAACTGGCCAGCGCGCTCAAGGTGGTCAGCGCCGCGGCGCTGGCCGATGCCGACGGCGTGGGCGCCTATGTGGTCGACGGAAAGATGATAGACAAGCCCTTCGTGCTGCGCGCCCAGGCCATCGTCGCCCAGGCACGGGCGCTGGGACTGATTGCAGACGACAACTGATGGCCAGGGGCCCAAGAGCCCGCCGAGACGAATGACAACCAGGAGACAAAAATGCAGACCTTGAACCGCAACCCCTTGCTGCGCCGCAGCCTGCTGTGCAGCGCCGCCGCGCTGGCCGTCGCCGGCTTCGCGCCGCTGGCCCAGGCCCAGCAATACCCCACCAAGCCGATCACCATGGTCGTGCCCTACCCGCCGGGCGGCTCCAACGATTCGTTTGCGCGCCAGATCGCCAAGGAGCTGGGCGATGTGCTCAAGCAGTCGGTGATTGTCGAGAACCGTCCCGGCGCCAGCGGCAACACCGGCACCGGCCAGGTCGCCAAGGCCCAGGCCGACGGCTATACGCTGGTTGCGGTCTCGTCGAGCATGACGACCAACTCCGCCGTGCAGACCAAGATGCCTTTCGATCCCGTCAAGAGCTTTGCGCCCGTGGCGATGTTCGCGCGCGGCCCGTTCATCGTCGCCGTCAACAATGATTTCGCGGCGCGCACACCGGCCGAGCTGATCAGCGCCGTCAAGGCCAACCCCGGCAAGTTCAACTACGCGTCTTCGGGCACGGGCAGCGTCAACCATTTCGCCACCGAGCTGCTGCGCTCCATGGCGCCGGGCTTCGACATCACCCATGTGCCCTACAAGGGCCAGGGTCCTGCCGTCACCGACGTCATCGGCAACCAGGTGCAGCTGATGATTTCCAGCGGCCCGTCCATCCTGCCCATGGTGCGCAACGGCAAGCTGCGCGCGATCGGCATCACCAGCCTGCAGCCCAGCCCGGTCGCTCCCGACCTGACGCCCATGGCCGCGGCCGTGCCGGGCTACGAGTTCGACCTGTGGTGGGGGCTGCTGGCGCCCGCGGGCACGCCCGCGCCCATCGTCAACCAGCTCAATCAGGCGGTGAACCAGATACTTGCCAGCCCGCAGATCAAGGCCAACTTCCTGCGCGAAGGCGCACTGACGTCATCGATCTCGCCCCAGCAGTTCGGCGAAGTCATCCAGAAGGACGTCGAGCGCTGGAAAAAGCTCGCCAAGGACCGCAACATCGTGGCCGACTGAACGGTCGCCACTTCCCCAGGCAGCGCCGCGGCATGCGGCCTGCCGCCATGGGCTCAAGGCCCATGGCATTCCAGTGAGACACAAGACACCATGCAGCAAGACCTGACAGAACAGCGGCCCGGCCCGCGCGGCCCCCTGAGCGGCATTCGCGTGCTTGATTTGAGCGCCTACATTGCCGGCCCCTATGGCTGTTCACTGCTCGCCGACCAGGGCGCCGAAGTCATCAAGATCGAGCCGCCCACGGGCGACAACCTGCGCAAGTACCCCTCGACGCTCGAGGCCGAAAGCCGCGCCTTTGTCGGCGTCAACCGCAGCAAGTGGGGCATGGTGCTGGACCTCAAGCAATCCGAGGAACTCGCGACGCTGCTGCGCCTGGTGCGCGACGCCGACGTGCTGGTGCACAACTTCCGCCCCGGCGTGCCCGAGCGCCTGGGCATTGCCTTCGAGCAGCTCACGCAGATCAATCCGCGCCTGGTCTACTGCAGCGTCACGGGCTACGGCGCCAGCGGCCCGCTGCGCACCAAGGCCGGCTACGACCAGGTGCTGCAGACCATGACCGGCATGTGTGCCATGCAGGCCAAGGAAGGCGGTCCGCCCGAAATCCTTTATGGCTCGGTGGTCGACTACTACGCTTCGGCGCTGGTTGCCGCGGGCGTATCGTCCGCCTTGTACGAGCGCGCGCAAAGCGGACTGGGTCAGCATGTGGGCGTGTCGCTGCTGCGCGCGGCGCTGACCATGCAGTCGGCGCGCCTGGTGTGGGCCGAAGGCGAGCCGCGCGAGATAGGCCGCGACATGCGCTCGGGCGGCATCACCGGCATCCATCCGACACGCGAAGGTCACCTCTACATCTCGGCCAACACGCCGCATTTCTGGCAGGCGCTGTGCGAGAAGGTCGGCCTGGCCGAACTCGCCGCCGACCCGCGCTATGCGAGCGTGCGCCTGCGCGCCCAGCATGCCGATGAACTGGTGCCGCTGCTGCGCCAGGCGCTGGCCGCGCGCAGCGCGCTGGAATGGGAAGCGCTGTTTGGCGAAGCCGTGCCCTGCGCTGCGGCGCGCGCGGTCGAAGACATGTTCGACCACCCGCAGGTCGCGGCCGAGGAAATGATTGCCGATATTGCCCACCCCACGCTGGGCAGCTACCGCGGCTTCACGCGCGCCATTGCCTTTGACCGCACGCCCGGCCCCGCGCCGTTTGCCGCGCCCACGCTGGGGCAGCACACGCAGTGGCTGCGCGACACGCTGGACTCCCAGCCGCCGCGGTAAACAGCAAGTCAAGCGCTTTGCCGACAAGGCGGCATTCAACCATCTGCTGGAATATACGGCTGGTTGAAATTCCGCCTTCTCGAGACAATGACACAGAACCGTGCACTTTTTTGCCGCCCGCCGACCCGCACGGCCCTGCTGCTTTCCAGCCTGCTGCTGGCCCCCACGCTGCAAGCCGGCAACGGCGCGCTGGATGCAACGTTCAAGGCATTCACCCGCTGCGATGGCACATTCTTCTCCAGCCTGCATGCGCATGCGCCCGCGTGGAAAAAACACGTGGGGCTCAAATCCGCAGGCAGCATCAGCTGGATTCCCGTCGGAGAGCGCGCGTACAACGCGGCCAACTTCGCGCCGCTGCGCAATGCGCCGCAGGTGGGCGGCGTGAAGCTGCTGTCCTATTTCGACAAGAGCATCGATCTCGACCTGCTGGGCAACTACCTGTTCTGGGGCTTTGTGGTCGAAGGCAGCCCCGACAAGGTTGCGCAGCAGCTGCGCCCGCTGATCGATCAGGGCGCGCACCTGAAACCGGTGAAAGCGCTTTATGCCCGGGGCGAAGTGCGCAAGGACGGGCTGTGGCAGCCGGTCGCCACCCTGTCCGGCGACGCGCCTGGCCGCAGCCGCCTGGAGCGGGTGCTCATACTGGAGCCCGATGAAGGCAGCCAGGGCGGCAGGACGCGGGTGACCTGCACGCTGCAAGGCGCGGTGGACAGCGCGGTGATGACCGAGCTCCGGCCCGACATCCCCGCGGCCGACCACCCCCAGCCGCCGCCGCAATAGTTCAATCCTCCTGCAGCGCCGCGAAGCGCTCGGCCAGGAAATCGAGCAAGGCCCTGACCGAAGGCAGCAGGCCGCGGCGCGAAGCGAACACCGCATGGATGATTTCGCTGCGCGGCGCCCAGCCGGGCAGCAATTCAACGAGTTCGCCGCGCGCGCAATGGCCGTTGATCATCATCCGCGGCAACTGCACGATGCCCACGCCGGCAATGGCCGCGGTGCGCAGCGCGAACATGCCCTGCGTGACGAAGCGCGGCGCGTGGGCAATCCTGGCGTGGGCGCCGTCCGGCCCGATCAGCGCCCAGGCATGGTCGGTCTGTGGCTGGCCCAGCCCCATGCTCGGCAGACCGGCCAGATCGGCCGGATTGCGCGGCATGCCGGTCTTCTCCAACAGCCGCGGGCTGGCCACCAGGCACTGGTCGCGCTGGGCGAACACGCGCATCACCAGGTCGCTGTCATCGAGCGGCGGCGGGCGCACGCGTATCGCGAGATCGATGCCTTCGCCCAGCACATCCACACGGCGATTGGTTTCCTCCAGCTGGATCTGCACGCGCGGATACAGCGCCATGAAATCCGCCAGCATCGCGGCGACGCGCGCATCGAGCAGCGCCACGGGACAGGTCATGCGCACCGTGCCGCAGGGCTCGGCCTGGGTCAGGGCAATCGCCTCCTCCGCGGCATCGGCCTCGACCAGCATCGCCTTGCAGTGCTGGTAGTAGGTCTGGCCAATGTCCGTCACGGCGAAGCGCCGCGTCGAGCGCTGTATGAGGCGCACGCCCAGCCGTTCCTCGAGCAGCGCGATGCGCCGGCTGAGCTTGGACTTGGGCACGCCCAGGGCGCGGCCCGCGGGTGCGAAGCCACCCTGCTCCACCACCTGCACGAAGTAATAAAGATCGTTGAGGTCTCTCATGCGCTCATTGTTCCTCAAATAGAACGATGAAGGCAAATATTGCTGACTACCGCCAGAATCGTTCTGGATTTATTCTCTAGCCATGCATTCGAGGCACCGCCTCGTGCCACAGGAGAAAAGCCATGAAGAAGATCCTCGCAACCTACAGCGCGCCCCGCCCGCACTGGGTGGGCAACGGCTTTCCCGTGCGCTCGCTGTTCAGCTACAACAGCCACGGCGCGCATCTGAGCCCGTTCCTGCTGCTCGATCACGCCGGCCCGGCGCAGTTCACGCCCACCGACCAGCCGCGCGGCGTGGGCCAGCACCCGCACCGCGGCTTCGAGACCGTGACCATCGTCTATGAGGGCGAAGTCGAACACCGCGATTCCACCGGCGCCGGCGGCCTGATAGGCCCGGGCGACGTGCAGTGGATGACTGCGGCCGGCGGCATCCTGCATGAAGAGTTCCATTCAAAAGCGTTCGCGCAACGCGGCGGAACGCTGGAAATGGTGCAGCTGTGGGTCAACCTGCCGGCCAGGGACAAGCTGGCCGCGCCGCGCTACCAGACGCTGCAGGACGCGCAGATTCCGTCGGTGGCGCTGCCCGAAGGCGCGGGCCAGGTGCGCGTGATCGCGGGCGAGTTCGACGGCCAGCGCGGCCCGGCGCAGACTTTCACGCCGGTCGATGTGTGGGATGTGCGGCTGCAGCAAGGGCGCGCCGCGCGCTTCGACACGCCCGCGGGCCATACGCTGGCGCTGGTGCTGCTGCACGGCACGGTGCTGGTCAATGGCCAGGAAGTGGTGCGCGAAGGCCAGCTGCTGCAGTTCGAGCGCGACGGCAGCGGCGTGGAAATCGAAGCCAACAGCGATGCCACGCTGCTGCTGCTAGGCGGCCAGCCGATTGACGAGCCCATCGTGGGTCACGGGCCGTTCGTGATGAACACCCAGGCGGAAATCGCCGAAGCGATCACCGACTTCAACAGTGGCCGCTTCGGCCAGATGCACGCCTGATACCGTCGGTGCGACCGGCCATGTCGCCGGCCGCACCGGCTTTTCCCGCCCTGACGGGCTTTGTTTATGAGTTCAAAGGAAATACCATGTCCAAGCCTTATGTGCGCCTCGACAAGAACGACGTCGCCGTGCTGCTCGTCGACCACCAGACCGGCCTGCTGTCGCTGGTGCGCGATATAGACCCCGACAAGTTCAAGAACAACGTGCTTGCACTTGCCGATCTCGCGAGCTACTTCCAGCTGCCGACCATACTGACCACGAGCACGGATAGGCGTTTTAACCGCATGAGGCCAAGTATCGCACCGCGGAAGCGCCATCAAGCCGGCTGAGACACTCGATTTTCCCGCCCAGGTGTCAGGTTCACCACCAGGGTTTGGCGTTCAGGAGAGTGATTTGCGGCGCTCGGCGTGTACCGGGCGCAGAGCCAGTTCGCGGCAAGTCAAAATCGCCGCTTTGTTCATTCACCAACTGATGCGCTGATCGACCTCAAAGTCCGGTGCCGGTTGCGCCGCTAGGTCCCAGTCTGCTGGCTCGGTTTGCGCCCCGTCATCCATCTGCGCATCACTACAGTCATCCCACAGCGGTGGCCCGCGCGCCGGGGAGATGCGGGGTGGCTCTGAATCTGCCCCGATGTGGTCCAGGATGTGCCGGATGTCAGCGCTGTGCGTAATGAACGCGATGATGCGCATATGCCCGCCACACAGCGGACACAAGAGGGGGAACACCTCGTAGATGCGGGCGATCAGCACCGCCCACAGGTAGTGCGCTGCACGCTTGGGCAGCACCGGCTCGCTCTGGGATGGCAGCGCGCTGCTCATCGGTACCACACCAGGCGCGCACTCCCCCGTGCTGATCGACGCGCCCAGCACGGGAGCGGCTTGCGCCGGTGTCGCCAGCGCCGTCACCGCAGCCCTGAGCGGCGAGTTGGGTGCCAACACGCCAAAATAGCGGTGCCGGTGGGTGCGTGGCGGGGGAACCAGCGCGGCAATGCGGTCGATCAGCTCCAGCGGTGTGAGGTGCAGCTCATCAACCTTGGCACCGCGCTTGTCGCTGGTGGGTTCGCTGCGCTGCTTGCCGCAGCGGTACACCAGTTTGCTTCCCTCTTTGCGCAGCCTGTCCATCGCAAAGGGTGGGCGGGCGCAATAGCGCAAGAGCCGCTCAAGGCCTGGACGGTCGTGGGATTCAATGCACACCCCGGCATCCACCGAGAAACCGCTGTGTTTGTACCCCAGCATCTCTTTTGCCTCGAAGTTCTCCAGCAGCCCACGGCCCACAAAGGCGCGCAGGATACGTTTTTGCAGTGTGGTCTGCACTTGTGCCACGGGTGTCGCATCGATGCCGGTGGCAGGGTGGAATACGACACCTGACGCAGAGACTTGCATTGCGGCATCAGCGCTGCCCTCGCCTGCCACCTCCTCAAACACCCCGTCCACCACACAGACGTGGAAGTGGACGTGTTCGTTCAGGCTGGAGCCGAACCTGTGGATGAAGGCCACTGCGCCGATGTGCAGGCTTTCCTTGTCTGCATTGGCCGCGCCAATGCAGTGCGCCTGCAGGCTTTGCGCAATCACCCGCAGGAAGATGCGCAGCACCATATTGAGCACTGGCCCGTCGCGCTGCATGAAGTAACGAAGCCGCTTGGGAACCGACAGCACCCACTGGCGCACCGGCAGGCGGGGGAATACGTGATCGTTCAGGTGCGCTGCTGTCTCCACCATGCGCCGGGTGGTGCACGAGGGGCAGACTCCCCGGCCTTTGCAGGAGAAAGCGACGAAGTAGTCGTGCCCACAGTCGCCGCAGCGAGCGCGGGCAAAGCCATGGGCAAAGATGCCGCACTCAAGATACTTGGCAAACGCTTTGCGCACGAAGGGCTTGGGGGTGTGGTGGTCGCCCTGGCCGTCGAACTGACCCGCGCTGGCCAACTCTAGCCAGGTCTCGTAGTGCTCGGCTACCGTTTGGTAGAGCAGCGTGCGTTCGGGGTGGCGTGGGTTGTAGAGCTTGGGCTTGGAAGTGGCTGACATGAATACTGTACAAATGCACAGTATTCTGCGGCGATTGTTTGGGTACGCAAAGCACAAGGCCCGAACCGTCGCCAGTTCGGGCCTTGTCAGGGTAGCTTGGCTGCGGACTTACTTGCGCGCAGGCGGCACATCCGTGCAGCTGCCATGCGCCACTTCCGCCGCCATGCCGATGCTCTCGCCCAGCGTCGGATGCGGGTGGATGGTCTTGCCGATGTCGACAGCGTCCGCACCCATCTCGATGGCCAGGGCGATCTCGCCGATCATGTCGCCCGCATGCGTGCCGACCATGCCGCCGCCCAGGATCTTGCCGTGGCCCCGGCCAGCATGGCCGTCTCCTGATCCTGCTTCGGGGCTGTCGTCGAACAGCAGCTTGGTGACGCCTTCGTCGCGGCCGTTGGCAATGGCGCGGCCCGAGGCCGCCCAGGGGAACAGGCCCTTCTTGACCTTGATGCCCTGCTGCTTGGCCTGGTCTTCGGTCAGGCCCACCCAGGCCACTTCGGGGTCGGTGTAGGCCACGCTGGGGATCACGCGGGCGTTGAAGGCGGCGCTGGCCAGTTCCTTGTTGCCCTGCAATTCGCCGGCGATCACTTCCGCCGCCACATGCGCCTCGTGCACCGCCTTGTGCGCCAGCATGGGCTGGCCCACGATGTCGCCGATGGCGAAGATGTGCGGCACATTGGTGCGCATCTGGATGTCCACGTTGATGAAACCGCGGTCCGTCACAGACACGCCGGCCTTGTCGGCAGCGATCTTCTTGCCGTTGGGGGTGCGGCCCACGGCCTGCAGCACCAGGTCGTAGGTGCCTTCGCTCTTCGTGCCGTCCAGGCCCTCGAACTGCACCTGGATGCCTTCGGGCGTGGCCTGGGCGCCCACGGTCTTGGTCTTGAGCAGGATGTTGTCGAAGCGGTGCTTGTTCATCTTCTCCCAGACCTTGACGAGGTCGCGGTCCGCGCCCTGCATCAGGCCGTCCATCATCTCGACCACGTCCAGGCGGGCGCCCAGCGTGCTGTACACCGTGCCCATTTCCAGGCCGATGATGCCGCCGCCGACGATGAGCATCTTTTGGGGCACGCCCTGCAGCGCCAGTGCGCCGGTGGAGTCCACCACGCGCGGATCGTCGGGCATGAAGGGCAGGCGCACGGCCTGGCTGCCAGCGGCGATGATGGCCTTCTTGAACGCCACCACCTTTTTGCTGCCGGTCTTGTCCTGGCCGGTGCCGGTGGTTTCTTCCACTTCGAGGTGGTTGGCACCCACAAAGGCGCCGTAGCCACGCACGATGGTGACCTTGCGCATCTTGGCCATCTGGCCCAGGCCGCCGGTGAGCTTGGCGATGACCTTTTCCTTGTGGCCGCGCAGCTTGTCCACGTTTACGGTGGGCGCGCCGAAGTCCACACCCAGGTCGGCCATGTGCGACACTTCGTCCATCACGGCGGCCACATGCAGCAGCGCCTTCGAGGGAATGCAGCCGACATTCAGGCACACGCCGCCCAGCTGGGCATAGCGCTCGACCAGCACGACCTTGAGGCCCAGGTCGGCAGCGCGGAAAGCGGCGCTGTAGCCGCCGGGGCCGCCGCCAAGCACAAGCACGTCGCACTCCAGGTCGGCGCTACCGGCAAAGCTCTTAGCTTCTGTTTTGATAGCTGCTTGCGCTTGCGCTGCGGGCGCTGGAGCTGGTTTTTGCTCCAAAACTGCGGGTGCAGCAGCGGGCGCTGCGGCCTGCGCCGTCTCCAGCGTGAGCAGCACGCTGCCTTCTGCGATCTTGTCGCCGAGCTTCACCTTGAGCTCCTTGACCACGCCCGCGTGGCTGGACGGAATCTCCATGGAGGCCTTGTCGGACTCCACGGTGACCAGGCTTTGCTCGGCCTTGATGGTGTCGCCGGGTTGAACCAGCACTTCGATGACGCCCACTTCGGCGAAGTCGCCAATGTCGGGGACTTGGATATCGATCACTGCCATGTTCATGTTCCTTTCACAGCAGGATGCGGCGGTAGTCCGCCAGGATTTGGCCCAGGTACACGTTGAAGCGTGCAGCGGCAGCGCCGTCGATGACGCGGTGATCCCAGGTGAGCGACAGCGGCAGCATGAGGCGCGGCACAAACTGCTTGCCGTCCCACACGGGCTCCATCTGGCTCTTGCACACGCCCAGAATGGCCACCTCGGGCGCGTTGATGATGGGCGTGAAGTAGCGCCCACCAATGCCGCCCAGGCTGGAGATGGTGAAGCAGGCGCCGCTCATGTCGGCCGGGCCCAGCTTGCCGTCTCTGGCCTTCTTGGCCAGCTCGCTCATTTCCTGGCTGATCTGGAAGATGCCTTTCTTGTCTGCGTCCTTCAGCACGGGAACCACCAGGCCATTGGGCGTATCCGCCGCAAAGCCGATATGGAAGTACTGCTTGTACACCAGGCTGTCGCCGTCCAGGCTGCTATTGAAGTCGGGGAACTTCTTGAGCGCGGCCACGCAGGCCTTGATGAGGAACGCGAGCATGGTGACCTTGATGCCACTCTTCTCGTTTTCCTTGTTGAGCTGGACACGGAACGCCTCCAGATCGGTGATGTCGGCGTCGTCGTGGTTGGTCACGGCGGGAATCACCACCGCGTTGCGCGTGAGGTTGGCGCCGCTGATCTTCTTGATGCGGCCCAGTTCCTTGCGCTCCACCGGGCCGAACTTGCTGAAGTCCACCTTGGGCCAGGGCAGCAGGTCCAGGCCCACGCCCGTGCCGCCACCACCCGCCGGGGCCTTGGCGGCCTGGGCCTTGGTCTGCACGCTGCCGGTCATCACGCGCTGGGTGAAGGCCTGCACGTCAGCAAACAGCTCGGCCAGCACCGCCTGGGCCAGCGGGTGCAGATGGATCTCGGGCTCTTCGAGCAGCACCGTGCTGCCGGGCGGCACGCTGTAGGCCACCGTGAGCACCGGCAGCACCTGCGCCACACCCACCCCCACGTCGCGCAGGTTGGCAGCCACGCCATCCTTGTGCACCAGCAGTTCGTAGCGGCTGGAGCGCCCCAGCTGGCGCACCTCGATGCGGTCGGCCAGGCCCATGCGCTGCAGCCCCGCCGACACGCTGCGCAACACCGCGCCCTGCCCCGCGCCCGGCTGCAAGGCATCGGACAGCAGGGCGTTGATGGCCTGCTGGCCCTCGGCCCCCACAGAGCCCGAACCGCCCTTGTTCCACACCTGGTCGCGCGCGGGCCGCTGGCGCAGCGGGCCCAGGTAAACAATGGCCTCCAGCTCGCGGCGCAGGGCCAGGCTCAGGTCTTGCAGATGGGCGCCATCGGGGCCCAGCAGGGCAATGGCCTCGGCCGAGAATGCAATCGAGCGCTCGGGCGCCAGGTGCAGCCCCTTGCCGCGTGGCCGGGGTTCGCCATCCACCCACACCGCATAGGCCCCGCGCTCCCGGCGCACAGCCCGAAACTCCCGCGCCACGGTGGACAGCGACAGCGCCTGCACCACCACGGCGCCGCTGGCCGTCTGGCCATAGCTGCAGGCAAAGCGGCCCTGGCGCACGCGTTCGCCCTCGGGGCGCTCGAATTCCAGCACGATCTCAAACTGGCGCGGGGTCGCGCCGTGCGCCAGCAACGCGTCAAAGCTGCCCAGGCTGACCATGTCGTGGGCCTCGTCGCCCCCCAGGTTCAGGTGCACCGTGCGATCAGGCGCCGCCGCGGTCTGCTTGAGCAGCAGCAGGCTTTGCAGCAAGGTGGATTTGCCCGACGAATTGCTGCCCAGCAGCATGGTGACCGGCGCCAGCCGCACGCTGCCACTGTCGCGCCAGGCCTTGAGGTTCTTGAGCTGCAGGTGCTTGATCATGTGCGTCGATTCGCCGCCCCAGCGCGGCAGGTGGTGGGCTGCGGGCTAACGCCCGCTTCGGGCCGGTTCAGGCCAATGCGGTGGGCTCGCGGTAGAAAAGTTGCCGCGTCTTCACCGGCGCCACGGCCTTGGCAATGGCGCCAATGTGGTCCGGCGTGGTGCCGCAGCAGCCGCCCAGAATGTTCACCAGCCCCTCGGCGGCGAACTCGTGCACCAGGCGGCTGGTGATCTCCGGCGTTTCGTCAAAGCCCGTGTCGCTCATCGGGTTGGGCAGACCCGCGTTGGGGTAGCAGCTGATGAATGTGTCCTCGGCCACGCGGTTGAGCTCCTGGATGTAGGGGCGCATCAGTGTGGCGCCCAGCGCGCAGTTCAGGCCAATGGCCAGCGGGCGCGCGTGGCGCACGCTGTGCCAGAAGGCCGTCACCGTCTGCCCGCTCAGAATGCGGCCGGAAGCGTCGGTCACGGTGCCGCTGATGATGAGGGGCAGGCGCTCGCCGCTCTTTTCAAAGAATTCGTCAATGGCAAACAGGGCGGCCTTGGCGTTGAGCGTGTCGAAGATGGTTTCGACCAGCAGCACGTCGGCACCGCCTTCGACCAGTGCCTCGGTCTGCTCGTAGTAGGCCGCGCGCAGCTGCTCAAAGTCGATGTTGCGCGCACCGGGGTCGTTCACATCGGGGCTGATGCTGGCCGTCTTGGGCGTGGGGCCCAGGGCGCCCGCCACAAAGCGGGGGTGGTCGGGCGTGCTGAACTTGTCGCAGGCGGCGCGGGCCAACTGGGCCGACTTGAGGTTCATCTCACGCGCCAGCTCAGCCATGCCGTAGTCTTCCTGCGCGATGGTGGTGGCACCAAAGGTGTTGGTCTCGATCAGGTCGGCACCCGCAGCCAGGTAGCGCTCGTGGATGTCGCGGATCACATCGGGGCGCGTCAGGCTCAGCAACTCGTTGTTACCCTTTACATCGCGGGGAAAGTCCTTGAACCGGTCACCTGCACCGTCTGGCCCGGTGTAGCCCTCGCCCCGGTACTGGGCCTCCCCCAGCTTGAAGCGCTGGATCATGGTGCCCATGGCGCCGTCGAGAATGACGATGCGCTGGGCGAGGATGTTGGGAAGCTGCTGGGCGCGGGTGTAGGTGATCTGCTGCATGGCGCAATTGTAAGAAGCGGCGATTCAGGGCGCCGCTGGGGCCTCTTCGGCAACGGCACGCAAGGCCAGCAGCGAATCGATCAGCAGCGTCAGCGCCGGATGGCGGTGCGCGTTGCGCCGCGCGATGAGTTCGTACGGCTCGCTGCGCGACTTGAGCCGCAGCGGCAGGCGGGCGACCATGCCGTGCTGGCAGACGTAGTCGGCCACGTCGTCCGACACCAGGGCCACCAGATTGGGGTTGTGGCTCAGCAGCGAAAGCGTGGCCAGCGCGGATGTGGTCTCGATCAGATGCGTCGGAAATGACAGGTTCTCTTCGAAGAATTCGCGCTCCAGCGTGCGGCGCATTGGCATGTGCGCGCGGTACACCACCCAGCGGCTGGCAGACAGATCTTGCAGCGTGATCGATGCCAGGCCCGCCGCCGGATGCGCCTGGTGCGCGATGACGGCGAGAGACTCATCCTTGACCACGACAGTGTCGTACAGGTGGGGTTTGGGACTGACCGACGAGCGGCAGATGGCCGCGTCCAGCCGCCCCTGGTCGATGAGCGCAAGCAGACTTTCGCTGGTGTCCTCGACGATCTCCACCGAGATGTCCGGCTGCTGGTCCATCAGCTGCGTGAGCGCCCGCGTCAGGAGCGGCACCGCGCCCATGATGGTGCCTACGGCAATGCGGCCACCTGCGCCACTGGCGATGGCGCTCAGCTCCTGCTGCAAGTGGCTGATGTCGGACTGGATCAGCCGCGCGAAGCGCACCGCGCAGGTTCCCGCTTCCGTAGGCACAAGCCCGCGGTTGGTGCGCATGAAGAGCGGCGCGTTGAGCGTGGACTCCAGCTCCTTCAACGCCTTGCTAGCCCCGGGTTGCGTCAGCCCCACGCGGTCCGCCGCCGCCAGCAGCGAGCCCTGCTCCGCCACCGCGATCAGCAACCGCAGCTGCCTGGCATGCAGACGCGACATCACAGAGTTGAGGTTGTAAGGGCCCTGCATTGACTTGGAGTTATAGCTATATCGATAACGGTTAGTTTATTCGACGTCGCCTCACTTATAGAATTCTGCGATTGACGGATGAATATGAAAATTCTTGATATCAGGAGATAAACGATGGCGATGATCAACTACGTGACGGAAATCCGCTTCGGCGCGGGCAGTGCCGCTGAGCTGGCACAGGTGTGCCAGGCACTCGGCTTCAAAAAGCCGCTCTTCATCACCGACAAGGGCGTGGTTGCGGCGGGGTTGATCGAGCGCATCCTTGCCGTGAACGACCTGCCGCACTTTCACGTGTTTGACGGCACGCCCTCCAACCCCACCGAGGCGGCGGCGCGCGAAGGGGTGGCAAGCTTCCATGAAGCAGGCTGCGACGGCATCATCGCCGTGGGTGGCGGCTCGTCCATCGACCTCGCCAAGGCCGTGGCCGTGTCGGCCCGCCATCCGGGGCCGCTGCGCCAGTTCGCGCTGATCGAGGGCGGGCTTGCCCGCATCACGGCGGCCACGGTGCCGGTGGTGGCCATTCCCACTACGGCGGGCACGGGCAGCGAGGTCGGGCGCGGCGCGATCATCATCCTGGACGATGGCCGCAAGGTGGGCATCATCTCGCCCTACGTTATCCCCAAGGTGGCGCTGTGCGACCCGACGCTGACCGTGGGCCTGCCACCGGGCCTGACGGCCGCCACCGGCATGGACGCCGTGGCGCACTGTATCGAGACCTTCCTCGCGCCCAGCTTCAACCCGCCCGCCGAAGGCATCGCCCTGGACGGCCTGCGCCGCGCCTGGAAGAACATCGAAACCGCCTTCCACGAGCCAAGCGACATCGAGGCCCGCACCAACATGATGAGCGCGTCGCTGCAGGGTGCGCTGGCCTTTCAGAAAGGCCTGGGCTGTGTGCACAGCCTCAGCCATTCGCTGGGCGGTATCGACCCGCGCCTGCACCACGGCACCCTCAATGCGGTGCTGCTGCCGGCGGTGGTGCGCTTCAACCGCGAATCCGACACGGTCGTGCGCGACGAGAAGATCGACCGCCTGGCGCAGGCCATGGGCCTGCCGGCGCATGCGTCGGTGGAGGACGCGATCCAGGACATGTCCCGCAGGCTCCGGCTCCCGGCCGGCCTGGGCGCGATGGGCGTGACGGCCGACCTGACGCCGCGCATCGTCACCGGCGCGCTGGCTGACCACAGCCACAAGACCAATCCGCGCGAAGCCAGCGCCGACGATTACGCGCGCCTGGTCGAAGCGGCGATGTAGGCCGCAGCGCCCGGCCGTGCTTCGAAGAAGCCTTCGAACCGCCGCGCCTCTCGGTCATCCGCCAGACATTTCCAATTTTCAGACAGGCCATGGTGAACCTGACCAGTGGGTTTCGCCACGCCGCTCATAGATCGAATGACATGCAGCCCATCCCCGCACCTCTGACCCGTCGCCGCACCTTTGCCTATATTGGCGCTTACGCGAGCATGCTCTCCATCGGCTCGTCTGCGCGCGCTTCCGATCCGGACTACCCCGACCGGAGTGTCGAGCTCATCGTGCCCTACGCTGCGGGCGGTGGCACAGACGCCGTGGCTCGATCCTTCGCTGACGTATCGCGCAAGTATTTCCGCCAGAGCATCATTGCGGTGAACAAGCCAGGCGCGAGCACGTCCATCGGCACGATGGAAGTCATCAACGCGCGGCCCGATGGCTACAAGATCGCGTTGGTGACAGTCGAGCTGACCTTCCTGAACAGTCTGGGGATCGCCCGGTTCACGCATGACCGCCTGGTGCCGATCGCACGGCTGAACTACGACCCCTCCGCCATTACCGTCCGCGCAGATTCGCCATGGAAGACCATTGAGGAATTTCTCGCTGCCGCGAAGAAATCGCCCGGGGAGATGCGTGTTGGAAACGCTGGCCCGGGCTCGATCTGGAACCTCACGGCCTCTGCACTCGAGGACAAGGCACAGGTACGCTTCAATCAAGTGCCTTACCAGGGAGCAGCCCCTGCCGTCCTGGCGCTCATGGGTGGGCATATCGACGCAGTGGCGGTCAGCCCGGCCGAAGTGGGAACCTACGTGGCAGCGGGCAAGCTGCGGTTGCTCGCCGTCATGGCTGAAAAACGCATTCCCGCGTTTGCCGAGGTGCCGACATTCCGGGAGCGGGGCGTCGATCTGGTGCTGGGCGTTTGGCGGGGCCTGGCCGCGCCCAAGGACACCCCTCCCAAAGTCCTGCAGACGCTGCGGGACATGGCGGCGAAGACCGCGCAGGATCCCGCCTTCCTGGCAACGCTCCAGAAGCTCAATCTGGGCTATGCCTATGCCGATGACCGCGTCTTCGGGGCACAGTGGAGCAGCGACAGCACCTACTTCAAGAGCCTCATCGCAAAGCTGAACATGAAGCTCGGTTGACATGCGGAACGCACCGTAAGACCCGTTGCCGCACAGACGATGCCGCCTGGCACGGCCCGAGGGCCCAGGCGGCACGTCGTTCCGCGCGAGGCAAGCCCTATCGATGGCGCGCAACTGCCCGAAGCGGACATGTGGCGCTGCCCACGCGCTCGCCACCGGGCGGCCTGCGATGCACCCCGGCCTGCCCAGTGCCTTTTCCGTTGTCCTCCTTCCATCACGAACCCGCCATGACCTTAATCACCCCCCTCACAGGCAAGATGCTGATCGGCGCCGACGCGGTCGCCGGCACCGACGGAGGCCAGCGTGCCTTCAACCCCGCCACGAATACCGAGATCGCCGAGCCGCATTTCGGCTTCGGCACCCCCGGCGATGTGGACCGCGCCGCCCGCCTGGCGGCCGCGGCCTTCGACGAATACCGCGCGCTGCCACTCGCGCGCCGCGCCGACTTCCTGGAGGCCATCGCCGACCAGATCATGGCGCTGGGCGATGCGCTGCTGGAGCGCGCCCATGCCGAAACCGGCCTGCCGATGGCCCGCCTGACGGGCGAGCGCGGCCGCACCGTGGGCCAGCTGCGCCTGTTCGCCCGCGTGGTGCGCGACGGCCATTTCCTGCACGCCACCATCGACCCCGCCCAGCCGCAGCGCCAGCCGCTGCCGCGCGCGGACCTGCGGCGGGCCAAGGTACCGCTCGGCCCCGTGGCGGTGTTCGGTGCCAGCAACTTTCCGCTGGCGTTTTCGGTCGCGGGGGGCGACACCGCATCGGCACTGGCCGCCGGCGCGCCGGTCGTCGTGAAAGCGCACGGTGCCCACCTGGGCACGTCCGAGCTGGTGGGCCGCGCCATCCAGCAGGCGGTGCGCGAGCAGGGCATGCCCGAAGGCGTGTTCTCGCTCTTGATCGGCGCGGGCCGCAGCATCGGCGAGGCCCTGGTCGCCCACCCCGCCATCCAGGCCGTGGGCTTCACCGGATCGCGCCAGGGCGGCCTGGCGCTGGTGGCCATCGCCAACCGCCGGCCCGAGCCGATTCCCGTCTATGCCGAGATGAGCGCCATCAACCCCGTCTTCCTGCTGCCCGGCGCCCTGGCGCAGCGGGCTGACGCCATCGGACAGGCTTTTGCCGACTCACTCGTCATGGGCGCCGGCCAGTTCTGCACCAACCCCGGCCTGGTGCTGGGCATCGACGGACCGGATCTGGACCGATTCGTGCAATCCGCGGCTGAGGCCCTGGAACACAAGAGCGCGCAGACCATGCTGACCGCTGGCATCCATGGCGCCTACCGCAGTGGCGTGGAGACGATGGCCGCCACGCCAGGCGTGCAGCGGGTGGCCGAGGGCCAGACTGCGAGCACCTTACACAACGCCGCGCAGGCCGCGCTGTTCATCACCGACGCCCGTACCTTGATGGAGCAGCCTGCGCTGTCGTCCGAGGTTTTCGGCCCCGCATCGCTGGTGGTGCGAGCGAAGGACGCGGATGAGCTGATCGCCGTGGCCGAGCAGCTGGAAGGCCAGCTCACTGCCACACTGCATCTTGAAGACGCGGACCATCCGCTGGCCCGCCGCCTGCTGCCGGTGCTAGAGCGCAGGGCCGGCCGGTTGCTGGTCAACGGCTTCCCGACGGGAGTGGAGGTGTGCCATGCCATGGTGCACGGTGGGCCGTATCCGTCGACTTCCAACGCAATGTTCACCTCGGTGGGCGCCAGTGCCATTGACCGCTTCCTGCGACCCGTGTGCTACCAGGACCTGCCCGACGCCCTGCTGCCCGAGGCGCTGCAGCAGGCCAACCCGCTGGGCCTCTGGCGGCTGGTCGACGGCGCGCCCGTCCGCGCATGACGGCCATGCCACCGGCAGCCGCCCTCGCACCCTCCGACCTGCTGGCCCGCCTCAAGGAGATCGTCGGCGGCGGCCATGTGCTGACGGGCGATGCGTCCACGCGCCGCTACCGCAGCGGCTTTCGCTACGGCGGCGGCGACGTGCTGGCCGTGGTGCGCCCCGGCAGCCTGACGCAGCTGTGGCACACGCTGAAGGCCTGCCACGCCGCCGGCACCATCATCCTCTGCCAGGCCGCCAACACAGGCCTCACGGGCGGCTCCACACCGATGGAGGGCGGCTACGACCGCCCGGTAGTGCTCATCAACATGCTGCGGCTCAAGCAGCTGGACCTGCTGCAGCGCGGCGAGCAGGTGCTGGCCCGGCCCGGCGTCACGCTCGAACAGCTCGAACGCAGGCTCAAGCCGCTGGGCCGCGAGCCGCATTCCGTGATCGGGTCGAGTTGCATCGGCGCCTCGGTGACAGGCGGCATCTGCAACAACTCCGGGGGCTCGCTCATCCGGCGCGGTCCTGCCTTCACGCAGTTCTCGCTCTTCGCTTGCATCGACGAGGACGGCCAACTGCGGCTCGTCAACCACCTGGGCATGGCACTCGGCGACGATCCCGAGCAGATCCTCGCCAACCTGGAGAGTGGCCGTTTCGCTCGCGACGACCTGCCGGCCGAACCCGGCCGCATGGCCTCTGACCGCGAGTACTCGCAGCATGTGCGCGACATCGATTCCAGTGAGCCAGCACGCTACAACGCCGACCCGCGCCGCCTCTACGAGGCCTCGGGCTCCGCCGGCAAGATCGCCGTCTTCGCGGTGCGCCTGGACACCTTCGCGGCGGATACGGACACCCGCGTGTTCTACATCGGCACCAACCAGCCGCGCGACCTCGCGGACCTGCGCCGCCACATGCTGGCCCGCTTCGCTTCCCTGCCCGTGGCGGCCGAGTACATGCACCGCTCGGCCTACGATCTGAGCCGCACCTACGGCAAGGACCTGTTCGTCTACATCCGCAAACTGGGCACCGCGCGCGTGCCGCTGGCCTTCGCGCTCAAGAGCCGTTTCGACGCGCTCGCCGAGCGCTGCGGGCTGGGGCGGAACCTGGCCGACCGCCTGCTGCAGCGGCTCGCCAACCGGATGCCCGAACACCTGCCTGCGCGCATGAACGCCTTTCGCGACTGAACCGCCCCGGGTTTCGTGGAGGCCCGTTGGTTTAAGTCAGGCCGCCACCCATGGAGGCCTGACTGGCGAATTGCCGGTAGTAGTTTGCCTCAGCTTCTGCAGGCGGGATATACCCGATAGGCTCCAGCAGTCTGTGGTGGTTGAACCAGGCCACCCATTCCAGGGTGGCCAGCTCCACCGATTCCTTTGTCTTCCAGGGTGCGCGACGGTGGATCAGTTCGGCCTTGTACAGCCCATTGATCGTCTCGGCCAGGGCGTTGTCATAGCTGTCGCCCTTGCTGCCCACAGAGGGGGCGATGCCGGCCTCGGCCAGTCTCTCGCTGTAGCGGATACCGACGTATTGCGACCCCCTGTCCGAGTGATGAATCAATGTTCCGTCACGTTCGGGCTGTCTGGCGTACAGCGCCTGCTCCAACGCGTCCAGCACGAAGTCCGCGCGCATTGAACTGCTCACCCGCCAGCCCACTATGCGCCGCGCGTACACGTCGATCACGAAGGCCACGTACAGCCAGCCCTGCCAGGTCGAAACATAGGTGAAGTCGGAGACCCAGAGCTGGTTCGGCCGGTTCGCTTTGAACTGCCGGTTGACCCGGTCCAGTGGGCATGCCGTCTTGCGGTCACTGACGGTGGTGCGCACTACCTTCCCCCGCATGACGCCACGCAGGCCCAGCCGGCGCATGAGCCGCTCGACGGTACAACGTGCCACGACCGTGCCTTCCCGTCTCAATTGCATCCAGACCTTGTCGGCACCGTACACCTGCAGGTTGGCCTGCCAGACACGTTCGATCTGGGGTGTCAGTTGCGCATCGCGCTTGGCCCGTTGGCCTAGTCGCGTGGCATCGCGCTGTTGCGCTCGGTACCGCCGGTAGCCAGATGGGGCGATCTGCAGCACCTTGCAGATCGGCTCGACCCCATGCGTGTGGCGGTGTTGGTCGATGAAGGCCCTCAAGACTTCAGTCGGCGGTCGAGCTCCGCCTGGGCAAAAAAAGCACTCGCCAGCTTCAGGATTTCGTTGGCTCTGCGCAGCTCCTTGACCTCGCGCTCCAGTGCCTTCACGCGTTCGTGCTCGGACGTGGTGGTGCCTGCCCTCGCGCCCGTATCCACTTCATCGCGTTTGACCCACTCGTTCAACGTTTGCGGCACGCAGCCGATCTTGGGGGCGATGGATTCGATGGCGGCCCACAGCGACGCGTACTCGCCGCGGTGCTCCTGCACCATGCGTACTGCGCGCTCACGCACCTCGGGGGAAAACTTGTTTGACTTCATGGCTCAATCCTCTCAGAGATTTGAGCCTCCTCAAAAGCCGGGGCGGTTCACATGGGATCTTTTCATGGCCTTATGTTTTCCATGGCCGTATGGCACGGCATGATTGGAATGGATGCGCATGAGTAAGCACGAAGAAATATTTCGGGTGTTCATCAACTCGGTGCAAAAGGCCAGAGATCCCGCCAAGGAGCAGCGGGAGATCATGCTCGTGCAGAACACGATGAACACGGTCTTGGGGCAGCTGTCTGAACAGGACCGCCTGTACTACTCTCTGGAGGTAGACCCGTGCAAACTTGACCAGTGGTTAGTGGTTTCCTGCTGTGACAGTCTTCAGCGCAGGCTCTTTGAGGACAGAAAGGCGCCTTACTCAGCATCCTCCACCGAGGATCCGCTTCTCGCTGGAACAGTCATGCAAGCGACTAACGCATTGAAGCACCTGAGAACATTGTCTACCTCGACGGGCTTGAGCCCTGATGACTTCATTGATGCCATACGCACCACTGCGCCAGCATTGATCCGCCTGCTTACGGACCGGGAAGAAACCACGAGCTTCCGGACCAGCGATGGCGTGACTATCTCTGTGGATTCAATCTACCAATCGCGAAGAACAATGCTTCCCGACCCCGTCTCCGTTCGCTTTCGTGTAGACATGGTAGGTCGCGAGAAAGCTGTTATTGAGCCGACCAAGGAACATCGATCACAACTGAAGACCAAGAGCAAGCAGATCCAGCTTCACTGGCTTCCGCTGGAGCATCCATTTCTGTATGAAATTCTCCTGGAATCCATGGAGTCACGAGCACTCGTTGAGGTTGACGCATGCCGCTATGTCAATCGGATAGGCCAAACCGTCAATTTGTCTTTTCTTAGGATGATTGAATCGCCGGATGACTGTTGACATACATGAGGAGCGCTCGAATCTGTGCCTTTGCCTTCGGGTAATGTTTACGTTGGGGTGGCAGGGGCATCCACCGTCATTGCGGGTACGCGGAGTTCGATGCGGATGGCGCGCGGCGTGACCTCGCCTTGCTCCAACCGCTCAGCCAGAACGCGCAACGCTACGGCCTGGGCCTTCGCCATGGCATCTTCAGCCGTGGCTCCCAAGGCACGTGCTCCCGGCAGCTCCGGGACAACCTCGGCCAGAAACCGTCCGTCGTTGTCACGCATGCACTCCAACGTGTAGTTGGCGGCGCAGGGGCCAGAAGGTTGCGTTTGGCTCGTGGCCACATATATGCCGAACCAGGTAATCACGCCGCCGATAAGGCATAGGGTAATTAAGCCCACCATGGCGCATATTCCTTTCATCTTGTAGAGAACTGCCAAGCAGATCTCATGCGATACCGATCAACGCCTGCGCACCAGCATGGGTTGCCTCACTCGCCAACATAGACAGGGGCGCGATGTGTACTTTGCGTCAGGGCCTTCGCGGCGGTCTACCGCGCGAGCGGTTTAGTCCTCCGCTGCACAGCCGACTTCAAGTGAGCCCACTTGCAGTGCCCGCACAAAGATCCTGCAGTCTTGCGTCCAACCTTAAAATCGTCTTGAGCTACAGTCCAATGGCATTGGAGAGCACTTCGTCGGTAAATCCCATGAGCGTGCCAGCGCGAAGCGCACCTTGCGTCAACACATGGTCTTCGATCAACAGCGCCGGGGTAACGAGCCAAAGCGTTCAGACGCCCAAAGCGCTTTCGTCCACTGGCCACTGCAGCTCTCGCGCAACCCTGCGCATGATCCATACGCACTGCGCATCTGTGCACCATCGCTTGGCCAGAAGACCTTTTAACGCAGTCTTCACCGTCGCTTCCTGGCCCCCTTCAAAGGTGGGCAGCTTTCGCTGGCAGTACGGAACCATCTGCGAGACCAGGTCGTCACACATCTGAAAGGCTGCCACGACTTCTGAGGGCGAAGTACCTGGCGCATAGAACTTTCCATCTTCCTCAACGAGGCTCATCTTCGGCTGGGCGCCTCCAATGGCAGAGGGAACCGCAGTCACCGGGAAATCATCCGGCACGCCTGGATAGCTGGCACGGTCAATCGTCATATCAATTCCTTGCGTACTACTTCGCCATACAGCCGGTACTGCCCTGTCCATTCAAGCCTCTTCAGGCCTTCACTTCAGGGGCAGTGTGGTGGGCGGGAGCCAGTACGGCCCGCTCGCGCAGCCAGCTTGCTTTGTCGTATACAAAGTCCGGAAACTCTTGGGTCAAGGTGGTTTTCTGCAAGATGAGTTCTCGGGCCAAGTGCGCCACTTCTGCCAGCTCCTTTTCATTTCTTACTTCAAACGGTGCCACAAGGCTGACACCCATCGCCCAACTGAGACGCTCCCATTTCCATGAGGGCCGAACCTCCAAGTCAATCCCATCCCGGGTCAGCCGTTCTTCAATTTTCTGAAGCTTTGCGTAGTGCTGTGTCTGGGCCTCGGAAGGTGCGCGGCTGGTGAAGCTGCTCAGTTTTTTCCGCTTGCTCGACTTGCCAACCATCTTGTAGCCTTTGGTCCCGCCCTCAAAGAGCCAGTCATCCCGTGGGCCGTCACCCGCCTCGTCCCAAGCCATGGAAGAAATAGCCTCCCCATAGATGTGTCGAGGGTGATGCCACCAGACGATGATGCGCCGCCCGTTGAGGATGAAACCCACGTCATCCCAATACGACAGACTTTCAGGCCCCATGTTCCAGTAGGCGTGCGGGATGAACAGACCGCCATCTGAAAGACGCCACTGTTGCATGCGGTGATACTCACGCATGCGCCTACCCAAATACTCATAATGCGGATTTCTCATGTGGATTCCTTGGTCAACCCTTGGGTGCTAAGGCCCAGGCAGACGTCGACAGGCGCAGCCAGGGACCCAGTGTTTCCTTCAAACAACTGTGGCAAAGATCGATATCCACCCGCGTTCCATCGCCCAGGGGCGATCCCCAGCCCGCGTCGAACCCCAGCTGCAGGAAGTTGTTCAGGCCATCGCCCTCATCGTGTCGCGCCTGCGTTCCACAGCGGTCGCAAATGAGTTCCGCGACGAACGGTGTCGACATCAATTCATGAACTCTCATTTTGTGCACCTTGATTGATAGCTAAGGCATCTGCATCATCACACTGCCAAGCGCAGCCTGTATACGCGCTACCTGCTGCGGGTCAGCCGTGTCGTCATGTTCCATCCCCAGCACTTGAGCAAGTGTGTATCCCAGATCCGCGTGGCAGCGTCGCAGTTGCCTGAGGGGCTCTTCCAGTAACGCTTTGTGTGCCGAGGCTATGCGGCTGCGATAGAAGCGCATGGTTTCGGCATTCTGGGCAGCAGGCCGCCCCAGGACTTGTTGGTAGGCACACCAATAGTAGCCACAGGATTGCACAAAGGCGGCGACTGCTGCCAACTCTCTTTCGTGGCGGTGCAACAGTCTCGGGTAACGGCTCGCTTGGTTTGCGGCGCGTTCGCAAAGGTCCAGAGGCATGGTCGCCGGCTCTCCCGCAGGAGTTGCCACGGGATGAAGATAGGCACGCACCAGGCCATCATCGCCAAAAAGATTGCGAATGAATGCGTTCAGCGCGCCCTGTGCAGCATCGGGCATACGAGCGTAGATCTCGTCGCGATATTGCGTGATCACGTCACAGTCATGTTGCTGCACGCGCTCCGACATGAGCGTGCGGAGGGAGATGCGGTTACGGTTTCGATGCAAGTGAAGTGATGCGGTCATATGAAACTCCTTGGCACTCGAAGTGCAGATTCGGCCAATCGGGCTTACAGGGTGGGCGCAGGCAAGGCTCCGCCCTGCCCTGCGCGTCGGGCACTTGGCGTAGGTTCAAAAAAGCGATGTGGTTAGGTAGTGGTTGCCACTGCCGGTGAAGCCTCAAGCGCCAGGATCACGGGGGTCACGTTCCCCGTGACGGGCGCTAACGAGATGTGCTGCTTGAGCAAGCGCTCCATGGCAGAGCCGTCCCGGCGCGTCAGGTTGGGCACATACCGGCTGTAGACACGGAACAGCATTTCGGTGCTGGTGTGACCCAACTGTCGCGCAATCCATTCCGGCGCTTCCCCGGCAGCAAGCCACAGCGTTGCCGCCGTATGCCGCATCTGGTAGGCCCTGCGGTGCTCCAACCCCAGGTGACGTAGCAGCGGCGCCCAGACCCGGTTGAGGAAGTTCTGGTTATCAATGGGCTTGCCACTGCGCAAGCTGAATACATACTCCGAGTCAGGGTGCCGAGTCTTGAACTGCGCCTGCAGGGCATCGAACACCATCTCGTTCATCTGGATGTCGCGCATGCTGCCATCCGTCTTGAGCTCGTCTTCCTCGTTGAGGACGATCGACTCACGCACCAGGATGAGCCGACGCTCGAAATCGATGTACTTCCATTTGAGGCCATGCGCCTCCCCGGTTCGCATGCCTGTGAAAAAGCGCACGGTGAAGTAGTTGCGATAGTCCGCCCTCGCGGTGGACAGGATGCGCTGCACGTCCTCCAGCGTGAAGGGCATGACGTCGCTGCGCTTCATCTTCAAGGGTTTGATATTGCGGAAGGCGGACGTAAACTCGAATCGGTCGGCCGCTTCGTTGAGGATCTGTCGCAAAGGCTTCATGATGGAGTTGATGCGTCGGTTGGATAAGGTGTTGCTGGACTTTCGGGCGGGAACTTTGGCGAGTGAAGCCCGAAATGCCAGTACGTCTGCCTTGGTGATCTGGCCGACCTCCTTGTCCCCAAAAAAGGGGATCAGGTATTTGTCCAGTGCACCGCGTTGCGTGATGCTGTAGCTACGCCGCCATGTCACCTCGGCCTCTGCGAACCACACCTCGGCGAAGTCGCGAAACAGCGGGGTTGTGCTGGGGGGCTGCTTCAATGCGCCTGGTGCGGGCCCGGCAAGCATGGGCTCCTGCGGGGGTTCGATCTCCGCGACAGGTAGAGGCTTTCCGAAGGTTTTTTGGTAGTCGAAGGCGCCCAGGGCGATTTCTGCTTCGATGCGCTCCAGGACCTTTTGCAAGCGCTTGCGGTTGGCGGAGGTGTCGGTCAACGTGGTGTATTCCCGCAGCCGCTGCCCCGCATATCGGAAGTCCAGGAACAGCGTCCCTTTACTTTCCAGGCGGCGGATACTACCCATGAATCACACCTCCATTAGCCAGCGGTATGCCCTCTGCACATACGGCCGAATACTGAGTCATGTCTGTTTCGATGTGCTCCCAGATATAGAGAGTTTTGCGTCCACCGAACGGGCGGATGTAATGCCGACCCTCAAGTAGGACGCTGTCCTTGAGCCTGTCCCGGATGGTCCTGGCGTCGTACTTGATGCGGTCAGACAACTCGTCAGTAGTCAGATAGGTACACGATGTCATTTCTCTCTCCTTGCGATGGTGGACAATCAGGATCCAAAAAAGTCGCGCACTGCGTTTTTTTGTCATCCTGAATGGCATTATGAGCGCGAAATAACCCTTGTCAATGCTTTTTTGCCATTCTGGGCGATATTTCTACACGGAGAATGTCTTGATCAAGTGCCACCTGTCCAAGCTTATGGGAGAACGAAAGCTCAAGATCAGCGACCTTGCGCGGGACACTGGTCTCCATAGGAACACGATCACGCTGCTCTACCAGGAGACAGCCACACGTGTTGATCTGGATGCGATCAACACCTTGTGCGGCTATTTCAGCGTTCCGGTAGGTGAGTTGTTCGAATACGTCCCAGACCGTACGTCGGTCCAAGAATGAGCACCCGTCCCCCTGCGGAACAACACGAAGTTGCCTCAGAGATCGGCGTATAACCACCATCAATGAACCAACAAACCCTCTCCGCCTTCATCTGGTCCGTCGCCGACCTGCTGCGCGGTGATTACAAGCAATCCGACTACGGCAAGGTCATCCTGCCCTTCACCGTGCTGCGCCGCCTGGACTGCGTGCTGGAGGCCACCAAGCCCGCCGTGCTGGCCGAGCTGGCCGACAAAGAAAAGCTGGGCGTCAACCCCGAGCCCTTCCTGCTGCGCAAGGCGGGCCAGAGCTTCTACAACACCTCCACGCTCGACCTCAAAAAGCTGCTAGGCGACCCGGATCACATCGCGCAAAACCTGTTCAGCTACGTGCAGGCGTTCTCGCCCGCCGTGCGCGATGTGTTCGAGCGCTTTGAATTCCACACCCAGGTCGAGCGCCTGGCCAAGGCCGGGCTGCTGTACCAGGTGGCCGAAAAGTTCGCCCAGATCGACCTGCACCCCGAGGTGGTCAGCAACATGCAAATGGGCCTGGTGTTTGAGGAGCTGATCCGCAAGTTCGCCGAAATCAGCAACGAGACCGCCGGGGAGCACTTCACCCCGCGTGAGGTCATCCGGCTCATGGTCAACCTCATCTTCATTGAAGACGACGCCATCCTCAGCAAACCCGGCGTGGTGCGCACCATTTACGACCCCACAGCGGGCACGGGCGGCATGCTCAGCGTGGCGGGTGAATACCTGGCCGAGCACAACCCCCAGGCGCGCCTCACCGTCTTTGGCCAGGAGCTCAACCCCGAGTCGTACGCCATCTGCAAGGCCGACATGCTCATCAAGGGCCAGGACGTGGGCAACATTGCCTTTGGCAACACCCTCAGTGACGACGGCCACGGGCACAAGAAATTTGACTACATGCTGTCCAACCCACCGTTTGGCGTGGAGTGGAAAAAGGTCGAGAAAGAAGTGCGCAAAGAGCACGAACAACAGGGCTACAACGGCCGCTTTGGCCCCGGCCTGCCCCGCGTGTCGGATGGCTCCATGCTGTTTTTGCTGCACCTGCTCAGCAAAATGCGCCCCACATCAGAAGGCGGCAGCCGCTTCGGCATCGTGCTCAACGGCTCACCCCTTTTCACCGGCGGCGCGGGTTCGGGCGAATCCGAAATTCGCCGCTACGTGCTGGAGAACGACCTGTGCGAAGCCATCGTGGGCCTGCCCACCGACATGTTCTACAACACCGGCATCAGCACCTACGTCTGGATCATCAGCAACCGCAAGCCCGCAGCGCGCAAGGGCAAGGTACAGCTGATTGATGCCAGCGGCATGTGGCAGAAGATGCGCAAAAGCCTGGGCTCCAAGCGCAAAGAACTGAGCGACGCGCACATTGAGCGCATCACCCGCCTGTTTGGCGACTTCGCCGAGGCCCAGGATGACAACGGCACCCCCATCAGCCGCATCTTCGACAACGAAGCCTTTGGCTACCACGCCATCACCGTCGAGCGCCCGCTGCGCGACGAAGCGGGCAACGTGGTGCTGGGCACCAAGGGCAAGCAAAAGGGCAAGCCCCAGCCCGACGCGCAGCTACGCGACACCGAAAACGTGCCCTACACCGAAGACGTGGGCGAGTATTTCAAGCGCGAGGTGCTGCCCCACGCGCCCGACGCCTGGATCGACCCCGAAAAAACCAAGGTGGGCTACGAAATCCCGTTCAACCGGCACTTCTACGTCTTCAAGCCCCCGCGCCCGCTGGCCGAGATCGACGCTGAGCTCAAGCTGACCACCGACCGCATTCTGGACATGATCAAGGGGCTGTCGGCATGAATGCCCCTGTCACACCCACGCAAGACAGCACCTTTGCGCAAGTCACCGAACTCATTGCCACGAGCCGCCAGCGTGCGCTACAGGCGGTCAACACCACCTTGATCGACCTGTATTGGCAGGTGGGCGCCATCATCAGCCGCAAGATTGCCGCTGCCGAATGGGGCGACGGCGTGGTCACGCAACTGGCTGCCCACATTGCCCAGGCGCAGCCAGGCCTGCGCGGCTTTACACGACCCAACCTGTTTCGGATGCGCCAGTTTTACGAGGCCTACCAGGGGGACGAGAAAGTCTCACCACTGGTGAGACAACTGCCCTGGACGCACAACCTCATCATCCTGAGCCAGGGCAAAAGCGCGCAGGAACGCGAGTTCTACCTGCGCATGGCCATACAGGAGCGCTGGAGCAAACGGGAGCTGGAGCGCCAGTTCCGGCTGGCCTTGTTCGAGCGTGCCGTGCTGCAACCGGCCAAAGTGTCACCGCTGGTGGCACAAACCCACCCGGGCGCGGCGCAGGTGTTTCGGGACGCCTACATGGTCGAGTTTCTGTCCCTGCCCGAAGGCCACAGCGAAGCGGACTTGCACCAGGGCCTGCTGAACCAGCTCAAGACCTTTCTGACCGAACTGGGGCGCGACTTCTGTTTTGTGGGCTCGGAAGTTGCGCTGCAGGTGGGCCAGCGCGACTTTGCGCTGGATCTGCTGTTTTTTCACCGGGGCCTGAACTGCCTGGTCGCTATCGAGCTGAAGGTCGGGCGTTTTGAGCCCGAATACCTGGGCAAGCTCTCGTTCTACCTGGAGGCGCTGGACCGCGACGTGCGCAAACCGCATGAGAACCCGGCCATCGGCGTGCTGCTGTGTGCCAGCAAGGACGACGAGGTGGTCGAATACGCTCTCAGCCGCAGCGCATCGCCCGCCCTGATTGCCGAATACCAGACGCAACTGCCCAACAAAGCCTTGCTGCAGGCCAAGCTGCATGAGTTCTACCAACTGAACATGGCCAATGCAGGAGGCACAGCATGAGTTTTCCGAGATACCCGGAGTACAAGGACAGTGGGGTGGCGTGGCTGGGGGAGGTGCCCACACATTGGAACCTCAAGCGGTTGCGCCACGTGGCAACGCTGAATCCATCCAAATCAGAAGTAGCCCATCTGCCACGCGACACCGAGGTTTCATTTTTGCCGATGGAAGCAGTTGGCGACGATGGCACCCTGAATCTCGACCGCACGCGGCCGATCGGTGAAGTGGAATCCGGCTACACGTACTTTCGAGAGGGGGACGTGACGATTGCCAAGATCACGCCCTGTTACGAGAACGGCAAAGGCTCCGTGATGCGGGGCCTTCACAACGGACACGGCTTCGGCACTACCGAGTTAATCGTGGCACGCCCATCTGAGGGAAAGGCAACCAGCGAATACCTGCATCTCCTTTTCACGTCGCACCCGTTCCGTCAACTGGGCGAGGCGTCCATGTATGGCGCGGGTGGGCAAAAACGAGTTCCAGATGACTTCGTCCGGGATTTTGCAGTCGCATTTCCGCCGCTGTGTGAACAAACCGCCATCGCCACCTTCCTCGACCACGAAACCGCCAAGATCGACGCGCTGGTGGCCGAGCAGGAAAAGCTGATCGCCCTGCTGCAGGAAAAGCGCCAGGCCGTCATCTCCCACGCCGTGACAAAGGGGCTGAACCCGAATGTGCCGATGAAGGATTCGGGCGTGGAGTGGCTGGGGGAGGTGCCGGGGCATTGGGAGGTATGTGCGTTAAAGAATATTGTGTCAACGCCCATCACCGACGGGCCGCATGAAACGCCTCAGTTTTTCGATGAAGGTGTTCCTTTCGTCTCGGCGGAAGCCGTTTCGCAAGGGTTCATCAATTTTGAAAAAATACGTGGGCATATTTCACCGGAAGACCATCAACGCTACTCACAAAAGTACCTCCCGCGCCGCGGTGATGTGTACATGGTGAAGTCGGGTGCAACAACGGGGGTGACAGCTATCGTGGAAACCGATCAGGAATTCAATATCTGGTCACCACTGGCTGCCCTGCGTTGTGGCGACAAGATGTTTCCGAAGTATTTACTTCACTACATGCGCTCGCGCCACTTCCAAGAGGCCGTGACCCTGAACTGGAGCTTTGGCACACAACAAAACATTGGAATGGGAGTTATCGGCGATCTTTCTACGCCTGTTCCTCCGCTGGAAGAGCAAACCTCTATTGCTTCTTTCCTCGACCGAGAAACTGCCAAGCTCCACACCCTGATGACCGAAGCCCGCACCGCCATCACCCTCCTGCAAGAACGCCGCACCGCCCTGATCTCCGCCGCCGTCACCGGGCAGATCGACGTGCGCGGACTGGCGGGCAGCGCAAATGCTCCTGATTCAGTAGCTGCCAGTTCTTATCCAGAAAGCGTTTGAGGCCAATTTCGCTTCAAACCCATCCTATACCCTTGCCGCATGAAGCCTTCAAGGCAACAACCGTCACCTTATGGGCAACACACAGAACGGACCGCCATCGCGCCCTTGCAGGGGCAGATGGGTAGTGAACCGGCGGCCAGGAAACTGAGAAAAAAATCGCCCATCCCCGCATTTCTGAAAAGAACCCCCTGGCGCTGAAAATTCTCCCCGCTTGTTCGGGCGCAACGCCAGCGCCAAGCTCTGCGGGCACTGCCCAGGAAGGCGCCGCCGCGCAAACGCCGTCTGACAGCCCTCCTGCTACCATTCAGAAATCTCATTTCCAGGCGGTCCCTCACCCAAGGTTTTTCATGCAAGCGCAAAACATGCAAGCACGCCAAGGCAAGCAAGCGCAGGACGAAGCGCTGCGGACCTTGCACCGCTATGTGTACGAGCAGCTGCAGTCAGACCGCAAGGATGAGATCCTGCAGCATGCGCGCCAGCGCATCGGGCTGTGGAAACAGGGTCGCCTGTGCAGCGATTACTACATCCGGTTTTGGTCTGGTGTGGTGAGCTCGGGCGACAGTGCTGTTTACAAGCAGAAAGTGCTGGAAGCGTCGGAGCGTCGCTCGCTGGGAATGATGCAAAACACGCCCTTTTCGTTCTTGCTGCGGGAACTGCGTTGAACCGCGAACAGCTTCATGCACTGCTGACGCAGGCCAAGGCCATCGTTCACCACACAGACTTTGTGATCGTTGGCTCGCTCTCCATTCTTGGCGCCGTCGTCGATCCACCCCGCACGATGGTGATGTCCATCGACGTGGACACCTATCTGAAGAACGACCCCCAGCGCACCCATGAACTGGCCCAGACGTTGGGCCAGGGCTCTGTGTTCGAGGATGAATTCGGTTATTACCTGGACCCTGTATCCCCCAGCCTGCCCTCGTTCCCGGAGGGGTGGCAGGAGAGGTTGATCCCGCTGGATTTCGGTGACGTGAAGGTTTTTTTTGTTCAGCCTGACGATGTGGCGGTTTCCAAGTACATGCGCGGCGAAGAACGCGACCTGCGTTGGCTGCTCGCTGGACTGAAAAGTGGGCTCCTCGACATGGACACCATTGAACGCCGGATTGCGAGCGCACCGGCACTGGAGGGTGAGCTGCAAGCTGCCCGCAAAAGGATGGCGCGGCATCGCAAGGCATTGAAGCTCACCTGACCCCCGCTGCATCCAAGGCCAGGCATGGAGTGCAGTCACGGTGTCCCAATGAGACAAACAGCATCGGAAGGAACCTGCAGCCCATGAGCTTGCACAACGAAATCGCGTTCGAGATCGACATCTGCAACCACCTGGCAGCGCAGGGCTGGCTCTACGGTGAACCAGGCACCGAGGGCGACGCCAGCGGCTACGACACCCCCCGCGCCCTGTACCCCGCTGACCTGCTGGCCTGGGTGCAGGCCACGCAGCCGGACGCTTGGGCCGCCCTGGTCAAAAACCACGGCACCGCCGCTGAGGCCATGCTGCTCGACCGCCTGCGCAAGGCGCTGGACGACCGGGGCACGCTGGAGGTGCTGCGCGTGGGCATCGACCTGCTGGGCCTCAAAAGCCCGCTCAAGCTCGCGCAGTTCAAGCCCGCGCTGGCCATGAACCCCGATTTGCAGGCGCGCTATGCCGCCAACCGCCTGCGCGTGGTGCGGCAGTGCCGCACCGGGCACGACGACATCATCGACCTGGTGCTGTTCTTGAACGGCATCCCGGTGGCCACGGCCGAGCTCAAAACCGACTTCACGCAGGACATGAACGCGGCGGTGGACCAATACCGCTTTGACCGCATCCCCAAGCCCAAGGGCAAACCGTTTGCCGAGCCGTTGCTGGACTTTCCGCGCGGCGCGCTGGTTCACTTTGCCGTGAGCAACCGTACGGTGATGATGGCCACGCGCCTGCTTGGGCCCGCCACGCGCTTTCTGCCCTTCAACCAGGGCGACCACGGCGGCGCGGGCAACCCGCCCAACCCCGCAGGCCACCGCACCGCCTACCTGTGGGAGCAGGTGTGGCAGCGCGACAGCTGGCTGGAGATCATCGGCCGCTACCTCGTCACCCAGCGCGACAGCAAGAAGAAGGTGACGGGCTTCATCTTCCCGCGCTACCACCAGCTCGATGCGACGCGCAAGCTGCAAGCGGCCGTGCTGGCTGAAGGGGCCGGGCACAAGTATTTGATTCAGCACAGCGCGGGCTCGGGCAAGACCAATTCGATTGCCTGGACGGCGCACTTTCTGGCCGACCTGCACGACGCGCACAACCACAAGCTGTTTGACAGCGTGCTGGTGGTGAGCGACCGCAATGTGCTCGATGCGCAGTTGCAAGAGGCCATCTTCGACTTCGAGCGCACCAAGGGCGTGGTGGCCACCATCAAGGGCGAAGGCGGCAGCAAAAGCGGCGAGCTGGCCGAAGCGCTGGGGGGCAGCAAGAAGATCGTGGTGTGCACGATTCAGACCTTTCCCTTCGCCCTCAAGGCGGTGCAGGAGCTGGCGGCCACGCAGGGCAAGCGCTTTGCTGTGATTGCCGACGAGGCGCACAGCAGCCAGACGGGCGAGGCCGCATCCAAGCTCAAGCAGCTGCTCAGCGCTGAAGAACTGAAAGACCTGGCCGATGGGGGCGAGGTGGGCACCGAAGACCTGCTGGCGGCGCAGATGGCGGCCCGGGCGAGCAACGGCAGTGCAGACACCGGCATCACCTATGTGGCCTTCACCGCCACGCCCAAGGCCAAGACGCTGGAGCTGTTTGGCCGCCGGCCGCAGCCCGACCAGCCTGCCGGGCCGGGCAACCTGCCCGCGCCATTCCACATCTATTCCATGCGCCAGGCCATCGAGGAGGGCTTCATCCTCGACGTGCTGAAGAACTACACCCCGTACAAGCTGGCCTTCAAGCTGGCGAACAACGGCAAGGAGTGGGACGAGAAAGAAGTGGAGCGCAACGAGGCCATGAAGGGCTTGATGCGCTGGGTGCGCCTGCACCCCTACAACATCAGCCAGAAGGTGGCGGTGGTGGTGGAGCACTTCCGTGAGAACGTGCAGCCCCTGCTCGACGGCCACGCCAAGGCCATGGTGGTGGTGGGCAGCCGGCAAGAGGCGGTGCGCTGGCAGCTGGCCATCCAGAACTACATTCAGGACAACGGCTACCAGCTGGGCGCGCTGGTGGCGTTCTCGGGCGAGGTGAACGACCCGCAGAGCCTGCCCGACCCGGTGACGGAGAACAGCACCCAGCTGAACCCGAACCTCAAGGGCCGGGACATGCGCGAAGCCTTTGCCACCGACGAATACAAAATCCTGCTGGTGGCCAACAAGTTCCAGACCGGGTTTGACCAGCCGCTCTTGTGCGGCATGTACGTGGACAAGCGCCTGGGCGGCATTCAGGCGGTGCAGACCCTGAGCCGCCTGAACCGGGCCTACAGCGGGCCGTTTGGCCTGAAAGACACCACGTACATCCTCGACTTTGTGAACGAGCCGGACGACGTTCTGGCGGCGTTCAAGACCTATTACGAGACCGCCGAACTGGCCGGGGTGACCGACCCGCACCTGGTGTACGACCTGCGCGCCAAGCTCGATGCATCGGGTCATTACGACGAGTTCGAGGTCGAGCGCGTGGTGCTCGCTGAAATGAACCCCAAGGCCACGCAGGCCATGCTGGTGGCCGCCATCGAGCCCGTGGCCGACCGGCTGCTCAAGCGCTACAAGGCAGCGCGGCAAAAACAACAGGACGCAGAGAGCGGCGGCATCGTGGATGGCCCGGCCGCGCAAGAAGCCAAGGATGAACTGGCGGCCCTCACTCTGTTCAAGCGCGACCTGGGCACCTTTGTGCGCGTGTACGCCTTCCTGGGCCAGGTATTCGACTACGGCAACACCGCCATCGAAAAACGCGCCCTGTTCTTCAAGCGCCTGCTGCCCCTGCTGGACTTCGGCCGCGAGCGCGAGGGCGTGGACCTGTCCAAGGTGGTGCTGACCCACCACCGGCTGAAAGAACAAGGCCAGCGCAGCCTGGCGCTGCACGACACGGACGGCGACTACAAGCTGCAGCCCCTGACCGACACCGGCGCTGGCGCGGTGCAGGACAAGTTGAAAGTGCTGCTGTCGGAGATCGTGGCCAAGGTGAACGACCTGTTCGAGGGTGAACTGACCGACGACGACAAGCTGGTCTATGTAAACCACGTGAAGGGCAAGCTGCTGGAGTCCGACATCCTGGTGCAGCAGGCCAGCAACAACAGCAAGGGCCAGTTCGACAACTCACCTGATTTGGACAGCGCTCTGACCGACGCCATCATTGATGCCTTTGATGCCTACACCACCATGAGCAAACAGGCGCTGGACAGCGAGCGCGTGCGCACCGGGATCAAAGCCATATTGCTGGGGCCGGCGCAGTTGTATGAGGCATTAAAAGAGCGGGGGGTCAAAAGATTTAATGCTCAGTAGCCATGCCTTGCGCTCGTGAAACGCTACCAGGCTCAGTAGTGTTGGTTTCTATGGGGCTGGCAGGTGATGGTCAACAGCAACCTTCAAGTCTTACGGTCGAACTACCGCTTCAGGCTGGGTGCGGACGTTCGCCTGCGTCTGCTTTGCTGCACCTAAGTGCTGGATAACTAGTCCACGGCTGCACGCCACCGCCCATCCGTAACACGTGACTGTTGATGATGATTGTCGCGACCTCGGCATGGGCCAGTAGTTCCTGCACGATGCGACTGTTTCTGTACCCCTTCAACAAGTGCCGGCGGATGGTGCCCACACTACCGCTACCCTGGCAAAATCCGAGCCTGCGTGATCGCTAAAAATATCGCACCAGGGACAAGTCCAAATCCATGCCACCAAAACCAGGCACGACTCGCAAGTCGCGGAAGACCCAGCATGTAACCGCAGGCGGTGTCATCCAGCCATCCTCGCAAGTTCTTCTGCTGAACCCTGATCAGTGGGAGGAGGTCATTTTGGCAGCCGCGCGCCAGCGAGTGCATTCAGGCGGCGCCCAATATGCGGCGATCAAGCGGCTAGGCGGGGCGGGCGACGGCGGCCGCGACATCGAGGCGCGGTATGGTCCGGCGTTGGTGCATGATGGGTGGGACTTGTACCAGGCCAAGCACTACAAGCAGGGGCTGACGCAGAGCGACGCATTTCCGGAGATGGCGAAGTTCTTCAAGCAGTTGGCCTTGAAGACCTACCCGCGTCCAAATTTCTACTACTTCTGCTGCCCGCATGCGGTGGGCAACGAGCTCCACAACACGATGGCCTCGGGGGCTGCTGCCTTCAAGGCGAAGTTCATCGATGCATGGAAGAACGAGAACACAGGCATGAAAGGCAGAGCCGCCGAGTTGACCAAGGAAGTCCAGGCGGCAATCAACGATTTCGACTTTGACCGCTTCATCGAGTGCCCGGTGCATGACCTGCTGGCCTGGCACGCGCTCGACAAGGCCGCCCACTATCAACTGTTCGGAATCGTGCCAGAACGCGGCGACGATGATCCGATGCCAGCCCAGCCCGCTGGGCACGAGAGCGTATACGTCGACGAACTCTTGCGCGTCTACAGCGAGCACAAAGCGTCGCCCGTCGCCCTTGCTGACCTCCAGGGCAGCGAGTACGAAGACCACTTCGATTCGCATCGACAAGTCTTCTATTGCGCTGAAGGACTGCAACGATTCAGTCGCGACATATACCCCAACGAGCCCGAGTTCGAGCGGCTGTTAGACATGGTCCATGCGGGCATCCGCCCCACGGTCGCCCAACTCCGCCTAAAGACGGGTATGGAACGGGTCGACGCTGCCGTAGAAAAGGCGTCGACGCTGCAGGTCCAGGAGAGCCGTCTGTCTCTCCAGCTTCGTGGGGGGGACCTGCCCGGCACCTGCCATCACCTCGCCAACGCCGGTAGGCTGAAGTGGGTCAAGTGAAAAAGTCCAAGCCTCTCGCCGCTTTCAACTCGCCGTTCGAACTGGGCGTTCGGATGGTGTACCTGCTCAATTCCTTGCAGCCGGCCGGTGCCGACCTCCAAAAACTGGTCCTGCTCGACTACGCCATCGTGTATTCAGACGATCTCGGTGGGCCACCCAGCCTTCACACGCCTGTGCCCTACCGCGGCAGCGAATACATGAGTCGCCGCGACCTCATCGCCCAAGGCCTATACCTGATGAGCACCCGCGGCCTCGTCGCCGTGGTCATGGATGAGGCCGGCATCACCTACTTCGCCGGTGACACCGCTAGAAGCATGGTCGGCGCGTTGACGTCACCCTACCTGCGTGAGTTGGAAGGCCGGTGCCGCTGGGCGGCCACCACCTTCGCCACCCTAAGCTCGAGAGACATGACCGAGAGATTCGCCCAACAAGGCTATCTGTGGGGGGCCGAATTTGAAGGTGCCGCCGCGAGGGAGCACCAATGGCAATAACGCTGAAGCACCTGTCGGTTCATGGTCCGGGCCTCTTGCCCGCCGTTGTCGTCTTTGAAGGTCGACGCACCCTCATCCGCGGCCCGAGTGACACAGGCAAGTCGCACATCTGGAAGTGCATTTGGTTCCTACTGGGCGGCACCGCGACACTCGAACAGTTTCCGGAGTCGCAGGGATACGACTCGCTGGAGCTCGCCTTCCTGCATGGTGAGCATGAATACCTTGTTCGCAAGGCGATGTCCGGCGGCGCCGCGCGCGTTCTGGTGCGGTTGGACGATCTTTGGGTCCCGGACGGTACCCCAAACCCGCTCGAAGACGTCAATCAGGATCTTGGCGAGCTGCTCGTCCAGCTGTCTGGCGCTGCAGGCAAACAGGTGCTTCGCAAGCGAAGTGAAAAAGGCCCCATTACTGGTGACGACCTGCGACATTGGGCGCTCCTCTCCCAGCCCGGAATGATTTCCGAGGACGCGACGAAGGGTAAGGGTCATGGCAAGGACAAGCATGTCTCGTCCTTCTCGCTGTTCCTGAGCGGCCTTGATGACTCCGCGGTCGAGCTCTACAAGACCGCTTCCGAGAAAGACCAGGCCAAGGGAAGATTGGCGGCGGCCGAGGCGGAACTGGCTCGCCTTCAGGGAGTGATTCCAGCGGACACAGATCGAGCATCCGCCGTTGCAGCCTTGGCGCAAGTCGATGAGAGGCTGGACATGTTTGCCACGCAACTCCAGGCGCGTTCTTCTGTTCTGAAGGAGCTGCGGCAGCAGATATTTGCGGAGGGAGAAGCCCTGAGTACCGCGATGACACAACAGGCCAGTGCAGCGTCGATGCGCGAACGCTTCACGCTGCTGGACCTGAAGTATTCGAGCGACCTTGCCCGGCTCGGAGCCACGGACGAAGGCATCCAGTTCTTCGAGGCCTTGGCGGAGACTCCCTGTCCACTCTGCGGCACGTCGGCAGAACAGCACGTCGATCCCGGCAACCTGAAGCCCCGGGCGCCAACAAAGTACCGCGACGCGATCGCGGCCGAGGCGGAAAAGATCCGCGCACTCCGTCGCGGACTGCAGCCATCCCTGGCCCAAGAACAGACGCGTCTCGCCGCCGCAACTGCTGATGTGCAACGGCTTACGACGTCGCTGAAGGCATTGGAGGAACAGGAGAAGGCCGTGCTTCGTAGCGCATCGCTGGAGTTCGACTCAGACCCACGCGAACTCGCCGAGTCCCATACGCGGTTGTCATCACTCATCGACGCATTTGATGAGACCGTTCGGCTGACGGCGGCAATCGACCACATCAAGGAAGCCACGAAACAGAAGCAGACGGCCCTCGTTCGAAACATTGGACAGCACGGCGACGACGTCGGGGCGATCGCACGCCAGATGCTCAACGACTGGGGGTTCACGTCCATCCAGTCTGTATACGTCGACCCGAAGGCCTGCGACCTGGTCATCGATGGCCGCCGACGCCTCAGCTATGGCGCGGGCAAGCGTGGCTTGTTCCTGTCCGCTATGACGATCGCCTTGATGCAGCATGCTCTAAGAAGTGGGCACCCTCACCTCGGCGTCGTCGTGCTGGATTCGCCGCTGAAAGCCTACGCTCAGAAAGAGTCGCCGGACAAGGACCGGGAGATCCCCACGGCCACGGTGAACATGAGCTTTTACGCTTGGCTTTCCCGCTTCCAAGGCCCCGGCCAAATCGTCGTTCTGGAAAACGAACCGGTGGATCCGGTCACGGCCCGCGCGTTGGACGCTATCGAGTTCACCGACGACTACGCCCGCGGACGGCAAGGGTTCTATCCGCCCAGACCGATGATTGCTCCGCCGCCAGGGCCGAGCGACGGGGCCGAGTTCGACGATCTTGCGTAAGTCGCCACTCGTGCCCCCGATCCACGACGCCAGCTGACCAGTGCGCGCCACCATTAGACGTAGGCCTGTCGAGGTCGGAGGAGTCTCAGGCGGTGAAGTGGCTGCGCTTCTGCCCCGAGAGAGTTCGATACGGGGGACTGAACGGCTGCTTCTGGGGGCTCAGTTCGACGAAGCGACGGGCAGCAACCGCTGCTGAACAGTCATTTGATTGCTTATCCCCCAAGTGTGAAGGTTTAGCAGCCAACGGAACATCCATCAAGAGATGACGGCAAGCTGAAGAACTTTCGATGGGCCACGGGCCCAATGGTCAAAAATCCCTTGAAGCTTCATCTCTGCGCTATGGCAGGGCCACGCATGGGCCACAGGCGGGCCATGAACACAGACGTCAGAAAACTGTGACCCTGAGCCTCAAGGCCTTATTGGCTGCTGAGAGCGGTCAACTCTGAGACTTGAACCAAAATTTGACTGTATCGTGGGCCATGGAAAACTCACGTAAGTCCTTGATTTTGGTGCGGCTGGCGGGGATCGAACCCACGACCCTCGGCTTCGGAGGCCGATACTCTATCCACTGAGCTACAGCCGCACTTGATGTACCGAATCAACTCTACGATTATTGCACGAGCACGGCCTTCCAACATCCACATAGCCATGACGAACCGAACGAGGAGCCTCCGCTGCGTGCAGGCTCCGCGCTCGCTCCATCACTCCAGCCTCACATCAGCACCTGCGTTCAGGTCGTTCAGTGGATAGCACGGAACTCCCTCACGCCTCACCCCCCGGGGCCGCGTTTCGCGCACAGCCTCTACGCCTCTACCCGGAAGACGCCACGCTCAGCGCAGGCGTCACATCATCACACCTATAATTAAAGGTTGATTTCATCAAGCCCCCGATACACCTGAGGACGTCATGAGCGATAACAAACATCACGAAGAAGCGCACACCGGCCCGATCAAAAACCCCAAGCAGTTGTTGTTCGCGGTCATTTTTTCGTTTGTGATTCCGATCTTTGCCATCATTGGCCTAGTCTTGTATGTGACCTCTGACAACAAGACGGCGGCTGGCGCGGTCAATCCCGAAAAGGCCATCGCCGAGCGCATTCAGAAGGTTGGCATGGTGGAAATTCGTGATGCCAACCGCCCACTACGCGGCGGCGAGGAAGTCTTCAAGGGCCAATGCGCCGCTTGCCACGCCACAGGAGCAGCCGGCGCACCCAAGCTGGGAGATGCCGCCGCCTGGGGTCCGCGCATCAAGAGTGGATTTGACGCATTGGTTCAGTCCGCACTCAAGGGCAAGAATGCCATGGCGCCCCAAGGTGGCGGCGAATTCAATGACACCGAAATTGCCCGTGCGGTGGCCTTTATGGCAAACGCCGGCGGCGCCACGTTTGCCGAGCCCGCGGCCCCTGGAGCGCCTGCGGCAGCAGCACCTGCAGCAACGGCAACGCCAGCCGCTGCTGCGACAGCACCGGTGGCGGCCGCACCCGCTGCGGCCTCGGCCAATGGCGAAAATTTGTACAAGCAAGCTTGTCAAGTGTGTCATGGTGCCGGGATAGCAGGTGCGCCCAAGTTCGGTGACAAGGCCGCCTGGGCTCCTCGCCTTGCCGCCGGCATTGATGCGACATATGCCAGTGCGGTTCAAGGAAAGGGCGGCATGCCAGCCCGAGGCGGTACACAAGCCTCGGATGCAGACTTGCGTGCAGCAGTGGAATACATGGCTGCTGCAGCCAAGTAAGCACCCATCCCACTCCGAAGACTCGCCCCGAACAATGCCGACCCGAGTGGTCGGCTTTTTTTACCCACGCTGGACGACGACCACCCTCAACGGCAGCTCAAACAAGCGTGCTGCGCACCTTCGGGCTCACCACAAAACCGTATTGCTGGGGAAGATCGGTGCTGCTCACGGCTTGCGGCGACCAGATCCCCTTTTCAACGGCATCCGCAACGGCTTCCATATCCAGGGTGTGAACCAGCCCCACACCGAGGGCGGAGCCGAGATAGACGCGGCCGCACTCATCCTGCAGGCAGCCTGTGGCAATGGTTCTGGCGCCCGTGTGCGCCACCAACGAAAGGTCGGGTTCGATCCGCCACACCCAAGGTGTGCACTCGAGCTCGACATACACCTTCTGAGGGCCGTTCTGAAAAAACCACTGCCCGTGAGGATCGTGCTCGTAATTGCGGTGGATGAATTCAATGAGCTTCTCGTGTTGCAGCAAAGAACCCCTACTTTGGGGGAAGGGGCCTGCCGCCTGCGCAGCATCATCACGCAGGTACCACCGGCCACGCGCATCCAGACCCAGCCAGCCATAGCAATCGGGTACATGGGGCCACTTCGCAAGCGCTTGTTTGACGATGTCATCCATATGCCGATTGTGCTCCGTACGGCGCAATGTCAGAGCCCGGCGCTGCAACGGCATGCTGCACCAGCCATCTTGCAACGATATCCGGCATGGCGCACACATGCCCCGGCATCCGCCCTTGTGCAAAGCCCACATGACCACCGTGCAACGGTTGCCACAAGTGCACATACGATCCCACCTCGTTGGCGACAGGCAGGCTTGCCGCCGGCACGAATGGGTCATTGCGGGCATTAACCACCAATGCCGGGATTCGGATGCAGCGCAGCAGCGGTTTCGCGGAGGCGCGGCGCCAGTAATCCTCGGTGTCTTTGAACCCATGCAGCGGCGCCGTGAACACGTTGTCAAACGCATACAGGTCACGCGCCCTCACCAGGGTTTCACGGTCAAACAGGCCCGGATGCTGTGCAAGCTTTTGCAGGGCTTTGGGAATAAGCGTCCGCATGAACATTCGTGTATACACCTGCCGGTTGAACCCCTGGCCAATCGCCCTGCCCCCTGCTACCAGATCCAGCGGCGAGCTCACCGCGGCCACGGCATCCACACTGCGGCAAGCCTGTGCGCCGGCTTCTGCCGCCCATCGCAACAACGCGTTGCCTCCCAGCGAGACACCCACAGCCATCATCGGCCCTCGATGTGCAGCGCGCAAGCGTTCAAGCATCCAGCCAATCTCTTCGTGGTCGCCCGAATGGTAGGCGCGGGGCGCTCGATTGATCTCACCACTGCACCCACGAAAATGTGGCAGCGCGCAGGCCCAGCCTCGCTCGCGGGACACATCGGCAAAGGCCTCGCCATAGTGGCTGCGGGATGATCCCTCCAGGCCATGAAAGACCACCAGCAACGGACGCAGCACCCCTGGCTGAGCATCATCATCAAGGTAGTCGACATCCACAAAATCCGCATCGGGTGTCGTCCAGCGCTCGCGTCGATAAGGGATCGGCGGCCCCAACACTCGTCGCGAATACAGCGCCGGCCAGATGGTTTGCAGCTGCCCGCCAGGCAACCAGCGTGGCGCCGCATAGTTCAGGTCATCGTGTCCGCTTTCAGCGGGCTTCGCATCCATTGAATTCCCCTGCTTCGGCGTTTGCCATCGTCAGTGCAGCACTGGCCGCGCAATGTCCAGCGCCTGTGCATCCAGTGCCGCACCGGGGCTGGCGTGGTGTGCCACCATGCGCCAGCCTTCCGGTGTCTTGTGATAGACGTTCGTCGCTATGACCACGGCCTGGTGCAGACCATCCGGCAGCATCACCTGGAGCTGTTCAACCACACTGTGCACCGCACTGCCCAGCGCAGCCACACGGTGCACCTGCACAGGCGCCGCCCGCACCACACCGTGGCTGAACATGGACTCAAACGCCGCCCGAATAGCCCCCGCGCCCAACAGGCGCGGCCCACCCGGGTGCACGCAGACGATGTCCTCATCCTGCGCCCAGCAGGACATCAGCAGTTCAATGTCACCTTGCTGCAGCGCTTCGTAAAACGCAGCTTCGATGTCGTCAGCGGAGCCGCCCAGTATGGCGGCCCCAGGGCGTGAACGGGTCATGGGATGGCGGGGATGTGGCGAAGCTGATATTGTGCTTCGTCCTTGTCGGCGCGGGTGCTGGCACGGTCTTGGGGCCATGCCTGCCTTGCGGCAGAATCCACCAGCACATTGCCCTTTTCGCAATCCCGCCTCTTCAAAGACAGGTCCGCCACCATGAAACGTCTTCTTGCCTTTTTCACTGCTGCTCTGCTGCTTACAGGCTGCGGCTACAACGATTTTCAGCGCCTGGACGAACAGTCCAAGGCCGCCTGGAGCGAGGTGCTCAACCAATACCAGCGCCGCGCCGATCTGGTGCCCAACATTGTCGCCACCGTCAAGGGCGAAGCCAGTTTCGAGCAAGACACGCTGACCAAGGTGATCGAGGCCCGCGCCAAGGCCACCTCCATCCAGGTGACCCCGGCAACGCTCAACGACCCCGCAGCATTTTCCAAGTTTCAGGCCGCGCAGGGCGAGCTGTCGAGTGCGCTGTCACGGCTGATGGTGGTGGCCGAGCGCTACCCCACCTTGCAGGCCAATCAGGGTTTTCGCGATCTGCGCGTCACGCTCGAAGGCACGGAAAACCGGATCACGGTGGCGCGTAACCGTTACATCCAGACCGTGCAGGAATACAACGTACTGGCCCGCAGCTTTCCCACCAACCTGACCGCCATGGCGTTCAGCTACGCCCCCAAGCCCAGCTTCAGCGTGCAGAACGAGGCGCAGATCACAGCACCTCCTGCGGTGGATTTCTCGACTTCCAAACCCTGATATTTGGTCATTGCCATGTCTGTAGCTGCCATCCGCCTTGCGCTAGCAGTTATATCTTTTATAGCATTTGGAATTGGCACCGCATACGCCGACACCCTGCTAGCGGTTCCCGCGCTCACCGCCCGCGTGCTGGACCAGACCGGTACCCTGAAAGCCAGCCAGCTGCAGGCACTGGATCAGCAGCTGGCCGCACTCGAACAGTCCGAAGGCTCCCAAGTAGTGGTGCTGATGGTGGCCACCACGGCACCCGAGGACATCGCCAGCTATGCCAACCGCGTCGCCAACGCTTGGAAGATTGGCCGCCGCGAAGTCGGTGATGGTGTGTTGGTCCTCGTGGCCAAAGACGACCGCAAGATGCGCGTGGAGGTCGCCAAGACACTGGAAGGGGCCATTCCTGACATTGCCGCAGCCCGCATCATCGATACCGCCATGAAGCCGCGCTTTCGCGAAGGCGACTTTGCCGGCGGCCTGCAAGCCGCAGTCAGCCAGCTCTCCGCCCGCATTGCCGGCGAAGCCTTGCCCGAACCACAGGCACCTGCCCGCGCATCGGGCGCAAGCGATTCCATAGATTGGGCCGAATGGGCCATCTTCCTGTTTTTGGGGGTTGCGATGGCAGGCCCCTTGGTGCGCTCACTGTTCGGCAACGCACTCGGCACCGTGCTGACGGGCTCTATTGCCGCGGTGCTGGCTTATGTGGCCACGACCAGCATACTGTTGGCGGCATTGGCCGGCTTTGCGGCGTTGGTCTACACACTGCTCAGCGCCTCCTCCCGTGCAATGTCCAGCCGTGGGCGCGGTGGTGGATGGGGTGGCGGCACCGGTGGTGGGTGGAGCGGCGGGTCGCACGGAGGTGGCGGGTTCAGCTCCGGCGGCGGTGGCGATTTTGGGGGTGGTGGCGCCTCGGGAGACTGGTGACGATGACAGGCCCTTTTTCCTTCTTAGCAGGCGTTGCCCGCCTTTTTCGGCACCGCTGGAATGACCTTTTCGTGCGCGGTGCGCTGCCAACCAGCGCCCTGCAGCGCCTGACCACCCGCACCGCCGCCAGCGAACAGCGGCACACCGGACAGATCCGCATCTGCGTCGAAGGCGGTCTACCGTGGAGCTATCTGTACCGCAATGCCCCCGTCCGTGAGCGTGCTCTGATGATGTTCAGCAAGCTGCGCGTCTGGGACACCGAACAAAACAACGGGGTGCTCATTTACCTACTGCTGGCAGAACATTCGATCGACATCGTCGCCGATCGTGGACTGCACGCGCATGTTCACAACACCGAATGGCAGCAGATGGTTGCGCGCATGTCCTCAGCCTTCCGCGCGGGTCAGTTTGAACAAGGCCTGGGGCTGGCAGTAGATGAGGTGACTGATCTGCTGTGCCGCCATTTCCCCGCCGGTCCGGGCACCCAGCGCCCCAACGAATTACCTGACGAACCGCATATTTCATGAGCCTTGTGCGCCCCACAAGGCGCACACGCTTGGATTGTGCAGTGCATCGAGTAGGGTGAGGGGTTACCCCCTCAGCCCTCTCACACCACCGTACGTGCGGTTCCGCATACGGCGGTTCAAACAGAACGCTGGAGATGCTGATGGGTTGCCACCAGCGAGACCAGTCCGAGTCGGCTAAAGAACTTTGGCGGCAAGGCGGCTATCAGGTGCTTGGCCCCGGCATTCCACCACGGGCCGCGCCCATTGACGCTGGACTTTCAGGCACGCTGGGCGTCCAGCCCGAGGGCACGCATTTTCGATGCCTGCGTCTTCGGTCGCTTCCACTGTCGCCACACCAGACAGCGCAGTCGCCTTCGAACCCATGCATCCAATTCCTCGATTGGCCGACGACTCTGGGTAAGGCCCCGATGGCCAGGTCAAATTCCCCCACCCTTGGCCACCCCAAATTCCCCCAGGCAGGACGGTCGGATTATGACGACTCGGGCGTGATGGCGATGCGTGCGGCAGCCTCCTTGAGGCGGTAGCTCTTGCCCTCGAACTCCAGCATTGCGCAGCGGTGCATGAGGCGGTCCAGGATGGTGGTGGCCATGGTGGCGTCGCCCAGATATTTGCCCCAGTCCTGCACCACGCGGTTGGATGTGATGACGATGGAGCGGCGCAGCTTGTAGCGCTGGTGCACGATGGCCTGCAGCACCTCGGCTGCGTGCTCGCTGATGCGTCTGGCCAGGAACAGGTCATCGAGGATGATCAGGTCCGGTGAGACCCAGTCCTTGAGCAGCTCGGTGCGCTCTGAGTCGCTGGCCAACGCGTAGCGAGCAAACTCGGTGTCGGCTTCCAGGTAACGCGCGTCGTATCCCTGCAGCGTGGCCTGGTAGGCCACGGCCTTGGCCACATGGCTCTTGCCGGTACCGGGCTTGCCGATGATCAGCGCATTGGCGCCCTCGCCGATGAACTTCAGGGTATGCAACTCGAAGCAGGCGCTGCGCGGCAGCTTCGGGTTGAAACGCCAGTCGAAGTCAGCCAGCGAGGGCCGCTCATCCAGGCCCGAGCGCTTGAAGCGGCGCTCGGTCAGACGCGAGCGCCGGCGGTCCAGTTCGTCTTGCAGCATGGCCCCAAAGGTCTCCAGGAAGGGCTCCTGCGCGGCCTGGGCCTGCATCACGCGGGTGGACAGGGTCTCGGCAATGCCGGACAGACGCAGCTCGCGCAGCGCGCGTTCGATCTCGATCATGTTCATGGCTGAATTCCAGGTGCGTTGTTGGTGTTGTTGGTGGTGGTGTTCGCCGTGGCGGACTCGAGCGTGCTCGTGGCTGTGACGGCCGCAGCGTGCGCGAACAGATCGGCGTACTCATCGGCGTCGCGGATGAGCTCGTGCTGCTGGGTCAGCGTGCGCCCGCCGCCGGCGGGCGCACCGCTGGACTGGGTCTCGATGGCGTTGAGCGCCTGGGCAAAGATGGCCTCGGTCAAAGCCAGCACGCGCTTGTAGCTGTAAATCCCCTGCTCCAGGGCCTGTGCGCAGGCGGTGTCGACGCAGTGCGCTGGGTATCGCCTGGCCAGGCTGACGATGCCCCAGAGCTTGCGCTGGCCCACCCGACCCTCGATGGCAAAGAGCAGCTCACACAGCCGTTTGGCGTGCTCACCGATCTCGCCAGCCTGACGCAGGATCAGACGGGTCTCGCGCGAAGGATTGAATACCCGCTCCTCCATGGGCAGCACCACCGTGCCGGGGCGCTCGGCTTTGGCGTGGGTGCGCAGCAAGGCGCCGGTTTGCAGATCGCGGATCTCGATGCGCTGGGCATAGATGCGCACCAGCATCTTGGAGCCGATGTTCGCCGGGCGAGCGGCGTAGCTGCTGTGATCCACCCGCACGCAGCTGTCGTCGCAGACGGTGCGCACCGCCTCCTCGAAATACTGCATGCCCAGGAGCGGCAGAGGTTTGAGGTGGCTGCGCTCCTCCTCGAACATGGCCTGCACCTGGCGCCGCTCGGTGCCGTGGATGCGCTTGGCTGCCCAGCTCTTCTCCCAGTGCGCCAGGAACTCGTTCTGGGCCTCGATGGACTCAAAGCGCCGGCCCTTCAAGGCCGTGGCCTGGGTGTGGCCAATGGCATGCTCCACCGTGCCCTTGCGGTTGGGGTCTCGCACCCGCGCCGGGTCGGCCACCACGCCATAGTGCGCCAGGGTGGCGGCGTAGACTTTGTTGAGTTCGGGCTCGTACAGGTCGGGCTTGAAGACGCCTTCCTTCAGATTGTCCAGAACCACGTACTGCGGGCAGCCACCGAAGTACCGCAGAGCCTGCTCGTGCAACTCGGCCCAGATTTGCTGGCTGGACTTCCAGACCACGCAGCGGAAACTGGCGCGCGAGTAGCGCAGCGTGGCCACGAACAGGCGGGGCTTGCGGTACCGCTCGCTGCCCGGCACGCGGGTGGGCGCGCCCTCGCCGTAGTCCACCTGCATCTCCTCCCCAGGCAGAAAGGACAGGCGGTCGAACTGCTCGGGCTCCTTGTGGCGCAGCTTTGCACAGAAGCGTTTGACCGAGTTGTACTGACCAGTAAATCCGTGCTGGTCGACCAGGTCCTGGAAGATGGCCATGGCGTTGCGCTTCAGACGCAACTGGGCTTCGATGAACTCGCGCCAGGGTTCGCACAGGGAGGTGGCCACCGGCACAGCAGCCGGTGGCCAGGGTGGGGGAATTTGCTGGGCCGAGCCGGTGGCCACCCCGGGGGAATTTGACTGCAGTTGCTCCAGCCAGCGTTGGTGATAGCTCCTGACCGTCTTGCGGTCGATGCCCGTGATGCGGGCGATCTCGCGTTGCGATGTATTGCGCTCCAGCAGTGTCTCTATGGTGGCGCGTTGGTTGGACTTCAAGACATTCACTCCTTGGCCTTCCCTCGAGGAAGACCGGATCAATGTCCTGCCAACAGGTGCCGACGGCGCCGGCGTTTAACCCCTATCCCCGATCAGTTCAGGTGGGGGAGTTTGAGGTGGCCATAGACGGGGGAATTTGGGTGGCCATCAGGGGGGTAAGGCTACAGTAGTTTATCCAGCACTCAAAATCGGATTGAGCTTTTCGATGGTTTGAGGCAGTGACTAGCCCCGACCTTGGATGCACACGGTTCGCTCCGACTCTTTCAGGCGCTGGATGCTCGGCGTGGCGATGCGGATTTTGACGGACTGCTTGCCCGTGACACTGTACCCGAGGCACTTGCGCTGCGAGGGTTTCGCCACGGCGCTTTTGGCTTCGTTCACGGCGAGCTTGAGCCGGCTTGCAAGAAACCGCCTCACTTCTGCTTCATCAACTGCCATCGAGTCGCTTCGTCCCTACTTTCGTTTGTGCTTGTTCAGGCCTTCGGTGCCGGCTCTTGTTGGCTCTGCGCCTTGGCCCGCACCTACTGTGCCCTGTGCTGACTTCTGACCGGGCATCCCGTCACCACTCGGTGCCGGTAGCCCTCTCGGGCACCGCAGTCAGATCTCCCCGGGTATTGCGCACCCACCTTCACGCTTATGCCTGTCGGATATACGCCGCACCGTTCCGTGCAAGTTTCGGGCTTTGATGAATTGGGCCATCTCACCCCGATACGACGCCTCGTATCCGCTTCCTGTTCGTCAAGCCAGCGCTTTGCCATCCGGCTTCCTTCAGACTCGCAGTCGCCCGCAAAACCCTTGCCTTCGGCTAACTCTTCCCCTTACCGGGCGAGTAGAGGACTTTCACCTCCAGGTGGGTGCGCCCTGCCGGGCGCACCCATGAAAAAACCCGGCAAAGCCGGGTTTCTGGGGTGCGATCAACCGGGGAGGCTGATTTACCTCTTTTGGCGGTACTTGCGCAATGCGGCAATCTGTGCGGCCATCACAGCCAGTTCGGATTGCGCCTTGGCCAGATCGATCTCGCTCTTGGCATTTTTCAGCGCTTCTTCGGCAGCCGCCTTGGCGGCATTGGCCTTCTCGTCGTCCAAATCCTTGCCACGGATGGCGGTGTCGGACAACACGGTCACGCAGTCGGGCTGAATCTCCAGAATGCCACCGGCCACGAAAACAAACTCTTCGCTGCCATCGGCCATTTCAATGCGCACCGAGCCGGGCTTGATGCGCGTGATCAGCGGAGTGTGGCGTGGGTACACACCCAGTTCGCCCGCTTCACCGGGCAGCGCAATAAAGCGCGCTTCACCGGAGAAGATGGACTCTTCGGCACTGACCACATCAACGTGGATGGTGTTCATCATTGCTCCTGGGAAAAGATGGGTTGCTTGATCGGCGAAAGGCTGGCCGGCCGGAACCGGTCAGCCATTGCGCAATCAGGCCATCTTCTTGGCCTTCTCGAAGGCTTCGTCGATCGTGCCGACCATGTAGAACGCCTGCTCTGGCAGGTGATCGCACTCGCCAGCCACAATCATCTTGAAACCACGGATGGTTTCCGACAGTGGAACGTACTTGCCAGGCGAGCCCGTGAACACTTCGGCCACGTGGAACGGCTGCGACAGGAAACGCTGGATCTTGCGGGCGCGGGCCACGGCCAGCTTGTCTTCAGGCGCCAATTCGTCCATGCCCAGAATGGCGATGATGTCGCGCAGTTCCTTGTAGCGCTGCAGCGTGCCTTGCACGGCGCGGGCCGTGGCGTAGTGATCGTCACCAACCACAGCGGGATCGAGCTGGCGGCTGGTGGAGTCGAGCGGGTCCACGGCAGGGTAGATACCCAGCGAAGCGATGTCCCGCGAGAGCACCACGGTGGAGTCCAGGTGGGCAAAGGTCGTGGCAGGCGAGGGGTCGGTCAAGTCATCGGCTGGAACGTAAACGGCCTGGATGGAAGTGATCGAACCGACCTTGGTCGAGGTGATACGTTCTTGCAGGCGACCCATTTCCTCGGCCAGGGTAGGCTGGTAGCCCACGGCAGATGGCATACGGCCCAGCAGAGCGGACACTTCGGTACCGGCCAGCGTGTAGCGGTAGATGTTGTCCACGAAGAACAGCACGTCACGGCCTTCGTCACGGAAGGACTCGGCAATGGTCAGACCGGTCAGGGCCACGCGCAGACGGTTGCCTGGCGGCTCGTTCATCTGGCCGTACACCATGGCGACCTTGGAGTCCTCAAGCTTCTCCAGGTTCACCACGCCGGAATCGGCCATCTCATGGTAGAAGTCGTTCCCTTCGCGGGTACGCTCGCCCACACCGGCGAACACCGACAGACCGCTGTGGGCCTTGGCGATGTTGTTGATGAGTTCCATCATGTTCACGGTCTTGCCCACACCGGCGCCACCGAACAGACCCACCTTGCCGCCCTTGGCGAACGGGCAGACCAAATCAATCACCTTGATGCCGGTTTCCAGCAGCTCTTGCGATGGCGACAGTTCGTCGTATGCAGGGGCCTTGCGGTGGATGGAGGCGGTGAGTTCCTGGCTCACGGGGCCGCGCTCGTCGATGGGCGAGCCCAGCACGTCCATGATGCGGCCCAGCGTAGCCTTGCCCACGGGCACGGTGATGGAGTTGCCGGTGTTGGTCACCATGATGCCGCGGCGCAGGCCGTCGGAGGAACCGAGCGCAATGGTGCGCACGATGCCATCGCCCAGCTGCTGCTGCACTTCCAGCGTCAGGGAAGAACCTTCGAGCTTCAGAGCATCGTAAATCTTGGGCATCTGGTCGCGCGGGAACTCAACGTCCACCACAGCGCCGATACATTGAACAATCTTGCCCTGAACGCTTGCGTTCACTGGGGTATTTTCTTGAGCCATTTTTCTCGCTCCAATAATGTTGTATGTCGAGCTGCTTACACAGCGGCGGCGCCTGCAACGATTTCCGAAAGTTCTTTCGTAATCGCGGCCTGACGCGTCTTGTTGTAGACCAGCTTCAACTCACCAATGACGCTGCCGGCGTTGTCCGTTGCGGCTTTCATGGCCACCATGCGCGCCGATTGCTCGGACGCCATGTTTTCTGCAACAGCCTGATAAATCAGTGTCTCGACATAGCGCACCAGCAGCTCGTCGATCACGGTTTGTGCATCTGGCTCATAGAGGTATTCCCAGCCATGCACCTTTTCACCAGCCTGCATCTGCTCGGAAGACAGTGGAAGCAACTGTTCCACCACCGACTCTTGCTTCATGGTGTTGATGAACTTGGTGTAGCTCAGATACACCGCATTGATCTTGCCTTCTGCATAAGCATCCAACAGCACCTTGACAGGGCCAATCAGCTTGTCCAGATGTGGCGTATCGCCCAGACCCGTCACGTGAGAAACCACCTTGGCGCCCACCCGGTTGAGGAAACCGAAGCCCTTGTTGCCAATGGCCACTGTTTCCGCCGTGACACCCGCGTTTTGCAACTCGCGCAGCTTTGTCGTCACCGCACGCAGGATGTTGGTGTTCATGCCACCGCACAAACCCTTGTCCGTGGTCACCACGATGACGCCAGCCGCCTTGGCATCATTCACTTGCATGAATGGATGCACGTACTCAGGATGGGCCTTGCTGAGGTTGGCTGCAATGTTGCGGATCTTCTCGCTGTAGGGGCGGGCAGCACGCATCCGTTCCTGCGCCTTGCGCATTTTGGATGCGGCTACCATCTCCATGGCTTTGGTGATCTTCTTGGTGTTTTCCACCGATTTGATCTTGCCGCGTATTTCCTTGCCTGCTGCCATGATGGCTCCTCGTCCGGATTACGCGAACGTCTTCTTGAACGCGGCGATGGCTGCGGTCAATTCGGCTTCAGCATCCTTGTCCATGGCCTTGGCCTGCTCCAGCTTGGCAAGCAATGCGCCATGGCTGGTCTTGAGGAACTGGTGCAGGCCGTGTTCGAAGCCCAGAACCTTTTTGACGTCGATATCGTCCAGGAAACCCTTGTTCACAGCGAACAGCGTGGCACCCATCAACGAGATGGACAACGGGCTGTACTGGGCCTGCTTGAGCAGCTCGGTCACACGGGCACCGCGCTCGAGTTGCTTGCGGGTGGCTTCATCCAGGTCGGAGGCAAACTGCGCGAACGCAGCCAGTTCACGGTACTGGGCCAAGTCGGTACGGATACCGCCGGACAGGTTCTTGATCAGCTTGGTCTGGGCGGCACCACCGACGCGCGACACCGAGATACCGGCGTTGATGGCGGGGCGGATACCGGCGTTGAACAGGCTGGTTTCCAGGAAGATCTGGCCGTCGGTGATCGAGATCACGTTGGTTGGCACGAAAGCGGACACATCACCGGCTTGCGTTTCGATGATGGGCAGTGCGGTCAGCGAACCGGTCTTGCCCTTCACGGCACCCTTGGTGAAGGCTTCGACATAGTCGGCATTCACGCGGGCTGCACGCTCCAGCAGGCGGCTGTGCAGATAGAACACGTCGCCGGGATAGGCTTCGCGGCCTGGCGGGCGGCGCAGCAGCAGCGACACCTGGCGGTAAGCAACCGCTTGCTTGGACAGGTCGTCGTACACGATCAACGCGTCTTCACCGCGGTCGCGGAAGTACTCTCCCATGGTGCAGCCCGAGTAGGCCGAGACGTACTGCATGGCGGCCGATTCGGAAGCCGATGCGGCCACCACAATCGTGTATTCCATGGCACCGGCTTGTTCCAGTGCGCGCACCACGTTCTTGATCGACGAAGCCTTCTGACCGATGGCAACGTAGATGCAGGTCACGCCCTGGCCCTTCTGGGCAATGATGGCGTCGATAGCGACGGCCGTCTTGCCGGTCTGGCGGTCACCGATGATCAGCTCGCGCTGGCCACGGCCCACGGGCACCATCGAGTCGATGGACTTCAGGCCGGTTTGCAGGGGTTGGTCCACCGATTTACGGGCGATCACGCCCGGAGCGACCTTTTCGATCACGTCGGTAAGTTTGGCGTTGATGGGGCCCTTGCCATCGATCGGCTGGCCCAGGGCGTTCACCACACGGCCCACGAGTTCGGGACCCACCGGCACTTCCAGGATGCGGCCCGTGCACTTGACGGTGTCGCCTTCGGAGATGTGCTCGTACTCACCCAGAATCACGGCGCCGACGGAATCGCGCTCAAGGTTCAGTGCCAGGCCGTAAGTGGGCTGACCGTCCTTGGTGGCGGGAAACTCCAGCATTTCGCCTTGCATCACGTCCGACAGGCCATGAACGCGCACGATACCGTCAGACACGGACACCACGGTGCCCTGGTTGCGGATGTCGCTGCTGGCGGCCAGCCCTTCGATGCGGCTCTTGATGAGTTCAGAAATTTCTGCGGGATTGAGTTGCATGACTCTTTCCTTCTTTCTTTGGTTCGCGAAGACCTCGCCGCATTACGCGGTGAGGGCCGCTTTCATTTGTTCAAGACGGGCCTTGACCGAAGTGTCCAGCACCTCGTCACCCACCACTACGCGAATGCCACCGATCAGGGATTCGTCCTGCTGCACGGTGAGATTGAGCTTGCGGCCAAAGCGCTTTTCCAGCGCAACACCGACGTCAGCCAGTGCCGCGCCATCCATGGGGAAGGCGCTGAACACCACAGCATCCGAAAAACCATTGCGGCGGTTCACAAGGGCACGAAATTGATCTGCCACTTCGGGCAGCGCATCGATGCGCCTGTTGTCAATGACAGTGCGCAGGAAGTTTTTCGCCATTTCAGGCAGCGCAGACCGCGCTACACCCATGAAGACTTCAAACACCTGGTCTGCCGTCACCTTGGGGTTGTCCGCCAGCTGGCGCAACTGGGGGTTGGCGGCAATCGCCGCCAGTTCGTCCACCCAGGCAGTAATGCTGCCCAGATCGACGCCCGCACCCGCTGTAGCGGCCTTGAACAAGGCATCGGCGTAAGGGCGTGCAATGGTGGCGAGTTCTGCCATGTTGTCCCCTTACAGCTCGGTCTTCAGGCGGTTGAGCAGGTCGGCATGGACGCCAGCGTTGACTTCCTTGCGGAGAATCTGCTCGGCACCCTTGACGGCCAGTGCTGCCACCTGCTCACGCAGGGATTCGCGGGCCTGCACCGTCTGCTGCTCGGCTTCGGCGCGCGCAGCAGCAACGATCTTGTTGCCTTCCTCGGTGGCACGGGCCTTGGCCTCTTCCACGATGGCCTGGGCACGACGATCGGCGTCCGCAAGACGCGAGGCCGTTTCGTTGCGCGCCTGTGACAGTTCCTTTTCCACGCGCTGGTTGGCAGCGGTCAGTTCGGATTTGGCACGGTCGGCAGCGGCGAGGCCATCGGCGATTTTCTGGGCTCGCTCATCCAGCGCCTTCGCGATCGGCGGCCACACGAATTTCATCGTGAACCACACCAAGATCAGGAAGACAATGGCCTGAACGAACAGGGTCGCATTGATACTCACGGCAACACCTTTCTAGAGTGGCGTTGAACGGGAATTACTTGGGCAGGTTGGCCAAGAACGTCGAAGCGAAGGGGTTGGCGAATGCGAACAGCAGAGCGATAGCCACACCGATCAGGAAAGCCGCATCGATCAGACCAGCCAAGATGAACATCTTGGTTTGCAGTTCGTTGATCAGTTCAGGCTGGCGAGCCGACGATTCGAGGAACTTGCCGCCCATCAGTGCAATACCGATGGAGGCACCGATAGCGCCGAGACCAACGATCAGACCACAAGCCAGAGCGACGAGACCGAGAATGTTTTCCATGATGACTCCTGAGTTAAAAAAGAAAGGTTAAGGAAAGAAACAACGAAAGGGAAAGCTTAGTGGGCGCTGTGCGCCTGACCGAGGTAGATCAATGCCAGCATCATGAAAATGAAGGCCTGCAGTGTGATCACCAGAATGTGGAACAGCGTCCAGATGGTGCCAGCAATCACATGGCCCACAGGAAGCAGCACGCCCGACAGCGACAGCGCAGCCGCACCACCCATCAGGGCGATCAGCATGAACACCAGTTCGCCGGCATACATGTTGCCGAACAACCGCATGCCATGCGACACGGTGTTGGCGACATATTCAATGATCTGCATCAGCAGGTTCACCACGCCCAGAATCAGGGCAAAGATGGGGTTCTTGCTGGTGCCGAACGGAGCGGACACGAGTTCGTGTGCCCAGCCACCAGCACCCTTGACCTTGACGCTGTACCAGAAGCGCAGAATCAGCACGGCGAAAGCAAGGCCGAGCGTCGTGGACAGGTCGGCGGTCGGCACGACGCGCAGATAGGCATGGCTGGGATCATGCCCGGCAGCGCCATAGATCTGGCCCCAGATGGCGGGCAGCAGATCCACGGGCAGCATATCCATGAAATTCATCAGGAAGATCCAGACGAACACCGTAAGCCCCAGGGGCGCAATGAACTTGCGGCTCTCGGCGTTGTGGATGTTGGCCTTGGCCTGGTTATCCACCATTTCGACCAGAATTTCCACAGCCGCCTGGAAACGGCCAGGAACACCCGAGGTTGCCTTGCGGGCGGCCGACCACAGAATCAAAAGCGTGAGAGCACCCAGCACCAGCCCCACGATGATGGAGTCATAGTTGAAGACAGTGAAGTCAACAATCTTGGTCTGGTTGATGTTTTGAAGATGCTGCAGGTGGTGAACGATGTATTCACTTGCAGTCGGAGCGTGCGCTTCTGCGGCCATCGGACAACTCTTCTCTATATCAATCGGTTTTTCGAACACCAGGCCGCACCAACAGTGCCACCCAGTACGTTTTCATTGCGATCACCATACCCGCCAGCAGAGCGATCCAGCTCAATTCCGGCACCAGCCGAGGTGCCGCCGCCAGCAGCGCCACCGTCAACACGATCTTGGCGATTTCCCAGCCAAAGAACCCCACCATGGCGGCACGCGGATTGGCAGACGCCTTGTGGCGCAGCACACCACGGGCAAACAGCGCAGCCGGAGCCACCACCGCCAAAGCACCGTAGGCTGCAGACCAACCCACCGATGCCCTGCCCGTCCACACCCAGGCCACCAGGGCCACCAGCGTTCCGACCAGCGCCTGACCCGCCACCACCTTCCACACCGAGATGGGAGGGTTGCGACTGCGCCACTGCTCAGCCTCTTGGGCCGTCAGGGGCTTGAAGTCAGATTCTTCAGCCTCAGTTTCAATCTCAGGCGCGATTGTTTTCATTGTTGAATGACGCCCGCGTTACAGACCGGAACTTTCACAAAGCCTCTAATTATAAGTACAAACCCGTGACAAACGGCAAAGACCCGCAATGTCGTGGCGAAAGTGGTGCGTGCGCTGCCCGGTTGTAGCCAACGGCCAACGACGCACGGCGCAAAAAGTCCGCCTTTCTGCACCGTCATGATGCACGGGCACCTCGAGAACATCTTGCCTCCAGCAGGCTTTGCCGCACAATGGCAAAGCGTCCATAGCTATTAAAAACGAAGCAAACGAACCATGACCACCCCCCCGATTCCGGCAGCCAACGGCAGCACATCATCAGCCGAGGGTCCCCGCAAGGACTCGCTGATCGAATATCCATCCCGGTTTCCCATCAAGGTCATGGGCGCCAAGGTGGACGGCTTTGTGCATGCGGTCACCGAGGTGGCCCGCCAGTTTGACCCGACCTTCGATGCGGCCACGATTGAGCTGCGCGACAGCCGTGCAGGCAACTACCTCGGCGTCACCATCACCATCACCGCCACCAGCCGCGAGCAGCTCGATGGCCTGTACCGTGCGCTGTCGTCCCACCCACTGGTGAAAGTGGTGCTGTAAGGCATGGCCATCGACATTCGCACGCTGGGGCGGGTCGATTACGCCGCCACCGTGCAGGCCATGCAGGACTACACGGCGAATCGCACGCCAGAGAGTCCCGATGCGCTCTGGATATGTGAGCACGCACCGCTTTACACGCAAGGGCTAGCAGGCAAAAGCGATCACATCCTGCACCCTGGCGACATTCCCGTGCTCGCCACCAACCGCGGCGGGCAGGTCACCTTCCATGGCCCCGGGCAGGTGGTTGCATACCCGCTGATCGACCTGCAGCGCGCCGGCTACTTCGTCAAGGAATACGTTTACCGCGTGGAAGAGGCCGTGATCCGCACGCTGGCGCACTTTGGCGTTACTGGCCACCGCGTGGGCGGCGCACCGGGGATCTATGTGCGCCTGGATGACCCGCACAGCCACGCCCTGCTGCCCCAGCGCCCGCAAAAGCGCATGGGCAATGAAGCACCGATACCCGACTTCGATGGTCTGGGCAAAATTGCGGCACTGGGCATCAAGGTCAGCCGGCACTGCACCTACCACGGCGTGGCGCTCAATGTGGCGATGGACCTCGAACCCTATGAACGCATCAACCCTTGCGGTTACGCAGGATTGAAAACGGTGGACCTTTCTACAATCGGGGTCCACACCACCTGGGACGAAGCCGCGCAGGTGCTGGGCCAGCAGCTCAGCATTCGCCTGGTGCCTTGAACCCCTCTACGCCGCCTACACCCCATGAGCACCCCTGAAGTCGTCCGCGAAGCGCAATCCGCCGAAACCTACAACCCACTGGCAAAGCAGAAGGCAGCGGCCAAGCTGTCGCGCATTCCCATCAAGGTGGAACAAGGCGAGGTACTCAGGAAGCCCGAATGGATCCGCGTGAAAGCGGGCAGCCCCACCACGCGCTTTTACGAGATCAAGGACATCCTGCGCGAGCACAAGCTGCACACCGTCTGCGAAGAAGCGTCGTGCCCCAACATCGGCGAATGCTTTGGCAAGGGCACGGCCACCTTCATGATCATGGGCGACAAGTGCACGCGCCGCTGCCCCTTCTGCGACGTGGGCCACGGCCGCCCCGATCCGCTCGACAAGGACGAGCCGCTGAACCTGGCCAAGACCATTGCCGCACTCAAGCTCAAATACGTGGTGATCACCAGCGTGGACCGCGACGACCTGCGCGATGGCGGCAGCGGCCACTTTGTGGAGTGCATCCAGAACATCCGCGAACTCTCGCCCCAGACGCAAATCGAGATTTTGGTGCCCGACTTCCGCGGCCGCGACGACCGCGCCCTGGAGATCCTGAAAGCCGCCCCGCCCGACGTGATGAACCACAACCTGGAAACCGCGCCCCGCCTGTACAAGGAAGCGCGCCCCGGCTCCGACTACCAGTTCAGCCTGAACCTGCTGAAAAAGTTCAAGGCCCTGCACCCCAATGTGCCTACCAAGAGCGGCATCATGGTCGGCCTGGGCGAGACAGACGACGAGATCCTGCAGGTGATGCGCGACATGCGGTCGCACAACATCGACATGCTGACCATCGGCCAGTACCTGGCGCCCAGCAACAGCCACCTGCCGGTGCGCCGCTACGTGCACCCCGACACCTTCAAGATGTTCGAGGAAGAGGCCTACAAAATGGGCTTCAGCCATGCCGCCGTGGGCGCCATGGTGCGCAGCAGCTACCACGCCGACCAGCAAGCGCACGCCGCCGGCGTGTAAATCCAGCGCAGCGACGCCCACTGGTTGCGAGCCGACCGGCGCTGCCTGCGCCGCCACCCAGCCCGACGCAGCGCGGCGCCCGCCTATAGTCAGCGCATGCAAGCCAATCTGTACGCCTTGGGCGCCATCGCCCTGTGGGCCTCGCTCGCCTCGTTGGGCGTTTCGCTCACGCACATTCCGCCATTCCTGCTCACGGGCATCGCACTCATCATCGGCAGCGTGCCTGCATGGCCTTTTGTGCTGCGCGATCCCTCGCAATGGCGCATTCCCGCGCGCACGCTGGCGCTGGGCGTGTATGGCCTGTTTGCGTACCACTTCCTGCTGTTCATCGCGCTGCGCCATGCCCCGCCGGTCGAGGCCAACCTGGTCAACTACCTGTGGCCGCTGTTCATCGTGGTGCTGGCACCGGTGGTGCTGCCCGGCGTGGCACTGCGCCTGCCGCATGTGCTGGCCGCACTGCTCGGTTTTGCCGGCGCGGCAATTGCCATGGCGGGTGGGCGTGAACTCAGCGGCACGCTCGCCTGGGGCTATCTGCCCGCCCTCGCCGCCGCCTTTATCTGGGCCACCTACTCGCTGCTGACCAAGCGCGTGGCGGTCTTCCCCACCACGGCCATTGGTCTGTTCGGGCTGGTGTCGGGCGTGCTGTCGCTGCTGTGCCATGTGGTGCTGGAGCCGGCCGTGTCGCTGCAGGCGCGCGACTGGGCACTGCTGGCCGTGCTGGGCCTGGGCCCGCTGGGCGCGTCGTTCTTTCTGTGGGACAAGGCGCTCAAGCTCGGGGATGCGCGGCACATCGGCATCCTGAGCTACCTCACGCCGCTGGCCTCCACTGCGCTGCTGCTGGTGGTAAGCGACCGACCGTTCAGCTGGAGCATCGCCGTCGCCACGGCCATGATCATCAGCGCCGCCGTGATGGGCATGCGTGCCCGCTGATGAATTTGAACCAAATAGGCCTCTAGCGCCCGTCCATCAAGCGTAAGCAGCTATCTAATCAATAGCAAATCAAATCATCAGCGAGGCCGCCGGAAGTTCGTCGCCTGTAAGCACCTGCTGCGCCCACGAGGCCAGCTTGCGCGTGTCGGCCCGCAAGATCTCCTGCTTCACGGCAAGGATCTGCGCCGGATGCATGGAAAAACTGCGCAAGCCCAGTCCGAGCAACAGGCGCGTCATGGTCACGTCACCGGCGGTTTCACCGCACACGCACACGCTCTTGCCCTGGCGCTCGCCCTCGGCGATCACGTCGGCCACCAGGCGCAGCACGGCGGGGTGCAAGGGGTCATACAGGTGTGCCACGGCTTCGTCGGCCCGGTCAATGGCCAGGGTGTACTGGATGAGGTCATTGGTGCCGATGGACAGAAAGTCGAAATACCGCAGAAAGCTGCGCACCATCAGCGCGGCTGCGGGCACCTCGATCATGGCACCGAGCTCGACCGGACCATAGGGCACGCCCCGTGCATCCAGCTCGGCACGCGCCAGCTCGACCTGGGCCAGCGTCTGCTCGATTTCGTGCAGGTGCGCCAGCATCGGGAACAACAGCTTGACCTTGCCATAGGCCGCGGCGCGCAACACGGCACGCAGCTGGTTGCGGAACATCGACGGATCGGCCAGGCTCCAGCGGATGGCGCGCAAGCCCAGCGCCGGGTTCAGGTGCGTGTCCTTGAAGCCTTTGTCGAGCGGCTTGTCGGCGCCCACGTCGATGGTGCGGATGGTGACCGGCAGGCCCTGCATGCCATCAATAGCCTCGCAGTACGCGCGGTATTGTTCGTCTTCGTCGGGCAAATTGCCGTTTTTTCCCATAAACAGGAATTCGCTGCGGAACAGCCCCACACCCACGGCGCCAGCGCGCACGGCGGCCGCGGCATCGCCGGGCTGCTCGATGTTGGCCAGCAGCTCCACCTTGTGGCCGTCGAGCGTGACCGCGGGCGTGTGGCGCAGGCGCGCCAGGCGCTCGCGCTCCAGATCAATCTGGCGCTGGCGAAAGCCGTATTCGGCCAGGATGATAGGCGAGGGATCGACAATCATCACCCCGGCATCGCCGTCGATGATGACCCAGTCGTCCTGGCGCACCAGCTGGCTGGCCGAACGCGCCCCCACCACGGCCGGAATGTCCATGCTGCGCGCCACGATAGCGGTGTGCGAGGTCTTGCCGCCCACATCGGTCACGAAGCCGGCGAACACGCTTTGCTTGAACTGCAGCATGTCGGCCGGCGACAGGTCGTGCGCCACCAGCACCAAGGGCACATCCACCGTGTCGTCGAGCAGCAGGTCTTGCTGGGTCTTGCGGCGCGGGCTGCTGGCCGGCGGCGCCACGGGGCTGGCCACGCCCTTCATGTAGCGCAGGATGCGTTCGACCACCTGCTCCAGGTCGGCCTTGCGCTCGCGCAGGTATTCGTCTTCCATCTCGTCGAACTGGCGCGCGATCAGTTCGAACTGCGTGGTCAGCGCCCATTCGGCGTTGTACAGGCGCTCGGAAATCCAGTGCTTGACCCCGCCAGTGAGCATCTCATCCTGCAGCAGCATGAGATGCACGTCCAGCAGCGCAGTCAGCTCAGGTGGCGCATCGGGCGGCATGTCGGCCTGCAGGCGCTGCAATTCCTCGGCCACCGCGTTGCGCCCCTGGCGCACCCGCTCGACTTCCGCCAGCACCTGCTCGGGCTGGATGAAATAGTGCGCCACATCCACGCGGCTCGAAGCCACCAGCACGGCCCGGCCAATGGCGATGCCCCGGGCAACCGCAAGACCGTGGACGGAAAACGTCATCGAAGATCCTTTTCTGGCAACTGTTCTACCACCGCGTCAGCCCAGGCGCATCGCGCCGGGCCAGCACCCCGCGCGATCGGCACGCACGGCAGCCAAGATCACTCGCCCTCGCCGAACTTGTCGGCAATCAACGCAAGCAGTGCATCCATGGCCTCCTGCTCGCGCTCGCCAATGGTCTCGATTTCCACCTCGGTGCCCATGCCGGCGGCCAGCATCATCACGCCCATGATGCTCTTGGCGTTGATGCGGCGCTCGCCCCGGCTCATGAAAACATCGCAGGGGAAACTGCCCGCCAGCTTGGTCAGCTTGGCCGACGCCCGGGCATGCAGGCCCAGCTTATTGTTGATGGTTGTACGGGTCTTGGTCATGGGAGTTTCGTCGAATCTGGTTCTGCGGCGCCGCAATGGCCACCTGCATCACACCCTGGGTGCCGCCCACCACGGCGCGCGATACCACGGCATCCAGGGGTTCAGCCCGGTAGCTCACGGCACGCAGCAGCATGGGCAGGTTCACCCCCGCCACCAGGCGCGAGCCAACGCCGTCCACCAGGCGCTGGGCGATATTGCAGGGCGTGGCGCCAAACAAGTCGGTCAGCACCAGCGTGGAATGGATGCCCAGCTGCTCCAGCAGGCCGTGCGCCTGCGCCAGGCTGTCTTCAGGGGCCGCGTGGGGCTGCACGTCCAGCGCCGCCACGCTGTCGCCACAGTCGGCAAACACATGCAGCGCGCATTCGCGCAAGGCATGCGCCAGCGGGGCGTGGGCAATGATGAGAATGCTGGTGCTCATGGTGTGATGGTTTGCCTTGCATTATGGCGGCCCAAAACGCTGCCGCCACAGTCCGGCCGCGGGCGGTGCGCGGCTGCAACAGGCTCATTGAAGACTCAGGCCGGCAAAAAGGGCGTCGGCCACGTCGGGCCGGGGCTTGGCGGTGTACACCACCGCGTGGTACAGCCGCACTTGCGGGCCCACCGCGCGCGCAAACCACACACCCTGCACGGTGACGGGCGTGCCATCCGCGCGCCGGCCCTGCGCCACCAGACGCACCGACGATGGCTGCGGCAGCATGCCCGGCCGGGCAAACGGCTGCTCGGAGAGCACGGTGGTGGCCCCCACGCGGGCCAGCACGGCAGCCCGCCAATGCGCCAGCGCAGCATCGGCCCGGGCGGGATCGGGCAGTGCGGCAGACGACACGGCAAAGGTGGCGTTGTCGGCTTCGCAGCCTGCCATGGCCAGTTCCACCGGCGCACCGGCCATTTCCACGGTGCGCGTGGCATGGTCGGGCTTGCACGGCAGGGTGGCAATGAGCGCGGCACCGTCGAGCGGCACGCTGCGCCAGTTCAGGGCGGGGCTGCAGGCGGCCAGCAGCAGGGCGACGGGCCAGGTCAATGTCCAGTTCATGGCCCGATTATGGGCAGTGGCATGCAGCGGCGCGGCGCCATGCCCCGCCCGAGCGAACTTTTATGGCCGTACGAAGTCTCTTTTAAATGGTCACACGGGGCGACAGGATGGGCAGGGAGTCCTGCACAATGCAGCCTTGGGCGTGGCCCACAGTTTTTGGATGAGGATGTCATGGGTATCAAGCATTGGGCGGTGGGCGCCGCATTGGTGGCTTTTGTCGGCGTGGGTGCGTGGGTGTATCTGGACGCCGGGCGTTCTGCGGCGCCCGAATCCACGTTCGTGCTGCTGGACGGCTCGCGCCAAACCACTGCCGATCTGCGCGGCAAGGTCACGCTGGTGAATTTCTGGGCCACCAGCTGCACCACCTGCGTGGCCGAGATGCCCGAAATCATCGCCACCCACAACAAATACCACGCCCAGGGCTTTGACACCCTGGCCGTGGCCATGAGCTACGACCCGCCCAGCTACGTGGTGAACTTTGCCGAATCGCGCAAGCTGCCGTTCAAGGTGGCGCTCGACAACACGGGCGCGGCAGCGAAGGCCTGGGGCGACGTGCGCCTGACGCCCTCGACGTTCATCGTCAACAAGCGCGGCGAGATTGTGAAAAGCTATGTCGGGGCCCCCGACTTTCCGGAACTGCACCGGCTGATCGAAAAACTGCTGGCAGAAACCTGATTCACTGCCATCGATAGTTGCCCCGCAGGCTTTGGTCGTGCGTGCGGCCTGCGCCGCAACATCCTGATGGTGGGCACGGGTTGGGAGCTCCGGGTTGGGCTCAGGCCTTCATGCAGTGCTGCCTGCAGGCCAGTGCCGCTACACTGTTCTTTTGCATCAGCCCGCTTGCGTTGTGGAAAAGCTACCTGTCACCCTGCTGACCCCGTCCCAGCCCCATGAGCTGGAGGCGGTGCGAGCCATCTTCCGGGAGTATGCCGACAGCCTGGATGTCGATTTGTGCTTTCAGGATTTCGAAACCGAACTGGCGCAGTTGCCTGGAGAGTACGCAGCACCGCGCGGGCATTTGCTGCTGGCCGAGGTGGACGGTGCCATTGCCGGCTGCTGCGCCTTGCGCCCGATGGACACAGCAGACTACCCCAACGCCGCCGAAATGAAACGCCTGTATGTGCGCAAGGCGTTTCGGGGCTTTGGCCTGGGCCGGCAGCTGGCCGAGGCCGCGCTGGATGCGGCGCGGCAGGCCGGATACGCCTGCGTGCTGCTCGATACGCTGGACGAAATGGAGTCCGCGCGGGCCTTGTATGGCGACCTCGGCTTCGAGGAAATTCCGCCCTACTATCACAACCCCATTGCCGGGGCGCATTACCTCAAGGCGGACATTCTTTGAGTCAAATAGGCTGCAAGCGCTTATATATAAAGCGCCTGCAGCTATTTATTTTATAGCAACCATCAAGCCTTGGCTTGCGCCAGCAACGTATCGGCATCGCTCACGGCGAACTGCCCGGGGGCTTCCACATTGAGCGTAACGACCTTGCCGTCGCGCACCAGCATCGAATAGCGGTTACTGCGCAGACCGAGCCCCTTGCCCGTCAGATCCAGCGTCAGGCCCGTGGCCTTGGCAAAGGCGGCATCGCCGTCGCCGAGCATGCGCACCTTGCCATCGGTCTTCTGGTCGCGCGCCCAGGCACCCATCACAAAGGCATCGTTGACGCTCAAGCACCAGATCTCGTCCACGCCCGCCGCCTTGAACTCCGCCGCCTTCGCCACATAGCCGGGCACATGCTGGGCAGAACAGGTGGGGGTGAAGGCACCCGGCAGGGCAAACAGCGCAATGGTCTTGCCGGCGGTGGCCTTGTCCACGGGCACGGCGTTCGGGCCGATGCTGCAACCTTCGCCCTCCACTTCCGAGTATTCCATCAGGGTGGTGGCGGGCAGGGTATCACCGACTTTGATCATGTTCATCTCCAAAAGGCTGAGGAAATTCCGCCGGGGTGCACATTGCATCCCACAAAGCAAAACGACCCACATTGTGGGTCGTTTTGAAGGGCTTTGCAGCCGTCAGCCTTTAGGGCTTAGAGCAGGCCGGCCTTTTGAACCAGACGGGTAGCAACCCAGTTCTTGGTCTTGGAGAGCGGACGGCTCTCGGTGATTTCGATCGTGTCGCCCAGCTTGTACTCGCCCTTTTCATCATGGGCGTGGTACTTGCTCGACTTGCCGACGATCTTGCCGTAGAGCTCGTGCTTCACACGGCGCTCAACCAGCACAGTCACGGTCTTTTGACGCTTGTCGCTGACCACCTTGCCAATCAAGGTGCGCTTGAGGGATTTTTTAGGTTCCGTCATAGGGGCTCCTTACTTGGCGGCTTGCTTTTCAGCAAGAATGGTCTTGGCGCGAGCGATGTCGCGACGGGTGGTACGCAGCGTGTTGGTGTTACCCAGCTGTTGCGTGGCCTTCTGCATGCGCAGACCGAAATGGGCTTTTTGCAAGGCCTTGATTTCGGTTTCGATGCCGGCGACGTCTTTTTGGCGCAGTTCAGTAGCTTTCATTGCATGTTCTCCTGAATTACGAGCCAATCAGGCGGCTGACAAACGTGGTGCGCAGCGGCAGCTTGGCGGCAGCCAGGCGGAACGCTTCGCGGGCCAGTTCTTCAGGCACGCCCACGATTTCAAAAACGATCTTGCCGGGCTGGATTTCAGCCACGTAGTACTCGGGGTTGCCCTTACCGTTACCCATACGCACTTCTGCGGGCTTGGTAGAGATTGGCTTGTCCGGGAACACGCGGATCCAGATACGGCCGCCACGCTTGACGTGACGGGAAATCGCACGGCGTGCAGCTTCGATCTGGCGGGCCGTCAGACGGCCACGATCGGTGCACTTCAGACCGAAATCACCGAACGCAACGGAGGCACCCCGCGTTGCGACACCGGTATTACGGCCCTTTTGCTCCTTGCGGTACTTGCGGCGAGCAGGTTGCAGCATCTTTATTCTCCTTTGCCGTCCGCTGCTGTAGCGGGCGCGTCAACTTTACGAACGCGCTTAACGGCGGTTGCATCGGCGCCACCGGCGCCGACGGGCTTGTCGCTGCCATCGGCAGGAGCGCTGTTGGCGCCCATGGGACGGCGGGGACCACGACCAGCACCTGGACGGTCGCCACCTGGGCGGCCATCACGGCGCGGGCCACGTGGGCGACGCTCTTCTTCCGGACGTGGGGTTTCCACAGCCGGCAGATCGTTGCGGCCCAGGGTGTCACCCTTGTAGACCCAGACCTTGACGCCGATCACACCGTAGGTGGTCTTGGCTTCGGAGGTACCGTAGTCGATATCGGCACGCAGCGTGTGAAGTGGCACGCGGCCTTCACGGTACCACTCGCAACGCGCGATTTCGATACCATTCAGACGACCGGACGACATGATCTTGATGCCCTGGGCACCCAGACGCATGGCGTTTTGCATGGCGCGCTTCATGGCGCGGCGGAACATGATGCGCTTTTCGAGCTGCTGCGTGATGCTGTCGGCGATCAGCTTGGCATCGATTTCAGGCTTGCGCACTTCTTCGATGTTCACTGCGACCGGCACGCCCAGGCGAGCAGCGAGTTCCTTCTTGAGGTTCTCGATGTCTTCACCCTTCTTGCCGATCACCACGCCCGGACGTGCCGAGTAAATGGTGATGCGGGCGTTCTTGGCGGGGCGCTCGATCAGGATGCGCGACACGGCGGCGTTCTTCAACTTGGCCTTCAGGTACTCGCGCACCTTGATGTCTTCGGCCAGCATGCCCGCGAAATCGCGGTTGCTGGCGTACCAACGGCTAGACCAGTTGCGGCTGACCGCAAGGCGGAAGCCGGTAGGATGGATTTTCTGTCCCATAGTCTTCCTTGGCCTCAGTTACCAACCGTCACGTACACATGGCACGTGGGCTTGCTGATGCGATTGCCGCGGCCTTTGGCGCGCGCGGTGAAGCGCTTGAGCGTGGTGCCTTGTTCGACGTAGATGGTCTTGACCTTCAGTTCGTCGATGTCAGCGCCATCGTTGTGTTCTGCATTGGCGATTGCCGATTCCAGAACCTTCTTGACGATGCCAGCAGCTTTTTTCTGCGTGAACGTCAGGATGTTCAGGGCCTGGTCCACCTTCTTGCCGCGGATCAGATCAGCGACCAGACGGCCTTTGTCGACCGACAGACGGACGCCCCGGAGGACTGCACGTGTTTCAGACATGGTCGTTCCTTATTTCTTCTGGACTTTTTTGTCCGCGGGGTGACCCTTGAAGGTGCGCGTCAGGGCGAATTCGCCCAGCTTGTGGCCCACCATCTGGTCGGTGACGTAGACAGGTACGTGCTGCTTGCCGTTGTGCACGGCAATGGTCAGACCGATGAACTCGGGCAGAACCATGGAGCGACGCGACCAGGTCTTCACTGGTTTCTTATCCTTGGTGGCAACGGCCTTTTCGACCTTGGCCAGCAAGTGATGGTCAACAAATGGACCCTTTTTAAGAGAGCGAGTCATCTGTTACCCCTTACTTCTTGCGACGCGACACAATCATGACCTGTGTGCGCTTGTTGTTACGGGTGCGATAACCCTTGGTCAGATTGCCCCAAGGATCGACTGCATGACGGCCTTCGCCGGTGCGGCCTTCGCCACCACCGTGAGGGTGATCCACCGGGTTCATGGCAACGCCGCGAACCGTAGGACGAATACCCATCCAGCGCTTCACACCGGCCTTGCCCAATTGGCGCAGGCTGTGCTCTTCGTTGGCCACTTCGCCAATGGTGGCGCGGCATTCGATATGAATCTTGCGCACTTCACCGGAACGCATACGCACCTGGGCGTAGATGCCTTCACGGGCCAGCAGCGTTGCCGAAGCACCTGCCGAGCGAGCGATCTGGGCACCGGCACCGGGCTTGAGCTCGATGCAGTGGATCGTCGAGCCCACGGGGATGTTGCGGATCGGCAGCGTGTTGCCTGCGCGGATCGGGGCTTCCGAACCGCTCATCAGCGTTGCGCCAGCTTCCAGACCGCGGGGAGCGATGATGTAGCGACGCTCGCCGTCGGCATAGCACACCAGAGCGATGTGGGCCGTGCGGTTCGGATCGTACTCAATGCGCTCAACCTTGGCTGCAATGCCGTCCTTGTTGCGCTTGAAGTCCACCACGCGGTAGTGGTGCTTGTGACCACCGCCCTTGTGGCGCGTCGTGATGTGACCGTTGTTGTTACGACCGGCCTTCTGGAATTGTGGCTCCAGCAGCGGGGCGTACGCTTCACCCTTGTACAGGTGGTCACGCGTGACCTTCACCACGGCACGTTGGCCGGGCGAAGTGGGTTTCATCTTGATGACAGCCATGATTACGCGGCCTCCCCAGACAGGTTCAGCTCTTGACCAGGCTGCAGCGTGACGTATGCCTTGCGAACGTTGTCGCGGCGGCCGACAGTCTTGCCGAAACGCTTGGTCTTGCCTTTGGTGTTCACCACAGAAACGCCCTTGACCTCGACCTTGAACATCAATTCCACAGCGGCCTTGATTTCTGGCTTGGTAGCGTTCTGCAGCACCTTGAACGTCACAGCATTGGACTTCTCGGCAACCATGGTGGCCTTTTCGGACACGATGGGAGCGACCAGCACTTGCATCAGACGACCTTCGTCAAACTTGAGTGTGCTCATGCGAACATCTCCTTGAGTTTGTCGATTGCACCCTTGGTGACGAGCACTTTCTTGAAACGCACCAGCGACACGGGATCGGCGTAACGCGGCTCGACGACGAGCACGTTCACCAGATTGCGCGAAGCCAGGTACAGGTTTTCGTCCACTTCATCGGCGATCACCATCACCGATTGCAGGTTCATCGCCTTGAACTTGTCGGCCAGGACCTTGGTCTTGGGCGAGTCGAGCTTCAGCGAATCGACCACAGCCAGACGGCCTTCGCGGGCCAGCTGCGACAAGATGGCAGACATACCGGCACGGTACATCTTCTTGTTGATCTTCTGCGTGAAATTTTCGTCAGGCATGTTCGGGAAAATCCGACCGCCCCCGCGCCACAGAGGCGAGGAAGTCATACCTGCACGTGCGTTACCCGTACCCTTTTGCTTGAAAGGCTTCTTGGTCGAGTGACGGACTTGCTCGCGGTCCTTCTGGGCGCGAGTGCCTTGGCGTGCGTTGGCCTGGTAGGCCACCACGATCTGGTGCACCAGATCTTCGTTGTATTCACGACCGAACACGGTTTCAGGAACATCCAGCTTGGATGCGCCCTGGCCTTGGTCATTCAGGAGTTCGAGCTGCATTAGTTCGCTCCTTTGGAGGCTTTGGCCTTGATCGCTGGACGCACCGTCACGAACCCACCCTTGGAGCCCGGAATAGCGCCCTTGATCAAGAGCAGTTGACGCGCTTCGTCGATGCGGATGACATCGAGGTTTTGCGTGGTCTTGGTGACATCGCCCAGGTGGCCCGTCATGCGCTTGCCGGGGAACACGCGACCGGGGTCTTGTGCCATACCGATCGAGCCAGGCACGTTGTGCGAACGGCTATTACCGTGCGACGCGCGCTGCGAGCTCATGTTGTGGCGCTTGATGGTACCGGCGTAGCCTTTACCGATCGAAGTGCCTTGCACGTCGACCTTCTGACCCACGGAAAACACGGACGTCACAGCCACCGATGCGCCAGCTTGGTACTGGGCTGCGGTATCGGCGGTCACGCGGAATTCCTGGATGATTTCACCGGCTTCCACACCTGCCTTGGCAAGGTGACCGGCTTCTGGCTTGGTCACGCGCGATGCTTTGCGCGAACCGAACGTGACCTGCAGGGCCACGTAGCCATCGTTCTCTTGGGTTTTGATCTGGGTTACGCGGTTGTTGGAAACATCCACCACCGTGACAGGCACTGCATCCCCGTCATCGGTGAACAGACGCATCATGCCCACCTTGCGACCCAGCAACCCCAGGGAGTTGCTCAGACTCATTTGTTTCTCCAAAACTTCCACCGCCACAACTTCAATTGGCTGCGGCGTTGCATGCAAGTTTTCACTCACATGCATGAAAGAGGGTTATTAAAACTTCCCCCAACTGGCACCTTTTAAAAGGCGCAAATTGAGCGAAGCCCTAAAGTATAACGCGAACTGCTTTTTCAAGCAAGTTCGCGCCATTTCAGACACTGCAAGGCGGGCGAACCCACCTTGCAACAGCCATTACTGCAGCTTGATTTCGACGTCCACGCCGGCGGGCAGGTCGAGCTTCATCAGGGCGTCCACCGTCTTGTCGGTGGGGTCCACGATGTCCATCAGGCGCTGGTGCGTGCGGATTTCGAGCTGGTCGCGGCTGGTCTTGTTGACGTGCGGCGAGCGCAGGATGTCAAAACGCTTCATGCGCGTTGGCAGGGGCACGGGGCCCTTGACAATGGCGCCAGTGCGCTTGGCGGTGTCAACGATCTCGGCAGCGGACTGGTCGATCAGCTTGTAGTCAAACGCCTTCAGGCGGATGCGAATTTTTTGCTTGGACATGGCAAGTTCCTTGTTCTGCTCAAAAATTAAGCAATGATCTTGGCCACGACGCCAGCGCCCACGGTACGGCCGCCTTCGCGGATAGCGAAGCGCAGACCTTCTTCCATGGCGATGGGGTTGATCAGCTTCACAGTGATCGACACGTTGTCGCCAGGCATGACCATTTCCTTGTCGGCTGGCAGCTCGATGGCGCCGGTCACGTCGGTCGTGCGGAAGTAGAACTGAGGGCGGTAGTTGTTGAAGAATGGCGTGTGACGGCCGCCTTCGTCCTTGCTCAGAACATACACTTCAGCGGTGAAGTGGGTATGTGGCTTGATCGAGCCGGGCTTGCACAGCACTTGGCCGCGCTCCACGTCTTCGCGCTTGGTGCCGCGCAGCAGCAGGCCGACGTTGTCGCCAGCCTGGCCCTGGTCCAGCAGCTTGCGGAACATTTCCACGCCGGTGCAGGTGGTCTTGACGGTGTCCTTGATGCCGACGATTTCGATTTCTTCGCCGACCTTGATGATGCCGCGCTCGATACGACCGGTCACCACGGTGCCACGGCCGGAGATGGAGAACACGTCTTCCACGGGCATCAGGAAGGCACCGTCCACAGCGCGCTCAGGCGTAGGGATGTAGGTGTCCAGTGCTTCGGCCAGCTTCATGATGGCTTCTTCGCCCAGCGGGCCCTTGTCGCCTTCCAGGGCGAGCTTGGCGGAACCACGGATGATGGGGGTGTCGTCGCCAGGGAAGTTGTATTTGTCCAGCAGTTCGCGCACTTCCATTTCGACGAGTTCGAGCAGCTCTTCGTCGTCCACCATGTCGCACTTGTTCAGGAACACGATGATGTAAGGCACGCCCACCTGGCGGGCCAGCAGGATGTGTTCACGGGTCTGGGGCATGGGGCCGTCAGCGGCCGAGCACACCAGGATGGCGCCGTCCATCTGGGCGGCGCCGGTGATCATGTTCTTCACATAGTCGGCGTGGCCGGGGCAGTCCACGTGGGCGTAGTGGCGGTTGGCCGTTTCGTATTCCACGTGGGCGGTGTTGATGGTGATGCCGCGGGCCTTTTCTTCAGGCGCTGCATCGATCTGGTCGTAGGCCTTGGCTTCGCCGCCAAACTTGGCCGACAGCACCGTGGCGATGGCCGCCGTCAGTGTGGTCTTGCCGTGGTCCACGTGACCGATGGTGCCCACGTTGACGTGGGGCTTGGTGCGTTCAAACTTACCTTTTGCCATTTTCAGTTCTCCAAAAGAGCGATGCCTGTGTAGTGGTTTAACGTCTGCATCCGATTGCTGATTCGCCCTGCACAGGCAACGGGGCGGCACCGGATCGCAGATTGCAAAAACAATTTGCTATTCAATCAATAGCTTCTAGCGCTTTCTGGATAAGGGCTAGAGGCCTTTTTTAATCAAATTCAACCTAGTCAGAGGGAACAGAGCAGCGAAGCTGGTTGACCCCAAGACCTGGTCAGAGGGGACAGAGCAGCAAAGCTGGTCTGTCCCCTAGGACTTATTTTGCCCGCGCAGCCATGATGGCTTCCGACACGTTGCGAGGTGCTTCGCTGTAGTGCTTGAATTCCATCGAGTACGTGGCGCGACCTTGCGTTGCGGAACGCAGCGTGGTCGAGTAGCCGAACATTTCCGACAGAGGCACTTCGGCCTTGATGGCCTTGCCGCCGCCAGGAATGTCTTCCATGCCCTGCACCATGCCACGACGGCTGGACAGGTCGCCCATCACGTTGCCGGCGTAGTCTTCAGGCGTTTCCACTTCCACGGCCATCATGGGTTCCAGGATGACCGGGTTGGCCTTGCGGCAGCCTTCCTTGAAGCCGAAGATGGCAGCCATCTTGAACGCCAGTTCGTTCGAGTCCACATCGTGGTACGAACCGAAGTGCAGCGTGACCTTGACGTCCACCACGGGGTAGCCGGCCAGCACGCCTTGCGTGACGGCTTCGTTGATACCCTTTTCCACGGCCGGGATGAATTCGCGAGGAACCACACCGCCCTTGATGGCGTCGACGAACTCGATGCCCTTGCCGGCTTCGTTGGGTTCGATCTTGAGCACCACGTGGCCGTACTGGCCCTTACCACCGGACTGGCGCACGAACTTGCCTTCGGCCTCTTCCACCGTCTTACGGATGGTTTCGCGGTAGGCCACCTGGGGCTTGCCCACGTTGGCTTCCACACCGAATTCACGCTTCATGCGGTCAACAATGATTTCCAGGTGCAGCTCGCCCATGCCGGCGATCAGCGTCTGGCCCGACTCTTCGTCGGTCTTGACGCGGAACGATGGATCTTCGGCAGCCAGACGCTGCAGCGCGATGCCCATCTTTTCCTGGTCGGCCTTGGTCTTGGGTTCGACAGCCTGCGTGATCACGGGCTCGGGGAACACCATGCGCTCCAGAATGATCGGCGAGTCGATGTCGCTCAGCGTTTCGCCGGTGGTCACGTCCTTCAGGCCCACGCAGGCAGCGATGTCGCCGGCGCGGATTTCATCCACTTCGACGCGGTCGTTCGCCATCATCTGCACGATACGGCCGATACGCTCTTTCTTGCCCTTGACCGAGTTGAAGACGGTGTCGCCCTTGGTCAGCACGCCCGAATAAACGCGCACGAAGGTCAGCTGACCAACGAACGGGTCGGTCATCAGCTTGAAGGCCAGTGCCGAGAACTTCTCGCCGTCATCGGCCTTGCGGCTGACAGGCTGCTCGTCTTCATCGGTACCCGTCACGTCCGGAATGTCCGTCGGTGCTGGCAGGTAGTCGATCACGGCGTCCAGCATGCGCTGCACGCCCTTGTTCTTGAACGCCGTGCCGCACAGCATCGGGTGAATTTCGGTCGCGATGGTGCGCTGGCGCAAGCCCGCCTTGATTTCTTCTTCGCTCAAGCTACCTTCTTCCAGGTACTTGTTCATCAGCTCTTCAGAGGCTTCAGCCGCAGCTTCCACCATCTTTTCGCGCCATTCATTGGCGGATTCCACCAGGTCAGCAGGGATCTCCTGGTACTCGAACTTCATGCCTTGCGAAGCTTCGTCCCAGATGATGGCCTTCATCTTCAGCAGATCGACCACGCCCTGGAACTTGTCTTCGGCACCGATCGGGATCACCACGGGCACGGGGTTGGCCTTCAGGCGCAGCTTCATCTGGTCATAGACCTTGAAGAAGTTGGCACCGGTACGGTCCATCTTGTTCACGAAAGCCAGGCGAGGCACCTTGTACTTGTTGGCCTGGCGCCAGACGGTTTCCGACTGGGGCTGCACGCCACCCACGGCGCAATACACCATGCAGGCGCCGTCGAGCACGCGCATGGAACGCTCGACTTCAATCGTGAAGTCCACGTGGCCGGGGGTGTCGATGATGTTGAAGCGGTGCTCGGGGTAGGACAGGTCCATGCCCTTCCAGAAGCAGGTCACGGCAGCCGAGGTGATGGTGATGCCGCGCTCTTGCTCTTGCTCCATCCAGTCCGTGGTGGCTGCGCCGTCATGCACTTCGCCCAGCTTGTGGGTCACGCCGGTGTAGAACAGGATACGTTCGGTGGTGGTGGTCTTGCCAGCGTCAATGTGGGCCGAGATACCGATGTTGCGGTAGCGCTCAATGGGGGTCTTGCGAGCCATGGTGGGTCCTTGGATGGGTCGTGTTATTCAGGGGGCGGGCCCAGCATTCTGGCGCTGCAACCCGTCAATTTTGTGACCGCCTCAATCGCCACAAGGCTGCAGGCAAAAATGCCGGCAGCCTTGCGATAGACGACGAGAGCGATCCGTCGGTTTAGAAGCGGAAGTGGCTGAACGCCTTGTTGGCTTCGGCCATGCGGTGCACTTCGTCACGCTTCTTCATGGCGCCGCCACGGCCTTCAGTGGCTTCGAGCAATTCGTTGGCCAGACGCTGGGCCATCGACTTTTCGCCGCGCTTGCGGGCGGCTTCCTTGATCCAGCGCATGGACAGGGCCAGGCGACGGACAGGACGCACTTCCACTGGCACCTGGTAGTTGGCACCGCCGACGCGGCGGGACTTCACTTCGACCATGGGCTTGACGTTGTTGATGGCAACGGTGAAAGCTTCCAGCGGGTCTTTATCGGGGTGCTTCTTCTCGATCAGTTCCAGGGCACCGTAAATGATGCGCTCTGCAACCGCTTTTTTGCCGCCTTCCATGATCACGTTCATGAATTTGGACAGCTCTACATTGCCGAACTTGGGATCCGGCAGGATTTCACGTTTGGGGACTTCGCGACGACGTGGCATTTTTTCACCTCATTCTTGCTTCAGTTGGCATCTTTTCAGACACCGCGAGAGCCATTCTGGACTCCCACTTACTCGACCCACGCAGACATTTGCGCTTGGGGTCACTACGCTGCATCACCGCGCCACGCGGGAAACAGCACCTTGTATCTCGATCAACCGCAGGCTTATTTGGCCTTTGGCTTCTTGGCGCCGTACTTGGAGCGCGACTGCTTGCGGTCTTTCACGCCTTGCAAGTCGAGCGAACCGCGCACGATGTGGTAACGCACACCGGGCAAGTCCTTGACACGACCGCCGCGAACCAGCACGACGCTGTGTTCCTGCAGGTTGTGGCCTTCGCCGCCGATGTAGGAAATGACTTCGAAGCCATTGGTCAGGCGAACCTTGGCGACCTTCCGCAGAGCGGAGTTAGGCTTCTTTGGCGTCGTGGTGTACACACGGGTGCACACGCCACGGCGCTGTGGAGAGTTTTGCATCGCGGGGCTCTTGGAGTTGGTCGTTTCGACCTGACGCCCCTGACGCACGAGCTGGTTAATGGTTGGCATGAATACGTCCCTAAACGTGAAATGCTTCGTGAAAGCGAAAACGTGAATCCCTTCGGAAATTCCGAAAAGCCTTCTAATGTAGCAGGGCAGCCCGCAATGGGCAAGCCCTGCCCCGCTTGCCCCCGACGTTCTGGCGCCTGCTTGATGGGCACGAATTACGGTCAAATCGGGGTTTTGCGCTTTTGGGCAAAGCGCTGACAGCTATCTTTTTTGACATGCTGCAGCGCAACCCAGTTATTTGATCCAGAGCCGGATCGCATCCCAGGCGCGGCCCATGATGCCGGCTTGCTCGACACCGTCCAGCGCCACCAGCGGCACTTCGACCAGCGGCTGATCCCCCAGCACGACCTTGAGCGATCCAATCGCCTGGCCCTTGGTGAAGGGCGCCACCAGCGGGTCCTGGCGCACGATCTGCGTGGTGACCTTGCCGGCGCTGCCCGAAGGCACAGCCACCACGATGGCCTGGGCGCGGCCGATCTTGATGGTGCTTTCCTTGCCCTTCCACACGGCGGGCGTGGCCACGGGCTGGCCTGCATCGAACAGTTTGACGGCATCAAAGGCGGTGTAGCCCCAGTTCAGCAGCTTCTGGCTTTCGTTGGCGCGGGCGTTCTCGCTGGCGGCGCCGAGCACGATGGACAGCAGGCGGCGCTGGCCCACGTTGGGGAAATCACGCTTGGAAGTGGCCACCAGGCAGTAACCGGCGGCGTCGGTGTGGCCGGTCTTGAGGCCGTCCACGGTGGGGTCGCGGAACAGCAGCGCGTTGCGGTTGTTGCCGTTCGAGGCAGGCGTGCCCGGGTAGCTGTACTGCTTGGTGGCGTAATAGTGCATGTACTCCGGGAAGTCTTTCATCAGCCGGGTGGCCAGGGTGGCCAAGTCGCGCGCCGTGGTGGTGTGGCCGGGTTCCGTCAGCCCCTCTGGATTTTTGTAGGCCGTGCCCTTCATGCCCAGGGCCTTTGCCTGGTCGTTCATGAGCTTGACGAAATTCTCGGCCGTGCCGCCCACGCCCTCGGCCAGTGCCATGGTGGCGTCGTTGCCCGACTGCACGATCATGCCTTTGAGCAGGTCATCCACCGGCACCTGCATCTTGGGGTCGATGAACATGCGCGAGCCGGGCATCTTCCAGGCGCGCACGCTCACGGGCAGCTTCTGCTCCAGCGTGATTTTTTTGGCGCGCAGCGCATCGAACACCAGATAGCCCGTCATGAGCTTGGTGAGCGAGGCCTGCTCGACCGGCGCATCGATGTCTTTCGCCGCCAGCACCTGGTTGGCCGTCACATCGACCAGCATGTAGGTGCGTGCGGCGATCTCGGGGGGCTGGGGCGCCTGGGCGTGGACAAAGAAAGCAGCGGGCGCGACCGCCGCAAAAAGGGCCAGGGATCGCAGCGCGGGCAAGATTCGTTTCATGGGGCAGGAATAAATGGGGCGCAAGGCCCGGGGATGGAAAAAAACAAACCGGTGAGGCCAGGAAGGAGAGCCATGGGTGCGCACGCACCGCAGCCGCTGCCATGACCGGGCCTCACGGCACGGACTGGAGGTGGCGCACCACCAGATTTTTCAGCAACGTCAATTGTCCGTGAAAGAAATGGCCGCCACCGGGGACGACTGTGACAGGCAGTATCTGGGGCCGCGCCCAGTCGAGCACGGCCGACAGCGGCACGGTGTCGTCCTGCTCGCCATGCAGCACCAGGGTGCACAGGTGGGCCTCGGGCGGCACGGGGGCCACCGTGAAGCGGCTCGCCGCGGTGCCGACCAGCACCGCCTGCGCCACCTCGCGCTCATCCCACAGGGCGGCCAGGGCGTGGCTGGTGACAAAGGCGCCAAACGAGAAGCCGGCCAGCGCAATCGGCCCCTGGGGCGCCACCTGCTGCACCACGGCCAGCAGGTCCTGCAACTCGCCACGCCCCTCGTCGTGCACGCCAGCGCTGGCGCCCACGCCGCGAAAGTTGAAGCGCACCGTGGTCCAGCCGCATTGGGTAAAGGCGCGCGCCAGGGTCTGCACCACCTTGTTGTCCATGGTGCCGCCAAACAGTGGATGGGGGTGGGCAATGATGGCCACGCCACGGGGGGCCGCGCCATCGGGCAGGGACGCCGCATCGCGCGCCGCCTCGATGGCACCGGCGGCGCCAGTCAGCGCCAGGCGTTCGGTTTGTGCATTCACGGGTTGCTACTCATTCAATAGCTACTAGCGCTTACCAGATAAGCGCTAGCTGCCAAAATCATTCAAAGAACCGTAGAGCGGCGTTCAGCGCCCAAGTTCCGCTGGCGTGACCAGTCGCTCGACGATCTGGCCGTTTTTGAGGTGCGACTCCACGATTTCATCCACATCGCTGGCGTCCACATAGGAATACCAGGTGCCCTCGGGGTACACCACGGCCACGGGGCCGGCGGCGCAACGGTCCAGGCAGCCGGCCTTGTTCACCCGCACCTTGCCGGGGCCCGCAAGCCCCGCCGCCTTGACCTGCGCCTTGCACCGGTCAAAGGCTTCCTGAGCGCCGTGGTGGGCACAGCTGTTCTCGCCGTTGGCACGGTCGTTCAGGCAAAAAAAGATGTGGCGGGCGTAATAGCCCGGCGCGGCGGCGGGTGTGGAGGGGGTGTCGCTCATGGAGTCATTCTAGTTTTGCGGCTCCCGGCGCGACACCCGAAAGAGCACATACGCCAGTGCGGCATAAGGCCACAGCCAGCCCAGCCACTGACCCAAGCCAAAAAAACGGATGAAACGTCCTTGCTCCCAAATTTGTAGCGTCTGGGCAAAGTACGCACTTGCGGGCGCCTGGTTGAGCAGCCCCAGGTGCCAGGCCAGCGCCAGCAGCAGCAGCGCCGCACTGGCGCGCCGCGGCAAGGCCAGCAGCAGCGCCGCCAGCGCAAGCGCTGCCCCTACCCCGACGCGCGTGGGCAGCTCCAGCCAGCTCCAGGCATGCGACGGCCCCCAGCTCAGCGCCGCCGACAGGGCCGTCACCCCAATGCCCACCCCTGCCACGCCCATGGCAAACACGGCGCGGCGCCCCATGTGGCGAATGACGCAATAGCCCAGCAGGCAGGGAATCAGCAGCCCCAGCGTCACGCACAGCAACTCGCCACCTGGCGACAAGGGCTCCAGCGGCACATCGCGCACCGGCAGCCAATCGAGAAAGGGCGTGTCGGCCAGCAAGTCTTCGAGGGCCTGTTCCAGCCGCTCCAGCACCTGGCCCAAGCCAAACGGCACCGCCGCCGGAAACAGCAGCGCCGCGGGCCACAGCGCCAGCAGCACCAGCGCGCCGCGCGCATCGCGCACAAACCAGCGGGCGCGGAAATCGCTCCAGCGGTCGATGGCACCCCAGCGCTCCAGCAGCGCCGCCGTGCACGCCCCCGCCAGCGCTCCCGCTGCGTTGAGCAGCAGGTCCAGATTGGAGGGCACACGCCGGGGCAGGTAAATCTGCAGGTATTCCATCAGCAGCGACAACAGCGTGCCCGCCAGCGTGGCCAGCAGCACCGGCCCACGCTCGCTGCCCGAGCGCAGCAGGGCCAGCACCAGCAAGAATCCCAGCGGGGCGTAACCGGCCATGTTGATGGCGACATCAAACCCCGTCCAGTAGGGCGGTGGCAGCGGCGCCAACAGGAAAACCCAGGGGTCGATGCCCTGGTCGCGCCAGCCGTCAAACGGGAACAGGCTGGCAAAGACGATCAGCGCTGCATGGATCAGCGCGAGCGGCCAGGCAGAGGTTTTGTGCACCGGCGCGGACTCCCTGGTTTCAGAACGGCTTGACCACCACGAGCACCACGGCAATCAGCAGCAGCACCACGGGCACTTCATTGAACCAGCGGAACCAGACATGGCTCTTGCGGCTGCTGTTGGCAATGAGCTTGCGCAGCAGCACCGCGCAGGCGTGGTGGTAGCCGATCACCAACACCACCACGGCCAGCTTGGCGTGCATCCAGCCGTTGCCCGGGCCGCGGCCGATGCCATAGCCCAGCCACAGCCACAGGCCCAGTGCCACAGCGGGCACCGCCAGCATCGTGGTGAAGCGCAGCAGCTTGCGTGCCATCAGCACCAGGCGCTCGCGCTCGGCCACCGAGCCGGGCGCCACCATCGCCAGATTGACAAAAATGCGCGGCAAATAGAAAAGACCCGCAAACCAGCTGGCCACGAAAACGATGTGAAAGGCTTTGATCCAGAGCATGCCTGCAGTTTAAGGGCCACCGCACGCAGCAGCAGTCGGCAAAAAGCCCAGCAGGTTCGACCACATGGGCGAGGGGCGCAAAGCGACACAGGGGCTTCATAATTGTTTCCATGCACCTCTCCAGCCCCACCCCATTTCCGCAAAGCCGCCCACGCCGCCTGCGCCGTGACAGTTTTACCCGCAACCTGGTGCGCGAGCATGCCGTCACGCCCCACGACCTGATCTACCCCGTGTTCGTACACGAGGGCCAGAACCAGCGCGAGGCCGTGGCCTCCATGCCCGGCGTGGACCGGCTCAGCCTGGATTTGCTGCTGCCCGTGGCCGAGGATTGCGTGAAGCTGGGCATTCCCGTGCTGGCGCTGTTCCCGGCCATTGACCCGGCGCTCAAGACGCCCGATGGCAAGGAAGCGCTGAACCCCGACGGCCTGATCCCGCGCGTGGTGCGCGCCTTGAAAAAAGAGTTTCCCGACCTGGGCGTGATGACCGACGTGGCGCTCGACCCCTACACCAGCCACGGCCAGGATGGCGTGCTCGACGAGACGGGCTACATCATCAATGACGAAACGGTCGAGATTCTGACCGGCCAGGCGCTCACCCATGCCGAAGCGGGCGTGGACATCGTCGCGCCCAGCGACATGATGGACGGACGCATCGGCGCCATCCGCGAGGCGTTTGAAGTGCAGGGCCACATCCACACCCGCATCATGGCCTACAGCGCCAAATACGCCAGCGCCTTCTACGGCCCGTTTCGCGACGCCGTGGGCACGCGTGGCGCCCTGGGCAAGAGCAACAAGTTCGTCTACCAGATGGACCCGGGCAACAGCGACGAAGCCCTGCGCGAAGTGGCCCTCGACATCGCCGAAGGCGCCGACATGGTGATGGTCAAGCCCGGCATGCCGTATCTGGACATCGTGCGGCGCGTGAAGGACGAGTTCCGCGTGCCTACCTTCGCCTATCAGGTGAGCGGCGAATACGCCATGCTCAAGGCCGCCGCCGCCAACGGCTGGCTCGACCACGATGCCGTGATGATGGAAAGCCTGCTGGCCTTCAAGCGCGCAGGCGCCGACGGCGTGCTGACCTACTTTGCCCGCGACGCTGCGCGCTTGCTCCTGAAATAATAGCTTCAAGCGCTTGTCTATAAAGCGCTGGAAGCCATTTTGACCAAGAATTCAGAACGCCATGCGCATTTTTCACCTCCACAACGACGGCGTACTGGAGCTGGCCGACCTGCCCGAGCACATGCCCGCGCAGGGCTTTATCTGGGTCGCCTGCTCACGCCCGACCTTCCAGGCGCGGCTGGGCGAAATCCAGAGCCGACTGCAGGCGCTCGTGGGGCTGCAGCTGGTGGACCTGCATGTGGCCGACCTGCTGAACGCGCAGCTGCCATCGCACTACGACTACACCTCGCAGTACGACCTGCTGGTGTTTCGCCGGCTTGCCTCGATCAATGGCGACACGCCGGATGCGAACGGTGCGGCGGCAAACGCTACCGCCCTGCCACTCAAGCGCAAGGGTCCGCCGGTGCTGCGGCGCATCGACACCAGCCCCGTGGGCTTTGCGATGTTTGACCAGCTGCTGCTCACCGTGCACCCCACCGACTGCGCGGTGCGCGATGCTTACGCCGCGCGCCTGCTCGCCACCGCCCCCCTGGATATACGCGAAGGCCGAGCCACCTTGGCAGCCGGTGTGCGCCATCCGTCCAGCACGGCCGACCTGATGCTGCGCCTGGTCAACCTGATGGTGGACGGCTACCTGGACCTGCGCCGCGAACTCACGCGCCAGCTCGATCACTGGCAGACCGAGCTGCTCAAGCCCCGGGCGCGCTATGTGAACTGGAGCTCGCTGCTCGAAGCGCGCCTGTCGCTGCACCAGCTGGACGACATCTGCGAAGACCAGCGCAGCGCCATGCAAAACTGGATCGACGAGCTGGAAACCTGGGCCACGCCCGAAAGCAGTGCCGGCCAGCGTGACCTGGACCTGCTCAAGGTGCGCAGCCGCGACGTGCTCGAACACATCGAACGCGTGGTGCACCATGTGCGCCGCCTGGAGCAAAGCACCGAAACCGCCGTGCAGATGCACTTTTCAGTGCAGAGCAACCGCACCAACGACATCATGCGCACGCTCACCGCGCTGACCGCGGTATTTTTGCCGCTGAACCTGATTGCGGGCATTTTTGGCATGAACTTCGAGTTCTTGCCGCTCATCCACAAGCAGGACGGATTCTGGTGGGCACTGGGCTCCATGATCACGATTGCCATGGGCCTGGTGGCGCTGTTCTGGCGCAAGCGCTACCTGGCGCGCACCGGCGGGCAGTGAGCATTCGCAGACCGCAGCGCGGATGCGAGACCGGGCCCTTGCCGGCGGACCCGTCCCGCCAACGACAGCCTACCCTACATGCTTGGCAAAGAAGGCCAGGGTGCGGTCACGCGCGACCAGGGCCGAGGCTTCGTCATACGAGCCGCGCTGGTCGCAGTTGAAACCATGGTCGGCGTCGTACACATGCACCTGCACCTCGGGGTGCGCGCGCGCAAAGGCCTGCACGCTGTCCACCGAAATCCAGTGGTCGCGTTGGCCAAAATGCGCCAGCACCGGCACCTGGGGCTGGCGCGCCACCTCGTCTGCCGTGGTCATGCCGCCGCCGTAGTAGCACACCGCCGCTGCCAGGCCCTTAAGGCTGCAGGCCGCGCGCCACGTCAGCAGGCCACCCCAGCAAAAGCCGACGATGCCCACCTTGCCGCCACCGTGCTGGGCGGCGTAGTCGATGGCGGCCTGGATGTCGGGCATGGCACCGTCGCCGGGCAGTGCATCCACCGCCGTCTTGAAACCAAAGCCCGCGCCCATGTCGGCCTCGCTGTAGCCCAGCTCCACATCCGGTTGCACGCGCGCAAAGGTGGCGGGGGCCACCGCCAGATAGCCGCGCGCCGCAAAGCGGTCGGCCACGGCACGGATGTGCGCATTGACCCCGAAAATCTCCTGCAGCACCACGATGGCGCCGCGCGGTGATCCATCGGGCTGCGCCACCCAGGCTGGCACCACAAAACCATCTTTCGACGTCAGATTGACAAACTGGCCCATGCAATTGCTCCTTGAAAAGAAAAAGGCTGTGGCGCAAAGGCACCACCGCCACCCAGCAACGCATTCCGGCCCCGTGCCGGGATGCTGTAATGCACCCCATTCTTGCAGGAGACCGGTTTGGGGCAAAGTGCTGCGCCTGACCGGCACCGTCCGCACCACCACCGCTCCGCCCCCACTTTGCGCATGTCAGGACACCGCCGATGGATCTGAAACCCCTCATCACCTTGCTGGCCATCGTGAACCCGCTGGCCATCGTGCCGTTTTTCATCCACTACACGCAGGGGTTTTCCAACGAACAGCGCCGCCGCACCATCCGCACGGCAGCCCTGGCATCGTTTTGCGTGATTGCGGCCTGTGCCTTGCTGGGCCTGCAAATTCTGGAGTTTTTCAACATCTCGCTGCAGAGCTTTCAGGTGGGCGGCGGCATGCTGCTGCTGATCAGTTCCATGAACATGCTCAACGCGCAGCCGGCCGAGGCCAAGACCCACACGAACGAGCTGGAGGAAGGCGCCGAGAAGGCCGCCGCGGGCAGCAGCATTGCCGTCGTGCCCCTCACGATTCCCCTGCTCACCGGGCCTGCCAGCATGTCCACCGTGGTGATCTACGCCGACCGTGCACAAACCTTCTGGCAGCACGCGGCGCTGGTGGGCTACGGCGTGGTGATTGGCCTGGCCACGGCCCTGTGCTTTTCGCTCGCCGATCCGATCGCGCGCGTGCTGGGCAAGACGGGCATCAACGTGATGACGCGGCTGATGGGTTTGATTCTGGCGGCACTGGCCGTGGAGGTGATGGCCGACGGCCTGGGCAAGCTGTTCCCCATTCTCGTGGCGAGGTAGCTAACCGAGCACCGCCCAGGTGTGGCACGCCGTGCCCGCCGCCACGAAGCCATGCCAGACCGCATGGGCATAGCGGATGCGCGCGTCCAGCACAAAAAAGACGACACCGACGGTGTAGGCGCAGCCCCCGGCCACAAGCCACTGCGCGCCCGCCGGTGATGCGCGCTCCAAAATGGGCACCGCCGCCAGCAACACCAGCCAGCCCATGGCCAGATACCCGCCCGTGGACAGCCAGGGTGATGCCAGACGGCCCATGGCCTTGAGCACCATGCCCGCAGCCGCCACCAGCCAGACCAGCGCCAAGGTGGCGCTACCCCACGGCGCATCAAGATGGCCCGCCGCGAAGGCCGTGTAACTGCCCGCGATGAAGAGATACACCGCGCCGTGGTCCAGCTTCAGAAACACTCGCTTGGCACCGCCTTCCGGCAAAGCGTGGTACACGGTGGACGCCAGGTACAGCCACACCATCGTGGCCACGAAAACGCAGACACCGGCAAAGCCTTCGACACCCCGGCCGCGCCCCCAGGAAACCAGCCAGGGACCGGCCGCGATGGCGGCGACCAGGGCCGCTGCGTGGCTTGCCGCGTTCGCAATTTCCTCGCCCCGGCTTTGTGGACGAGGATGGGTGAGCCCGCTCATCACGCCCCTAGTGCGGGAGCGCGGTCTGCTGGCGGTTGCGCCAGGCGTGGTAGCGCGCCCGCTGCAGGGCAAAGAACTCCACCACACCCCACGCCATGCCACAGCCGACCAGGCCGCACAGCATCAGCCAGCGCAACACGTCAATCCTGCGCTGGCGCCGGGGTGGTGAATTCTTCATGGGAGAAACAGTCGTTGCCCGGCAAATCCAGGAAACGCCAGCGTTCGTCGAACAATTCGTCGAAGAGTCTTTGCAATCCGAGCAGTTTCCAGAGCATACGAGGCCTTTGGAGAAGGTTGTTGGCAGCTGCAAGGTAACTGCGGCGTGTGACAGTTTGGCGTCCGTCGGCGCATTTGCCACACCCAAATACCCGATTGACACGGCAGGCCGATCGGGCGGTATGCTGCGGCGTCCACCCTCTGCTACACCAGCCACCACCACCGTGCCCGAAAACGATCTGCCCGAACTGCGGGGCCTGGAAAAGATCATTGAACAGGGCGGCCCGGACCTGCAGGTCCGCGTGGTGCGCGAGGTCAGCGTGGCGTCGGGCCTGCGCTTTCCCATCTATTCGATCGGCATTGGCAACCCCAGCCCCCACGTTCCCGCGGTCGGTTTTTTTGGTGGCGTGCATGGCCTGGAGCGGATCGGCGCCGAGGTGGTGATTTCCTATCTGCAGAACATCGTCATGCGGCTGCGCTGGGACACCACGCTGCACCAGCAGCTCGAGCATGTGCGCCTGGTGTTCATGCCCATCGTCAACCCCGGTGGCATGTGGGCTGCCACGCGCGCCAACCCGAACGGGGTGGACCTGATGCGCAATGCGCCCGTGGAGGCCCTGGACCGCGTGCCCTTCCTGATGGGTGGCCAGCGGCTGAGCGCAGGCCTGCCCTGGTATCGCGGCCACTTTGGCGAACCGATGGAGATCGAGAGCCAGGCCTTGTGCGAGGTGGTGCGCACAGAGCTGCTGCCCCGGCCCTTCAGCATTGCGCTGGACTGCCATTCGGGCTTCGGCGTGCGCGACCGACTGTGGTTTCCGTTTGCCCATACCCGCAAACCCATCGCACATCTCAACGAGCTGCATGCGCTCAAGACCATCTTCCTGCAGGCGCACAGCCACCACCCGTACATCATCGAGCCCCAAAGCACCCAGTACCTGGCCCACGGCGACCTGTGGGATTACCTGTACCTGCAGTCCTGCGAGCAGGCCGAGCGCATCTTTCTGCCGCTGACGCTGGAGATGGGCTCGTGGATCTGGATCAAGAAGAATCCGCGCCAGCTGTTTTCGCGCATGGGCATCTTCAACCCCCTGATCGACCACCGCCAGCAACGGGTGCTGCGCCGGCATCTGTCGCTGCTCGACTTTTTGTCGCGCGCGGCCTGCAGCCACCAGCGGTGGGTTCCCGGCAAGGAACACTACGAACAACACCGCGCCAATGCACTGGCCGAGTGGTATTAAGCCGCGCCATGGACACCTGGATTCTGTTGCGCGGCCTCACCCGCGAAACCGCCCACTGGGGCCGCTTTGCTAACGATTTCCAGAGCGCATGGTCCGATGCCCAGGTCGTGGCACTCGACCTGCCCGGCAACGGCCAGCTCCATGCCCGGCCCAGCCCGCCCACCGTGCAAGGCATGGTGGCGGCCTGCCGCACCGAACTGGCAAGGCAGGGCGTGCGCCCACCGTTTCGGCTGTTCGCCATGTCGCTGGGCGCCATGGTGGCCACCGAGTGGGCCCGCACGGCACCGGCGGACATCGCGGGCTGCGTGCTGGTGAACACCAGCTTGCGCCCGTTCAGCCCCTTTTTCCAGCGGCTGCGCCCCCGCAACTACGCGGCCTTGCTGGGCCTGGTGCTGCTGCACCGGTCGCCCGAGGCCATCGAACGCACGGTATGGCGGCTGACGAGCAATGCGCCCGACCCGCGCCACGCAGTCATTGGCGATTGGGTGGCCGCCCGCGCCCGCCGCCCGGTGTCCGCCATCAACGCCCTGCGCCAATTGGTGGCCGCAGCCCGCTACAGCGCCCCCACCGTGGCGCCCAGCCCCCCCATCCTGCTGTTGGCCAGCCAGAACGACCGCCTGGTAGACAGCCGTTGCTCGCAGGCCATTGCCAAAAGCTGGCATTGCGCCCTGGCCCTGCACCCGCATGCCGGGCACGATCTGCCACTGGATGCGCCCCTGTGGGTGCTGGAGCAGGTGCAGCAATGGCTGCTGCGGGCTGATCCGTCAAAAATTTAGTAAAAACGGCTTGTAGCCCAATCTCATAAAGCGCTAGTAGCTATTATTAAAATAGCAAATTCAGACGGCAAATCGCCTCAGAGGCTGAGCGTTTTTCGGCCGTGCCCGAAAGGCGCGTCAAAACGCGCCGGGTCTAGGCGCAAAACACAGCCATAGCTCGGCTATGGCGAGTATTTGCAACGACGAGCCGGTGTGTTTTGGCGTGCAAGGCGGGCATGGATGAAAGCCTCTCAGCCTCTCAGACCGTCACCGTGCAGTTGCGCCCCTGATTCTTGGCGGTGTACAGCGCCGCATCCAGGGCGCGCAGAGTGAGGTCGAGCGAGCGCGCGGGGTCGAAATGGGCCAGCCCCACGCTGACCGAAAGGTGCAGTGGCGGCACCACGCCGGGCACGGCGGCGGCGGCCAGCGCGGCGTGCAGCCGCTGCGCCACCACCCGGCCTTCTGCCACGCTGGTGGCGGGCAGCAAGGCCAGAAACTCTTCCCCGCCCCAGCGGCTGACCACATCGGAGGCCCGGAACACATCGCGGCAGGTCGCGGCGAACAGCCGCAGGGCCTCGTCGCCGACATGGTGGCCATAGCGGTCGTTGACCTGTTTGAACCAGTCGATGTCCATCATCAGCAGGCACGCGGCGGCACCCCCGCGCTGCAGCAGGGCCTGCTGCTGGCGCAGGCGCTCGGTGAACGAGCGGCGGTTGGCCAGCCCCGTCAGAACATCGGTATGGGCCAGCGTGGCCATGCGCTGGCGTGCCTCGTCGAGCTCTCGCACCATCTGGCCCTGGCGGTCGTTGGCGAGCTTGAGCTCCAGCAGGCGCATCACCTGGCGCGCCAGCACGTCGAGCATTTCCTGCTGGGGCAGGCCCAACTCGCGCGGCTGATAGTCCAGCACACACACGGTGCCCAGCGCAATGCCGTCCGGGGTGACCAGCGGCGCCCCCGCATAAAACCGCACGCCCTGGGGCCGCGTGACCAGCGGATTAGAGGCAAAGCGCGCATCCTGCAGCAGGTCGGGCACGACGAACACGCCTTGAGCCTGGATGGCGAACCGGCAGACGGACTGGTCGATCGGGGTTTCGCGCCGTCCCAGGCCGATTTCGGCCTTGAACCACTGGCGATCGCGGTCCACCAAACTGATGAGCGCGATGGGTGCAGCGCAAATATGGCGGGCCAGCCGGGCCAGATCGTCGAAGGCCAGCTCCAGGGGCGTATCCAGAATGCCGTAGTGACGCAGCGCCTGCAAGCGCGCACTTTCATCACCGGTCAGATCACCTGGCAGCGCGCAGGCGGCAGTGTCATCCATGGGTCGTGGGCCCGTTGCGCCAGAAGTTGTAGGGGGCGCAGAGCTTGCCACACAACCATGCCCGGCGCATCCCCGGTTACGCACAACCACGGGCCGTGGCGGGGCTTCGGGGGGCGGCAAATCCGCCAGCGCTGCACAGATGCGCGGCTGGCCGTTTATTGGCCGTACATGCGCTTGGCGTCATCCACGCACTTGGACTTGACGTCGCCCTGCATGGTGTCGCAGCGTTCCTTGGCGGCCTTGTAGTTGGCCTCGTTCTTTTCCGCAGCAGCGTCTTTGCGCGCCTCGGCAACGGCAGCGCCCTTGGCGGCGGGCGTGTCGGCGGGTTTGGCCTTCACTTCGGCGACCTTGGCGTTTTCCTTGGCCGTCACATGGGCTGCCTTGGCGTCTTTCACGCAGACGTCCTTGGCGTTACCGCTGAGGTCATCGCATTTTTCCTTGGCGACTGCGTAGTCGGCATCCGCCCGGGCCACGCGGGCCTTGTAGTCGGCTTTCGGGCTGGGTTTGTATTGGGCTTCCAGTTCGGCCTTGGCGACATCTTCATGGCCCTTGGCTTCCTTGACGCAAATGTCCTTGGCGTTGCCGGTCAGGGCATTGCATTTGTCCTTGCTCGCCTTGTATTCGGCCGAGATGGTGTCTTTCGCCGCCTTGTACTCTGGCTGGGTCAGTGCGAAAGCGCTGGTGGCCAACAGGGCGGCGGTAACGGTGGCAATCAGTGTGCGTGCAATTTTCATGGCGTGTTCCTCGGTGGAAATCGGGGGGAAATCAGGGGAAAGGGGCGCAGGCGCAGCAGCGTCTGCAAGCAGGCCAACGGCGTTCTCAGGCCGTTGGCCCAGTGGTTCAAGGCGTCAATCCTTGAAGCGGAAATCAGGGTGGCGGTCCTGCCATTCCTTGAGCTGCTTTTCAGCCGCGTCGCGGGCGATGCCATGGCGTTCCTGGAGCTTGCCCAGAAACTGGTCGCGCCGGCCGGCGATCACATCGAAATCGTCATCGGTCAGCTTGCCCCATTGCTCGACCAACTTGCCCTTGAATTGCTTCCAGTTGCCTTGGATGGTGTCTTCGTTCATGGTGTGCTTCCTCGAAAATTCGCCTCAGCCATCCACCCGGAATGCGTGGAACATGTGCGTGATGCGATGGAGTCCACTGTAGAAACGACAGGCGCCGCGCCGCGTAGTCCATGCCGGGGACCACGCGTCAGCCCAGGCCTACGGGCCTGACAGACAAACACCCTGAATAAGAACGTGTTCACGTTCTAAGCCACCGGCTGGCGGCGTTGCGGCGCCCGGCCCCCATCACGGCAGGCGGCGCGATGGCAGGCGCTGCTCAGCGCCCCAGCTGCTCAAGCCATTGCGTCAGCTCGTGCGCCACCTGGTCGGTGGCTTCGGCCAATGCCCGGGTGCCGCCAGCGGCATCGGCACTGGCCGCAGGGCGCTGCACGATGAAAACCCGCTGGCCCAACAAGATCTCGCCCGCGGCGGCGGGCTCTGCCAGCGTGGCACGCAGGCGCACCAGGCCGGCGCTTTCGGTGGCGCTGGTGAAGACCTGGCTGAACTCCTCCAGCTCCACACGCAACACGACGGGCAGCTTGCCGCTGGCGCGGGCCTGGGCTGCACCGCTTTCGGCCGTCAGCACGGCGCGGCGCTGGCCCAGCTGGTCGCGCAGGCGCTGCTGCACCAGCTGCGCAGGCGGCTGGCTCCAGCGGGCCTGGGTGTAGGGGCGCAGCTGGCGGGCATCGGCGTAGGCCAGGCGGTAGAGCACGGCGGTGCTACCTTCGGCCAAGCCCGGGGCCTCGACATCGGCCAGCGCCAGAGGCGGCAGCGGTGCGCGCCGGTCGGCGGGCACCGGCGCCATGGCGCCCGGGCCAAAGTCGTAGTGCACGGGGCGCGAGGGCGGCGCAGGCAAGGCCGAGCATCCCGCCAGGAATGCAGCAACAAATATGGCTCCAGCGCTTATCCCATAAGCGCTTACAGCTATGTTTTTGATAGTTTTCATGGCGAATTGCATCAGGGTTGAACCTTGGGTGCCTCAAACCCGGGCTCACCCGGACCGGCGTTGACCCGGCCGGGGCCATAAATGAAAAGCTGCGGGTTTTCGTTGATTCCACCGGCCGTGCGCCCGAACTGGCGCGCGGCACGCGAGGCGTCGTCGGCGGCACGGTTGACGCGCGGCAGGGTGCTGTTGCCGAACTGGTCGGCGGCGCGCGCCAGGGCCTGGGTGCCCTGGGTGATCTGGTCCAGGGCGCCGCCTTCGGCGCTCAGGCGCCGGGTGGTCTGGCCGATGTCGCTGGCCAGCGTGGACACCTGGGCGCCGGCCTGCTGCAAGGCCTGCAAGGTCTGGCGTGCATCGCCCGCCAGGGGCGGCAGGGCAGCCAGGGCGGGGTCCAGGCGCTCTTTCACGGTGGTATCCAGCCGCTGGGTCAGGGCCGCCGCGCCACGGGCCGCCTGCCCCAGGCTGTCGAGCACCTTGCTGACCCGCTGCTGGTTGTCGTCGCCCAGCAGCTGGTTGATGCGTTGCGTGGCTTCCTGCACCTGGCCCAGGATGGCGGGGCCCTGCTCTGCCAGGCGCGACAGGGGCGAGCTGCGGAGCGGCAGCCGGGGCAGGCCGCTGGGGCCGGGGGGCTGCACCGCCTGCGCCTCGCCCTCATCGTCCAGCTGCACATGGGCCAGGCCGGTGACGCCCTGGTAGCCCAGCACGGCGAAGGTGCTGGGGGTGATGGGGGCCTGGTCATTGACGGCGATGCGGATCAGCACATTGCCCGGGACCTGGGGGTCAAAGCCGATGCGCGTCACCTTGCCCACGGCCACACCCTTGTAGCGCACGGCGGCCTGGGGTTGCAGGCCGGTGACGCCGTCCTTGCTGGTCATTTCGTATTGCTGGTAGCTGGTGTTGTCGCGGGTGAGCCACATGGCCAGGCCCGCCAGCATGGCGGCCACCACCAGCACGAAGATGCCGGCGGCGAAAGCATGGGATTTGTTTTCCATCAGGGTTCCTTGGCAGTGACCACGGTGTGCGTCGGCGCCATGGCGCGCTGGCCGCGTTCACCCAGAAAAAAGTGTTCAATGAACGGATGAGGGTAGCGCGCAACGTCACGCGGCGCTCCGGTCACCAGGACTTTCTTGTCCGCCAGCACGGCCACGCGCGTGCTGAGGGCAAAGAGGGTGTCCAGGTCGTGCGTGACCATCACCACCGTCAGGCCCAGGGCCTGGTGCAATTCGCGCAGCAGGGCCACGAAGTCGTCGGAGCTACTCGGGTCCAGCCCCGCCGTGGGCTCGTCAAGCAGCAGCAGCGGCGGGTCCATGATGAGCGCCCGCGCCAGCGCCACGCGCTTGATCATGCCGCCCGAAAGGTCGGCAGGCATGCGGGTGGCGTGCTCGGGCTTGAGGCCCGCCATCTGCAGCTTGACCAGCGCCGCATCGCGCACCACATCGGCGGGCAAGGTGCCTTGCTCGCGCAGCGCAAACGCCACGTTGTCGAGCACGTTGAACGCCGAATACAGGGCCCCTTGCTGAAACAGCATGCCCACCCGGCTGGCAGCGCCTTCGCGCCCCATTTCCGAGGCCGGCTGGCCCAGCACCGTGACGCTCCCGCGCGTCGGTCTGGCCAGGCCCAGCATCTGGCGCAGCAGCACGGTCTTGCCGGTGCCCGAGCCGCCCACCAACGCCAGGATCTCGCCACGTTGCACCGACAACTGCAGGTCCTGGTGCACGGTAAAGGCCTCGTCGCCCTTGCCGAACGTGGTCCACAGGCCTTGCACGTCCACGACGGGCGGCTCGCCCGGCGCCATGGCCATGTGCTCGGGCGGCTCGATACGTTCTGTCATGGTCGTGCCTTCTCGGCGACACCAGGACCCCGACCGCCAAAACCGGCTCGGCCCAGGCCAGTGCCACCGTGGAACCGGCTTTGCCGGGCCAGGGGTGGCGTCCCCCCTTGGGGGGAAGGAGCGAAGCGACACAGGGGGGGCTTCATATTCCGATGTTCTTGAACGCCACGGCAAACAGCGCGTCCACGATGATGACCATGGTGATGGATGTCACCACCGAGGCCGTGGTGCCCTCGCCCAGGCTCTGCGTGTTGGGCTTGACGCGCAGGCCCCAGTGGCAGCCGATCAGGGCAATCAGGGCGCCAAACACCACCGACTTGGCCATGGCCAGCCCGAGGTTGCCGATCTTCACCGCAGCGGGCAGCGCCTGGGCAAAGTAGGCCGGCGAAATGCCCATGGCGACATCGGCCGCCAGCATGCCGCCCGCCAGCGCCGCCAGCGTGGTCCACACGCTGATGAGGGGCATGGCCAGCGCCAGCGCCAGCGTGCGCGGCAGCACCAGGCGAAAGCCGTGGGGTATGCCCATCACGCGCATGGCGTCGAGCTCTTCGGTGACCCGCATCACGCCAATCTGCGCCGTGATGGACGAACCCGTCCGTCCCGCCACCAGAATGGCCCCCAGCAAGGGCCCCAGCTCGCGAATCAGCGAAATGCCCAGAATGTTAACGATGAACGACTCGGCCCCGAACTGGCGCAGCTGCAGACTCATCAGGTAGGCCAGCACCACGCCGATCAGAAAACCCACCAGCGCCGTGATGGGCAGTGCGGTGGCGCCCATGCGGTACACATGGCCCGACACATCGCGCCAGGGCCCGCGCTGCGGGGCGCGCGCCAGCCGCACGAGGTCGAGCGACAGCTGCCCGATCAGTTGCATCAGGTGCTTGGCGTGGTCCAGGCCGTGCAGCACCAGCACGCCGAGGTGGTCCATCTGCTCGGACAGGCGCCAGGGTGCTGCCGGCGGCGGGACCACCGTGAGGCTTGCCACGCGTTCCAGCATGGCCCGCTGGGGGTCGGTGAGCTGCACATGGTCGGGCCACTTCTGGCCCCATTGCTTCCAGAGCAACTGCGCGCCCACATGGTCCAGCCATTGCAGGCTGCGCAAATCCCAGCCGCCCGCCGGCGCCGCATGCTCGCGCAACTGGGCCGCGAGCGCGCGCCAGTGCGTGCGCTGGCCCAGCTCGGCCGCGCCCCAGCGTCCCAGCAGCTGCGCCTGGGGCCCTTGGGGTGATTCAGCACGGACGATGCGGGGCGACAGTTCGCTCATGGATGGGGCGGCGTGGGCCGCCATGGTTGGGAAAAATCAGGTGCGCCGCGCCGGCGGCACGCGCCGGGACAACGCACAGCACACAAGCACAGCCGCAAGCCCCGTGCGTGCAATTATTGTCAAATTGGCCGCTAGCGCAACATCAACAAGCGCCATTAGCTACAAATAGCGTAGCAATTCGTGTTTCTACCCTCGACAGGTGGATTACCCACCGCACAATGGCGCCCAACTACTTTCCTGTTCCGCGCACCGCCGCAGCCACCATTCAATCCATGAGCGACACCACGTTTGACTACATCATCATCGGCGGCGGCACGGCCGGCGCCCTGCTCTGCAACCGCCTGAGTGCCGATGGCCGCAACCGCGTGCTGCTCATCGAGGCAGGCCGCAAGGACGATTACCACTGGATCCATATCCCCGTGGGCTACCTTTACTGCATTGGCAACCCGCGCACCGACTGGCTTTACAACACCGAGCCCGACGCCGGACTGAACGGCCGCACCCTGCGCTACCCGCGCGGCAAGACACTGGGCGGCTGCAGCAGCATCAACGGCATGATCTACATGCGCGGCCAGGCCCGCGACTATGACCAGTGGGCCGCGCTGACGGGCGATGACAGCTGGCGCTGGGACAACACCCTGCCCTACTTTCGGCGCCACGAAGACCATTGGCGCCTCGATCAGCCCGGCGGCGTGAACGAAAATTTCAAGCGCCTGCACGGCAGCAAGAGCACCGGCGGCACGGGCGAATGGCGCGTGGAAAAGCAGCGCCTGCGCTGGGATGTGCTCGACGCCTTTGCCCAGGCTGCGCAGCAGGCAGGCATTCCGGCCACCGATGATTTCAACGGCGGCAGCAACGAAGGCGTGGGCTACTTCGAGGTCAATCAGAAAAATGGCTGGCGCTGGAACACGGCCAAGGCCTTCCTGCGCCCTACCTGCTACGGCCGTTCCAACTTCGAGATGTGGACCGCCGCGCAAGCGACCCAGCTCATCATCGAGACGCAGCCGGACGGCAGCCAGCGCTGCACCGGCGTGCAGGTGTGGGACGGCCACGAGATGGTCACTGCCAGCGCCACGCAAGAAGTCATCCTTAGCGCCGGCGCCGTCAACTCGCCCCAGCTGCTGCAGCTGTCGGGCATTGGCCCCGCCGCACTGCTGCGCCAGCATGGCATTGACGTAGTGCACGACCTGCCCGGCGTGGGCGCCAACCTGCAGGACCACCTGCAGATCCGCACCGTGTTCAAGGTGCAGGGCGTGGAAACGCTCAACACCATGGCCAACACGCTGTGGGGCAAGGCCAAGATCGGGCTGGAATACGCTTTCAAGCGCAGCGGCCCCATGAGCATGGCGCCGTCGCAGCTCGGCGCCTTCACGCGCAGCAGCCCCGACCAGCCCTGGCCGAATATCGAATACCACGTGCAGCCGCTGTCGCTCGACGCCTTTGGCGAGCCGCTGCACGGCTTTCCCGCGTTCACGGCCAGTGTCTGCAACCTCAACCCTACCAGCCGGGGCACGGTGCAGATCAAGAGCGGCCGCTTTCAGGACGCACCTGCCATTGCCCCCCACTACCTCAGCACCCCGGAGGACCGCAAGGTGGCGGCCGACAGCCTGCGTGTCACGCGCCGCATCGTTGCGCAATCCGCGCTCGCCAAATACCAGCCCCAGGAATGGAAACCCGGCACGCAATACGAAACCGATGAAGACCTGGCCCGCCTGGCGGGCGACATCGCCACCACCATCTTCCATCCCGTGGGCACGACCAAGATGGGGCGGGACGATGACCCGATGGCGGTGCTCGACGCGCAGCTGCGCGTGCGCGGTATTGGCGGCCTGCGCGTGGTGGATGCGGGCGCCATGCCCACCATCACCAGCGGCAACACCAATTCGCCCACGCTGATGCTGGCCGAGAAGGCTGCCGAGTGGATTTTGCAGGCACGCAAGGCAGCGTCCTGACGCTGGCCAGCCCGTCCCTCTGACCCTGCGGTGGCGGCCGCAGGCATAGGGGCCGTCGCCACAAAGACCCAGGGCAGGACCGGCTTCAGCGGATACCGCCCACGTAGCGCGGTACCTCTGGCGGGGGTTCCGTGGATGGTGGTGGCGCGATGCGCTGGCGCACGGCCTGCGCGGCCACATCCAGCAGCGGGCGGCGCGCTGCGCCAAGGTGCTCGGCATGGAAGGCGCGGTCCAGGCGGTCGGCCCACTCGGCCAATTCGGGCAGGTTGTCTTCCTGGGCATGCTGGCGTGCAAAGCGCACGATCTCCAGCGCATAACCGGCGTTGACCGCCATCCATTCGGTGTCGGTCACGCGCCCCGTCTTGCGACGCAGCAGCACATGCAGATGGGCGGCAATGGCGAGCCTGTCGATGTCTGGCATGGCAAGGCCCTTTCAGCCGCCCAGGCGTTCGCGATGCTGGGCAATGTCGAGTCCGGTCTGCTCGCTCTGCTCGTCCACACGCAAACCCATCACAAAATTGACAAGCCACAGCAGCGCGGCGGTCACCACCAGGCTGTAGGCCATCACCGCGCCCACGCCAATAGCCTGGGTAAGCAGGCTGCCCTGCACGCCCCCCACCGTTTTGCTGGCCAGCACGCCCGTGAGCAACGAGCCCACGATGCCCCCGATGCCATGCACACCGAAGACGTCCAGCGAATCGTCGGCCCGCAGCAGGCGCTTGAGCCCCGTGGCCCCCCAATAGCAGGCCAGCCCGGCCACCAGCCCAATCACGACCGCCGAACGCAGCGTGACAAAACCCGCCGCCGGTGTGATGGCCACCAACCCCGCCACCAGGCCAGAGCACAGCCCCAGCAGGGACGGGCGCCCGCGCACCACCCATTCGCCCAGCATCCACGACAAGGCACCCGCCGCTGCCGCCAGCTGCGTCACCGCCATCGCCAGTCCGGCGCGCCCGTCCGCCGCCACGGCGGAGCCTGCGTTGAAGCCAAACCAGCCCACCCACAGCATGCCGGCGCCCGCCATGGTGAGGCCCAGGTTATAGGGCTCGAAGGGCTCGCGGCCATAGCCCGTGCGGCGACCCAGGAACCAGGCACACACCAGTCCGGCCACGCCCGCATTCACGTGCACCACCGAGCCGCCGGCAAAGTCGAGCGCACCCATCTGGGCCAGCCAGCCGCCGGGTTCCCACACCCAGTGCGCCACGGGGGCGTAGACCACCACGGTCCACAGCCCGATGAAGACCAGCATGGCGGAAAACCGCATGCGCTCCACCAACGCCCCCACCAGCAGCGCGGCCGTGATGATGGCAAACGTGAGCTGAAACATGGCGTACACCGACTCGGGAATGCGCGGGGCCACATGGCTCACGGCCAGCTTGCCCTCAGCGAGCTGGAAATCGAGCCCCGCGAATCCCATGCGGTCCAGCCCCCCCAGCCAGGCGCTGCCCGGCGTGAACGCCAGCGAATACCCCGCCGCAAACCACAACAGGCTGACCAGTGCCGCAATGGCGACCACACTGGCCATGGTGTTGAGCACGTTCTTCTTGCGCACCATGCCGGCATAAAAAAGCGCGATGCCCGGAAGCGTCATCAGCAGCACCAGGGCGGTGGAAGTCATCATCCAGCCGGTGTCGGCCGCGCTCACCGTGTCCTGTGCCACCAGCGTGGGGCGCGTCAGTGGCGCCGCAGCGGCTGGCGCCAGCGCCCCGGTGGCTGGGTTTGTCGTGGCCGGCGGCGCTGTCTGGGCCATCGCACTGACGCATAGCCCCAGGCTCAATGACACGACCGCAATGAACCGGTGCATGAATGACCGCATAAGCGCTCCCTTTCGCATATTGTTACTGTCGTTTTCAGAAGACGGCTGCGCCAAATGTCAGAAGCCGAATGCACTACAGCAGCAAAGGGGGTTGAACCCATCAGGGAATGACGGGCGGCAGGCGGCCAGGAGCGGCCGGTCATCAAGCGCTCCGGATAGCGGCCACCCCGGCGGGAGGATATGCTATACGCCTGTGCCCGGAATCGATCAGACCACACACCATGCCAGCTGCTGCTTTACCTGCGTTGTTATCTTGCCTTGCGCGATATTTCTTATTCTAAACAGAAGGTTGCAGAACATGTTATCCGACATCCCGATGTTATGCGGCAGAACTGTCGCCCTAAACCCCCTTTTGTAAAAGATGATATACTCTCGTTTCGTTTTTAAATCCGCCAACGTGATCAAAAGAAATAAAACAGCCTGAGTCCTTATGTAATTTTAGGTCTCAGGCTGTTAATGTCTGTCTGCGTGACAGGGCTTATTTTCGAACTAAGATAAAGCAGGTCACGAGTTTGCAGTCATTGGATGTTCTGTTTTTTCATTTTATGTCATTTGGTCAATTCTTACATTTTCAGGGCTTGTTTTACGGTTTCCTTCAGAGGGGTCAAGGATCCGATCAGTTTTTGCAGATCATCTGATGTTTTGGACGCTTCTCCTTTGGAAATCGCGTCATAGATCGCTGCCGTAATTTCAGCAAACGGCTCAGGGACACCAGCGTTTACGAGGAAATTTTTCTCTTCTTCGAATGAGACAGGCTGATGCACGACTTTTTTGCCGGAAACCTCGGAGAGAATTTGGGCAAGTTCATCAAAGGTCCACGGTTGATTGGAAACAAGGTTATACGTTTTGTTTTCATGCCCTTCCTCTGTAAGAACCGTTGCGGCAGCCAAAGCAAGTTCATTGCGTGTTACTGAATTAACGATCCCGCTTCCCGCATTCGTAACAATTGCTCCAGACTCTATGGATGCGCGCAGCCCCTCATTTACAAAAAAGTCCGTATATAAGGCATTACGCAGGAAAGTATACGGGATATTGGTCGTACGGATGGCATATTCCGTTGCTAAATGTACGTGTGCAAGGGGAATTATTGATTCCTCAGCAAAGGCATATCCTGTGTAAGCAATATGTTTGACTCCCGCATCTCTGGCAGCTTTTACGACATTTGCATGTTGAACGATAAGAAGCGTATTATCATAATGCGGACCTGAGATAAAGAGCAGCTTGGAGACACCTGCAAAAGCCTTTTGAAGAGATTCCGGTTGATTATAGTCGCCATGGCGAACTTCCACGCCTTGATCGGCAAGAGTAGAGGCTTTTTCAACATTACGCACGATGGCAATGATTTGACTGGCGGGAACTTTTTTGAGCAAATGTTGAATCACAAGCCCACCGAGTTGACCAGTAGCACCTGTAACCGCAATTGACATAATCATTTCTCCTTTTTTTCTAAAAATTTTTTGAATAAATAACATCATCTAGGTGGCGGAAGCCAAAAATAAACGAAGGCGGCCGCAATTGAAGACTGGATTGAGGAATGACTGTTTATTATGTATTTCGGCCATTCTTGCCCACCATTATAATTGCATCAGAAATGTAAATCAAATCTTATGCCTGTGCTGCTAAACAAGGTGAATGCCTCCTATCATTTTGTCGCGCCTATCATAGATAAGGCCGTGCAATCAAAATTTTTACAAGTCAACTCCTCTTTTTAGCTTTTTAATAGTTTGCCGCTGTTGTTCAACTCATGAAAAAGTTATTTTCTCTTTCCCTAAACTAGATAAACCTATGATGCTTCGTGTTTTTTATATATGATAGAGATTTTTTGTGTGAGCGTCAAGTACAATTGAACAAATTTCGCCAAATAAATTTAGATGCCAGATTTGGCGTTGCGTATGCTCACAGAAAATCGATAGCCGCAAGACTGTTTTTGGCAACTCATAGCCACTACAATTTCTCCTTCATACCGTAGAGGAGATTGCGCGTGAAGAACTGGATATTTCTGGCTGTTGCAATCTTTGGCGAGGTCATCGCAACTTCCGCACTGAAGTCTAGCCATGGATTCACTAGGTTAGTTCCTTCCGTTGTAGTTGTGGCTGGCTACGGGCTTGCGTTCTATTTCTTGTCTCTCGCGCTCAAGTCCATTCCGGTCGGTATTGCTTACGCTGTATGGGCTGGGCTTGGCATCGTGCTTGTGGCAGCTATTGCTTGGATTTTCCATGGCCAAAAACTAGACTTCTGGGCGTTCATTGGCATGGGACTTATCGTCAGTGGCGTCGCCGTTCTAAACCTGCTATCCAAGGTCAGCGCACATTGACCGGGTTGGCATCTAACAATTCATTCAAGCCGACGCCGCTTCGCGGCGCGGCTTAATTCAGGCGTTGAACGACAGCTTCCGTCAAAGCTGGACGGCTGCATCGGGTCGACACCGGCAATCGGATCGTTGCCGCACTGAACAGCCTCGTTCCAGGTCGCCGCTACTATGCGGCTGAACCTCGGGAGAGCAGCTTTACGCCGTCTGGTCGCAGCTCTCCCTTGGGTGACACATGCCGGTAGAGCGTCTGCCGGGTAATCCCCAGTTCTTCGCAGAGATCGCCCACCTTGGTTTCCGGTTGCCCCATGCTGGCCATCGCCAGGCGTAGCTTGGCGGCGGTCATCTTGAAGGGGCGCCCCCCTTTCCTGCCGCGAGCGCGCGCCGAGACAAGCCCGGCGACCGTTCGCTCGGAAATCAACTCCCGCTCGAACTCTGCCAGCGCAGCAAAAATGCCGAACACAAGCTTGCCGGCGGCAGTCGTCGTGTCGACCGCTGCACCGTGACCGGTCAGGACCTTCAGTCCCACGCTACGCGCAGTCAGGTCGTGCACGGTATTGATCAGGTGGCGCAGATCGCGGCCGAGCCGATCGAGCTTCCATACGATCAGCGTATCCCCTTCACGAAGCGCCTTCAGGCAAGCAGCCAACCCTGGGCGATCATCGCGTCGGCCTGATGCCAGATCCTCGTAGAGATGGGCAGGACTCACGCCGGCGCCGATGAGCGCATCGCGCTGCAAATTGGTGGATTGGGATCCGTCCGCTTTCGACACCCGCATATAGCCGATCAACATCTCTTCGCCTGTCACATATACGTTCGATTATGTGACAGTGTGAGCCAGAACGTGCCGGTCGTCAAAAATTGTCACTTAACCCGTAATTCTGTCTAAGGCATACAAAGGGTGTTTATGGTTAGTAAAGTGACGGCGCAAGACAGCATCGTGCAGGGGACTCCTGAGCAATCCCATCCCCTCGCGGCGGCTCGTGCATACGACTACTGAACAGGTCGTGTCAGCAGTCCTATGCACTCGGTACGGCCAACCCAATGAACCGGTGCAGTCGCCTTCTGAAAACGACAGTTACAAGCGCGTTGCACAAGCCATGCCAGCCAGAGCCCGCCAATTCGGGGCAAAAGCGGCATTGGAGGCCCTGCAAATGGGTGCGGGAAACTCCCAATGCACCACCGAAGCCCCGATGGCCAGGTCAAATTCCCCCACCCTTGGCCACCCCAAATTCCCCCAGGCAGGACGGTCGGATTATGACGACTCGGGTGTGATGGCGATGCGTGCAGCGGCCTCCTTGAGGCGGTAGCTCTTGCCCTCGAACTCCAGCATCGCGCAGCGGTGCATGAGGCGATCCAGGATGGTGCTGGCCATGGTGGCGTCGCCGAGGTATTTGCCCCAGTCCTGCACCACGCGGTTGGACGTGATGAGAACAGCGCGGCGCAGCTTGTAGCGCTGGTGCACGATGGCCTGTAGGACTTCAGCGGCATGCTCGCTGATGCGTCTGGCCAGGAACAGGTCATCGAGGACGAGCAGGTCCGGCGCGACCCAGTCCTTGAGCAGCTCGGTGCGCTCTGCCGTAGTGGCCAGCGCGTAACGGGCGAACTCGGTGTCGGCTTCCAGGTAACGCACGTCATAGCCCTGCAGCGTGGCCTGGTAGGCCACGGCCTTGGCCACATGGCTCTTGCCGGTGCCCGGCTTGCCGATGATCAGCGCGTTGGCCCCCTCGCCGATGAACTTCAGGGTGTGCAACTCGAAGCAGGCGCTGCGCGGCAGCTTCGGGTTGAAACGCCAGTCGAAGTCAGCCAGCGAGGGGCGCTCATCCAGACCCGAGCGCTTGAAGCGGCGCTCGGTCAGGCGAGAGCGCCGGCGGTCCAGCTCGTCTTGCAGCATGGCGGCGAAGGTCTCCAGGAAAGGCTGCTGGGCGGCCTGGGCCTGCATCACGCGGGTGGACAGGGTCTCGGCGATGCCGGACAGGCGCAGCTCGCGCAGCGCGCGTTCGATCTCGATCATGTTCATGGCTGAACTCCCGGTGCGTTGGTGGTGTTGTTGGTGGTGGTGGTGGTGGTGGTGGTGGTGGTGGTGTTTGCCGTGGCGGCGGCGAGCGCGAAGAGATCGCTGTACTCCTCAGCGTCTCGGATGAGCTCATGCTGCTGCGTCAGCGCGTGGGCACCGGCGGCGGGTGCTTCGCCGCAGGTAGCCTCGATGGCCGCCATCGCCTGGGCAAAGAGGGCTTCGGTCAGCGCCAGCACGCGCTTGTAGCTGTAGACCCCTTGCTCCAGGGCCTGGGCGCAGGCGGCATTGATGCAGTGCGCCGGGTAACGGCGCATGAGTCCCACAATGCCCCAGAGCTTGCGCTGCCCGACACGACCCTCGATGGCAAAGAGCAGCTCACACAGCCGGCTGGCGTGCTCACCAATCTCGCCGGCCTGACGCAGGATCAGGCGGGTCTCGCGAGACGGATTGAACACCCGCTCCTCCATGGGCAGAATCACCGTGCCGGGACGCTCGGCCTTGGCGTGGGTGCGCAGCAAGGCACGGGTGTGCATGTCACGAATCTCGATGCGCTGGGCGTAGATGCGCACCAACACCTTGGAGCCGATGTTCGCCGGGCGAGCGGCGTAGCTGCTGTGATCCACCCGCACACAGCTGTCGTCGCAGACGGTGCGCACCGCCTCGTCGAAATACTGCATTCCCAGCACTGGCAGGGGTTTGAGGTGGCTGCGCTCTTCCTCGAACATGGCCTGCACCTGGCGTCGCTCGGTGCCGTGGATGCGCTTGGATGCCCAGCTCTTCTCCCAGTGCGCCAGGAACTCGTTCTGGGCCTCGATGGACTCAAAGCGCCGGCCCTTCAAGGCCGTGGCCTGGGTATGGCCGATGGCATGCTCCACCGTGCCCTTGCGGTTGGGGTCTCGCACCCGCGCCGGGTCGGCCACCACGCCGTAGTGCGCCAGGGCGGCGGCGTACACCGGGTTGAGATCGGGCTCGTACAGGTCGGGCTTGAGGACGCCTTCCTTCAGATTGTCCAGCACCACGTACTGGGGGCAGCCCCCGAAGTACCGCAGGGCCCGCTCGTGCAGCTCGGCCCAGATCTGCTGGCTGGACTTCCAGACCACGCACCGGAAACTGGCACGGGAATACCGCAAGGTGGCCACGAACAGGCGGGGCTTGCGGTACCGGTCGCTGCCGGGCACGCGGGTGGGCGCGCCCTCGCCGTAGTCCACCTGCATCTCCTCGCCGGGCAGGAAGGACAGGCGATCGAACTGCTCGGGCTCCTTGTGCCGCAACTTTGCACAGAAGCGTTTGACCGAGTTGTACTGGCCATCAAAGCCGTGCTGGTCGACCAGGTCCTGGTAGATGGCCGTGGCGTTTCGCTTCAGCCGCAGCTGGGCTTCGATGAACTCGCGCCAGGGTTCGCACAGGGAGGTGGCCACCGGCCCAGGAGCCGGTGGCCAGGGTGGGGGAATTTGACCTGCCGAGCCGGTGGCCACCCCGGGGGAATTTGACTGCAGTTGCTCCAGCCAGCGCTGGTGGTAGCTCCTGACCGTCTTGCGGTCGATGCCCGTGATGCGGGCGATCTCGCGTTGCGATGTGTTGCGCTCCAGCAGTGTCTCTATGGTGGCGCGTTGGTTGGACTTCAAGACATTCACTCCTTGGCCTTCCCTCGGGGAAGACTGGATCAATGTCCTGCCAACAGGTGCCGACGACGCCGGCGTTAAACCCCTATCCCCGATCAGTTCAGGTGGGGGAGTTTGAGGTGGCCATAGACGGGGGAATTTGGGTGGCCATCAGGGACCGAAGTGCAGCCGCTAAAGTTGCGGCACTCGAAAGCGCGCTTCGGTGTGCCAAGCGAGGGGCCCGAGGAGACATCTCTACCAACAATCAAATCCAAGCACCCAACGAGGTGCATTCTTTTTTCAGGCGCCGGCGATCCCGGCGCCTTTTTCTTGCCTGCTTTGCGCGCACGCCGCACGAAGCACGGCGCATACAAGTTCTAAATTGATAGCAAACCAGGTGCGAGAATCCAGCGATGGAATGGATTTTTATCACCCTGGCCTCGCTGCTCGCAGGCTTTGTGGATGCGATTGTTGGCGGAGGGGGGCTGGTGATGGTGCCGGCGCTGTTTGCGGCTTTTCCGGGCGCGCCACCGGCCACGCTGCTGGGCACCAACAAGGCGGCATCGGTGTGGGGAACGGCCATGGCCACCTGGCAGTACAGCCGGCGCGTGCAGATCCGCTGGCCCGCCATGCTGCCCGCTGCAGCGGCCGGATTCGTGGGCGCATTCGCCGGCGCATGGACGGTCACGGTCATGTCGGCCGACTTCCTGCGCAAGCTGCTACCGCTCGTCCTGCTGGGCGTGCTGGCCTACACGCTTGCCAAAAAGGAGCTGGGTCGGCACCACACACCGCGCTATGCCGGCCGGGCCGAAGTGCTGGCGGCCTGCCTGATCGGTGTGCTCATCGGTTTTTATGACGGCTTCTTCGGGCCCGGCACTGGCAGTTTCTTCGTCTTCCTGTTCGTGCGGCTGCTGGGCTACGACTTTCTGAACGCGTCGGCCTCGGCCAAGTTGCTCAACTGCGCCACCAACATTGCCGCCATTGCGCTGTTTGCCGCCAAGGGCCATGTGTGGTGGCACTACGCCGTGACGCTCGCCGTGGCCAACGTGCTGGGCAGCCTGCTGGGCACGCACATGGCGCTCAAGCACGGCGCGGGCTTTGTGCGGGGCATCTTCATCGTGGTCGTGGGCAGCCTGATCCTCAAGACGGGCTACGACGCCTTCCTGCGCTGAAGCGCCCGCCCGCACTCGCTGCGAAAGCAACAGTCCCTGCGGCAGGGCCTGCCCTCTATAATTGATTGCGACATTTTTGTGACGCCCGCCACCTTTGGGCACTATCATTTTCCTGGCTCCGGTTGCGTGACCCGCAAGCCGGATTTTTTGTATCTGTACCACCCCAAGACAGGATTCACCATGAAGCTCTTCCAGTTCATCGCCTCCGCTGTGGCTCTGTGTGCCGCCTTTTCCGTGCAGGCCCGCTCCCTCGATGAGATCAAGAAGGGTGGCAAGATCATTGTGGCCACTGAAGGACAATTTGCGCCCTTCAATTACTTCAAGGGCACCACGCTGACGGGCTTCGAGGTGGAAGTGGCAGAACTCGCAGCCAAGAAGATGGGACTGAAAATCGAGTGGAAAACCATCGGTTTCGATGCCCTGCTGACCGGCCTGAAGCAGGACCGCTGGGACCTGGTGATCGCATCGCATGGCGTGACCGACGAGCGCGCCAAGGCCGTCACGTTCACCGCGCCGCACTATTGCTCTGGCGGCATGGTGATTGCCATGGACCCCGCAATCCGCAGCGCCAAGGACCTGGCCGGCAAGATCGTCGCCGTGCAGACCGGCACGAGCTACCTGGAAAATGTCCAGAAGGTCACGACCATCAAGGAAATGAAGAACTTCCCCACCGATGTGGATGCGCGCAGCGCGCTCACCTCGCGCCGGGTGGACGCCTGGGTGACCGACCGTTTCGTCGCCAAGGAAGTGGTGGCGAAGAACCCCAAGGCAGGTCTCCAACTGGGTGAAATGGTGTTCATCGAGCGCATCGCCTCGGCGGTTGCCAAGGGCAACCAGCCCCTGGCCGATGCGTGGAGCAAGGCCCTGGCCGAAACCATGGCCGATGGCAGCTACGCCGCCGTGTCGAAAAAGTACTTCAACGAAGACGTACGCTGCAACTGAAAACGGGGCTTCGGCCCTCTCTGATCCATGCTCATAGCCCTTTGGCCGCGCCACTGGAGCCGCCCGCAGCGTAGCAATGCCACGCTGATTGCGGCCCTGGTCCTGATGGTGTTCATGCTGGCCCTCCTCGGCCAGATACTTTCACTTTTTCCCGAACCCATCGGCTCCAACGCACAGGCGTTTTCCGATGGCGCGCGAACCACGCTGTGGTTGACGCTGATCAGCGGCGCGGTGGGCCTGGTGCTGGGCACAGCGGCCGCACTGGCGCGCACCGCCCGCTGGATCGGCTTGCGCTGGCTGGCGGGTTTCTACATCTGGGCCATTCGCGGAACGCCGCTGCTGGTCCAGATCCTGTTTGTTTACTTCGCGCTTCCGGTCCTGGTGCCTGGACTGAACCTGCCCGACTTTGCCGCCGCCGTCGTGGCACTGGGGTTGAACGTGGGCGCCTACAACGCCGAGGCCATTCGCGCGGGCCTGCTGGCGGTGCCCCGGGGGCAGACGGAAGCGGCACGCGCGCTGGGTCTTGGGCACGGCCATGTGTTTTTCGATGTGGTGTTTCCGCAGGCTTTCAAGATATCGCTGCCTCCCCTGGTCAGCAACTTCGTGGCACTGCTCAAGGATTCCTCGCTGGCCTACGCGATTGGCGTGGTCGAACTGACCAATGTGGGCAACCGCATCCAGTCCGCAACCTTTCAGCCCATTGCCACGCTGACCACCGTGGCCCTGACCTACCTGCTGCTGACCACGCTGGTAACGCAGCTTTCCAACGCCATCGAACACCGTTTTGATGTCGAAGGACGCATCCAATGAGCGACCCGACGCCTTACATCGTGGCAGAGAATGTCTGCAAGTCCTTTGGCACGAACCAGGTGCTTAAGGATGTGTCCACGCACTTCAACACTGGCGAGGTGACCGTCATCATTGGCGCGTCAGGCTCGGGGAAAAGCACCCTGCTGCGCGCCATCAACCGGCTGGAACCGCACGACAGCGGCACCATCCGCATCGGTGGCGTGCCCGTCACGGACGATCCCCGCACCCTGCAACAGCAGCGCTGCGAGGTGGGCATGGTGTTCCAGCAGTTCAACCTGTTTGGCCACATGAGCGCACTCGACAACGTTGCCCTGGCCCCGCGGCGCCTGCGCCATCTCGCCAGGGCCCAGGCCAACGAGCAGGCGATGACCCTGCTGCGCCGCGTGGGCATGCAGGACCATGCGCATAAGTACCCCTGGCAGTTGTCCGGGGGGCAGCAGCAGCGCGTGGCCATCGCCCGCGCCCTGGCCATGGCGCCGAAGGTGATGCTCTTTGACGAGCCGACCTCGGCGCTCGACCCCGAGATGGTGCAGGAAGTGCTCGACGTGATGCGCGAACTGGCGCGCGGCGGCATGACCATGATCGTGGTGACCCACGAGATGGGCTTTGCACGCGAGGTGTCGGACCGTGTGCTGTTTTTCGATAAGGGGCGCATTGCGCACGATGCGCCCCCTGCCGAGTTCTTCAACAATCCCGGAAACGACCGTATCCGCGCCTTCATTGGCCGGATGGGTGCCTGAAAAGCCGCGTCCACGCCGAATGGGTGACCGCAAGGCCTCCCGGCGCCGGGGCTGCGGCACGGCCCTCGCGTCGTCTTCCGCTCTTTTCACATCAGCGCACTGGCCCGGCCCGTGCACGCGCTGAAGACTGTCCCGATATTTATGCGATCTGAACGTTTTGGCCTCATCGCCCTGCTGGTGGTGACCACTGTGTGGGGAACCACCTTCCCCGCCATGAAGCTGCTGTCGGCGCACCTCGATGCCCTGCAGATCATCTGGTTGCGTTTTGCCCTGGCCCTTTTGGTGCTGGCCCCGCTGTGGGTGGGCATGCGGCCCCAGGAACGCCTGTGGGGTTGCGCACTGGGGCTGCTGCTGTTTCTGGCGTTCTGGCTCCAGATTGAAGGTCTGGCACGCACCAGCAGCAATCGCAATGCGTTTGTTACCGGACTCAATGTGCTCGTGGTGCCCCTGATCGCCATGGCGGCCCTGGGTCGCCGCTATGGCTGGCGCCTGTGGGCGGCCTGCGCCATGGCCTTCGCCGGCATGGCACTGATGTTCCACGAGAACGAGCCCTGGAATCTGGGCGATTCGCTCACGCTGGCCAGCACGGTGTTCTATGCCATCTATATCTTGGTGCTGGAAGAATGCGCACGCCGCAACTCGGCGCACCCGCTGCGCGCCACGCGCATGGCCGCCGCACAGGCCACCGTGATGTGCGCGGCCGCCACGGTGCTGCTGTTGGCGCGCGATGGCAGCATGGACTGGTTGCAATCACTGGGCAGCCTGCAGACGTCAAGCTGGCTGGCGCTCGTGTACCTGGGTTTCCTGGCCAGCGTGGTCGTGGTGACGTTGCAGGCCTGGGGCCAGCAGCGCGTGGATGCCATGCGCAGTGCCATCGTGTTTGGCCTGGAGCCGGTTTTCGCCGCCCTGACCGCCTGGGCGTTGCTGGGCGAAAGCCTGGGATGGCACGGGCTGAGCGGAGCGGCGTTGATTGTGGCTGCGCTGGTTTTCAGCCAGCTCCAGCCACCCCAACGGACTGCAGCCACCCCGGCCGCCTGAAGCACACGACGGAAGCCAGTGGCGCCCAAATTTTCGATGAAATACGGCTTAAGCGCTTATGCAGCAAGCGCCAATAGCTATCATTTTTAAAGAATCTAAGGTGCCAGCAGCGGAACATCGGCAGCGGCACGCGGCTTGCCGATGGGGGCCGAGGCCTGCCCCTTTTGCACGGCCGCAATGTCTGCCTCGCTCGGATATTCCCCCGTCAACCAGTAATCGAACACCCTGCGCGCAATGGGCGCTGCGTGCGCGGCGCCAAAGCCGGCGTTTTCGACAATCAGTGCCAGAGCAATCGTGGGGGCTTCGGCAGGCGCGAACGCCGTGAAGAGGGAGTGGTCACGCTGGTGTTCCTCCAGCGCCTTGGCGTTGTAGCGCACGTTCTGTCCGAGGCTCACCGCCTGGGCCGTGCCGGTCTTGCCGCCTGCGGTGTAGGGGGCCCCCGCAAACACGCGCGTACCTGTGCCACCCTTGATCACGGCCACCATCGCATTGCGCACGATGTCCACGTTTTTGGGCAGATAGCCGAGGTTTTCACCTGCCGGCTGGACGATCTCGGTCACCACCCCCGTGATCGAATTCTTCACGGCCTTGGCCATGTGCGGGCGATAGCGGATTCCGCCGTTGGCCATGGTGGCCTGCGCCAGCGCCAGCTGCATCATGGTGAAGTTGTTGTAGCCCTGACCGATGCCCAGCGACACAGTTTCGCCAGGGAACCAGCGCTTCATGTCCGGGCGCTTGTAGGCGTTGCGCTTCCACTCGGTGCTGGGCAGCGTGCCGCGCACCTCGCCATTGAGATCAATGCCGGTCGGCTGGCCAAAGCTCAGCGGTTTCATGAAATCGTGAATGGCATCGACGCCCATGTCCACGGCCAGCGAGTAAAAGTAGGTGTTGCTCGAAAACTGGATGGCCCGGTGCATGTCCACGCCGCCCAGCCCCCCTTCGTGGCTGCGAAAGGTGTGGCCGCCAAAAGTGTAGAAACCCGGGTCGTTCATCACCAGGGTGGGCGAGCGCTTATTCAACTGCAGCGCCGCCAGCGCCATGAAGGGCTTGTAGGTGGAGCCAGGCGGGTAGGTGCCGCGCAAGGCGCGGTTGAGCAGCGGCTTGTCGATGGACTCGTTGAGCGCGGCCCAGTTTTCCGAATCGATGCCCTCGACAAACAGGTTGGGGTCGAACGTGGGCTTGCTGACCAGCGCCAGGATTTCGCCGTTGCGCGGGTCGATGGCCACCAGTGCGCCGCGGCGGGATCCATACAACTCTTCAATGAGCTTTTGCAGTTTGATGTCGATCGACAGCATCACGCTGTCGCCGGGCGTGGCCGCGCGGCTGGACAGCTTGCGCACGGCCCGGCCGCCTGCCGATGTCTCCATCTGCTCCACGCCCGTGGTGCCGTGCAATGCCGCTTCGTAACTCTGCTCAATGCCCAGTTTGCCGATGTACTCGGTGCCGCGGTAGTTGGCCTCGTCGTCGGAGTCCTGTATCCGGGCCTTCTCCGCCTGGTTGATGCGCCCGATGTAGCCGATGGCGTGGCTTGCGACTTCCCCCAGGGGATAGTTACGAAAGAGCCGTGCCTTGACGTCCACACCGGGGAATCGGTAGCGCTGCGCCGTAAAGCGCGCCACCTCCTCGTCCGTCAGGCGGGTGCGGATGGGCAGCGATTCGAAATTGCGCGACTCTTCCATCAATCGCTTGAAGCGGCGGCGGTCCCGGGTCTGTATCTCCACCACCTTCGACAAGCCATCAATGGTTTCATCCAGCACTCCCGCCCGCGATGGCGTGATTTCGAGCGTGTAGGCCGCATAGTTGGTTGCCAGCACCACGCCGTTGCGGTCCAGGATGAGACCGCGGTTGGGAACGATGGGAACGATCGCCGTGCGGTTGCTCTCGGCCTGCGCCGCGAGGTCTTCGTGCCGCACTACCTGCAAAAAGAGCAGGCGTGCCACGATCAGGCAGAACGCCAGAAAAACCACTGCACCAATCACCAACACGCGCGTGCGAAAACGCGATGCCTCGGCCTCGACGTTGCGCAGTTCCGTCATGGCATCCAACCTTCGGCCGCGTGCGCACTGCGCGCGCAAGCCGTGGCGCGCAGCGCGTCAGAATCGAATAAGGCGCACGCCGTCATGCTCAAAGAAGGCCTCACAGGGGCCTCACAGGGGCCGGTTCTCATCGCGATCAGGCGGACGACGCTGCGGCGCCAGCAGCACCCAGCTGGCCAAGGGCCAGAGCAAGGCCTCCAACACAGGCGCGAGCAAGCCCCAGAGACCAGGAAAGATTCCGCCACCCACCATGCGCAGCAACAGCTCCACCGCATGGGCCAGCAAAAACAAGAGGAACACCTGCAGCGCCTGGGATGGAACACTGAACCACAGCAGACGGCGATGCATTGCCATCGCGCCAAATGACAGCACCGTATAGACCAGGGCATGCTGACCCAGCCAGGACGACTGGTGGACATCCATGCACAGGCCCAGCACGAAGGCGACTCCCATGCCGACGCGCTGGGGCTGGTGCACCACCCAAAATGCCAGCAGCAGCAACAGGATGTCGGGAGTCCAGACCACCCGTCCGAGCGGCAAAAAGTTGATCGCCAAGCCCACCAGCAGGCTGGCGACAATGAAAACGGGATTGACTGGCAGCAGCAATGGCTGCCCGCGCGGCATGATCATGGCGCGATCCTTTCTGGCGCGACATACCCGCACCCCGTCACTTGCGCGCCCCCTTCTTGCCAGGAAGCGCCGCGTCGGGTTCGGGACGCTCTGGCATGGGCTCTGCCGCCGGCTTGAGCAGCATCACGTGGCGGGCCCCTTGGACCCCGGCGACGGGGGCGCAATAAATACGGGCAAAGGCCGAATCGGCCCGCCGCTCCACACGCACCACCTTGGCGACGGGCAAACCCGGTGGATACAGCCCATCGACACCGCTGGTGGTGAGCAGATCCCCCTCAAGGATGTCGGCGTTCGCCGGCATGAAGCGCAGTTCCATGCCCCCGGCATGGCCCGCCACCGGGTCTCCGTAGGCGACGCCCCGAACACCGGTGCGAATGTTCAGTACCGGGATGGCTTGGTCGCGGTCAATCAGCAAGGTGACCTCGCTCACGAACGGATGCACGCGCGTGACCTGCCCCAGCACCCCCTTCTCGTCGAGCACTGGCGCACCCAGCTCCACCCCTGCCGTTCGGCCCCGGTCCACCACAACCCGCCGGGTGTAAGGATCCGCAGTGTCATAGAGCACCTGTGCCGCCTGGGCGGGGGTTTCCAACCGGGTTCGAAGGTCCAGCAACTGACGCAACCGCGCGTTTTCCTGCATCAGCTGCTCCGCCTGGATCGAGCGCTGTGACATCAGGGTCATTTGCTTGCGCGCCGCATCGGCGTCTTCCTGGGCCTTGCGCAGCGACTGGAAGTAACCACTTCCCTGCGCGATGAATTCGACCGGCTGGAGCATCAGCCATTGCACCGGGTAAATAACAGCAGCCACCGCCTGGCGCAACGCGCCCGTGAGCTGAAAGCGCGCATCCGCCACCATCAAAAACAGCGCCAACGCGCTGTAGAGGGCCAGCTTGGAAAGGGCCGACGGCCCTTGCTTGAAAAATGGCGGCGCACTGCGCTCAAGCGTTCCGAGCGACATGGCAGATCGTTGTTGTCAGGCGGGGCTGCAGGCTCCCCGAGCCACGGATGCGTGCCCACAAGGCCTTGGTGCGAACGCGGTCAGTCATGCAATGGAGACAGGATGCGACCTGTGCAGGCACAGGCGCTCCGTCTTACTCGCTGGTAAAAATGCTGCCCAGGCGGTCCATGCGCTCCAGCGCAATGCCGCAGCCTCGCACCACACAGGTCAGCGGATCTTCGGCCACCAGCACGGGCAGGCCGGTTTCTTCGGCCAGCAGGCGGTCCAAGTCGCGCAGCAGCGCACCACCACCGGTGAGCATCATGCCGCGGTCGGCAATGTCGGCGCCCAGTTCTGGAGGCGTTTGTTCCAGCGCGTTCTTCACGGCCGAAACGATCTGGTTGAGCGGGTCGGTCAGGGCTTCCAGCACTTCGTTGGAAGAAATGGTGAAGCTGCGCGGTACGCCTTCGCTCAGGTTGCGGCCCTTGACTTCCATCTCACGCACTTCAGAGCCGGGGAAGGCCGAGCCGATGTTCTTCTTGATGGCTTCGGCCGTGGGCTCGCCGATCAGCATGCCGTAGTTGCGGCGGATGTAGCTGATGATGGCTTCGTCAAACTTGTCGCCACCCACACGCACACTGCCCTTGTAAACCATGCCGCCCAGCGAGATCACGCCCACCTCGGTGGTGCCACCGCCAATGTCCACGACCATGGAACCGCTGGCCTCGCTAACCGGCAAACCTGCGCCGATACCGGCAGCCATGGGCTCTTCGATCAGATAGACAGCGGTGGCGCCTGCAGCTTCGGCCGCGTCCTTGATGGCGCGGCGCTCGACCTGGGTCGAGCCGCAAGGCACGCAGATAATGATGCGCGGGCTGGGGGTGAACAGTGTGCGCGGGTGCACCATCTTGATGAACTGCTTGATCATCTGCTCGGTGATCACAAAGTCGGCGATCACGCCGTCCTTCATGGGCCGGATGGCTTCGATGTTGCCCGGCACCTTGCCCAGCATGGCCTTGGCTTCACGGCCCACGGCCTGAATCACTTTTTTGCCGTGGGGTCCGCCTTCGTGGCGAATGGCGACGACCGAGGGCTCATCGAGCACAATGCCTTTGTCGCGGGCGAATATGAGGGTGTTGGCGGTGCCAAGATCAATGGCAAGGTCGGTGGAGAAATACCGACGGAAAGCTCCGAACATTCAAAAATCCTCTCAGGCACGGCATGCACTTCGGCCTGCCGTCGCGGGGTGTGTCAGGGAGTGGGTGGGGGTCAAATTTCGCTTTTTTCGCACAATGACCGGCAGGTAGGAGGGCATTGCGGCAAAGCCGGGATAATACCCCATCCCCTGTGAATAACTCCCCTCGGCTTGACCCGTATCACAGGTTTACATCTGGTTTCCCACGAATTTCCCTTTATGGCACTGACACCCCAAGACATCGGCCGCATTGCCAACTTGGCACGGCTTGAGCTGACCCCCGCCGAAAGTGAGCGCATGCTGACTCAGCTGAACGGCTTCTTTGACATTGTGGAAAAAATGCGGGCGGTGGACACATCGGGCCTCACGCCCCTGGCGCACCCCGTCGCCACCATCCAGGACGTGGCCCTGCGCCTGCGCGAGGACGTGGCCAGCGAGCCCAACCAGCGCGAAGCCAATCAAAAAAGCGCACCCGCCGTCGAGCGCGGCCTGTTCCTCGTCCCCAAAGTGATCGAGTGAGGCCCGCATGACCACGACCACCACCAAAGCCCTGCACGACCTGGGCGTTGCCGAACTGGCTGCAGGCCTGCGCGACAGGCAATTTTCTGCCGTCGAAGCCGCCCAGCATTTCCTGGCCCGCGCCAAGGCGCACCAAAACCTGGGCGCCTATGTGGCCCTGAACGAAGAGGCCACCCTCGCCCAGGCCAAGGCGGCCGACGCGCGCATTGCCGCCGGCACCGCCGGCGCGCTGGAAGGCGTGCCCATTGCGCACAAGGACATCTTCGTCACGCGCGACTTCCCCAGCACCGCCGGCTCCAAGATGCTGGCGGGCTACCAGTCGCCTTTTGATGCCACCGTGGTCGCCCGCTTGGCCGACGCGGGCGCAGTGACCCTGGGCAAGCTCAACTGCGACGAGTTCGCCATGGGCTCAGCCAACGAGAACTCAGCCGTGGCGCCCGTGGGCTTTGACGCCCCCGCACCCGTGTGCAACCCCTGGGACACGAGCCGCATCCCAGGCGGTTCGTCCGGCGGCAGCGCCGTGGCAGTGGCCGCGCGCCTGGCGCCGGCCGTCACCGGCACCGACACCGGCGGCTCGATCCGCCAGCCCGCATCGTTTTGCGGCATCACCGGCATCAAGCCCACCTACGGCCGCGCCTCGCGCTACGGCATGATTGCTTTTGCCTCCAGCCTCGACCAGGCCGGCCCCATGGCCCACAGCGCCGAGGATTGCGCCCTGCTGCTGTCAGCGATGTGCGGCCCCGACCCGGACCGCGATTCCACGTCGCTGGATGTGCCGGCCGAAGACTTCAGCGCCAAGTTGAACGACAGCATCGACGGCCTGCGCATTGGCATTCCCGCCGAATTTTTTGGCGAAGGCCTGGCACCCGACGTGCGCGCCGCCGTGGATGGGGCCCTGAAAGAATACGAAAAGCTTGGCGCCAAGCTCGTGCCCATCAGCCTGCCGCGCACTGAGCTGTCCATTCCGGTCTACTACATCATCGCCCCGGCCGAAGCGTCTTCCAACCTCTCGCGCTTTGACGGCGTGAAGTTCGGCCACCGTACCAATCAGTATTCCGACCTGGTGGACATGTACAAGAAGACCCGCGCCGAAGGCTTTGGCGACGAGGTCAAGCGCCGCATCATGATGGGCACCTATGTGCTAAGCCATGGCTACTACGACGCCTACTACCTGCAGGCGCAAAAAATCCGCCGCATGATCGCCGACGACTTCCAGAACGCCTTCCAGCAATGCGACCTGATCGCCGGCCCGGTAGCCCCCACGGTGGCCTGGAAGCTGGGCGAGCACGGCAACGACCCGCTGGCCGACTACCTGGCCGACATCTTCACGCTGCCCGCATCGCTGGCCGGCCTGCCCGGCATGAGCGTGCCGGCAGGCTTTGGCGAAGGCGGCATGCCCGTGGGGCTGCAACTCATCGGCAACTACTTCGCCGAAGCCCGCCTTCTGAACGCTGCGCACCGCCTGCAGCAAGCCACCGATTTCCACCTCCGCCACCCCGGAGGTCTGTGACATGACGACCAGCAAATTGATCCACGGCTACGAAGTCGTCATCGGCTTCGAGACCCACACCCAGCTCGCCACCAAGAGCAAAATTTTCAGCCGCGCGCCCACCGCCTTTGGCGCCGAGCCCAACACCCAGGCCTGCGCGGTGGACCTGGCGCTGCCCGGCACGCTGCCCGTGATGAACCGCGAGGCGGTGGCCTGCGCTATCAAATTAGGACTGGCTCTCGGCTCCCACATTGCGCCAGTGAGTATTTTTGCCCGCAAGAACTACTTCTACCCCGACCTGCCCAAGGGCTACCAGATCAGCCAGTTCGAGATCCCGGTGGTGCAGGGCGGCGAGGTCGAGTTCTTCCTGGAGACAGGAAAAGGCGCCGACGCAACGCGGGAAAAGAAGACCGTGCGCCTGGTGCGCGCCCACCTTGAGGAAGACGCGGGCAAGTCGCTGCACGAGGACTTCATCGGTCAGTCGGGCATCGACCTGAACCGCGCCGGCACGCCGCTGCTGGAGATCGTGACCGAGCCCGACATGCGCTCGTCCGAAGAGGCGGTGGCTTATGCCAAGGAGCTGCACAAGATCGTCACCTGGATCGGCATCTGCGACGGCAACATGCAAGAGGGCAGCTTCCGCTGCGACGCCAACGTGTCGGTGCGCAAGCCCGGCCAGCCGCTGGGCACGCGCCGCGAGATCAAGAACCTGAACAGCTTCAAGTTCATGCAGCAGGCCATCGACTACGAGATCCGCTGGCAGATCGAGCAGATCGAAGACGGCCACGCCATCCAGCAGGCCACCGTGCTGTTCGACCCCGACACCGGCGAAACCCGCGCCATGCGCACCAAGGAAGACGCTGCCGACTACCGCTACTTCCCCGATCCAGACCTGCCACCGCTACACATTTCAGAGCATTGGGTGCAAGAACAGCGCGCGCTGATGGCCGAATTGCCTCGCACCATGGCCACGCGTTTCGTGGCGGACTATGGCCTGCCCGAATACGACGCCACCACGCTCACACAGAGCAAGGCCATGGCCGCCTACTTCGAGGCCGCAGCCAAGGCCTGCGGCCAGCCCAAGCTGGCCAGCAACTGGATCATGGGCGAGGTGTCGCGCCGCCTGAACGCTGGCGAGATCGACATCGAGCAAGCTCCGATAACTTCAACTCAACTGGCAGCACTGATCGCGCGCATCGCCGACGGCACGATTTCCAACAACGCCGCCCGGCAGGTGTTTGAGGCCCTGTGGGCCGGCGAATCAAAGGATGTGGACGCCATCATCGAGTCCAAAGGCCTCAAGCAGATGAACGACACCGGCGCGCTGGAGAAGATCATCGACGAGGTGATCGCCGCCAACGCCGACAACGTGGCCCAGTTCCGTGCGGGCAAGGACAAGGCGTTCAATGCACTCGTGGGCCAGATCATGAAGGCCAGCAAAGGCAAGGCCAATCCGCAGCAGGTCAACGATTTGCTGCGCGCACGGCTGGCCGCTTGAGACTCGGCGCCAGCAACGCCTGCCGGTGCCCTTCAGCGCGCCGCGGCAGGCGGCAACCCGTCAGATGTTGCAAGGGCGGGCGTCAGCTGCACAGCCCACAACCTGCGCAGTTGCGCCAGCTCTGCGTCGAAACGCTGGTGGATGCGGCGTTTTTCCAGCTCCTGGTTGCCGACGAAGCGGCGCTGCTCCTGCATGTCTTCATCGTTTTCAGCGATTTTGCGGCGCAGCGCCATGGGCGCCTTGGTGGGGTCCTTCTGGTAGAACTCCATTTCCGTGTCCAGAGCCTTGCGCTGCAGCTGCAGTTCCACCATGCGTTTCTCGGCGATGGCGGTGATGTCATCGAGTAACTGGATGGCCGCGGCGCGCTCTACGTCGTGGGCTGCCTTGTCGGGGTAGCGCGCGGTAAGAACGCGCTCGCGGCGCCGTTCTTCCTGCAGGCGCGCGCGCTCCTCCGCTTCCTTGCGGCGCTGCGCATCCAGGGCTGCCCGCTCCTGCTCGGTGAGCGACGGGCCAATCTGGCGGCGCATGGTGCCCGTGGGGCTGAGCTCGCGTTGTTCGCGGTCCAGGCATTCGGCAATGGGTCGGTCTGCTGTCAGCCGGCGCCCCTGGCGATCGACACAGGTGTAGATGCTGCCGGCGCCAGGCTGCTGCGCCCATGCGCCTTGCCCCAGCAAGCTGGCCAGCAGCCCCACGCCCATGATCCACGTCCATTTGCTCAACTGAATGGCCCTTCGTTGACTCCGTACCGCTGGCGATAGGCCAGCACCCGTTCGTGGTGTGCGGCCATTTCGACCCCACCTTTTTGGGAGAGATACAGCAATAAGTCTGCCAGCGTGGCAATAGCGCACACCTGCATGCCCAGCTGCTGGCGCACATACTGCACGGCGCTGTGCTCGACGTCCTGGCCATTCTCGGTGGCCTTTTCCTGGCGGTCCAGCGCAATGGCCACGGCATGCGGCACAGCGCCGGCCGCGCGGATGATGGCGATGGACTCACGCGCGGCAGTGCCCGCCGACATCACATCGTCAATGATCAGCACCCGCCCCTGGAGCGGCGCCCCCACCAGCGTGCCGCCCTCGCCATGGTCCTTGGCCTCCTTGCGGTTGTAAGCGAAGGGCACGTTGCGGCCCTGGCGCGCCAGTTCTACGGCCACCGTGGCAGCCAGTGGAATGCCCTTGTAGGCCGGGCCAAACACCATGTCGAATTCGATCCCGCTGGCCAGCAGGGCTTTTGCATAGAATTCTGCGAGGCGGCCCAGCTTGTCTCCGTCGTCGAACAGGCCGGCGTTGAAGAAGTAGGGACTCAGGCGCCCCGCCTTGGTCTTGAACTCCCCGAAACGCAGCACACCCGCCTCGACGGCAAAACGTACAAAATCCTGCGCCAGACGGCCCTGCTCGGGGGTGCGCGCGCCAACATTCACCATGGGAATTCCTTGTTCAAGTTAACCAGCCTCAATCTCAACGGCATCCGATCGGCCACCAGCAAGGGCGTGGAGCGCTGGATCGAAGCTACGCGGCCGGATTGTATTTGCGTGCAGGAAGTGAAGGCCCAGGCGGCCGATGTCGCCACGCGGTTCGAGCAGCTTGCCAGCATGCAGGGGCATTTTCACTTCGCCCAGAAAAAGGGCTATTCCGGCGTGGGCATCTACACGCGCCACGAGCCCAGCGACGTCATCACCGGCTACGGCTCGCCCGAGTTCGATGCCGAGGGCCGCACCATCGAACTGCGTTTTGACACACCCGCGCGCAAGCTGTCCATCATCAGCGCCTATTTCCCCAGCGGCTCGTCGGGCGAAGAACGCCAGTTGGCCAAATACCGCTTCCTCGACACCTTCCACCCGCACCTCATGGCCACCAAGGGAGAGCGGGAGTTCATCCTGTGCGGCGACATCAACATTGCGCACCAGCAGATCGACCTGAAGAACTGGCGCAGCAACCAGAAAAACAGCGGCTTCCTGCCCGAGGAACGCGCCTGGATGACAAAGTTGTTACACACAACTGACCCCGACGGCGGGCTGGTGGACGTTTACCGTCAGTTACAACCCACCGCCACCGACACCGCCTACACCTGGTGGAGCAACCGCGGCCAGGCTTATGCCAACAACGTGGGGTGGCGCCTGGACTACCACCTGGCGACACCCGCGCTGGCGGCCCTGGCGCGCACCGAGCATATCTACAAGGACGAGAAGTTCTCGGACCACGCGCCCATCACCGTGGATTACGACTTCACGCTCTGACCATCGTCTTTACCGCCCTTCCATGCAAATCGCTACCACGCCAGAAACGCTTGTCCCCGCACCGCCCCAGTGCCTCACCCCATCGGACATGGACACTCTCTGGAAACTGGTCACCACCCCCCATCCGGTGGTGGGAAAGGCGCACCACCTTGGCGAAGCCCTTTTGCAGGCCGGTGTCATCAGCGAACACACGCTGCAAGAAGGCCTTCAGGCCCAAAAAGCCGAGCAGGGAATAGGCGTCCGGCGCCAGGTAGGCCAGATTCTGGTGGACCGCGGCGACGTGACGCAAGACCAGCTCAAGCATGTCATTGACAGCTGGCTGGGCGAATACATGGTGAACCCCGACCACCTGACGCCCGATGCTGCCTCGCTGGCGCTGGTACCCCGCGCGGTGGCCGAGCGCGAATCCGTGCTGCCCCTGCTGGCCCGCGAGGACGCGCTGGTGCTGCTCATGGCAGACCCCTGCGACCGCGTGCTGCTCGACGAGCTGCGCTTTCTGACGCAACGGCGGCTGATTCCGCTACAGGCCGCCCCCGGCACCCTGGGGCCTGCCATCGCCAAGGCCTACAGCGTGCACCCGCAGCCCCAGGCGGGCTCGCCAACCGCGGCCGGGGCGCATCCCGGCCCCGCCACCACCTCGCGCGCCACGTCGCAAGAACTGGCCGTCAACCTCACCACGACGGCGCCCGACAGTGAGGCCGAGCAGGCCGACGTGATCAGCGAGTCCGACAACACGCTGGTGCGCCTGATCAATTCGGTGATTGACGAGGCCATCAACCACCGCGCCTCCGACATCCACATTGAAACCGAGCCCGCCCCCCAGAATGTGCGAGTGCGCCTGCGCATCGACGGCGATCTGACGCCCTACCTGGAGCTGCCGGCGCGCTTTCGGTTTGCCATGGTGGCCCGCATCAAGATCATGGCCAACATGGACATCTCGGAGCACCGCAAGCCGCAGGACGGGAAGATCGACTTTGCCCGCTTCGGCGGCCCACCGGTCGAGCTGCGCGTGGTCACCGTGCCCACCTCGCGCGGACTCGAAGACGTGGTGCTGCGCCTGCTGGCCGGTGCCAAGCCCCTGCCGCTGGAAGCCATCGGCCTGAGCCCCGCCAACCTGGTGGCCATGCGCGGTGTGATGAAGAAAAGCTACGGCCTGGTGCTGGTGTGCGGCCCCACGGGCTGCGGCAAGACCACCACGCTGCACTCGGTGGTGCGCGACATCAACACCGCCGGACGCAAGATCTGGACAGCCGAAGACCCGATTGAAATCACCCAGAGCGGGCTGCGCCAGGTGCAGGTGAACCCGCGCATTGGCTGGACCTTTGCCGCCGCCATGCGCACCTTTTTGCGCGCCGACCCGGACGTCATCATGATCGGCGAAATGCGCGACGAGGAAACCGCGCGCATCGCCGTCGAGGCCTCGCTCACGGGGCATCTGGTGCTGTCCACCCTGCACACCAATTCGGCGCCCGAAAGCATTGCGCGGCTGCTTGAAATTGGCCTGGACCCGTTCAACTTCTCGGACTCGCTGCTGGCCATCCTCGCACAGCGCCTGGTGCGGCGCCTGTGCACCGCGTGCCGCGAGCCGCGCGTGGCCGACGATGAAACACTGACCGACCTGGCTTCACAATACCTCGCCAGCGGCACCGGCAACACGCAAGAGGCGCGCTCTGCACAGGTGGCGCAGTGGCGCAAGCTTCATGGCGACGCCTTCGGAAACCTGCGCCTGTGGCGTGCGGTGGGCTGCACGGCGTGCGAAAACCACGGCTACCACGGGCGGCTGGGCATCCACGAGCTGATGCTCAGCGACGACCCCATCCGCCAGCACATCCGCCGCCGCGCACCCGCGTCCGACATCCGCCACTCGGCACTGGCGGCTGGCATGCTCACCCTGCGCCAGGACGGCATCGAAAAGGTGCTTCAGGGCCTGACCGACATGACCGAAGTGGTGGCCGCCACCAACCTGTGACAGGTTTCATGTCAAATATGCTTCTAGCGCTTATCCAACAAGCGCAAGCAGCTATTAAAACAAGAGCACATCAGCGTTAGCCAAGCCGGGGCAGCGCCCCAGTTCCTTGGCGCAGGCGCTGCGCGACCGCAAACTGACCCTGCCCACGGGGGCCACCCCTGGCGCCGCGCCCGCACTGCTGGCTGGCTGGCTGGCTGGCTGGCTGACTGGCTGACTGGCTGACTGGCTGAGCGTTTGCGCTATCGTTCGGGCCTGCCGATGCGGCAACCGAACTGATTTTTTCCATGCTCCAGTACCTCTCCATCCCCGTCACGCCGTTCCAGCAAAACTGCTCCATCGTCTGGTGCGACGCCACCCGCAAGGCCGCCATCATTGATCCCGGCGGCGATCTGGACACCCTGCTGTCGGAGGTTGAGCGCCGGGGCCTCACCCTGGAACAGATCTGGCTCACGCACGCCCACATCGACCACGCCGGGGGCACGGGCGAACTGGCCGAGCGTCTGCAACTTCCCATCGTCGGCCCGCACCCGGCCGACCAGTTCTGGATTGACGGCCTGCCGCAGCAAAGCGCGATGTTCGGCTTTCCACCCGCGCAGCCATTCACGCCCACGCGCTGGCTGCACGACGGCGACCAGGTGCAGATCGGCAACGAAACGCTGAACGTGCGCCACTGCCCCGGCCACACGCCCGGCCATGTGGTGTTCCATGCGCCGCAGATTGACCGGGCCTTTGTGGGCGATGTGCTGTTTGCCGGCAGCATTGGCCGCACCGATTTCCCGCAGGGCAACCACCAGCAGCTCATCGACAGCATCACGCAGCGCCTGTGGCCCATGGGCGACCAGACGGTGTTCATTCCAGGGCACGGACCCGAGAGCACCTTTGGGCGCGAGCGGCGCAGCAACCCGTATGTGGGCAACACCTGAGCCACTGCCGAACTGTCGCCGGCAGGCGGCTTGATCCCGGGTCAATACTTGACTTTATTTGTCGGACAAAGGTTTTGCCTTGTTTCAGGTAACAGAATGCAGTGACCATGCACTCAGCCGCCGCGATGTGCCAGTGATCAATAGCACTCAGCCCCGCGGCACCTGGCCACACCACATCGCCCCACATGCCCACGTCCACCCTCGCCCTTCCCCTGGCCACCTCGCGCGGCTCCAGCATTGCAGGCAAGGCCTATTGGGGCATGGTGGGCCGCATTGCGCTGACGGCTGCAACCATCGATGCGGCCTACATCGTGCTGTTTCTGCTGTTGGGCTCGGTGCCGCTGGCGGCCATCAACGTCATCAGTATCGCGATGTACCTCAGCGCCTATGCGCTGATCCGGCGGCGGCGCAATATGCTGGGGGTGGCGCTGATCTGGGTGGAGGTCATCGTCCATTCGGCACTGGGATCGCTGATGATCGGCTGGGAGAGCGGGTTTCACTATTACCTGCTGTTGTTCATCCCCGCCATCGTGATCGCCAACGCCAAGGGATACACCATGCCCATGGTGCTGGGTCTGCTGGTTTACTACCTGGGACTCAAGGCCTTGTGCGAATACCTGGGGCCCCTGGCGCCATTGCCACCGCACCGCGTTGAGATCGTCAACGCGATCCATGTCTGCCTGATCTTTGGCATGTTCGCGGCGCTGGCCGGTTTCTACCGCCGCACCATCCTCGTGGCCGAAGCCCGTCTGCTCAAGCAGGCCACACTTGACCCATTGACCGGTCTGAACAATCGCAGCCATTTCCAGACACTGGCGGCCAACGAACTGGCACGCTGCCAGCGCTCCGGCGCACCCGTCGCGCTGATGCTGTGCGATATCGACCATTTCAAGCTGGTGAACGACCGTTGCGGGCACGCTGCCGGAGACCGGGCTTTGGTGCATGTGGCGCAGGTGCTGTCGGCCAACCTGCGCGAGTGCGATGTGTTGGCGCGCTGGGGTGGCGAAGAGTTTCTGGCGCTGATGCCCGACAGTTCGCTGCCAGCCGCCCACGCTGCAGCCGAGCGCATCCGCACCGCCATCGAGGCGCACCGGTTCACCATCGACGGGATACCCATTTCCCTCACCTTGTCGTTTGGCGTGGCACAGTTGCACGGTGGCCACGACCTGCAGAACGCCACGGCGCGGGCCGACAAGGCCCTGTATGACAGCAAGCGTGCGGGCCGCAACCGGGTTAGCCTGGGTTAGCGTGCCCCCAGAAGATGCTGGCATGGGGGGTGCCACGGAAATTTGGCAAAAATCGGCTGCAGTGCTTATACAGCAAGCGCCAGCAGCTATTAATAATGCAGCAAAATTTCAACCACCCCGGCGTGCGGCGGCATAAAGCCCCTGCACCTTGGGCACATTGCTTTCGAGCTCGCGGATGCGTTCCGGGCCGCTGGGGTGCGTGGACAAAAATGCCAGCCCCCCTTGCGCGTTGCCGGTGGCATTGCCCATCTTGCGCCACAGGCTCACGGCCGCCTCGGGCTTGTAGCCCGCGCGTGCGGCCAGCTCCAGCCCCACCAGATCGGCGTCGGACTCATCGCCCCGGCTGAACTTGAGCGTGAGCAACTGGGTGCCCAGGTTGGCCGCCATGTTGCCCAAATCGCCCAGGCCCAGCAGCTGCGCCCCCAGCGACAGCCCCAGGCCCGTGGCCCTGCTTTTGGCAATGCGCTCGCGGGCGTGCTCGCGCAGGGCGTGGGCCATCTCGTGGCCCATCACCATGGCGACTTCGTCGTCGGTCAGCTTGAGCTGCTCCAGGATGCCGGTGTAGAAGGCAATCTTGCCGCCGGGCATGCAAAAGGCATTGATCTGCTTGCTGCCGATCAGGTTGACCTCCCAGCGCCACTGGCGTGCCCGGTCGTTCCACTGGGCGGTGTAGGGAACCAGCCGCCGCGCAATGGCGTGCAGCCGCTGCAGCTGAGGGTGGCCGGGGGGCGCCAGGGCATTCTTGGCGCGCGCCTGGGCCAGCAACTGGCTGTATTGCTGGGTGGCCGAGGATTCGAGCGTTTCGGCGGGCACCAGCCGGCGCAAGCCGGAGGCCGCGCCCACATCCACCTGCGCCAACGCCGGGGCCGCCACGAGCACACCCGCGCCTGCGCCGGCGGCCAGCAAAAAGGCGCGGCGGGGCATCCAGGGTGACGAGGGGGCAGCAGTGGGCGGCAACGCCGGGCAGAAAAGACACATGCGGGAATAATAGACAAAAATCCCCACGCGCACATGCCAGACCCCATCCCGACCCCCGCAGCGGCCACGCCTGCCCGCGACATGCATCCCCCACGCACCTCCTGGCTGCAAACCCTGCGCGTTTACCTCGAACCGGCCAGCCTGCGCATGCTGACGCTGGGCTTCTCCGCCGGCCTGCCGCTGCTGCTGGTGCTGGGCACGCTGAGCTTTCGCCTGCGCGAGGCCGGCATCGACCGCAGCACCATCGGATACCTGAGCTGGGTGGGCCTGGCCTATGGCTTCAAGTGGCTGTGGGCGCCGCTGGTGGACCGCATGCCGCTGCCGCTGCTGACGCGCTGGCTGGGGCGGCGGCGCAGCTGGCTGCTGCTGTCGCAGGCCCTCATCGTGGCCGGGCTCGTGGGCATGGCGCTGGCCGACCCGCGCCTCACGCTGGGCCCCATCGTGTGGTGCGCGCTGGCGGTGGCCTTTGGCTCGGCCACGCAGGACATCGCGCTGGACGCGTTTCGCATCGAATCGGCCGATGCCAATCACCAGGCCGCCCTGGCCGCCTCGTACCAGACCGGTTACCGCCTGGCCATGATCTGGGCTGGCGCGGGCGTGCTGTGGATTGCGGCGCGCTCCGAGGTGGCACCCGCTGCAGCACAGGCGGTTGGCCAGGCGGTGGCCCAGGGCACCGCGGCCTACCAGAATGGCGCCTGGCAGGCGGCCTATCTGGCCATGGCCGCGTCGATGGCCGTGGGCGTGGTCACGGTACTGTTCTCGCGCGAGCCGGTGCCCGTGGTGCTGCCACCCGCCAAGAACGCGGCCGAATGGATCAAGGGCGCCGTGGTCGATCCGTTCGCCGATTTTCTGGGCCGTTACGGCTGGCAGGCCGCGCAGATCCTGGCGCTGATCGCCGTGTACCGCATCAGCGACGTGGTGATGGGCATCATGGCCAACCCGTTCTATGTGGACATGGGCTTCACCAAGGACGAGGTGGCGGCGGTCACCAAGATTTACGGCGTCATCATGACGCTGGTGGGCGCCTTTGTGGGCGGCGTGCTGTCGATGCGCCTGGGGGTGATGCGCATCCTGATGCTGGGCGCCGTGCTCAGCGCGGGCAGCAACCTGCTGTTTGCCTGGCTGGCGGGCCATGGGCATGACGTGACGGCGCTGATCGCCGTGGTGTCGGCCGACAACCTGGCCAGCGGCATTGCGTCGGCCGCGTTCATTGCGTATCTGTCGAGCCTGACCAACGTGAGTTATTCGGCCACGCAGTACGCGCTGTTCAGCTCGATGATGCTGCTTCTGCCGAAGTTTGTGGCGGGCTTTTCGGGCGACTATGTCAACAGTTTCGGCTACGCCCATTTCTTTACGGCCACGTCCTTGCTGGGGCTGCCGGTGCTCGGGCTGGTATGGCTGGCCTCACGGGTCAAAACACCCGCTAGTGCCCGACCTTAAAGCGCCAACAGCTATATAAACAATAGCATTTGAGCACCTGCGAGGTTGCACGGTTTACCGGAACTTTACGGCGGCTTCAACGCTGCGCGACGCCTGCGGGTCACGATGGAGCCCTGCCCGAACCGACTCCACTGCCCCACTACACTGCCACGATGAGCTCGCACCTGTTGATGATTGAAGACGACGCCCGCCTTGCACAGATGGTGGGCGAATACCTCGGCCAGTCTGGCCTGCACGTCACGCACCGCGCCGATGGCGCGAGCGGCCTGGCGCAACTGCAGGGCCCTGATGCGGGGCCCTTGCCCGACCTGGTCATCCTCGATCTGATGCTGCCCGACATGGACGGCCTGGACGTCTGCCGGCGCATCCGCGCGCTGCAGGGCCCCGCCGCCCAGGTGCCGGTGCTCATGCTCACCGCCAAGGGCGACCCCATGGACCGCATCATCGGCCTGGAGCTGGGCGCCGACGACTACCTGCCCAAGCCCTTCGAGCCGCGCGAGCTGCTGGCCCGCATCCGCGCCATCCTGCGCCGCCGCACCGATGGCGGCAGCGCTGCGCCGGCCAGCCAGGCGCTGCGGTTTGGCACGCTGGAGATTGACCGCGACGCCCGTACCGTGACCGTGGCCGGCGAGCTGGCCGACCTCACCTCCTACCAGTTCGACCTGCTGGTGGCGCTGGCCGAGCGCGCCGGCCGCGTGCTTACGCGCGACCAGATCATGGAGGCCGTGCGCGGCCGCGAGCTGGAAGCGTTTGACCGCTCCATCGACGTGCACATGGGCCGCATCCGCGCCGCCATCGAAGTGGACGCCAAGAATCCGCGCCGCATCCTAACGGTACGCGGCGTGGGCTATGTGTTCGCCAAACAGCAAGATTGATATGCCCCGCCTGAGTCGCACTGCGCCCGGTGTTGCCGCCAGAGTCGGCAACCCTTCTGAGCCGTCCAAGCCTGCACCGGCAGGCTTCGAGCCGCGGCACCTCAGCCCCCAGGGGGACGCCACCGGTGGCCTGGCAAAGCCAGTTACACGGTGGCACTGGCTTGGGGCGCGCCAATTGCTCAGGCCAAAGTTCACGGGCGTGGGGCATGGCGTTGTTTGATATTTTTTCCCGCCGCCTGTACCTGCGCATCTGGCTGGCGGTGGTCGGCGGCATGGCCGTGCTCACGCTGGCCGTGGGCTGGGCCTGGCGCATCGCCGCAGAGCAGAACACCCAGCCCGCGGCACCCCCCGCCCGCGAAGTGGTGCTGCGCGACGGGGACGGCCACACACTGATCGCCGGGCTGGCCACGCGCGTGCCGGGGCCACCGGGCGAAGGCCTGGAGCTGCGCATCGACAGCGCCGACGGCACCACCTACAACCTGCAGCTCGCTCCGCGCGCCGACCGGGGCAACCACCCCGGCCCCAACCGACGCCCCGAAGCCGCCTTCTGGATGCGTCCGCCCTTTGGTTTCCTGTGGATGCTGGGCCTGGTGGGCCTGGCCGTGGCCGTGGGAGTGTTCCCCATCATCCGTCGCCTGCTGCAGCGGCTGGAGACCCTGCAGCGCAGCGTGCAGCGGTTTGGCGAAGGCGATCTGTCGGTGCGCGTTCCCGAGCACGGGCAGGACGAGGTGGCCGACCTGGCGCGCCAGTTCAATGCGGCCGCGGCGCGCATTGAAACCCTGGTCAAGACCCACAAATCGCTGCTGGCCAACGCCTCGCACGAACTGCGCTCGCCGCTCACACGCATCCGCATGGGCCTGGAGCTGATGGGCGGCCAGCAACCCTCGCCCGCGTTCCGCGAAGAAATCCTGCGCAACATTGCCGAACTCGACCAGCTGGTCGATGAAATCCTGCTGTCCAGCCGACTGGACGCGCGCGAGGCCGATGTGGGCACCGTGGAACTGGTGGACCTGATCGGACTGGCCGCCGAAGAATGCGCACGGGTGGGGGCCGACCTGGATGTGAGCGCCAGCCCCGAGCTGCTGGAGGTGCATGGCGTGGCCAAGCTGCTGCGCCGCGCGCTGCGCAACCTGCTGGAGAACGCACGCCGCTACAGCCAGGGCGACATCACGGTGGTGGTGCAGCGGCGCGATGGCCAGGCCCAGCTGAGCGTGCTCGACCAGGGGCCCGGCGTTCCCCCCGCCTTGCGCGAACGCATCTTCGAGCCCTTCTACCGCCTGCCCGGTGCCAGCGAGCGTGCCGGGGGCGTGGGCCTGGGGCTGGCGCTGGTGCGCTCGATTGCCGAGCGCCACAACGGCACCGTGCGCTGCGAAGACCGGCCCGACGGCGCGCCTGGCGCCTGCTTTGTGCTGCGCCTGCCAGTACAGGCGGGGGCGGGCGGCTAGGGCCATATCAAAAAGATGAGCGCATTGCGCTGATTTCACCTTGCGTTCGGCCGCTTTTCGATTGTGAAGCCAGAAGTGGAAAGCGCTGCCAGCTACGTTTTGTGTAGCGCATCAGCGCCTGCCATCCGCATCCGGTTGGACGGCTGGCAAAGAGCGCAGGACAATGCCCACATGACACTACTCACCCACTCTCGGTTTTCCGCCCGCTTCGACCTGACCACCCCAATCGCGCTTGCACCCATGGCGCTGGCTTCCGGCGGCGCACTGGCCGCAGCCTGCGCGCGGGCCGGAGCCCTGGGGATGGTGGGCGGCGGATATGGTGACCTCGCCTGGACCCAGCGTGAGTACACACTCGCGCTGCAGGCGGCAGAAACCGGCCGCATTGGCTGCGGCTTCATCACCTGGAAGCTCGATGAAGACGCCTCGGCACTGGACTGGGTGCTGGACCATGCCCCGGAGCACCGCCCCCGCGCCGTGATGCTGTCGTTCGGCGACGCCCGCCGGTATGCCGCACGCATTGCAGCCAGTGGGGCCGCGCTGATCTGCCAGATCCAGCGCATGGAACAGGCGCCCCAGGCCGTGGAGGCCGGCGCCACGGTCATCGTGGCGCAAGGCGCCGAGGCGGGCGGCCATGGCATGAACGCCCTCCATGGCCGCGCCACCATGACCTTCGTGCCCGAGCTCGCCGACTGGCTGGCGGCGCATGCCCCCGGCACCCTGCTGCTGGCCGCCGGAGGCATTGCCGACGGCCGCACCCTGGCCGCGGCGATGGTGCTGGGCGCCGATGGCGCGCTGGTCGGCTCGCGCCTGTGGGCCACCGCCGAAAGCCTGGCACCACAAGGCGCCAAAGAGCTGGCCGTGCGCACGGACGGCGACGGCACAGCTCGCAGCGCGGTGTTCGACATCCTGCGGCGCAAGAACTGGCCTGCGCCCTACGACTTTCGCGCCCTACGCAACCCCTTGCATCGGGCATGGGAAGAACGCATCGACGCGCTGCGCAGCGAGCCGGCCGCTGCCCGGGATGCGTATGACGCGGCAGTTTTGGCTGGCGACTACACCGCCGCGCATGTCACCGTGGGGGAAGGGGTGGGACTGGTGCGCGACCTGCCAACCGCCGCCGAGCTGATTGTGCGCATGGACCAGGGGGCCCGCGCGCTGCTGGGTTGAGCCCCCCCCGGAACTGCTATTTTCGATAACTTCTACGACTTGGGCTGGCACGCGGAAGCGGCTTCTTGGGGCAGAATTTTCGATGACTGCCGTCACACAAGGCGCATCAGTTCGCCCAGGGCAGCTCGCGTGCGGGCCCCTGAATCACGGGCGGATGTGCATTCAGTGTTTCGCCGGCCAGCACACGTTCGTACACGCGCAGGTAGTTGCGCGCCATGCGTTGCACACCAAAGTGTTCCACCACATGCGCATGGCATGCGCGAGGATCGAAGTGATTGTTGCGAACTGCTTCGGCCAGCACCGAGGCCTGCGCAGACAGCACACCACAGTGCACCGGCACCAGTTCAGGCAAAGCGCCGTACGGTGTGGCAAAGACGGGGCAGCCAAAGTACAGGCTTTCGATGATGGCCAGACCAAACGGCTCATGCCAGCGCACCGGAAAGATCAGCCCGCGCGATGCGTTGAGCAGGCCCGTCTTTTGCGTGCCGCCCACCATGCCGTGGAAGTGGATCTTGCGCGACAGCGTCCAACGAAATCCACGCTTGAAGTTGATGCGGTTGCCGCCCAGCACATCGAGCTCCACGCCCGCCAGCTTGGCCACGCGAACGGCACCGCGCACGTTCTTCACACCCCAGGCCGCCTTGCCCAGAAAGTGATAGTGCGGGCGCGGGCGGTCAAAGTCCACCGGGCCATAGCTGTCCCAGGCCAGGCCGTTGTAGACGAACTCGGTGGAGCCATAGCGCGACGCATGGTCGCGCGAGAGGAATACCGTGTTGCGCGGCAACGGCTTGAGTTTGCGCGCGTTGCCGTGCTCGGTCACCAGGTAGGGGCGACCGATTTCGCTGCACGGATTGAACTGAAAATGCGTGATGTCTACGTCGGCCGGTATCTGGCCCTCCCAAGGCTCCCCGGGTCGGATGGGAAACACCTGGCCGAAGTCACAGCGAGAGCCTTCAGGAACCAGGTAACTCACGCGGTGGCCTTGCTGCACCAGCGTCTTGCCCAGGTCCCAGATCACGCGCTCGGTGCCACCGTAGCCATAGACGGGAATAGAGGAGTTGTTGACCAGCAGGATGTTCATCGGTAAAGCCCTGGTCAGACCGTACTGAGGCAACCCCTGCGCGCACGTCGCCCATGCAGGGCGGTCAGCACCAGCGGGCACATGAAGAGATAGAACATGTTGCCACTGTTGTGGGCCAGAAATACCTGCGTGAGGCCAAAACCGATGTACGACAGCGGCATCAACACACCAACCAGGCTCAGTGCGAGCGACTCATTGTCCACCTTGCCTGAGCCATCCCGAATCCGCGCAGCCGTGGGCCAGAAAATCGCCAGCGGTATACCGTAGAAAGCCATCAACAGCAGCACACCCATCAGACCCCGCTTGGCAAACAGGTCCAGAACTTCATTGTGCGCATGCCCATATTCCAGAACACTGGGGTAGGCCTGCCCCGCCGCCACGCGCCTCGCCTTCTCCTCTATATAGCCGGCCCGCCCCCAACCAATGAGTGGCCGGTCCCTGCCCATCTCCCATGCCAGGCGCCAGTGCGCGAGCCGTTGCCCCACCGAACTGCTGCCGTCACCGCGTTCCTGGTAGGTTTGCACCTCCTGACGCGCTTCGTCCAGCCTGCGCTCAATAGCTGGCACCTGCGACAGCGCAGCTGCCGCAAACGCCAGCGCAGTCAGCCCCCAGTACAGGCTCCTCTGACCGGTCGTTCGCACCAGAAGCCACACGCATACTGGCAACAGCAGCGCCAGCGCAAGCCAGCCTCCACGGGACTGGGAGAGCACGCAGCCCACCATTCCCAGCGCCACGGCAACGGCTAGCAACCCGCGTTGCCAGGCGTTCCATCGCCGCCATTGCACCACGAGCACAACACCACTCATCAACCCCAGCAGCATGCTCAGATCACCATACTGGATCGCGTTGGTATAGCCGTTGGCACGCTCCAGGCCCCGCATGCCCACCTGGTAGAAACCTATCAGCCCGGCGCCCACGGCGCCCACGGCAATGCCCGCCCACAACCAAGAGACACGGGGCGCAAACGTCAACAGGTAGAACATGCAGGGCAATGCCAGCAGGTACTTCGTCGGGCGCTCCATGCTGCCCATGCCCCAGGCGGTGCCCACATCCAGCGTCCACAGCCCAGCCATGGCCACAAAGGCAGCCGTGAGCCACCAGGCGGCGCGCGGCACAGGGTTGCGCCACCACATCGGGGCACTGGCCAGCGCCGCAAGCAGCAACAAGACTGCACCGTAGGAGTAGCCCGACGGCAACCAGAGCGCCAACCCGGGCACCATGAAAGCGCCAATGCTCGCGCAACGCCCATACCAGCGCTGTGCGGTCATCAGCGAATCACCTTGTCTGTCAGGCTGTCACGGTCGTAGTGCAGGGCCGCGTAACGGAAAAAGCCCTCCAGCGCCACGAACAGGCAGTACAGAAACCCGGGCCCACCACACAAGAACCCCAGGCGGAACACATACAGACGCAGGAACATGGAAAGCCCCGATGCCAGGCCCCGCAGCACGCCGCCCCGCTGGCCTTTTTCGGCGCGTTTGGCGGCCCCCAGCATGACGTACTGGGTGAGCTTTTCCAGGCTTCCCCGCACTGTGGTGCGAGAGTAGTGCAGCAGCCGTGCCTTGATCAGACGGCGCGGCACCGCCCCGCCGCCGGGCAAGGCATGCAGCTGCGCTTGCTCGTGCACCACGCCGGTGTATTCCTTGACAAGTGCCCGCACAAACAGGCGCTCGATCTGTGATTGCGAGCGGAAATACCTGAGTTCGTGCCCGTAGGCGACCATGCGCCAGCGAATCGTCCACACCGCCTGTTCGCCGGAGCGCACGATGGCTTGCAACTCCTGTGCAAACGCGGGCGTCATTACCTCGTCGGCATCCAGAAAGAACACATAATCGCCACGCGAATTGGCCAACAGCCGGTTGCGCTGCACGGCAAACCCTTGCCAGTCGGGGTAGCTGTGCACTTCTGCGCCCAGGCTGCGCGCAATGGCCACTGTGTCATCCGTGCTGCCACTGTCCACCACCAGCAGCTGATCGGCAAAAGCGGCACTGCGCAAGCAGGCTTCAATGCGATGTGCCTCGTTGTGAGACAGTACCGCAACGGTCAATGTGGGTGGTGCAGATCCACGTCCTGCTGCAACAGCCATCAATCAATGACCGCCGTGAGCGACCTCGCCCGCCTTCAACCGGTACACCGTGCCGCAATAAGGGCACTTGGCTTCCCCGGTATGGGCCACGTCGAGATAGACCTTGGGATGGCTGTTCCAGAGCTTCATGTCTGCTTTGGGATTGGGGCAGAACACGCCGCCCTGGGCGTTCAGGTCTTTGGCCAGAAGTTCAATAACGGCTTGCGACATGGTCAGACCTTGGTGAGCCAGTGGGCGTATTGGGGATTGCGGCCGTTGACGATGTCAAAGAAAGCGCTCTGGATTTTTTCGGTAATGGGACCCCGGCGGCCCACATAGTCACCCTTGCCCAGCTCGATGCGGTCCAGTTCGCGAATGGGCGTGACTTCGGCGGCCGTGCCGGTGAAGAAAGCTTCGTCGGCGATGTACACCTCGTCGCGCGTGATGCGCTTTTGCACCACTTCCAGGCCCAGGTCCTTGCAGATATGGAACACGGTGTTGCGCGTGATGCCGTTGAGGGCACCGGCCGACAGGTCGGGCGTGTAAACCACACCGTTCTTGACGATGAACACGTTCTCGCCCGAGCCCTCAGAGACAAAGCCGGCGGCATCGAGCAGCAGCGCCTCGTCGTAGCCATCGTCGGTGGCTTCGGTATTGGCCAGAATGGAATTGGTGTAGTTGCTCACCGCCTTGGCCTGGCTCATGGTGATGTTGACGTGGTGGCGCGTGTAGCTGCTGGTTTTGACGCGGATGCCGCGGGCCATGCCGTCTTCGCCCAGATAGGCGCCCCAGGCCCAGGCCGCCACCATCAGGTGTATGTCGTTGCCCTTGGGCGACACGCCCAGCTTCTTGTCGCCGATCCAGGTCAGGGGGCGCAGGTAGCCCGATTCCAGCCGGTTCTCGCGCATCACCGCGCACTGCGCCTCGTTCACCTGCTCCTGGGTGAAAGGGATCTTCATGCGCAGGATCTTGGCGCTGTTAAACAGGCGCTCGGTGTGGTCCTGCAGACGGAAGATGGCCGTGCCGCCCACGGTGTTGTAGGCGCGCACGCCTTCGAAGGCGCCGCAACCGTAATGCAGGGTGTGGGTCAGCACATGGATCTTGGCATCGCGCCAGTCGACCATCTGGCCGTCCATCCAGATCTTGCCGTCACGATCGGCCATCGAGGGAACTACGGGGCTCATGGGTGTCCTTTGGGTTGCTGGAGGTGTCGCAAAACCACGGATTTTACGGCGCCGCCGACCCTGCATCGCCGCCTTGGGCATCGGCGGGTTCCACCGGACGCTCCAGCGCCCACTTCACCAGCTTGCCATTCTGGAACACGCAGGTCACATGCGATTGGGTGCCATCGGTCCAGCGGTAGACCTCGGGCTGTTCGTTTTCGGGCGACTGCAGCGCCCCCAACGAGCGGGTCATGGCGACCACATGCATCAGGCTCACCCCCGCCTGCAGTTTGGCATTGAGCATGACGGCGCTGCCCACATGGCCGATCGGGCGATCGGCCGCCTTGCGCAGCACATTCATAAGGCGGGTGAAATGCAGCAGGGCCCACATGAGGACGCCCCCGCCGACGGCCGCCACGCCCATCCAGCCATAGGACCGAAAGCCCATCACCACAACAATCACCAGCCCCACGGGCACCAGGATATTTCTAAAATTCATGGCCCCATTGTCTTACGGCGCCACCCGCCCAACCCTGTGGGGAGTGCGTAGGCATGCCTGAGAGGCTGAGCGCTGGCCCTCAGCCCATCCCGCGCACCACGTTCATGGCCTCTTCCACGCGCTCCACGGCGTGGATGGTCAGGCCCTCGATCGGTTTTTTGGGGGCATTGGCCTTGGGCACCACCGCCACGCTGAAGCCCAGCTTGGCCGCCTCGCGCAGGCGCTCCTGGCCGCGGGGCGCGGGGCGCACCTCGCCCGCCAGCCCTACCTCGCCAAAGGCGATGAACCCCTGCGGCAATGCCTTGCCCCGCAGGCTGGAGGTGATGGCCAGCATCACGGCCAGGTCGGCGGCGGGCTCGCTGATGCGCACGCCACCCACGGCATTCACAAACACGTCCTGGTCCATGCAGGCCACGCCCGCATGGCGGTGCAGCACAGCCAGCAGCATGGCAAGGCGATCCTTGTCCAGGCCCACACTCAGGCGCCGCGGGCTGGGGCCGCCACTGTCCACCAGAGCCTGTATTTCGACCAGCAAAGGCCGGGTGCCTTCGAGCGTGACCATCACACAACTGCCCGGCACGGGCTCACTGTGCTGGCTCAGAAAGATGGCGCTGGGGTTACTGACCCCCTTGAGGCCCTTCTCGGTCATGGCGAACACGCCGATCTCGTTGACGGCACCAAAGCGGTTCTTGATGGCGCGCACCAGGCGGAACTGGCTGTGCGTATCGCCTTCGAAATACAGCACCGTGTCCACCATGTGCTCCAGCACGCGGGGCCCGGCCAGCGCACCCTCCTTGGTCACATGGCCCACCAGCACGATGGCCACGCCCGATGCCTTGGCGCAGCGTGTGAGGTGCGCCGCGCACTCGCGCACCTGGGCCACAGAGCCGGGTGCCGACGTGAGCTGGTCGGAATACACCGTCTGGATCGAGTCGATCACTGCCACCGCCGGTTGCATGGATTCGATGGTGGCCAGGATTTTTTCCAGCTGGATCTCTGCCAGCACGTTCACCTGGCTGTGGTCCAGCCCCAGCCGGCGCGAGCGCAGCGCCACCTGGGCGCCGCTTTCTTCGCCGGTCACATACAGGGTGGGCAGGCCGGCGCGCTGCAGCGCGTCCAGCGCCTGCAGCAGCAGCGTGGACTTGCCAATGCCCGGGTCACCACCAATCAACACCACACCGCCTTCGACGATACCCCCGCCCAGCACGCGGTCCAGTTCGTCGATACCACTGGGCGTGCGCGCGATGTCGGTCGCCTCGATGGCCGCCAGCGGCATCACGGCCTGCGCCTGCGCCAGCCCGGCAAACTGTGCGCCGCTGTAGCGGTTTTTGCCGGGCCCGGCATCTGCCACCGATTCGATCAGCGTGTTCCAGGCGTTGCACGATGGGCATTTGCCCAGCCATCGCGGGCTGGTGCCGCCGCACTCGGTGCAGGTGAACGTGGTTTTGTCTTTGGCCATGGCGTATGTCGTTGGAAGCCCCTGGAACGGGGCTGCTGACTATAGCGACCATGCCAACGCGGCCTGGCGACACGCCGTACGATGGCGGGCTTGGCAACGCCGCACGGAGTTCAGATTGCAGACACCCACCAACCGCTTCAAACAGGCCATGGCCCAGGGCCAGGCCCAAATCGGCCTGTGGCTCGGGATGGCCGACGCCTACAGCGCCGAAATCCTCGCCGGCACCGGCTACGACTGGCTGCTGATCGATGGCGAACATGCGCCCAACGACCTGCGCTCCATCCTGCACCAGCTGCAGGCCATTGCCAGTACCACCAGCGCCCTGCCGCCGGGTGCACAGGCGCCCCACCCCATTGCCCGTGTGCCTGTGGGCGACACCGCGCTGATCAAGCAATACCTGGACATCGGCGCGCAAACCCTGCTGGTGCCCATGGTGGACACCGCCGAGCAGGCGCAGCAGCTGGTGCGCGCCACGCGCTATGCGCCCGAAGGTGTGCGCGGCATGGGCAGTGCGCTGGCCCGCTCGTCGCGCTGGCAGGCCTACCCCCAGTATGTGCACGAGGCCAACCAGCAGATCTGCCTGCTGGTACAGGCCGAGACGGTGGAAGCCATGGCCAATCTCGATGCCATCGCCGCCACGCCCGGCGTGGATGGCGTGTTCATCGGCCCGGCCGACCTGTCGGCCTCGATGGGCCACCCCGGCAACCCGGGGCATCCGGAGGTGCAAGCCGCCATTCACGACGGCATTGCGCGCATCCTGCGCGCGGGCAAGGCGCCGGGCATTCTGGCCACCACCGAATCACAAGCGCGCCAATGGCTCGCCGCCGGTGCGCTGTTTGTGGCCGTGGGCGTGGACACCATGCTGCTGGCCAGCGCCGCGCAGGATCTTCTGGCGCGCTTTCGCACCAATGCCGGTGGTACACCCCAGCGCCCTGCGGGCTATTGATGCCCTGGCGAAATCACCCGCATCGAATCAATCAAAACACCCAGGAAGACAAAGGCCCAACACCCATGAAAGCCGGCTTGGAGACCGGTCCGTCACACTGAAATTCGGTGCACTTTGTAGTTGAATTTTCAAACCAAATTGGCCTCAAGTGCTTATCCATAAAGCGCTAACAGCTACTCAATTAATAGCACACCAACCATGACCCCTCTCACGCTTTATTACACCCCCGGCACCTGCGCGCAGGCCGTTCGCATCGCCTTGGAAGAGGCTGGCGCCGAGCACCAGCTGGTGCGTGTGAACTTCACCGCTGGCCAACAGCGAACGCCCGAATACCTCGCCGTCAACCCCAAGGGCCGCGTGCCCGCCCTCGTCACCCACCACGGTACGTTGACGGAAACGCCCGCGCTGCTGGCCTACGTGGCGCAGAGTTTTCCCGAAGCACGCCTTGCACCCGCCGAGGCCCACGGCTTTGCGCGCATGCAGGAGTTCCACAGCTACCTCGCGTCCACAGTGCATATCGCCCACGCCCACCGCCCCCGCGCCAGCCGGTGGGCCGACGAGCCTGAAGCCATTGCCGCCATACAGCGCAAGGTGCCGCAAAACATGACCGACTGTTTCCAGCTGATTGAAACCCACTATCTGGCATACGCGCAGCAGGGTCCCTGGGTCATGGGTGAGCAGTACACCGTGGCGGACGGCTATCTGTTCACCATCGCAGGCTGGCTGAAAAGCGATGGCGTGGACATTGCGCTGTTCCCCAAAGTGTTTGCCCACACACAGCGCATGCTGGAGCGTCCGGCGGTGCAACGCGCACTGGACTGACAACCCGGCGAGCAAATATAAAAAAAGCCCCGACGCTTGCCCAGCACCGGGGCTTTTTGCTGTGTGGGCCTGGTCAGTTGACCTTGAGCGCGCGCCAGTCAATGCGGTTGTCCGCCCGGTGCGGCAGGTCCACCTTTTGCGTGGCGGCCCACGGGATCACCTGGTTGTACAGCGGGATGTGCGAAATGAGCTCGTGGTCCTGCACCAGGGCCTTTTCGATCAGGCTGTTGCGCGTGACCGGGTCGGTTTCCTTCTTGATGCGCTCGATCAGCGCATCCTGCTGCGGGTTGCTGAAGCGGCCCAGGTTGAAGTTGCCGTCGCCGCCCACGCCCGGCGAGCGGATCAGCGACTGCAGCGAATAGAACGCATCAAACGTCGGCACGCCCCAGCCCAGCAAATAGATGCTGGCCTCGTTGCGCTGGATCATGGGGAAATAGGTGGCAAACGGCAGCGAGCGCAGCTTCGCCTTCACGCCCACCTTGGCCCACTGCGAGGTGATGGCCTGGCACAGCTGCTCGTCGTTGATATAGCGGCCCGCGCTGCAGGCAAAGTCCACCTCGAAGCCGCTGGGATAGCCCGCATCGGCCAACAACTTTTGCGCCGCCTTGGCGTCGAACGGCCAGCGCACATCGGCCTTGGGCGTCCAGCCGTTGACTTGGTGGGCAATCAGCGCGCCCGTGGGCTGGGCCAGGCCGCGCAGCACCACGCGCTGGATGGCGTTGATGTTGATCGCCTGGTACAGCGCCTTGCGCACCCGCACATCCTTGAGCGGGTTCTTGCCCTTGACGTCCGAGCCCGGCAGTTCGTCGCGGAACTGGTCCAGCCCCAGAAAAATGGTGCGGTATTCGGCGCCTTCCAGCACCTTCAGGCCCTGCGTCTGGCGCACCCGCGCCAGGTCCTGCAGGCTCGGGTCAATGATGAAATCGATCTCGCCCGACAGCAGCGCCGCCGTGCGCGTGGCGTCGGACTTGATGGGGGTGAAGACCACTTCGGTCACGTTGGTGGCGAACTTGCCCTTGCCCCACCAGTGCGGGTTGGATTCGAGCACCACGCGCTGGTCGGGCGCCCACTGCTTGAGCACGAATGGCCCCGTGCCCAGCGCGTTGCGGTGGGCAAAGGTTTCGTCCTTGCTCTTGATGTCCTTGGGCTCGACCGACTTGTGCTTCTCGGCCCAGGCCTTGCTGAGAATGCGCAGCTCGGTCAGCTGGTTGAGCAGCACCGGGTTGGGCACGTCCGAAAAAATGTCGATGGTGTGGCTGTTGACCTTTTCCACCCGGTCAATGCCCTGGGCATAGACCGCGTAGTTGGAGCTTTTCGACTTGGCACGCTCCAGAGAAAACTTGGCATCGTCAGCGGTGAACTCGCTGCCGTCGCTGAACTTCACGCCCTTGCGCAAGCTCAGGCGCAGCTGGGTGGGGCTCACCAGCTTCCATTCAGTGGCCAGCGATGGTTCAGGCTTGAACGTCTTGCTGTTGTATTCGACCAACGTGTCGTACACGGCGGCGTGCAAGGTGTTGTTCACGCCCACGTTCTGGGCGTGAACGTCCCACGACGACACATCGACAGCACGCGCCCAGTGGAACGTCTTGGCCTGCGTGGCCAGGGGCAAGGTGACAGCCAGCACTGCGGCAAGCAGCAAGGGTTTGAATTGCATGGGTTTGCCCCTCTCAGAAAACAAGACGCTACTGTGACCGAGGGCAGGCATCGCCGGAACCATTTTTTGGCTGTATCCATATGCGTTGTGGGGTCAGCCCCATGCATGCCACCGACGATGTGCGCCCGCGGGTGCACCGCACGGACCTTACTTGCGCCGCAGTGCCAGCCGAATGCGTTCAAGCGCCGGCGATGGCGGGGCCACGGTGCGGTCGAACGGGTGCGCGGTGGCGCCAACGGCCTTCAGGATGCGCTGCACGTAGGCGCGTGTCTCCAGGTAGGGCGGCACGCCGCGGTAGCGCTCGACCTTGCCCTCGCCCGCGTTGTAGGCGGCGGCCACCAGCGCCACGTCGCCCTCGAAATAGGCCAGCAGCCAGCGCAGATAGGTCAGGCCCCCACGGATGTTCTGCGCCGGGTCATACGGGTTCTTGACGTTGAAGCGCTCGCTCGTCTCGGGAATCAGCTGCATCAGGCCCTGCGCGTTCTTGGGCGACAGCGCCTGGGTGTTGAAGTTCGATTCGGCGGCAATGATGGCCAGTGCCAGCTGCGGCTCGACCTGGTATTGCGGCGCCATCTTGAGCACCAGCTCCACGATCTTGCGCGGCGCGGTCAACTGGTAGTTGACCCCCGGCGGGGCTGCCACAAGCTGCGCAGGCGGCGACGGCGGTGGGGGGCGCAGGCACTCGGGCACCTCGTCGGTGGCGCCGCCGACCACCTGCAACATGCGCGCGGCCACGCCCAGCCCCTGCTCGGCGGCGGCCCGGAAGAAGTAGGCGGCCGCCACATCGTCGCGCGCCACGCCGCGCCCATGGGCATACATCCATCCCAAGTTGTATTGCGCCTGCATGTCGCCAAGCCGCGCGCTGGCGCAATACAGGGCCACGGCGCGCAGCGGGTCGCGCGCCACGCCCTCGCCATGCTCGTAGGCAATGGCCTCCTGGCGCAGGCTGGCGGCGCGGTTGCTGTCGGTTTCGCCACCTTGCGCCCGCACCGCACCCGCGCCCAAGGCGCAGGACAACACCACCGACAGCGGCGCAAGGATCGACAGGCTGGCATGCATATTTTCAGTATGCGCGCCTTGGCGCCATCCGTCACGTCCTGTGCGATATGCACCCCGCAGGGGTCATGCGGCAGTGTGCCTTGCCACTGCCGGCACAGGCCCACCTCATGCAGCTGCGGTGGCCAGATCCTCATGGTGATCGGCCACGCCCCGCTTCCAGTAGGCGGCGATGCGCATGCGCCTGGCATCCACCCCCGGCTTGGCCAGCACGGCGCGGCGCACGGCGGCCATGTCGGCATGTTCACCCGCAGCCCAGATGTAGCCCGCGCCGGCAGGAAGCGCCAGTTCTTCCACGGCGGCAGGCAAGGCCGGCACCCATTGCAGGTCCAGCTGCGCCGCGCTGAGCAGCGCTCGCCGGTCGGCAGGGTTTTGCACCTGGATGCGCACGGTGGCCCGTGTATGTGCAGGCAGCTCGGCCAGGCGGCGGGAGATGGCGGGCAGTGCGGTCTCGTCGCCGATGAGCCAGTGCCAGTCAAAACCGGCAGGAATTACCAGGCTGCCGCGTGGCCCCGCAATGCCTACCCACTGGCCGACAAAGGCCGCAGCCGCCCAGTCCGACGCCGGACCGGCCTCGTGCAGCGCGACTTCGATGTCCAGCTCACCCGCGGCGGCGTCAAAGCGCGCCGGGGTGTAGTCGCGCAGCACGGGGCGGGGCCCGGAGAACACGGGACGGCCATCCTGCACGATGGGCAACGATGGGCGCTCCTGCCCGGCCTGCGGCAGGATGAGCTTGAGGTGGTCGTCAAAGCCCGCACTGGCAAAGCCGGCCAGTTCCGGGCCCGCCAATGTGAGCCGCACAAAACCGGGGCTGACCTGGATGCGGCGCACCACCTGAAGATGGCGTGCCTGGATCGGGTGGCGAATGCGTTCGATGGCCAGGTGTGCGGCAGTCGCAGCGATGGAAAGAGGTGTGCTCATGCGTTAAAATGTTGATTTAATCAACCAATCATTCACCATAAAGTTGACTTTGTCAACCTATTACCTTGCTTTTATGACCCAGCGCACCCGCCCCGACGTCTTGGAAGCCATGCACGAGCTGATGCACGCCTACCGGGCGCACATGGTGCGCGCCATGGCGGACGTGCATCCCGGGCTGACATTCAATGAGATGCGTGCGCTCTCCTTCATTGGCCGCCACCCCGGCGCCACGCAAAAGGAGCTGGTGCGCCACAGCGGCGCGGACAAAGCGCAGGTCGCGCGCATGCTTGGCCTGCTGCAGGACAGGGGTTGGCTGGAGCGGCTGCCCCATGCCGAGGACAAACGCAGCCGCTGCCTCACCCTCAGCGCTGAAGGCGCCACCCTGTACCAGGCGCTGCAGGCTTCACGGCAAGCACTGTCAGCATCGGTGCTTGCCGGCTGCGACGAGGCCACGCAGACCCAGTTGCTGGCCTTGCTGGCGCGCGTGCGCGGCAACCTCGATGCCCTGCCCGCTGAGCAGGGCGATCCGGTCGATTGCCAGCGAGGCGATTGAGTGCGCATCCCCGAACATTCGATCAAGCCCCGCCTGAACGGTTGTTTCAAGCATCAAAGATGCCGGCTATATTTAGATGAAATCAGGCTATAGCGCTTATCAATAAAGCGCTAGCAGCTATCAAAAACATAGTATTCAGCCCCGCAGAAACCTCACCGACGCGGGCAGTGACTGCACCTGCACTTGCACCTGCACTTGCACCTTCACTTGCGCCTGGGCGCGGGAAATGGTCAATGGTGGTGCCCCGCAGCGGCTTCCAGGTCAGGCCCCGCCGTCCACCGCCACCGGCACGCGCGGCGCCAGCGCGCACATCAGCTCATAGCCCACGGTGCCAGCGGCCTGCGCCACCTCGTCGATGGGCAGCACGGCGCCGCTGCGGGCGCGCCCCCACAGCGTGACTTCGCTGCCGAAACCGGCGTCCACGCCGGCCGCGATGACCGGGGTCAAGTCCACCGTCACCATGTCCATGCTCACCCGCCCCACCAGGCGCGTGCGCACGCCGTTCACCAGCACGGGCGTGCCGGTGTCGCAATGGCGCGGGTAGCCATCGGCATAGCCACAGGCGGCCACACCAATGGTGAGCGGCCCCTCGGCCGTGAAGCGCGAGCCGTAGCCCACGGTGTCGCCCGCCTGCAGCTGCTGCGTGCCGATGATGCGGCTGGCCAGCGTCATGGTGGGCTGCACGTCCCAGTAGTCGGCGCTGCGGACCGGAAAATCGGGCGCGCTGCCGTACAGCACGATGCCTGCACGCACCCAGTCGCCGCGCACCTGGGCGTCGCTGGCAAAGCGCAGCGTGGCGGCGCTGTTGGACAGGCTGCGTTCGCCGGGCAGGTCTTGCGTGGCGGCGTTGAAGGCCGCCATCTGGTGCGCAACGCCGCGCGGGCCATCGGCATCGCTGAAATGGGTCATGAACGAAATTTCATCCACCTGCGGCAACGCGTTCAGGCGCGCCCAGGCGCTGCGGTAGCGCTGCGGCGTGAAGCCCAGGCGGTTCATGCCCGAGTTCAGCTTGAGGAACACGCGGTGCGGCACCTGCGTCTTGTGGGCGGCCAGCATGTCGATCTGCTCGTCGCAGTGCACGGCATGCCACAGCGAGAGGCGCGAGCACAGCTCCAGGTCGCGCGGCTCGAACACCCCTTCCAGCAGCAGGATGGGGCCGCGCCAGCCCAGCTGGCGCACGCGCTCAGCCTCGGCCAGGTCGAGCAAGGCAAAGCCATCGGCGGCGCGCAGGCCCTCAAAGACCCGCTCAATGCCGTGCCCATAGGCATTGGCCTTGACCACGGCCCAGGTTTTGGCGTCGGGCACGGCCTGGCGCACGCGCTCCAGGTTGTGTTGCAGGGCAGCGGTATGGATGGTGGCGTGGATCGGGCGCGGCATGGCAATGGTGGGAGAAACGAGCGTGGAATTGTGGCATTGCACGCCCGCAAGAGCCTGTTTGCGATCTCGCAAGGGTTCGCAAACAGGCTCTGAACGCGTGATATAACCGCCAGTCACTTGTACGCGGCCTCCCAATCCAATCGGGCATCAGCCTCACTGATGCCCCCTCCAGCCATTCGATGAAGCGCGGTTTCTACACCATCATGTCGGCGCAGTTTTTCAGCTCGCTTGCCGACAACGCACTCTTCGTGGCGGCCGTGGAATTGCTGCGCACCGGCGGTGCCCCCGAATGGCAGCGCGCGGCACTGGTGCCCATGTTTGCCCTGTTCTATGTGGTACTGGCGCCCTTCGTGGGCGCGTTTGCCGATGCCTTGCCCAAAGGCCGGGTGATGTTTGTCAGCAATGCGATCAAGATCGTGGGCTGCCTGATGATGCTGTTCGGCTCGCACCCCCTGATTGCCTACGCCGTGGTGGGGCTGGGCGCGGCGGCCTATTCGCCGGCCAAGTACGGCATCCTCACCGAGCTGCTGCCGGCCTCGCAGCTGGTCAAGGCCAACGGCTGGATCGAGGGGCTGACCATTGCCTCCATCATCCTCGGGGTGCTGCTGGGCGGGCAGCTGGTGGGGCAGCATCTGTCGGCGGCGCTGCTGTCCATCAACCTTCCCATGATCGATACGGGCGTCGACACCGCCGCCGAATCGGCCATCGCCGCGCTCATCGTGGTGTATGCGCTGGCCGCCTGGTTCAACACGCGCATCCCCCACACGGGCGTGGAGATGCGTCCGCTGCGCCAGCACCCGCAACGCAGCATTCTGGCCAGCACGCTGGCCCTGCTGCCCGACTTCTGGGCCTGCAACAGCCGCCTGTGGCGCGACAAGCTGGGGCAGATTTCCCTCTCGACCACCACCCTGTTCTGGGGCGCGGGGGGCAACCTCAAGTTCATCGTGCTGGCCTGGGCCGGCGTGGCCCTGGGCTACGACACCACGCAGGCGTCGGCCCTGACCGGCGTGGTGGCCATCGGCACCGCCGTGGGCGCCGTGGCGGCATCGATGCGCATGCGCCTGGACATGGCCACCCGCGTGATTCCACTGGGCATCGCGATGGGGCTGCTGCTGATCCTGATGGTGTTCATCAGCAACATCTGGCTGGCCATTCCGTTCCTGATCCTTTTGGGCGGGCTGGGCGGCTTTCTGGTGGTGCCCATGAACGCCCTGCTGCAGCACCGGGGCCACAACCTCATGGGCGCTGGGCGGTCGATTGCCGTGCAGAACTTCAACGAGCAGGCCTGCATCCTGGGCCTGGGCGCGTTCTACAGCCTGTCGCTCAAGCTGGGGTTGTCGGTCTTCGGCGCCATCACCGTGTTTGGTGTGGTGGTGGCCGGCATCATGTGGATCATCCAGCGCTGGCATGCCAGCAACTGCCGCAACCACAGCGAGGAATTGACCCACCTGCTGCACATCGCGCGGCAGGATACGCACCACTGAAGCTATTAATTTAATAGCTGCTAGCGCTTACTGCATAAGCGCTAGATGCCGATTTGATGCCTAATCTACTCCCCATACTGGCCCTGCTGCTCAACGCCTTTGTCTGGGGCGTTTCGTGGTGGCCGTTCCGGCAGCTGCACGCGGCCGGGCTGCACCCGCTGTGGGCCACGGCGCTGATGTATGCGCTGGCGCTGGCCTGCCTGCTGCTGGCCCGGCCGCAGGCGCTGCGCAGCGCGCTGCAACACCCCGCCCTGTGGCTGCTGGCGCTGAGCTCGGGCCTGACCAACGTGGCCTTCAACTGGGCCGTGACGGTGGGCGACGTGGTGCGCGTGGTGCTGCTGTTCTATCTCATGCCCGCCTGGTCGGTGCTGCTGGCCTGGAAGGTGCTGGGCGACCGCCCCACCGGCATGGCGCTGGTGCGGCTGCTGCTGGCCTTTGCGGGTGTGGCACTGGTGCTGGTGCCCGCCGATGCCGCGTGGGCCCGGCTGGCGTCCCACCTCTCGGGCGCCGACCTGCTGGCCCTGGCGGGCGGTTTCTGTTTTGCCCTCACCAACGTCACGCTGCGGCGCTTGCATGCGGTGCCCGGCGAGGCGCGCATGCTGGCCATGTTTGCCGGCGGCGTCCTGCTGGCGGGCCTCAGTGCGGCGCTGGGGCTGGCGGCGGGGGCCGTGCCCGCCCTGCCCGCCTTGGCAATGGCCTGGGTCCCGCTGGCCTTGGCGCTGGCGCTGGCCTTTTTGCTGGGCAACTACGCACTGCAATATGGTGCCGCGCGGCTGGCCGCAGGCACCACGGCCCTGGTGATGCTGTCCGAGGTGGTGTTTGCCAGCGTATCGTCGGCCCTGCTCACCGCCGTCTCACTGGCACCTCGCACCCTGCTGGGCGGGGCACTGATCATGCTGGCGGCACTGCTGGCGGCCTTGCCATCCCGGCAACGCACCGGCGCGAGCGCCTGACACACCGGGCAACGCCCGACGCCAGTCGCTACCATGGGCGTTTCGATTTGGTTCGTCCCCAAGGAGTTGCCCATGTCCAGCCTCTACGACTTCGAAGCCCAGCCCATGAGCGGGCCCGCCGTGCCACTGCGGCAGTTTGAGGGCAAGGTATTGCTGATCGTCAACACAGCCAGCGCCTGCGGCTTCACCCCGCAGTTCGGCGGGCTGGAAGAACTGCACAAGCAGTACGGCGACAAGGGGCTGGTGGTGCTGGGGTTTCCGTGCAACCAGTTCGGCCACCAGGACCCGGGCAGCAACGACGAGATCGCCAGTTTCTGCCAGCGCAACTACGGCGTGGGCTTTCCGATGATGGCCAAGATCGACGTGAACGGCGCCAACGCCGCGCCCCTGTACCAGTGGCTTACCGCCGAGGCCCCTGGCCTGCTGGGCAGCAAGGCCATCAAGTGGAACTTCACGAAATTCCTCGTGGGCAAGGACGGCCGCGTGATTCGCCGCTATGCGCCGCAGGATGCGCCAAAAAAGCTGGCAGCGGATATCGAGGCGGCTCTGGCCGCACCTGCCGCCTGAAAAACGGCAATCAGGCCGTTGCGGCGGACGGGCGCTGGCGGCGCGCGCGCTCCAGCATCTGGCCGGTCTGGCGCGGGTCCATGCCGTACATGTCGGCAAAGGCCTCCAGCGTCTGGCCGCTGGCTTCAAAGGCGCGCAGCAGGGCCTCGTCCTTGGCATTGCGGGCCGCCCATTCGGCAAAGGCTTCTTGCAGGATGGCATTGGCCGCTTCGTCGCGGCCGGTGACCAGATCGGTGTAGGCCTCGCGCGTGAGGCCCGAGGCCTCGAAGGCCTGGACCATGCGCTTACGCAGCTTGGGCAACATGTCTTCGCCCGCCCGGGCCTTGCGGCGGCGAAACACCTCCAGCAGCGCATGGTGCACATGCTCGGGCGCCATGTCTTCAACGGGCTGGCCCGCCAGGTCGTGGCGCTTTTCGCCCGCGGCCACGCTTTGCAGGTAGCGGGTGGAACGGGTGTGGATGCCCAGCGCCACCTTGAGCGCATCGCGTTCAAACAGCTCGGGGTGGGCTTCCAGCAGGTCCTGAAAGATGCCGCGCTTGAGTGGCAAAAACACCGCGCCAAACAGATGGGGATAAAGGCCCGCCAACTGCTCCAGTGCCGGGTGGGTGCGCAGGGGCGTGCGCGACGGTGCCGGCTGGCCTGCCGGGGCCTGGCCCTCGGCATGGGCGCGATCGCGGCCACGGCCGTTGTTGCGGCCACCGCGCCCACCACGGGGCGGGCGATCGCCGCGCGGGGAATCCGCAGTGGTCGCGATCGCGGTGGCAGGATCCGTGGCTGCCGGAGCGCTGTCGCCAGTCTCGGGCTGCTGCATGGCCTGCGGGGCGCTGGCGGCGGGCGCCGCGGTAGGTTCTTGTTCTGGCACGTTGTCGGTCATGGCGTAGCGGGTGGAAGGGCAACAAAACCCTCGATCATGCCAGCCTTGGCAAAACGGCCCCCACACGGCGCACCAGAACCACCGCTCGGGAACAGGAATGTTGCAGTGGGCTGGCTGTTTGTCGCGGGGGTGCTGACATGCTCTACCGAAGCCATCCCCGGGATTGACGCCCAGAGCAACGCTCCATAAAGTGGGCCGTTGCGCGCGCAAAACCTGATCGGCAGCGCTGAACCCGCCCAAGGTGACACCATGTTCCAAGACCGCGTTGACGCTGCCCACCAGCTGGCCGACCGCCTGAAGGCCTACGGCGCGCAGCAGCCCCTGGTGTTGGCCATTCCGCGCGGCGCCGTGCCCATCGGCAAAATCGTTGCGCGACAGCTGGGCGGCGATTTCGACGTGGTGCTGGTGCGCAAGTTGCGCGCGCCCTTCGAGCCGGAAGTGGCCATCGGTTCGGTGGCAGAAAGCGGCTGGACCTACCTCGCGCCCTACGCGGCTGCGGTGGGCGCCGACCCGAATTACATCGCCGCCGAAAAGCAAAAACAGCTGGCCACGATCCACGCGCGCCGGGTGCAATACACGCCCATCCGCGCACCGATCGACCCGCACGGGCGCGTCGTCATCGTGGTGGACGATGGCCTGGCCACGGGGGCCACCATGATTTCCGCGCTGCACAGCCTGCGCCAGCGCCAACCCGGCAAGCTGGTCTGCGCTATTCCGGTGGCATCACCCGACGCTCTGGAAAAAATCCGGCCCATGGCCGACGAGGTGGTGTGCCTGCAGGCGCCAGAAAATTTTCAGGCGGTGGGCCAGTTTTACCGCCACTTTCCGCAGGTGGACGACGAGGAAGTGATCGCGCTACTGCGCGCCTGACGCCGGCGCTGCGGGCGCTTGCGTTCAAGCCGCGCCAAGCGCCTCGTCCAGCACTTCCACCCAGTGCCGCACCGGCGTGCCGGTGCCACTTTGCAGGTGGGTGATGCAGCCGATGTTCGCCGACAGGATGACGTCCGGTGGCTGCTCGCCAAAGGCTTCTTTCAGCCCATCCAGTTTGCGGTCGCGCAGCTGGTACGACAGGTCAGGGTTCAGCACCGAATACGTGCCCGCAGAGCCGCAGCACAGGTGCGATTCATTGCGTGCCACGCGCAGCTTGAACCCCAGTTGCGCCAGGTGCGTCTCGACGCCGCCGCGCAGTTGCTGCCCGTGCTGCAGCGTGCAGGGCGGGTGGTAGGCGAACAGCAGCCCAGGGCGCTGCACCCGGCCCGCCAGTTTCTGCGCCAGCTCGGGCAGCAAGGCGGGCAGCAGCTCCGACAGGTCGCGCGTGAGGGCGCTGATGCGCGCGGCCTTGGCGGCGTAGTGCGGGTCGTCCTTCAGGATATGGCCGTATTCCTTGACGGTGACGCCGCAGCCCGAGGCATTCATGACGATGGATTCCACCCCGCCCGCCTGCACCAACGGCCACCAGGCGTCGATGTTGGCGCGCATCTGGGCCTTGCCGCCTTCCTGGTCGTTGAGGTGGAACTTGACGGCGCCACAGCACCCGGCCTGGGGCGCGATCACGGCCTGGATGCCCGCAGCATCGAGCACGCGGGCGGTGGCGGCGTTGATGTTGGGCATCATGGCCGGCTGCACGCAACCGGCCAGCATGAGCACCTTGCGCGCATGTTGGCGGGTGGGCCAGGCACCGGCCGACTGCGGCGCAGGCACCTTGGCCTGGAGGGTTTTGGGCAGCAGGCCGCGCACTGCCTGGCCCACCTTCATGGCCGGGGCAAACAGGGGCGATGGCAGGCCTTCCTTCAGCGCCCAGCGCAGGGCCTTTTCGCCCAGGGGGCGGGGCACCTTTTCATCGACGATCTTGCGGCCGATGTCCACCAGGTGGCCATATTGCACGCCGCTGGGGCAGGTGCTTTCGCAGTTGCGGCAGGTCAGGCACCGGTCCAGGTGCATCTGGGTCTTGCGCGTGGGCGCCTCTCCTTCGAGCACCTGCTTGATGAGGTAAATGCGGCCGCGCGGGCCATCGAGCTCGTCGCCCAGCAGCTGGTAGGTGGGGCAGGTGGCGGTGCAAAAGCCGCAGTGCACGCACTTGCGCAGGATGGATTCGGCCTCCAGGCCGTCAGGGCGGGCGCGGTATTCAGGGGCGAGTTGGGTTTGCATGGGGTGCAGCCTGGACGGGTCAACAAGAAGAAAAATTCAGGGGGCGGGCGGCAGCTGGGCGGGCACGGCTTTGCGCAAGGGATGGCGCAGGCGCGAGCGATCGGCCCACAGCGGGGACAGTGACAGGGCCAGCAGGACCAGCGCCAGCGGCACCACAAACACAAAACCCACATGCTTGAAGCCGGCCGCCCCGGCAATGCCGCCGACAAGAAACATTGCCACCAGGCCAGCAAATAGCCGCAGCCGGGACTGGTTGGCGCGCACCTGATTCTCCACCGCGATGCCGGTGCGGTTCCAATACAGCATTTTGCCCAGCTCGATGCCCAGGTCGGTCACCACGCCCGTCATGTGCGTGGTGCGGATCTGGGACGACGACATCTTGGTCACGGTGGCGTTCTGCAACCCCATGATGAAGGACAGCAGCAGCACCGTCGTGGGCACCGCAAACGGAGTGCGCCAGTCGAGCGTGATGGTGCCCACCAGCCCGAACACCAGCATGAGCAACGCCTCCAGCACCAGCGGCAACGCATAGCTGCTGTGCAGTTTGCGCTGCAGCGCCCAGTTCACCATCACCGCCGTGGTGGCCGCCCCGCTGATGAAGGCCAGCAGGGCACCCAGGGCGCTGAGCACCAGCACCATATTGCCCAGCACCAGGTTGTCGGCCAGCATGGACAGGAATCCGGTCATGTGCGAGGTGTACAGGTGCACCACCAGAAAACCGCCCGCATTCACCGCCCCGGCATTGAAGGCCAACAGCAGGCCCAGCACGCGGTTGCTGGTGCCGGTGCGGTGGTGGCCGGTGAGGTGCCGCAGGCGCCGCATGGTCAGCTTGCGCCGCCGTCAAGGCGCGGCTTGCGGTGCCATTCGGCGGTGGCAGCCATGTGCCCGCCCCTCACCACTGCGGCGCCAGGCGGCCAGGATTGAAGATGCCGGCCGGATCAAAGGCGTGCTTGAGGCGCGCATGGATCTGCGCCACGGCCGGAGATTTCAAGTCGAACTGGCCTGTAGCGCTTACCCCACAAGCGCCATCAGCTATGAATAAAGTAGCACCTCCACCCGCCGCCCGGGCCGCCTCGCGCAGCGCATCGCCCTGCTCCAGCGGCGCCTGCACCCAGCGCAGGGCGCCATGCCATTCGATCAGCGGCGATACACCCGCGGGCAGTGCCAGCACCGGCGCGGTGGCGGGCAGTGACAGGCGCCACAGCGCCTGCCCGGGCCGGGCGCGGCGGGCGGCGAACCAGGGCAAGGTCTGGTCCCGGCAGGCCCGCCAGTCGGGCGCCACGGTGGCGTTGTCGAGCCGCGTGCCGCCCATGCTGCGGCAGGCCGCATCGACCGCCGCCACGGCGCCGCGCAGTCGCACATAAAGCTGGTCCACGCCCGCGTCTTCCACCCAGCAGCTGGCGTTGAGCGGCAGGGGCTGGCCGCCCCAGGCGTGCAGCCGGCGCAGGGCGTCGGCCTGGTGGCATTCAAAGCGCAGCGTGGCCTCGGCGGGCGCCACGGGCAGCACCTTGAGACTGACCTCGGTAAGCAGACCCAGCGTGCCCCAGGCGCCCGCCATGAGGCGCGAGACATCGTAGCCCGCCACATTCTTCATGACCTGGCCGCCAAACGTGAGCAGCTCGGCGCGGCCGTTGAGCAGCACCACGCCCAGCAGGTAGTCGCGCACCGCACCCACGCTGGCGCGGGCAGGGCCGCTCAGGCCGGCGGCCACCATGCCACCCACCGTGGCGCCAGCGCCGAAATGGGGCGGCTCAAAAGGCAGGCACTGGCCTTGTTCGGCCAGCACGGCTTCCAGCTCGGCCAGCGGCGTGCCGGCACGCGCCGTGACCACCAGCTCGCTGGGCTCGTAACTCACGATGCCGGTGAGCACGCGGGTGTCGAGCAGCTCACCGCGCAGGGCCAGGCCATGAAAGTCCTTGGTGCCCCCGCCACGGATGCGCAGGGGAGTTTGCGCGGCGACGGAGGCTTGGACACGATCAACAATCTGGCGCAGGGCGATTTCCATGGCCTGCATGGTAGCGGCTCGCAACCGGGACTGCCGGACGAACCGCATGAATTTTTTGAACAGCGGCCATGCAATCCGCTGGCGCGGCGGCTGGGCAGGCTGCAAGCTGCTGCTTCATCCCATAAAAAAGGCCCGCCGAAAGGGCGGGCCAAAACCTTGAAGAGACACTCACCGAAATTTTAGGGCGCTGCGGCGCCACCAGACGCCGCAGCGGGGGGTTGTCAGCGGTTGTATGCCGTTTCGCCGTGCGAGGTGATGTCCAGACCTTCGCGCTCGGCTTCTTCGGGGACACGCAGGCCCACCAGCAGATCGGCGATCTTGTAGGCGATGAAGGAGACCACGCCCGACCACACGATGGTGAGCAACACGCTCTTGACCTGGATCCACAGCTGCGCACCCATGGCAAAGGTGTCGGGGGTCAGGCCGCCCGTGCCACCCAGGCTTTGCGAGGCAAACACCGCCGTCAGGATGGCGCCGACGATGCCGCCCACGCCATGCACGCCAAACACATCGAACGCATCGTCGGCACCCAGCATCTTCTTGAGGCCACCCACACCCCACAGGCAGATCACGCCAGCAATCAGGCCCAGCACGATGGAACCCATGGGGCCCACGAAACCGGCAGCCGGCGTGACCGCCACCAGACCGGCCACCGCACCCGAGGCCGCACCCAGCATCGAGGCCTTGCCTTTGTGCAGGGCTTCACCAGCCAGCCAGGACAGCGTGGCAGCGCCCGTGGCCAGGATGGTGTTGATGAAGGCCAGGCCGGCCACGCCGTTGGCGGCACCGGCCGAACCGGCGTTGAAGCCGAACCAGCCCACCCACAGCAGCGAGGCGCCCACCATGGTCAGCGTCAGGCTGTGGGGCGTGAGCGCTTCCTTGCCGAAGCCGATGCGCTTGCCCACCATGTAGGCGCCCACCAGGCCGGCGATACCGGCGTTGATGTGCACCACGGTGCCGCCCGCGAAGTCGAGCGCGCCATCCTTGCCCAAAAGGCCGCCGCCCCACACCATGTGGGCCATGGGGATGTAGCTGAAGGTGAACCACAGCACGGCAAAGATCAGCACGGCGGCAAACTTGATGCGCTCGGCGAACGAACCCACGATCAGCGCCACGGTGATGGCGGCAAAGGTGGACTGGAAGGCCACGAACACGTACTCAGGGATGGTCGGCAGCAGGCCCGACAGCGTGTCGGGCGCAATGCCCTTGAGGAAGATCTTGTCAAACCCGCCGAAGAACTGACCCTCGCCGGCGAAGGTCAGGCTGTAGCCGTAAACGGCCCACAGCACGGTGATCAACGCGAAGATCACGAACACCTGCACCAGCACCGACAGCATGTTCTTGGAGCGGGCCAGGCCGCCGTAGAACAGAGCCAGTCCCGGGATCACCATCAGGATCACGAGCATGGTGGAGGTCAGCATCCACGCGGTGTCGCCGGAGTCGAGCTTGGGCGCTGGCGCTGCGGGCGCAGCCTCGGCAGCTGCAGCCGTGGCGGCGGCGGGCGCCGGTGCCGCAGCCGCCTCGGGGGCAGCAGGTGCGGCGGCATCGGCCGCCGGGGCGGCCGTGGTGGTTTCGGCCGGGGCAGGGGCCTGGGCCAGGGACATGGATCCTGCGCAAAGCAGGCTCAGTCCCAGAACGAAGGAGGCAAGCAGTTTTTTCATGGCATGTTCTCTGTGTGGGATGCAGCGGGCCTTGGCCGGCGCTTAAAGGGCTTCCTTGCCGGTTTCACCGGTGCGAATGCGCACCACCTGCTCCAGATGGGTGACGAAAATCTTGCCGTCACCAATCTTGCCGGTGCGTGCCGCGCCTTCGATGGCTTCGATCACGCGGTCCACCAGTTCATCGGCCACGGCGGCCTCGATCTTGACCTTGGGCAGAAAATCGACCACGTATTCCGCGCCGCGGTACAGCTCGGTATGGCCCTTCTGGCGCCCGAAGCCCTTGACCTCGGTCACCGTGATGCCTTGCACCCCGATGTCGGAGAGGGCTTCGCGCACTTCGTCGAGCTTGAAGGGTTTGATGATGGCTGTCACCATTTTCATTTGAGGTTCCTCCGATAGACGGCACCGCAGGGGTGCCTGCCGTTGATTACAGGGTTTTGGTGAGCGTGGCGACCACGCGGGCTTTGTTGACGGGGCCGAAGAAGTCTTTCTTGTTGGCGCCCACGATAGCAGCGCCCAGTGTCAGGCCATCGCCAAAGTCGTAGGCACCGCCGACGCTGTAATCCATGTAGTTGGGCACGCCGGTGTCCTTGATGTCGCCGGAAAAGCGGGTAAAGCCCACCGATGCCTTGAGCGTTACCTTGGGCATCACTTCCTGCGCCAGCGCCAGGTTCAGATAGCCCGTGTTGCGGCCCCGCAGGCCCGATCCGGCCTTGGCGCCTGCCCAGCCGAAATAGTCCTTGGACACCGTGTGCGAATACTTGGCGACGAACGGGCCAAACGTGGCGGCACCATAGAGCTCGACGGTGTTGCCACTGGTGTTGCCGGGGTACAGATAGGCCAACGCGCCCACATCCATATCCACCTCGCCGGCCTTGAATTTGTAGCCGCCGTAGACATCGGATTCCAGCGAGTTGCCGGACAGCCAGTTCACGCTGGAGTTCCAGTTGCCGACATACCAGCCGGTGTCACCGAAGGCATAGTCAAAACCGCCCTGCACTGCTGGCTTGAACGCACTCACCTTGCTGGTGTCCTGGTCCTGCCCCCGGAACTTGTAGTTGCTGGTCATGCTGACATTGCCGGTGAGCTGGGCGCTGGCCAGCAATGGCAGGGCTGCAACAAAGGCGACGCTCAAGAGCTTGATGGATGCGCGGGTCATGTTTCCTCCGGTTGGACAATGATTAGGGACAGTCGTGTTAAGCACGGTCCGTGCCATGTCGCGCATCGCTGTGGCGGCAAGCCACACGCCCACATCGTGCATTCGCTTACATTGGTGGTAGCGCCGCGCCACCGCACCTCCTTGGTGCGCGGCGGGACCGACGGATGACAGCCACCCGCACACCGCACCTATCTGGGGAGAAAACCGTTCATGAGTCTTGCATTGGTGCAAAGCCGCGCGCTTCTGGGGCTGGAGGCGCCCTCCGTCACCGTCGAGGTGCATCTGGCCAACGGGCTTCCCAGTTTCACGCTGGTCGGCCTGGCCGACGTGGAGGTGAAGGAGGCGCGCGAACGGGTGCGCTCGGCGCTGCAGAACGCGGGGCTGGAGTTCCCGCACAACAAGCGCATCACCGTCAACCTGGCGCCGGCCGACCTGCCCAAGGATTCTGGGCGCTTTGACCTGCCCATTGCCCTGGGGCTGCTGGCCGCCAGCGGACAAATCGACGCCAGCCGCCTGGCCGGCCATGAATTCGCGGGCGAGCTGTCGCTATCGGGCCAATTGCGCCCTGTGCGCGGCGCGCTGGCCACCAGCCTGGCGCTGCGCGCCCAGCAGGTGGCGGTGCGCCTGGTGCTGCCGCCGGGCAGCGCCGAAGAAGCCGCCCTGGTGCCCGACGCACAGGTTTACCGCGCCCGCCACCTGCTGGATGTCGTACGGCAGTTCCTGCCGGCAGGCAGCCAGGACCCCATCGACGACGCCAGCGCCACGGACGACGGCTGGTGCCTGCTCCACCCCACGCCGCTGGCCACACAGATGACCTATGCCGACCTGTCGGATGTCAAGGGCCAGGCGGCATCCAAGCGCGCACTCGAAATCGCCGCCGCCGGTGGGCACAGCCTGCTGATGATGGGGCCGCCCGGCTCCGGCAAATCCATGCTGGCCCAGCGCTTTGCCGGGCTGCTGCCGGCCATGACCATGGAGGAGGCCCTGGAGAGCGCCGCCGTGGCCAGCCTGGCCGGGCGCTTCACCCCCGCGCGCTGGGCGCAACGGCCCACCTGCCAGCCCCACCACACGGCATCGGCCGTGGCGCTGGTGGGCGGGGGCTCGCCGCCGCAGCCTGGCGAAATATCGCTGGCCCACCATGGGGTGCTGTTTTTGGATGAGATGCCAGAGTTTCCCCGCGCCGCCCTGGAGGCGCTGCGCGAGCCGCTGGAAACCGGGCGCGTGACCATTGCACGGGCCGCGCGGCGGGCGGAGTTTCCGGCCAGCTTTCAATTGGTGGCGGCCATGAACCCCTGCCCCTGCGGTTTTCTGGGCGCGGCACAGCGTGCCTGCCGCTGCACGCCCGACCAGGTGGCGCGTTACCAGGGCAAGCTCAGCGGCCCCTTGCTGGACCGCATCGACCTGCATGTGGAAGTGCCCGCCCTGCCCGCCAACGACCTGCTGAACGCACCACCGGGCGAGACCAGCGCCGCCGTGCGCGAGCGCGTGGCCCGCGCGCGCCTGGCGGCCATCACCCGCCAGGGCAAAACCAACCAGGCGCTGCAGGGCCAGGAAATCGACACCCACACCGCGCTGGAGCCCTCCGCCGCGCAGTTTCTGCAAACTGCCGCAGCGCGCCTGGGCTGGTCGGCCCGCAGCACGCACCGCACCCTGAAGGTGGCGCGCACCATCGCCGACCTGGCGGGCGCCGCCAGCACCCAGGTGGCCCATGTGGCCGAGGCCGTGCAATACCGGCGCGTGCTGCGCGGGCCTGCGGCCTGAGAGGCTTTCAGCCGCTGCATCTTTCCGGGCAGGTTTTTACTACATTATTGATAGCTTAATTCGCTTGATACATAAGCGCTTTAGGCCATTATTATCAAAATCAACCGCCCGGGTACTGGCGCCGCACGGCCACCTTAAACCCCCAGGTACGCCTGCCGCGCCCCCGCATCGCCCGTGAAATCGGCCATGGGCGCGGTGTGCACGATGCAGCCCTTTTCCAGCACGCAGACGCGGTCGGCTACAGCCTCGGCCAGGGCCAGGTTCTGCTCGCTGAGCAGGATGCCCACGCCTTGGCTCTTGAGCGCGCGGATAGCGTGGGCCATCTGCTCGACGATGACGGGGGCCACGCCTTCGGAGGGCTCGTCGAGCAGCACCATGAAGGGCTGGCCCATGAGCGTGCGCGCCACCGTGAGCATCTGCTGCTCGCCGCCACTCATGCGCCCGCCCAGGCGGCCGGGCATCTCGCCCAGGTTGGGGAAGAGCGTGAACAGGCGCTCCGGCGTCCAGTGCGGCGCCGGTTCGCCATCGGGCCACGCGCGCGGCGGCTGGCGGCCGGCTTCCAGGTTTTCCTGCACGGTCAGGTCCGTGAAGATGCGCCGGTCCTCGGGCACGTAGCCCAGCCCTGCGCGCGCGATCTGGTGCGGGGCCTTGCCGCGCAAAGGCCGCCCCATGAAGTCCACGCGGCCCTCGGTGCGGCCGAGCAGTCCGGCAATGCTCTTGAGCGTAGTGGACTTGCCCGCGCCGTTGCGGCCCATGAGGGCCACAACCTCGCCGCGCCCCACGGAGAGCGAGACGCCGTGCAGGATGTGAGCCGCGCCATACCAGGCATGCAGCCCTTCCACGATGAGTAATGGTGTTTTTGGCACTTCGCGCTTGTCTGGCAAGCGCTGACAGCTATCATTTTCAGAGCCGCCCAGGTACGCGGCCTGCACGCGCGCGTCCTGGCGGATGGCCTCGGGCGTGCCTGCGGCCAGCAACTGGCCGCGCACCAGCACGGCCACGCGGTCGGCTTGGCCGAAGACCACGTCCATGCTGTGCTCGGTGAACAGCACGCCCATGCGCCGCTCGCGCGCGATGCGGCGCACGAGCTGCATGAGGGCCACGCGCTCGGCGGGCGCCATGCCGGCCGTGGGCTCGTCCATGAGCAGCAGGCGCGGCGCGTGCGCGAGAGCGATCGCCAGTTCCACGCGCTTCACGTCGCCATAGGCGAGTTCGCTGCACGGGCGCTGCGCCTGTTCCTGCATGCCCACCTGCGCGAGCAGCGCCAGCGCGTCCTGCGGCCGATGCGCGCCAGCGCGGCGCCACCAGCGCCAGGCGTGGCCGTCGTGGGAAAGCAGCGCCATTTGCACGTTCTCCAGCACGGTGAAGCTCATGAGCGTCTGCGCAATCTGGAAGGTGCGGCCCACACCCAGGCGCCAGATGGCGCGCGGCGACAGGGCGGTGATGTCGCGGCCATCCAGCAACACGCGCCCGCCATCGGGGGCGAGCTGGCCGCCGGCCATGTTGAAGGTGGTGGTCTTGCCCGCGCCGTTGGGGCCGATGAGGGCGAGCAGTTCACCCTCGGCCAGCGCAAACGAGAGCCCCTGCACGGCCTGCACGCCGCCGAAGGATTTGGACAGGTCCTCCACGCGCAGCAGGGTCATATCGCTCCTTTTTTATGAGCTGTCCACGCTTGCCACGCTTGCGCAAAACCCGAAATTCCCTGTGGAAACAGCAACACCAGCAGCAGCATCACGCCGCCCAGCAGCGCGCGCCAATACTCGGTGCTGCGCGCCACGCTGTCGTGCAGCCACGTGAAAGCGCCCGCCCCCACGATGGGGCCTGCGAGCGTCTGCATGCCGCCCAGCAGCACCATGACCAGCGCATCGACCGACTTGGTGACCCACAGCACATCGGGCGCGATGCTGCCCTTGGAATACGCGGCCAGCGCGCCCGCCAGGCCCGCAAACAGGCCTGCCACCACGAAAGCCGCCCACTGCGTGCCGCGCACGTCGATGCCGATGGCCTGCGCGCGCGCGCCGGAGTCGCGCGCAGCGCGCAGCGACCAGCCGAAGGGCGCGAACAGCATGCGCCGCAGCACGTACAGGCCCGCCGCGCACACGGCAAGCACCAGCCAGTAAAAGGCGGCGCCCTGCGTGAACAGCTCGGGCGGCCAGACGCCGGTCAGGCCGTTGCTGCCACCCGTGAGGCCGTCCCACTGGAACGCGATGGCCCAGGTGATCTGCGCGAACGCGAGCGTGAGCATGGTGAGGTAGACGCCCGAGAGGCGCACGCAGAACCAGCCAAAGAGCAGCGCACCCGCCGCCGCCAGCAGCGGCGCGAGCATGAGCACGACGCCGAACGGTGCATCCACCCAGCGTACAAGCAGCGCCGCGCCATAGGCTCCCAGGCCGAAATAGGCCGCATGACCAAAGGAATGCATGCCCCCCGGCCCCAGGATGAAATGCAGGCTGGCAGCGAACAGCGCGGCGATGCAGACATCGGTCAGCAGCACGGCAGCATAGCTGTGCTGGCCCGCCGCGAAGGGCAGCAGCACCAGCACGGCCAGCAGCGCGCACCACGCCACGGTGGCGGCACGGCCCGCGGGGCGCAGGGGCCGTTCGGGCTCGCCCGGCGTGCGCGCAGCGGCCTGCGCGCGGCCCATCAGGCCCCAGGGGCGCCAGATGAGGACGCCGGCCATCACCACAAATTCGACCACCAGCGTCAGCTTGGAAAACGACAGCTCCACGCCCGCCACCTCTTGCACGCCCAGCCACACGCACACGGCTTTCAGCTCGGCAATCACCAGCGCCGCCACAAACGCGCCAGGCAACGAGCCCATGCCGCCCACCACCACCACGACGAAGGCCGCGCCGATGGTGAGCATGTCCAGCTCCAGGCTGGCGGGCTCGCGCGGCAGTTGCAGCGCGCCGCCCAGGCCAGCCAGCAGCGCGCCCAGCGCGAACACGCCGGTGAACAGCCAGGCCTGGTTCACGCCCAGCGCGCCCAGCATCTCGCGGTCTTGCGTGGCGGCGCGCACCAGCGTGCCCCAGCGCGTGCGCGTGAGCAACAGCGTCAGCAGCGCCAGCACCAGCGGCCCCACGGCGATCAGCAGCAGGTCGTAGGCAGGAAAACTCCGACCCAGCAGCTCCACAGCGCCCTCCAGGCCCGGCGCGCGCGGGCCCAGCAGTTCCTCGGGGCCCCACAGCCACAGGACGGCGTCCTTGATGACCAGCACCAGCGCGAAGGTGGCCAGCAGCTGAAACAGCTCGGGCGCGCGGTAAATGCGCCGCAGCAGCAACACCTCGACCAGCGCCCCCAGGGCCGCCGTGGCCAGCGGTGCCAGCAGCAGCGCCGGCCAGAAACCGATGGCGCCGCCCAGGCGCTCCACCAGCGAATACGCCAGGTAGATGCCCAGCATGAAAAACGAGCCGTGGGCGAAATTGACGATGCGCATGACCCCGAAGATCAGCGACAACCCCGCCGACACCAGAAACAGCGACGAGGCCGAGGCCAGCCCGTTGAGCAGCTGCACCAGCAGCCCGGAAAAACTCATGCGCAGACAGCCGAGCGGAACGGCGGAACGTGGTCCATGTCAGTCGGCAGCGCGCAGCTTGCGCACCTCGTCGGCAGGCGGCTGAAAGCGCGCACCGTCGAGATAGCGAAAGTCCGACATCACCCCGGTGCCGTTTTGCACGCGCGTGCGGCCCACAAAGGTGCCCATGGTGGACTGGTGGTCTTCCGGGCGGTAGCGGATGGGGCCGAAGGGCGAAGCCACCTCCAGCCCCGTGAAGGCGGCGATCAGCTTTTCGGTGTCGCTGCCACCGGCCTTGCGCAGGCCTGCGGCCAGCGACTGGATGGCCGTGTAGCCCACCACCGAGCCCAGCCGGGGATGGTCGTTGAAGCGCTCTTTATAGGCCTTCAGAAACGCCTGGTGCTCGGCGGTCTGGATGGCGTACCAGGGGTAGCCGGTGACGATCCAGCCCACCGGCGCCTCGCCCTTGAGCGGGTCCAGGTACTCGGGCTCGCCCGTCAGCAGACTCACCACCTCGCGCCCCTTGAACAGGCCCCGGGTGTTGCCCTCGCGCACCAGGCGCGCCAGATCGGCGGCGAACAGCACGTTGAAGATGGCGTCGGGCTTGGCATCGGCCAGCGCCTGCACCACGCTGCCGGCATCCACCTTGCCCAGGGGCGGCGCCTGCTCGGCCACAAACTCCACGTCGGGCTGCGCGGCCTTGAGCAGCTTTTTGAACGTGGCCGCCGCCGACTGGCCGTATTCATAGTTGGGATAGACGATGGCCCAGCGCTTTTTCTTCAGGGCCGCGGCCTCGGGCACGAGCATGGCCACCTGCATGTAGGTGGAGGCGCGCAGGCGGAAGGTGTAGCGGTTGCCGTTTTCCCAGACGATCTTGTCCGTCAGCGGCTCTGCCGCGAGGAAAAAGACTTTTTTCTGCTTGGCAAAGTCGGTCAGGGCCAGCCCCACATGCGACAGAAAGCTGCCCATGAGCACATCCACCTTCTCGCGCGCCAGCAACTCGTCGGCGGCCCGCACGGCGTCGCCTGGGTTGCCGTTGTCGTCGCGCACCACCAGCGCGAGCTTGCGGCCGTTGATGCCGCCGGCGCTGTTGACCTCGGCCACGGCCAGTTCCATCCCCTTCTTGTAGGGGCCCAGGAAGGCGGGCTGCGCCTTGTAGCTGTTGATCTCACCGATCTTGATCGCGCCCTGGGCGTGCACCGCGCCAGCGGCAAGTGACAGGGTGGCCACACACAGTGCCCCCAGGGCGGCGGAGAAGCTTCGCATTGGTTTTCCTTTGTCCCACATCACGGGGGCCGAAACCACAAAATGTACCGCCCCTCGCATTTGCCGGACAATGTGCGGGTTTGCCCGCCAGTCCGGGGCGCACGCCAGGCCCCAGCCAAGGCTGCGCCGCCGCCCTGAGCCCTGCCCCGTTGGGGCCTTGTTTTTTTCATTCCTGCCAAAAAACCATGAGTGCCTTTCTCGAAGAACGCGTGCTGAGCGTTCACCACTGGACCGACCGGCTTTTCAGCTTCACCACCACCCGCGACCCGGCGCTGCGCTTTTCCAACGGGCACTTCACCATGATCGGCCTGAAGGTGAACGACAAGCCGCTGCTGCGCGCCTACAGCATCGTCAGCGCCAACTACGAAGAGCATCTGGAGTTCCTCTCCATCAAGGTGCCCGACGGCCCGCTGACCTCGCGGCTGCAGCACATCCAGGTGGGCGACTCCATCGTCGTCGGCAAAAAGCCCACAGGCACCCTGCTGATCGACTACCTGCTGCCCGCCAAGCGCCTGTACATGCTGTCCACCGGCACGGGCCTGGCCCCCTTCATGAGCGTGATCCGCGACCCCGAAACCTATGAGAAGTTCGAGGAAGTGGTGCTGGTGCACGGCGTGCGCCAGGTGAGCGAACTGGCTTACCACGACTACATCACGAAGGAGCTGCCCCAGCACGAGTTCCTGGGCGAGCTGATCAGCAAGCAACTCAAGTACTACCCCACGGTGACGCGCGAGCCGTTTCGCAACCAGGGCCGCATCAACGACCTGATTGAAAACGGCAAGCTGTTTGCCGACCTGGGCGTGCCCACCATGAACCCGCTGGAAGACCGTGTCATGCTGTGCGGCAGCCCCGAGATGCTGGCGTCGCTCAAGCACATCCTGGAGCACCGCGATTTCGAGGAAGGCAACACCACCAAGCCGGGCGATTTCGTCATCGAGCGCGCTTTCGTCGAAAAGTAAGCCCTGTTTCAACACCGGCCGGCGGCGGTTTTGCCGCCCGCACCGGCGCTGCAGCAGGCAACTGACCGCCGCGAAATTGCAGCGAACTTGCGGCGATCGCGCGCCTTGTAGCACAGCCTCGCTCCGATGTCCCCGGGCCACCGCCTTACACTCGACTTGCGCTGGGCAGGCAAGAAAACAGGACACCATTTATGCAGATTCGCTGCGCACTGGTCGGCATGCCCGGCTCGGGCAAATCCACCGTCGGCCGGCAGCTGGCCCACCGGGCCGGGGTGCCGTTCATCGACTTGGACCACCGGCTGGAAAAGATGCTCGGCACCACCATCCGCAGCTTCTTCGAGGCGCAAGGCGAAGCACGCTTTCGCGACCTCGAAGCGCAGGTGCTGGCCGATGTGGCGCAGCAGCCCGGCGGCATGGTGCTGTCCACCGGCGGCGGGGCCGTGCTGCGCGCCGACAACCGCGCCGTGCTGCGCCAATTTGGCAACGTGCTGTATCTGCGCGCATCGCCCGAAGAAATCTACAAGCGCGTCAAGCACGACAAGACGCGCCCCCTGCTGCAAGGCGGCAACCCCATGGAAAAGCTGCGCGAGTTGTACGCCCAGCGCGACCCCCTGTACCGCGAAACCGCGCACTACGTCATCGAGACCGGGCGCCCCTCGGTGAGCACGCTGGTCAACATGGTGATGATGCAGCTGGAGATGGCCCAAAGCGCTGCTGCAGCACCTGCAGTACAGCAGCGCTGACCCCGCGGGCCGCAGCCCAGGTGGCCAGCCCCGAGCCATGCAAAGCCCCGCCAGCCTGGACTTCTTTATCGGGTACGCCAAAACGCTGGGCGCCCGTGATGGCGCCTGATGCGAAGGCTCGCCGCATCCCCCTTGAGGCGATCCGGCGCACGCATTTCGCGATGTCTGTTTAAGTAAATATATTTACTTATTTACTCGCGTTGCGAAATCAACAGAACGCACGATCAGATCCATTAGGTTATGTCCTGATAGGGAAAACCATGAGTTTATGCAAAAACGTGCGTGCAGCAACTTGTGCACCCCTTTTGCAATCATGACAACACATTGACTCATTAATGCCAAAAACACGGCGCCTGACCGAACAACAAACAACCTGGCGGGGCACGATGCAACGCTTGGAGAACCGAACTGTCGATGCGCCCCCGTGCCACTTTCCGCTTGAACTGCACCACCCCTAGAAAGAAAGCTTCATGAAACGCACCTCCTTGTCCCTCGCCAGTGCGCTGGCCCTTTGTGCAGGCATCACCGGCACGGCCCAGGCCCAGAGCAACGTCACCCTCTACGGCTTGATCGACGCCGGGGTCGAACAGCTGAATAACGTGAGCACTGGCGGCAGCGTGACGCGCATGCCCAGCATTATCGGCTCTTTCGCCTCGCGCTGGGGTGTGCGCGGCAACGAAGACCTGGGCAACGGCCTGAAGGCCGTGTTCACGCTCGAATCCGGGTTCGGCTCCGACACCGGCACCTTGCAGCAAGGTGGCCGTGGGTTCGGTCGCCAGGCCTTTGTGGGGCTTGCCGGCAATTGGGGCACTTTGACGATGGGTCGCCAGTACTCCATGCTGCTCACCGGCTCTGGCAACACTGACATCTTCCTGGCCCAGATCTACGGTGCCGGCGCGTTCGACACCTACCTGGCCGGGCCGCGCCTGGACAACTCCATCGCCTACCAGGGCAAGTTCAGCGGCTTCACTGTGGGCGGCCTGTACAGCTTCGGCAAAGATGCACTGACCTGCGCCGGCGAGCGCGGCAACGGCAGCGAGTGCACGTCCTGGTCGGCTGTGCTGAAGTACGACGCGCCCACCTGGGGTGTGAGCTCCTGGATTGACGCGCAGTACGGACCCGACGGCAGCCTCAGCACACCGCCCACCGCCGACCTGAGCGACGCAAAGGACCAGCGCGCGGCCCTCGGCGCATACTACATGCTGGGCCAGACCAAGCTGGCGGCCAACTACATGCAACGCAAGAACGACGCGGCGACAGCGGCACAGCGCAAGAGCACGCTGTGGTCCCTGGGTGTGGCGCACCCGATCACGCCGGCCATCCTGCTGGAAGCGCAGTACTACAACCTCTCCTTCAAGGACAGCAGCGACGGCGGCAAGATGTTCGTGGTGCGCGGCACCTATGCGTTCTCCAAGCGCACCGCCGCCTACGCCACCGTCGGCGCCCTGCGCAACGATGGCAACTCCCGCTTCTCGCCCTCTGTTGGCGCGAGCAACACCGCACTGGCGCCTGTTGCCGGCAACAGCCAGACCGGCGTCATGGTCGGCCTGCGCCACAGCTTCTAAGCCGTGCCTAGCCCTCAGGGTGTTGACGCAGGGGCTGCACAGCATCCGGGCTTGTCCTTTTCGGCGCCTCACCGGGCCGCTGCAACGCGGCGCGGCGAGGCACTACCGGCCAGGCTTTAGCGGCCGCAGGCGACCACCGGTAAGGCTACACACGCCACCCTGCAGCGGAGTGAAAAATTGAAAGCAGCATTCATCACCGGCCACGGTGGCAACGAGGTCGTCGAAGTCCGCGATTGCGAGCGTCCCCGCCGCCAATCGGGCGAAGTCCTGGTGCGGGTGCAGGCAGCAACGCTCAACCAGGTCGACCTGTACATGCGCAACAGCGGTGCCGGCATCACCCACCAATTGCCCCAGATCATGGGGCTGGACGCCGCGGGCGTGATTGAAGAGGTGGATGCCTCCGAGCCCTTGTTGCGCGCAGGGCAACGGATCGTCATCCATCCGGGCATCACCTGTGGCCGCTGCGAGTTCTGCCAGCGCGGTGAAGGCGTGCTTTGCACGAAGATGCAACTGCTGGGCGAACACCGCCACGGCACCTTTGCGCAGTGGATCAGCGTACCGGCGCAAAATGTTTTCCCCATGCCGCAGGGCCTTGACTTTGCGCAGGCTGCCGCGCTAGGAGTCAATCACCTGACGGCATGGCGCATGCTGTTCACCAAGGCCCAGGTCAAGCCCTGGGAAACGGTGCTGGTGTTCGGCGTTGGCGGCGGTGTGTCGCTGGCCGCCATGCAGCTGGCAAAAGCCATCGGGGCCAGGGTGATCGTGACCTCTCGCGAGGACACGAAACTGGAGCGCGCCCTGGCCATGGGCGCCGACCATGGCATCCACAGCACGGCGCAGGATGTGGCAAAGGCCGTGATGGCCTACACCGGTGGCCGCGGCGTGGATGTGGTGATCGAAAACGTGGGTGAGGCGGTTTGGCCCATGGCCATGAAGTCCCTGGTGCGCGGCGGGCGCCTTGTTACCTGCGGCGCCACCACGGGCGACCAGCCGCCCGCCGACCTGCGCCGAATCTTCATTCGCCAGTTGCAGATCCTGGGTTCGACCCACGGCGATCTCTCGGAGTTTCGCGCGCTGCTGTCGTTCATTGAGCAAAGTGGCATCGTACCCGTGATCGACAGTGAATACCCGCTCGACCGCATCCACGACGCCTTGGACCGGCTGGAGTCGGGTCAACAGTTTGGAAAAATTGCGCTGAACCTGGCGGCATAGGCACCATCGGTGCTGCGCAGCCGCTTGACGTCCCACGGCGCTGCCTGCCCTTCGCAATCCTGCCGCTGCAAAAAACAGGGGGCCTGGCTCAGGAACCTTGTTGATCGACTCGGCTTTCACCACCATATCCTGGAAGTCATTGTCGGCGCCGTCTTCAAAGGCAAAAATCCAGTTGGTCGATGCGCCAACCGGGAACGCCAGAAAACCGGTCGCTCGGCCCAGGTTCATGCTGTCAATGGAATAGGCGATTTTTCCAGTGCCTGTGGCGAAATAGAAGCCGAAACTGCTGGGGTTGATCAGTGCGTTGGTGAAGAGGCCGCAATTGACCTGTGTGCCGCATGTGCTCTGGAAGGTGGGGCCCGCTGAAATGATCATCTGGCCGTCGCCGATCCCGATGCCGATGCCGATGCCGACGGCACTTTGCTGGAGGGTGTTGGGGAACCCACCGCACCGCCGAAAAACAGGTCAACGGTGTCAATGTTGTTGGCATCGGTACCAAATCACATACCGAATTTCTGGCGGCTGGCACCACGGGTCTGTTCGATGATCACCCTAGGGATGGTGATGGCCGAACCGGTTGCAGAGCCCCAGGTGCTGGAACGTCCGCAGGGGCGCATCGAACCCCCATGCCCATGCGGCACCGCCCCCTCAAAACCGAGCCCTGCGGGCGCCCCAAAGCCCCGCACGCGGGGCCTTCGGTTCTCAAGCCAGGCCTCTGGCGTTATCGGCACGCGCTTTCCGTGCTTTATTTCGGGGTCAGCGCATCACAGATTAGGCGCCAGCAGCCTTGCCAGCACCGCCTCGTCCATGCCGCGGCGCTGGGCCATGTCGTGCAGCTGGTCTTCGCCGATCTTGCCCACGTTGAAGTACACGGCGTCTGGGTGGGCAATGTAGAAGCCGCTCACGCTGGCGGCGGGGGTCATGGCCAGACTCTCGGTCAAAGCCATGCCGATGTCTTCGCAGTGCAACACGCGAAAGAGATCGGTCTTGGCGCTGTGGTCGGGGCAGGCGGGGTAGCCGGGCGCGGGGCGAATGCCACGGTATTTCTCGGCAACCATGTCGTCGTGGCTCAGCGCCTCATCGCTGGCATAGCCCCACAGGTCGGTGCGCACGCGGTGGTGCAGGCATTCGGCAAAGGCCTCGGCCAGGCGGTCGGCCAGGCTCTTGAACATGATGGCCGAGTAGTCGTCGAGCGCGTCGATGAAGGCGCGCTCCTTCTTTTCTATGCCCAAGCCCGCCGTCACGGCGAACATGCCCGCGTAGTCGGCAATGCCGCTGCTCTTGGGCGCCACAAAGTCGGCGAGGCACCGGCTGGGGCGGGTTACGCCGTCGATCACATGCTTTTCAGTCTGCTGGCGCATGCCGTACCAGGTCATGGCGACTTCGGTGCGGGTGTCGTCGGTGTAGAACTCGATGTCGTCATCGTTCACGCTGTTGGCGGGCAACAGGGCCATCACGCCACTGGCGGTGAGCCAGCGGCCTTCGATGATTTTCTTGAGCATGGCCTGGCCGTCGGCAAACACGCGACTGGCTTCCACGCCTACCACCTCGTCCGTGAGGATGGCGGGGTACGGACCGGCCAGGTCCCAGGTCTGGAAGAACGGGCCCCAGTCGATGTACTTAGCCAGCTCGGCCAGGTCGAAGTTCTTGAACACGCGGCGCCCCAGGGCGCGCGGCACGGCCGGCTGGTAAGCAGACCAGTCCACGGGCGTCTTGTTGGCGCGGATCTTGGCCAGCGGCCACAGCGGCGTGGCCTTTTTGTTGGCGTGCTGGATGCGCACCTTGTCGTAGTCGGCGTTGATCTCTGCCACGTAACTGTCCACGCCGTCGCCCAGCAGGCTTTGCGCCACGCTCACGCTGCGCGAGGCATCGGGCACATAGACCACGGGGCCTTCATAGTGCGGTGCAATCTTGACGGCGGTGTGCACGCGCGAGCAGGTGGCGCCGCCGATCAGCAGCGGAATTTTTTTGATGCGGAAATGCTCATCCTTTTGCATCTCGCCGGCCACATACTGCATCTCTTCAAGGCTGGGGGTGATGAGGCCCGACAGGCCCACGATGTCAGCGCCTTCGACCTTGGCGCGCGCCAGAATCTCGTGGCAAGGCACCATCACGCCCATGTTCACCACCTCGAAGTTGTTGCACTGCAAGACCACGGTGACGATGTTCTTGCCGATGTCGTGCACATCGCCCTTGACGGTGGCGATGACGATCTTGCCCTTGCTGCGCACATCGCGGCCCGCAGCTTCATCCTGGCGTTTTTCTTCTTCAATGTAGGGAATCAGGTGGGCCACGGCCTGCTTCATCACGCGGGCGCTTTTCACCACCTGGGGCAAGAACATCTTGCCGGCGCCAAACAGGTCGCCCACCACGTTCATGCCGTCCATGAGCGGGCCTTCGATCACATGCAGCGGGCGGCCGCCCTGGGCCAGAATGGCGCGGTAGGCCTCTTCGGTGTCTTCGGTGATGAAGTCGGTGATGCCGTGCACCAGTGCGTGCGACAGGCGCTCGCCCACGGTCTTGGGGTGCTCAGGGGTGCCGCGCCATTCGAGCTTCTTGCTCTCGTCCTTGGCGCCGCTCTTGGCGGTTTCGGCGATTTCGACCAGGCGCTCTCCGGCGTCGCTGCGGCGGTTGAGCACCACGTCTTCCACGCGCTCGCGCAGCACGGGTTCGAGGTCGTCATAGACGCCCACCATGCCCGCGTTGACGATGCCCATGTCCATGCCGGCCTTGATGGCGTGGTATAGAAACACGGTGTGGATGGCCTCGCGCACCGGATCGTTGCCACGGAAGCTGAAACTGACGTTGCTCACACCGCCTGACACCTTGGCACCCGGCAGGTGCTGCTTGATCCAGCGCGTGGCGTTGATGAAATCGACCGCGTAGTTGTTGTGCTCTTCGATGCCGGTGGCCACGGCAAAAATGTTGGGATCGAAGATGATGTCTTCGGGTGGAAAGCCCACCTCGTCAACCAGGATGCGGTAGGCGCGTTCGCAGATCTCGATCTTGCGCGCGTAGGTGTCGGCCTGGCCTTTTTCGTCAAATGCCATCACCACGGCGGCCGCGCCATAGCGCTTGACCAGCTTGGCCTGGTGCTTGAAGGCGCCCACGCCCTCTTTCATGGAAATCGAGTTGACGATGCCCTTGCCCTGGATGCAGCGCAGCCCGGCCTCGATCACATCCCACTTGGAGCTGTCCACCATGATGGGCACGCGCGCGATGTCGGGCTCGGACGCGATCAGCTGCAGAAAGCGCACCATGGCGGCCTTGCTGTCGAGCATGGCCTCGTCCATGTTGATGTCGATGACCTGCGCGCCGTTTTCCACCTGCTGGCGCGCCACGGCCAGGGCCTCTTCGTACTGGCCATTCAGGATCATGCGCGCGAACGCCTTGGAGCCGGTGACATTGGTGCGTTCGCCAATGTTGACGAACAGCGCACCCTCGCCAATGGACACCGGCTCCAGGCCGGACAGCTTCATGGGGGGCAGCGAAATAGCGGACATAGGGCTCACCTGCAAAAAAACGGCGTGACAACAGGTGAGCGTCGTTGTCAGCAGGGCGCGGCAGTGTGCCTTTGCCGGCGCCTGGCCCAAGCCTGACGCAGCAGGGTGCCGCGTTGCAACGCTCCTTGGACCGGAGCCTGCAATTCTACGGTGACCGGCGCAGCCGACAGGAGACGGCGCGCTCGGGAAATCCGCCCTCCCGCAGGGAGCTCGGTTGGCCGTTTGTGGCGAAGGCCACGGGGCCACCTCCGGCGGCCCGCCAACGCACCGGGCTAGCCCTCAAACGGGCGCAATACCGGGATGGGGAATCCCTTCAATCGGGCACTCTTCCGTGCCGACCATGGGCCTGGTGATGGCCTCCACCGCCGCGCGCGTTCCCTGGGGATCGGCAATCCAGCGCTGGTAGAAGTCATAGGGACACGCGGCCTCGCCCCGGTCACCATCGCCCGAATTGATCATGCCCGTGTAGCCCCGGTGCAGCAGCTTGAACAGGTGGTTCTCGCTCTGGCCGTTCTTGCGGAAGTCGCGGATCAGGCTGGTGGACAGCGCCGCGTACTGCACGCCCATCTCCTCCTCGCCACACTCACCCAGCGTGCGCCCGTCAAAGCCGATGAGCGCGCTGTGGCCAAAGTAGGTGTAGACGCCGTCAAATCCCGCCGCATTGGCCACGGCCACATAGGTGTTGTTGGCAAAGGCCATGGCCTTGCTGATGAGGATCTGCTGCTCCTTGGCCGGGTACATGTAGCCCTGGCAGCGCACGATCAACTCGGCTCCGCGCATGGCACAGTCGCGCCAGATCTCGGGGTAATTGCCATCGTCGCAGATGATGAGGCTGATCTTCAGGCCCTTGGGGCCTTCGCTCACATAGGTGCGATCGCCCGGGTACCAGCCCTCGATGGGCGTCCACGGCATGATCTTGCGGTACTTCTGCACGATCTCCCCCTGGTCATTCATCAGGATCAGCGTGTTGTAGGGCACTTTGCGGGGGTGCTCCTCATGGCGCTCGCCGGTCAGCGAGAACACGCCCCACACCTTGGCCTGGCGGCAGGCCGCGGCGAAGATCTCGGTTTCCTCGCCCGGAATGGTGGCGGCGGTGTCCATCATCTCCTGGCGGTCGTACATGATGCCGTGGGTGCTGTACTCAGGAAAGATGACGAGGTCCATGCCCGGCAGCCCGCTTTTCATGCCCACGATCATGTCGGCGATCTTGCGCGCATTGGCCAGCACCTCTGCCTTGGTGTGCAGGCGGGGCATCTTGTAATTGACCACCGCGACGCCGACGGTGTCCTTGCTGCTCGAAATATCGCCGTGAATCATGGCGTGTTCTCCTGGTTCGTTGGTATGGCCCGGCGCAGCCTCAGTGGCTGATCATCCAGGGCCGTTTGGAAGGGAAGGCTTTGGCACCGCTGGGCGCCGTGACCGTGCCGCCGCGCTTGGCACCGCCTGCGCTGCAGCACCCGCAGCCCGAAGGGTGGCGCAGCCGGCCGTAGCTGCCGGCCTCCGTGTCGCGCGACGAGCGCGGCACGTGCCGGGCGCGCTCGTTGGTGTCGAATGCGCGGCGCTGCTCGGGACTCACGCAGGCCAGGTGCGGCGCGTGGGCGAACACCCGCGCCGCCGCCGCCCCGCAGTCCGGGCACGCGCAGGGTTCATTGCGCAGGGCGATGCTGCGCAATGCATCGAAGTTGCCGCAATCCGGGCAGGCGTAGTCGTAGGTGGGCATGGCAGGGCAGCACGTGGGTTGAAGGGAGGGCGGTAGCGCGGTGGTTATTTGTCTTGCGAGATCGGCATGTCCACGCTGCCGTCGAGCACCTTCACGGGGCCGGCGGCGCTGGGGTTGATGTCGAAGTCGAAAATCTCCGTCGGCAGCCACAGCGTGGCGCAGGCGTTGGGCACGTCCACCACGCCGCTGATGTGCCCTTGCACGGGGGCGGTGCCCAGCAGCGAATAGGCCTGCGCGCCGCTGTAGCCGAACTTCTTGAGGTATTCGATGGCGTTCAGGCAAGCCTGGCGATAGGCAATGGTCACATCCAGGTAATGCTGCTTGCCCTGCTCGTCCACCGAAATGCCCTCGAAGATCAGATAGTCCTTGTAATTAGGCGTGATCGGGCTGGGCTTGAAGATGGGGTTCTTGATGCCGTACTTGGCCATGCCGCCCTTGATGAGGCTGACCTTCATGTGCACCCATCCGGCCATCTCGATGGCGCCGCAGAAGGTGATCTCGCCGTCGCCCTGGCTGAAGTGAAGGTCGCCCACGGAAAGGCCACCGCCTTCCACATACACCGGGAAGTACACCTTGGAGCCGCGCGAAAGATCCTTGATGTCGCAGTTGCCGCCGTGCTCGCGCGGGGGCACGGTGCGCGCACCCTCGGCCGCCGCCTTGGCGCGGGCATCGCCCTGCAGCTTGCCCATGTGGGCCGTGGCCGGTGCGGGCGGATTGGCCAGGCCCGGCACGCGCGTGGGGTTGGTGGCGATGAGCTCGGCCTCGCGGGCGTTCCAGGTGTCCAGCATCTTCTGGTCGGGCAGGCAGCCGATCAGGCCCGGGTGGATCAGGCCCGCGAAGTTCACGCCGGGGATATGGCGGCTGCTGGTGAACATGCCATGAAAGTCCCAGATGGACTTTTGCGCGAGCGGAAAATGCTCATCGAGAAAGCCGCCACCGTTCTGCTTGCTGAAGAAGCCGTTGAAGCCCCACAGGCTGTCGTCACGGGCGCCGATGTCAAGCAGGTCCACCACCAGCAGGTCACCGGGCTCGGCGCCTTTCACGCCCACGGGGCCCGACAGGAAGTGCACGGTGGACAGGTCCACGTCGCGCACGTCGTCAGCGCAGTCGTCGTTCTTAATGGCACCGCCAGTCCAGTCGTAGGTCTCGAGCTTGAACTCTGCGCCCGGCTCCACCCACACAGCCATGGGGATGTCGGGGTGCCAGCGGTTGTGCACCAACGGGTTGTCGTAGGGCGATTGCTTGAGGTCAACCTTGATGAGGGTTTCGGCCATGGTGTGCTCCTAGAAGGGTGGTGAGAAAAAGGTGGAATGGAAAGCAAGCAAAGGAAACGGCGCGTTCCTCCTGGGGTCCGTGGCTGTCGCCCGCCCTTTTCCGGCGCCACCAAACGATGGCGGCCCAGCCGCACGGCCCGTATCCGCTACCGCGCAGGGCGCACAGCAACGCGGAAGAACGGTGAAGGCGCCCAGCGCCACAGTACGGTGTTGCATGCCTTCAGACAGAGAGGTACGCCTTGATGCGATCCTGGTCGGTATCGGCCCGCGCGGTTTCATGCACCAGGCGGCCACCCTCGATGACGAACAGCCGGTCGGCCACGTCCATGGCGAACGAAAGCACCTGCTCGCTCACCACGATGGTGATCTTGCGCAGCTTGCGGATCTCGTTGAGTGCCTTGGCGATGTCCTTGATGATCGAGGGCTGGATGCCTTCGGTGGGCTCATCGAGCAGCAGCACCTTCGGGTCGGTGACGAGCGCACGGGCTATGGCCAGCTGCTGCTGCTGTCCACCAGAAAGGTTGCCGCCCTTGCGCCGCCGCATGTCCCACAGCACCGGGAACAGGGCGTAGATGTCGTCGGGTATCTGGCGTGTCCTGGAGTTTTCCAGTCCGGTCTGGATGTTCTCTTCCACCGAAAGCGTGGGGAAGATCATGCGCCCCTGGGGCACATAGGCGATGCCCTTGGCCACCCGGCGAAAGCTCTCGTCCCGGGTCACTTCCTGGCCTGCCACGGTGATGTGGCCGCTCTTGACGGGCATGACGCCCATGAGGCTCTTGAACAGCGTGGTCTTGCCCATGCCGTTGCGGCCCATGATGGCCACGGTTTCGTTCTCGCGGCCCTCGAAGGTGATGCCGTGCAGCGCTTCGCTCTGGCCGTAGGCCACGAACAGATCCTTGACTTCCAACATGCTGGCGCTCCTGTGGTGGTATGCGTTGTAGTGGGCGAGCTCAGTGGCCCAGATACACCTCGATGACCCGGGGATCGGACTGCACCTTCTCCATAGGGCCCTCGGCCAGGATCTTTCCCTGGTGCATCACCGTGACCTTGTGGGCAATGCGCTTGACGAAGTCCATGTCATGCTCGATCACGATCACCGCGCGGTTCTTGCAGATGCGCTGCAAAAGGTCGGCCGTGAGCTCGCGCTCGCGTGCGCTCATCCCGGCGATGGGCTCGTCGAGCATGAGCAGCTCGGGCTCCTGCATGAGCAGCATGCCGATCTCCAGCCACTGCTTTTGCCCATGGCTGAGCAGCCCCGCTTCGGTGTCGAGTTTGTCGCCCAGGCCAATGTCCTCGGCCACCACCTGCACGCGCGCCTTGACCTCGTCGGTGCACTTGAAGGCCAGCGCCCCTAACACCGAGCGGCCTGCGGGGTAAGACACCTCCAGGTTCTGGAAAACCGACAGGTTCTCGTAGATGGAGGGCGTCTGGAACTTGCGGCCGATGCCCAGCCGCACGCGCTTGTGCTCGGCCATGCGCGTGAGCTCCTCGTTCTTGAACTTGATGCTGCCGCCCGTGGCGCGCGTCTTGCCGCAGATCAGGTCCAGCAGGGTGGTCTTGCCCGCGCCGTTGGGGCCGATGATCACGCGCAGCTCGTTCCTGTCGATGTACAGCGTGAGGGCGTCGATGGCCTTGAAGCCGTCGAACGACACGGTAAGGTCTTCCACGGCCAGGGTGAAGTCGGTATTGCTCATGAAGGGTACTCCGGTGGTTTCAGATGCCCTGGCGGCTCACACCGTCAGGTAACACATCAGAGGGCGCGGTCGACGACGCCACCGCTGGCCCCCCATCCACGGGCGGGCGCGCTACGGGTGGCATGCCTTTCGCGGACGCCTGGCGCAACGCCTCGCGGCGACCCTTCCACCAGGGCACCACATGGCTCTCCCACAGACCGGCCAGCCCCATGGGGAAGGCCATGGTCACGCCGATGAAAAGACCGGCCATGAGGAACAACCACAACTCGGGAAAACTCTCGGAAAAATACGTCTTGCCTGCGTTCACAAGCAAGGTGCCATACACAGCGCCCACTAGGCTCATGCGCCCGCCCACGGCGGCATAGATCACCATCTCAATGGACGGCACGATGCCCACGAAACTGGGCGACATGAAGCCCACCTGCAGCGAGAACATCGCGCCGCCAATACCCGACAGTGCCGCCGCCAGACAGAAGGTGAATACCTTGAAGTTGGCCACGTCGTAACCCGAAAAGCGCACGCGGTCTTCCTTGTCACGCATGGCCAGCAGCAGCGTCCCGACCTTGCCGGTCTGTATCCAGCGGCACAACACAATGGACGCGATGAGCAGGGCCACACACACGTAATAAAGGATGTACTTGGCACTGTCGGTGCGCGTGTCCCAGCCCCAAAGGGTCTTGAGGTCGGTCATGCCGTTCACGCCGCCGGTGTAGCCCTGCTGTCCGATGATGAGCACAGTGAGAATCAGCGCCACAGCCTGCGTAATGATGGCGAAATACACACCGCCGACGCGTCGCTTGAACATCGCAAAGCTGATAACCCAAGCCAGCAGCGTGGGCACCACGATGACCGCTGCCAGCGAAAACGGCAAGCTTTTGAAGGGAATCCAGAAGTTGGGCAGTTCAGTGATCTGATTCCAATCCATGAAGTCGGGAATGCCAGGTGTGGACTGGATCTTGGTACTGACGGGGTCCGATGCTTCCAACTTGAGGAACATGGCCATGGCATAGCCCCCGAGGCCAAAGAACACACCTTGTCCCAGGCTCAACACGCCACCGTAGCCCCACACCATCACCAGGCCAATGGCCACGAAAGCGTAGGTCAGGTATTTGCCCACCAGGTTCAGACGAAAAATATCGAGTGCGAGCGGCAACACCACGGCTAAAAGAACGGTGAGCAGCACCAGGCTGGCAAGCTGGTAGCGCAGGATCCAGGCTTTGAGCGCATTCATGGAAAAACTCCTGTGAACTCGGATTGATTTGGCCGATGCACATTGCTCATCGCCGCACCTTCGAAGCGAATAGCCCCTGTGGCCGCACCATGAGGATCAGCACGATCAACGAGAGCGTAATCATCTTGGCCATGGAGCCCGCCAGGAAGAACTCGGTGATGGACTGCGTCTGCGCAATGCCGAAGGCCGACACCACCGTGCCCAACAGACTGGCCGCGCCACCAAAGGTCACTACCAGGAAGGCATCCACGATGTAGAGGGAGCCCGATGTGGGGCCGGTGGACCCGATGGTGGTGAAGGCAGCCCCTGCCACGCCTGCAATGCCGCAGCCGATGGCAAAGGTGAGGCGATCGGTCTTCTTGGTGTCGATGCCGATCGCGTTGGCCATGACGCGGTTGCTCACCGTGGCGCGCACACGCAGGCCCCAGCGGCTTTTGTGCATGGCCAGCAGCACACCGCCAGTCACCACCGCCGTCAGCGCCAGCACAAAGAGGCCGTTGATCGGAATGTCCAGCCCCTCGGCAGGCGCCCACGAACCCAGCAGCCAGTCGGGCAAGGTGGGGCTGACCTCCTTGGGGCCGATGAAGGTGCGGAACGATTGCTGCAAGGCCAGACTGATGCCCCAGGTGGCCAGCAGGGTGTCGAGCGGGCGCTTGTAGAGGTGGCGAATCAGCCCCCATTCCACCAGCCAGCCCGCCGCAAACGCAAAGCCGAAGGCCGCCACGATCGCCAGCGGGAAGTAATACGAAATCATCTGCGGCGCATGGTTGGCCGCCAAGGTGGAGCCCAGATAGATGGTGTAAGCCCCAATGGTCATGAACTCGCCATGGGCCATGTTGATCACACCCATCTGCCCAAAGATGATGGCCAAGCCCAGCCCCATGAGCAGCAGCACGGCAAAGAGGCTCAAGCCTGCAAAGCCCTGCATCAGGCCAATGTTGAGCATTTCGGAAAAAGTCATGATGCAGCTCCTGCTTGGCGCGGCGATAGAAAATGGACGGCGGGTGACACGGGGCATCCCCTTGCGTGGGCGTCACCCCCTCCCGCACGGCGAGAGAGGGATGAAGCGGCCCAGCCGCTCAGGGGACGATTACTGATATCCCTTCGGGAACGGATCGGGCTTGATCAGTTGCGGCGACTCGGACACCACTTTGAAAGAAGCGTCCGGCATGCCCATGGCAATGCGAGACTTGCTCCACAGGTGGTGGTTGGCGTCCAGCTTCACATAGCCCTCGGGCGCGGTGGTCAGCTCAATGCCTGGCGATGCGGCCACCACCTTGTCCACATCAAAGCTCTTGGCTTTTTCGACCGCGGCCTTCCATAACCAGGGGCCCAGGTACCCGGCCTGGGTTACGTCGCCAATCACGGCATCCTTGCCGTACTTGGCCTTGAAGGCCGCCACAAACTTCTTGTTGTTTTCGTTATCGAGCGACTGGAAGTACTTCATCGACGAATAAAAGCCCGTGAAATTCTCTCCGCCCACACCGGTCATCTCATCCTCGGTCACCGACAGCGTCACGAGCAGTTGCTTGTCGCCCGTGATGCCCGCCGCCTTCAGCGCCTTGTAGAAAGCCACGTTAGAGCCGCCCACCACCGCCACAAACAGGCAGTCGGGCTTTTGCACCTTGATCTTGTTCATCAACGATCCGAAGTTGGTGCTGCCCAGCGGGTAGTACTCCTCGCCTACTACCTTGCCCTTCTGGAAGTTTTCGATGTGCTTGCGCGCAATCTTCATCGAGGTACGAGGCCAGATGTAATCGGAGCCAATGAGGAAGAAGCTTTTGGCCTTCTTCTCGGTCTTGGCCCATTCCAGGCTGTACAGAATCTGCTGCGTGGCTTCCTGGCCGGTGTAGATCACGTTCTTGGATTGCTCCAGGCCTTCATAAAACGTGGGGTAGTAAAGCAGACCGTTTTCCTTCTCAAACACAGGCAACACGGCCTTGCGCGAGGCGCTGGTCCAGCAGCCAAACACGGCCGCACAGCGGTCATTGATAAGCAGCTTCTTGGACTTCTCAGCAAACGTGGGCCAGTCGGAGGCGCCATCTTCCTTGATGACCTTGATCTTGCGGCCTAGTACGCCGCCCATGGCATTGATCTGATCAATGGCCAATTGCTCCGCCTGGATGGAGCCCGTTTCGGAAATCGCCATGGTGCCTGTGGCCGAGTGAAGCTGGCCCACTGTGACTTCCGTGTCGGTAATGGCCAACTTGGTGGTGTTGACCTGGGCCGTTGGCTGGCCAAACGACCAGGCGGGAAGGCCCGCCACAGAGGCAGCACCGATCGCCTGCAGGATGCGACGGCGGCCGGGTTCGGCTTCAACGGGATTGCTGAGGCGGGGGTCGGAGGGGTGGCTCATGAAGACGCTCCTTGCAGGATCGGGGTGAATGAAGGGACGGGACGAAAGCGGGTTGGTTGCGCTGTGGAATGAAGGTTAGGGACAACCCTTGAATGCGCCCATACGTCAATTAACGTAGGCCTGCGTATGCATCGCTTCGCGTGTCTTGCGCACGCCCTGCCCACGCTGTGTCTGCGGCCTTCACGCGCCTTGCCCCCTGCGCACTCGAAAACGCACCAACGAGGTGCACACCTAGAACGCTTCTTGCTTGCAGCCTGCGCATGGCCCTACCGCTCCCACCAGACGCCCAGCCCGCGCCACAAACCATCTTCCGGTTCCGACGTGAGTACAACGCGTGGGTGGCCGACGAGACCATGGAGGACTACGCGCTGCGCTACACGCCCAAGAGCTTTCGGCGATGGAGCGAGTTGCGCGTGGCCAACACGGCGTTCGGTTCGCTGTCGTTCCTGGCACTGGAGGCCATTGGTGGAGCGATTGCACTGAACTACGGCTTCAGCAACGCCATGTGGGCGATCCTCACCGTGGGGTTGCTGATCTTTCTGACCGGCCTGCCCATTGCCTACTACGCCGCACGCTACGGCCTTGACATGGACCTGCTCACGCGTGGAGCGGGCTTTGGCTACCTGGGCTCCACCATCACATCGCTGATCTATGCGGTGTTCACCTTCATCTTCTTTGCGCTGGAGGCGGCCATCATGGCGCTGGCACTGCAGATGGTGGTGGACTGGCCGCTGGAGTGGTGTTACATCGTCTCGTCGCTGGTAATCCTGCCTCTGGCCATGCGCGGCATCACGCTGATCTCGCGCCTGCAGGCTTGGACGCAGCCGCTGTGGCTGTTCTTGCTGCTGCTGCCTTTTGTGTGGATTGCGCTGGCCCAACCGCAGCTGTACCGCGACTTTGCAGGACTCTCGGGCCTCAAAAGCGGCAGCAGCCAGTTCGACCCGCTCATGTTCGGTGCAGCGGCTGCGGTAATCTTTTCGCTGGTGGTACAGATAGGCGAGCAGGTGGACTTTTTGCGCTTTTTGCCCGAGCGTACGCCCGCCAACCGCCTGCGCTGGTGGGGCGCCGTGCTGGTAGCAGGCCCCGGATGGATCATCATGGGCATGCTCAAGATGGCGGGCGGCGCCTTTCTGGCATTCGCCGCACTTCAGTTCGAGGTGGACGCTCAGCGCGCGGCCGAGCCCACGCAGATGTTCCTGGCCGGGTTCCACCAGGTCATGCAGGCTTTGGGCTTACCAGGGCTGGCCGTGGCCGTGACGGTGGTGTTTGTGGTGATTTCGCAGATCAAGATCAATCTCACCAACGCGTATGCGGGCTCGCTGGCGTGGTCCAACTTTTTCGCACGCGTCACGCGCAGCCACCCGGGGCGTGTGGTGTGGTTGGTGTTCAACGTGTTGATTGCCACGCTACTGATGACGCTGGGCGTGTTTGGCGCGCTGGAGAAAGTGCTGGCGGTGTACAGCAACGTGGCCATTGCATGGGTGGGCGCACTGGTGGCGGATCTGGTCATCAACAAGCCACTGGGCTTGTCCCCCAAGGGCATCGAATTTCGACGCGCCCACCTGTATGACTTCAACCCCGTGGGCCTGGGTGCCATGCTGCTGGCTGCCACGGTGGCCTGCGGTGCCTACGCGGGCCTTCTGGGCGAAGAGGCTGCTGCTTTTTCGCCCTTCATCGCGCTGGTGCTGTCGATGGCGCTGGCACCGCTGCTGGCCTGGCTGACGAAGGGCCGCTACTACCTGGCGCGTGCGCCGGGCAATGAGTGGCAGCCCGGCGAGATCGTGCGCTGCGCCGTGTGTGAGAACCAGTTCGAATCCGAAGACATGGCGCGCTGCCCCGCCTATGCCGCGCCCATCTGCTCGCTGTGCTGCTCGCTCGAATCGCGCTGCCACGACCGCTGCAAGACCGGCTCGCGCGCGGCCGACCAGTTACGCAGCGTGGTGATGATTTTGCTGCCGCAGCGCTGGGCCAGCAAGGTGAACTTCCGCCTGGGACAGTACTTGATGGTGATGGTGTCGCTGTGCGCGGTGATGGCATTTCTGGTGGGGGTGGTGTATGTGCAGGAGAGCCTGCAAACCCCGGCGTCCGAGCAGGTGCTGCAGATGCCATTCCTCAAAGTGTTCTCTTTGCTGATGCTGCTGGCCGCCGTGTGTGCCTGGTGGGTGGTGCTAAGTACCGACAGCCGGCGCATGGCACAAGATGAATCGGAGCGGCAGACGCAGCTGCTGCTGCAGGAGATCGAGGCCCACAAACGTACCGATGCCGAGCTGCAGGCCGCCAAGGACCGGGCCGAGTCGGCCAACCAAGCCAAGACACGCTATGTGGCAGGCATGACGCACGAGCTGCGTTCGCCGCTCAACAGCATCCTGGGCTACACACAGATCCTGCTCAAAAACCCGCATACCGAAGGCTGGATACGCGAGATGCTATCCACCATGCAACACAGCGGCCAGCACATGCATGCACTCATTGATGGGTCGCTGGAGCTGGCGCGCATTGAAGCGGGCCGTCTGCGGCTGGACATGGCACCGCTTCCGCTGCCCGAGCTGATCGAGAACATCGAAGCCATGCTCCGTCCGCAGGCCCATGCCAAAGGCCTTCACTTTGTGGTGGAGACGCTCGGCACCATGCCCGGGTGGATACGTGCCGACGCCAAGCGGCTGCGGCAGATCCTTATCAACCTGCTGTCCAACGCGGTGCGGTTTACCGAGCGCGGCGAGGTGAGGCTGCGCATGGACTTTCGCCCGCATGTCTCGCGCATCGAAGTCATTGACACCGGCATCGGCATCGAGCCCCAGGATATGGAACGCATCTTTGTGCCGTTTGAGCGGGGCAGCGCCGGGCGCCGGGCCAGCGAGGCAGGCACAGGTTTGGGCCTCACCATCACGCACCTGCTCACCGAACTGATGGGCGGTCAGCTCACGCTGACCAGCACCCCCGGCCAGGGCAGCACGTTCACCGTACGGTTGTATCTGCCCAGCATTGCGGTGGACCCGGCCTGGACCACGCCCAGCCGGGCCACGCTGCGCGCCGTGATTGGCTACCTGGCGCCGCGGCGCACGCTGTTGGTGGTGGACGACCAGCCCCTGCAGCGCCAATTGCTGGCTGGCCTGCTGGTACCCCTGGGTTTTGTGGTGCGCGAGGCCGCGAGCGGGCGCGAATGCCTGGAGATCGTGCGCCAGGAACCTCCCGACCTGGTGCTGCTCGATATCACCATGGACGACCTGGACGGCTGGCAAACCGCCACGCTATTGCGCGAACTGCGTCCGGCGTCCGAGTTGCCCATCGTGTTCGTGTCTGCCAATCTGTTCGAGCACGAGGCCACCCGGCTGGCGGCGCAGCAGTGCCAGGGCTTTGTAGGCAAACCGGTGATCGAGTCCGAACTGCTGCAGGCACTGGAGCTCGCGCTGCAGCTGGAATGGGTGCGTGACAACACCCCGCTGGCGCTTAGCCCCGAGCCCGCCACCGACCCCGCGAACCCGAACGGCACCCTGGCCACCTTGCCCGACGAACTGCGCGAAGACCTGACCCGGCTGGCGCGGTCCGGCCAGGCCGCCGCACTGCGCGAGCGACTGCGGCGCGCCCGCAGCGAACTGCCGGGCCACGCTGCCATGCTGGCACTGCTGCAGGCCAGTGCCGACCGCTTTGACTTTGAAACCCTGGTCCGCCACCTGCGCGAGCCCGAAGAGGGAACCCCATGACCGACGAACCCCACACGGGCCAGCACAGCAGTGAGCCCACCACTTATCCCACCACCCAGCAGAACTGCCAGCGCGTCATCCTGGTGGTGGACGACGCGCTCGACACCCTGCGCATGTTGTGCGATGCCCTGGCTGCCGAAGGCTACGCCGTGCTGGCCGCGCGAGACGCCGAAGAAGCCCTGCAGCGCTTTGACCTGACCGTACCCGACGGTGTCCTGCTGGACGCCGTGATGCCCGGCATGGACGGCTTTGCGCTGTGCCGCCAGCTCAAGGCCACGCCGCCCTGGTCGCATGTGCCCGTGGTGTTCATGACCGGGCTGTCCGACACCGAGCAGATCCTGCAGGGCTTTGCCTGTGGAGGGGTGGACTACGTGGTCAAGCCCCTGCGCATTCCCGAAGTGCTAGCCCGGCTGGCCACCCATGTGCGCAACGCCCAGGCCACGCGGCTCGCACGCGAAGCGGTAGACGTAGCCGGGTTAGGTGTGGTGGTCCTGGACGGCCAGGGCCGCGTTGCGTGGCGCTCACCCCAGGCATTGCGCTGGCTGGAAGCCGCATTTGGCGCCGACCCCGCCCCCAGCGTGGCAGCAACTGCATGGCTGGTGCGCGCGCAAGCCACGGGCGACCAGACCCTGGCGCTGACCGATGGCCGCCAGTTGCTGGCCCGCCACCTGGGCGCAAGCGGCTTGGCCGAATCCATGCTGCTACTGAGCCACACCACCCCCGAGGCAACCGCTCCACGCTACCTGCAGCAGGTCGCACTGACCCCGCGCGAGACCGAGGTGCTGTCCTGGCTGAGCAAGGGCAAGACCAACCGGGACATCGCCGACATCCTGGGCATGAGCCCGCGCACGGTGAACAAGCACCTGGAGCACATCTTTGAAAAGCTGGGGGTGGAGACGCGCACAGCCGCAGCCGCCATTGCGGGGCAGCTATTGCAGGTCTGACCTTGAATTTTTAACAAAAAGAGCTGCCAGCGCTAGATATACAAGCGCTGGCAGCTCTTTTTTATATAGCACTTGCTAAGACACCACGGATTGCGAATTCACCGCACCCTGTGCCGATGCAGGCAGGCCAAACACGCGGTCAAACACCCAGTTGAAGACAAAGGTGTAGCAAAGAAAAAAGACGATGAGCGCGAGGTCCATCACGAAGGCCTGCCACAGACTCACGTTGAACCACCAAGCGAACAGCGGCACCAGCGTGAACACCAGCCCGCCCTCGAAGCCGATGGCGTGGGCGATGCGGCGGCGCACGCTGCGCCCGCGCACGGCCTGGCGCGATTCCCAGCGCTCAAACGCCCAGTTGAACAGCACATTCCACAGCACGGCAATGGCCGAGGCCACCACAGAAGCCACGCTTGAATGTGCCGCGCTTTGACCCGTGAGCACCGCAAGCCCATAGGTTGCCACCACGATGGCGATCAACTCATACAGCGTGACGAAAAGCACGCGGCGCCACGGGCCCTGCAGGCTGAGGGCTGGCTTGCGGGGAAGGGCGAGAGAAGTCGGGCGAGAGGGCATGGGGCGACTTTATGTGTGCATTGCTGATACATAAAGTCAGCTTGTTTCAGTTTTTCTGATAATTGAGGCCATGGCTTTTTCTTCCGACAGCGTGCAGGTGTTTTTGGCCGTGCTGGACCGGGGCTCGTTTTCGGCGGCCGCGCGGGCGCTGTCGCGGGTGCCTTCGGCCGTGAGCATGACCATCGCCCACCTCGAAGCCGAGCTGAACGTGCCCTTGTTCGACCGCAGCGGCCGCGAGCCCCGCCCCACCGCCGCCGCGCGCGCGCTGGAGCCCCAGGCCCGGCTGCTGGCCGGGCAGCTGCAGCAGCTCAACGCCCAGGCGCTGGCGCTAACGCAAGGGCTGGAAGAGCGCCTGACGCTGGCCATTGCCCCCGAGCTGCTGGCCGCGCGCTGGAGCGGCCCGCTGGCCACGCTGGCGCACGAATACCCGCTGCTGCAGGCAGAGGTGCTGGCCGCGCCGCAAGAGGATGCCCTGGCCCTGCTGCACAGCGGGCGCGCGCAGCTGGCGCTGGTGTTCGAGCGCCCCAGCATCGACGGGCGCGAGGGGTTCCAGGAGGTGGGCAGCGAAACCCTGGTGGCCGTGATGGCCCGTCAGCACCCGGTGCTGGCCGCCGCGCGCGCCGCCGCAGCGGCGCGGGGCGAAGCACCCGAGCGCGCGCAGCTGCGCGAGGAGCACCTCACCACCACGCGCCAGATCGTGGTGGCCAGCCGCGATCTGGCGCAGACCGACCCGCGCTTTGTGTTTGCCCGCCACCACTGGCGCACCGACAACCACCTGGCCGCGCTGGGCCTGATCGAGGCCGGTCTGGGCTGGGGCTGGCAGCCGCGCGCGCTGGTGCAGCCGCGCATCGCGGCGGGCTCGCTGGTGGAGATGCCGTTCGAGAACCTCAGCAACGGCGTGGCGCTGTGGGTGGACGTGGTCTGGTCCAAGGAGCGCCCGCTGGGCCTGGGCGCGCGGCGTTTCGTGCAGCTGATTGCGCAGCAGGGTGCATCGGGTGCGGCGGCGTAATTTGAAACAAAAGTGCCTGTAGCGCTTATTCATCAAGCGCCAATAGCTATATTATCTATAGCAAATGGGCCCGCCCTTCTGCGGAAACCGCGCATTGACCCACCCGCCACATTGCGCCAAGCTGGCAACCCCACCTGGATGACAACCCCCCAAAAAACACCCATGAGCAAATCCCCCTTTCAAACCAACGACAAGGCCCTGGCCAAGCGCTGGGCCGCGTGGCAACCCCGGCCGGCCAATGGCTCCGGCCCCAGACCGGTCTCGCTGAAGGATTTCGACCCTGACGCCACGCCGTTCATGGACGGCGAAAAGGCGCAGGGCAAAGAAGATGTGCAGGCCCTGGCCATTGAACTCGACGCACTGCAAAACCTGCTGTACGCCGACCGGCGCTACAAGCTACTGGTGATACTGCAGGGCACCGATGCCTCGGGCAAGGACGGCACCGTGCGCGGCGTGTTTGGCAGCATGAGCGCCCTGGGTGTGCACGCCGTGGGCTGGAAGGCGCCCACCGAGCCCGAGCGCGCGCACGACTACCTGTGGCGCATCCACCAGCAGGTGCCGGGCGCCGGCGAGCTGACGGTGTTCAACCGCAGCCACTACGAAGACGTGCTGGTGCCGGTGGTCAACGACTGGATCACGCCCGAGCAGCACCGCCAGCGCCTGGCCCACATCAACGACTTCGAGCGCCTGCTCAGCGAGACCGGCACGGTCATCGTCAAGTTCATGCTGCACATCGGCTACGACGAGCAGCGCGAGCGACTGCAGGAGCGCCTGGACGACCCCGCCAAGCACTGGAAATTCGACATGGGCGACATCGCCGTGCGCAAGCAGTGGGCCGATTACCAAAAGGCCTACGAAACGCTGCTGTCGGCCACGCACACCCCCTGGGCGCCCTGGACCATCGTGCCGGCCAACTCCAAGACGCACCGCAACCTGATGATCGCCACCGTGCTGCGCGAGGTGCTGCAGAACCTGGGCCTGAAATACCCGCCCGGCGACCCGGCGCTGGAGCATTTCACGGTGGAGTGAGCAGATTGGATGCCATTCAGGCCTGTAGCGCCCGAATGGCAAGCGCTGACAGCTATCTTTTAGTGAGCAACCGACGCACCCGCGGAGACCGGCCCATCATGCAAACAATGCATAACCCCGTGAAACACCGGCCTTGGACAGCCCGGCGGCACAGGCATAAGCTTCATCCCCTGAACTGATCCCACAAGGAACCCTCCATGTCACACCCCACCGGAACGCCCGCCAGCGCCACCCACACCCTGCCGTCGTACCTGGACCCCAACCACCTCGGCCCCTGGGGCAACTACCTGCAGCAGGTGGACCGCGTCACGCCCTACCTGGGCAGCCTGGCGCGCTGGGTGGAGACGCTCAAGCGCCCCAAGCGCATCCTGATCGTGGACGTGCCGATCGAGCTGGACAACGGCACCATCGCCCACTACGAAGGCTACCGCGTGCAGCACAACCTCAGCCGTGGCCCCGGCAAGGGCGGCGTGCGCTTTCACCAGGACGTGACGCTGTCGGAAGTGATGGCCCTGTCGGCCTGGATGTCGGTCAAGAACGCGGCGGTGAACGTGCCCTACGGCGGTGCCAAGGGCGGCATCCGTGTCGATCCCAAGAAGCTCTCGCTGGGTGAGCTGGAGCGCCTGACGCGCCGCTACACCAGCGAGATCGGCCTGCTGATCGGCCCCTCCAAGGACATCCCTGCGCCTGATGTGAACACCAACGGCCAGATCATGGCCTGGATGATGGACACCTATTCGATGAACACCGGCGCCACCGCCACCGGCGTGGTCACCGGCAAGCCAGTGGACCTGGGCGGCTCGCTGGGCCGCGTCGAGGCCACCGGCCGCGGCGTGTACACCGTGGGCGTGGAAGCCGCCAGGCTGACCGGCCTGCCCATCGAAGGCGCCCGCCTGGCCGTGCAAGGCTTTGGCAACGTGGGCGGCACGGCGGCCAAGCTGTTTGCCGAAGCCGGCGCCAAGGTGGTGGCCGTACAGGACCACACCGGCACCATCGTCAACAGCAACGGCCTCGATGTGCCAGCGCTGCTGGCCCATGTGAAGGCGCGCGGCGGCGTGGGCGGCTTTGCCGGCGCCGAAGCCCTGGCCAATGAGGACTTCTGGGCGGTGGACTGCGAGATCCTGATCCCGGCGGCGCTGGAAGGCCAGATCACCAAGGACAACGCGGGCAAGATCAAGGCCAGGATGGTGATCGAGGGCGCCAACGGCCCCACCACCACCGAGGCCGACGACATCCTGCACGACAAGGGCGTGCTGGTGCTGCCCGACGTGATCGCCAACGCGGGCGGCGTGACGGTGAGCTACTTTGAATGGGTGCAGGACTTCTCCAGCTTCTTCTGGAGCGAGGACGAGATCAACGCGCGCCTGGTGCGCATCATGCAAGAGGCTTTTGCCGGCATCTGGCAGGTGGCCCAGCAGCACCAGGTGAGCCTGCGCACGGCCACCTTCATCGTGGCCTGCCAGCGCATCCTGCATGCGCGCGAAATGCGCGGTCTGTACCCCTGAAGATTGCGGCGCTTGCCAAAAAAGGGCGGCCCACCATGGGCCGCCCTTTTTTCTGCCCGCACCATGCCGCTGCTTTGCGCGTGCGAAAGCGGGGCTTTGCCAATGGCAAAGCCATTCGCTCCCAAACCCTAGGTGCGGATCGGGGTGGGTCTGGCTATCGTTGGACTCCTGCGCCGCAGGCCTCGCCGAGGCCAAGACGCCCCCCCAAGGAGTCCCGATGATTTTTCGACGCTGCATGCTGGCTGCCATGGCCACCCTGCCCCTGGCCGCCTGGGCCGACTGGCCCGAACGCCCCATCACCATGGTCGTGCCGGCCGCAGCCGGCGGCACCACCGACATTGCGGCGCGCGTGCTGGCAGAGAGGATGGGCAAGGACCTGGGCACCTCCATCGTCGTCGAGAACAAGGGCGGTGGCGGCGGCAGCATCGGTACGGCGCACGTAGCGCGCGCCAAGCCCGACGGCTACACGCTGCTGATGGGCAACATCGGCCCGGTGGCCATCAATTTCAGCCTGTACAAGCAGCTCAGCTACAAGGAAAGCGACCTGCGCGGCATCACCAACGTGATCTCGGTGCCCAACATCCTGGTGGTCCATGCTGATTCGCCCGTGCGCAGCGTGCAGGAGCTGGTGGGCCTGGCGAAGACGCGTCGACTGAACGTGTCCACCTCGGGCGTGGGCCAGTCGCCCCACATGTCCTCGGAAATGTTTCGCCAGAAGGCCGGCATTGACGTGACCCTGGTGCCTTTCCCCGGTGCGGCCCCGGCCGTGACGGCGCTGCTGGGGCAGCAGGTGGATTTCATGATCGACAACCTGCCCAGCTCCATGCCGCACATCAAGTCGGGCAAGTTCCGGGCGCTGGCCATCACCAGCGGCACGCGCGCGGCGCAGCTGCCTGACGTGCCCACCATGACCGAGGCCGGCGTGCACATGCAGGTGACGGCATGGTTTGGCCTGCTGGCGCCCGCCGGCACGCCCGATGCGCTGGTCAATCGCCTGCAGCAGTCCGCGCGCAAGGCCATGCAGACGCCCGAGGTGCGCCAGCGCTTTGCCGATCTGGGCGGCGTTCCGGGCGGCGAGACCCCGGCCGAATACGACACCTTCATCGCCCAAGAGCGCAAGAGCTGGGCCCAGATCGTCAAGGCGGCGGGTCTGTCCCTCGAATAACCCCGGCAAGACGGGCGCGCGCACGTCTAAAGCCTTTCACTGCGATCCCGATTCCATGCACCCAGACATCGAACAACTGCTTTCCCAGCCCTTCGGCTCGCTGCCCGAGCTGATTGCGCAGCAGGCCGCGCACCGCCCCCGCCATACCGCCCTGGTCCTTGGTGCACAGAGCCTCGACTACGCCGCGCTGCGCGCGGGCATGGACCGGGTGGCCCGCAGCCTGCAGCAGGGCGGCTTCGGCCCTGGCGATGTGGTGGCGATCTGCGCCGGCACTTCGGTCGAGTATGTGCTGGCCTACCTCGGCGCGCTTCGCGCCGGCGTGGCCGTGGCACCGCTGGCGCCGTCGTCCACGGCCGAGCACCTGAGCGCGATGCTGGACAACTGCGGCGCGCGCCTGGTACTGCGCGACCGCGAGGTGGCCGCGCAATGGCCGTTGCATGCGGGCTCCACACTGCGCTGCGTGGCCCTGGACGATGCGCCCGAGGCCGGCGAGCCCTGGTCGCAATGGCTGGCCTCGGGCGATGCGGCGCCTGCGCCCATCGCGCCGCAGCCCGATTGGCCGTTCAACGTGATCTATTCATCTGGCACCACGGGCGTGCCCAAGGGCATCGTGCAGTCCTGGGCCATGCGCTGGGCGCATGTAAAGCGCGCGGTCACCAACGGCTACGGGCCCGATGCCGTCTCGCTGTGCGCCACGCCGCTGTACTCCAACACCACGCTGGTGGCGGCGCTGCCCACGCTGGCACTGGGCGGCACGCTGGTGCTGATGCGCAGGTTCGACGCAACACATTACCTGGCGCTGGCACAGCAGCACGGCGCCACCCACACCATGCTGGTGCCCGTGCAATACCAGCGCCTGATGGCCTGCCCCGAATTTGACCGCGCGAACCTGGGCCGGCTGCAGCACAAGTTTTGCACCAGCGCGCCGTTCAGCGCCGCACTCAAGACCGAGGTACTGCAGCGTTGGCCGGGCCGGCTCATCGAGTATTACGGCATGACCGAGGGCGGCGTGCGCTGCGAGCTGCACTGCCACGACCACCCCCACAAGCTGCACACCGTGGGCCGCCCCGGCGAGGGCGCCGACATCCGCTTCATCGACGAGCAGGGGCGCGAGCTGCCGCCCGGTGAGCAGGGCGAGATCGTCGGCCGCTCGGCCGGAATGATGAGCGGCTACTACCGCCTGCCCGACAAGACGCGCGAGGCCGAGTGGTTTGACGCGCAAGGGCAGCGCTACATCCGCAGCGGCGACGTAGGTCGCCTGGATGCGGACGGCTTCATCGTGCTGGGCGACCGCAAGAAGGACATGATCATCACGGGTGGCTTCAACGTCTATCCGAGCGACATCGAGGCCGTGCTGTGCCAGCACCCCCAGGTGGCCGAGTGCGCCGTGGTGGGCGTGCCCTCCGAGCAATGGGGCGAAACCCCCGTGGCCTGCGTGGTGGCGCGGCCCGGCACGCAAGCCGCCGCGCAAGAGCTGCGCGACTGGCTCAACGCCCGCGTGGGCAAGACCCAGCGCGTGGCCGACCTGCGGCTGGCCGAGCGCCTGCCGCGCAGCGAGATCGGCAAGGTGCTCAAGCGCACGCTGCGCGAGCAGTACCTGCAGGCCACCGTGGCCCCGTGAGGCGCGTGGCGGGTGCTTCATCTTCCTTGCCGCGCAGATGAACGTCTGAAGGTGGGGCGCTGGATCCCCACGAGCACAAGAATGCCAGTGTTTGCACACGGCAAAGACCTGCGCGTCCGCCAACGGCGGCTCCCCACCTTCGCGGTGATGGCAGACAAGGCAAACGAATAGGTGGTTTGCGCGTTGCCAGGCGGCCAGTCACGTCCACCGCAGTGCCGCGCGCGCAGTACAGTTCTTCCGCGTAATTTTCTTTCGCATGCAACCATGACAAACCAGTCCAGCACCCCCGACATTCCCCTGAGCCCCTTCACTGGCGAGGCACCCGACATGTTCTTCGGCCTGCCCATGGCCATGGCGCGCGCCATGGCGCTGCGCGGCGAGCGCATTGGCAACGACATGGCCCAGGTGCGCATGGGCTTTCAGGCAGAACAGGCCAACAGCCGCGGAGAGGTGCATGGTGGCTCGATCGCCACCTTGCTTGATTGCACGCTGGCTGCGGCTGCGCGCGCCCATGACCCCGCCGCCTATGGCGTGGCCACCATCGACCTGACGCTGCACTACGTCGCCGCGGGCCGCGGGGATCTGATCGCCACCGCGCGTTGCGAGCGGCGCGGGCGATCCATCAGTTTTGCCCGTGGCGAGGTGCGCGCCGAGGACGGTACCCTGGTGGCCCTGGCCACCGGCAGCTTCAAACTGATTGCACGCGCCCCGGCAGCAGCCGGGGCGTGAGAGCATGACGCAGAGCGCCTCAGCTGGGCTGCACGCCTGCGGCCTGCAGCAGGCGCCCCCAGATCGGGGCCTCCTCTGCCCACGCTCGGGCAAATTTTGCGGGCGTATCGTCGTCTACGGGGATAAAGCCGGCAGCGATGATGTGGCCGACCTGACCGAGGGGCAGGTGCAGCTGGCCGTGGGTTTTCGGCGCGAGCTGTGCCTGGTGGAGCAGGCCAACAGCCTGGGCAACCCCGTCTTCCGGCCCGAGGTGGGCGTGCACACCTCGCTGCCGCGCACCGCGTCGGGCCGCGCCTATCTGCTGGGCCTGCCCGATGAGGAACGCGAGGCCTACCTGCGCGACCTGCGCGCCGCCGACCCGCAGCGCGCCACCTGGCTGGATCAGCGGCTGGGCGACGCGCGCCGCGACCTGGCAGAGCACGGCTTTTGCCGCAGCCACGGCGACCTGCACCGCGAGCTGGAGTCGATCGCGGTGGCCATGTCCCGGCCGCAGGACGGCGAGCTGTGGGTGTTTGCGGTGACGCTGCCCATCTACAGCCCGCTGTGCGGCAAGCTGGAAACCGAAGTGGGCCCGCGCCTGCGCACGCTGGTGCGGTCGGTCGAGAGCGTGCTCGGGGCCTCAGGCCTGTCTTGACGCGCTCTCACCAGCAACACACAAAACACAACCCAAGGAGACATCGTGAAGGTTCTGGACAGCGTACGTGTGCTGGAGATTGGTGGCCTGGGCCCGGGGCCGTTTTGTGCCATGCACCTGGCCGACCTGGGGGCCGATGTGATTTCCGTGGTGCGCGAGGCCAAGAGCCAGGCGACCACGGGCCCGCTGCTCAACCGGGGCAAGCGCTCGGTATTCGCCGACCTCAAGACCGAGAAAGGCCGCCAGCTGGTGCTGGCGCTGGTGGCCGAGGCCGATGCGCTCATCGAAGGCATGCGCCCCGGCGTGATGGAGCGCCTGGGCCTGGGCCCCGAGGATTGCTTGGCGCTCAACCCCCGCCTGGTGTACGGACGCATGACCGGCTGGGGCCAGAGCGGGCCGTTGGCGCCGCGTGCCGGGCACGACACCAACTATGCCGCCGTCAGTGGCGCGCTGTGGGGCTGCAGCCCCTTTGACGCGCGGCCCGTGTCGCCCTTTGCCGTGCTGGGCGATATCGGCGGTGGGGCCATGTACCTGATGACGGGGCTGCTGTCGGGCATCGTGCAGGCGCGCGCCACGGGCCGCGGCACGGTGGTGGACGCAGCCATCGTGGACGGCTCGGCCCACATGCTGAATCTGATGCTCAGCGCGCGCCAAAGCGGCCTGGTGGCCGATGTGCGCGGCCAGAGCATCCACGACAGCGCGCCGTTCTACGACACCTATGTCTGCGCCGATGGCCAGCACATCACCGTGGGCGCCATCGAGCCGCAGTTCCATGCCTTGCTGCTGGAGGTTCTGGGGCTGGCCGACGACCCGGATTTCACCGGCCCCCAGTGGGACAAGGCGGCCTGGCCCAAGCGCCGCTCGCGCCTCGCGGCCCTGTTTCTGGCCCAGCCGCGCGCGCACTGGCAGGCGCTGCTGGAGCCCACCGATGCCTGCTTTGGCGCCGTGCTCAGCCCAGTAGAGGCGGCAGCGCACCCGCATATGCAGGCGCGCGGCGTGTACGCCGAGCACCAGGGCGTGCTGCAGGCCGCACCGGCGCCGCGCTTTGACGGCGCGGCCTACGAGCCGGGCGAGGCCTGCGTGCCGGGTACGCACACGCAGGCAGTCATGGAAAGCCTGGGCCAGGCGGGAGCGCAGGCCGTGTGGCGCCAGCGTCCAGCGCTCTAGGCGACGCTGGGTAGAAGGCCCGTCACGGCGTTCTTCGCCTGAGGTGCGTTCAGCGTTGCCTGAACAGCGGCGACGCCGCCAGAAGCCGGAACGCCCGCGAGGCCAACGCCAGACAGGCGACTTTGGCCAGCAGCATTGCTGCGTCAGAACGCGTTCACGATCCAGGAAGCCCTGGGAGAACGGCTCCAACTTCAGCGGGACGCAAGGCGCTGCTGCGCCCGCGCGTGGCGCAGCAAGGTTTGCTGCGCCTGCGCCAGCACCGGTGCATCCACCATGCGGCCATCCAGCACGCAGACGCCGCCACCGGCCTGCTGCAGCGCCTGCTGAACACGCAGCGCGTGGGCTACCGCAGCCTCGTCGGGGTCAAAGGCGGCATGCAGCACCGGCACCTGCGCCGGGTGGATGCACAGCTTGCCGCCAAAGCCCATGCGCCGCGCGCGCTCGGCATCGTGGGCCATGCGCTCGGGGTTGCGCGTGTCCACGGTGACGCCGTCGATGGGAGCGGCACGGCCCGCGCGGCGCGAAGCCAGCACCAGGGCCATGCGCACGGGCAGCAGTTCTTCCTCGCTTTCACCACAGGCCATGCCGGCATCGACCTGGAAGTCCAGGTGCCCGAAGGCCAGGCGCACCACCTGCGGCGCTGCCGCCAGGGCATCGGCGGCGGCCAGGCCAGCCACGCTCTCGACCAGCGGCACCAGCGCGGCCTGCGGCCCGGCGGCCTGGCCCACGGCCTGCAGCGTTTGCGCGTGCTCTGCCTTGGGCACCACGGCGCCAGCCAGGCCCTGCCCCGTGAGCTGTGCCAGGGCCTGCAGGTCAGCGGCGAACCAGGGCGAACCCTCGCTGTTGATGCGCACCAGCAGGCGCGCACGCGCCGCGCCTTCCAGCGCGGCCACGGCCTCGGCCAGGGCGGTGCGGGCACGCTCCTTGTCGGCGGGAGCCACGGCGTCCTCCCAGTCGGCGATCACCAGGTCGGCGCCGCTGGCCAGGGCCTTGGGCAAGCGCTCGGGCTGGGTGGCCGGCACGAAAAGAAAAGAGCAGGCCTGCTGCACCAGATCGGACATGGATGCTTTCCTTATTCGGCCGATACGCCCGCAGCCTTGATGACCTTGTCCCAGCGCGCCACCTCGGCCTCCAGGTGCTTGCGCAGCCCCTCAGGGGTGGCCTTGTCGGGCGAGACGAGATCGGAGCTCAACTCAGCAATGCGCTTTTTCACGTTCTCGTCCTTGATCGCCACGTTCAACGCCTTGTTGAGCTTGGCCATCACGTCTTTGGGCGTGCCCTTGGGAGCGTACATGCCGTGCCACACCTTCACGTCGAAGCCTTTGAGGCCCTGCTCATCCAGCGTGGGGATATTGGGCATGGACGACAGGCGCTGCGGCGTGGTCACGCCAAACACCTTGGCGCGCTTGCCGTCCTGGATCACGGGCGCGGTCTGCGTGGTCTGGTCGCACAGCAGGTCCACCTGCCCGCCCATCAGGTCGTTCATGGCTGGGCCAGCACCTTTGTAGGGGATGGTGGTCAGCTTCACGCCCAGCTGGTGCATGAACAGCATGCCGCACAGCTGCGACACGGCGCCAATGCCGGCGTTGGCCAGCGACACCTTGTCCTGGTTCTTCTTCACGTAGTCCTGCAGCTCCTGGAAGTTGTTCGCCGGAAAGTCCTTGCGCGACAGCAGGGTCATGGGCACGTCCAGCACCTGGCCGACGTACTCGAAGTCCTTGAGCGGGTCATAAGGCAGCTTCTTGTAGAGCGCCGGGGCCGTGGCCATGCCCATGTGATGGATCAGGATGGTGTAGCCGTCGGGTTTGGAGCGGGCGATGCGCGCGGGCGCCAGCGTGCCGCCCGCGCCCACCGTGTTTTCCACCACCACCGTCTGGCCCAGCGACTGGCCCATGGGCACCGCCAGCAGGCGCGCCACCACGTCGGTAGGGCCGCCAGCGCTGTAGGGTACGACCAGGGTGACGGTCTTTTCGGGCCAGGTGTTGGCCAGGGCGTTGCCGCACAGTGCCAGCGTGGCGCAGGCGGCAGCGATGGAGCCGGCAACGGTGCGGCGGGAAATCGGGATGAAGCGTGCTGTCATGGGGGTCTGTCTCCTGTTTGTGGTTTGTGATGAACGGGCGCCTGGCCAGCGCCCTTCGTAGCTTACAGGCCCAGCAGGTGCTGCGTGCGCGGCCAATCCTGCACCTGCCACAGGCGCTGCACGGCGGCGTCGGCCTGCGCGGCAGGCACCGCGCCGCCATAAGCCGCCAGGCGCAGCGCCTTGGCGGTGATTTCCTCGCGCGACAGTGTGTTGCCGGGGTCGCCCTTGGGCTCGTCCACCCGGCCGTGCAGCGTGCGGCCGTCGGTCGTCTGCACGGTGACCTTGCCGATCCAGCGCTGCGGGTAGGCGGCGTCGACCTCGGCGTCCAGCTCCATGCGCACCTTCTCGCGCAAGGCCACCGTGTCGGGGGCCAGGAACTGCGCGTCGAATTCGGTCAAACCCGCATGGCCAAAGCGCGCGGCCAGTGCCAACACCGTGCCCATGGAAAACTTGGACTGGTGCACCGTGCTGGGCGAGACCACCGGCCCCAGCACGTCGATGGCGCCTTGGTGCACATGGCAGGTGACCTGCGCGATGTCGGCGGGCGCCAGGCCGTGCTCGCGCATCACCTGTTGCAGCGCGTCGGCGGCCGGGTGCGTGTGGCGGCACGAGGCATGCCATTTGAACGATGTCTCGGCCGTGGCCCAGCGGGTGCCGAGGCCGTCGGTCAGCCTGGCCGGGTTGGAATCCTGCGACATGCCGGCGGCCAGGCCCTGCGGGCCGGTGAAGATGTCTTGCGCGCCGGTGAAACCGTCCTTGGCAAGATACGCGGCCATCAGCCCTGCGGCGGCGGCGTGCGCGGTGTGCAGCTGCTTGCTGTCGGCTGCGGTGCGCAAAAACTCCCACAGCCCGGCCGATTGCGTGCCGGCCGAGCCAAAGGCGTGCTGCATCTGCGCGGGCGTCAGCTCCAGCAGGCGGCCCACGGCGGCGGCGGCGGCCAGCGTGCCGGCCGTGGCCGTGGTGTGGAACACCTTGTAGTGGCTGCGACCCAAAAATTCGCCCACGCGGATGCCCACCTCGTAGCCGGCCACGCAGGCCGCCATGAGCTGCGCGCCGCTCGCGCCGATGGCCTGCGCCACGGCCAGCGCGGGCGGGAAGACCACAGCCGCCGGGTGGAACACCGAGCCGTTGTGCACGTCGTCCTGCTCGGCCACATGGCTGGCCGCAGCGTTGGTCAGCGCCGCCATCATGGGGCTGCTGGTAACGCCGTGGCCGATGACTTCGCTGGGGCCCGAGGCCGGGCCCTGCGACAACGCAAAGCGCGTGATGCTGGCCACGGGCCGCGCGCGGCAGCCGGCCAGCACCGAGCCGAACCAGTCCACCCACAGGTCTTCGGCGCGGCGCTGTACGGGCGCGGGCACGTCGCTCCACAGCAGCGTGGCGGCAAACTGCGCCAGGGGGTGGATGGCGGCTTGGGTTTCTTGCTTCATTTTGGGCTCCAGTGCAGGCGGGATAAGCGCTGTCAGCTATGGTTTTTGATTCAAACAGATTGCGGGGCCTGCAGTGCGTCGATCTGCTCGGCGCTCCAGCCCAGCGCGGCCAGGATGGCGGCGTTGTGCTGGCCCACGGCGGGCACGGCGTCCATGCGGTAATCGAACGCGCTGTTCACGCCCGGCGGCAACAGCGCGGGCACCGCGCCCGCAGGCGTGCCCACGGTGCGCCAGCGCTGGCGCGCGGCCAGCTGCGGGTGTGCCCACAGGTCAGCCATGTCGTTGACGCGGGCGTTGGCAATGCCAGCGGCCTCCAGGCGCTCGACGACCTGGGCGGCGCTGAGCGTGGAGAACTCTTGCAAGATCAGCGCCTGCAACGCGTCGCGGTGGGCGTTGCGCTGGCCGTTGGAACAGAAGCGCGCGTCCGTGGCCACCTCAGGGCGCTGCAGCACGGTGTCGCAAAAGGCCTTCCATTCGCGCTCGTTCTGCAGGCCCAGCATCACCGTCTTGCCGTCGCCGGCTGCAAACGGTCCGTAGGGATAGATGCTGGCGTGCGACGCGCCGGTGCGCGGCGGCGGCGGGGCGCCATCGTGGGCGTAGTACATCGGGTAGCCCATCCACTCGCCCATGGCTTCGAGCATGGACACGTCGATATGGCTGCCATCGCCCGTCTTGCCGCGCAGCAGCAGGGCCGACAGGATGTTGGTGTAGGCATACATGCCTGCAGCGATGTCGGCCACCGAGATGCCGGATTTGGAGGGTGTCTCGGGCGTGCCCGTCACAGACAGGAACCCCGCCTCGCTCTGGATCAGCAGGTCGTAGGCCTTCTTGTCGCGATACGGCCCGTCGGCGCCATAGCCGCTGATGTCGCACACGATCAGCTTCGGGTTGTGCGCCTTCAGGGCTTCATACGACAGCCCCATGCGCGCGGCCGCGCCGGGCGCCAGGTTTTGCACCAGCACATCGGCGGTCTTCAAGAGCTGCAGCAGCGCGGCCTTGGCCTGCGGCTGCTTCACATCGAGCGCCAGGCTTTCCTTGTTGCGGTTGAGCCAGGTGAAGTGGGACGACTGACCCTTCACCCGCTGGTCATAGCCGCGCGCGAAGTCGCCGCTGCCGGGCCGCTCGACCTTGATGACGCGCGCGCCCAGGTCTGCCAGCTGTCGCGTGCAAAAAGGCGCGGCCACCGCATGTTCCAACGAGACGACGGTGATGCCGTCGAGGGGCCTGAGAGTTTGCTTTGTCATCTTAGTGTTCCATGGCACTTCGCACCACCCGCAGCGCATGCAACTGGCACAACCCAACCCCAGGGACACCGAGGAAGGGCCGCCCCGCACCGAGGGTGTCGTCCCCCTCCCGCGAAGCGAGAGAGGGGGAAGGCGCGCAGCGACTCAGGGGGTGCTTCATTTCAGAAAGAGCGCGGCAGACCGAGGATGTGCTCGGCCACGTAGCTGTAGATCATGTTGGTCGAGATCGGCGCCACCTGGTACAGGCGGGTTTCGCGGAATTTGCGCTCGATGTCGTACTCGCAGGCAAAGCCGAAGCCGCCGTGGGTCTGCAGGCAGACGTTGGCAGCCTCCCAGCTGGCCTTTGCGGCCAGGTACTTGGCCATGTTGGCCTCGGCGCCCGCGTTCTGGTGGGCGTCGATCTTCTCGCAGGCCTTCCAGCGCATCAGGTTGGCGGCTTCCAGCTCGATGAAGGCATCGGCAATCGGGAACTGCACGCCCTGGTTCTGGCCAATGGGGCGGTTGAACACCACGCGCTCGTTCGCGTACTTGGCGGCGCGGTCAATGAACCAGTAGCCATCGCCAATGCACTCGGCGGCAATCAGGGTGCGCTCGGCGTTCAGGCCGTCCAGCAGGGTCTTGAAGCCCTTGCCTTCTTCGCCCAGCAGCGCGTCCTCGGGGATTTCGAGGTTGTCGAAGAACAGCTCGTTGGTCTCGTGGTTGACCATGTTCAGGATGGGCCGCACCGTCAGGCCGTTGCCAATCGCCTGGTGCAGGTCGATCAGGAAGCACGACAGGCCATCGGACTTCTTCTTCACCTGGTCGGCGGGCGTGGTGCGCGCCAGCAAAATCATCAAATCGCTGTGCTGGATGCGCGAGATCCAGACCTTTTGCCCGTTGATGACCCAGCGGCCATCCTTCTTCACCGCCGTGGTCTTGAGCTTGGTGGTGTCGCTGCCGGTGGTGGGCTCGGTCACGCCCATGGACTGGATGCGCAACGCGCCCGAAGCGATCTGGGGCAGGTACTTTTCTTTTTGCGCCTGCGAGCCGCTGCGCACGATGGCGTTCATCACGTACATCTGGCCATGGCAGGCGCCGGAGTTGCCGCCGCTGCGGTTGATTTCTTCCATGATCACCGAGGCCTCGGCCATGGTCAGGCCCGAGCCGCCGTATTCCTGCGGGATCAGCGCGGCCATCCAGCCGGCCTTGGTCAGGGCATCGACAAATTCCTCGGGGTAGGCGCGGGCCTCATCGATTTTGCGGAAATATTCGTCGGGGAACTGGGCACAGAGGGCGCGCACGGCGTCGCGGATTTCCTGGTATTGGTCGGGCTGGTGAATCATGGTGGATTTCAAGTGTTTTGGGGCTCTAGCGCTTATGTAGCAAGCGTGAGCAGCTATTGATTTGGTAGTTTTCAGGCCAAGGTGGCCGTGCCCTGCATGGTGAGGAACCCCTCGTGGTCCTGGGCCCACAGCTCCACGGTCTTGCCGTCGGCCGATGGTTTGCCGTGCACGCTGAACGGGTGCAGGTCGAACGTGGGGCGCACTGCGCGGAAGTCGAACGTGAGCACCTGCGCGCCCGGCAGGCTGCGGCGCAGCAGGTCCAGCAGCAGCGTGGCGATCAGCGGGCCGTGCACGATCAGGCCGGGGTAGCCCTCGACCTCGGTGACGTACTTGCGGTCATAGTGAATGCGGTGGCCGTTGAAGGTGAGCGCCGAGTAGCGAAACAGCAGCACGTCGTCGGGCACGATGGTGCGCGACCAGGCGGCCTGGCCGTCCAGTGGCGGCTTTTGCGGCGCGGGTGCGGGGTCGCCGGGCTGGGCGGCACTGCGGTAAACAATGTCGTGCTCTTCGGTCAGCGCCAGGCCCTGGGCATTGCGGTACTGGTGCTCCACCAGCACAAAGAGCAGCTCGCCGGTGCGCCCGGCCTTGTGCTTGACCGACTGGATGGTGGATGTGCGCTGCACCTGCTGGCCCACGCGCAGCGGGTTGGCGCCATCACCCTGCATTTCCCAGCGCAGGCGCCCGCCCGCCCACATGCGGCGCGGCAGCGGCACGGGCGGCAAAAAGCCCCCGCGCTTGGGGTGGCCGTCGGGGCCGATCTCGCTTTGCCGGGCATGCGGCAAAAAATACAGCCAGTGCCACAGCGGCGGCAGTGCGGTGCCGGCAGCGGGCGCCGGGTCGTCCCTGTCCAGCGTGGCCGACAGGGCGTCCACGGGCGCTGCCGTGAGGGTGTCGCTCAGGGTTTCGCTTTGGCCCTGCCAGGTTTGCAGGTGGGCCAGGGCGGCGGTGTCGATGGTGATGTCTGTCATGGCCGCCATCGTCGCGGCAGGCCCGCGCCCGCGCAATCCACGTTTATGAAAGCATGTCTTTGGCAGCCATGAAGCCCCGATGCGCCAAAGGCCTGCTTTCATGCGGCAAAAGCCTGTCCTCTTGATTGCCGAATAGCGCACCGGGGCCCTTGCGTTCATGCTCGCGGCCATTGATTTCCATATCGCTAACGAAGGACGACAAACATGACGCAAAAGATGGTGCAGGACAAGGTAGTGGTGGTCACGGGGGCTGGCGGCGGCATCGGGCGCGACATGGCGCTGGCCCTGGCGGCGGCGGGCGCCAAGGTGGTGGTGAATGACATCGGCACCTCCACCACGGGCGAGGGCACCGACGCCGGCCCCGCGCAAAAAGTGGTGGACGAGATCAAGGCCGCCGGCGGCCAGGCCGTGGCCAACACCGACAGCGTGGCCGAGGCCACCGCAGCGGGCCGCATCATCCAGTGCGCGCTGGACCACTTCGGCCGCATCGACGGCGTGGTCAACAACGCGGGCATCCTGCGCGACCGGTTCTTTCACAAGATGAGCCTGGACGAGTGGGACGCCGTCATCAAAGTGCACCTGTATGGCAGCTATTTCATGGCGCGCGCCGCCGCCAACCATTTCAAGGAACAGGAAAGCGGTGCCTTCGTGCACATGACTTCCACCTCGGGCCTGATCGGCAACCTGGGCCAAGCCAATTACAGCGCCGCCAAGCTGGGCCTGACGGCCCTGTCCAAGAGCATTGCGCTGGACATGCAAAAGTTCAACGTGCGCTCCAACTGCATCGCGCCGTTTGCCTGGAGCCGCATGATCGGCTCCATCCCCACCGACACGCCCGAGCAGCAGGCGCGCGTGGCCAAGATCCAGCAGATGACGCCCAACAAGATCGCGCCGCTGGCCGTGTACCTGCTGTCCGACCAGGCCAAGGACGTGAACGCCCAGGTGTTTGCCGTGCGCAACAACGAAATCTTTTTGATGAGCCAGCCACGCCCTCTGCGCTCGGTGCACCGCAGCGAGGGCTGGACGCCCGAGTTCATCGCCGAGCACGGCATGCCCGCGCTCAAGGCCTCGTTCGTTCCCATGGACCGCTCGGCCGACGTGTTCAGCTGGGATCCAGTCTGACCCCGGGAGCGGCTCCATGCCCATCAACTACCACCACCTGAAGGCGCGCGACTTTGGCGTGGTCCGCCAGTCGTACACCGAGCGCGACACCATGCTCTATGCGCTCAGCCTCGGACTGGGCAACGACCCGCTGGACGCCGCCGCCCTGCCCTTCGTCTATGAGGGCCTGGAGGGCGGCCTGCGCGCCCTGCCCACGCAGGCCGTGGTGCTGGGCTACCCCGGCTTCTGGGCGCGCGAGCCCGACACCGGCATCGACTGGGTGAAACTGCTGCACGGCGAGCAGCGCGTGCGCTGGCACCAAGCGCTGCCTGCCAGCGGCGACGTCGTGGGCCACAACCGCATCACGCACCTGACCGACAAGGGGGAGGGCAAGGGCGCCATCATGATCACCGAGCGGCGCCTCGAATCCGCCGCCGGCGAACTGCTGGCCACTGTGCAGCAGGCGACCTTCTTGCGCGGCGACGGCGGCTACAGCCAGCAAGGTGGCGGCCAGCCCAGCGACGCGCCGCTGCCCGCGCTGCAGCCCACGCCCGAGGACCGCGCGCCCGACTTCACCGACACCCAGCCCACCCGCCCAGAAGCGGCGCTGCTGTACCGCCTGATGGGCGATTTCAACCCGCTGCACGCCGACCCGGCCGTGGCCACCAAGGCGGGCTTTGAGCGCCCCATCCTGCACGGCCTGGCCAGCTACGGCCTGGTGGCCCGCGCGGTGCTGCGCCAGTGTGGCGGGGGCGACCCCGCGCGCCTGAAGGCGCTGGACATTCGCTTCGCCGCACCGGTGTACCCGGGCGAGACCCTGGTGACCGAGATCTGGCGCGTGCCCGGTCAAGCAGGGCAATTCCAGTTGCGCGCCCGCGTGGCAGAGCGCGACAAGGTGGTGCTGAGCCACGGGTTTGCCGAATTGTCCTGAACTATCAAAAAGTGAGCTAGCAGCGCTTGCTGTGAAAGCGCTGCGGCCCATTTTCATCCATAACAATCCCAGGAGAACGCCATGAGCGCATCCCCCGTGTTGACCTCGGTGCTGGACGGCATCGGCACCATCACCCTGAACCGCCCCGAGGCGCGCAACGCGCTCAGCATGGACATGCGCCCAGCCCTGGCCGCCGCCATTGCGCAGATGCGTGACGACGCGCAGGTGCATGCCGTCATCCTGACCGGCGCGGGCGGCGCCTTTTGCTCGGGCGGCGACATCTCGGCCATGCTCGACACCAGCCGCACCGGCCTCACTTTCCGCACCGGCATGCGCGAGCTGCACCAGTGGTTCCCTGAGCTCGTGAACCTGGAAAAGCCCGTCATCGCCGCCGTGGACGGCCCGGCGTTTGGCGCCGGCCTGAGCCTGGCGCTGGCGGCAGACTTTGTGCTGGCCACGCGCCGCGCCGAGTTCTGTGCGGTGTTCGGACGCATCGGCCTGGTGCCCGATCTGGGCGCCCTGCACCTGCTGCCGCGCATCGTGGGCCAGCAAAAGGCCAAGGAGCTGGTCTTCACCGCGCGCACGGTGGATGCCCAAGAGGCCCAGCAGCTCGGCATGGTCTTCGACATCGTCGAAGACGGGGCCGAGCTGCTTGATGCCGCGCGGGCGCTGGCGCGGCGCTTTGGCGAGGCGTCCACGGCCGCCATCGGCATGGCCAAGACCATCATGAACCAGTCCTTCGAAAGCGACGCGCGCACCATCGCCGAGCTGGAGTCCTACGCCCAGGCCATGTGCCGCGGCTCGGCCTACCACCAGGACGCGGTGCAGCGCTTCAAAAACAAAGAGCCGCTGCGCTTCGACTGGGAAAAACTATGAGACATCCCCCTGAGGCGCTGCGCGCCTTCCCCCTTCTCTCGCATCGCTGCGCGCTACGGGAAGGGGGACGCCGCCCGTGCGGCGGGGCGGCCCTTGCACGGCGGCCCCCGCCTGGGTTGCGCCAGTTTCAGCGGATGCTGGCGGCGCGCAACGCCGTGGAGTATTGACATGAGCTTATTGGCAGAGCGGCTACAGGCCCTGATCCGCCCCGGCGACACCCTGTGGTGGGGCCAGGCCACGGCCGAGCCGCTGACGCTCACGCGGGCGCTGGTGGCGCACCGCCATGCGCTGGCGCAGGGCGGGCGGCTGCGGGTGTTCGTGGGCATTGGCGCATCAGACACGCTGCAGCCCGAGCAGGCCGACGCTATCGATTTTTTTGGCTACGCCGCGGGCGGGCCGCACCGCCGCCTGGCCGAAGCCGGCGTGCTCGACATCCTGCCCAGCCATTACTCGCACCTGCCCGGCCTGATCCGCGCCGGCGTGCTGCCCGTTGACGTGGTGCTGCTGGAGGTCTCGCCGCCCGACGAGGAGGGCCGCTACAGCCTGGGCCTGGCGCAGGAATACCTGCCCGCCGCGCTGGAGCAGGCACGCGTGGTGATCGGCGAGGTCAACCCCGCCATCCCCTGGACGCATGGCAGCGTGCACCTGCAGGCGGGCGACTTCGCGCTGCTCATCGACGCCGAGCACCCGCCGCTGGAACAAAGCCGCGCCGCTCCCGGCCCGGTAGAGCAGGCCATTGCGCGCCATGTCGCCGGGTTGATCGAGGACGGCGCCACGCTGCAGCTGGGCATTGGCAACCTGCCCGAGGCGGTGCTGGCCGCGCTGCACAAGCACCGCGACCTGGGCCTGCACAGCGGCGCGGTGGGCGACGGCATTGCCGCCCTGGCCGAGGCCGGCGTGCTGACCAACGCGCGCAAAAGCGTGGACACCGGCGTGGGCATTGGCGGCATCCTGATGGGCAGCGAAAAGCTGCGCCGCTGGGCGCACCGCAACCCCCAATTGGCATTGCGCGGCACCGACTACACGCACGACCCCGAGGTGCTGGCCGCCAGCCACAAGCTGGCCGCCATCAACGCGGCCATCGAGGTGGACCTGACCGGCCAGATCAACGCCGAAGTGGCCGCCGGCGTGTACGTGGGTGCCGTGGGCGGCGCGGTGGACTTTTTGCGCGGCGCGGCGCGCAGCCACGGCGGCCTGCCCATCGTGGCGCTGCCCGCCACGGCCAAGGGCAAGACCCGCATCGTGGCCCGGCTGTCGGGCCCGGTGAGCACGCCGCGCAGCGACGCCGGCCTGATCGTCACCGAGCATGGCGTGGCCGACCTGCGCGGCCAGACGCTGTCGCGCCGGGTGCGTCGCCTCATCGACATTGCCGCCCCCGAACACCGCGAGGACCTGGAGCGCCAGGCCCACGAAACACTGCGCCATTGCGGTGCAGCGTTTAATCAAAATTGATAGCTAATGGCGCTTATCTGATAAGCACCAGTGACCATTTTTATTCATATTTCAAGGAGACCCACCATGCGCAGAGCCGCCATCGTCACCCCTGTTCGTACCCCCGTCGGCACCTTCGGCGGCAGCCTGCGGCCCGTACCTGTTGAAGAGCTGGCAGCCACCACGGTGCGCGCCGTGGTCGAGCGCAGCGGCATCGACCCCGCGCGCATCGACGACGTGGTCATGGCCCAGTCCTATGCCAACAGCGAAGTGCCTTGCGTGGGCCGCTGGGCCGCGCTGCAGGCAGGGCTGCCGGTGTCGGTGCCGGGCATGCAGCTGGACCGGCGCTGCGGCGGCGGCCTGCAGGCCATCGTCACGGCCGCGATGATGGTGCAAAGCGGCGCCGCCGACGTGGTGATTGCCGGCGGCGTGGAAAGCATGAGCAACATCGAGTACTACAGCACCGACATGCGCTGGGGCGCGCGCTCGGGCAATGTGCGCTTTTTTGACCGACTGGAGCGCGGCCGCGAGCGCTCGCAGCCGGTGGAACGTTTCGGCAAGATCTCGGGAATGATCGAGACCGCCGAAAACCTGGCGCGCGACTACGGCATCACCCGCGAAGAGGCCGACGCCTACGCCGTGCGCAGCCACCAGCGCACGGCGGCCGCCTGGGCCGCCGGGCGCTTCAATGATGAAATCGTCCCCGTGCAGGTACCCCAGCGCAAGGGCGACCCGGTTGTTTTCAGCAAGGACGAAGGCTTTCGCGCTGATGTCACGGCCGAGAGCCTGGCCAAGCTGCGCGTGCTGATGCCCAACGGCACCGTGACAGCCGGCAACGCGAGCCAGCAAAACGATGCCAGCGCCGCCTGCCTGATCGTGGCCGAGGACAAGCTGGCCGAGCTGGGCCTGACCCCCATGGCCACGCTGGTGGGCTGGGCCGCGGCGGGCTGCGAGCCCTCGCACATGGGCATCGGCCCGGTGCCGGCCACGCAAAAGCTGCTGGCGCGCCTGGGCCTGAAGATCGACGACATGGACCTGGTGGAGCTCAACGAAGCTTTCGCCTGCCAAGTGCTGTCCGTGCTCAAGGGCTGGGAATGGCAGGACCAGGACGCCATCGCGCACAAGCTCAACGTCAACGGCTCGGGCATCTCGCTGGGCCACCCCATTGGCGCCACCGGCGTGCGCATTCTGGCCACGCTGCTGCATGAATTGCAGCGCCGCAAGGGGCGCTACGGGCTGGAAACCATGTGCATTGGCGGTGGCCAGGGCATTGCGGCGGTGTTTGAACGGGTGTAGGCCCGCCCGCTGCACGGCCTGCGGGAAAACCCTCTCAAAGCAGGCCTGAACCCCGGCTTCGGCAAAAGCAGATTCACACCGCGCCTGCCGGGACGCACCATCGCGGCCGTTGCTCACGCTCCGCCCATGGGCGCGTGGCCGTCCCGCCGGGGCTTTTTGCGCGCCCATTTTTGCGCGCTCAATGCAGCCCCGCTCACCCCAGACTGACAGGAGACATTCCCATGACCGCATCCCCCCGCCGCCGCGCCCTGGCCGCCCTGGCGTTGGCGCCCTTTGCCCTTGCCATGCCTGCCGCCGCGCAGGAGGGCCAGCCCGTGCGCCTCATCGTGGGCTATGCCGCGGGCGGCCCGGTGGACCAGGGTGCGCGTCTGTTTGGTCAGGCGCTGTCCAAGGAGCTGGGCGTGCCGGTCATGGTGGAAAACAAGACCGGCGCCAACGCCACCATCGCCGGCAGCGAGGTGGTGCGCGCCAAGCCCGATGGCCTCACGCTGTGGTTTGCCGCCAGCCCCACCATCACCATCAGCCCCAACGTGATGACCAAGATGCCGTTCGACCCGGCCAAGGACCTGGCGCCGGTGGCGCCCATCCTGAGCTACTACAACGTGCTGGTCGTCAACAACAACGAGCCCTACAAGAACGTGCGTGAACTCGTGGCCCATGCCAAGGCCAACCCCGGCAAGCTGGCCTACGGCTCGGCCGGCGTGGGCGGCTCCAACCACCTGGGCGCGCTGCTGTTCGCCAAGCGCAGCGGCATCGATCTGAACCACATCCCCTACAAGGGCAACGCCCCGGCGATGACCGACGTGATTGGCGGGCAGCTGAACATGATGCTGGACATCATCAGCACAGCCAGCGCCTACATCCACAGCGGCAAGGTGCGTGCTCTTGCCGTCACTTCGCCGCAGCGCAATGCCTCGCTGCCCGACGTGCCCACCTTCGCCGAGTCGGGCATCGAGGGCCTCAAGGGCTTTGACGTGGGCGGCTGGTACGGCATCTATGGTCCCAAGGGCATGGCGCCCGAACTGGTGGCCAAGCTCAACAAGGCCGTCAATGCGGCCCTGGCCCAGCCGGATCTGAACAAGCGCTACAAGGAACTGGGCTACGACGAATGGACGGGAAGCCCCCAGAAACTGGCCGATCGCGCCACCAAGGAGCGCGCCATGTGGGCCACGGTGACCCAGGGCATCGTGGTGGATTGAGTCCGGCTCCATGACCGAACGCATCCACCACCTGCTCGACCGCTGGCTGGCCGAGGCACCGCAGCGGCCATTCATTCACCTGCCCGATGGCCGCAGCCTGCGCTTTGCCGACCTGGGCGCACTCACCGACACGGCCGAGGCCGAGCTGCGTGCGCTGGACGTGCGCCCTGGCGATCGCGTGCTGGTCGTGGCCGAGAACTGCCCCGAGCACGCCGCGCTGATCCTGGCCTGCAGCCGCGTGGGCGCCTGGTCGTGCGGCGTGAATGCGCGCATGGCGCCCGCCGAGATCGACAGCTTCGTCACCAAGGCCGATGCGCGCGTGGTGTTTTTCACGGCCGCGGCGTCCCGCAGCGCCGCCGCGCATGCACAGCGCTTCGCAGCGGTGGACTCGGCCCTGCCCGGCATGCAGCACAGCCCCGTGCGGCCGGATGCGCAGCCCGAGGCGGGCGCGCTGCGCGACGCGGTGGCGGCGCTCATCTTCACCTCCGGCACCACGGGCCTGCCCAAGGGCGTGATGCTCACGCACGACGCGCTGATCCACTTTGCGCGCGTGTCCGGCGCCTCGCGCGCGCTGGGCCCGCAGGACCGCAGCTACGCCTTCGTGCCCATGACCCACATCTTCGGGCTGGGCACGGTGCTGATCAGCTCGCTGCTGGCCGGTGCCCAGCTCGTCATGCGTCCGCAATTCGACCCTGACGACCTGCTCGATGCGCTGGCTCGCCATGGCGTGTCGCAGCTGCAGGGCCCGCCCGCGCTGTTCTCGCGCCTGCTGGCCCATCTGCAGGAGCGCGGCATCCAGCGGCCCGATGCTCCGGCGCTGCGTTATCTCTACACCGGCGCTGGCCCCCTGGATCTGGCGTTGAAACAACGCGTGGAGGCGGCCTTCGGCCAAACGCTGCACCACGGCTACGGCCTGTCGGAATATGCGGGCTCGGTGCACCTGACGCGCCTGGGCGAGCAGCGCCCGGACACCAGCGCCGGCTACGCGGTGGCCGAGGCCGAGGTGCAGGTCACCGACCCCGCCACGGGCCAGCCGCTGCCGCTGGGTGAGCGCGGCGAGCTGTGGATCCGCGGCCGGGGCCTGATGCCCGGCTACTTTCGCGACCCGGCGGCGACAAACGCCGTGATGCGCGCAGGCGGCTGGTACGCCAGCGGCGACCTGGGCGAGATGCATGCCGACGGCGCGCTGTTCGTCGTGGGTCGCCTGAAGGAAATGATCATCCGCTCGGGCTTCAACGTGTATCCGGCCGAGGTGGAGACGGCGCTCAACACCCATCCGAGCGTCCAGCGCTCAGCCGTGGTGGGCCGCACCGTGGACGACGGCAACGAGGAAATCGTGGCCTTTGTCGAACTGCGCCCCGGCGCCGCACTGGATGCGGATGCCGTGCAGGCGCACCTGCGCGACCTGCTGGCGCCTTACAAGCGCCCTTCCCACATCGTTGCCCTGACCGAGTTGCCGACCAACACCAACGGCAAGGTCCTCAAACGCACTTTGAGAGATCAGGCCCTGACCCTGACAACCTGAACTACAGGAGACACACCATGCATTCCTCGACCTCGCGCCGCAGCTTCATTGCAGGCAGCCTGCTCGCCGCCGCCCATCCGCTGGCGGCGTTCGCTTCCGAGTCGTGGCCCAGCCGGCCCGTGCGCTTCATCGTGCCGTTTCCGCCTGGCGGCCCGGTGGATACCACGGCCCGCGTCTTCAGCCACAAGCTGTCCGAGATCTGGAAGACACCCACCGTGATCGACAACCGCGCCGGTGCTGGCGGGGTGGTGGGCGCAACAGCCGCCGCCAAGGAAGCGCCCGATGGCTACGGGCTGTTCGTGGGCGCCATCCACCATTCGGTCAACCCCTCGCTGATGGGCAAGCTGCCCTACGACATCGAAAAGGACTTCGCGCCGATCAGCTTCGCAGCCATGTTTCCGGTGTTCATCGTGGCGCATCCGTCGGTGCCGGCCAACACCATCCAGGAACTGATCGCCCTGGCCAAGAAGGGCACGCCGCTGGCCTATGGATCTTCGGGCAACGGCGGCGGCACGCACCTGGCGGGCGAGCTGTTCAACATGGAGGCTGGCACCAAGCTGCAGCACATTCCGTACAAGGGCAGCGCCCCTGCCATGAACGACCTGCTTGGCGGGCAGGTGCAGCTGATGTTCAGCGACGCGCCCACGGCGCTGCAGCACATCAAGTCCGGCCGCATCAAGGTGCTGGGCGTGGCCAGCCGCCAGCGCTCGGCCATGCTGCCCAACGTGCCCACCGGGGTGGAATCGGGCCTGCCCGGCTACGAGGCGTATTCCTGGGCTGCGCTGTTTGCGCCCGCCAAGACGCCGCAGGCCGTGCTGGACAAGATCAACGCCGACTTCAACACCGCCATGAAAGACCCCGACGTGCGCCGCCGCCTGCTGGAGGCCGGTGCCGAGGCCGACCCCGGCACGCAAGAGCAGATGCGCCAGCGCCTGCGCGGTGAACTGGACAAGTGGGCCAAGGTCATCAAGACGGCGGGGATCACGCCGGGCTGAGACCGCGGCGAAGACGCCCTTTCAGATTGTCGAATTGAAGTGAGGCCGTGACGAGTGCATGCTGTGACTCTTACTGCGAAGCCTTTCAAAAAACCATGCACCTGAGCGCACAAACCCATTACCAGGCCGAGCTAGATGCCGGCCGCTTTTGCCTGCAGCACTGCCCGCAGTGCCAGAACCATGTATTCACGCCGCGTGAGCTGTGCCCGCACTGCGGCGCCAGCCCGCTGCGCTGGGTGCGCGCCAGCGGCCTGGGCACGGTCTATTCCACCAGCACGATTGCGCGCAAGCAGGACGCCGGCGGGAACTACAACGTGGCCTTGATCGACCTCGACGAAGGTGTGCGCATGATGAGCCGCGTGGAGGGCGTGGCGCCCGAGGCGGTACACATCGGCCAGCGCGTGCAGGCCCATGTGGCGCAAAAAGACGGGCGCGGCCTGGTGCTGTTCCAGCCTGCAGCGCAAGGGGGTGCCGCATGAGCCGCGTTCCCCAATCCCATCTGGACGCCGCTGCTGTGAACCGCCCCCTGCGCGGCCGCGTGGCCATCGCCGGCGCTGCCACCTATGGCTGCGGCGAGGCACCCGGCATGGACGACATGACGCTGCTGGTGCGCGCCGCGCACGCGGCCGTGGCCGACGCGGGCCTGACCATGCAGGACATCGACGGCCTGGCCACCTGCAGCGTCAACGCCAGCATGTGGACCATGCCGGTCATCGAGCATCTGGGCATCAACCCGACCTATGTGGACGGCACCATGATCGGCGGCAGCAGCTTCATCGCCCACTTGCTGCCGGCGATCCGTGCGCTGGAGGCCGGCCAGTGCAAGGCCGTGCTGGTGTGTTACGGCAGCGCGCAGCGCTCGGCCACCTTCGGCCGCAAGGAAGGCGTGGCCGCGCGGCGCTTCCTGGACCCACAACCCTACGAGCACCCCTATGAGCCGGTGTTGCCCGTCGCCGCCTACGCGCTGGCCGCTGCGCGCCACATGCATGAATTTGGCACCACACGCACGCAGCTGGCCGAGGTGGCCGTGGCTGCGCGCGCCTGGGCGCAGATGAATCCCGAGGCCTTCATGCGCGATCCGCTCACCATCGAGGACGTGCTCTCGGCCCGGCCCATCGCCAGCCCGCTGTCTGTGCGCGACTGCTGCCTGGTGACGGACGGCGGCGGCGCCATCGTGCTCACCCGTGCCGACCGCGCGCGTGACCTGCCCAGGCCGCCGGTCTACGTGCTGGGCAATGCCACGGCGATCTGGAACCGCCAGATCTCGTGCATGCCCGACCTGACCACAACGGCCGCCGCGCAATCGGGCGCCCAGGCCTTCGCCATGGCGGGGCTGCGCGCGGCCGACATGGACATGGCCCAGGTGTACGACGCCTTCACCATCAACACCATCCTGTTCCTGGAAGACCTGGGCTTTTGCGCCAAGGGCGAAGGCGGCGCCTTCGTGCAGGGTGGCGGCATCGCGCCCGGCGGGCGCCTGGCCGTCAACACCAATGGCGGCGGCCTGTCGTGCGTGCACCCAGGCATGTATGGCATCTTTGCGCTGATCGAAGCCGTGCGCCAGCTGCGCGGCGAGGCCGGCGCACGCCAGCTCAGCCAACACCGCACGGCCGTGGTGCATGGCAACGGCGGCACGCTGTCGAGCCAGTCCACCGCCGTGCTCGGCACGGCCGAAGCCCTTTGAATATTGAAAGAAACCGATCATGATCCGCGACCCAGAAACCCTTGAAGCCCTGCTCGACAGCGTGCGCCGATTCGTGCGCGAGCGCCTGGTACCAGCCGAGAACGAAGTGTCCGAGACCGACGAGATTCCCGGTTCAATAGTGCAGGAGATGCGCAACCTCGGCCTGTTCGGAATGACCATTCCCGAGCAGTTCGGTGGTCTGGAGCTGACCATGGAGGAAGAGTGCCGCGTGCTGCTGGAGCTGTGCCAGACCGCGCCGGCCTTCCGCTCCATCATCGGCACCACGGTGGGCATTGGCTCGCAGGGCATCCTGATGGACGGCACACCCGAGCAGCAGGCCCAGTGGCTGCCCAAGCTGGCCACGGGCGAGGTGATTGCCTCGTTCGCACTGACCGAGCCCGAGGCCGGATCGGACGCGGCATCGCTGCGCACCACGGCCATCCGCGACGGCGACCACTACATCGTCAACGGCACCAAGCGCTACATCACAAACGCTCCGCACGCCGGCATGTTCACGCTGATGGCGCGTACCAATCCCGAGGACAAGGGCGCGGGCGGCGTGTCGTCTTTCATCGTGGACGCCAAGAGCCCTGGCATCAGCTTCGGCAAATACGACAAGAAAATGGGGCAGCGCGGCGCCCATACCTGCGACGTGATCTTCGATAACGTCAAGGTGCCCGCCGCGAACCTGATCGGCCTGAAGGAAGGTCAGGGCTTCAAGACCGCGATGAAGGTGCTGGAAAAAGGCCGCATCCACATTGCCGCGGTGGCCGTGGGCGTGGCCAAGCGCATGCTGCGCGATGCGCTGCAGTATGCGCTGGAGCGCAAGCAGTTCGGCCAGGCGATTTGCGACTTCCAGCTGGTGCAGGCCATGCTGGCCGACAGCCAGGCCGAGCTGTACGCGGCCGAGTGCATGACCATCGACGCCGCGCGTCGCCGCGACGACGGGCACAACGTCTCCACCGAGGCCTCGTGCGCGAAGATGTTCGCCACCGAGATGTGCGGCCGCGTGGCCGACCGGGCAGTGCAGATCCTGGGCGGCGCCGGTTACATGGCCGAGTACGGCATCGAGCGCTTCTACCGCGACGTGCGCCTGTTCCGCCTGTACGAGGGCACGACGCAGATCCAGCAGATCATCATCGCGCGCAACATGGTGCGCGAGGCACGCAACGCATGAGCGGCATGGGCGCAGCGCCAGGCGCGTTGCAAGACCTGGCGCGCGACGAGCCGCACGGCGGTGCATGGCACAACGGTGCGGCGCCGCCCGACCGCAGCGCATTCATGCGCCTGATCGGTGCCGCCCAGGTGCCTGCGCCGCCAGGCAAGGTGCATGTGCGCCTGCCGCACCTGCGCGAAGAGCTGCTCAACCAGCTGCCTGCCGCGCACGGCGGCGTGATCATGACGCTGCTGGATTCGGTGATGTCGCGCGCTGCCGGCCAGCTGCCGGATGCGCCCTCGCAAACCGCTGTGACGGTGGAGATGTCCAGCCGCTTTCATCGCCCGGCACGCGGCGCGCTGCTGGCTGAGGGCTGGGTGGTGCACGCCACGCGCAGCCTGTGCAGCTGTGCGGGCCAGCTGATCGACGAGCAGGGCCAGGTGGTGGCCACGGCCAGTGGCACTTTCAAGTACTGGCTGGCGCCGACAACCTGGAAGTCATTGGAGTAAAAATATAGCAAAAAGTGGCTCTAGCCCTTGTAAATCAAGCGCCACAAGCTATCAATTAAGAAGCGTCACTTCAACTGCAATTGCCCTTGGGCATCGGCCACCAGCAGCTCCACCAGCTCCTGCGCAAAGCTGGGCAGGGCCTCCAGGCTGCGCACGCAGATCTGCATCTCGCGCACCGACCAGGCATCCGACAGCGGCACGATGGCGATGTCCATGGCCTGCGCGTGGCGGCTGGCGGCGGACTCGGGCAGCACCCCAACGCCCACGCCAGACTCGATCATGCGGCAGGCGGTCTCGAAGTTGCCGACCTGGATGCGCAGCTTGATCGGGCGGTGCAGCTGGTCGCTGGCCTGGCGCAAAAAGGCATGGATGGCGCTGGACTCGTGCAGACCGACATAGTCGAGCTCCAGCGTGTCGGCAAAGTCGATCTGCATCTGACCGTCGAGCGCGTGGCCGCGCGGCACAACCAGCACCAGGCGGTCACGGTGGTAAGGAAGGGTCTCCAGGTTTTCTGTGCGTACCAGGCCGGCGACGATGCCAATGTCCGTCTGCCCCTCGGTCACGGCGCGCACGATGTCGTGGGACAAGCGTTCGCGCAGGTCGATGTTCACATCCGGATTGCGACGCAGGTAAAGGCGCAGCACCGGCGGCAGGAACTCGCCCAGCGAGGTGGTGTTGCCAAACACGCGCACATGGCCCTTGATGCCACGCACGTACTCCTGCATGTCTCCGCGCAAGTGTTCGATCTGGCCCAGCACCATGCGCGCATGGGTCACAAAGGCCTGGCCCGGGGGCGTCAGCGTCACGCCCTGGCTGGTGCGGTACAGCAGCTTGGTGCCAATGCTCTCCTCCAGGTTTTTGATGCGCGTGCTCGCGGCAGGCAAGGAAATAAAAGACAACTCCGCTCCGCGCGTCATGCTGTTTGCTTCAGCAATGCGCACCATCAAACGCAGATCCACAAGATCGAAATGCATGGCCATGCACGCATTGTAGGAAAGCCCGCCCCCTCCACGTCGCCCCAGCCATGGCGCGCACAAACGCCGTCTTCAAAAATAGCAAAGCCGCCCCAGGCGCAGCCGCCATAGGATGGCGACCTTGCCTGCCAGGTGCAGGCCCATCGATAGGCACCACTGAAAGACGCCATGACCGCCAGCGACCACGTCACCGCCCCTGCCTCCCCCGCCCCGCACGGTGCGGCCCCGCAACGCCCCGGCGCCCTGAGCCACCTGCGCGTACTCGACCTCTCGCGCGTGCTCGCAGGTCCCTGGTGCACCCAGAACCTGGCCGACATGGGCGCCGACGTGATCAAGATCGAAAAGCCCGGCGAGGGCGATGACACGCGCCACTGGGGCCCGCCCTTTTTTGCCGATGCAGCCGGCACGCCCACGGACAACGCCTGCTACTTTGCTGCCTGCAACCGCAACAAGCGCTCCGTCACGGTGGACATGGCCACGCCCGAGGGCCAGGAACTCATCCGCGAACTGGCCTGCCAAAGCGATGTGCTGGTGGAAAACTTCAAGACCGGCGGCCTGGCGCGCTACGGCCTGGATTACACGAGCCTGAGCCGTCTCAACCCGCGCCTGATCTACTGCTCGGTCACGGGCTTTGGCCAGACCGGGCCGTACGCTCCGCGCGCCGGCTACGACCTGCTCGTGCAGGCCATGAGCGGACTCATGAGCATCACCGGCCACGCCGACTCCGAGCCCGGCGGCGGCCCTTTGCGCGTGGGCGTGGCAGTCATCGACCTGTTCACCGGCATGTACGCCACCAGCGCCATTCTCAGCGCCGTGGAAGCGCGGCACCACACGGGCCGCGGCCAGCACATCGACATGGCACTGCTGGACGTGGCCATGGCCATCCTGGCCAACCAGGGCGCGGGTTACCTCAACACCGGCAACGTGCCCCAGCGCCAAGGCAACACGCACCCCAGCGTGGTGCCCTACCAGGACTTCCCCACGGCCGACGGCAACATGCTGCTGGCCATCGGCAACGACGGGCAATTCGCACGCTTTTGCGAAGCCGCTGGCGTGGACTGGGCCCACGATGCGCGCTTTGCCACCAATGCCGGTCGCGTCACGCACCGCACCACCCTCATACCCATGATGGCCGCACTCACGCGCACGCGGCCCATGGCCGAATGGGTTCGTCTGCTGGAAGACAAGGCCGTGCCCTGCGGCCCCATCAACCATATCGGCCAGGCCTTTGACGACCCCCAGGTGCAATCCCGGGGCCTGCGCGTGGAGCAGGAGCGTTACCCCGGCGCCCAGCCGCCAGCGGGCGAACATGTCAACCGCGTGGTGACGACGGCCAGCCCGATGCGCCTGTCCGACACACCACCCACCCTGCGCCATGCACCGCCGGCCCTGGGCCAACATACCGAGCAAGTGCTGCGCGAACAATTGGGCGTGGACGCACAGCGCCTGGCCGCCCTGCGCGCCAAGGGCGTGGTGTAGTTGTGTAGGGTTCTGGGATGCCGCAGCCCACAGGGCGCCAGCGCGGAATGCACAGCACGACCGCTGGCAAGATGGGCACTGGCCGTTTCGGCCCACCCCACCAATACGCTTCCAAATTCATAGCTGCCAGCGCTTGTATTGGTTAGGCCGGCGGCACCGGCCCCACGGGCTCGGGCGGCAGCACGCCGCGCTGGGCCATGCAAAACGGCTGCACGCACGCAGCCCGCGTGGCATACGGGCAGCCCACGGTTTCGCACAGGCCCGATGCGCCATTGCGCGCACGCTCGTCCTCACGCGGCACCTGGCCGCTGGCTTGCAGCACGGCCATCTGGGTCCATGGGTCCAGGCGCCCCGTGGCCTGCTGCAGCATGTCGCGGCCGTACACGGTGGCGGCCAGTTGCGGCTGCAGGTCCAGCACCAGCAGCGCGCTGGTGCGCGGCGCGGCGGCATCCATGCCCTGCAGCACCAAGGCCACCACGCCCGACTGCAGCGCCTGCCCGCCCCCGGCGAAAGGCGCCTGCAATGCGCCCGCTGCACTGGACTTCGCCACCACCGCGCCGGCCGCTGGCGGTGCCTGGGCTGCCAGCCAGGGCACCGGCGCGCGCAAGGTCATCGCCAAGCCGCGCTGCCCCTCGGGCGTCAACACCACGCCCTGGCGCACCAGCCAGGTCTGCAACGGCGGCTGGTCGGAATCCAGCGCGCCACTCTCCAAAGCCTGGGCCATTCCGATGGGCCACGGTTGCGCGGCTACGACGCGCTGCGGAACGCCTGCTTGCGCCGTCACCTGCGCCACCAGCGCGCTGACCAGGCGTAACAGCTGTGCGCCCAGCCCTGACGCGGGCCAGGCCGTGCCGCCCACGCCAGAAGAAGCCGCTGATGCTGTCGCGCTGCCAGGAGCCGCCGGGGCACCACTGGGCAGCGCCGTTGGCGCAGCGGGCAACGCACCATCACTCCGCGTGCCCTGCAAGCTGCCATTGGCCGAACCACCCCGCAGTTCAAACCCCGCCGCCAGTTGCTCACGCGCCTGGGGCGAGATGCTGGCCTTGTCGGCCGGTGCAGGCAGCGGCCCGGCGGGTGGACTGGGTGATGAAACCGAGGGCGGCGGCGCGCTAGGGTCGGCCCCTGGCAGCAGTGGGGGTGCAGCGACGGGCTTTTGCTTGTCGAGCCCGAGTAACGCCGTCTGCCGCTGCGACGCCGCCTCGGCGAGGAACTGGGCCACGGGAGGCAAGGCGGAGCGAGAGGGGTCGATGGGGAGGGCCATGCGGGATTCTGAAGCGAATCAACCGCAGTGAACAGACCGTTCAGGCCAACATCGCAGGCTCAGTATTCCCCACAACAGGCTGCGACTCCATCACCTTCGCCAACAACGCCCCGCTATACCGCCCAGCCAGCGGTATCCACACGCGCACCGGGCTGCCCTGCGCCACGGCCACGCTCTGGCCTTCCACGTTGCGCATCTCCTGCAGCCGCACAGTGACATTCCCACTCGGGTGCACCACCTCAATCAGGTCGCCCACGGCAAAGTGGTTTTTCGTCTCCACCTGCACCCAGTCGCCCTGCAAACCCACTTCAGCCTGGCCTTCGGCGCCCAGCACCTCACCCACATACTGGCTGCGCTGCGTGGCCGAGTGGCCGTTGAGGTAGTTCTGGTAGTCGTTGCTGGGGCGGCGCTCGAGCAGGCCGCCGGTGTAGCCGCGGTTAGAGAGGCCTTCCAGCTCAATCAGCAGCTCGGGGTTGAAGGGGCGGCCGGCCACGGCGTCGTCGATGGCGCGGCGGTACACCTGGGCGGTGCGGGCCACGTAGTACAGGCTCTTGGTGCGGCCTTCGATCTTGAGCGAATCGACCCCGATCTGCGCCAGGCGCGCCACATGCTCCACCGCACGCAGGTCCTTGCTGTTCATGATGTAGGTGCCGTGCTCGTCTTCCATGATGGGCATCATTTGCCCGGGGCGGCCCGCCTCTTCGATCAGGTAGACCTTGTCGGCCTTGGGGTGGCGCTGGCCGCTGCCGGTGGTCGATGCAAAGGCTTGTTCGGCCTTTTGCTGCGCGGCTTCGAAGTTGAAGTCGCCTTCCATCTTTTGCGCAATGGCTTCGCCCGTGGTGGGGTCGATGTCGGCGTCGTGCGTGGCGTAGTTCCAGCGGCAGGCGTTGGTGCAGGTGCCCTGGTTGGGGTCGCGGTGGTTGAAGTAGCCGCTGAGCAAACAGCGGCCCGAATACGCAATGCACAGCGCGCCGTGCACGAACACTTCCAGCTCCATGTCGGGGCATTCCTGGCGGATTTTCTCGATCTCGTCCAGGCTCAGTTCGCGCGAGAGGATGATGCGCTCCACGCCCATCTTCTGCCAGAACTTCACCGCCGCCCAGTTGGTGGTGTTGGCCTGCACCGAGAGGTGCACCACCTGCTCGGGCCACTTTTCCTTGACCATCATGATCAGGCCCGCGTCGGCCATGATGAGGGCGTCGGGCTGGCAGTCGATCACGGGTTCGATGTCGCGCAGGTAGGTGCGGATCTTGTCGTTGTGCGCGATCAGGTTGCTGGTGACAAAGAACTTCTTGCCGCGCGCGTGCGCCTCGTCAATGCCTTGCTTGATCTGCTCCAGGCGGAACTCGTTGTTGCGCGCGCGCAAGGAATAGCGCGGCTGGCCTGCGTACACCGCGTCGGCGCCAAAGTCGTAGGCGGCGCGCATCTTGTCGAGCGAGCCAGCGGGCAGGAGGAGTTCGGGGGCTTTGAGCGTGGTCATGGGGTGGCCCTGTCTAAAAATCGTGGTGGTCAGGTTCAGCGGGGCATCACCGACAGGCCCGCGAGGGTACCCACGGGCTGCGCGGGCAATTCTTCGGCATCGAATGCCTTGTCGCCATCGGCATCGGCCAAACCGTTCGGCACCAGCCCTTTGAAGTCAAACTGGCGCGGGTCCATGAAGTGCGAGGGCACCAGGTTGCGCAGCGCCACGGCCATGTTCTCGATGCGGCCGGGGTAGAGCTGCTGCCAGTCGCGCAGCATCTGCCCGATCTGCTTGCGCTGCAGGTTCTCCTGGCTGCCGCACAGCGTGCAGGGGATGATGGGGAAGTTGCGGTGCTCGGCCCAGCGGGTCAGGTCGTCTTCGGCCACATAGGCGAGCGGGCGGATGATGAGGTGATCGCCCCGGTCGCTTTGCACCTTGGGCGGCATGCCCTTGAGCTTGCCGCCGAAGAACATGTTGAGGAAGAACGTCTGCAGCATGTCGTCGCGGTGGTGGCCCAAAGCGATCTTGGTGGCCCCCAGCTCGTCGGCCACGCGGTACAGAATGCCCCGGCGCAGGCGGCTGCACAGGCTGCACATGGTTTTGCCCTCGGGGATGTGCTCTTTGACGACGCTGTAGGTGTCCTGCGTTTCGATGTGGAACGGCACGCCCACCTTCGCCAAATATTCAGGCAGCACATGGGCCGGAAAGCCGGGCTGCTTCTGGTCGAGGTTGACGGCGATCAGCTCGAAGCGGCTGCCATTGCGCTGCTGCAGCATGCGCAGCACGTCCAGCATGCCGTAGCTGTCTTTGCCGCCCGAGACGCACACCATCACCTTGTCGCCGTCTTCAATCAGGCCGAAGTCGGTGATCGCCTGGGCCACCTGGCGCACCAGGCGCTTTTCGAGCTTGAGCGCGGCGTGGCTGCGTCCCTCATCGGCTTGCGCCATGACTGGCTCTTTGTCGCCGCGCAGGGTGGAAGGTGGGTCTGTGGTCATGAGAAGCAGGGCAGGTGAAACCGCCTCGAAGCTACAAGCAGTGCGTAGCCCGACGCATCGCTCGCTTGCCTAAGGGGTCGTGCGAGCGGGTTGATATGACGGCTACTCGGGGAGGGGCACGATTTTCCTACATTTCGTTTTCGAGCTACCTCGCGCCGGACAGGCTCTCGCGTCAGATGGCCGGGACATCTTTCGCTCCGGACCGCTGATCTCTGCCTTTTGGGCACCCCCACTCGCAAAACGACATGCCCTGTCGCGGTGGATACCGACAATGGTTCCTCACCACCGGAGGAACACATGATTTGGATCTTCATCGCGCTCGTGCTAATCGCATTTGCTTTCAAGATTGCTTCGCTGATGGCTGCAGCGTCACTTTGGGCCTTGTGTGCCAAGGCAAGCTTTCTGGTCGCCCTTATCGCCTTCGGAATTTGGTCGGTGCGTCGGCTTAGTCGGAGGGGTGGCTGAAACAATTTGTGTCGCGATAATGCTCAGACTTTTCAAGGGAGGGACCGTCATGCTGTCTGTTTTGCGATTGAGCCCCATGGCCGCCGCGCTCGCAGGAATATATGGTGTGGTGAGCACCGTGGATCAGGTGAACTCGTTTTTCAACGAGCACATCGAACGTCTCAAGGCGTCCGACAACAAAATCATCGCCTCCACAGGACGCGTCTTGGAGGGCGCTAAATTCGGCTTCGGCTTGGGGTACGCGGGCTCGATAGCCATCCTGGCCGCCGGCCAGTTGCTGCTGGGCAATACGCTGGCTGCCGTGGCTGTTGTCGGAGGGGCCGTGGCCATGACCAATCCCATCGCCATGACCTGCGCCGCCGTGGGCGCTGTCTATTACGGCTGGGCTGCGCTGACGGAACACGAGCGTAGTGCCATCGTGGACCGGCTGGCCGAGGGGCTAGAGATGGGCACCGAGCTGATCCGCTCGCTGATCAGCTTCGCCATCCGCACGACCAACGAGCTGCTGAGTTCCAAGCAGCTGCAGGAATTTAAAACGTTCATTGCGAACCAGGCGGCGCAGTTTGGAAAATCGCTGTACGACGTTACCCATCAGATGGCGGATTTCGTCAAAAGTACGGCGATCAAAGCCGGAGATTTGACCGGCCAAGCTTTAACGAGCGCATCGTCGGCCGTGAAGGGTGCCGCGCGGTTGGCAGGCCAGGCTGCTGGAGACACGGCGACAAAGGTGGGGCAGTTGACGGGCAAAGCCGTAGAGAGCACGTCGTCTGCGGTGAAGACAGCCGCGTCATCGGTAAGTCAGGTCGCAGAGAAGACAGCGAGCACGGCAAAAGGCACCGCCAAAGCGGTGGGCCGAGCTGCAACGTTGGTGTCAAAGCGTTCTGGCCCCGCGCTCCCCGGTTTGCCGCTCATGTCCACGGTGGAGTTCAAGGATGTGGACGGCAGCCCAGAAAAGACGCCCTGACTACCGCTCAACCCGTGCTGGCACGCCAGCATGCTACTTGCCATGCCTACACACGAGACCCTCGCGAGCCGGCTCGCCTCCCTGCTGACGAAGCTAAACCAAGGGGAAGCGCTCCGGCCGGCAGAGCTGGCTGAAGAGTTCGGCGTGAGTCTTCGCACCATCCAGCGCGACATCCGTGTAAGACTTTCGCACCTCGCATTGGAGAAGAAGAACGGCGCCTACGTGGGCTCGCCCCAGCAGTTCGGAAAGCTGTCGCTGACCGATGTAATGCGCTTTGCCGAAAAGGTCGGCCTCGCGCAGCTCCACGCCGATCTCCCCAGGCTGATCCAGGATGCGGTGAATGAATCTGATACGGGAGCGGTCTGGCGCATCCAAGGCCCGGAGTATGAAGAGCCTAGGCTGGCGACACGCCACTTTGAAGCGCTGCAGTTGGCGATCAAAGAACAGCGGCTGGTGCAGCTGAGCTACGCCGGGCCCACGGCCGTGGGCAGCGCCGTTGTCGAACCGTATCGGCTGTTGAACAAGGGCGGCATTTGGTATTTGGCCGCTCGCTCTCGGAGCCGGCCGCGGACATTCAGCTTGGCCCGCATCGGCACGCTCAGTGTGCTGGACCAAACATTCCAGCCCGACGCTGACTTTGTGCAGCGACTGGATACCGACGAAGGCATCTGGATCACCGACGCCCCCATGGAGGTTATCCTGCTTGTGGACGCTGCAGCCGCGCCCTACTTTCGACGGCGCAAGCTGATTCCACACCAGCAGATTGAGCGGGAGATGCCGGATGGCACTCTCACCGTGCGCTCACGCGTCCATCATGTGAACGAGATCGTTCCCATCGTCCGGTACTGGATCCCACACGTGGCCATCGTCGAGCCTGCATCCCTGCAGGCGACCATGGTGCGTGAACTGAGTACCTACGCCAGCCGGTATCCGGAACCGGACGCTGTTACGCCTGCGCAGCCAACGCCGTGAACCGCCCTCCGCCAGCCACATAGCGCGCAGGGACGTCCCGCACCTTCGCACTGATGGCCCCAATGTGGTCCGGCGTGGTGCCGCAGCAGCCACCCAGGATGTTGACCAGCCCCTCGGCCGCGAACTCGTGCACCAGGCGGCTGGTGATTTCGGGCGTTTCGTCAAAACCGGTGTCGCTCATGGGGTTGGGCAGGCCGGCGTTGGGGTAGCAGCTGATGAAGGTGTCTTCGGCCACCCGGTTCAGCTCCTGGATGTAGGGGCGCATCAGCGTGGCGCCCAGCGCGCAGTTCAGGCCAATAGCCAAGGGACGCGCATGGCGCACGCTGTGCCAGAAGGCGGTGACGGTCTGGCCCGACAGGATGCGGCCCGAGGCGTCGGTGACGGTGCCGCTGATGATGAGCGGCAGACGCTCGCCGCTCTTTTCAAAGAACTCGTCGATGGCGAACAGCGCGGCCTTGGCGTTGAGCGTGTCGAAGATCGTCTCGACCAGCAACACATCGGCGCCACCCTCGACCAGCGCCTCGACCTGCTCGTAATAGGCCGCACGTAGCTGCTCGAAGTCGACATTGCGCGCTCCGGGATCGTTCACGTCGGGGCTGATGCTGGCCGTCTTGGGCGTGGGGCCCAGGGCGCCGGCCACAAAGCGCGGCTTGTCGGGCGTGCTGTATTTGTCGCAGGCGGCACGCGCCAGCTGGGCCGATTTGAGGTTCATCTCGCGCGCCAGGTGGGCCATCTTGTAGTCCTCCTGCGCGACGGTGGTGGCGCCGAAGGTGTTGGTCTCGATCAGGTCAGCGCCCGCAGCCAGATAGCGCTCATGGATGTCGCGGATCACGTCGGGCCGCGTGATGCTGAGCAGCTCGTTGTTGCCCTTCACATCGCGCGGAAAGTCCTTGAACCGGTCGCCCGCGCCATCGGGCCCGCCGTAGCCCTCGCCCCGATACTGCGCCTCGCCCAGCTTGAAGCGCTGGATCATGGTGCCCATGGCGCCGTCGAGGATGACGATGCGTTGGGCGAGGATGGCGGGCAGTTGCGCGGCGCGGGTGTAGTGGAGGGCTTGCATGGGCTCTATTGTAGAAAGCCAGCCCCTCGCCCTCTTGCAGCGCACAATATGCGCCTGCCGCGCGCGGGGCCAAGCCCTGGCGCACCAAAAAATACCGGTCTTATCGGCACCAAGCGCTTGATTTGCATGCGCTGGCAGCTATCAATTTCAGAGTATCCGCTTGTCCTCTCGCCTGTCTTCCGCGCTATCCCCTGCCCATTCTGTTTTGCAGGACGTTTTTGGCTACGAGCAGTTTCGCGGCCCCCAGCAGGACATCGTCGAGCATGTGATCGCCGGCAGCGATGCGCTGGTGCTCATGCCCACGGGCGGCGGCAAGAGCCTCTGCTACCAGGTGCCGGCCATCGTGCGCCAGCAGCAGGGGCGAGGTGTGACCATCGTGATCTCGCCGCTCATCGCGCTGATGCACGACCAGGTGGGCGCGCTGCACGAGGCGGGGGTGGATGCCGCCTTTTTGAACTCCACGCTGAGCTATGACGAGGCGCAGGATGTGGAACTGCGCCTGCAGACGGGCGACATCACGCTGCTGTATGCCGCGCCGGAGCGGCTGAACACGCCGCGCTTTTTGGGTCTGCTCGACAGCCTGTATCAGGGCGGACACCTGAGCCTCTTCGCCATCGACGAAGCGCACTGCGTGAGCCAGTGGGGCCACGACTTCCGCCCCGAATACCGCGCGCTCACGGTGCTGCACGAGCGTTATGCGGGTGTGCCGCGCATTGCGCTCACCGCCACGGCCGACGACCTCACGCGCGCCGACATCATCGAGCGGCTGCAGCTCGAAGACGCGCGGCTGTTCATCAGCAGCTTCGACCGGCCCAACATCCGCTACCGCATCGAGGAGAAGAAAGACGTCACCACCCAGCTGCTGCGCTTCATCGAGCGCGAACATGCGGGCGAGGCGGGCGTGGTGTATTGCCAGTCGCGCAAGCGTGTGGAAGAACTGGCCGCTACGCTGAGCGATGCCGGCATCAGCGCCCTGCCTTACCACGCGGGCCTCGATACCAAGGTGCGCCAGAAGAACCAGGACCGCTTCCTGCGCGAAGAGGGCATCGTGATGGTGGCGACCATCGCGTTCGGCATGGGCATCGACAAACCCGATGTGCGCTTTGTGGCCCATGTGGACATGCCCAAGAACATCGAGGGCTACTACCAGGAGACCGGCCGCGCGGGCCGCGACGGCCTGAACGCCGACGCCTGGATGGCTTACGGCCTGAATGACGTGGTGAACCAGCGCCGCATGATCGACGAAAGCCCGGCCGGCGAGGAGTTCAAGCAGGCGCTGCGCGGCAAGCTCGATGCGCTGCTGGCGCTGGCCGAGGCCACCGATTGCCGCCGCGTGCGGCTGCTGGCCTACTTTGGCGAGGCCTCCACGCCCTGCGGCAACTGCGACAACTGCCTGACGCCGCCCGCCATCTGGGATGCGACCGACGCGGCGCGCAAGCTGCTGTCCACCATCTACCGCGTGAACCAGGCCAGCGGCATCAGCTTTGGCACCGGGCACATCATGGATGTGTTGCGCGGCAAGAAGACCGAGAAGGTCGCGCAGTTCGGGCACGAAAAGATTTCCACCTTTGGCATTGGCGCGGACCTGACCGAGCCGCAGCTGCGCGGCGTGCTGCGCCAGCTGATCGCCACCGGTGCCGTGGGCCTGCAAAAGGTGCTGCTGGACAGCGGCCACAGCTTTGACACCCTGTGCCTCACCGAGGGCTCGCGCGCGGTGCTGCGTGGCGAGGTGCCGGTGCAGCTGCGTGAGTCGGTGTCGTCCGCCCCGGCCAAACGCACGCGCACCCGCAAGGACACCGGCAGCGCCCCACCCGCCGCCGCCGCCAACCTGGGCCCCGATGCACAGGTGCGCTTCATCAACCTCAAGGCCTGGCGCGCCGAGGTGGCGCGCGAGCACAACCTGCCGGCCTATGTGATCTTTCACGACGCCACGCTGGCAGCCATTGCCGAGCGCAACCCGGGCACGCTGGAAGACCTGCAGGGCATCAGCGGGATGGGGGCGAAGAAGCTGGAGGCGTACGGGGCCGAGGTGCTGCGGGTGTGCAGACAGTGAAGGCACGGAGTGCGCGTCACGATCCGCGATGTGCACTCAGCGCCCTGTGCCGCCGTTTTCAGGCAAACGTCAATACGCTTCCGCAGCGATGGCCTCTTTGATCCCCTCCTCGCGCAGCGGGAAGTCAGCGCCAGGCAGGTGCAAGGCAGCCTGGGCCGGAACCGGGGTGGCGCAATCCTTGTGGATGACGCCGTCCTTCATCACCAGGTTAATTTTGGCCGGGTCGAGCAGAAGCGCCAGGTTCTTTAGGGGGTCACCGTCCACTAAGACGATGTCGGCCAGGAAGCCCGCCTTGAGCTGCCCAAGTTCATCGGGCTTTTGCATGATCTGCCCGCCCAGGCTGGTCGCGGCGCGCAGCGCCTCGGTCGGCGTCATGCCGATGTAGTCCACAAAATACTGAAGGTCGTTGGCGTTAGTGCCGTGCGGCATCCACGCAAAGCCATAGTCGCCGCCCGGCAGTATGCGGATGCCGCGCTTGTGCATCTTGCGCAGCGACTCGGCCGCGACCTCCAGCTCTCGCTTGTAGCCCATCGTCTCAGCCACCGACTCGGTGATGCCGTACTCGGCGGCGTTGTAGTTGGTGCGAATCAGCCAGCCGATGCCGGGCGCCACAAAATGCCTGTCTTTGGCGGCTTCGAGCATGTCGAGTGCCTCCTCGTCGGCAAAGCTGGCGTGGTAGATCATCTCGATGCCGTGGCGCACGCATTGCTTGACCGATTCGCTGGAGCGGGCATGCGCGGCAATGCGCTTGCCGTAGCGCTTGGCCTCCTGCGCCAGCATAGCCACCTCTTCCTCGGCAAACGGCGACATCTCGGCGGGCAGTCCGGCGATGTACTCGCCCGACAGGTTGATCTTGAGGTGATCGACGCCGTATTTGATGAAGGTTCGGGCCGAGCGCCGGATTTCCTCCGGACCGCTGCAAACGCTTCCGAAGCTGAGCTCCTCAAAGGGCATGTGCGGCAAGGTGTTGTCTCCCAGCGCGCCGATGGTGGTGATTTCCTGGCTGCCCGCCAGATAGCGCGGGCCGGGGAACTCGCCCGCATTAATGGCATTGCGCAGCACCACATCTAGGCGCGGCTTGGCGGCCGCCGCGCCAATCGCCGAGGTCCAGCCCATGTCGAGGTAGCGCCTGGCCACGCGGATGCACCACAGCATGTGCTCCTCGGGGGGCATGAACTGGATGGCGGCCAGCGATGGCTGATCGTTCCAGGAGAAATGCGTGTGCGCCTCGGTCATGCCAGGCATCAGAAAGCGCCCCTTGCCGTCGATCACGCGGGCGCCTTCGGTATTGACGCGTTCTGGCGAGCGGGCCACCTCGATAATGCGCTGGCCCTCCACCAAGACTTCGCCCGTGAAGGTGGCAGCCCCGGTGCCGTCGAAGATAGTGACGTTGGTGAATGCTGTGCGGTTCATGTTTATCTCCTCCGGTCCTGTGGTGGCCGGTAATGGGTTGATGAAGGGTGAAACTCAGCGGATCGATGCGTAGAACTGTTCGAGTTCCTGCACGCAGCGTTGCGGCTGCTCGTAGGTGGCCCAGTGGCCGCAGCCTTCCAAAACAACCTGGCGACAGCCCGCGATGCGTGCGGCCATGGCCGCCACGGTCGCCGGCAGGGCCACGCCGTCTTGGTCGCCTGTCAAAAGCAACACAGGGACAGCAATGCGCTCAATCTCGGCCGCCTGGGCACCCGCGAGCGCTTCGCAGCTTTGCGCATAACCTTCCGGTGACTGGCGCATCACGCTTTCGCGCACCAGCGCCAACACGGCCGGTTGCAACTCCTTGGTTTCCCGGCTCGTCGCACCCTTGACGATGGCGTCGGCGATCTCCTGCAGGCTGGCCACACCACCCCGCGCCAGTTCTGCACGGGCAAGGACGCCGGGACGGCCGGCCTCGGGCGGCGCGACCAGAGGACCGAACAGTGCCAGCGACCTGACCTTGCCGGGATTGCGCACCGCCAGGTGCTGCGCCACGATAGTTCCCATGGAATGGGCCACGACATGCACCGACTCCACGCCCAGGCTGGCCAGCAAGGCTTCGAGCGAATCTACATACCGCTCGATGGAAAGCGGCTGCGATGGCAGGCTGGAACGGGCGCTGCCCGGCAAGTCAGGCCGAATCACCTTGAAGCCGGTGAGTGCGGGCAGCAGCGGCGTCCAGGTGTTCGACGAGCCGCCCAGGCCGTGAATGCACAGCAGGGCTTCGCCCTCGCCTTCGATCTCGACCGCCAGGCCGTTCAGTAGTTGGGTCGTCATTTTCAAACCCTCAGACGAAACGGTTTTCAATCGCGCCGAGGCCATCGATCTCGATGCGCACCACGTCGCCGGCCGCCAGATAGCGGGGCGGCTTCATGCCCATGCCCACGCCGGCGGGCGTGCCCGTGGCAATAACGTCGCCCGGATACAGCGTGATGCCCCGCGAGATGGTTTCGATCAGCGTCGGGATGTCGAAAATCATGTTGTCCGTCGGGCCGTCCTGGCGCAACTCGCCATTGACCCAGCAGCGCACGGTCGTCTTCGTGCCGTCAAACTCGTCGGCAGTCACGATCCACGGCCCCATCGGGCAGAAGGTGTCGAAGGACTTTCCCATGTCCCATTGCCCGTGGCGCATCTGCACGTCGCGCGCCGTCACATCGTTGATGACCGTGTAGCCAAATACATGGTCAAGCGCAGCTGCGCGCGTGATGTTCTTGCCGCCCTTGCTGATGACCACGGCCAGCTCGGCCTCGTAGTCAATCTGCGTGGAAATCTCGCTCGGCACCGACACGTCGTCGTGCGGGCCAACCACGCACTCGGGCACCTTTGTAAAAACGATGGGCCATTCGTCAGTTTTTGCGTTGTTGTCCTTGAAAACCGATGCCGACAGCTCCTTGGCGTGGGCGTGGTAGTTGCGACCGACACACCAGATGTTGCGCCGAGGCTTGGGCAGCGGCGCTTCCAGTTCGACGTCGGCAAGTTTGACTGGCTCGCCCAGTGAAGCTGGCATCTTGCCGCCTTGGGCCAGCGTCTCAATGATGCTCAGGGCACCTTTTTCGCTCTGATCTGCTGTCAGATCGAGTCGGGTGACGTGCAAGCCGTCGGCGGACACGAGGCCCACCTGGCGCTGGCCAGCGTGGAGATATGTTGCGATTCGCATGAAGGGGCTCCGGTAAGTTGCAATCTGCTCTTGTCTCGCGGTGCAAAAGCGTCGCGCTGCGCAGTGGAATTGACTGTATGCACGCTGCCCCGCTGGCGCTTATCGGTTCATCGGGCGGCGTATCAAACAGTCTGGCGATGAACTAGGGACTTTCCCGGACCGAGGTATTTCCAAGCCCTGACGACAGCAACAATTGCCCTCGTTCGACAGTCAGGAGTTCACAACATGGCAGAGGCCTACGCACTGCATGAAGGCGCCTTCGGTACCGCCATCGTTCTGGAAGTGCGCGCCAATCTGGTCGCGCATGCACACTCTGAAACGCAGATGGCGTTCTGGCTGGGTGGTGCGCGCGCCAACGCCCGCGTGGGAGCGCAAGTGGTGGAATACAGCGAGAACGTGGCGCTGGGGGTGAACACGTTTGAATCGCACGACATGACGGTGCTGGACGACAGCGGCTCGTGCCTTTTCCTGGCCTTCATGCTCTCGAGGCAATGGCTGGAGGACCGTGAACAAGCCCGAGGTCGGACCTTGCGGTTTCCTTCGCCCCGCATCCCCATCGATGCGGCGCTGCGCCAGTCGTGCTGGCGCATCCTCGATCTCATCCTGTCAGCACACGAAGCGCAGACGGCCATTGATGACGAAGTTGAGCGGCTGCTGGAGGCCGCCATTGATGCGTCCAGCGGGCAATCCACCAACGCACGGGCCAGTGTGGGCCTGTCGCTGGACCATCGCGTGCGCAACGCGATCGCGTACATGCGTGCTCATGTCGCCGAAAAAATCGCGGTGGACGACATCGCGGCCAAGGTCGGCTTGTCGCGCGCCCATTTTTTCACCCTGTTTCGCGATCAGCTGAACACTACCCCGCAAGTGTTCTGGAGCGCAGTCAGGGTTGAAGAAGCCATGCGACAGGTCGCCGAGGGACGCGCGTTGACCGAAGTTGCCCTGGACCTGGGGTTTTCAGCGCCAGGTAATTTTTCGAGATTTTTCAAGGAACATACCGGCGTTTCTCCCTCCGTCTTCCGGCGGGCTGCGCGCGAGCCGCTACCGACCACGGTGACGGGCGTGCGGCGTTGAGTCCGCATCGTCCGCGCGGAGGCGCGCTGGAGACTTCAAAGTGCTTTGATCTTCTCGCGTTCACTCCTTCTCATACCAAACTGCCGCCGCCATTCACGTGCAGCACTTCCCCTGTGAGGTAAGGGTTGGTCAACGCGAACAACGCCGCATCCGCTATATCATCCGGCGCCCCGACCCGACCTGCCGGCAGCTTGGTCGCCAAATCGGCGAAGAACGCCTTGCGGCTGGCTTCATCCATGAAGGCCCACCCTTCGGTTTCCACCACGCCCGGCGATATGCCATTGACGCGCACCGGCGCAAGTTCGACAGCAAGCGCGCGAACCAGGCCTTCGACGCCGGCATTCAGTGCGGACACCATGGCGGTGCCAGCCCCAGGTCGATCCGCCGCCAGGCCAGAAAACAGCAGGATCGAGCCGCCTGGCTGCAGGTTCGACAAGCCGAACTGCACCAAGTGGATCGGCCCCCAGAACTTGCCAGACAGCATGCGGTCGATGGCATCGCGCGGCATGGTGGCCAGGGGGCCATAGGTCAGGTCGGCAGCGGTGGAGACAAAGTAGTCGTAAAGGCCCACTTGCTTGAAACCCGCTTCGGCGGAAGCGGCATCGCCCATGTCCATCTGGACGAAATTCACCTGACCGGCGAGGCGCTTGCCGGCCTTCGCGAGCTTTTCTTGCGACCGGCCCAGCACGGTGACCCGGGCGCCCCGCGCCAACGCGAGGTGGGCAATCGCAAAGCCAATGCCGGAACTGCCGCCAGCGATAACAATGTGTTTATCTTGGATGTTCATTTTTCATACTCCTGGTTTGCTAAAAACGGGCTGGGCTGCATTCAGTGACGCGGGTTTGACGCCGAGCCGGAATGCCAGAACGGCAGCGAAAATAAGGGGTGCGAAGCCAACGGCCATAGGCATCAGCGCACCATGATGGCTGGCCCAGCCGCCCAGGAGTGAACCGCCCGCGATACCCAGGTTGAAGGCGGCGATGTTCATGCCCGAAGCCAATTCGGGGCTCCCCCGCGGGTTGTGTTGGGCGGCCACCAGCACGGTCTTTTGCAGTACTGGAACAGCTCCGAAAGACGCGAGGCCCCAGATGACCATCACCACAGCCATGGCCGCGGCCGAGGTCGCGCCAGCATAGGCGCCAGCCAGTGCGACGAATATGCCGATGACCACACTCAAGGACGCAGCCCGGCTGCCCACCCGGTCCACGAATCGCCCCCCGAACGCATTGCCCGCGGCAGCACTGACGCCATACAGGAAAAACATGCCAGTCACCCCGCCGGAACCAAGTCCTGTCGCCTTTTCCAGCAGGACGGAGATGTAGGTGAATCCCGTAAAGGAGCCACAGTAGACCAGGGCAGTCAGAGAGACGGGATGCAAAGTGCCGCGATCTCCCAGCGTGGCCCCTACCGAGGCGGTCGTAGACGCAGGATCGTGCCCCGATTGGACGACCGGCGTGAACCGCAACAATGCCGCTGCGCTCAATGCACCGATCACGGCGATGCCGATGAACACGTCTTGCCAACGGAAGTAGCCGCCTGCTAGCGTGCCCAAGGGAACGCCCAATATCAGCGCCAGGGTAAGGCCGCCAAACACCATCGCAATGGCGTTGCCACTGCGCTCGGGCCCTGCGGTGACAGCCGCGGTGGATGCAGCCAGCGCAATCACAACACCATGCATCAGACCCGCCAAAAACCGGCTGCCCCACAGCAGCGGCAATGACGACGTGAGCGCTGTGGTTGCGTTGCCTGCAGCAAATAGCAGCATGCTGATGGCCAGCACCCTGGGACGCGGTGCACGGGCCAAGAGAGCGCTCAACGTGGGTGCGCCGATGCTCACACCGATGGCGTAGATACCGATCATCATGCCGACCGATCCGACAGAGATACCCGTGCTGGCCGTGATGGATGGCACGAGGCTGACGGCAACGAATTCGGCAAAACCCAAGGCGAAGGTGCACGCACTGAGTGCGAGTAATGCAGGGGACATGAGGCTCTTTCTGAATGCGAGCCTGCATGGTATTTGTCAGCCATAGCATTGATAATCCACGAATTCAATCAAACACTATTGCAGTTTTGCAAAAATGCACTCTCTCGAAGGTCTGCTGGAATTCGTTGCGGTCGTCGATTGCGGAACCTTTACCGCGGCGGCGCGCCAGCTCGGGGTATCGGTTTCGCACATCAGCCGGCAGATCGCCGGCCTCGAAAGTCGACTTGCGACACAACTGTTTATCCGCACCACCCGGCAGATGCAGTTGACGCAGCCCGGTCGTCGGCTGTTCGATATCAGCCAACCGCTGATCCAGGAATTGCTGGGTGCACAGGACACCTTGCTGGCAACGCACGAAGCCATCGAAGGCAACCTTCGCATCAGCCTTGCTGGAAAGTTTGCGGAAGACGAGCTGGTGCCTTTGCTCACCCGTTTTTGCGTGGAGCATCCTCAGGTGCAACTGGATATCGATGTTTCGGCACGCAATGTCGATCTGCTGGCGGAAGGTTTCCACCTCGCGGTGCGCATGGGGCCTCTGCAAAGTAGCAGTTCACTCGTTGCCACACGCCTGCTCTCGCTGCCTATGCATGTACTGGCAAGTCCGAAAATGTTGCAGTCGTTGCCGGACATTGATTCTCCGGCCGACCTGCCCCCCGAGCAGTGTTTGTCGCTGGGCAGCAGGCCGTGGGAATTCAGCAAGGGCAAGCGCCGCAGCGGCGTCAAGCCGGCCGGGCGCTTTTCGAGTAACAGCGGCGCCGCGGCCATACAGGCGGCACTGGATGGCCTGGGGATTGTCAGCGTGCCGGCGTATTACGCAGCGGGCCACGTTGAAAGCGGCCGTCTGGTGCGAGTCCTGCCCGACTGGACGTCCACCGATGAGAGCATTTTTTATCTGGTCTTTCCGGCCACACGCCACATGCCGCTGCGCGTGCGCCGCCTGATTGAATACTTGCAGGAGCAACAGAACAGGGCAGTATGACTTGCGTCTCCACATGTGCTTTAGCTCACCTCCAGATTTCTCATTTTCACCTCTGAAGCAGGCCGCTTTGCGGCGGCGAGCCACAGCCAAGCCCACCAGTGAAAGGCCGATCAAGGCGATGGACCCTGGCTCGGATACTGCGTTGGGTGGGTCTCTCAAAACCAGCGATGTCGTGATCAGCAAATTGGACTGCGTGGTGTGCCGTTCAGCGAAAAAGAAAGCGAAGCTGTGATCGCCAGTTGGCTTGCCGGCCCTCAGCGTATCCAGATTCACGGTTTGACTTAGAGCGTCATGCACGCCGCCAAAATCGATCCCGAGTTGCGGCGCTGGTACATTCTTCCTCCTGGAAACGGCCTATGGATGCGCCCACCCACCGCGCTAACCTGGCGTTCCAATACGACATGACCACCACACGCCGCCCCCGCACCACGACCGCCATCGCCGCCGCGATGGGCCTCGGCCGGGGCGGCAAGCACGCCCTGCAAGCGCTGCCGCAACGGCTGTGCGCCGGCCTGATCGCCCTGGTGCTCGCAGGCTGCGCCGCGCACGGCCCAGACCTGCCGGCGCAACTGGCGCCCGACGACACTGCCAGCGCTCGCTACAGCGCCGACCTGGCCACTTGCCGCCAGCACGCTACCCAGGTGGGCGTAGTGGCCGAAACGCTGGACGGCCTGGTGCAAGGTGCGCTCGTGACAGCTGCGCTGGTGTGGGGCTTGGGCTACGGGCACGACACGGTGCGCGACTGGGCCGCCGTGGGTGGCGTGCTGGGTGCCACGCAGGGGCTGCAGGCGCTGGAGCGGCGCCAGCGCACCGAAGCAGCCTGCATGGTGGCCAGGGGCTACGGCCCGGTGGCTGCCATGCCCCGGCCGATGCCATGGCGCCCCGCGCCCACCGCAGCGCCGGCACCGCCCCGCCTGATCGGCACCGACGCCTTCAGCGCCGAGCGCCTGGCGCGCAGCCAGTCGTGCAGCGAGCAGCCCGTGGCCTCGCTGGCGGCCAAGGGGCCTGGGTTCGAGACCTACAGCGTGGCCTGCGCCAACGGCGATGCGCTGGCGATCCGCTGCGAATTCGGCAACTGCAGGGTGTTGCGCTAAGGCCGGCAGTGATCGACGGTGCCCGGCAGATTCACTATCAAAATGTGAGCTTCCAACGCTTGCTGCACAAGCGCTAGAAGCCATTTTTACCTGAAACGCGACATATCTCAAACCCCGTTCGCCCTGAGCTGTCGAAGGGCTGTTTGCAAGGGGCGCCCTGGCTTGGACAGCTCAGCGCGTACGGGGTTGGTCTAAGGTATGTCGCCAATCAGGCTCAATCGACCGCAAGCGCTTTATCCATAAGCGCATGCAGCTATCAATAGAGTAGTTTTTTAGCGTTGTGCGCTGCTGCCCCACAATCACGGTCATGCTTTCCATTCAAGACATTCGCGATGCGGCCACCCGGCTGCAGGGCCAGGTGCTCGATACGCCATGCGTCGAATCGCGCACGCTGTCGGACATCGTCGGCGCCCAGGTTTTTCTGAAATTCGAGAACCTGCAGTTCACTGCCTCCTTCAAGGAGCGCGGCGCCTGCAACAAGCTCACCCTGCTCACGCCGGCCGAGCGCGCCCGGGGCGTGGTGGCCATGAGCGCCGGCAACCATGCGCAGGGCGTGGCCTACCACGCGCAGCGCCTGGGGCTGCGCGCCGTGATCGTGATGCCGCGCTTCACGCCCGGCGTGAAGGTGGAGCGCACGCGCGGCTTTGGCGCCGAGGTGGTGCTGCATGGCGACACGCTGGAAGAGGCGCGCGCCCATGCCTACCACCTGGCAGATGCCGAGGGGCTGGTGTTCGTCCACCCCTACGATGACGCAGCCGTGGCCGCCGGCCAGGGCACGCTGGCGCTGGAGATGCTGCAGGCCGTGCCCGACCTGGACACCCTCGTCATCGCCGTGGGCGGGGGCGGGCTGATTGCCGGCGTGGCCACGGCGGCCAAGGCGCTGCGCCCGGGCATCGAGATCATTGGCGTGCAGACTTCGCGCTTTCCGGCGATGGTGAATGCCATCCAGGGCACGCACCACCCGCAGGGCACGTCCACCATCGCCGAGGGCATTGCCGTGGGCACGCCCGGCACCCTGACGCAGGAAATCGTCAAGCGCCTGGTGGACGACCTGGTGCTGGTGGACGAGGGCGACATCGAGCAGGCCGTGCTGATGCTGCTGGAGATCGAAAAAACCCTGGTCGAAGGCGCGGGCGCCGCAGGCCTGGCCGCGCTGCTGCGCTACCCCGAGCGCTTTGCCGGCAAGAAGGTGGGGCTGGTGCTGTGCGGCGGCAACATCGACCCGCTGCTGCTGGCCGCCATCATCGAGCGCGGCATGGTGCGCTCGGGCCGGCTGGCGCGCATCAAGGTCAGCGCACGCGATATCCCGGGTGTGCTGGCGCGCATCACCGCCACCGTGGCCGACGCGGGGGCCAACATCGAAGAAGTGCACCACCAGCGCGCCTTCACCATGCTGGCCGCGCAGAATGTGGAGATCGAACTGGTGCTGCAAACGCGCGGCCAGCCCCATGTGGCCCAGGTGCTGGAGGCATTGCGTGGCGCCGGCATGGAGGCGGCGCTGATGTAAGCCCCCGGTGCGTGCACCACCCTGCAGTGCAGCAGCTAGAATTGCGCCAGTTTCACGCCCTTTGGAGCCCTTGCCATGTCTGACCACACCACCTCGCACGCCCCCGAAGCGCACACCGCCGACGCCGTGGAAAACGTTGTCCCGCTGATTCCCGTGGTGCTGCCTGTGGTGGGTGCCATCATGATTTTTCTGCTGGCTTTCATTGCCGTGAACATGGCTTAAGGCGCGCACAGCCCACTGCACGAACCCCGCAGCGCGGGGTTTTTTTACGCCCACCCTTTCTGAAAGAAGCCGCCCATGCGATCCGGACACGCCCTCGTACTTTTCTCTGGCGGACAAGACTCCACCACCTGCCTGGCCTGGGCGCTGGAGCATTTCGAACATGTCGAGACCATCGGTTTCGACTATGGCCAGCGCCACCAGGTGGAGCTGCAGGCGCGCCAGGAAGTGCTGGCCGCCTTGCGCGCGGGCTTTGCGCAGTGGCGCGAACGGCTCGGCGAGGACCACATGATCGACCTGGCCGTGCTGGGCCAGATCAGCGACACGGCGCTGACGCGCGACACAGCCATTGTGATGACCGCCGCCGGCCTGCCTAACACCTTCGTGCCAGGGCGCAACCTGTTGTTCTTTCAGCTGGCGGCAGCCGTAGGCTACCGGCGCGGCTTGCACACGCTGGTGGGCGGCATGTGCGAGACCGATTTTTCGGGCTACCCCGATTGCCGCGATGACACCCTGAAGGCCCTGCAGGTGGCCGTGTCGCTGGGCATGGGGCAGCGTTTCACCTTCGAGACACCACTGATGTGGCTGGACAAGGCCGACACCTGGCAGCTGGCGCACACCCTGGGTGGCCAGGCCCTGGTGGACATCGTTCTGGAGCAATCCCACACCTGCTACAACGGCGTGCGCGATGCGCGCCACGCCTGGGGCTATGGCTGCGGCACCTGCCCGGCCTGCGCGCTGCGCAAGGCCGGGTATGAACGCTGGCAGGCGCCACAGGCCTGAATTCTTGGCCCGGGCGGGCATTCCGCCGGCATAACCCCATGCATCTTTTGCATGATTCTGACCCGTGACTGACAGACAAATCGGCGGCAGATTCATAAAATCGACATCCCAGCCGACCCGCGGAACTCGTGGCACCGCCTCCAGCGCGTGGGGCTGCACTGCGTGCCCGCCCGCCGACTGAGCACGAAAGCCGTTTTTTCAAAGGCAGCGCTCAGCATCCGCACCTGCGCCAGGCCTTGCCGTGACCCGCCCGGTCCGCTTCTTTTGAAAAAACTGTTTTTCAACTTAGGAAGCTTCCCGATGAACGCACCCACGATGCAGGGCCTGAATCTCAACGCCCCCGCTTACGTCAAAAACGCCCGCCTGCTGGCCTGGGTGGCCGACATGGCCGCCCTGTGCAAGCCCGACAGCATCTACTGGTGCGATGGCACGAAGGAAGAGTACGACCGCCTGTGCCAGCAGCTGGTGGATGCCGGCACCTTCAAGAAGCTCAACCCCGCCAAGCGGCCCGGCAGCTTCCTGGCCTGGTCCGACCCGTCGGACGTGGCGCGCGTGGAAGACCGCACCTACATCTGCTCGGAAAAGAAAGAAGACGCCGGCCCCACCAACAACTGGATGGCACCCGCCGACATGCGCGCCACCTTGCAACCCCTGTTTGACGGCTGCATGAAGGGCCGCACCATGTACGTGGTGCCGTTCAGCATGGGCCCGCTGGGCAGCCACATCGCCCACATCGGCGTGGAACTGACCGACAGCGCCTATGTGGCCGTGAACCAGCGCCTGATGACCCGCATGGGCAAGGCCGTGTACGACGTGCTGGGTGTGGAAGGCGAGTTCGTGCCTTGCATGCACACCGTGGGTGCGCCCCTGGCTGCTGGCGAAAAAGACACCACCAGCTGGCCCTGCAACCCCAAGGTCAAGTACATCGTGCACTACCCCGAAACGCGCGAAATCTGGTCGTATGGCTCGGGCTACGGCGGTAACGCGCTGCTGGGCAAGAAGTGCCTGGCGCTGCGCATTGCCTCGACCATGGGCCGCGCGGCCGCGCAGGGGCCCTCCGGTAGCCCGGGTTGGCTGGCCGAGCACATGCTGATCCTGGGCGTGACCAACCCGCAGGGCAAGAAGTACCACGTCGCGGCTGCCTTCCCCAGCGCCTGCGGCAAGACCAATTTCTCGATGCTGGTGCCACCCGAGGCCGGTTTTGCCGGCTGGAAGGTCACCACGATTGGCGACGACATCGCCTGGATCAAGCCGCATGCCGACGGCAAGATGTACGCCATCAACCCCGAGGCGGGTTACTTTGGCGTGGCCCCCGGCACCAACATGCACACCAACCCCAACTGCATGCGCAGCCTGGACAAGAACGTCATCTTCACCAACGTGGCCCTGACGGACGACGGCGACGTGTGGTGGGAAGGCATGGAGAAAGACGGCGGCGGCATCCCCGCCCACCTGATCGACTGGCAGGGCAAGGACTGGACCCCCGAAATCGCCAAACAGACCGGCGCCAAGGCCGCCCACCCCAATTCGCGGTTCACAGTGGCCGCCACCAACAACCCGGCACTCGACCCCCAGTGGGACGATGCCAATGGAGTGGCGATTGATGCCTTCATCTTCGGCGGCCGCCGCTCGACCACCGTGCCGCTGGTGACCGAAGCCCGCACCTGGACCGAAGGCGTGTACATGGCCGCCACCATGGGCTCCGAGACCACTGCCGCCGCCTTTGGCGCCCAGGGCGTGGTGCGCCGCGACCCGTTCGCCATGCTGCCGTTTTGCGGCTACAACATGAGCGACTACTTCCAGCACTGGCTCAACATGGAGGGCAAGATTGCCGCCACCGGCAAGGCGCTGCCCAAGGTCTTCTGCGTGAACTGGTTCCGCAAGGATGAAGCGGGCAAGTTCGTCTGGCCCGGCTATGGCGACAATATGCGCGTGCTCAAGTGGATGATCGACCGCATCGAAGGCCAGGCCCAGGGCCAGGACACGATGTTCGGCATCGCGCCGCAATACGCCGAGATCAACTGGACGGGCCTCGACTTCACCGCCCAGCAGTTCCAGACCGTGACCCACATCGACAAGGCAGCCTGGGTGGAAGAGCTCAAGCTGCACGATGCCCATTTCGAGCAGCTGGCTTATCACCTGCCCAAGGAACTGCTGGAAACCCGCGCCGCGATTGAAAAGCGCCTCGCAGCGATCTGACGCCAGCGCACCAGACCTCGGACCTGATTACGGCACAGGAGCGCTCGGGCTCCTGGTAGCCACTCTTGGGGATTCGAGAAATGCGCTTGAGCCGCCCCGCCCCACCCCGGGCCAGGCGGCTTTTGCATGCGCCTACGGCTTCGGCGCAGGCGGAACGCCCATGAAAAAAGCCGTGGGCAATGCCACGGCTTTTATGGTTGCGCGACCCGGCAATACCGGGCGCATTCAGACCAAAGGCAGTGCTTGATTTACTTGCGCAAGTCCTGCGTGGCGGCGGCGCTCATGGCGCGACTCAGGTCAGCCATCATGCGGGCGTCTTCCAAGGCGACTTTCCAGGTGCGCTGGTCTTCAGTGGCTTGGCGGCGGCTTTGCGCCCAGGCCTTGTAGCCGGTGCGCATCGCCACGGATGCGCGGCGGGCTGGCGTGGCGAGCAAGGCGATGGCCGCAAATGCCACCACCCACAACATCATCCAAGCGGCCAGCAGGTGGCCATCACCCCAGGTGTCGATCACCTGGTTGGCCACCACGAGCAGCGCAGCAACCACCGCGGCCAGCATCAAGGAGGCAGCGCCCCGCGCACCATCAAAACCTGCGGCAATATTCTGCAGCGCCGCGATGGCGTTTTCAGCCCGGACCACGCCGGGGTGTTCCGTGGGGTAGTTCACGTGTGCGTAACTGGTCATTTTGAGATCCTTTTTCCAGCGCTCTGGTCAGAATAGCCAGGCGATGAGTGATATTAGGGTTTACCCTTTATCGATTCAAGTTTATATTATGAATTCCAATCATTCATATTGGTGATATATCGATTCCATGGCCCCCGTGAACTTCCGCTCTCTCGACCTGAATCTGTTGCGCGTCTTTGACGAGGTGATGGCCGAGCGCAGCCTGACGCGAGCGGCGCACAAGCTGTCACTCACGCAACCGGCTGTCAGCAATGCGCTGCGGCGCCTGCGCGATGTGCTTGGCGACGACCTGGTGGTGCGCAGCGGCCACGGGGTCGAGCCCACCCACCGTGCGCTAGCGCTGTGGCCCCCGGTGCGCGAAGCGCTGGCGCAATTGCAGGAGTCGCTAGCGCCCGGCGTGTTCGAGCCGGCCACGGCCACATCCACTTTTGTGCTGGCCATGGCCGATGCCACTGCCGCTACGCTGGTGCCCGGGCTGGTCGAAATCATGGAGCGCGAGGCGCCCGGCATTTCGGTGCGGGTACTGCCACTCACCACTCGCGACCCCCGCCGTCTTCTCGAAGAAGAATCCGCCGACATGGCCGTGGGCTACTTTCCTGCCGTGCTGGCCGACCTGACGGCACGGGCGCAGTCGGGGAGCGTGATCGCCTTTGACAGCCGCCGCATCTACGACGGCGAATATGTTTGCGTGATGCGCCAGGGCCATCCTCTGGCGGGGGAACCGCTGACGCTGGACCAGTTTTGCCTCGCCCGCCATATGCTGGTGAGCTTTTCGGGGCGCCCGTTTGGTTTCATCGACGAAGCTCTGGCGTCTCTGGGGCGCGAGCGGCGCGTGGTGCTCACGGTCAACCAGTTTTTCACTGCGGGGCGGGTGGTGGCCAGTTCCGATCTGCTCACCGTGCTGCCGCGCCACTTTGTGCCTGTCACCGGCATCGCCGAAGCCCTGGTGCTGCGCACCTTGCCCCTGGATGTGCCGGCGGTGCATGTGGATGCGCTGTGGCGCCGGCGCGGCCCGCAGCAGGCAGCCATCAACTGGTTGCTGCTGGCGCTGGCACGCGCCGCGCGGCGCACCTTTCCCCAAGAACGCGCCACGACTCAATAGTTGGACGCCCCGTAGACTGCCCCGCCATGAAGATACAGCTGCTGTCCGACCTGCACCTTGAGGCGCATCCCCATTTCACGCCCGAGCCTGCCGCGGCAGCGAATGTGCTGGTGCTGGCCGGCGACATCGGCTCGTACCAGGCGGGCGGGCAACTCACCGACCAGGCCTTTGGCCTGGAACGCTTTTCCCCCTTGCCGCAGTTTGCCGGCTGGCCCATGCCCGTGCTGTTCGTACCCGGAAACCACGAATACGACGCGCAGGATTTCGACGCGGCCCACCACCGGCTGCGCACGGTCTGTGACCAACTGGGCATCGCCTGGCTGGAACGCGAGAGCCTGGTGCTCGACGGCGTGCGCTTTGTCGGCACCACGCTGTGGAGCGACTTTGATGCCCTGGCCGACCACGAAGGCAGCACCGACCTCACGCGGCGCCTCAAGTTGCGTGACAAGGCATTCCGGGCCGCCAACTTCTACCTGCGCAAGACGGGCGGAACGCGCCACGGCGAGCCCTTTCTGGCAGAGCCTGTGCGCGCGCAGGCCTTGCTGTGCCAGCAATGGTTGCGTGACGCACTGGCCAGGCCCCACAGCGGGCCCACGGTAGCCGTCACCCATTTCGCGCCCAGCTTGCGCAGTGCCGATCCGCGTTATGGACTGGTGCCCGGCACGGCCGGTTTTTGCAACGTCCTGGACGATCTGCTGCCGCTGGCCCAGCTGTGGCTGCACGGCCACCTGCATGCACCCAGCGACTACATGGCGTCGGGCACCGACGGGCAGGGCGCGCCCTGGCAATGCCGCGTGGTGGCCAATCCGCTCGGCTATGCACGCAAGGGGGAACAGGCAATGTTCCAGGCGCAGTACTGCATTTCCGTATGATGGGCACAGGTCTGACAACCTATCCGAGCGCACGAGAAAGCCTGTCATAGGTCAAGACAACAACAACGCGCGCAGATTAGCCTGATCCACTCATTCTGGAGAACACACCATGAACATCCTGCTTGCTGTCGATGGCAGCGCCTACACCAAGAAAATGCTCGCCTACCTTGCCACCCATGAAGAGTTGCTGGGTGGCACCCACGAATACACCGTGCTCACCGTGCAAATGCCCCTGCCGGCACGCGCACGCGCTGCGCTGGGCAAGGAAATGGTGGACACCTACCACGCCGAAGAATCCGAGAAGATTCTCGCGCCGGTATGCAAATTCCTGGCGCGCCATGGCGTGCAGCCCAAGCGCAATGTCAAGGTGGGCCCAGTGGGTGAAACCATTGCCAAGGTGGCCGACACGGGCAAGTTTGACCTGCTGGTGATGGGCTCGCATGGCCACGGCGCCATCGCCACGCTGGTCATGGGATCGGTCACCACCCAGGTGCTGGCCCACAGCAAGGTGCCGCTGCTGATCGTGCGCTGAGGCGGCAGCGCAAGCACCCAAGCCCTGCCCTGGCAGGGTTTTTTTCGTGGAAAGGCTGCGGGCTGCGCGCCGCTAGCTAGCGCGCCGCCAGTCCGTCAAAACAGGTGCGCACCACCAAGTCCACGATTTCTGCGTCCGAATACTGGCCGCCCTCCTTGAGGAAGCCCACCACGGGATCGCAGGCGCGAGCAAACAGGGTGTACAGCACCACCAGCGGCGGCAATGCGGGGTTGATGACGCCTTGCGCCTGCGCTTCGGTGATCCATTGGCCGATCTGGTCGCTGACCGTGACCAGCCCGTCCAGGTAGTGCTTGTTGGCCATGAGCACCGCCCGCAGGCTCGAATTGCGGCTGGGCAGCAGCGGCATTTCGTTGGAGATCAGCTTCTCCAGCGACCAGCGCACCAGATCGCGCAGCTTGTCCTGCGGCGGCATGTCGGCGGGCAGGGTGTCCAGATAGGCGCGCACACGGCCCAGGATCTGGACCATGGCAGCACAGCACAGATCTTCCTTGCTGGCGAAGTGCTTGTAAAGGCTGGCCTTGGCGATACCCACGGCGTTGGCGACATCGTCCATCGTCATCGCGTCGAAGGACTTTTCGCCCAGCAGGCGGCAGGTGGACTGCAGGATGGCGTCTTCGCGCGCCAGGTGCATTTGTTCCTTGAAGGAAACCTTGGGTTTCGGCATTTGCATGGCGGCATCTTATACGCCATGGTTCCAAAACAACTTTATCAGTTGCGCTGCAGCCATGCCGTTCATTTTTCGATCAACACTGGCCGGCAAACGATGCCCCGCGCGGGCAAAGCGCCCCGCCAAGGCTCAGGGAACCAGTGCTTCGGCTGCGGCGCCTTTCAGGGCCGCCGTCAAGGCGTCGAGCAGCTCCGACTCCAGGTTCCAGCAATGCCAATACAGCTGGATGGGCAAGGCCCGGCCCGGGGCCACGTCCACCATCGAGCCATCTGCCAGCGCGCCGCGTGCCAGCAACTCAGGCACCACGCCCACTGCCCAGCCCGCAGCCACGGCCCGCATCTGCCCTTCGGCGCTGGGCACGAAAAGGTGGTTGAGCGCCACCCGCTGGAGGCCGAACGCGCGCGCCACGAACTCGGCCGCCATGTCGTCCTTGCGGTTGAACGACAGAAAGGAGACGTCGCGAAAATTGTGCGGCGTCAGCCCCTGCGGCAAATGCTGCTGCGCAAACGCAGCCGAGGCCACCGCCACATAGGGCATTGCCCCCAGCGGCACCATCTTGCAGCCGCGCAACGCCTGCTTGAGCGTGGTGACACAGCCCAGCACCTGGCCTGAGCGCAGCCATTCCTGGGTGAAGTCCTGATCGTCCACGATGATTTCCAGCGGCAGGCGCTGGCGCACCAGATCGTGCAGCGCCCCCATCACCCAAGTGGCAATGCTGTCGGCGTTGATGGCAATCGAAATGCGCTCGTCGTCGCGCGTGCCGCCCGGTGCGCTGGGGGCCAGCTCCTGCAGGTCCCGCTCCAGGTCGGCCCGCAGCAGGCGCATCTGTTTGGTGTGTTTGAGCAGCAACTGCCCCGCCGAGGTAGGCCGCAACGGCCGGCTGCGCACGATGAGCACCGAGCCCACCTGCGCCTCCAGCGCCCGCAGGCGCTGCGACACCGCCGACTGCGTGACATTCAGGCGCTGGGCGGCGCGCTCGAAACCGCCCTCTTCCACAATGGCGGCAAGGCATTCCAGGGCGGCCGGATCGTAGGTGCTCATGGTCTTCATCTCAGGCAAAAAAATGGGAGAAAATCCGCAGCGCGCATCTATTAGATGCGCTGATGTTTTTGGAGCAAGCTTAAGTTTGCTTTTAGAGTAAGGCAATGTCGCGCACACTGCATGAGAGTGGCCTGCCACAAGGTGGCCAGGCTGTTGCCCGGCTTGCGCAGGCACGTAAAAATTCACAACACGCTCCGTCTATGAAAACCATTGTTCTGGGCGCCGGCATCATTGGCATCAGCACCGCCTGGCATCTGCTGGAGCGCGGACATGACGTGGTCGTGGTCGACCGCCAGCCCGATGCGGCGCTGGAGACCAGTTTCGCCAACGCGGCGCAGATCTCGGTGAGCTACTGCGAGCCCTGGGCCAACCGTGCAGCGCCGTGGAAGGCGCTCAAGTGGATGTTCGACAAAGAGGCACCGCTGCTGCTGCGCCCCCAGCTGGACTGGGAGCAATGGCGCTGGTGCCTGAAGTTTCTGGCGCAGTGCAACGACACCGCGTTCGAGCGCAACGTGCAACAGATCGTGGCGCTGGGTGCCTACAGCCATGCGGCCCTGAAAGACGTGGTGCGCACCACCGGCATCGAATACCACCGCATTGAACGCGGCATTGCGCATTTCTACACCGACCAGAAATCACTGGACGACGCGGGCCACGCGGTCGCGCTGATGCGCAAGCACGGTGTGCAGCGCCGTCTGGTCAGCCGCGACGAGCTGCTGCAGATCGAGCCGGCCTTCAAGGCCTATGGCGACCACATCACCGGCGGCACCTACACCAGCACCGACGAAAGCGGCGACGCCCGCGTTTTCACGCAACAGCTGGCCCGCCGCTGCGCCGAGCGCGGCGCGCAGTTTCTCTATGGCCACGATGTGCTGCGCCTGAACAAGATTGGCAATGCTATTGATTCAGTAGCTGTCATCGCACGCCAATCGGGCGCTGGTGGCAAAAAAGACTTCATATTGAAGGGCGACGCCATCGTGGTGGCTTGCGGCTCCTACAGCGCGCCGCTGCTGCGCACCGTGGGCGTGGATCTGCCCATCTACCCTGGCAAGGGCTACAGCGCCACCTTCCCGCTGCTGCGGCCCGAGGGCGCGCCCATGGTCTCGACCATCGACGACGGCAAGAAAATCGCCATGAGCCGACTGGGCGATGTGTTGCGCGTGGCCGGCACCATCGAGCTGGGCGGGTTCGATCTGTCGCTGGACAGCCCCCTGGCCAGGGCGCGCTGCCACATGCTGTCGCGCCGCATCGAGGAAACCCTGCCCGGCGTGTGCGACACCCGCACGCCCGAGCAAGGTGGCGACCCGCAATACTGGACCGGCCTGCGCCCGGCCACGCCCACCAACATCCCGTTCATCGGCCGCACGCGCGTGGGCAAACTGTGGGTGAATGCCGGCCATGGCACGCTGGGCTGGACCCATGGCGCCGGCTCGGGCAAAGCCCTGGCCGAGCTGATCAGTGGCACACAACCCGCAATGCACTTCGGCTTTCTGGGCGCCGAATCGGTGCCGACCCGGCGCACCATCGCCGCCGCCTGAGCGCGTGTTCCCGGCCTGAAGCCGCCCCGCTCAGTGCAGCTGGCGCTGCTGGGCCAGAAAGGCCAGCAACGCAGCGTCAAATCCGTCCGGGTCTTCCAGTTGCGGCCAGTGGCCGACATGCGCCAGGCTCTGGTGGCGCGCATCGGGCAGCACCTCGGCCAGGGCCTGCAGCGCGGCCGGTGGCGTGCAGGGGTCCATGGCGCCGCCCAGCAGCAAGGTGGGCATGGCAAGGCGCCTGAACGCCGTAGCGTCGCGGTCGAACACTGCCAGCAGCTCCAATGCCCGCCGGTAGGTCGCCGGATAGACCTGCGACAAGGCATGGCCCGCCAGCCGCACGCCTTCGGGCAAGGCGCCGCTGCCGATGAAGCGGGGCACGAGGGCCTGGGCCAGCCGGTCCATGGACTGGCCGCCCTCCACCGCCTGCAGCGCCTGCAGGCGGGGGCTGACCCAGTCCTGGCTGGCCTGGGCATCGAGCCCCGGGCCGCCCGCACACAGCACCAGCCGCCGCACCAGCGCGGGCTGGCGCAACGCCACCTCTGCCGCCAGCATGGCACCCAGCCCATGGCCCACCAGCGTGACCGGCCCGCATCGCAGCGCAGCCACCAACGCCAGGCAGCTTTGCGCCAGGCCCTTGAAGGTGTAGGGTTCGATGGGTGCGCTGTGGCCATAACCCGGCATGTTCCACGCCACGGCGCGGTAGCCAGCGCTGGCCAGCCGCTCGACCTGGGGCGCAAACGTGAGGTGGCCGCCATCGGCATCGTGCAGCATGAGCACGGTGGGGCCTGCGCCCAGGGTGATGTAGGTGGGTAAGAGTGCCATGCAGTGTTCCGAGGAAGGGGCCCATACCGGCTGGATACGCCCCACGCCTGTGCGGTTACGGGCGCCACACCATAATAGCCTTCCCCATTCCCACGGCTTTGCGCCCCGCTTTTGTGAACAGCTCCCTGCACCGACCCGCCCTGGCCCGCCCGCCGAGTTTTTCCGCGCGCGAGTTTCGCGATGCGCTGGGCATGTTCGCCACGGGGGTGACCATCGTGACGGCCTGCAATGCAGCGGGCGAGCTCATCGGGCTCACCGCCAACTCGTTCAATTCGGTGTCGCTGGAGCCACCGCTGGTGCTGTGGAGCCTGTCGCGCGCGGCCGCCTCGATGCCGGCCTTTGCCAACGGCTCCCACTACGCCATCAACGTGCTGGCCGCCGACCAGAAGGCCCTGGCCGAGCGCTTTGCCGCCCGCGGGATCGACCGCTTTGCCGGCGTGGAGCACCACCCCGGCATCAGCGGCGCGCCGTTGCTGGCGGGCGCTGCGGCCACGTTCGAGTGCTTCAACCGCAGCCGCTACGACGAAGGCGACCATGTGATCTTTGTCGGCGAGGTCGAGCGCTGCCAGCACCAGGACGGCATGTCGCCCCTGCTGTACCACGGCGGGCGCTTCTACACCGAGCACCCGCTCTAATCGAACCCGTGCAATTCATGGCCGCGAAATTGCAACTGCACAGCGTGAATGTAGGAACGGCCCAGCCCGTGCGCATCGGCGAGCGCAAGATCCTCACCGCCATCGGCAAATCATCCACACTCGGCCCCGTTGCCGTGGGCCGGCTGGGCCTGGCTGGCGACGAGCAGGCCGACCTGAGCGTGCACGGCGGCCTCGACAAGGCGGTGTATGCCTACCCGGCGGTGCACTACGCCTTCTGGCAGACCCAGCGGCGCGAGCGCGGGGTGAGTTTGTTCGACGAACCCCTGCCGCCCGGCTTCCTGGGCGAAAACCTCACGGTCGAGGGCCTGCTGGAACACGAGGTCTATGTGGGCGACCGCCTGCACTTTCCCGACTGCGTGCTGCGCGTGACCGCGCCCCGCGAGCCTTGCTACAAATTCAATGCCGTGATGGGTTTTGCGCAGGCGGGGCGCGCCATGGCGATCGCCGGGTGCTGCGGCTACTACCTGGCGGTGGAGCAGCCGGGCAGCATTGCCGCAGGCCAGACAGCCACCCTGGTGCCGGGGCAGCGTGGCCTGAGTATCGCCCAGGCGTTCGCCGGGAAGTTTGCGAAGCACGCGCGCTGAGATGCGCGGTTACTTCACTTTTGATAGCTGCAAGCGCTTATTCACAGGGCGCTAGCGCCCTGTTTCATCTAAAAATCAGCGTGCCGCCTCGGGCAGCTCGATCTTGACTTCCAGCACTTCCAGGTTGTCCTGGCGCTCCAGGTGCACCTTGAGGTCGTCCGGGTTGATCTTGACGTATTTCGAGATCACTGCCACCAGCTCGCGCTGCAGCGCAGGCAAGTAGTCGGGCTCGGCGGCGTTGCGGCCGCTGCGTTCGTGCGCCAGGATGATCTGCAGGCGCTCCTTGGCGACGCTGGCGGTCTTCTTTTTTTCGCCCAGCAGGAAGGACAGGAATGACGCCATGGCTTATTTGCTCCCGAACAGGCGTTTGAAGAAGCCGGGCTTCTCGGCTTCGATGAAGCGCAGGGGCTTGTCCTCGCCCAGGAAGCGGTCGATCACGTCCTTGTAGGCCTCGGACACATCGCTGCCCTGGGCGTGGATGGCGGGGGAACCCTGGTTGGAGGACTGCAGCACCACTTCCGACTCCGGAATCACGCCGATCAGCTTGATGCGCAGGATGTCCTGGATGTCCTCCAGGCTCAGCATCTGGCCGTCCTGTACGCGGCTGGGGTTGTAGCGCGTGATGAGCAGATGCTCCTTGATGGGCTCGCCGCCTTCAATCGCGCGGCGGGTCTTGCTGCCCAGCATGCCCAGGATGCGGTCGGAGTCGCGCACCGAAGAAACCTCGGGGTTGGTCACCAGCAGCGCCTCGTCGGCAAAGTGCATGGCCATCAGCGCGCCGCTTTCGATGCCGGCAGGCGAGTCGCAAATGATGTATTCAAAGCCCATGCCGGCAAGGTCGGTCAGGATCTTCTCGACGCCGTCCTGCGTGAGCGCATCCTTGTCGCGCGTCTGGCTGGCGGCCAGCACGAACAGGTTGTCGCACTGCTTGTCCTTGATGAGGGCCTGGTTCAGGTTGGCCTCGCCCTGGATCACGTTGATGAGGTCATACACCACGCGGCGCTCGCAGCCCATGATGAGGTCGAGGTTGCGCAGGCCGACGTCAAAGTCGATCACGGCAGTCTTGTGGCCGCGCAGGGCGAGGCCGGTGGCAAAGCTGGCACTGGTGGTGGTCTTGCCCACGCCACCCTTGCCTGAGGTCACGACGACGATTTTGGCCATGTGTGCTGATTCTCTGTGGGAGTTGATACGAATGAAAACGGGGCTCAGGCAAGCGGCTCGATGATGAGCTTCTCGCCTTCGAGCCGCACCTGGGCCGGCTTGCCGCGCACGTCGGCGGGCAATTCGGTTTCGGTGGTGCGGTAGATGCCCGCGATGGAAACCAGTTGCGGCTCCAGGCAGGTGGAAAAGATGCGCGCCTCGGTGTTGCCGCGTGCGCCAGCAATGGCACGGCCGCGCAGCGGTGCATAGACGTGGATGTTGCCGTCGGCAATCACCTCGGCGCCAAAGCTCACCACGGCCATCACCACCAGGTCGGCACCGCGCGCATAGACCTGCTGGCCCGAGCGCAGGGGTTTGTCGACCACCACGGTGCCGGGGCCGGGCGTGGGCACCTGCACCGGGACTTCGCGCACCACCTCGACCTCGTGCACCACCTCGCGGACGACCTCGCGCACCTCGCGGGTGGGCGCTTCGGCGCGGGCGGGCGGGGCATCGGGTGCTGCGGCCAGGCCCAGGGCGCGCGCCGCCGCCATCTGGGTGGCACTGCCGCCGCGCACGGCCACCGGCAGGGTGCTGTGGCGGCGCAGCGCGCCCGTGATGGCGGCAAAGTCGATGGGCTCGGGCGCCTCGCGCACGGGGGCCAGGTCGATCAGCACGGGGTCGTTGTCGAAAAAGCCCGGGTCGTCGGCCACGCGCTCGGCCAGGTCGGCGGCAAACTGCGCGGCGTCGGTGGTCTTGAGCACCACCGCCACCACCGGCAGCGAGGCGCTTTTGAGATCAAAGCTGGTGCGGGCTTGCGCCGCCGTGTCAAAGGCCATGGATGGATTGCAGGGATGAAGAGCACGCCACCCGGCGCCGGGCAGGCGCGCCGCTGGTGGGGCCAAAAGGGCAAAGTGTACTGTGCAGCACCCCGCGAAAGCGTAACGCTCCGTGCCTGAACGGATCAATGGCGGGGTTCGTGCTGCCAGTGCGGCAGGCGGGCGCCGCAGTGCATGCAGAACAGCGCCTCGGGCAGGTGGCCTTCGGTCAGGCATTCGTGGCAAGTGCGGGTGGTGGGCGCAGGGGTTGCAGACAGGCGCTGCGAAGTCATCTCGGCCGTCACGATGCCCGTGGGTACGGCCAGGGTGCCCCAGCCCAGCAGCATCATGACCGAAGCGATGAAGCGCCCCAGGTCGGTTTTGGGGGTGATGTCGCCAAAGCCCACCGTGGTCATGGTGGTGATGGCCCAGTACACCGCGGTGGGAATGGTGGAAAACCCGTTGGCCGGCCCCTCGACCACGTACATCAGCGTGCCCATGACCAGCACGATCATCAGCACGCCGGTGATGAACACGATGATCTTTCGGGCGCTGGCCTGCAGGGCCCGGCCCAGGCCCCGGTATTCGGCCAGATACGAAGTGAGCTTGAACACCCGGAAGACGCGCAGCAGGCGCAACACGCGCACATCGATCAGCGCGTGCGCGCCCGGGAACAGCAGGGCCAGGTAGGTGGGCAGCATGGCCAGCAGGTCCACCACGCCGAAAAAGCTGGTGGCATAGCGCAGCGGCCGCCGGGTGCAGGCCAGGCGGGCGATGTATTCGAGCGTGAACAGCGCAGTGAAGCCCCACTCGGCCCAGGTGAACTGCCGCTGCCAGCGCTGGTGCAGCGCGGGCACGCTGTCGGCCACCACCACGGCAATGCTCAGCAGGATCGCGACGATCAGCGTGACATCAAACAGGCGACCGGCGCGGGTGTCGGCCTCGAAGATGGTGGTGTACAGGCGCAGACGCCAGCCCTGCAGCGGGATATCGGGATTGGGGGAGACCTGGGGCATGGGAATGCGGTGCATCGGTTGGGTAATAAGCGGGCGTGACGGCTGCCACTGTAGTGCGTTGCCTGTGAGGGGCCTATGCCCCCCAACCGCGTTCCAGGCCTTTCCGAAAGCAGAGTGCAGCCATCGCATCCACCCGTGCATCGGCGCCCAGGCGCTCTTGTGTGTCAAACAGTTACCATCGTGTTACAAACCTCCGTCGAACACCATTTGCAGCCACGATTCCTGAGGTTTCGCCGAAGGTGCTGACGAGAGTTCGCGTTATTTGTAGACAAACGAATCATTCGCCCCATCCAATGCACGACGGCTTGCGCTTTGCCGGACCCATGTACACGCCCACCGCCCACTTGCCGATACCCAGCCCCATCCGTCTGGGCCAACCATGACCGCCCTCTCCACAGATGCGAAAGTTGCCGCCGCGCTGGCGCCCCGTCACTGTCGGCACTGCTCAACGCAGCAGTCGTGCCCGGTGGCCCGCATCCGGTGCGATCAACTGGCCGAACTTCCGATCAGGGAACACAGCTTTCGCGCGGGCGATGTGCTGGAAACACAAGGATCGACCTCCACCGCCATCCGCATCATCAAATCGGGCGCCACCATGCTGCGCCGGGAGTCACGCTACGGCGAAAGCCAGGCGATCGGCATGTTCGGGCGCGGCACGGTGATAAGCAGCTTTGGGCTTCTGGGCAGGGCGAATCCGGTCACGCAAATCGGCATCCTCGAAGGTCGCTATTGCGAGCTGTCTGCCGCTGCATTGCAGCGCAGTGGGCTGCTGGACGACCCGGCTTTTCTGGGCCACATGTCCGATGCAATGGCGCATGCGATCGAGAGCCATTGCAACTGGTACCAACTGACCCGTGGCGACGGCGTGGCGCGCCAACTGATGGGGGCCCTGCTGCATCTGAGCGAGCTGCAGGGCAGCCTGCGTGTGCGCCTGCCGACCCAGACCACCCTGGCCGAACTGCTGGGCACCACACGCGAGTCGATCACCCGGGCCTTTGCCCGGCTTGAGCGGGATGGAGACCTGGGCCGCTGCGGCCGCTATTACTGCGAGCTCAATGTGCCCAAACTGCTGCTGCGCACCAAGACTCCGGGTTCCCCACCGCTGCAATAAGCCACCGGGCACATTCCGCCACGCGGGCGCCTTGCGCGCCAGCCTGGCTCATGTCGCTTTTTCCGCACAGCACAGACGTTGCGCAGTGACATTGATCACATCAGATGCGGGTTCCGGGCAAACCAGGTGAATGCCCGCTATCGCTCGACATGGAAACTTCCCAGAATAAATTTTCCACTGCACCGGGTTGAAGGCCGGTGGTTTTTCCAATCGCCCCGAACGTTCACCCCAGCTCTCCCCCATGAAAAACAACGGCCCCGTCACGCAGCGCGAATACCCGGTAGGCGAGCACGAGACTTTGCTGTCTGCCACCGATCTCAAGGGGCGCATCACCTATGCCAACGATGCCTTCATCGCCTGCAGCGGCTTTGAGCGCGACGAGTTGTATGGCAAGGCCCACAACCTGGTGCGGCACCCCGACATGCCGCCCGCAGCGTTCGATGACATGTGGTGCACCATCCAGAGCGGTCGCACCTGGACGGCATTGGTCAAAAACCGCCGCAAGGATGGCGACCACTACTGGGTGCGCGCCAACGCCGCACCCATCCGCCAACAGGGTGAAGTGACAGGCTACCTGTCGGTGCGCATCCGGCCCGAAAGCAACAGCGTGGCCGCGCACGAAGAGGTCTACCGCGAAATCCGCACAGGCAGCCAAAAGCTCGGCCTGCTGCGCGGGCAGGTGGTGCGCAAGAGCCTGATGGGCTGGTATTCGCGCTGGCGCTTCGTGTCGCTGGCCACGCGCATGCGCCTGGGGCTGGTGGCCTTGTGGCTGGCGGGCGCTGCCGGCATGGGGTCGGCGGGTGGCCCGCAGACATCGCAATGGCCTGCGCTGGCCAGCTGGACGCTGGCCATGCTGCTCAGCGGCTGGTGGCTGCGCACAGCGGTGCACGGGCCGCTGCAACAGCTCATGGTGCAAGCGCAGGCGGTGGCCAGCGGCCAGCGCGCCGCGCCCTTGTTCCTGAACCGCTGCGACGAGATCGGCATATTGATGCGCGGCATCGAGCAGGCATCGCTCAACTTGGTCTCGCTGGTGGGTGACATCCAGGGCAAGGTGGAGCGTGTGCGCAGCAGTGCATACGACCTGCAGCAAGGCAATGAAAAACTGGCCCAGCGCACCCACGAGGCCGCCGCCAGTGTCGAAGAAACCGCCGCCGCCAACGAACAGCTGGCCACCACCATCGGCAGCAACAGCGAGACCGCCGCACAGGCCGCGCAGATGGCTGCGCAGGCGGTGCGGGTGGCGTCGCAAAGCGCAGCCATGGTGGCGCAGGCCCAGGAGAACATGCGCGGCGTCTCGGCATCAAGCCAGAAGGTGGCCGACATCACCAGCGTGATCGACTCCATTGCGTTCCAGACCAACATCCTCGCGCTCAACGCTGCGGTCGAGGCGGCCCGCGCGGGCGAGCACGGCAAGGGCTTTGCGGTAGTGGCCTCGGAAGTGCGCGCACTGTCGATCAAGAGCGCGAACGCCGCCAAGGAGATCAAGCACCTCATCGACGCATCGACCGCGCAGGTGGATGCGGGCAACCGCACCGTGGCCTCGGCCGGCAAAACGCTGACCGAAGCCGTTCAGGTCGTTGAGCGCGTGGCCACCATGATGGAAGACATTCGCCTGGCCAGCCAGGAGCAGGCACATGGCGTGGCCCAGATCAACCAGGCGCTTGCGCAACTGGAACAGATGACCCAGCTCAATGCGGTGCAGGTGCAGCACAACACCGAACTGAACCAGGTGCTGGGCGAGCAGGCGCAGCGCCTTGACGAGGCCGCGTCGGTGTTCCGGCAAGGGGCGTGAGATGGAACAGACATCCAACGAAGAAGCCCTTGCCATGGCTGCGCTGGACGCCGCGCCGGATGGCATCCTCATCGTGGATGACACCGGCACCATTCTCAAGGTCAACCCGGCCACCGAGCTGCTGACCGGCTACAGCCCCGAGGAGCTGACAGGCCAATCGATCAGCGTGTTCCTGCCCCAGCACATGCGCAGCAAGCACAACCATCTGGTCAAGAGCTTTTTTTTGCACCCGGTTTCGCGGCCCATGGGCATGGTCAGCCAGCTGCAACTGCTGCGCAAGGACGGCCAGTCGGTGCCCGTCGACATCTCCCTGGGGCACTGCACCATGGACGACCGCTCGGCGGCGGTGGTGTACATGCGCGACATGACCGAGATGAAACGCCTGCAGGAAGACATGCACTACCAGGCCACGCACGACGGGCTCACGGGACTGTCGAACCGGTGGATGTTCATGCAGCATTTCGAACAGGCCATCCAGCGCGCACGGCGCAGTGGTCGGATGATGGCACTCTTGCTGCTCGACCTCGACGAATTCAAGGACGTCAACGATTCCCACGGTCATGCGGCGGGCGACCAGGTGCTGATCGAGGTGGCGCGCAGGCTGCGCAGTAGTTTGCGCACGGGCGATGTGATTGCCCGGCTGGGTGGTGACGAGTTCACAGTGCTGCTGCCCGATGTGCCATCGATGGACCATGCGCTCCAGGTCGCACAGAAGCTGCAGCGCAGCCTGTCGGCGCGCTGCCAGCTCAAGATGGGTGAAGTCAGCCTGAGTGCCAGCATCGGCATTGCCGCGTTCCCTGACGATGCGCACGACTCGGGCACGCTGATGCGCTTTGCCGACATGGCCATGTATGCGGCCAAGGCCCAAGGGCGAGGCACGCACGCCGTGTACCGGCACGAAATGAGCGAAGCACTGAGCCAACGCAGCCAGATGCACGAGCGGCTCAAACGCGCCGTCGAAACACAGGCCCTCGAACTGCACTACCAGCCCCAGGTGGATGTGAGCACGGGAAGCATTGTGGGCGTAGAGGCGCTGCTGCGCTGGCACGATGCCGAGCTGGGGAACGTGCCGCCGGATCGCTTCATTCCGGTCGCCGTGTCCACCGGCCTGATTCACCCGCTGGGCGACTGGGTGCTGGAGACCGCTTGCCGCCAGGCGGCCGAATGGGCAGACAACGGAACACCGGTGCGCGTTTCGATCAACCTGTCGGCGCAGCAATTTCGCCAGACGCAGTTGCCGACGCGGCTGCAGCAATTGCTCGCCCAATACGGCACGCGCGCCGAGTTGATCGAACTGGAGATCACCGAGACCGAAGCCATGGCCGACCCCGATACGGCGCACCAGGTATTCACCAGGCTTTGCGCTTTGGGCTTCAGCATTGCGCTGGACGATTTTGGCACCGGCTACTCATCGCTGTCTTACCTGCGCCTGCTGCCGGTGTCGCGCCTGAAGATCGACCGCGAGTTCATCCGCCAGGTCCTGCACAAAGACCACGATGCCGTGCTGGTGCGCGCCGTGATCGCTATGGCCCACACCCTGGGCCTGCCCGTCGTGGCGGAAGGCGTGGAAGACGCCGCGCAATTGGCGTTCCTGCACAGCAACGGATGCGAAAGCTACCAGGGCTGGCACTTCGCCAAGGCACTGCCTGCGGTCGACATCTCTCGCATGCTCGGTGGCACCAGCCGCATGACCGCGTTGGAACAGCGCTACTTTGCCTAGCGATTGGCACATTCAAAATCAACTGCAGCGCTTTCTGCATCAGCACCTAGCGCTTATTTTTTGATAGCCGCCACATACGCACGCTGCCACCAGCCATAGCAAGCCCAATGTGCCGCAGGTGGCTTTGAATCTGGCCTCAGAGCTTCGGAATGCGAATCCGGCTGATCATCAGCGAGCCCGACAGCGCAAACAGCAGCACCAGCGGGTGCAGCGTGAAGCCGCCGATCAGCAGCTTGCCGAACCACAGGTGTTCGCGCACCGCGCCCAGGTAGCCCGCCAGCGCCAGCAGCCCCACCAGCACGATAGAGGTGGGGATGGGCGTGCCTTCGAAGTATTTGACCTTGCCGTCGTCGCCCGCCAGCGACTCGGCCGTGACGTTGTAGCGCGCCAGGCGCGACACACCACAGGCCACAAAGTAGGCCAGCACGATGCGGTCGTAAAGCCCCTGCATGCCGCAGCCATAGGCAATGATGGCCGGGGCCACGCCGAACGAAATCACGTCGGCCAGCGAGTCGAGCTCGCGGCCCATGGCCGAGCTTTTCTGACGCCAGCGCGCGATGCGGCCATCGAACACGTCAAAGATCAGCGCGGCCAGCACCAGGGCGCAGGCAAAGTAGATGTGCACCACATCGCTGGTCTCCAGGTACGACATCACCGAAAACAAGGCCCCCACGCCGCAGATTGCGTTACCCAGCGTGAACCAGTCGGCGAGGTGGAACTCGCGAATCATCGAAAAGCGCTTGGGGTGGGAAGGGGTGGTCATGGGCAAATCTCTCCTGCGGGGTCGCGCATTATGGCGGCGCGCTTGGGGCGTAGCACCTCACAGTGTGCCCCTCCCGGGGCCCCTTGTGTATAAGACATGGCCGCCTCTTGGGATCACACCGCCCGGCCCTTGCGCTCCGCCGCGAACGCCACATACCAATCGAGGCACTGAGGGTTGGCCATCGCGTCCTTGTTCACCACCTTCTCGATAGGCTGGCCCAGCAGCAGTTTCTTGATGGGCAGCTCCTGCTTTTTGCCGCTCAGGGTGCGCGGCACCTCGGCCACGGCAAAGATGTCGTCGGGCACAAAACGCGGGCTCAGTGCGGTGCGGATGGCCGCGTTGATGCGCTCGCGCAGGGCATCATGGAGCGCGTGGCCGGGGCGCAGCACCACGAACAGCGGCATGTAGCTCTCGCGGCCCAGGTATTCCAGGTCCACCACCAGGCTGTCGATCACTTCGGGCAGCGCCTCCACCGCGCTGTAGATCTCGCTCGTGCCCATGCGCAGGCCGTGGCGGTTGATGGTGGCATCAGAGCGGCCGTAGATCACGCAGCCGCCGTTGGCGCCGATCTTGAGCCAGTCGCCATGCCGCCACACCGCGCCCATGCTCGCGGGGCCGTCGCCACCGCCGGGCTGGCGACCGTGGCCTGCGGGGTACATGTCGAAGTAGCTCGACAGGTAGCGGCTGCCGTCCTGGTCGCCCCACAGGTAGAGCGGCATCGACGGGATCGGCTGCGTGCACACCAGCTCGCCCACCGCGTTCATCACCGGCTGGCCCTCGGCGTCCCACGATTCCACGGCGGCGCCCAGCATGCGGCATTGCATCTCACCGGGCACCTGCGGCAGCTCGCGGTGGCCGCCGAGGAAGGCGCCGCAAAAATCGGTGCCCCCGGAGATGTTGTTCCACCAAATGTCGGGGTGCGGCTCTGCGCCTGCCTGCGCCGGCGCGGACAGCCCGGCGGTGGCGGGCGTGTTGCCTGCCACGCCACGAATCAACCTGAACTGCGCCGTGCCCCAGGCCTGGACTTCGGGCGAGAGCGGCGAGCCGGTGGTGCCCAGCGCACGGATGCGCGAGAGGTCGCCGCAATCTGTCAGCACCAGCCCGGCCTTCATGCAGTTGGCATAAAAGGCCGCGCCGGCGCCGAAGTAGGTCACACCGGTCTCACAGGCAAAGCGCCAGAGCACGCCCCAGTCGGGGTGTTCCTTGCTGCCGCCGGGGTTGCCGTCGAAGATCACGCAGGTGGAGCCCGCCAGTAGCCCGCCGACCTGGGCGTTCCACATCACCCAGCCGGTGGAGCTGTACCAGTGGTAGCGCTCGCCCAGGCTGTTGGGCGCGTAGCTGCAGCCAATGTCGTTGTGCAGCGCGCCCAGTTGCATCTGCACCAGCACCATGCCGCCGTGGCCGTGCACGATGGGCTTGGGCAGCCCCGTGGTGCCACTCGAATAGACCACCCAGAGCGGGTGGTCGAACGGCAGCCACAGCGGTTCGAAAGCCGCGGTTTCTGCATCATTTTGGGCTGTAGCGCTTGTCCAGCAAGCGCAATCAGCTACTGAAACAGTAGCATCCAGATTACCCAGCAGCAGCGTGTGCTGCACGCTGGGCAGGGCCGCGCGCAGCTCGGCCAGCACGGCCAGGCGGTCGTGGTCGCGGCCGCCGTAGGTCACGCCGTCCACGGCGATCAGCACCTTGGGCTCGATCTGGCGGAAGCGGTCGAGCACGGCATGCGTGCCCATGTCGGGGGCGCAGATGCTCCACACGCCGCCAATGCTGACGGTGGCCAGAAAGGCCACCACGGCCTCGGGCACGTTGGGCAAATAGGCGGCCACACGGTCGCCGGGCTGCACGCCCTGGGCCTTGAGGTGCAGCGCCAGCGATGCCACCTGGCGGCGCAGTTCGGGCCAGCTCAACTCGCGGTGCTGGTGCTTTTCGTTGCCGCTGACGATGGCCGGCAGGCCGGCCGCGTCGGCCGCATCGGCATGGCGCAGCACCTGCCGCGCGTAGTTGACCTGTGCGCCAGGAAACCACTGCGCACCGGGCATGGTGTTTTTGGCCAGCACGGCGCTGTGCGGCGTGGGCGACTGCAGGTCGAAATAGTCCCACATGCTTTGCCAGAAGGCATCGAGGTCGGTCACGGACCAGCGCCACAGGGCGTCATAGTCGGCAAATTGCAGGCCGCGCTGCTCGCGCAGCCAGTTTTGGTAGAGGCGAATCTGGGGAACGTAGGGAATAGTCATGCCGGCAAGCGTAGAACGCCCTGCTCGCTTGGCGCCACGGGGTTTTACCGCGTGCCCAGTCGCTGGCGTGACAGCCCAACTGCCGCGCCGGCAACGCCGGCCAGGCGCGCAAATCCCCTACCATGCACGACCTCAATTCACAACGGAGAAATATCCATGGGCTTCATGACCTGGAGGGAGAAAAGCGCCGACGCGCTGCAGCAGGGCGGCGTGATCGCGCCCGACGAACGCCTGCCTTGGCCGCAAACGGCCGTGATGGGCGTGCAGCACGTGATTGCGATGTTTGGCGCCACGGTGCTGGCGCCCATCCTGATGGGGTTCGACCCCAATCTGGCCATTTTGATGAGCGGCATCGGCACGCTGATCTTCTTTCTCATCACCGGCGGCAAGGTGCCCAGCTACCTGGGTTCGAGCTTTGCCTTCATCGGCGTGGTGATTGCGGCCACGTCCTATGCCGGCAAGGGGCCCAACGCCAACATCGGGCTGGCGCTGGGCGGCATCATCGCCTGCGGCGCGTTGTACACGCTGGTGGGCTTCATCGTGCAGGTGGTGGGCACGGGCTGGATCGAGCGCTTCATGCCTCCCGTGGTCACCGGCTCGGTGGTGGCGGTGATCGGCCTGAACCTGGCGGGCATCCCCATCAAGAACATGGCGGCCAGCAACTTTGACAGCTGGATGCAGGTGGTCACCTTCGTCAGCGTGGGCCTGGTGGCCGTGCTCACGCGCGGCATGGTGCAGCGCCTTTTAATTCTGGTGGGCCTGATCGTGGCCAGCGTGATCTATGCCGTGCTGACCAACGGCATGGGCCTGGGCAAGCCGCTCGACCTCTCAGCCGTGCTGGCCGCGCCCTGGGTGGGCATGCCCGGCTTTTCGGCGCCGGTGTTCAGCGCGCCGGCCATGCTGCTGATCGCTCCGGTGGTCATCATTCTGGTGGCCGAGAACCTGGGCCACATCAAGGCCGTCACGGCCATGACCGGCAAGAACCTGGACCAGTACATGGGCCGCGCCTTCATTGGCGACGGCATTGCCACCATGGTCAGCGGCAGCGCCGGCGGCACCGGGGTGACCACCTATGCCGAGAACATCGGCGTGATGGCGGCCACCAAGATCTATTCCACCGCCGTGTTCCTGGTGGCGGCGCTGATCGCCATCGTGCTGGGTTTCAGCCCCAAGTTCGGTGCCGTGATCCAGGCCATTCCGTTACCAGTGATGGGCGGCGTCTCCATCGTGGTGTTCGGCCTGATTGCCGTGGCCGGCGCCAAGATCTGGGTGGACAACAAGGTCGATTTTTCGCAGAACAAGAACCTGATCGTGGCCGCGATCACGCTCATCCTGGGCACGGGCGACTTCACGCTGAAGTTCGGCCAGTTCGCGCTGGGCGGCATCGGCACCGCCACGTTTGGCGCCATCCTGCTGTACGCGCTGCTCAACCGCAAGGGCTGATGGCACAAGGCCGGCACCACGGGTAAACCCTGATAATCCGAGACGGCCCGGCTAAAATCAGCGGGTTTACCTGGCGCGCCGTGCGCGCCGGCGCCCATTCACCGTTGCGGAGTTTCCCCCATGTCCCTGGCCGATCGGGTACGCCACCCTGCCTTTCTTCAACGTGTCATGTCGGCCGAAGAGGCGGCGGCGCTGATTCCCACGGGTGCCAACGTCGGCATGAGCGGCTTCACCGGCGCCGGCTACCCCAAGGCAGTGCCCCAGGCCATTGCGACCCGTGCCAAGGCCGAGCACGCGGCCGGAAAGCCCTACAAGATCAACGTCTGGACGGGCGCCTCGACCGCCCCCGAGCTCGACGGAGCCCTGGCCGAGTCTCAGGCCATCGGCCAGCGCCTGCCTTTCAACACCGACCCCATCGCGCGCAAGGCCATCAACGCGGGTGAGATCGACTTCATCGACATGCACCTGTCACATGTTGCCCAGCATGCATGGTTTGGCTTTCTCGGCCCACTGCACATTGCGGTGATCGAGGTGCTGGGCGTGACGGCCGACGGCCTGCTGATCCCCGCAGCGGCCGTGGGCAACAACAAGACCTGGCTGGAGATTGCCGACCAGGTGATCCTCGAAGTCAACACCAAGCCCTCGGCCAAGATGGAAGGCATGCACGACATCTACTACGGCACGGCCATTCCGCCGCGCCGCGTGCCCATCAACATGACCCATGCGGACGACCGCATCGGCCAGCCCTACCTGCGCGTGGACCCGGCCAAGGTGATTGCCGTGGTGGAAACCCACAAGGGCGACCGCGACAACGTGTTTGCCACGCCGGACGAGAGCTCCAACAAGATTGCCAGCTACATCATCGACTTTCTCGCGCACGAGATGAAGATGGGCCGCTTACCGAAGGAAATGCTGCCCATCCAGTCGGGCGTGGGCAACGTGGCCAACGCCGTGCTGGCCGGCCTGCTGCATGGGCCGTTCGAGAACCTGCTGGGCTTTACCGAGGTGCTGCAGGACGGCATGCTAGACCTGCTGCGCGCCGGCAAGATGAGCAAGGCATCGGCCACCGCGATCTCGCTGTCCAAAGGCGCCTATGAGGACTTCGAGAAGAACATCGATTTTTACCGCGAGCGCATCATCCTGCGCCCGCAAGAAATCAGCAACCACCCCGAGCTGGTGCGCCGCCTGGGCATCATCGCCATGAACTCGATGATCGAGGCAGACATCTACGGCAACATCAACTCCACCCACCTGATGGGCACGGGCATGATGAACGGCATTGGCGGCTCGGGCGACTTTGCGCGCAACGGCTACCTGTCGTTCTTTGTGACGCCCTCGGTGGCCAAGGACGGTGCCATCAGCTGCATCGTGCCCATGGTCTCGCATGTGGACCACACCGAGCACGACACACAGATCATCGTCACCGAACAAGGCCTGGCCGACCTGCGCGGCCTGTCGCCGCGCCAGCGCGCAAAGGTCATCATCGACCGCTGCGCGCACCCCGATTTCCGCGCGCAGCTGCAGGACTACTTCGACCGCGCACGCGCCCAGGGGCCGCAGCACACGCCGCACATCCTCAGCGAGGCACTGTCGTGGCATGAACGCTTCGTCCAAACCGGTAGCATGCACCCGGCCTGACCCTGGGGCGGCAGGCGGCGCCAGACCCCTGGAACTTGTTTACGCTCGCTCTACGGAATCACACCCGCGCCACCCCCGCATCAAGGAGCCCCATGTCCATCTGGAAAAAACCCATTTCGCTGTCTCTGCTCAACGAGACCAACGCCAACACCGCCGCCACGCACCCGGGCATCGAAATCACCGCGGTGGGCGACGATTACCTGTGCGGCCGCGTGCCGGTGGACGAGCGCACGCGCCAGCCCTTTGGCATCCTGCACGGCGGCGTGAGCGTGGTGCTGGCGGAAACGCTGGGGTCGATTGGCGCCTTTTATGCCTGCCCCGAAGGCCACCGCGGCGTGGGGCTGGACATCAATGCCAACCATATCCGCGCAGCCAGCAGCGGCTGGGTCACCGGCACAGCGCGTGCCGTGCACATTGGCCGCACCACGCAGGTGTGGCAGATCGACATGGTCAACGACGCGGGTGAGCTGACCTGCGTGTCCCGCATCACCATGGCCATCCTGGCGCCACGCTGAGCGGCGGACTGACTGGCGCGCTGCCGCGTTAACCCTATTCAGTGGCAGCGCGCGCGAGGCGCTCGCTCTTCCAGTACACGTCGTCGCCACCATCCATGCGGTTGAGCACGCGCGACAGCACGAACAGCAAATCGGACAGCCGGTTGAGGTAGTGGCGCGGGGTTTCGCGCACGGCCTCCTGCTTGCCCAGCGCCACCACGGCGCGCTCGGCGCGGCGTGCCACGGTGCGGCACACATGGGCCTGGGCGGCGGCGCGCGTGCCGGCAGGCAGGATGAATTCCTGCAGGCGCGGCAACGCGGCGTTGTAGTGCGCCAGCGCCTCATCGAGCTGCAGCACGGCCTCGTCCTTGAGCAGCTCGAAGCCCGGAATCGACAGCTCGCCCCCGAGGTTGAACAGCTGGTGCTGCACATCGATCAGCAGCTCGCGCACATCCTGCGGCATCGGCTCGCACAGCAGCAGGCCCAGGTGCGAGTTGAGTTCGTCCACATCCCCCATGGCATGCGGACGTGGGCTGTCTTTGGACACGCGCGTGTTGTCGCCCAGGCCCGTCGAGCCGTCGTCGCCGGTGCGCGTGGCGATCTGTGTAAGTCGGTTGCCCATAGGTGCTCCTTGTTCTCCAGCGCGCATTGTCCATGAGAGCCTGTTTACGCTCTTACACCAGGCTGGCAAATGTTGGCTGGGGCAACAGCAGGCAAAACTGCTGGCCACGCCCGGCGTGCTGCGGTGCAATGAAACCCTGTTCAACTTTGACGGAGTTCTACATCCCATGAAAGCCATTCAACGCCGCACCTTTGCCTTTGAAGCCCGCAGCGTCATGCTGTTCACAGCACTCACGCTGGGCGGCGCCGCTGCCCTGCAGGCCCAGACCGCACCGGCCGCAGCGCCCAAGGCACAAGGGGGGCCCTCCTACGGACCCGCCACGTCTTCCCTCAACCCCGGCACGCCCACCGCCACGGGCTCTGCCGCCGCCGCAGCCTTTGACCGCGCCGACGCCAATCGCGACGGCAAACTCAGCGCCGATGAAGCCGCCATGCTGCCGGCCATTGGCAACCGCTTCGAGCAGCTCGACACCGACCGTGACGGCAGCCTGTCGCGCACCGAGTTCGACAAGGGCGCCAGGTAACGGATAACGGCCCGAGAAACGCCGGCGGCGCGATCGCCGCCACTCCCTTCGATAGCGTGAAAGCGTAGCGCCGTGGTGAGGCTTCCTGCCCCATCACGGCGCCCGGACGGGTGCCCGGTGGTATTCTTTTGCGTTACCCGGAGATCGCCCATGAACGCCCCCACCGCCGCCTCGCACCTGCTGCCCACCATCCATCTGCGCGACGTGCCGCAAGCGCTGATTGACGCGCTGCAAAGCCGCTTTGGCGCGCAGTGCTCGCTGGCCCAGGCCGTGCGCGAGCAGCATGGGCGCGACGAAGGCTCGCTGCAGGCCCCACCGCCCTCGGCCGTGGTGTTTGCCGAAAGCACGCGCGACGTGCAGGACGCCGTGGCGCTGGCCAGCCAGTACGAAGTGCCGGTGATTCCCTACGGCGCGGGCTCGTCGCTCGAAGGCCACCTGCTGGCCGTGCAGGGCGGCATCAGCATCGACCTGGGCCGCATGAACCGGGTGCTCAGCGTCAACGCCGACGACCTTACCGTGACGGTGCAGCCTGGCATCACGCGCAAAGCATTGAACGAGGCCATCAAGGACACCGGCCTGTTCTTCCCCATCGACCCCGGCGCCGACGCCAGCATTGGCGGCATGTGCGCCACGCGCGCCAGCGGCACCAACGCCGTGCGCTACGGCACCATGCGCGAAAACGTGCTGGCGCTCGAAGTGGTCACCGCCAGCGGCGAAGTCATCCGCACCGGCACGCGCGCCAAGAAAAGCGCCGCCGGCTACGACCTCACGCGCCTGATGGTGGGCAGCGAAGGCACGCTGGGCGTGATCACCGAAGTGACGGTGCGCCTGTACCCGCTGCCCGAGGCCGTCAGCGCCGCGATCTGCTCGTTCCCGAGCATCGAGGCCGCCGTGCGCACCACCATCCAGACCATCCAGCTCGGTGTGCCGATTGCGCGCGTGGAGCTTATCGACCGCCACAGCGTGCGCATGGTCAACGCGCACAGCAAGCTCAGCCTGCGCGAAGAGCCCATGCTGCTGATGGAGTTCCACGGCTCGCCCGCCAGCGTGAAAGAACAGGCCGAAACCGTGCAGGAGATCGCCGCGGAATGGGGTGGCAATGCCTTTGAATGGGCCAGCACGCCCGAAGAGCGCACGCGCCTGTGGACCGCGCGGCACAACGCGCTGTTTGCCGCCCTGCAAAGCCGGCCCGGCTGCAAGGCCCTCAGCACCGACACCTGCGTGCCCATCAGCCGCCTGGCCGACTGCCTGCTCGACTCGGTGGCAGAAGCCGAGGCCAGCGGCATCCCCTACTTTCTCGTCGGCCATGTGGGCGACGGCAACTTCCACTTCGGCTACCTGCTCGACCCCAACATCCCACAAGAGCGCGTCACCGCCGAGGCCCTGAACCACCAGCTGGTGGCGCGCGCGCTCAGCATGGGCGGCACCTGCACCGGCGAGCACGGCGTGGGCCTGCACAAAATGGGCTTTCTGCTCGACGAAACCGGCGCCGGCGCGGTGGACATGATGCGCGCCATCAAACGCGCGCTGGACCCGAAGAACATCCTGAATCCGGGCAAGATTTTTGCGCTGTGAGCGCAAGCCAAAGCATCCGCCGGTTACTCATCTTTTGATAGCTATTAGCGCTTTATACACAAGCGTTTCAGTCACTTTTGGCACTTAAAATCAGGCATTACCAAGGCGCACGATGGCCCTGCGGTCCTTGCGCCATGCTGGCCCCCGTTTGCAGCGCCCAACGCAGTCAAAACCATGCCAGAAACAAAAACCGTTCTGCTCTTTCTTGTGACTGCGCTGGCAGAAATTGTGGGCTGCTATCTGCCCGGCCTTTGGCTCAGCCACGGCAAAAGCGCATGGTTGCTCGTGCCTGGCGCGTTGAGCCTGGCGGCCTTCGCCTGGCTTTTGTCGCTGCACCCCACGGCGTCCGGGCGGGTGTATGCAGCCTATGGCGGCGTCTATGTCTTCGTGGCCATTGTCTGGCTGTGGGTGGTGGACGGAGTTCGCCCCACGCCATGGGACATTGCCGGCGCGGCACTGGCGCTTGCGGGCATGGGGGTCATCATGTTCGCCCCCCGAGGCGCCTGAACATCGAGGGCCATCTGTGGGGTGGCGCCACGGCGGCCAAACCCGCGACAATCACCGGCCCATCGGCCCCACATTCTGGAAACCCCCATGACCTGTTCTTCTCCTTCGACCCGCACCTTCATCAAAGCAGTGCTGGCCGGCGCCGCCATGGCCCTGGCCGGCCTGGCGCAGGCCCAGGCGGTGTTCAAGATCACGGCGATTCCCGACGAATCGCCCACCGAGCTGGCGCGCAAGGCCGCGCCGCTGGTGAAATACCTGGAGCAGAAACTGGGCACCAAGGTGGAGTTCACCCCGGTGTCCGACTACGCCGCCGCCGTGGAGGCGCTGGCCAACAAACAGGTGGACATGGCCTGGTACGGTGGCTTCACCTTTGTGCAGGCCAGCATCCGCTCGGGCGGCAAGGTGGTGCCGCTGGTGCAGCGCGAAGAGGATGAAAAATTCCGTTCGGTCTTCATCACCAGCGACCCGGCCATCCAGTCGCTGGCCGACCTGAAGGGCAAGACCGTGAGCTTTGGCTCGCAGTCCAGCACCTCGGGCCACCTGATGCCGCGCAGCTATCTGCTGCAGGCCCAGATCGACGCCGACAAGGACTTCCGGCGCGTGGCCTACTCGGGCGCGCACGACGCCACCATTGCCGCCGTCGCCTCGGGCAAGGTGGACGCGGGGGCGCTCAACATCTCGGTGTGGGAAAAGTTCGTGGCCGACAAGAAGGTGGACACCGGCAAGGTGAAGGTGATCTTCACCACCCCGGCCTACTTTGACTACAACTGGACCGTGCACAGCGACATGCCCGCGGCTCAGCGCGAAAAGCTCACCAAGGCGTTTCTGGACCTGAACCGCAACACCCCCGAAGGCAAGGACATTCTGGACCTGCAGCGCGCCACGCGCTTCATTCCCACCCAGGCCAGCAACTACAAGGGCATCGAAACCGCAGCGCGCAGCGCGGGCCTGATCAAGTGAAGGTGATTGCTCTGCTTTTGATAGCTACTAGCGCTTATCAATCAAGCGCTACAGCCTGATTTGACTATGAAACTGGTGCTGCACAACTCCACCGTGCGCCACCCGGCCGCACGCGCCGGTGCACCAGCAGCGCTGCGCGGCCTGGATCTGGTGGTGGCGCAGGGCGAGCAACTGGCCGTGATCGGCCCTTCGGGCGCGGGCAAGACCACGCTGCTGCAGCTGCTGGCCTGCGCACAGCGGCCCGATCAGGGCAGCTTGCAGCTCGATGGGATCGACCCCTGGGCATTGCCGCGCCGCGCATTGCAGCGCCTGCGCGGCCGCCTGTTTCTCGCGCCCCAGGTGCCGCCGCTGCCACCCCGGCAGCGCGTCGTCACGGCGGTGCTGGCGGGGCGCCTGCCGCATGAGAGCCTGTGGGCCAGTGTGCGCAGCCTGGTCTATCCCACCGGCATCGCGCTGGCCGAGGCTGCGCTGGCGCATTTTGACGTGGCCGACAAGCTGTTCGACCGGGTGGACCGGCTCTCGGGCGGCGAGCGCCAGCGGGTGGGCCTGGCCCGGGCGCTGGCCTCGCAGGCCAGCCTGTTGCTGGTGGACGAGCCCCTGTCCGCGCTCGACCCGGCGCGCGCGCAGCAGGCGCTGGCCTCGCTCACGCAGGCGGCCCATGAGCGCGGGGCCACGCTGGTCGCCACGCTGCACCATGTGGACATGGCCTTGGCGCATTTCCCGCGCGTGATCGGGCTGCGCGACGGCGCGCTGGCCTTTGACCTGCCTGCAGCGCAGGTGACGCCCGCGCACCTGCACCAGCTGTATGCGCAGCACCTGGACGAGCTGGCAGCAACGGCGCCGCCCGCCCCGGATGCGCCCGTGCCTGCGGCACCCGTGCCCATGCAGTGCCGCTAGCGCATGGTGCATTTCGTCTGCCATGTCGTCTGATCTGCCTGCACCCCACGGCACAAGCCGCCCGCCCGAACGGCGTGACCCGGCCTGGCGCGGCCGCGTGGCCGGGGCCGTGGTGGCGCTGGTGCTGCTGTGGCCGATGCTGGTGCTCACCGAGTTCAAGCCCTGGCTGCTGCTGGCGCCGGATGCGCTGAAACCCTCGTTGCGCTTTCTGGCCGATTTCGTGCCGCCCCGGTGGGACGCCGAGTTTCTGGCCCTGGTGGCGCGCGAGACCTGGCGCACCGTGGCCATTGCCACCGCAGGCCTCACGCTGGCGCTGGTGCTGGCCGTGCCGCTGGCGCTGCTGTCGGTTCGGGTGCTGTCCCTCTCGGCGCTGACCGGCCCCATGGCGCCGCTGCCGGCGCTGGTGCGGCTGTTGGTGCGCTGGCTGCTGGTGGTGCTGCGCAGCGTGCCCGAGCTGATCTGGGCCCTGGTGTTTGTGCGCGTGGTGGGGCTGGGCCCCACGGCTGGCGTGCTGGCCATTGCGCTCACCTTTGCCGGCATGCTGGGCAAGGTGTATGCCGAAATTCTGGACAGTGCCGAGCCCCATGCCGCCGCCAGCCTGCTGCGCAATGGCAGCGGCCGGCTGCAGGCCTTTTTGTATGCACTGCTGCCGCAAAACGCCGCCGAGCTGACCAGCTACACGGTGTACCGCTGGGAATGCGCGATCCGCTCGTCGGCCGTGCTGGGCTTTGTGGGCGCGGGCGGGCTGGGCCAGCAGATGGATGCCTCGATGAAGATGTTCGAGGGCGCCGAGGTGGCCACCATGCTGCTGGTGTTCATGGCGCTGGTCTGGCTGGCAGACCGCATCAGCGCCTGGTTGCGGCAAAGGCTGGCATGAACACGCACCGCGCTCCAGCGCCCCGGCCCTTCGCCAACCGCTGCCTGGCCTGCTGGTGCGTGGCCGCCGCGGCGCTGGCGCTGGTGGGCCTGAGTTTTTGGTCACTCGATCTGCAGTGGGCGCAGTTTGTATCCGCCCCGGCGCTGGCCAAGATGGGCCGGTTTCTGGCCGAGCTGCTTCAGCCCGAAACCAGCCCGGTGTTTCTGCAAAAACTGCTGTGGGCCACGCTGGAGACGCTGGCCATGTCGGCGCTGGGCACCTTGCTGGCGGTGCTGCTGGGCCTGGGGCTGGCCCTGCCCGCCAGCAAGACGTTTGAGGGTGACCCGGCACGCTGGCGCGGCCCCACGCGGCTCGTGCTCAACGCCCTGCGCAGCATTCCCGAACTGGTGTGGGCCACATTGCTGCTGATCGCGGCCGGGCTGGGGCCGTTTGCCGGCACACTGGCGCTGGCGCTGCACACCTCGGGCGTGCTGGGCCGCCTGTTTGCCGAAGCCATCGAAAACGCCCCGCCGGGCCCGGGCTTTGCCCTGCGCGTGCGCGGGGTGGCCAGCAGCCGCGTGTTCCTGTACGCCACCCTGCCCCAGGTGCTGCCGCAGTTGCTGAGTTACACGCTGTACCGCTGGGAAAACAACATCCGCGCCGCCGCCGTGCTGGGCGTGGTGGGGGCCGGCGGGCTGGGGCAGATGCTGGCGTTCCACATGGGGCTGTTCCAGATGGGTGAAACCAGCAGCGTGCTGGTCGCCATGCTGGCGCTGGTGGCGCTGGTGGATGCACTGAGCTTTGCCAGCCGGCGCTGGCTGGCTATCTGACACAAATTTGCTATTATTTTAATAGCTTGTTGCGCTTGATGGGCGTGCGCCAGAGCCACTTTTCATTCAAATCCCTGCCGGTACGGTTTGCGTTCAATCGGATAACCAGGCGGGGCGCCGCAGACAGTGCTGTCGTACGTGCAGCACGGCAAGGCGACCCAACGACTTTAGACGTTTGAAGGCCCTACCGCATCAGGCCGCCACTGCGGCAGAGCGCCGCAGCCGTGCCGCCACGCCCACGCCCACCAGCGCGGCAGACACCACGCTCAGCGCCAGCGTGATGGCCGAGCCGTAAAAGATGCCCGAGGTCATGCCCCGGTCGAGCAGGGCGCCAAACACCGGCGCGGCCAGGCAAAAGCCCAGGTCCAGCCCCGAATACACCGTGCCATACACGCGGCCGGTGGCGCCCGGCGGGGCGGCGCGCTTGATGAGCATGTCGCGCGACGGGCTTGCCAGGCCGGTGCCGACGCCGGCCAGCGCCGCCACCACCACCGCCGCCATGCCGGGCAGCCAGCCCGTGCCCACCAGCACCAGCAGGGCGGCCGAGGCCAGCAGGCACACCGAGATCACCTTCTCCAGCCGCTGCACGCGGCCCACCAGAAAGCCGCCCACCACCATGCCCGCCGCGCCGCACAGCATGTAGCCGGTGACCACCAGGGCCGTCACGCTCAGCGGCAGGCCATACATGCTCTGCAGCGCGGGGCTGGCAAAGCTCTGGATGGCGCTCAGCGCGCAGGTGCTCCAGAAAAAGAACGAAAAGCACAGCCACACCGAGGGCAGCTTGAGGAAGGCCATCGGATGCTCGTCGGCCACGGCCTTGGCGCCGGGGGCCTGGTGCGCCCAGCTGCCCTGGCGGTCGTCCAGCGCGTCGCGCTGCCACACCATGACGGCCAGCACCACCAGCGCCAGCAGCGCGCCGCACAGGCAGGCCGCCCGCCACGAGCCCGTGGCCGTGGCAATGCCGGCCATGAACACCGGCGCCGTGGCCCAGCCCAGGTTGCCGCTGATGCCGTGCACCGAAAAACCATGGCCCAGGCGCTGCGGCGACACGCGCTTGTTGAGGATGGTGAAGTCCACCGGGTGGAACGGCGCATTGCCCAGCCCCGCCAGCGCCGCCGCCAGCAGCAGCCCCGCATAGCCCTGCGCCGTGCCCGCCGCCAGGCCGGCGGCGGCAAAGCTCGACAGCGCAAAAAACAGCACCGGGCGCGCGCCCACGCGGTCCACCAGAAAGCCCGACAGCGCCTGGCCCACGCCCGAGATCACAAAAAACACCGACACCAGCAGGCCCAGCTCGGAATAGCTGTAGCCAAACTCGCCAATCAGCCACGGAAACAGCGGCGGCAGCAGCATGTGAAAAAAATGCGAACTGCCATGCGCCAGGCCAATCAGGCCGATGGTGCGGGCGTCCTGCCGCAGGGGAACGGCGCTGGGTGCGCCAGGGGATGCTTGGGTCATGGCTGTGATCTTAGGCAAGCCGGCCACGGCAGGTTTACGATAGCCTGCCAACTTCTATCGCCAACATGCCAAAAGCAGCCCCGCCCGCAGACACCGCACCGCCATCGCGCCCCCGGCGGGCGCTGTCGTATGTGGATTCGCTCACGCCGCACCTGTTTGTGCCCAGCGCCGAGCGCCCGGTGCGCGCCAAGGTGCGCCAGCTGGCGGCCGACACGCAGGTGATGCCGCACAGCCACCCGTGGGCGCAGGTGGCCATCTCGACCACGGGCGTGATCCGGCTCACGGTGGACCGCGGCACCTACATCGTTCCGCCCTCGCGCGCGCTGTGGATTCCGCCCGGCGTGGAACATGCCGTGACCATGGTGGAAGACGCCGATCTGCGCACGCTGTATTTCCACCAGCCGCGCGGCCGCTGCGGGCCGGACGTGCCGCGCCACGAAGAGGCCGCCTGGCGCCAGTGCCGCGTGCTGGAGGTGTCCGACCTGCTGCGCGCCCTGGTGCGCGAACTGCCCACCACGCCCGACGATGGCCCCGCCCCCAGCGCCGACGAACGCACGCGCGAACGCCACCTCAACGCCCTGGTGCTGGGCGAGTTGCGCCGCGCCGCCGCCGTGAAGCTGGGCGTGGACCTGCCCCACGACAAGCGCCTGCGCCACCTGTGCGAGGCGGTGCTGGCCGACCCCACGCGCCACGCCACCTTGAGCGCGTGGGCGCAAGACACCGGCGCCAGCCCGCGCACCGTGGCGCGCCTGTTTCGCACCGAGCTCTCGAGCACCTTCACGCAGTGGCGCCAGCAGGTGATATTGGCCAAGGCCGTGTCGCTGGCCGCCGGCCGCATGCCCATGGGGCAAATCGCCGCCGAGCTGGGCTACAGCGCGAGCGCCTTCAGCGCCATGGTGCGCAAATCAGTGGGCCAGCCGCCAGGGCGATTTCTGGGGGCGGCGCGCTGATGCGTATGGCGCAGCTGGCCGGCATCACCCGGCCATGCTGCGCAGGCAATTCGGTGCTTTTTGCCCTTTAGCGCTTATGAATAAAGCGCCAACAGCTATCTAATTAATAGCAAACCATTCTCCGCATCCGGCGCTGCTGCAGAGTTTCCGGCGCCCGGGTATCGTCACCCCCTGCCCCCAACCAACGCCTCTGGCCCATGACCGCTGAAATCCACACCTACGACCCCCGCTTGGGCCACGGCCTGCCGCACGATCCGTTCAATGCCATCGTCGGCCCGCGCCCCATTGGCTGGATCTCCACGCAAGATGCCACCGGCGCGCTGAACCTGGCGCCCTACAGCTTCTTCAACGCCTTCAACTACGTGCCGCCCATCGTGGGCTTTGCCAGCATCGGCTACAAAGACACGCTGCGCAACATCGAGGCCACGGGCGAGTTTGTGTGGAACCTGGCCACGCGCGACCTGGCCGAAGCCATGAACCAGAGCTGCGCCGCCGTGCCGCCCGAGGTGAGCGAGTTCGCGCTGGCGGGGCTCACGCCCCTGCCCTCCGACAAAGTACGCCCGCCGCGCGTGGCCGAAAGCCCGGTCACCTTTGAATGCCGCAGCACGCAGATCCTGCAGCTGCAGGGCATCGACGGCGAAAAGGTGCCCACCTGGCTGGTGCTGGGCGAGGTGGTGGCCGTGCACATCGCCCGGGCGCTGCTGAAAGACGGCGTGTACGACACGGCGGGCGCCGGGCATATCCTGCGCGGCGGCGGACTGGCGGACTATTTCGCGGTGGGGCCGGAGCAGTTGTTCAAGATGTACCGGCCGCGCTGAGCGGCTGCCCCGCCCCGGCGGGGGCCGCAGGCATGCGGTACACCCACACCGGCCGGCCATCCGGTGCGTGCATTTGCGCATGGGGCAGCACGCCGGGCACGGCGAATTCCAGGCTCACCAGCCATGCGCCGGGTGCCATCTCGGCCTGGGCCTTGGCGGCGGCGCGGGCCATGCTCTCGGGGCGCTGGAACAGGTAAACCAGCTGGTAGCCGCTCCAGTCGGCCCGCCAGATATCGCCCTGCGCTACCCGCGCCCAGGGGCAGCGGCGGGCGCACAGCCAGCGCAGCGGGCGGCTCCACTCCAGCCCCTCCAGTCGGGCCAGGGGGTAGGCCTGGCGCAGCGCAATCAGGCCATCGCCCAGGCCGCAGCCCGCGTCGAGCACGCGCGCGCCAGGCGCCAGCGGGGCACTGTCGGGCAGGTCATTGAGCGCGTCGGGCGGGGTGGGGAACAGCGGGGCGTCGCGCCAGGCATTCAGGGGATAAACCAGCAGCAGCAGGGTCAGCGGCACCAGCCAGGCCCAGGCGGGCAGGCCCGCCGCCCCCGTGAGGGCCAGCGACAGCGGAAACCCCGCCGCAATCAACCCCCGCCGCCACCAGGTGTCGCCCAGCAGGCTGGCCGCCGTGCCCAGGCCGCAGGCCAGCACCAGCGCCCATGCCGCAGGCAGGTGCGCGCGCTGCAAGGCCCCAAACAGCAGCCACGCCGCCGCCCAGGCCGCCAGTGCGGGCAAGGGCCAGGGGAAAAACCGGCGAGCCATCGGAGGCACGGGCCCTGCGCCGGGCCGGTCAGGCGTTGTTGCCGCGCAGCCGGTCGATGAGGCCGTTCAGGGCCTCCAGCGAGCCGAACTGGATGGACAGCTCGCCCATGTCTTCCATGCGGCCATTGCGTTTCACGCGTTTTTTCACGCGCACCTCGACCTCGGCCATGAGCAGGTCGGACAGCTCCTCTTCCACCCGCTTGAGGTCGCGCGATTTTTCCTGCTTGGGCCGCGTGGCAACCAGGTTGAACTCGGCGCCGATCTTTTTGACCAGGGCCTCGGCCTCGCGCACCGAGAGTTTTTTCGCCGCAATCTGGTTGCCCGCCGTGATCTGCGCGGCGCGGTCCAGCGCCAGCAGCGCGCGGGCGTGGCCCATGTCGATATCGCCGGCCATCAGCATGGTCTGCACGGGATCGGCCAGGTTCAAGAGGCGCAGCAGGTTGCTGGCGGCGCTGCGCGAGCGGCCCACGGCCTGCGCGGCCTGCTCGTGGGTGAGGCCGAACTCGCGCACCAGGCGCTGCAGGCCCTGGGCTTCTTCGAGCGGGTTGAGGTCTTCGCGCTGGATGTTCTCGATGAGCGCCATGGCGGCGGCCGACTCGTCGGGCACGTCGCGCACCAGCACCGGAACGGCATCGAGGCCCGCCAGCCGCGACGCCCGAAAACGCCGCTCGCCCGCGATGATTTCGTACAACGGCCCGTCTGGGCTGAGGGCGCCCAGCGCCGGCGATGGCCCCTGCGCTGCCCGCTCCTGGCGGCGCAGCAGGGCTTGTTCGTCGCTCAGGCGCCGAACCAAAATGGGCTGCATGATGCCCTGCGCCTTGATGCTTTCGGCCAGCTCGTACAACGCACCCTCGTCCATGCGCGTGCGCGGCTGGTAGGCGCCGGGCACCAGCGCGCTCAGGGGCAGGCTGCTGGGCAGGCCGGCATCGGCCGCCTGGGCCTTTTCAACCACTTCGGCAACCTTGGGGCCCAGCAGGGCTTCGAGTCCGCGGCCGAGGCCCTTGGGTTTTTTGGTGACCATGTTCGTCAATCTTTCAAAAGGGTGCGCAGCAGGTGGTGGCCCTCGGGCCAGTCGCCCAGGCCGGATTCGGCGTTGAGGTGGCCCCGCTCGCCGCAATCGACAAAGCGCGCGCCCCAGGCCTGTGCCAGGCCTTGCGCGCGCTCAAAGCTGCAATACGGGTCGTTGCGGCTGCCGACCAGCACGGTGGGGAACGGCAGCGCCTGGCGCGCGATGGGCGACCAGCCGTGGATTTGCGCGGCCAGGTCGGGCCGCTCCACATCGCCAGGGGCCACCAGCAGCGCGCCCTGCACGCGGTGGGCGTTGGGCGAATGCGCCGCCCACCAGGCGGTGAGAATGCAGCCCAGGCTGTGCGCCACCAGCACCACGGGGCCGTCAGCATCGACCACGGTTTCTTCGAGCCGCGCCGACCAGTCGCCACGCAGCGGGCGCATCCAGTCGTGCTGCTCCACGCGGTGGTAGCCGTGGCAGGCCTCCCACAGGCTTTGCCAATGGTCGGGGCCGGAGTTCTGCCAGCCGGGCAGCAGCAGGATGTTGGAGGACTTCATTACTATTGATTTGATAGCTTCTAGCGCTTATCCATCAAGCTCTAGGCGTCGTTTTGGCTATGGAAGTTGTCGCAGCAGGCATGGTCCGCGCACGCTCGACCATCTCTTGCGCAAATTCGACAAACGCCTGGCTGCCCTTGGCCGCCGGGTCAAACACCACGCCCGGCAGGCCGTAGCTGGGCGCCTCGGCCAGGCGCACGTTGCGCGGGATCACGCTGTTGAACACCTTGTCGCCAAAGTGGCCCTTGAGCTGCTCGCTGACCTGCTGCTGCAGCGTGATGCGCGGGTCGAACATCACGCGCAGCAGGCCGATGATCTGCAGATCGGTGTTGAGGTTGGCGTGCACCTGCTTGATGGTGTTGACCAGATCGGTCAGGCCTTCGAGCGCGAAGTATTCGCACTGCATGGGCACGACCACGCCATGCGCGCTGCACAGGCCGTTGAGGGTGAGCATCGACAGAGACGGCGGGCAGTCGATGAGCACGAAGTCGTAGTCGGCATCCACCTCGGCCAGCGCGGCCTTGAGGCGCTTTTCGCGGTGCTCCAGCGCCACCAGCTCCACCTCGGCGCCGGCCAGCTCGCGGTTGGCGCCCAGCACCCAGTAACCGCATTTTTCCGCCAGCACCGCCGCCTCTTTGACCGAGGCGGATTCGAGCAGCACGTCGTACACCGAAAGCTCCAGGCTGCGCTTGTCCACGCCCGAACCCATGGTGGCATTGCCCTGGGGGTCCAGGTCCACCATCAGCACGCGCTGGCCGATCTTGGCCAAGCCGGCGGCGAGGTTGACGGTGGTGGTGGTCTTGCCAACGCCACCCTTCTGGTTGGCAACGCAAAAAATCTTGGCCATGTGGATGCTGTGGTGGTGGGGGTTGATGTGGAAATGGCCCGTTCGAAGCCCAAGCCGGCGCGCAAGGCGCTTGCCACATTCCAGCCTCAGTGCAATGGCTGCGGCGGCGGCGCCTCCCGGAGAACGATGCGGCGAGTTTAAGCCACGGGCGCTGTGGCCGGTTGCATCCAGACGATGCAGCGCTCGGCATCCAGCCCCGGCACGGTAAGCTGTTCCACGTGAAACACCTGCACGGCGGCGGGCAAGGCGGCGATTTCATCCGAAGGGTGCTTGCCCTTCATGGCCAGCCAGACACCGTGCGGCGCCATCAGCGCAGCCCGCGACCAGCCCACGAAGTCGGGCAGCGAAGCAAAGGCGCGGCAGCTGATGATGTCGAACGGTGTGGTCAAGGTCTCGACCCGAGCGTGCAGGCCGTGCAGGTTGCGCAGCTTCAGCGCCACCGCCGCCTGCTGGATGAACGCAGCTTTCTTGCCCACGGTATCCACACAGCTCACATCCACATCCGGGCAGCAGATGGAAAACACCACGCCGGGCAGGCCGCCACCCGAGCCCACGTCGAGCAAGCGCACGGGAGCAGGTGTGGGCACGCCGCCCTGCCGCAATGCCGCCACCTGGCGGCGCAGCGGCGCCACCGCCGCCAGGCTGTCGAGCAAATGGTGCGTCAGCATCTCCTGCGGGTCGCGCACGGCCGTCAGGTTGTAGACCTTGTTCCACTTTTGCAGCAGGGCCAGAAAGTCGAGCAGCTGGGTGATTTGCGCCTCGGCCAGGCCCAAGCCCAGCGCGTCCGCGCCCGCCTGCAGTTGCTGGCGCAAGGCATCGTTGTGCACTGCCATCGTCATGCCGCTATTTCCCCTTCTGCCTTCGCAGGGGTGTCCGGGACAACTGGGGCCACCGCAAACTCCTTGAACCCACCTTTCTTCAAATGCACCATCAGCAGCGAGATCGCCGCCGGCGTGATGCCCGTGATGCGGGAGGCATGGCCCAGGGTTTCGGGGCGGTGTCGGCTGAGCACCTGGCGCGCCTCGATGCTCAGCGCCGTGACCTGCATGTAGTCCAGCTCGGCCGGCAGGCGCAGTTTCTCGAAATGCGCGGCGCGCTCCACCTCGCCCTTCTGGCGGTCGATGTAACCCGCATACTTGGCGGCGATTTCCACCTGCTCCACCACCGGCTCGCTCAGGTCACCCAGCGTTTCACGTGAAACGTCCTTGGTCGCGTACTTGCCGCCATCCATCGACACCAGGTTGGCATAGTTCACATCGGGGCGGCGCAGCAACTCGAACAGGTTGTATTCATGCTCGATGCGCTTGCCCAGCACGCGCTCGGATTCCGCCGCTGGCAGGTTGCGCGGGTTCACCCAGGTGGCCTTGAGGCGCTCTGTTTCACGTGAAACCGCATCGCGTTTGCGGCTGAAGGCGTCCCAACGCGCATCGTCCACCAGCCCCATGCGGCGCCCCGCTTCGGTCAGGCGCATGTCGGCGTTGTCCTCGCGCAGCTGCAGGCGAAACTCGGCCCGGCTGGTGAACATGCGATAGGGCTCAGTCACGCCCTTGGTGATCAGGTCGTCCGCCAGCACACCCAGGTAGGCCTCGTCGCGGCCGGGCAGCCAGGCGCCGCCGAACGCATTGGGTTCGCCCTTGATCTCCCGGCACTGCAGCGCGGCGTTGATGCCGGCGAACAAGCCCTGGGCCGCCGCCTCTTCATAGCCTGTGGTGCCGTTGATCTGGCCGGCAAAGAACAGGCCCTGGATCTGGCGCGTCTCGAAGCTGCTCTTGAGCGAGCGCGGGTCGAAGTAGTCGTATTCGATGGCGTAGCCGGGGCGCAGGATGTGCGCATTCTCCAGCCCGGGCATGCTGCGCACCAGGTCGTACTGGATGTCGAACGGCAGGCTGGTGCTGATGCCATTGGGGTAGAACTCGTGCGTGGTCAGCCCCTCGGGCTCCAGAAAGATCTGGTGGCTGTCCTTGTCGGCAAAGCGGTTGATCTTGTCTTCCACGCTGGGGCAATAGCGCGGGCCCACGCCCTCGATCTTGCCGGTGAACATGGGGCTGCGGTCAAAGCCGCTGCGGATGATGTCGTGCGTGCGCTCGTTGGTGTGGGTCACCCAGCAAGGCACCTGCTTCGGATGCATCTGCGAATTGCCCATGAAACTGAACACGGGCACCGTGCCCTCGTTCACGCCGCCGGGCATGCCGTCGCCGGGCTGCTCGGTGCACTTCGAAAAGTCGATGCTGCGCCCGTCAATGCGCGGCGGCGTGCCGGTCTTCAGGCGGCCCTGGGGCAACTTCAGCTCCTTGAGGCGTGCCGACAGCGACACGGCGGGCGGGTCCCCTGCCCGGCCGGCGGCGTAATTGTTCAGGCCCACATGGATCTTGCCGTCCAGGAAAGTGCCCGCCGTCAGCACCACGGTGCGGCTGCGAAAGCGGATGCCCACCTGCGTGACGGCGCCCACCACGCGGTCGCCAGAACCGGTGGATTCCACCATCAGGTCGTCCACCGCCTGCTGGAACAGCCACAGATTGGGCTGGTTCTCCAACATGCGGCGGATGGCGGCCTTGTACAGAATGCGGTCGGCCTGCGCCCGCGTGGCGCGCACGGCCGGGCCCTTGCTGCTGTTGAGGATGCGGAACTGGATACCGCCCTCGTCGGTCGCCAGCGCCATGGCGCCACCCAGCGCGTCCACCTCTTTGACCAGGTGGCCCTTGCCGATGCCGCCGATGCTGGGGTTGCAGCTCATCTGCCCCAGCGTCTCGATGTTGTGGGTGAGCAGCAGCGTGCGTTGCCCCATGCGCGCAGCGGCCAGCGCGGCCTCGGTGCCTGCATGGCCACCGCCGACCACGATCACATCAAATTCCTGGGGATACAACATGGGACAACTCCAGGGCCACCGGCCCATAACCACACACGCACCAAACACCGACGCTCCTGCGCCCACCCCGCGCCGGCCTTGTGGGCCGTGCAGCGGAAAGCCTGCAATTTTCCCACCTTTGGCTGGCGCACGCCCAAGGGCCATGCCGACACCCTTGCGGCGCATGTGCGCTCCAGCCTGCCCGGCCTTGTTTCACGTGAAACAGGGCCTTCTGCACCAAGGCCTGCGTCGCACGCTCATCCAAGGGCCGCACCCGCAGGAATCCTGCCCCGGGTCTGTGCTCCAATGCCGGGCATGCACCACCCACTCCTCGTCTTTGCCGGCAGCACCCGCCAGCAATCGTTCAACCGGCGCCTCGCCCAGGCCACTGCCGCCATGGCCCGCGAAGCCGGTGCCCAGGTCACGCTGCTGGAACTGTCCGAGTTCGACATCCCGATGTACAGCGCCGATCTGGAAGCCCAAGGCACGCCCGCCGATGTGTTGCGGCTCAAGCAGATCCTGTGGGAACACCCGGCCTGGATCATCTGCGCCCCCGAATACAACGGCAGCTACACCGCCCTGCTCAAGAACACCATCGACTGGGCCTCCAGCCCCGTCAAAAACCACCCCGACTGGCAAGACGGCACCCGGTCCTTTCGCGACAAGGTCGTGGGCATGCTCAGCGCCTCGCCGGGCGCTTTGGGCGGCCTGCGCTCGCAAAGCCACCTGGCGCCCTTGCTGATCAATCTGAAATGCTGGCTGGCACCCCAAGCCTTTGCGCTGGGCCATGCAGACAGCGCCTTCGACGACCACGGCGCCCTGGTCCACCCGGCGCACCGCGATCGCGTGCGCGCCGTGGTCGATCAGGTGCTGTGGGCGGCCGGGCGGCTGCATCCGGCAGCGGGCTGAGTATTTCAAGCAAAAACGGCCTGCAGCGCCCAATGGGCAAGCGCAGACAGCTATCAAAATCACCTCTTCCATGAACTGCCGGCCGGGCTGCGGCGCCTGCTGCACCGCCCCTTCCATCAGCTCGCCCATCCCCGGCATGCCACGGGGCAAGCCTGCCGGCGTGCGCTGCGTTCAGCTGGGCGACGACGCCCGCTGCCTGGTATTTGGGCAGCCCGGGCGCCCGGCCGTGTGCGCCGGGCTGATGCCATCGGCCGACATGTGCGGCACCGACCGGGAGCACGCCATGCTGTACCTGGTGCAGCTGGAAGAGCAAACCCGCCCCGCGTAAAAATCGCCCCCCGAAGACGCCTGCAACATGCCCGCTACCGCTGCCAGCGCAAGTGCCCCGGCGCCAGCAAAAAACACCTGCAGCGCATAGCATCCGGCTTCTCCCTTTCCATCGCTCAAGAGGATTTTTTTCATGAAGCTCTACTACTCGCCCGGCGCCTGCTCCCTGTCGCCCCACATTGCCCTGCACGAAGCCGGCCTGGCGTTCACGCCCGTGCTGGCCAGCACCAAGAGCCACAAGCTGCAGGACGGCACCGACTACTACGGCATCAACCCGCTGGGCTATGTGCCCCTGCTGGAGCTGGACAACGGCGAACGCCTGCGCGAAGGCCCGGCCATCGTGCAATACATCGCCGACCAGGTCCCCGACAAGCAACTGGCCCCGGCCAACGGCACCATGGAGCGCTACCGCCAGCAAGAGTGGCTGACCTTCATCGGCACCGAGGTGCACAAGGGCTTCGGCCCCCTGTTCAACCCCGCCACGCCCGAGGAATACAAGGCCACCGCGCGCGAACAGTTGCTCAAGCGCCTGCAGTGGGTGGACAGCCAGCTCGCCAGCAAGCAATACCTCATGGGCGATCAGTTCACCGTGGCCGATGGCTATCTGTTCACCGTGACCAACTGGGCGGGCTTCGTCGGACTCGACCTCTCAGGCCTGGCCCATCTGGCAGCCTACCGCGAACGCGTGGGTGCCCGCCCCGCCGTGCAAGCAGCGATGAAGGCCGAAGGCCTGCTCAAATAAGCGCCACGCCCGCGTGCGCCGCTGCGGTCCGCCCGCACCGGCGCACGGAAATAAAACAGCGCGCAGCCTTTGCCCCATCAGCGCTGACTGCTATTGTTTTAATTAAGCCAGTTTCTTCTGCGATAGCGCAACTAGCACACAATGGCTTGACCGTGCTGCCCGCTGCATACTGCAGCCAGTGCCGCACTGCAGTACACTTGGGGGAAAATCTGCCCTCGGGCATATCCCCTCTTCCCCCTTGCGACGAAAGCCCTTCATGCCCTCTTTGTTCGAACCCGTCCAGGCCGGTGACCTGCACCTGGCCAACCGCATCGCCATGGCGCCGCTCACGCGCAACCGCGCGCCCGACGCCATCCCCACGCCGCTCATGGCCACCTACTACCAGCAGCGCGCCAGCGCCGGCCTGCTGATCACCGAGGCCACGGCCATCAGCCCCCAGGGCCAGGGCTATGCCGACGTGCCCGGGCTGTATGGCACCGAGCAGCTTGACGGCTGGAAGCGCGTGACCCGCGCCGTGCACGCCGAAGGCGGCAAGATCGTCGTGCAGCTGTGGCATGTGGGCCGTATCTCGCACACCGACCTGCAGCCAGGCAACGCCGCGCCCGTGGCGCCCTCGGCCATTCGCGCCAAGACCAAGACGGTGCTGATCAAGGACGGCGTGCCCACCTTCACCGACACCTCCATGCCGCGCGCACTTGAACTGGACGAGCTGCCCGGCATCGTGCAGGACTACCGCCACGCCGCGCGCAACGCCATCGCCTGCGGGTTTGACGGCGTAGAGATCCACGGCGCCAACGGCTACCTGCTCGACCAGTTCCTGAAAACCGGCGCCAACCAGCGCACCGACGACTACGGCGGCAGCATCAAGAACCGCACCCGGCTCACGCTCGAAGTGGTGCGCGCCATCGTCGATGAAGTCGGTGGCGGCCGCACCGGCATCCGCCTGTCGCCCGTGACGCCCGCCAACGACATCGTGGACGAGAACCCTCAGCAGCTCTTTGACTACCTGGTGGCCCAGCTCGCCCCGCTGGGGCTGGCCTATGTGCACATCATCGAAGGCGCCACCGGCGGCCCCCGGGAGTTGGCCGACCGACCTTTCGACTACGCCGCCCTCAAGGCCGTGTACCGCAAGGCCGGCGGCAAGGGTGCCTGGATGGTGAACAACGCCTACGACCGCCCCCTGGCCGAAGCCGCCGTGGCAGCGGGCGCCGACATCGTGGCCTTTGGCCGGCCCTTCATTGCCAACCCCGATCTGGTCACCCGGCTGGAAAAGAACGCGCCCCTGAACGAGCCCGACCGCGCCACCTTTTATGGCGGCGGGGCCAAAGGCTACACAGACTACCCCACCTTGTTCTGAGGGCGGGCGTTTTAAGCCAAAAGTGGCTCCAGCCCTTTTGTACAAAGCGCTGGCAGCTATTTAATTAATAGCATCTCCACACCAGGCGATGCACGAATGCCCGCTTCAGCCCGCCAGCTGGGGCGTGGCGCGGCCAACCAATGCGCGGCGCTCCGGCCCGGCGGCGGCGGCGTGGGACAGGGCCGCCATGCCACGGCCTTCATCGGCCAGATGAAACTGCTGCACCACCTGCGACAAGCGCGCAGCCTGCTCGCGCAGCGATTCGGCGGCGGCGGCCGATTCTTCCACCAGCGCCGCATTCTGTTGCGTCATGCGGTCAATATCGCCCACCGACTGGTTCACCTGGCCAATGCCGGCCGACTGCTCGGAGGCAGCGGCGGTGATCTCGCCAATGATGTCGCCCACACGCTGCACGCTGGCCACGATTTCCTGCATCGCGGCGCCGGCTTCTTCCACATGGCGCACGCCACCGTCCACGGCGGTCACGCTGTTGCTGATCAGGCCCTTGATGTCGCTGGCCGCCGCCGCCGAGCGCTGCGCCAGGCTGCGCACTTCGCTGGCCACCACGGCAAAGCCCCGGCCCTGCTCACCCGCGCGGGCGGCTTCCACAGCGGCGTTCAGCGCCAGGATGTTGGTCTGAAAGGCAATCGAATCGATCAGGCCGATGATGTCGCCGATCTTGCGGCTCGATGCCGAAATCTCGTGCATGCTGGCCACGGCCTGCTCGACCACCGAACCACCGCGCTGGGCCGTGCTGGAGGCCGAGCTGGCCAGCTGGTTGGCCAGCTGCGACGACGAAGCAGTCTGCTGCACATTGGATGTGATTTGCGACAGCGAGGCCACCGCTTCCTGGGCATTGCTGGCCGTCTGCTCGGTGCGCGCGGACAGGTCCTGGTTGCCCGTGGCAATCTCCTGGCTGGCCGTGGCAATGCTGCCGCTGGCATCGCGCACCTGCGCCACCAGCGCCCCCAGGCCCTGCTGCATGTCGGCCAGCGCGCGCTGCAGGTCGGCCACTTCGTCCTTGCCATCGGCAACGATGCGCTGCGACAGGTCGCCGCCGGCAATCGCCAGCGCCATACGGCGGGCCTCGGCCAGCGGGCGGCAGATGGACAGCATGTTCATCAGCGTGGTGGGCACCACCACCAACACGGTGATCAGCACCGCCAGGGCAAACAGCCACAGGGTCTGGTTGGCCACATTTTTCTGGTCGGCAACGGCCGCCGTCACCTCGGCACGCAGCACGCCGTCGAGCTCCTTGAGCAGCTTGTCGGCCTCGTCGAACTCGGCCACGGCCTTGCTGCTCATGCGGTTGGCAATGGTGGCCGTGTCGTAGCCACCCGCTTCGAGCTGGCGCGCCACATGCGCGAACTGGTCGCGGTAGCTGTCCAGGCGCTTGGCGATGGCCTGCGCGATGGCGTTGTCGCTGTCCTGCGGGCCTTCCAAAAAGCGGGCTGCGACTTTTTTGGACTGCTCCACGCTGGCCAGCCAACGGGTGTGCGCCGCCTTCACGTCCTCGGGCTTCTCATACGAGATGATCATGTCCTTTTCGTGCTGGCGGATCGCGCCCATCTCACCGCGCAACTCGGCCATGTGGCTCACCTCGGAGAACGAACGCGCCACAAAGTCCTCGCTCATGTCGTGGATGCGGAACATGCCCAGCATGCCGGCGCCCCCCAACATGCCCAACAGCACCAGCACCACGGCAATGGCGCCCAACATCCGAAAGCGGATGGTGAACAGCCGCATGAGCGATAAGAGATTCATGATGTGTCTTCCTCCAAGTCTGAACGCACCCCGGCCGCCGGTCGCAGCCACGGATATGCAACAAAACGTTGCAGTTTGCCAGACATTGGCGACAGCGCTCTAGGTATTTGTCACATGCGCCAGCGTTTGAGCAACAGCGCATTGGCCATCACGCTCACCGAACTCAAGGCCATGGCTGCGCCAGCGACCACCGGGCTCAGATACCCCAGCGCCGCCAGCGGAATGCCGGCCACGTTGTAGAAAAAGGCCCAGAACAGGTTCTGCCGGATTTTCGCCACGGTGCGCCGCGAGATATCCAGCGCCGCGGCCACCAGCTTCGGGTCGCCGCGCATCAGCGTGATGCCGGCGGCATGCATGGCCACATCGGTGCCGTTGCCCATGGCCATGCCGACATCGGCGGCCGCCAGCGCGGGGGCGTCGTTGACGCCATCGCCCACCATGGCCACCACATGGCCCCCACGCTTGCCACTGCGTGTGCTTCGCTGCCCCCCGAGGGGTCCTTCGCGCCCTGGGGCGGCCCGGCGGTGCTCATCGCTCCCCGCCTGCAGCGCCTGCACGCGCGCCGCCTTCTCGCCGGGCAGCACCTCGGCCATCACCTCGCCGGCATCGGGGTCCAGCCCCAGGCGCCGGGCCATGGCCTCGGCGGCGCCCCGGTTGTCGCCCGAGATCATCACCGTGCGCACGCCCAGCGCCCGCAGCGCCGCCAGCGCCTCGCGCGCGCCGGCCTTGGGCTCGTCGCCAAAGGCCAGGATGGCGCGCAAGGCCAGGCCGTCGGTGGTGCGCTCGGCCACGGCCGACACCGTGGCGCCATCGCTTTGCAAGGCGGTCGCCCGCGCGGCCAGCGCGCCCTCCTTCAGTTCTTTCACGCCCAGCTCGTCCATCCAGCGCAGGCTGCCCACCAGGTAGCTGCGGGCCTGCACCTCGCCCTCGGTGCCGCGCCCCGGCACGGCGCGCACGCCGTCGGGCGCCACGGTCTGCAGGCCGCGCTCTTGCGCAGCCGCCACCACGGCACGCGCCAGCGGGTGTTCGCTGCCGCTTTGCACGCTGGCCACGGCCGCCAGCACGGCCGCCTCGTCCTGGCCCGGCACCACCTCGAAGGCGGTCAGCCGGGGCCGGCCCACCGTCAACGTGCCGGTCTTGTCGAACGCCACCACATCCACCTGGTGGGCCAGCTCCAGCGCCTGCGCGTCCTTGATCAGGATGCCGTGCTTGGCCGCCACGCCGGTGCCCGCCATGATGGCCGCCGGTGTGGCCAGCCCCAGCGCGCAAGGGCAGGCAATCACCAGCACCGCCACGGCGTGGATCACCGCCACCTCGAAGCCCGCGCCCGTCCACAGCCAGGCCAGCAGCGTGGCCAGCGCCACCAGCAGCACCACCGGCACGAAAACCGCCGACACCTGATCGACCAGGCGCTGAATGGGCGCCTTGGCGGCCTGCGCGTCCTCGACCAGGCGGATGATGCGCGCCAGCACCGTCTCGGCGCCCACGGCCGACACCTGCATCACCACGCGGCCATCGCCATTGATGGAGCCGCCGGTCAGGGGCGCGCCCACCTCGCGCGTCACAGGCAAGGGCTCGCCGGTGAGCATGGACTCGTCCACCTGGGTGTGGCCCTCCAGAACGCTGCCGTCCACCGGAATGCGCTCGCCGGGGCGCACCACCAGCCGGTCGCCCGCCATCACCTCGGCCACCGGCACATCCACCTCGCCATCACGCCCGAGCATGTGGGCCACATCGGGGCGCAGCGCATGCAGTGCGCGGATGGCCGCCGTGGTCTGGCGCTTGGCGCGCGCCTCCAGCCACTTGCCCAGCAACACCAGCGTCACCACCACCGCCGAGGCCTCGAAATACAGGTGCGGCGCATGCCCCTCTGGCGCCGTCAGCCACAGCCACACCGACAACCCCCAGCCCGCCGATGTGCCAATGGCCACCAGCAAATCCATGTTGCCCGTCAGGGCCTTGAGCGCATGCCAGCCCGCCTTGTAAAAGCGCGCCCCCAGAATGAACTGCACCGGCGTGGCCAGCGCAAACTGCACCCAGGCGGGCAGCATCCAGTGGTAGCCCAGCAGATCGCCCAGCATGGGCAGCACCAGCGGGGCCGACAGCAGCAGGCCCACGCCCACCGGCAAAAAACCGGCCCAGGGCGACAGGTTCCCGGGCGCATCGTCCTGCCCTGCCGCGCGCGGCTCGTAACCGGCATTGCGCACCGCGCGGCGCAGCACGGCGTCCATGGCCGGGCCTTGCGCACCCGGCGGCTGCACATAGGCGATGCGCGCCGACTCGGTGGCCAGGTTCACGGTGGCAGCCTGCACGCCGGGCACTTTGCGCAGCGCCCGCTCCACACGGCCCACGCAGCTGGCGCAGGTCATGCCGCCAATGCCAAGGTCGATGGTTTCCGGGGATTCCAGGGATTCGGGGGGGGTGGCAGAAGTGTTCATGGTGGGTACGGTAATCCTTGCCATGATGGCAAGGTCAAGAACGGATGCCCCATCAACCTTGCAGACGCCAGTGCCTTTGCGGGCGCTTGACTATGCCACCATGTCAAGGTTCATTATTCCTGTGTCATCACTTTTTCACCGGAGAAATCGCATGCAATACACCCTTCAAGTCCAGGGCATGACCTGCGGCCACTGCGAGCGCGCCGTCACCCAGGCCGTGCAGCAGATCGACCCCGCTGCCACCGTGCGCATCGACCGCGCGCACAACCGTGTCGATATCGACAGCACCCAGCCCCGCGAGGCCCTGGCCGCCGCCATTGCCGAAGAGGGCTACCAGGTCGCCGCATGAGCACGCGCACGCCGGCACAGGGCTGGCCCGTGCCCATCGGCGAGGCCGCCCGGCGCGCCGGGGTGTCGGCGCGCATGGTGCGCCACTACGAATCGCTGAGCCTGCTGCCCCCCGTGGGCCGCACCGACAGCGGCTACCGCCAGTACACCGAGGCCGACGTGCACGCGCTGCGCTTCATCGGCCGCGCGCGCACGCTGGGTTTTTCGATGGAAGAAATCCGCGAATTGCTGGGCCTGTGGCAAGACAAGAGCCGCGCCAGCGGCCATGTCAAACGCATCGCCCAGGCGCACATCGACGACCTGGGCGCACGCATCGCCGCCATGCAGGCCATGCAGCGCACACTGCAAACCTTGGTGTCCTGCTGCCAGGGTAACGACCGGCCCGATTGCCCCATCCTGGACGACCTGGCCACCGCCCATGGCAACCCTGCCACAGCGCCCAAAATGCTATTGCATTCATAGCTGCTTGCGCTGACCCAGTAAGCGATTGGGGCCATTCTTGCTGGATGACATGCCTGAGAACAGGCTCCCGATCTCAGAACGGCGCTGATTCGGGGTCGGTGTCTTCCGGGGGCGTCACCGGCCCGGTCACCACGCCACCGCCCGCACTTTTGCGCGCGGGTGCGGACGGCGCGGACGATGGCGCAGACTGTGGCACTGGTGCGGCTGCGGGCGCGGCGCCAGCGCCCATTGCCTGCGCTGCACTGGCCACGCCGCTCTCGGCCACGCCACTCTCGGCCTCGCCGCCCAGCGCCTCGATCAGGTCGGGAATCAGCTTGACCAGCTCGCCCGTGGCAATCGCCACGTCGGTATCAAAGCCGCCGTCGTCGGCCTTGGTGCCTTCAAACACCGTGTCCAGAAACGCCACCTTCTTGATCTGCAGGCCCTCGGTCAGCATGAACGAGACGCGGTCGTCCCAGGTCATGGCCAGCTTGGTGGGCAGCTTGCCGGCGGCGATGTGGGCCTGCACTTCCTCGATGTCGAGCGGGTGGCGGGCGTAGCGCACCACGGCCTTGGCTTCGTCGGCGCTTTTGAGCTCGCATTCGCGGTCCACGGTGAAGCCCACGGGCGGCTCTTGCGTGCTCAGCCAGTGCGACATCGCGGCCTGCGGGCTGGTCTGGGTGTTGATGAGCGAGACCGACAAACCCGGCAGTGATTCGACCAGCAGCGTCACCACCTCGTCGGCGCGGCCTTGGGCTGAGGTGTCGAGCACCAGCAGGCGCGATGCGGTGTCAATCCACACCCACATCGAGCCCTGCTTGGTGAAGGCCATGGGCAGCAAGTCCAGCTTGGCCTCGTCTTTCAGCTCCCGGCTTTCCTTCTTGCCAGGCTTGCGGCCGGTTTCCTGCTCGATGCGTTCGGCTTTTTCCTTGACGCGGCGGGCCAGCACGCTGCCGGGCAGCACCTTGGATTCGACCATGAAGCGCAGGATCCACTGCCCGCCCACCGACTCGGCCAGCGGGCCATGCGCATCACCGCGCGGCGGCACCCAGCCGAGCGACTTTTCCTGCGTGGCACCACATTCCAGGAAGGGCGCCTTGGCCAGGGCCTCTTCCACCTGCGTCAATTCCACCTGCCATTGCGGCGCAATGCGGTACACGATCATGTTCTTGAACACGGACAACCTTTGTTTCTTCTGGCCATTTCCAGCCATTGCGGAGTACAGCCGACATTGTCGGGGGTCGGCTGGCCCCCTTGCGGGTCCAACGCCCGCTTTCACTCTGTTTTTGATAGCTGTTAGCACTTTACCTAAAAGCGCTTCATGCCATTTTTATGCGGAATGCATTCCGACCAGGCACCGGACTTCTTGTTGCAACTTTACACAGGCGCATCAATCCCACACGGGCGGGTTACACGGGCCGCGCACACTGACCCTCAACCGCTGGAACGGTCGTACCAGCGGACCAACCCCTTGAAAAGGACCCACACCATGTCTTTCTTCCAACGCCGTATCGCCGCCGCCGCCATGATGGCCGCCTTCGCTCTGCCCGTGCTGGCCCAGCCAGCCCCTTCTGCGCCGCCCGCCGCAGGCGCCTCGGCCGAGCAGGCCCGCAAGCCGGGCGACCGGCAGGAGCGCCGCCAGGCCCACATGGCCCAACGCATCGACGCCCTCAAGGCGCAACTGAAACTGACGCCGGCGCAGGAGCCCGCCTGGACCGCGTTCACCGCCGCCATGCAACCCGGCGAGCGCCCCGCCCGCCTGGACCGCACGATGGACCGCAGCGAAATGGAAAAGCTCACCACCCCGGAACGCATCGACCGCATGCGCGCCCAGCGCGCCCAGCACGCAGCCGAAGCCGACCGCCGCGGTGAAGCCACCAAGACCTTCTACGCCGCCCTGACACCAGAGCAGCAAAAGACCTTCGACGCCCAGGCCCAGCCAATGCGCGGCAAGGGCGGTCACCGCGGTGACTGGGGCCATGGCCATGGCGAACATGGCCACCACGGCGGCATGCGCGGTGGCGACATGCCCATGGGCGGCATGGGTGGCCCCGCCCGTTAAAGCCCCAGGCAGGGGCGCCATGCCCTGACCTGCTTTCTCACCCCCCAAGCCCGGCACCTACCAAGGTGCCGGGTTTTTTTGCGCTTGTGGATAACGCTGGGGGCATTACTGGCACAACCGGGCAGTTATCCACAGACAAAGCAGAAACCCGAAAGTTGTTATCTGCCGGCCGCAAAGTTCAAGGGCCTCGCCACACATACTTTCAGGCAACGCAACTGCGCGCCAGCATTGGGGAAAAAGACCTTGTCCACAAAAAATGGCGCCCTCTACTACTACTACTATTTATATATAGAACCATAGAAGAACAACCAAAACCTTCTTTGCGCCCCTGAGGCCGCCCTGAATGCTCTAAAAATGGCGCGCGGCCTGCCCCGTACCCCCACCGGAAAAACCTGTGCACCTTGCGAACCACCTGAAAACCTGGGCCAGAACTGTCAAGCGGGACGGCGTCACGCTGTGGTTCGCCGCGCGGCACCCACAGGCGCCCTGGTATGCCAAGGCGCTGGGTGTTTTTGTCGTGGCTTACGCCCTCAGTCCCATCGACCTGATTCCGGACTTCATCCCCGTGCTGGGCTACCTGGACGACGTGTTGCTGCTGCCAGGGCTGATCTGGCTGGTGATCCGGCTGATTCCGGCGCCCGTGCTGCAGGAATGCCGCGAACAGGCCGACCAGTGGATCAAGACCGAGGGCGGCAAGCCCGTCAGCCGCATCGGCGTCGTGCTGATCGTGGCCTGCTGGATCGGCGCCGGCCTGGCGCTGTGGCACTGGTGGGTCAGGCCCTGGCTGGCTGCATAGCGCCTGCTGGGGATCCCTGGTCCTGTTTGCTATTGAATAAATAGCTCATGGCGCTTACTACACAGGCGCTACCACCTGATTTCTATCCAAACCTGCCCGAACCCCCGTCCATGTGCACAAAACGGGGGATAGATCTGGCACAACCGGGCAGTTATCCACAGAAGTGGGCGCTGGTCCGGTTTTATCCCCGGGTGGCAGACAGCGGCAGCCGGGCTGCGTCCACAGGGTTGGGCGCAGCGCAAGTGGCTGTCGTGGCAAGGCAAAAGGCAGTTGTCCACAGAGAAAGCCGCCCTCTACTACTACGACTATGTATTTATAGAAACCTTTAATCAATAACAGCAGAACAACCCGTCGCCGTTTTCAGCCCATGTCCCGGTGTCATGGCAAAACGCTGGGCGGAAAAAAAAGGGCAAAAAAAACCGCAGGCCAGGCTGCGGTGGGTGGGAAAAACCGGGGAGTGAATCTGCCTCAGGGCATATCGGGGCGCAGGAAGGCCTCCAGGAGGTCCGTGGGCAGGGGGCGGCTGAACAGGTAGCCCTGGTAGAGGTGGCAGCCCGCGCGGGCCAGCAGATCGCGTTGCTCGGGGGTTTCGACGCCCTCGGCGATGACTTCCAGGCCCAGGCTGCGCGACAGGGCAATGATGGTGTCCACAATCGCGGCGTCGTTGGGGTCGGTGAGCAGGTCGCGCACAAAGCTCTGGTCGATCTTGAGCTGATCGAGCGGCATGCGTTTGAGGTAGCTCAGGCTCGAGTATCCGGTGCCGAAGTCGTCCAGCGAAAAGCCCACGCCATACGAGCGCAATGCTGCCATGGTGGCGATGGTGGTTTCCATGTCTTCCACCAGCAGGCTTTCGGTCAGCTCCAGCTTGAGTTTCCCCGACGGTGCGCCGGTGATGGCCAGTACCCGGGCCACATCGTCCACAAAACTGGCATGGCGAAACTGGCGCGAGCTCACGTTGACGGCCATGGTCAGGTGCGCCAGCTGCGGCTCGTCCTGCCAGCGCGCCAGCAATGTGCACGCGTGGTGCAGCACCCAGCGGCCCAGTGGCAATATCAGCCCGGTTTCTTCGGCCAGGGGAATGAACTGTGCGGGCGACACCATGCCGCGCTGCGGGTGGGCCCAGCGCACCAGCGCCTCCACCCCCACGCACTGGCCCGTCTGGTTGACCTGCGGCTGGTAGTGCAGCAGGAATTCGTCCTGCACCAGGGCCGAGCGCAGGTCTTCCTCGAGTGCGGCGCGGGCGGTCACCACGGCCTGCATTTCGGGGCTGAAGAAGCGCAGGGTGTTGCGCCCGGCGGTCTTGGCCTGGTACATGGCCAGGTCGGCCTGTTTGAGCAGCTCGCCCACGCTGGTCTGGTCGCCCTCAAACGGCGCGATGCCGATGCTGGGGGTGCTGCGGTACTGGTAGCCCTTGAGCGCATAGGGCACGGCCAGCATGGCCAGGATTTTTTCGCCCACACCCATGGCATCCCGGGCCAGTTCTTGGGGGTTTTGGCTGAGCTCTTCGAGCATCACCACGAACTCGTCGCCACCCAGGCGCGCCACGGTGTCCACGCTGCGCACGCAGCTGTTCAGGCGCTGCGCCACCAGCTGCAGCAACAGATCGCCCTGGTCGTGGCCCAGGGTGTCGTTGAGGGTCTTGAAGTTGTCCAGGTCGATGAACAGCAGCGCTCCGCCCTGCTGGCGCCGTTGGGCGCTGGCCAGCGCCTGGCCCATGCGGTCCATCAGCAGCATGCGGTTGGGCAGGCCGGTGAGCGCGTCGTAGAACGCCAGGCGCTGGATCTCGCGCTCGGTGGCCTTGCGCGCACGGATGTCGGTGTTGATGGCCAGCACCGAATGGCCCTCGCCGGCATCGTCTTTCACCAGTGTCCAGCGCCCTTCCACATCGATGGGGCTGCCGTCGCGGTGCCGCTGCACGATTTCGCCGGTCCACTCGCCATGTTCCAGGGTGGCCCGGGTGGCGCGGCGAAACTGCGTGGGGTCGTCGTACAGCAGGGTCTCGATGGACTGGCCCAGCGCCTGCAGTTGCGACCAGCCATACAGCCGCTCGGCACTCTTGTTCCAGTAGATGATGCGGTGCTCGAGATCGCGCACGATGATGGCGTCCTGGGCCTTGTCGAGCAGCGAGGCCTGGTGGCGTATACGCTTGTCCGACATCTGCCGGTCGATCTCGGCCGAGGCGCGGCTGGCAAAGATGCGCAGGGTCGAGGTGACGAAGTCGGTGTTGGTGAGCGGCTCGCGGAACACCACGAAGATCATGCCCACCACTTCGCCATCGGCGTTGCACAGCTGTTGCCCGGCATAGCCTTGCGCCGCGATCTGGCGCAATATGGGCGCTTCGGGATACTGCTGCGCCACGTTGTCCTGCACCACCACCTGTTGCTGGCTGAGCAGCAGCAGGCTGGGTGTGCCGGCCAGCGCGTATTCGCTGGTGGGCAGTTTCTCGCCATCCAGCACCGCCGCCAGTGCCACCGCGCGCGGCGCCTGCCCTTGCTGCGGTGGCAGCAGGCGGCCCACGCAGCCCACCTGTGCACCCAGGGCCTCGGCCATGTTCTTGGCCAGCTGCACAAAGAACTCTGTGCCCGTGCTGGCCGACACGGCGGCCGCCATCTTGAGCACCGCGGCCTGCAGGCGCTGTTGTTCCATCCGGGCGCGCAGGCTCATGATGCCGAAGGCCAGGTCGTTGGCCAGTTGCTGCAGTAGCGTGGCCTCTTCGGCGCTGATGTGCAGGATCTCGGGGGCATACAGGTACAGCAGACCAAAGCTGTGCTCGCGTTCGCGCAGGGGCAGGCAGATCACGCCATGAAAGCCGTGCTCCAGCATGCGCTCGGTCAAGTCGGCAAAGCTGCCGTCGGTGCGGATGTCCTGCACGATCACGGGTGCGCCGCTGCGCACCGCCACCCCGGCGGGCCCGTGGCCGTAGGGGCTGTCTTCGGACCAGCTCAGTTGCAGTTCTTCGAGATACCGGTCGTTGTAGCCCGCATGCGCCACGGATTGGATGGTCCTGGCTTCGTCGTTCAGCGCAAAGCCCACCCAGCCCAAGCGGTAGCCGCCAATGTCCACGGCGATCTGGCAGATTTCCTTTAGCAGTGAGGCCTCGGACGTGGCGCGCACCAGCGCCTCATTGCAGGCGCTGAGCAGGCGTTGCGCCCGGCCCATGCGGCGCAGCTCGTCTTCGGTGCGCAGCCGCTCGGTGACATCAATGGCCAGCACCTGGCGGGCGGCCACCCCGTTGAAACTGATGTTGCCCGCGGAAATCTCCATCTGCATCAGCCTGCCGTCCTTGCGGACATGGCGGCGCACCACAAACTTGTCGCGTGGCAACTGAAAAACGGCCTGCAGCCGCTCTTTGAGTCCGGGGCGGTCTTCGGGGGCGCACAGCGCCGGCAGCTCCAGCTGCAGCAGCTCGGCCTCGGTGTAGCCATAGTGCGCCACCATGGCCTGGTTGACCGCCAGCAGGCGCAAACTGTCCTGTGCATACACCCACATGGGGTGTGGGTGCTCGTCAAACAGCAAGCGGTATTGCAGTTCGGAGGCGTGCAGCTGGCTGGCCACGTGGCGCAGCTGCACCATGGTGCCCAGGGACTCGGTCAGGATCTCCAGGTGGGCCACGTCGCGCGCCGAAAAGGCGTGGGGCCGGTCGGAGGTGAGCATGAGCAATCCGACCACGGCATCGCCCGCCCGCAAGGGCGCTGCAGCCACCGAGCGCAGGCCGCGCCAGTGGGGTTTGGACGCCAGGTCCCAGCCTTCGAGCTCGGTGTCATGGCAGGCCACGGTGCGCCCCTGGCAGAGCGCGGGCCACAGCAGGCTTTGCTCCACCGGCAGCCGCAAGCCCTGGGGGCGCACCATGTCGCCAGCGGATGCATGGGTTACCAGGTGACTGCCCTCGAGCAGATCCACCATGGCACCGCGCGCGCCGGTCTGCTCCAGCACCGTTTGGGCCACCAGGGCCAGCACCTCGGGCAACGGCAGGTCCATGGACGACATGCGCTGCTGCAGTTGCAGCAGTTGGGCGTGGTTGTGCGCATCGCGCCGCGTTTCCATCTCGGCGAGCTTGTGGGCGCTGATGTCGGTCATGCCGCCAACCATGCGCACCGCCCGGCCATCGCCATCGCGGATCAGGAAACCGCGGTCCAGCACCCAGGCATAGCTGTCGTCCTGGCGGCGAAAGCGGTATTCGGCCGACCAGTGGCTGGCGTTGCCATCGATGGCAGCATGGATGCTGTGCAGCAGGTCGGCGCTTTCATCGGGATGCAGGCGCTCGGTCCACGAGCGGCTGTCGGGCGGCAACTCGCCGGGTGGAACGCCGAAAAGGTGCTGCATGCCCTCGTTCCACCACATCGCATCGGTGACCAGGTTCCAGTCCCAGATGGTGTCGGCCGTGGCACGCGCCACCAGGTGAAAGCGTTCTTCGTTGATGCGTGCAGTGCGGGCGGCCTCGCCCAGGGTTTCGCTCTTTTCCACCAGATTGGCATGTATCTGGTCGCGTTCCTGCACCAGTTGCGACAACTGGCGTTGCTGGCGGCGCAGCGCAAGCAGCACCATGGCCTGGCCGGCCAAAATCTTCAGGCCCTCCAGCTGCTCATCGGCCAACGGGCGGGGCACCGTGTCCAGCACCGCCAGCGTGCCCAGCGCCGCGCCTTCAGGGGTGACCAGCGGGAAGCAGGCATACAGCCGGATATGCGGCTCGCCCAGCACCAGCGGGTTGTTGGCAAACAGCGGGTGCTGGCGCGCATCGGCCACCACCAGGGGTTCACGGCTACCGCTCAGTGCATGGTTGCAAAACGCAATGGCCCGGTCGGTCTGCCTGAAGGGCACGCCTACAGCCGCCTTGAACCACTGGCGCTCGCTGTCCAGAAAATTCACCACCGCCATCGGCGTGTTGCAGATGCGTGCGGCCAGAACAGCCAGCTGGTCAAACGCTTCTTCGGCGGGCGTGTCCAGGATGGCGTATGACTGCAACGCACGCAGGCGCGCGGCTTCCCGGGGGGCGTTTTGCGCAGGCGGCATGCCCACTAGCCCCATGGGCCACCAAGGCGGCACGGTGAGGCGGACAGCGAAATCGGCATTGCCTGCATGGAGTGACCAGAACGCAAAGAACGGGAAACAGGTTGAACGATGAAAGGCCAGGGAGGTGGGCAGAGGCTCGCTTTACGGCCGGGCACCAGGCGCTGGTGCGGCATGCCCAAAGGGGTGTTTCTGCAATGGGATGTTAATGCTACACCGCAGTGCCCTGTTCAGGCACCCTGCCCGGGCATCCACTAGGCGGTCTGTCTCTGGCGCCGGGCCCGCACCGCGGCGGCCAGGCCTTCGAGCACCGGCACCGTCTGCGCCAGGCTGATGCAGGCGTCGGTCACCGAAACCCCGTGCTGCAGCGGCTGGCCGGGCACGATGTCCTGGCGGCCTTCCTGCAGGTGGCTTTCGATCATCAGGCCGGTGATGCGGGCGTCGCCGCCAGCAATCTGCTGGGCCACCTCGGCGGCCACGGTGATCTGGCGCTGGTGCTGCTTGCTGCTGTTGGCGTGGCTCACGTCGATCATCACCTGCTCGCGCAGGCCGGCGGCCTGGAGCACGGCGCAGGTGGCATCCACATCGGCCTTTTGGTAGTTGGGCTGCTTGCCGCCGCGCAGGATGACGTGGCAGTCGTGGTTGCCGCGCGTTTCAAAAATGGCGGCCTGGCCCATCTTGGTCATGCCCATGAAAGCGTGCGGCGCCTGCGCGGCCTGGATGGCGTCGCTGGCCACCTTCACGCCACCATCGGTGCCGTTCTTGAAGCCCACGGGGCACGACAGGCCCGATGCGAGCTGCCGGTGGCTCTGGCTCTCGGTGGTGCGTGCGCCAATGGCGCCCCAGCTCACCAGGTCGCTGATGAACTGCGGGCTGAGCAGGTCGAGGAACTCGGTGCCCACCGGCAGGCCCACGGCCAGCACATCCAGCAGCAACTGGCGGGCCAGCTCCAGCCCTTCGTTGATGGCAAAACTGCCGTCCATGCGTGGATCGTTGATGTAGCCCTTCCAGCCCACGGTGGTGCGGGGTTTTTCAAAATAGACGCGCATCACGATGAGCAGATCCTGGCCCAGCGCATCGGCCTGGGCCTTGAGTGCGTGCGCGTATTCCAGCGCCTGGCCATGGTCGTGGATGGAGCACGGCCCCACCACCACGATCAGCCGGTCGTCCTGCCCGTGCAGCACGCGCGAGATGGCGGTGCGGCTGGCTTCCACCAGCGCCTGCGCGGCGTCGGGCGCGGGCAGCCATTCCTGCAGCAGCGCAGGGGTGATGAGCGGGCGCACGGCCTTGATGCGTGTGTCATCTATGCGTGTGGCGTCGTGGGTGGAAACGGGGTGGGCAGAGTGTTGGGCGTGGGTCATGGTGGCACCGATTGTCGCGCGGCACGCCCACCGCACCGTGACAGGGCCGCCCGGCCCTTCAGAGTCGGCGAAACGATGCGTTCTGGCGGGACCAGTAGCGCGACTGCAGGTGGTCCAGTCGCACTGTTCCACCCGAGGATGGCGCATGCACAAAGCGCCCTTCGCCCACGTAGATGCCCGCATGGGTGGGTGCGCGCCCTGTGCCAAACACCACCATGTCGCCGCTGCGCAGTTCGCCATTGGCCACCTGCTGCCCCCAGCCGCTGAGCTGCGCCACCGTGCGCGGTGGCGCCGTGCCCACGCGGTGGCGATAGACATAGCCGATCAGCCCGCTGCAGTCAAAGCCCGAATCCGGCGTGTTGCCGCCATAGCGATAGGGCGTGCCCACCAGCCCCAGTGCGTGAATGGCGATGTCGTGCGCCTGCTCGTCCGACAGTTGCGATGCCGCGCTGCGCCACGGGGCGGGCGGTGACGGGGAAGACGGCGGCGGCGTGCTGCAGCCGCCCAGCCCCAGCAGGACGACAGCGCAGGCCACGCAGGCCAGAGGGGGAAATGCGCGCATGGGCCGAAGGGTAATGCAAGGGCGGGGCCACGGCCCATAGCCCGATGGTGCCGTAGGGATTTGCATCAAAAACAGTTGCTGGCGCACAACCCATCAGCGCGGGAAGCTATCTTTTATGAAGCGCCGCAATATGCAGGTTCAGCCCCACCGCCGCGCGGCGGCGGGTGGGGGCAGCGGCCCAGTGGCGCCACACCGATCAGCCAGGCATGGGCCCACAGCGCAACATAGACGGCCTTTCGGTGGAGGCAGTGGCGCGATTATGGGCAAGCGCGATGACTGGTTACGTTTTCAAGCCAAAAAGGCCTGTTGCGCTTGATGGATAAGCGCTTAAAGCTATAAAAAAAGGAGTAAAAATTGCGTGCGCGCTTCACGCGTTGGCAGCGTGCTGCGCCAGCAGCTTGCCCACCGCAGGCTTGGCGCAGCGCTGCAGCGCCATCAGCAGGGCATGGTCTGGCTGGGCCACGCGCCATTGCGTGCGCAGGTCGTGCTGCATGCGCGCCAGCAGGGCGGCTGCCATTTCGGCGTCGGCCAGCGCCCGGTGGGCCTGACCGGTACGCGGCAGGCCGTGGTAATCAACCAGCACACCAAGTTTGTGGCTGGGCGCTTGCGGGTATAGGCGCCGCGACAGCAGCACGGTGCACGCAAACGGCTGCGGCGCGGGCTGCCCGGCCAGGGCCAGCTCGGCCTGCCAGAACTTGCTGTCAAACGACGCGTTGTGCGCCACCATGGGCGCGTTGCCCACAAAACGCGCGGCTTGCGCCATCACGGTGGCCGCGTCGGGCGCGGCGTTCACCATGGCATTGGTGATGCCGGTGAGCTGGGTGATGAAGGAAGGAATCCACGCGCCGGTTTTCATCAGGCTCTGGAACCGGTCCACCACCTGCCCTTTTTCCAGCAGCACGATGGCCACCTCGGTGGCGCGCGCGCCCTGGCCGGGCGAGATGCCGGTGGTTTCAAAGTCGATGACGGCGATGGGGTGGGACATGGATTGCTTGAATGGTGGGCATGTCATATTTCCACACATTTTTTGGCTGCAGCGCTTATGTATCAAGCGCTACCAGCTATCAATAACAAAGCATCAAGCCTTCTTCAAAAACTCCGACTTCAGCAGCATGCTGCCCAGGTCGGTCTTGCAGTCCACGTTGTGGCCATCGGCGCCATCGACCAGGCGAATGCTTTTGATCTTGGTGCCCTTCTTGAGCGTGGACGACGAGCCCTTGACCTTGAGGTCTTTCACCAGGATCACCGCATCGCCATCGGCCAGCGGGTTGCCATTCGCGTCGCGCACGATGCCGTCGCCTGCATCGGCGTCGGTGTCTGCTGTATCAGCCACTTGCGGCCATTCAAACGCGCAGTCGGGGCACACGTAGCTGCTGCCGTCGGGGTAGGTGTTCTCCAGGCCACATTGGGGGCAGGCGGGCACGGTGTGGGGCATGGGGTTCTTTCTGGTTGCAGTGGTGGTGACAAGGGCTGGCGACTGTACAGCGGCTACAGCGGCGCGCGTTGCTCCAGCGCAAACGGCGGCAGCCCTTTGAGCAGGCGCTGCCCGTAGCTGGTGCGCGTCAGGCGCTTGTCGTAGCAATAGACATGCGCCATGTCTTCTTCGGTGCGGATCGCGCGGCCCACCCATTGCGCCAGGCGGATGGCGGTGGCGGGCACCACCAGTTCGCTGAAGGGGTCGCGGCCCACGGCACGCAGCCATTCGGCGCGGGCCTCGCCCACCGGGTCGTCGGGCGGGGCAAAGGGCAGCTTGGTGATGAAGACCGACTCGCACAGGCGCCCGGGCAGGTCCAGCCCCTCGCCAAACGACTGCATGCCGAAGATGACCGAGGGCTCACCGTTGTCCACCCGCTCGCGGTGGCGGCGCAGCAGCTGCGTGCGCGGCAGTGCGTTCTGCACCAGCACCACGCTGCGCATGGCGGTGGGCAGCGCATCGACGGCCTGGCGCATCTGCTCGCGCGAGGTGAACAGCACCAGCGCGCCATATTCCACGCGGGCAATGTCGTGCAGCAGCGCATCGACCATTTCGGCGGTGAACTGCGCGGCGTTCTTGGGGTCGGCGCGGGTCTCGGCGGCAATCAGCGTGCCCTGCGCGGCGTAGTTGAAGGGGCTGGGCACTTCGAGCGTGGTGGCGGCCTCGTCGCTGTGCAAGCCGGCCTCGCGCAAAAAGAAGTCAAAGTGCCCGCAGCTGGTGAGCGTGGCCGAGGTCAGCACCGCGCCGCGCACCGCGCTCCACAGGTGGTTGCGCAGCATGGTGCCGGGCAGGATGGGGCTGGCGTGCGCCTTGACGACGATGAAGTCGCCGTCCGTCTCCAGCGTGAACCATTTGGCGGCGGGCACAAAGGTGTGATCTGCGCCCTCGGGCGCGTCCTGCAGCAGCAGTTGCGCGGTGGCGTGCAGCGCTTCCAGGCGCGGCGCCAGCATGCCGATCTGCGCATACAGCGTGGACAGGCGCCTGGCCTCGTCGGGCTTGTCGCGCATCTCGGCGCGCAGCGCTTTGCTGATGGCGCGCAGCGCTTCCAGAAAGCCGTCCGCACTGGCGGCCAGCAGGCCCAGCGGGGCGATCAGTTGCTCGGGCAGCTCGCCACGCGGCGCCCGCACGCGCGCCGGGCCCCAGGTGTCTTTCTGGCTCTTGAGCGCGGGGCCATACACATCCATCACGATGCGCGCCAGGTCCTGCAATGTCTGCCGCAGCTGGGCCGCGTGTTTGGGGATGTCGGCAATCTCTTCCACCTCCAGCAGCGCGCCAATGCGCAGGCCGCGGCTGGAGAGGCGCTCGATCCAGGTGATGCGCGACAAATCCATGCTGCACGCGAACTGGTCGAGCGCCGTGGCGGGCAGGTGGTGGGCTTCGTCCAGCACCAAGAGGCAGTTGTCCAGCTCGGGCAGCACGCGTGCGCCCAGCGACGACAGCAGCAGATCATGGTTGGCCACGATCACCTGCGCGCCCACCAGCTCCTTGCGTTTTTCGTAATAAGTGCACTGGCTGAAGGCCGGGCAGTGCTTGCCCGTGCACGACGCGCCCTCGGCCGCCACGGGGCTCCACACCTCGGGCTCGGGCGGGTTATCGAGGCTGTCGCGGTCGCCATCCCACGCGCCCTTGGCCAGGGTTTGCGCCATGGTCGAATAAAACTGCATGCGCGCCTCGGTCTCTTGGTGCGAGCGTTTGTGGCGGGCGCTGGCGGCCTCTTCGGGGAACAGGTCGTCATCGTCCTCGCCATGCGCCTCGCCCGTGCCCGCCAGCCGGTCGAGCTTGAGCTTGCACACATAGCGCCCACGCCCCTTGGCCAGCGCAAACTTGAACGGCTGGGGCATGCGCGCGGCCAGCGCGGGCAGGTCCTTGTTCACCAATTGCTCCTGCAGCGCCACCGTGGCAGTCGAGATCAGCACCCGCGTGCCGCGTGCCAGCGCCAGCGCAATGGCGGGCGCGCAATACGCCAGCGACTTGCCCACGCCCGTGCCCGCCTGGATGACGGCAATGGCGCGCGTGGGCGCGGCCTCGCCACCCTCCTCATCCACCTTGCCCAGCGTGGCCGTACTGAACGTGCGCGCCACCTGCTCGGCCATCAACCGCTGGCCAGCGCGGCTGCGAAACCCTGCCGTGGCCTGCACCACCGCATCAAACGACTGCAGGGCCGCCTGGGCCCACTCTGTAGAAGACATAGGGGGGAGAGTGTGGCACAGGGTGTGGGCGGAAAGAATCACTGATAAAAATGGCGTATGGCGCTTTATGGATAAGCGCTGTTAGCTATATATTCAATAGCAATCAGGATGGGTGAAGGCGCTTTGGCGCCAGGTCGATACCGTGTGTGCACCAAGGGCCTGACACGACTGCGGCAGCGCTAGATGAAAGAGCATAGGCTGATAATATATACAGTATTTTTGGGCCTGGGAAGGCATGCCAACTTCCATGGCCCCAGCGTTTTGCCCCTTAGTCTCTGGCCTCTTTCAGAGGCCGATGAAACAGGTTCTTGAAAGGCGTTCGGTATGAAAATCCTGCCCACCCAGTTGGACGGCCAATCCATTCGCCGCGTGTACGACGAAAGCACGGAAACCTGGTGGTTCTCTGTGATCGATGTCGTGCAGGTGCTGACGCAGCAGCCGGACTACCAGACGGCACGCAAATACTGGAACAAGCTGAAAGAGCGCCTGAGCAAGGAGGGCAGCGAGTCGGTGACAAGCTGTCACCGACTGAAATTGCCTGCTGCCGACGGCAAAAACTATCTCACCGACGTAGCCACCGCCGAAACCCTGCTGCGGCTCGTGCAATCCATCCCCAGCCCCAAAGCCGAACCGATCAAGCTCTGGCTGGCCAAGGTGGGTTACGAGCGCATGCAGGAGATGGCCGACCCGGCGTTGTCGCTCGACCGAGCCCGCCAGACCTGGCAGCAGCATGGCCGCAGCGACCAATGGATCCAGCAGCGCATGACCGGGCAGGAAACCCGCAACAAGCTCACCGACTACTGGAGTGAGCACGACATCAAGGCGGGCAGTGAATTCGCCATCCTCACCAACATCATTCACCAGGAGTGGGCGGGCGTGAGCGTGGCACAGCACAAAGACATGAAGGGCCTCAGCAGCCACAACCTGCGTGACCACATGAGCGAGGCCGAGCTGATCTTCACCGCCCTGGCCGAACTATCGACCCGCCAGATTGCCGAAAGCGTGCAAGCCACCGGCATGGCCGAAAACAAGACGGCCGCCCAAACCGGTGGCCGCATCGCGCGCCAGGCCCGTAACCAGCTGGAAAGCCAGACCGGCAAGTCGGTGGTGACAGGGGCCAACTACCTGCCGCCTGTTGCGCCCAAGGCCGACAAGAAAGACAAGCCCTCCAAAGCCATCAAGGCACCCAGGAAGTCGTAAGGCACGGGCACAACGAAATCACCTGGAGCAGATGACTTCAGGGCCATATCCGCTCCACAGCAGTTTCAAACCCCATCACCTCGCCGCGGCGCCACATCCACTGTGCGCACCATGCGGATCGCATCAAACGGGCACCGCAGTGCACACAGCGCGCACCCCGTGCAGCCCGCCGCATCATGCAATTGCGCCCGCTTGGGCCCCCATGCCGAAACTCCTTCAACCTGCAGCGACAGCACATGCGGCGGGCACACCGCCACGCACCAGCCGCAGCCGGTGCAGCGGGCGGGGTCGATGCTGGGCAGGGCTTTGGCGGGCATGGTGCGGGCGTTGCGTGGTCAGACAGCGCCATTGGAAGAATCAGCCGCCGCAGCCACCCATGCCGTCAGGCCGTGCGGCGGCCATAGGCACAGAACCCCGGCTTGGGGCTTTTCTTTTGCGGGTGCAGGCGGCAGGTGTCGGGGCGCTGGTCGTACACCGTGCACAGCCGCGTGGTGGGGTGCAAAAAGTTGCAATCCCCACTGGCCCGCCGCGCCATCGTGAAGACCACGTTCTTGTGGTTGAAGTGGTCAATCAGCCGCGCCTTCTGCAGGCGCTTGGCAATGTGCCGGGGCTCCTCATGCTCGGCCTCGAACGCATCCACCAAGCCGAGCCGCACCAGGTCAGACAACTGCACCTCCAGCGGCATGGTGCAGCAGTTGGCGGCGCAGGTGTCGCACAGGCCAGCGCGGTAGCGGGACCAGGTGTCGAGGCGGTCGACGTTGACGATGGAGATGGGAGAGCGCATGGGGGTGGGATTGTGCCTAATCTCCAGCCGCCCAGGCGCGCACGGCGCGGTGCACGGTGTCTGTGGGCAAGAACTCCTGCTCCAGCCGCCCTTTTTCCTGCGCGCGCAGGTGTCCGTCCAGCCCAGCTTCATCGGGCCCCAACGGGCCGCAGGCGGATGCGGGCGCGTGCACCGGCTCGGCCACGGCCAGTGGCTGGTGGGCGTTGAAGGTGGCGCGGTCCATCAGCAGTGCCCGCAGGTGCGGCACATGGCCACGCGCGATGGCGAGCATGTGCAGGCCCCAGGTGTCCAGGTCGCCCCAGTAGGCCACTTGGCGCTCTTGCAGCCATGGCGTTGCAAGCCACCCCAGGTTGAGCCCCGCGCCCAGCACGGCGATGGTGCCCGCCAGGGGCTGGGGCAGTTGGTGCAGGCTGCGTTCGTTTTCTACCAGCAGGATGCGGCGGGCGGGCAGCGGTGTGGTCAGCAGCTCGCTGGCGCGCACGCGCTGGCGTGCAAAAGGCAGCAGGCCGGGGGCCAGTGGGGTGATGAGCAGCCAGTGGTCATCCTCCGGCAGCGCGCCCAAAAAGCCGAGCAGCCCTTGGCGGCTGGCCTCGCCGTCAAAGCGCTCGTCCAGCAAGGCGGTGAGCAGGCTGGCGTGGCGCTCGAAGAATTTGCTGTCGTTGCCCTGCACGGCCAATGCACGCAGGGGCTTGCCCTGGGCGCAGCCGGGCTCCAGTTGCAGCGCCATGCGTGCGGCGGTGATGACGGCTTCGGTCGGTGTGTCGCGCCACTGCACCAGGCGGCGCACCAGCAGGCGCTGAAAGCCGCTGCGCTCCACCGCCGCGATGAGCGTGCTGAGCCGGGCATAGTCCTTGTGGACCTGTGCATGCCCCGGCACCTTGAAGTGGCCGATGGCCGCCACGCACTGCGAGGGCTTGGCCAGCTGCCAGTGCGTGGGCACGGCGATGGCGTCGCTGCTGCCACGGTAGCGACGCTCTTGCCACTGCACGTTGCCCACGCTGCCCAGGCCGTGCTGCTCCACCGCGCGCCACTGTTGCAGATGGCTGCGCAGCGCGGCGGCGTCACCGATGAAGACAGAGGAGTCGGGTTGGCCGATGGAAAGGGTCAGCGGCCACGCGGCGCCACCGCCCAGAAGCTGGCGCTCGCGCCAATCGGCGCTGTGCCATTGCTGGGCCAGCTTGGCCGCCAGGGTTTGGGGTGATTTCATGCCGGTGATGCATCGTCCAGCGCATCGCCCGTCACCGTTGAAACGGGCGCCGCAGGCGACTCAGGGGGTGCTTTTCTGAATGCATCAATCTCCTCCCAGCGCAACGATGCCAGCGTGGCCTGCGCACCCCGCCGGTGCACCACCACGGCGCTGCGCGTGTGGTTGCGCAGCAGGCGCACTTCCTTGTTGGGCGTGACGAACAGCGCGTGCAAGCCAAACTCACGCAGCGCCTGGATGATGCGCGCGGCCACGGCCTGCGAGCTTTTGGAGAACGCTTCGTCCAGCACGATGGTGCCGAACACGGGGCGGCTGGCGCCGTCGGGGCACAGCGCGTAACTCAGTGATGCGGTGAGCACGTAGCTGGCGATGATTTCTTTCTCGCCCCCACTGCCGCCTTGCGAGCCGGTGCGCCGCTCCAGCATCTGGCCGCTGCCCCGCTCCAGCACCAGCACGGCAAACTGCAGGCGGTAGCGGGCGTCCAGCAGCGCCTGCGCGGCCTTGCTGCGGCGGTTGGTGGCGTGGGTTTGCAGCATCTCCACGATGGCGCGCAGCGCGCGGTAGTGGCTTTGGCCGCCATCGTCGCGCAGGCTTTCGGTGCGCAGCTGGGCCTGGGCGCGGTTGAGCTCTTGCAGGCTCTGGTGCACGACGGCGCGGGGCTCCAGTTGCAGGTAGCGGCCGGGCTGAAAATCCACGCGCCGCAATGTGGCGTTGAGCTGGGCAATGCGCTCTTCAATGTCTGCCACCTGCGCGGCAATGCCATTGAGCAAGGTGTCCACGCCCTGCTGCGAGGTGTTGTTGAGGTATTCCTGAAACCGCTGGCGCTTGTGCGGCAGGGCTTCTTCCTCCAGCACCTGCAGGCGCTGCAGGTAGTGGGGCAGCGCATCCACCTCTTGCCCGTGGTCGGCCAGCGCGCCCCGGTCTTCGGCCTTGGCTTTGCCCATCTGGCGCACGATGTCGGTGTGCAGGGTGTTGAGCTTCTTGCTGGCCTCGGTGGTTTTGGCTTGCACGGCATTGCCTGCGTCGCGCTCCTGGGCTTCGAGGTTGTCGCCATCGAGCGGGGGCAGGCGGTGGCCGGTACTGGTCAGCTGTGCAGCAAAGTCGGCGGCGATCACTGGCGCGTCAGCGCTGCGTGCCTGGTAAGCGCTGTGCTTCGTCTGTGCAGCAGCCTGCAAGGTCTCGTCTTGCGTCTGCGCTGTTTGCAGGTGGCGCAGCTGTTCATCGGCGGTGCGGGTCTGGGCCTGTGCGGCCTCCCAGCGCTGCTGGGCTTGGGCGGTGTCTGAGTCGGGGTGGAGCAGCGCCTGCAGTTGCTGCTCTTTGTGCTGCAACTGCGCATCGGCGGCAGTGGTGTCCAGGTCGTCGTGCTGCAGCGCTTGCAGTGCCGCCCACAGTTGGCGCTGCTCCTGCGCGCGGCGCTGGGTGGCAAGGATTCGGGTCTTTTCGGCCTCCAGCGCTTGATAGTCAATCGCGAGCAGCTCCTTTTGTTGTAGCAAATGCGCGAGCCGGTCGCGGTTGTCAAAGCCTGTCATCCAGTCCTGGTCCAGCCGCTTTTGGTCCTGCTTGTCAAAGTGGCCGGAGTGGCTGGACATCAGCCCCTGCGCCGTCATGGCGTGGGGTGTGCGCTCCAGGGTTTGCACGTCGGGCACGCAGTGGCGGTCCAGGCCAGACAGCAATTGGCGCAGCGTGTTCAGGTGCGCTGTGGGTGTGGCGGGCTTGAGGTTGAGCTTGCGTGCAAAGCCGTCGGCAAGGAACGCCGCAGGCGTGGCATCGCGCACTTCCAGCAGGCGGACATGCAGCTTGTTGTGCCGCTGGTTCACCCATTGCAGCGCGGCGTGCATCGCCGCCTGGGGCACCAGGATGCGCAGGCGGTGGCTGCCCAGCGCACGCTCGATGGCGCCGCGCCACGCCTGCTCTGCTTGGCGCACCTCGAGCAGCTCGGCGGCAAAGGGCAAGTCGCTCTCTGGCAAGCCCAGATGGTCGGCCAGATCGGTGCGAAAGCGCTGGAACTCCATCGGCAGGTTGGAGCCGGGGCGCTGGCGCACAGCGTCGTATTCGGCCTGGGTCTCGGTCAGGCGGGTGTGGGCGTTGTGGGCCTGGGCGATGGCGTGTTCGGCGCTGGCCTGCAGTGCAGTCTGGCGCGCGTCGATCTCTTCCATCGCAGCCTGCGCCTGGGCTTGGTGGCTGGCAAGGTCGCCGGCCCCTGCGTTATCCCCCAGCCCCAGGTTGCGTGCCAGCGCCTGGTACTGCACGAGGTGGTGCTGGATACGCGCCAAGGCCTTGCGTGCGTGGTCGATGTTCTCGCGCAGCACATTGATATTGGCACCGCCCGCTTGCAGGTACAGGCCGTGCAGATCCTGCTCATGCTTGCGCGCCGTGTGGACGCGCTCTTGCGCTTCCAGCAACTCGCCACTGCGGGCAGCGATCTGTGCCTGCAACTGCGCCGCGCGCTGGCCCCACCATTGCACGCCCTGCGCTGCAAACCAGTGCGGCAGTTGCTGCTGCAGCGCCTGCAAGTGCGCCAGGTGCTGGGCCTGCTGCTGCTCGCGTGCGGCCAAATCGCGCAAGGGCAGCAGCGACACCCACTGCGCGTTGGCCAGCTCCAGGTCGGCATGGATGGAGGCCAGCTCGGCAAACCCATCCACCACCTTCTGCGCATCGTCAAAGGCCGAATGGTCGTCCAGCACCAGCTCGCGAAAAATCTCGTCAATGCTGTTGAGCTGCTTGAGGCCTGCCGCACGGTTGAGCAGCGTGAAGGCGTTGGGGCCGACCTCAAAAAAACTGTGCAGCTTGGCCAGGTACGGCGCCTTGCTGCTGAACATCTGCAAGCCGTCGCTGTCCTTGGCCAGCCGCGTCAGTGCCTTGGCACCACCGCTGTGCTGCTCTTCCAGCCACAGGTCCAGGCTGTGGCCCTGCCCCTGCGCAAAGAACCAGCGCTTTTGCATGTCGCCCGCCGACTGGCTGCTGCCGTCAAACCACAGCAGCGCGCCCAGCCAGACGGATTCCTGCCCCGCCGCGCCCTCGCGCACCAGCCGTGCTGCCACGCCGGTGGCGCAGCGGCCGGGCCGCGCAATGTGGTCACCGCTGTCGTTGCCCTGGCCGCTGGCCCCGCGCACATAGCTCACCAAGTCGCGGTCGCTTTCGTGCCCGCCGGTGGAGGCCAGGTTGTAGCGCGGGCTGGCGCACAGCAGCGTCATCAGCGCATCCACCAGCGTGGTCTTGCCGCTGCCCGTGGGCCCGATGATGGCGCTGTTGCCCGGGTCGATGGCCACCTGGTGGCGGCCCGCAAACGCGCCCCAGTTGTACAGGTGCAGCTCTTGCAGGATGAAGGAGGCGTCGGCGCTCATGGCGTGCCCTCGGCGTTGGCTTTGCTGCCATGGGCGCTGCCCTGTTCGGCCACCTCGCGCAGGCGCAGCAGCAGCGTTTGCAGGTTCTCGGGGTTGAGCAGGCGCACGATCATGGGGCGGATGGTGATGCAGTCTTGCGCATCCACCTCCGTCACCATGCCGTGCGTGCGCAGGTTCTCCAGCAACTGGCCCAGGCGCTTGCGCTCTTGCATGTCGCTGCCCGTGCTGCCAAGGTAGGTTTCCAGCTGCGGCAGCAGGCTGTCCACGGTAACGCGCACCACCGCGCCGGTGCCGCTTTCTTGCTCGCGCTGCAAAAACTCGCGCCGCAAAATGGCCAGCAGCAGCGATTGTTCCAGCGTCAGCCGCTGGCGCTTCATCAGCGGGTGCGTCCAGTCGTCCTGCTCGCTTTCGTCGGTGTCGTCGCCCGCGTAGTCGGGCACCACGGCCAAGAAGGCCAGGCCGCGCACGTCGTCCACCACCACGCGCAAGTCCAGGGGCTCCAGCAGCGCATCGAGCAGCGTCGTTTGCGCCGCAATCACGCTGAACAGTTTGGGCTTGGCCGCAGATTCGAGCCAGCCATGGGCCAGCAAAAACTGTAGCGCCTGGCGCACGTTGGACGGGGTTTTTGAAGGGTTTTGTGCTGCTAGCGGGCTTTCAGAAAGCGCGGGCAGCTCTTCTTTTGATAGTGGCTGTGGAGCCTGTTTGTCCACCGCCTGCGCGGCCATGCGGTCAAAAATATCCGGCTCTTGCTCCATCACAGCTCCCACTCCCTGTGCGCCAGTTGCGCGCCATCCAGCGCCACGCGTGGCACCGTAAAGCGCCAGCGCTGGCTGTCGTCTTGTGTGTCGATGTGCTCCTCGCCCGGCTGCAGATCGATACCCGCCTCGCGCGCCATGGCCAGCCACAGCGCAAAGGTCTCCAGGTCGTGCTCTCCCGGGGGCAGTGCCGCGGCCAGTTCGGCCAAGGTCATCGGTTGGCCCCGGTCTGCCAGCGTTTGCAAGGTGCGCTGCACCAGCGCGTCGCGGTCCAGCCCTTCAAACGCCTGCCAGAACTCGACGTCCATCTGGCCCAGGTCGGCGTATTCGGTGGTCAGCAGCAGCGCGGCCTGCTCGCCGCCGTCCAGCGATTTGGCGCGCAGCCGCTCCACCAGCGGCACGCTGCCCAGGGTCACGCCCAGCGGCGGCAGCGGCGCGCTTTGGCGGCGCACGGCCTGGCGTTGCCAGTCGATGCGCAGGGCCTGCTCCAGCACGTCGTTGAGCAACTGGCCCACGCGCTGGTTCTCGGCCGCCTGGCCGGTTTTCATGAACTGGCTGACCTCGCGCTCGCTGCGCGCGCGCACGGCCTGCACCACCTTGGCTTCCTTGATGAGCTGTTGCACCAGCAGGTGCAGCGTGCTGCGCTGCAGGCCATCGAGCGCATGGTCTGTTGCCGGGTGCGCCAGGATCTGGCGGATGCGTTGGCGCATCTCGGTCAGTTCGGTTTGGTTGGACAGCTGTTGGTGGAAGCTGTCGAACACGCGGCCCTCTTGCGTGTTCAGCAAGTTGGCGTGGCCGTCCAGCAGCTGGTCCATCACGGCGCCCCGGTGGTGGCGGGCGCTGATGATGGCCTCGCGCAGCGCACGGTCGGCATCGCGCCACGAATCCTCCACCCGCCGAAAGTCGGCCCGCAGGCTGACCGAGAGCGCATACACCTCGCGAATGCCTTCCACGGCCTGCTCCGCCGTCAACGTGGCGATGCGGCCCGCCTGCACGTCATCAAGCTGCTGCTGCAGGTCCGCGATGCGGCGCTGCAGATGCTCGGTGCGGCTTTGCGGGTCGGGGTTGAGCGCGGCCGCCAGGTTGTCGATTTCGCGCTGCACCACGGCCAAGCGTGACGCGGTGGAAGTCATCATCCGACCATCGAGTTGCGCGATGAAACGCAGCGCGGTCTTGAGCGCATCGGTCTCAAAAACACGCCCCTCACGCTCTACCACCAGCCCGCGCCGTATCCACTCGCGCACCTCGCGCCGGGCCTGGCTCAGGGTGTCGGTGCTGTCGATTTCGAAGTCCACTTCGTTGGCATGAGCGGCCAGCATGTCCGCCAGCGCCTGCACGGCGGCATCAAACGGCACGCCATCGCGCTGGTGTTCAAACAGCGCATCCAGGCAACTCAGCACCAGCGGCGCCCGCCGCGACGCCAGCAGCAGCCAGGCCGGGTGCTGCTGGCGGGTTGCGATGTATTTGTGGGTGCGCTGCTGGTTGAGGGTGGGCATGGGCGACGCCGGAGGTATTCCAATGGCTTCCGCCAAGTATTCATCACTTTTAGAGCGGGAGGACATACACGATGGCAAATCACACGAGCGATGCCGATTCGCGTGTACCCGTTACTGACCGAGCTCACCCAGTTGCTTGAGGAAGCTCGTGCTGAAACCTTTCAGATACTGGGTATACCTCTGCTCGTCTTCGCGGCTGTGCGATACCGCTTTCGCGCGGACGATTTGGTCGATCAGCTCCTGTTGCAGCACCTTGTTTTCAAGGATGGCTTTGGCGATAGCCGCTGTGTCGTTTCCCGACTGCAAAGCCGCATCCTTGCCAAGCAAGTAGGCACCTGCCAATTCAGGGTTGTAGTCGGCGGCTTCCATCAGTTTCGACTCCCTTTCGTAGAGCCGATCCATGTTGTCGGCGGCGGCGTAGTTCTGTGCGATGAACAGCAGATCGGTGGCGTCCTTGTTGGAATATTTCCGACGGTCATGCCATGCGATGAGTTTGAGCACAGCCAAGGATGGAAGGGCGCATGTCTTGATGACTAGCCCCGCGCCAAGGTCTACCACCAGCGCACTGCGAAACGCGTCCTCGAACCCGGCCACGTTGAGCACTACGTCATTGCCTGGAGGCCACGCAATCTCGCCCGCAGGGTGCTCTATACGGCCAAACGGGATCAGATCCAGAGGGATACCTTTTGGAGATCCATAGTGCAGCCGGTGGGGCTTGCCATCCACCGCGTGGAACAAGCCCGTGTCAACCAGCGCATTCTTCAGGTGTTGAAAGCGGTCCCAGTTGTCAAGGTAGAGCCCGAGGTCCACGTCGCGTGTTGCGCGTTTCACCTCCTGCCCGAAGACGTGGGTCAAGGTAATGTCCCGAGCCATGGCGCCGCCCACAAAGAACGGGATGTCCAGAGCTTCGGTGGCGGTGCGCGCCTCTTCCAGGATCGCGCGCAGGGCAGGATCTATGTCGCGGTCAGGAAGCCGTTTCAGCATCGAAGATCTCCTTTCTCAGCAGGCTTGCCACCTCGCGATTGCGGCCATCCAGGCTGGTCATGAGGTCTGCGTAGATCAGCAACAACGGTGCGATGGGCTCAGCGCTAGAACTGGGAGGCGTCCAGAAGGCATCGAGGATTTCAACGGTGCCGTTGGGTTCGGGCCGCAGGCGATGCTGCATCAACAGCCCTCCTCGGTCCTTCCAGCAATAGATGGTGGCCAGCTCGGGCTGGAGATAGGAGGTCTTGAGGGCGGCGCCCACCTCGCCCCCCCAAGCCGCCTCTTCCGGCTGCAGCTTGGCGTCCTTCCACCACCGTCCATTCTGCGGTGCGTACCGCTGAGGCTTGAGCTTGTTGCGCAGTGCGATGGGGTAATTGCGGGCCCACTCCGTTCGCAGGGTGTCAACGGCGAGAAGTCTGCGGCTTTGGGTGTCACCGGGGCTCAAGTGGCCCAGGCGTCGAAGGCCTTCCATAGCCTTTGCTGCGGAGCCAAGTGAGACCCCCGCCTTTGTGGCGATGTCGCGTAGCGGGCTTTCCGGCATGCCGGGTTCAGTCAGCAAAGTGAAGATGACCCGTAAGGCGCTTGCAGACCCCATGACCTCATGGCCAGATCCAACGGGCTCTTGTTCAAGCCGTTGCTTGCCAGTGATGAAGACGTAGCAACCGGGAACGTCGATGAAGGCGTTTCCTGCGGTGTCTATGAAGTTCAACCCGGCCTCCCGGCAAAGTGCGGAATTTTTCTTCGACATGTAGGGAACAACAACAAGCCAACTCGGGTGACGAGAGATTGCTGAACTACGGGTTACCTGTGCTCTCAGGGTTTCAATACGCACAACGGTTTTTACTTCCACCGCGAACCGGTGAGCTGGGCCTTCCTTAAGGCGCAGTGCAAGGATGGCATCCGCATCGCCCGGTGATGAAGGAGCCTCTTCTTCAAGAACCTCCCAGTTCAAAGGGGGGCTGGTGGCCTCAATCGCCTTAGTGAGAATACCGCTGTTGTTCATTTGTACATCGTGTTCATTTCGAATGAACGTGAATAATAAATGAACAAAGGCTCCGCAGAAACTCACCTACGAAAGGTTTACAAAACCTTCCAGCCACCCATTCGTTCAAGTAAGCTGGTGCGTCGCCTGTCTGAGATACACCAGCGGTTGATCTGTTGAGGTTCCCGAAGATACCCGGCCCACACATACTTATCCAAAGAAAAAGGCGCTCAATTTGAGCGCCTTTTTCTTTTCTCTGGCAGTACTTTTGCACTAACTTGGCAAAGTTTGCATGTTCTCTATCGTTTGACAACAAGATCAGACGTCAATATTCCCCGCCCGCAGCGCATTCGTTTCAATGAAATCCCGCCGCGGCTCCACCTCATCGCCCATCAGCATCGTGAACACGCGATCTGCCTCGATCGCGTCGTCGATCTGCACGCGCAGCAGGCGGCGCACGGTGGGGTCCATGGTGGTTTCCCACAGCTGCTCGGGGTTCATTTCGCCCAGGCCTTTGTAGCGCTGGCGGCTGGTGGAGCGTTCGGCTTCGCTGATGAGCCACTTCATGGCCTGGCGGAAGTCGCCCACTTTTTCTTCCTTGCGCTTGTCGCCTTCACCGCGCATCACTTTGGCGCCTTCGCCCAGCAGGCCGCGGAAGGTTTCGGCGGCTTCGGCCAGGGCGGCGTAGTCGGCGCCCTGCACGAAGTCTTGCGTGATGACGCTGCTCTTGATGTTGCCGTGGTGGCGGCGGCTGATGCGCAGCAGGGGCTTGTCGGTGCGGGCGTCAAATTCGCCGGCCACTTCGGCGGGGGCGCCGGTGGTGTTGAGTTCGCGCAGCTTGGCCTGGAGCTGCACGGCGCTGGCTTCGGCTTCGGCCACGGTGTCGAGCTGGAGCGAGACGCCGTCGGCAATCGCGCGCAGGGCTTCCGCGTCCATGAAGTTGCCCAGACGGGCGATGACGCTCTCGGCGATCTGGTGCTTGCGCGCCAGTTCGCCCAGGGTGTCGCCGCTCAGGGTCTGCTCGCCGGCGCTGCCGGTGAACACGCTGGCATGGTTCAGGGCAATGCGCAGCAAAAAGCCGTCGAGCGCGGGTGCGTCCTTCAGGTACAACTCTTCCTTGCCGGCCTTCACTTTGTACAGCGGTGGCTGGGCGATGTAGATGTGGCCGCGCTCGACCAGCTCGGGCATCTGGCGGTAGAAGAAGGTCAGCAGCAGGGTGCGGATGTGGGCGCCGTCCACGTCGGCGTCGGTCATGATGATGATGCGGTGGTAGCGCAGCTTGGCGACGTCGAAATCGTCGTTGCCGGTGCTGCCGCCGGCCTTGCCGATGCCGGTGCCCAGGGCGGTGATCAGCGTCAGGATTTCATTGCTGGTCAGCAGCTTTTCGTAGCGCGCTTTTTCCACGTTCAGGATCTTGCCGCGCAGCGGCAGGATGGCCTGGAACTTGCGGTCGCGGCCCTGCTTGGCAGAGCCGCCGGCGGAGTCGCCCTCGACGATGTAGATCTCGCACAGCGCCGGGTCTTTTTCCTGGCAGTCGGCCAGCTTGCCGGGCAGGCCCATGCCGTCGAGCACGCCCTTGCGGCGCGTCATTTCGCGCGCCTTGCGGGCGGCCTCGCGGGCGCGGGCGGCTTCCACGATCTTGCCGCAGATGATCTTGGCGTCGGCCGGGCGCTCCTGCAGATAGTCGGTGAGCAGCTTGCCCACGATGTCTTCCACGGGCGCGCGCACTTCGCTGCTGACGAGCTTGTCCTTGGTCTGGCTGCTGAACTTGGGCTCGGGCACCTTCACGCTCAGCACGCAACAGAGCCCTTCGCGCATGTCGTCGCCGCTCACTTCAACCTTGGCCTTCTTGGCGAACTCGTTTTCTTCGATGTATTTGTTGATGACGCGTGTCATCGCGGCGCGCAGGCCGGTCAGGTGGGTGCCGCCGTCGCGCTGCGGGATGTTGTTGGTGAAGCACAGCACCTGCTCGGTGTAGCCGCTGTTCCACTGCATGGCCACTTCCACGCCGATGTGCGTGCCGGGGATGCCGCCATAGGTTTCGGCCGGGCGCTCGCCCGCCGCGTAGAACGAGGTGGGGTGCAGAACGGTCTTGCCCTTGTTGATGAACTCGACAAAGCCGCGCACGCCGCCGGCGCCCGAAAAGTCGTCTTCCTTGCCGCTGCGTTCGTCTTTCAGGCGAATGCGCACGCCGTTGTTCAGAAAACTCAGCTCGCGCAGGCGCTTGGCCAGGATTTCATAATGGAAATCGCTGTTTTCCTTGAAGATTTCGGTGTCGGGCAAAAAGTGCACTTCGGTGCCGCGCTTTTCGGTGTCGCCGATGACCTTCATGGGCGAGACGTCGACGCCGTCCACCTGGTTGATGATGCGGTTTTGCACAAAGCCCTGGCTGAAGTCCAGCACATGCACCTTGCCTTCGCGGCGTACTGTGAGGCGCAGTTTTTTGGAGAGCGCGTTCACGCAGCTCACGCCCACGCCGTGCAGGCCGCCCGAGACCTTGTAGCTGTTCTGGTTGAACTTGCCGCCGGCGTGCAGCTCGGTCAGCGCGATTTCAGCCGCCGAGCGCTTGGGCTCGTGCTTGTCGTCCATCTTCACGCCGGTGGGAATGCCGCGGCCGTTGTCGGTGACGGAAATCGAGTTGTCGGAGTGGATGGTGACCACGATGTCGTCGCAGTGGCCGGCCAGCGCTTCGTCGATGGAGTTGTCCACCACCTCGAACACCAGGTGGTGCAGCCCCGTGCCGTCGCTCGTGTCGCCGATGTACATGCCGGGGCGCTTGCGCACGGCCTCCAGCCCTTCCAGGATGGTGATGGCGCCTTCGCCGTAGCTTTCGCTGGCGCCGGCCTGGTTGGTGTCGATCTTTTGCACAACGGGCTCACCATTGCCGGTGGAGCCGTTTTCGGTGGGCTCGGGTTGCGTGTTGTCAGCGGTCATGGTGGGCCTTGGGATCCGTGGAAACCGGCGGTTTCCAATGTGTTCAATGATAAAAACGGGCTCTAGCGCTTATCCAATAAGCGCTAACAGCTATCAAAACAATAGTGTTTTGTGGTAATGGTGCGTCAGATGCGCATGGGCATGACGACGTACTTGAAGTGGGCGTTGTCGGGGATGGTCATCAGCGCCGAGCTGTTGCCGTCCGACAGCTCCACCTTCACCATGTCCTGGTCCATGTTGGCCAGGGCGTCGATGAGGTAGGTGACGTTGAAGCCGATTTCGATGGAGTCGCCGCCGTAGTCGATGTCGAGCTCGTCCACGGCCTCTTCCTGCTCGGCGTTGTTGCTGGCCACGCGCAGGGTGCCGGGCTCCAGGTTCAGGCGCACGCCCTTGAACTTGTCGCTGGTCATGATGGCGGTGCGCTGCAGGCTGGCCAGCAGCGGCGCGCGGCCCAGGGTCACGCTGTTGGTGTGGTTGCGCGGAATTACGCGGTTGTAGTCGGGGAACTTGCCTTCGACCAGCTTGGTGACGAACTCCATGCCACCAAAGGTGAACTTGGCCTGGTTGTTGGCAAACTGCATTTCGATGTGGGGCTGGTTGTCGCCGCCCGCATCCGACAGCAGGCGCTGCAGCTCGATCACCGTCTTGCGCGGCAAAATCACTTCTTGTTTGGGCACTTCCACATCCAGCGTGGCGCTGGCAAAGGCCAGGCGGTGGCCGTCGGTGGCCACCAAGCTCAGTTGCTTGCCTTCGGCGACGAACAGAATGCCGTTGAGGTAATAGCGAATGTCCTGCACCGCCATGGCAAACGAGACCTGGCTGAGCAGGTCCTTCAGCGTCTTTTGCGGCACGCTGAACACGGGGCCAAACGCCGCCGATTCCTGCACTAGCGGAAAGTCTTCGGCGGGCAGCGTCTGCAGCGTGAAGCGGCTCTTGCCGCCCTTCAAGATGAGCTTGGACTGGGCCGATTCCAGGCTCACGGTCTGGTCGCCGGGCATGGTGCGCAGGATGTCGATGAGCTTGCGCGCGCCCACGGTGGTGGTGAAGTCGCCGGTGTCGCCACCCAGCTCGGCCGTGGTGCGGATCTGGATTTCGAGGTCGCTGGTCGTCAGTTGCAGGGCGTTGCCCGTCTTGCGGATCAGCACATTGGCCAGGATGGGCAGGGTATGCCGGCGCTCCACGATGCCGGAGACCGATTGCAATACCGCGAGAACCTTGTCTTGTGTTGCCTTCAAAACGATCATGTCAACCTCTTGTGGTTTTGGGGACGGTGTGTGGACAGCAGCACAGATCGTGCCTCCTCCCTGCCGCATAAACCGCCATTTTGCCTGTTAACCGGGGCGCCCCCGCTGGGGTTGCACCACCTGCATCAACCCTTGAGCGTTTGCTCCAGCACATGCAGCTGCTGGTTCAGTTCGGTGAGTTGCTGGCGCTCGCCAGAAATCTTGCGCACCGCATGCAGCACCGTGGTGTGGTCGCGGCCGCCAAACAATTCGCCGATTTCCGGAAGACTCTTTTGCGTCAGCTCCTTGGCCAGGTACATGGCAATCTGGCGCGGCCGGGCAATGCTGGCCGGGCGCTTCTTGCTGTACATGTCGGCGACCTTGATCTTGTAATAGTCGGCCACCGTTTTCTGGATGTTTTCCACAGAAATCTGCCGGTTCTGGATGGACAGCAGATCGCGCAGCGCCTCGCGGGCCAGCTGGATGGAGATTTCTTTCTGGTTGAAGCGCGAATAGGCCAGGATCTTGCGCAGCGCGCCTTCGAGCTCGCGCACGTTGGAGCGCACGTTCTTGGCCACGAAGAAGGCCACTTCCTCGGGCATTTCGGTGCTTTCGGCGCGGGCCTTGTTGATCAGGATGGCCACGCGCATTTCGAGCTCGGGCGGCTCGATGGCCACCGTCAGGCCCGAATCAAAGCGCGAAACCAGCCGCTCGTGGATGTTGGGCAGTCCCTTGGGATAGGTGTCGCTGGTCATCACGATGTGGCTCTTTTTGGCCAGCAGGGCTTCGAACGCGTTGAAGAACTCTTCCTGCGTGCGGTCCTTGTTGGCAAAAAACTGCACATCGTCGATCAGCAGCAGATCGAGCGAGTGGTAGCGCTCCTTGAACTCGTCAAAGGTGCGGCGCTGGTAGGCCTTAACCACATCCGACACGAACTGCTCGGCGTGGATGTAGAGAACTTTGGCGTCGGGCTTGTCCTGCAGCAGGCGGTTGCCCACGGCGTGCACCAGGTGGGTCTTGCCCAGGCCGACACCGCCGTAGATGAACAACGGGTTGTACAGATGCCCCGGCATGCCCGCCACATGCATGGCGGCCGAGCGCGCCATGCGGTTGGCCGTGCCTTCCACCAGGGTTTCGAAGGTCAGGGCCGGATTGAGCCGGGTGCGAAAGGCGCCCGCCGGGGCTTCATCGCTGCTGTGGGTGGACGCGTCAGAAGGGGCAGCGGCTGGGGAGGCTGCAGGCCGGATGTAAGTGCGAGCAACAGCTTCCCGCTGAGCAAGCGCTAACTCCAGCGTGACGGGCTGGCCATAGATGGCTTCCAGCAGGGCGGCGATGCGGCCCGCATACTGGGCGCGAATCCAGTCGAGCTTGAAGCGGTTGCCCACCAGCAGCGTGACCTTGGAAAAGTCTTCGGCCACTTGCGCTACCAGGGGCTTGATCCAGGTGTTGAATTGCTGCTCGGGCAGGTCTTGGGCGAGCTGCTCTACGCAGGCCTGCCAGAGGCCCTGGCCGGCATCGGCGCCGGGCTGGCCCATGGGGCTGCGATGGGATTCCTCGGTCATTTCAGGGGGCATTCTTATT